>NZ_JBBOUI010000001.1:2278750-3607500 GCF_038005985.1 Solibacillus sp. FSL R7-0682
GAAGAAAAAAAGGCAACATAAAAGGCGCTACTCGTATTTCATCTGCTGAGTAGCGCCTTTAATCAAATGTGTCTAAATCATCGTAAAGTTCAATTGTTTTTCCCAATTCCTACGTGGCCTCCTTAAGGATTGTTTTGTTATTTTCCAAAATGTGAAGAAGCTGTGTTAAAATTTGTTCTTCTTTTTTAGGAGAGCTATTGACCTCCTTTTCAATAATTTTATTCAATTCTAAAATTGTGCTTACGTCGAGCTTAAATTTTTCCGCTAATTGGAATGCTCGCTCTAACTGACCGGTCACCATCGGCAGTCCCCCTTTTATTTATAGTATGATACTAGTTTACCCTTTTTCACAAAGAAATTCATTAATAGTCGCCTAAATTTTTTAGAAAAATTAAAATTTGAGCAAAAGAATGGCTTAAAACAGATAGAAAAAACGTGCTGCTGTTGAAACAGCCAAACACGTTTGTCGTATTTACAAATTATTTGTTAGTGTAACACCTTTAAATCATAGGAATACACCCGTTTATTATTCTTAAACTGTAACACTTTATCCAAAGCCAAAATATCAAAAACGTCCGTTCGTTTCCCCTGCTGAAGTGAATACGTTTCTAAGGAATAATCTGACCGCGTATTTTGTTGATACCTTAATACATATAGTTGATTTTCATAAAAATAAGTCTCTTCATTATTCCGAACCTTTGACTTACTTGCATGGTCAATTTCAAATTCTCGAATAATATCATTTGTTTGCAAATCAAAGGAATACACTTCCCCTAACCCATTAATATAATACAACTTCTCTTCATAGATCGTTGCAGAGTTTTTATAATTGTACGGAATTGTTGCAGTTAAATCAGTGTTTTCATATTTAATGAATTCAAAATAATCTTGTTTCCGAGTTATTTTATTTATTCGATAAATGCCTACAGATTCATTTGTCTCACTTTCAATCGTCGATAAAATTAAATAATAAAAATTTTTATCCGCTAAAATCGGCGCTAAAGCTTGCATATTTTCTGGAGAAGCATTTTGAAGAACGCTAATTTCCTTTACTTCAATATCTTCTTCAATAAACACCTCTTGTAATGTATATATATTCTTTTCAAAATCTTGTGTCAAAATGTTTACACGGTCAGCGTTTACACCTGAAGCAACAATATAATGCGGAATACTTCCCGTTTTAATTCCATCCGAAGTACCATAACGCACGTCCGATTGATACCCACCCGAATTAAAGCCTGTATTATAAATGCTAAAGAAGATATCTTGCTTTGGAAGGTAGCCCGTTCTCTCCCCTGTATATTGAGCTTCCTCTAAATGAAACTGTTTCATTTCATCATCAACAAGATGAAATGAATTTTTATCCTCTAATAATAGTTGATCATTACCTATTGCTATACTACCTAATTCCAATCCATTCATTGGAAATACTTTTAACATATGATTTTTTTGAACAAAAACAGCATAGCTTACGCCTTTATTATCATAATCTTGATCTGCAGTCGTTGAAAAATAAATAATTGCCTTCGTATTATTTAGTACATCCTTATTAATGCTTTCTGCAGTAATAATTGAGAATTCTTCCTTTACACTAAATCGAAACAACAATAGACTGAATACTAAAATCGCTATAAGGACAATGCTTCCAATATAAATCATTTTCTTCAAAAAAACACCTCCATAAAGAAGATCGTCTCTAACGAATTAAAGACGATCTTACAAGAGATTATATATTTCTTACTAAAACAGTACCGGGAGCATCACGGACGTCTCTAGGATAAACACCAAGACCCCCATCCACATCCAAATCTAAATTTCCATGTAGCTTATAAGCCGACCAAATTAACTTTGAACAGTTTTTTGCTCCATCGTGACCTGTTAAGCGATTTGTCGCGAAATTATATGAATACGATTGCCCAATTTGAGAATATGCCCAATTTGCCGCATTATTCCGGTTTGTAGTAGATGTTGAGACAGATTTAACAACAGCACCCGAACTATCTACCTTACGCGCAGTTGTAGAAATTTGTCGCACGCCATCGGATGGTACAGACTCAACAATTGTTGTAGTTGCATAATATAAGCCGACATGGCCATGATCTAAGTAAGCTGTTTCTGACGGTGTATAATAGAAATTCCCTTTTGTACTAGACCCTACACTCACCGTTCCACCTGAACCTCCGAAAGTCGAATTCCCCTTCTTTTGTAACGCTGCTTGTTCTGTCATTCCCTTTTCCTGATTGTTTTTTAATTCGCTGTAGATTTTGTCCAATACTTCATTCTCTGTCATACCAGTATTTGAAACGATACTTTCAACATCTGCCATCAATTGTTCCTGCGATACATCCGGTTGAAGCATTAATATGTCATCAACAACTGATGAAGCACCTACATTACTGAATGGGATTAAAAACGTTGAAGCGAACAAAACGAAAGACAAAATAGCTCTCTTCATTTTTCCAACTCCTCGCATTTAGTGATAAGACGCTTTCCAATAAAATTTATTATTAGAAATCGCTTATGTATGCTTATCACAGGCAACTAAGAAGTGGAAAAATCATAAAATAATGACAATCCTCCTTCATTTTTAAAATTATATGATTCATCAATAATATTTATTAATATATTTATTAATATTTTTATTTTTGAGGCTTACGAAATTACAAAGAATACTCTGAGATGCTTAAATTCGACAAGGTGGGGGTCGCAAGTTCGAGACTTGTCGAGACCATTATTTATAGTGCCTGTAAACGTTGATATATCAACGTTTACAGTTTTTTCTTTTTTAATGACTTACTGTCTTTCACATCTTTTTTATGATTTGTCCGCAATTTGTCCGCAAGATTTTTTCCAATTAGTTAGTGTTACTTTGGAGGGCATTGTGAAAAATGTCTGCAATGTCATTATCTGCATTCGGCAATAAATGTGCATAAAATTCTAACGTGATTTTAGGGTTGGCATGACCTAATCGCCTCGAAATTTTAACGATATATACACCTTCTGAAATAAGAATCGATGCATGCGTGTGCCGAATATCATGAAAACGGATGTTTGGTACCTTCGTACTTTTACTCTTAAACTTTTAATTTTTTTGTTAGTTTCTTAGTAGCTAATAAAAAAATGCAGGAAACAATTAATCCCATTAGAGCGCTAGTAAGCCCTGATACTCCAAATGATTTAAATATAAATTTTGTTAATTCAAACAGTAAACCTGCACATCCTAATATTAAGAAGAATAAAAATGGATCTATATTCTTAGCTATAATTGCAAGGATTACACCAAATATTATGAGAGTTATGCTAAACGGTAACATTTTACCTCTTTTTCACCTTTCTTAATTCGTATTATCAATTTCGATAATACTTAATTGCGTAGTAAGACAGATTATACGTAAAAACTACTCCTTCACTTAGGCCTACACCAGCCACTCCTCCGATAATTTTTAAAGCAGCTGTTCTTCCTAATCTCTTAATTAACTGATTTTTTGCAGTCTTTATCAAAGTTCCAGTAAAATTACCTGCAACTTTTTTTATATAACTTGTATATGCTTTTAGACTTTTTTGCTCTGTATTGGCTAAACGAACAAAGGCTATACTGCCAAAGACAAAAATCAAAGTAACTTGAATTATAGTTTCCCCTAATTCCCGAGAACCATTTTCCTATGAAAATTTCTAAAGCTTTCTTAAAACCGTATTTGAGACTGGCCATTAGTTTTTTAGCCGAATACATCCGGATCCACCATCATCACCGGATTATTATTGACATAATTATAGCCGTTCATTGTGATTGGGTTTAGTTTATTTCCAAGCACCGGATCTAGTGACATAAACACCCCTGTATCCAGGTTATAATACCGAGCCATTAGCTTCGTTTCCTCATCAAAGCGATATCCTGCATAACGGTAAGGGTTTTCTTTTGCGATATTAAGTGTATCTAATTTATCTTGCGTTAAAATATTGCCCCATGTGTCGTATGTGTACTCAGCAACGATTGTCCCACTTTCATCCGTTAAAGATAGTACATCCCCACGGTAATTTGTCAGGTAGTAGTAAGTTTTCCCACTATACGTCATTGTTAATGGAAGCCCGTTATCATCATACGTGTAGGCTTTTGTAATTTCGCCACTTGCATCTTCCTCGAATAATACGTGATGACGGAAATCGTGGAATAGAATTTGGGTTACACCTGAAGTGATAATTAATCTTTTCAACGCTCGTAATACTCCGAAAAATTAATACTTTAAACATAATTTTGCAACGTCATTAAAGTTATAAACTATTACATTATGATCATTATACTAATGCTTTTGACCACGAAGTTTTATATGTATTTTCAAAACTACAATTTAATATAAGATTATTCCACGTTCTAACATAATCGTTCACATTACCAACCCTATCCGGGTAATTTTCTTGCTACACTAATTAATGAAAATAAACTATTCATTATTCACCTTTCTATAGCTAACACAGCTTTTTATCCTTTCTTTTAGGAACTTTTAATGGATATGTAATTCAATTAACTCATACCATTTATCTGTCATCTTTTCTGAAATGGTATAAATGTTATGAGTATCATCTATTTTCATTATTGTGCTTTCTTCACCTTTTTCACCAATCCATAAATGAAAACTTTGTTTATTTTCATTTTCATAAACAACATCCATATAAAACTCCGGATTTGCCATCATTGGGAAGCCCTTTATTTTTACACCACTTGTAATTATAGTATTAAAAATTTCTATAGATGCATCATCTTCAAAAATGGTTTCGCTATTTCCTTGTGAATTTGAAATACTAACTTTTATTACTTCTGCATTAAGTTTCAATTTTTCACTGTCTTCCTCTGATTGGCACCCCAAAAGAATAGTTGAAATAAAAGCCAATGATAAAATTAGCGACAAAGTTTTTTTCATATTGTAATATCCCCTAATATACTTCTTATTATTTTATTCAAACGAAGTGTGGTTTAAGAATGATTTCATTGATTACTTTGATAATGTAGAACTGGGTAAATTGCAAAATAAAGAAAGAGCCCAAAAGAGCATATTCGTAAGAAAATAATAGATACAGACCTTAAGTATTTGCTCTTCCACTTTCCATATTATAACTTTTACTTATTTTCTGACTATCTAATCCAGGTAATACAGAAGTTTATCCTTTTAATTTTTAAATGTGTGACATTAAATAATAATTCACTAATAAAAATAGTTTCTTGACATTTTTATAAATTTGGTTGCATCCTAACAATAATTTTCCCTCGAACATGATGTCCTTTTAGTTTTTTCAAACCAGAAGGCAACTCTTCTCGAGGAAGAACTTCATTTATCATCGGATTGAGCGTTCCTTTTTTCACTCTTTGCATTAATTCTTCAGCCATAAAGCTTAAGTTTTTCTTCGCACGAATGGAACCACTAGTGTGAGCAGCACCTAGAGCTATCTCATGTATGGACGGAGAGAGAGAAAAGGGTTTAATGGTTGAAAGGTCAGGCCTTCCCGCAATGTAAGACAATTGTCCAGAAAATGCTAACCTTTTTAAGTCTTCAGTAGCTTCAGGAAAATGTTAACACAGCAATTACGAGAGTTAGAAAAAGACGGAATCGTTAATCGTTTTGTATATCAGCAAGTACCCCCTAAAGTAGAGTATTCACTATCAAATACAGGAGAGTCTTTAAGAGAGGTTCTAAACATCATGTGTGCATGGGGAGAAAAAAGAATGACAAACAAAATATTAAATAATTGATAGCAATAATATTTAATATTTTCTTATTCAACAATACGGACCCTTTAAGAAAAACGAGCGCTGATTCTAATTAGAAGCCCTTGTAAGTTTAATTGATATTAAATGAAATAGAATCAAGCGGTAGGAATGTCAGCCTTAGTTTAAAAATTATTATCGGTGATGTGGTTGTCACTTAATTATCTTAGCTCCAAAAAACGATATGGATCTACATGAATGTTTAAATACTGCCTAATACTGCCTATGACGAAATCAAAGGTCGAACAGGGTAAATGGTGAATTGGTTTTATTTAAGTCTAATACACACAAATCCATTTGTTATTCATACATTATAAAGCCGGTGATATTTTACAAATAAAATTTCACCGGCTTTTTGATTTTTTAAAATTACGATTATGGATTATTTGACCATAAACCAGCAGTTTTTAAAACGACACGTTTCGGCAGTTTTACACTTGTGACAATTAATTCTGCTAAATCTTCTGCTTGCATGACTTTTTCTGGATTGCCATCTGTTAAGTTTAACTCAACTGCCATATCTGTAGCGACTGTACTTGGAGTTAATGTGACAACACGAATATCCGATTTACGTACTTCCATCATTAAAGACTCACTCATTCCAATTACTGCTGCCTTTGACGCCGAATAAGCACTTGTAATCGGAGCACCCTTTTGACCAGCCGTTGAAGAAATATTAATAATCTCACCGGCATTGCGCTCTAACATTTGTGGTAGCACCGCACGCGTTACATTATAAACACCCATAACATTTACATTAATAATATTGAAAAATTCTTCCGGCGTTAAATCTAAAAATTTCCCGAATTTTGAGATTCCTGCATTGTTAACTAAAATATCAATTGATCCTAGTGTATCATTAATTTTAGTAACCGCTTCTTCAATATGTTGTAGATTTGTTACATCTGCTGCAATGGCAATTGTTTTAACACCATATCCTTCAATTTCTTTCGCTACAGCATCTACATTAGCTTGACTACGGCCAATCAATGCAATATGAACTCCCTCTTTTGCTAAGGCAATACTTGTTGCTTTACCTATACCACGTCCAGCACCAGTAATAAGCGCAACTTTACCTTGGATTGATTCCATATTTATCCCTCATTTCTTTCTAAATATATACTAGTATAACAATGATTACCCTTCATTGCCTATAAAATGAATTATTTTTAACTTAAACCTTTTAATTGATTAAGTACCGATTGAAAAGCTTGCTTCTCTCCTATTTCTCTAAAGTCATTAAAAGGGTCTCCCAATTGAACTATTCGTTCCATGACATAGTGAATCGTATACTTCTCAGGTCGTAGTTGCTCGTTCACTTCTTTCCAATTTAAAGGCGTAGCAACCAACCCATTTTCATTTCCTCGTGTTGAATATGGTGCGATAATCGTTTTCCCTTCACGATGCTGTACATAATCTAAATACAACTTATTTCCTCGGTTCTTCTTAAGTCGTTCGATTGTAAACATATTGGGATATTGTTGAACTAAAAATTTGCATACAAACTCCGTGAAAATGCCAGTTTCTTCATAGGAGAATCTATTCATAGGTAATGGAATATAAATTTGCATTCCCTTTCCCCCCGAGGTTTTGATGAAAGATTTCAGCTGAAATTGATCAAAAATTACTTTCATCTTTAAAGCGGCGTGAACTGCCAAATGAAATTCATCTACAGATGGCGGATCTAAATCAAACACAATTTCCGTTGGCATTTCGGTAAGAATTGGCTGAAATGGAATATGAAATTCGAGTGCGAGTTGATTTCCAAGCCATAGCAAAGTTTCGATATTGTTACATACAGCAAAATTTGTATTTCCCTCAAAATGTGTATGCACAAATTCCGGTATATTTTCATAGTTTTTTTGATAAAAGCTCTCTCCTGGCACTCCATGTGGATAGCGAATAACCGTTAATAATCGGTCCTGTAAAAAAGGCAGCATATAGGGTGCGATTTTTTGGAGATATAATAAGTAGTCATCTTTTGAAAGGCCCTTCGCTTTAAAAATAGGCTTATCTGGATGAGTGACGACAACACTTTCTGGTATTGGATGTAATTGCCGTTGCATTTGTTGCCAATTACAAGTTTCAGGTGAGACGTTATGGTTGAATGTATGAAATTTTGGTTCCCTTAGCTTACTACCATCAAAATCAATACAAGCGACTGTTACGCATATGGATGCGGGAAGTTCCCACACACCTTCCTTTTGTAAAGTGCCATATTTTTTAAACAGTTGGATTAAGATTTTTGATTCTTCCTCACTTAAACCATGTTTAAATGTCACGACCTCTGTTAATTCATCCTCTTTATAAATGGCAGCATGAAAAAAATGATTGGTAGAATCAAATTTAGTTAAAATAACCATTACATGTTTCCAATGTTTTATTTTCAACCAATTTTTCGACCTTGTGTCTTCTTGCCATTTACTTGTACTTTTTTTTGCGATTATACCTTCACCATTATACGTTTTTACTTTTTGCCATAAATATGTAGCATCTTCAAAAACATTAATGACTTGTAATCGTTTCGTATTTTTGTAATTGATGCTTTTTGGAAGTCCAATTGTTTCAAATAAGTCCGTTAATAGTTCCTTACGTGTATTTAAACGGCTAGTTGTTTTCAGTTTGCCATCATATTTCAACAAATCAAACGCAATATAATGACAAGGAAATGCTTTCGCATGTGTTTTAATGCTTTCAGCGTTTTTCATTCTTCCTCGCTTTTGAACAATAGAAAAATTACTTTGAAAATTATTCGTTAAATATACCAATTCCCCATCTAGTAAAAGCGGTAAATATGGTTCAAAATGCGTGTAATTATCCTCACAAAATTGAATGATTTCTGGAAACATTGGATTAAGTAAATGGTTGTTTCGGCTTTTCAAAACCGGCCTTTGCTCCCCTTTTTCCCAAGCTAAAAGACAACGAAAGCCATCATATTTTGTTTCGTATAACCATCCATTCCCTACTGGAATTTCAGTTGAATCCGTTAATAACATTGGTTTCAAATTACACTGCCCGCTTTCATTTTTAGTAGTAGTTTTTGTTTTTTTGTCATAACGATACATAAAAATATTTAATTGGCACCATAGTAATGAAAAATGAGGTGACAATATTGCATACTGTTTGGAAAGGTAGCATAAGTTTTGGTCTAGTTAATATTCCAGTAAAGCTACATGCAGCTACTGAAAATAAAGATGTGAAGCTCCGACAGCTTCATAAGGAATGCCACACACCGATTAGCTATAAAAAAGTGTGTGAAGGCTGCCAGAAAGAAGTGAAAGAAGAAGACATTGTAAAAGCTTATGAATATACGAAAAATAAATTTGTCGTATTAGATGAGGAAGACTTAGAAAATTTGCGGAAAGAATCCGAAGACAAAGCCGTTGAGATTATCGATTTTGTAAAACTAGAAGAAATTGACCCTATTTATTTTGAAAAGACTTACTTTTTATCTCCTGATACAACCGGTGCAAAAGCGTATGCATTACTTCGAAAGACATTAGAGGAATCTGGTAAAATCGGTGTTGCAAAAATAACAATTCGAGCGAAAGAACAATTAGCAGTAGTGCGTGTTTATAAGGACACTTTAGTAATGGAAGTCATTCATTTTCCTGACGAAGTACGTAGTGTTAGTGACGTTCCAAATATTCCACAAATTGATACGGTTGTCCAAAAAGAGCTTGATACCGCATTAATGTTAGTTGAACAATTAACGACTGTGTTTGACCCTACAAAATATACAGATGAGTATCGTACAGCTCTCATGCAATTAATCGAGGAGAAAAAAGCAGAAGGTACGGGCACAGTTACTGCGAGTGATAAACAACCCCTGCCCGATAATGTAACTGATCTCATGTCTGCCCTTCAAGCGTCATTGGAAAAAACGAAGAAGAAGCCAGCGCCAAGAAAACGGTCCACGAAAGCAAAAAAGAACGCTTAATTTCATCAAACAATCCCCTTGCTAACTTTATAACACAAAGTAAACACTAAACACCTTTTGTTGATACACAGATTTCTTAGGATCGTGATATCAATGGAAAGGTGTTTTTCACCTGTTTTGTTGATTGATTTAACAGCGTTTTAATCTAGAAAACTCCCAGCAACTCACCCTATTATTTTTTTCCGTCAATAAATTAATTAACTGTTTTTTAAAATTTTTATTGACACATTGTATAGAACAATTATAATTACGCTTATGGCGAATGTGATTATCATTCTCAATTAGAAAATAGAAAGGAGGGGCTTCCATGCGATTACGTGTTGAAAATCTACGTGTAGGTTATAACGGTCAAACTATTGTTCATGATTTAACAATACAGTTCCCCGATGGAAAAATAACAACCATAGTCGGTTCGAATGGCTGTGGAAAGTCGACATTATTAAAATCGATTACCCGCATTATTCCACATGATACTGGTAGCGTTATTTTAGACGGTGAAAATATTCATAAGATGAATACAAAAGCTTTAGCAAGACAGCTCGCTATTTTACCGCAAAGTCCAGAAAGTGCAAATGGCTTATTAGTGGAAGAGCTTGTATCATACGGTCGCTTTCCCTATCAAAAAGGTTTTGGTAATTTAACAAACAAAGATAAAGAAGTCATTGATTGGGCATTAAACGTAACCCATACTGCTGAATTTCGAAAACGACCTGTAGACGCACTATCAGGTGGGCAACGTCAACGTGTCTGGATCGCCATGGCACTCGCACAAGAAACGAATATTATCTTTTTAGACGAGCCAACAACTTATTTAGATATGGCACATCAATTAGAAGTATTGGAACTTTTGCAAACACTGAATGCGACAGAACAACGGACAATTGTCATGGTGCTACATGATTTAAATCAAGCAGCCCGTTTCTCAGACTATATAATTGCCTTGTCGCAAGGTCTTTTAGTAAAAGCTGGTACACCGGCTGAAGTGATGACACCCGATGTACTACAAAAAGTTTTCCAGATTGATGCCGTAATTGGTGAAGATCCTCGTACACAAAAGCCAATGTGTATTACGTACAATTTAGTCAAATAAAAACAGGTAGGTGCAATGATGAAAAATTGGTTATTTGCAATTATAGCGTTATTTGTTGTGGTTTTAGCAGCATGTAGTTCATCAAATGATGAGAAAGATACTGCAAACAGTGGAGTTGGGTCTGATACGATTACATACACAACGTCAAAAGGTGAAGAAATTGAAGTACCAAAAGATCCTAAGCGAGTTGTAGTACTATACGGCTTTGTCGGTACATTAAAAACGTTTGGTGTACCAACTGTTGGTGCAGATGCATGGTCTATGCAAAATCCTGAATTTGATGAGTATTTAAAAGATGCAATTGAAGTATCAAATGAAGAAATCGAGAAAATCGTCGAGCTTGAGCCAGACTTAATTTTAGGTTTAGACACTGTTGAAAATGCTGACAAGTTAAAAGAAATCGCACCAACTGTATTATTCACATACGGAGAGTATAGCTATTTAGATCAAATTGTTGAAGTTGGTAAAGTTATTAATAAAGAACAAGAAGCAAAAGATTGGGTAGCTGATTTCGAAAAACGTGCAGTGGAAACAGGGAAAGAAATTAAGGCTAAAATTGGCGCTGATGCAACTGTATCCGTAATTGAAAACTTCAATAAGCAAATTTATGTTTACGGAGAAAATTGGGGCCGTGGTACGGAGCTATTATATCAAGCTATGGAATTAGAAATGCCTGCAAAAGTAAAAGAAACAGCATTAGAGCCAGGCTATTATGCCCTATCTTCGGAAGTAATTGCTGATTTCGCAGGTGATTATTTAATCGTAAGTAAATTCGAAGAGCAAGACAATTCATTTATGGATACAGCAGCTTTCAAAAATATTCCTGCTGTTAAGGATGGCAAAATGATTGTTGTAGATGCAAACCGCTTCTACTTTAATGATGCCTACACATTAGATTACCAATTAAATGTTTTCCGTAAGGCATTTTTAGAGTAGTCTTTGACAATTAAACATAAGTATTCGAAGACAAAGTCAATTTTGGCTTTGTCTTCCCTTTTATAGCTTTCATTTATACGCTATAAAACTATCAATAGGAAGTGATTGTTTATGAGCAGGATTCAAAAAATCCCACTATCTATTCAACTATTTATTGCAAGCGCACTGTTATTGCTTACGATGTTTTTTGGCGTATCATTTGGTGCGGCAGATACTTCTCTTTCCAATGTATGGCATGCGATTTGGTCAGATAATAGTAGTGAACATGCAAGTATTTTGCGTGAAATTCGCTTTCCACGCGTTATTGCTGCGGTTATCGTTGGCGCAGCCTTAGCAGTAGCAGGTGCAATTATGCAAGGGATGACACGTAATCCTCTTGCAGATCCAGGCTTACTCGGTTTGACAGCAGGTGCAAATTTAATGCTAACAGTAGCAATTATTTTTTTACCATCCTTAAACTATATTCCAATTATGCTTGCTTGCTTTCTAGGAGCTGCTATTGGTATGGTACTCGTTTATAGTGTAGGTGCTTCCTCTAAAGGTGGCATGTCGCCATTAAAGCTCGTACTTGCAGGTTCAGCTATTTCAATGTTTTTACAAGCGCTTGCAGAAGGATTAGGGATATTATTTAAAGTGTCTAAGGATGTATCCATGTGGACTGCTGGAGGTTTAATCGGTGTTACGTGGCAAGCATTAGTTGTTGTACCATTTGTTATTGTTGCGTTGCTTTTAAGTATCGGCTTTAGTCGCCAACTAACAATTTTAAGCTTAAATGAAGAAGTTGCTGTTGGTTTAGGCCAAAAAACATTTTTAATTAAGACGATACTATTTGTTGTCGTTGTTGTGCTAGCAGGTACGGCGGTTGCAATTGTTGGCAACTTGGCCTTTATCGGGTTAATGATTCCCCATATCGTTCGTGGACTTGTCGGTGCAGATTATCGAGCGATTATTCCAATGTCAATTTTAGTTGGTGCGATATTTATGGTTAGTGTAGACGTTATTGGGCGCACGTTATACGCTCCGTTTGAAACACCGATTGTTGCATTGGTTTCAGTTATTGGACTACCTTTCTTTTTACTATTAATCCGCAGAGGAGGTCGTTTCTTTGCGTAGAACCGAAGCCTTTTTACCATGGCTATTTAGTAGTATCGTACTTTTATGTATTATGATTGTGCTCGGTTTATCATTTGGCTATTCTTCTGTGTCATTTGATCGACTCTTCCCTATTTTAATGGGCGATGGCTCGTTTAAGGAAAACTTTATTTTATATGATGTGCGGATGCCTCGTGTTTTAGTTTTATGTTTAGCAGGCATGGCTTTAGCAATGGCCGGCTCGTTATTGCAAAGCCTAACACGTAATGACTTAGCAGACCCAGGTATAATTGGAATTAACGCTGGCGCTGGAGTCGGCATTACAATTTTCTATTTATTCGCAAGTGATAGTATGGGCAATTTCGCTTACATGCTACCATTAGTAGGCTTTATTAGTGCGTTGCTAACGGCTCTTTGTATTTATTTATTCGCATACGAGCGTCATCAAGGCATCCAACCTTTTCGACTCGTATTAGTAGGTGTCGGATTCGCGACTGCTTTATCTGGATTAATGATTTTATTAATTTCTTCTGCAGAGCGTTCAAATGTCGATTTTATTGCAAAATGGCTTGCCGGTAATGTTTGGGGTGCAGACTGGCCATTTGTTTTAGCCTTAGCTCCCTGGCTTGTAGTATGTATTCCGGTCGTACTATATAAAGCAAATGCCTTAAATATTTTAGCATTAAGTGAGCCAACTGCTATCGGCTTAGGTATTTCTTTAAAAAGAGAGCGTTATTACTTACTTATTATAGCAGTAGCACTTGCAGCAGCTGCTGTATCGGTTACAGGTAGTATCGGCTTTGTTGGTTTAATGGCTCCACACATTGCAAAAGCACTTGTTGGGCCTCGCCATCAACGCTTTGTACCCCTAGCCCTATTCATCGGTGCAACTTTACTTGTTTTTGCCGACATGCTCGGTCGTACATTAATAGAAACTGCTTCAATTCCTGTTGGTATTGTTGTTTCTATTATCGGTGCACCTTATTTCTTATATTTACTGAAAAAGCGTAGCTAATATGGAAAAGAAAACACTCACAGCATTTTTTTCTCCTATGCTATATCCATAAAAAAAGCGGATTTGGAAAAACAACACGTTTTCTAAATTCGCTTTTACTTATTGGGCGCTATCTTTCCAAATAAAGTAGTAGCAATAAAATAGTGATGGTACAACCGCTATTACTGTAGAAATTAATGCGAGTTCTAAATACAGTGAATGGACTGAAAATGTTGGTTATTTCAAATCAATAACATCGGTTATTGGATTTATACCTATTGAAGCTAATATAAAAATAAACGTTATTTCCATTCCAGTATCTCGTATTTTTTTATAGTAGTTGGAAAAGTCACTTCTTTCCCAAAATAAGAAAATTGAATTTCGACAATAAAAAACTGATAGACTTTTTTTTGGATGATAAACCCGATTGTCCCGATGAAGACAATAAGAAGTAATGTTAAGATGGAAGATTGAATAACCGCTGATAAAAGAAAATAGACACTAAATAGTGTAAGTAAACTGATGAAGAGAAAAATAATATGCCGCATTGATGTATCCTTTCTAAAAGCCCTCATTCATTAAGAATGAAGGCCACATTTTAAAGCTGTTCTTTAAAGAATTCTAGAATTTTTGAGTATACAAGAATTTCATTTTTCTTTTTTGAAAAGCCATGACCTTCGTCATCTAATACAATATATTCAACAGGACGGCCTTTTTTATTTAACGCCTCAACAATTTGATCTGACTCCGCTTTAACGACACGTGGATCATTCGCACCTTGGATTACAAGCATCGGCTTTGTCATACCATCTAAGTACGTAATTGGAGAATCCGCTATTAGGCGCTCTTTATCACGCTCTGGGTGACCTACCCATTGATCCATAAATGATTTCCAAAACTCAGGTACAGAGTTAATGAATGAGAATAAATCACTTGGTCCAAAAATATCAACGACAGCTTTGAACGCATCGGCATGGCGCCCATGTAAAAGAAGCGACATATAGCCACCATAGCTTCCACCTAGTAATAACATTTTATCTGCATCAACATAGTTGTTTTGTATAAGCCAGTTTACGCCCTCCATATTATCTAAGCGTGGTCCATGTCCCCAGTCACCTTCTACCATTTTCATAAATTTTAAACCGTAGTTAGATGAGCCACGGAAATTCGGTGCAAAGATCGAATACCCGCGATTAAGGAGTACTTGGAACATCGAACGGAACCATTTTCGTTCTAATGATTGAGGTCCACCATGTGGCCATAAAATAACGTGACCATTGTTGTTTTGGTCATGAGCACGGAAGAATAGCGCTTCAATTTCTAAACCATCAAACGAGGGATACGTAATTACTTCAGGTTCTACTAAATCCTCATCTCGCACTCCAGGTACGCGGAATTTCGTTAATTCTTCCCAAGTTAGCCCTTTATCTTTTGACACAAAGACATTTGACGGGCGAGTTGATGATCGACCTTTCATATAAATGTTGCCGGATTTTGTAACGACTATTTTTTCTACTACGCTTGTCGGGGTTAATAAAATTGAATATTCGTTCGTTGCTAAATCATAGCAATAAAGGCGATCTTCAACACCATATGAACCTAGTAAATATAATTTATTCTCTTCTTTAGCAAATTTTATTTCTGTAAAATCTTCTTTCTCTAATTGTAAAACGGTACTGAATTCCTTGGTTTTGATATTATACTTTGCCACATAAGCTAAATCCGCTTCATAGTTTGTAACAAAATAAATTTCATTCTCTGAAATATAAGTAATTGACGAAACCGTATGCTGTTCTTCGGTTTTAGGCGTCAATAAGAATTGCTCTCCATCTACATGCACAAATCCTAAACAATATGTATTCCCGAATTCTTTTATGGAAACAAAGGTGTTTTCTGACGGGCTCAATGCAAAGATGAATGTTGGCGCATCAGATCCTTCAAGTAATAATGTTGTTTCTTTCGTTTCAAAGTTATATACATAGTTGTTTAAATATTGCGCATTACCTTTAGTAGTGGCGTAATAAATTCGTTTTGCGTCTTCTGACGTATACGCTAAAAAGTGACGTTCTCCTTCGTTTTGAATAAGTGGCAAAAGCTTCCCGCCTTCAGGAGATAAAGCGTAAATTTGCGTATTTTCATCTCCATCTCGATCAAAACCGACGAAAATGAAATTCCCCGTTTTTGCATAATCAAGTGTATTTGCAGATTGATTATTAAATGTTAATGGATAAGGAAAAAGGTTTGGCAAGTCCATTCCCCATAGATTAAAATGACCGTTAATATTTGTACTAATAATTAACTGTTTTTCGTCATGGCTAATCGTAAAATTTTCAACCGTTAACGTTTGAAAAAATTGTTCTACTTCCGGTTTACCAAATTCCAACATAAATTACCTCTATTCTATATAGTTTGTTTAGCTTTAAACTCGTTTTTTCCGAGTCATTTTCCCTGACCCTTTTATATTTTCGGTAACTGGAATAAATCTCCTTCTTCATTCATTAAATTTGATAAATATATTTCCGAAGGTGCAAATTTATTTATATACATTAATGTTGATTAAAAGCTTACTTTCTTCACTTCTTCTAAATTGATATAATCATTTAATGAACAATAATCCATTTAAAAGAGGTATTTTATGAAAAAAAGTTTTGTGCATCATTTATGCATCCAAACAAATACATATTTTGAATCGCTAAAATTCTATACGGAAGGGCTAGGCTTCACATTAGTTCAAGAGTCCCCAGATTTTCATGGGCGTAACTTTAATACATGGATTCAATTAGGTGAATTTTATATTGAATTGCAAACTGGGAAAAAGGATGAAATACTTCATCATGTAAACACAAATTCTGAAGGTCTTATTCATTTTTGTTTATGGGTGGAAGATTTACAAGCAGAGGTATCACGGTTGTGTGAACTGGGCATCGAATTTTTATTGAAGAATAATGAATTCATTTACCAAGTTGAAAATGGGTATTTATGCAAAGTAAAAGCACCCGAAGGTACAATAGTTGAACTTCGTAGCAACAAAGGAATTTAATCCCCTATTCTAAAATAAGCTTAAATTTTCCCTTTACGCATGTTGATGTTAAAAGCATGCGTAAAATGGGTTCCGCATTAACTCGAACTCATTTATAGTTTTCTTCATCTACCTTTAAATCATTGATAACAATGCTTTATCATTTCTAGATTAACTTTTTTGGTGTATTGCCTCTAAGCAAATTACTTATTGTAGTTATTTAAACCCCACTCACATAACTGTTCCAACACTGGTAGTAATGTTTCTGCTTTTTGTGTAAGACTATACTCCACTTTAGGTGGAACTTGAGGATACTCTTTCCTTATAACCATCCCATCTGCTTCCAATTCTTTAAGTTGCGAACTCAATGTTTTATAAGTAATAGCTCCTATTTTTCTTTTTAAGTCATTAAAGCGTACTGTTTGGTTTTCTGCCAATAAGTAAATAATCAGCATTTTCCATTTACCCCCAATTACCGATATTGTATAACCAACTGGTGTTTCTTGAACATTACCCTTTTCAATATAGTCAGACATTCCCATATTAACACTATCCTTTCAGGTAGTACCTATCAAAAAAGTGCGTACTATTTATTTATTTTTGTCCATTTTATACTTAGCTTACTTACTAGTAAAGGAGAGAACAAGATGTCTAAAGTTAAAACTTACAATCATGACCTATGGGATCATGGAATTACACAAGGTTACATTGTTAACGGCACAATCTACATTTCAGGTCAATTTTCACATAATATGGAGGGGATTTTTATTGGTGAGGGTGATATTGAAGCGCAGACGCAACAAACACTTAAAAATCTAGATCGCGTACTTGAAGGCCTAAAAGTATCGAAGTACAATCTCGCTTATCTCGAAATCTATTTAACAAATGCAAAAGACCATACTGAGCCTGTTATTCGCCTTTTTAAAGAATATATTGGACAACATCGTCCTGCTGGCAGCCTCATTGGTATAAGCGATTTAGCATTTCCAGGACAATTAATTGAAATAAGCGCTATCGCACATAGTGATTAAAATTATTTTGGGATGAAAGTCGAAAATTAATAAGATGATTTTAAATTTATCCACTTTGCGATTAAATTGGATATGAACTTGGATTGGAATTTGTAATTTAATTCACTATTTTGTCCATATCTGTGTTCAAAGATAATTTTTACACATCACTTCATATGACGAATAAATAAATGTTTTCTGTAAAAAATAAGAGCAGATATTGATTCGAGCTTCTTTCGTATGTAAGGAGCATCGTATCTAAAAATGAAGGAGATGTGACACGATGGGAATATTATATAGAATTGCCTTAGTTCTCGTAATTATTGGTGCACTAAACTGGGGACTAATTGGTTTTTTCAGGTTTGATTTAGTGGCTTCTATATTCGGTGGTCAAACAGCTGGGTTATCTAGAATAGTTTATGCACTTGTTGGAATTGCAGGATTGATTTCTATACCAATCCTAATGAAACCACTAACGAATGATGAGGATATTGCTTTCTCTTCAGATTCAAGAGTAAACAACAATCCGAATTATAGTATGGAAGCGGGAAGAGAAGAAGATTTCTCAGATTTGGAAAAACCAAGAAACAACAATAACAAAAAATAACAAGCTAACTGACGTACTTTTTAAGTTCGTCAGTTTTATTTATGTTGAAATAAATTGTGGCTATACACATAAAAATTGTAGAAAACCTTTATCGATTAAGTATAGAAGCGCTTAGTTCCAAACTGCTCTTAAAAGTTAAAGAAATAAAAAAGATTATTTTAAAAAAGATTAAGCTTTTTACCGAATAATAAAACCTCCGCTGTACAGACTAAATTCAGGAGGTGAAATACGTGCCAAACAAAAAAAACAATAACCTAAAACCAAAACAAAAAATGAATGCGGAATTTGGAATGGAGACAGATGTTAGCCAAGTTAAACAACAAAACCAACAAGCTGAAGCTAAAAAGCAACAAGCTTCTGGTGCATTCGCTAACAATCCTTACCAACCAAGCTCTAGCGCTATGAACGCTGAATTTGGGATGGAGACGAATGTCAACCAAGTTAAGCAACAAAACCAACAAGCTGAAGCTAAAAAGCAACAAACTTCTGGTTTATTTGCTAAAAACCGTAACCAAAACAATAACAAATAACTTGATTATATCCCCAACCGGCATTCTTTTTTGCCGGTTTTTTATACACCTTATTGTAGTATTAACTTTATTCAGTAAATAACTTAATTGGTAAAACATTTCTGAAGTATAGCATCATCTTTATTAGCAAATAGTAATAGTGGTGTGATAACACCAAAAAACTACGATGGAGGGATTTTTTATGAACAAAATTCGTGAAGGTTTAATCCCAACAATTCTAGGGTCTGCTGTTACTATGACTGGAATAGCATTAAAGCAAAAAAATAACCCTAATAACATGATTGCACATACTGTATTTGGATTCGGTTTAGCGCACATCTTGTTGGGTGCAATTGACCTAGTAGAACATCGTCGTTAGTAATTGGAGAGCACATTATTGTGCTCTTCTTTTGTGTACTATTCGATCCCTATTTCTTTAAAATTTTTGTATAAATAAACTTCCATCCGATAAAATTTCAGCATAAAACACTTCTTCTATACGTTTTATTTTTTCCTTGTGTAATTCGCTAATTAACCAATCTGTAGTTTTACCAACTTCTAATAAATTTCTAGGTAATAATTTTCCATCCGTAATAATTTCTATTGGTAAATAATTAGGGGGTGGTGGAAATATTTTTAAATCGCCTTTTTGTGTTTCTTGGTATTCAGGCTTTTTAAGAATACTAAGTCTTCCATTTGGTTCTAAAATAGCATAATCTACTTCTGATATTGAAAAAATTTGATATTGTCTAATCATCATCGTTAAATCATCGATATTAACACCAGTTCTTTTTAATGCTTTTCTGTCTATCATACCCTGTTTTATAATAATTGTAGGTTGACCATCAAGGATAACTCTAATTTTTCCAGACTTGAGACTTATAAAACTAAGAATTGTAGTAAGTAAACACCAAATTACTAGGCTGAGTAAATCCTTTTTATAATCATTTGTACTAAGAACAACCATATTCGCAGCCATAGAGCCTATTGTTATTCCTGTGACGTAGTTAAAAAAGGTAAGATGGCTTAATTGTTTTTTCCCTAAAAAACGTGTAAGAGTTAGCAGGACAAAAAAAGTTAAAATTGTTTCGAGGGCTATCTGTAAGTAGCTAATATCTTTCATTTTCACACTCCTGTCTCTAATATAAGAATGGTCAAATAGAAAATAAATTAGTCAATGAAGCACAATCTCAAAATGATTGAGATGCGGTGGCATTCTACCTTAAAATCTTCTCCAGTGTAAATTCTACTGCTATGTAGTTCTTGTTAATTCCTACAGCAACTTACCCCTTTTATCGTACACAAACAAATAAAATGAGGATTGTCACTACAATCCCCATTAAATCGTTCTCTACAATTATTGCTCAATCGAATTTTGTTTTTTAACAAGTGCCTGAGTAACCTCATACAATATCAAAAACGAGGTGGATCTTCATGGTAATATGGATTGACGTATCTACATTAAAACATCAATTAATGCTTATGGATAACAACAGACTTATAAAAGCTTACCCAATTGCGATTGGCAAAATATTGACCCCAACACCTACTGGCATTTATACGATTATTAATAAACAATCCGATCCACCCGATCCATTTGGAGTACTTTGGATGGGATTATCAAAACCTCATTACGGTATACACGGAACAAATAACCCATCTTCAATCGGTAAAAATCGCTCGCATGGATGTATTAGGATGTTTAATCAGGATGTTCTTGAATTATCATCTAGAGTCCCACTTGGTACCTTAGTATCTATTCACAATTAATTCCTTAATTTTCCTAAAATGGCATAATAGCGAATTTAGCTATCTAATTTAATTGTTTTTCGTAAAATACCAACTAGTGCTTACTTTGGTATCCAGTCCATGAAGTGCTGCTATCATATGTACAATTAATTTGTATTCTTTACTTTCTTTTGAATCATACATGAAAACCTAAATTTATCACTAAAGTCTGCTGCCATAACTTGATATAATCCTATGATATATACGCCTGTTTTCTTGGCCATTTCATTCCCTAACAACAACAACTTTCACGTCTAACTAGCAAGACGTATCGCACTATCCGTCATCTTACGTTGTTAATTGGGATTCCTTTTCTCCCAACAACTGCTCATAAGCCTCTTCAAATTCACGACAAAACATTTCTTTAACATCCAATTGTTTAAAAAACGGAACAACCTTGCAGCTTTTATTCAGCACTTTATGAATGGCTAATTGTACCTCTTCGTGAGCTACGATTCCAAATAAAGCTTCTCGTTTAATCTCACCTGTCGTATATATTGATTGGTCCTCGTAAACGACGAAATCTATGTAGCGGGCAACATTAAGGAAGCTGCCTCCATGTGTCATTCCAATTTGTAATGGATCCCTTAAAGAAATGATCTTATCTTTAAATCCAAACTGCATGCCTCCAGCTGGAATATAAATAATTTTATGTTTATCTGTCTCTACAATTTGATCAACTTTTAAGAATTCAAGTTTCATATCTTTACTCCTCCTATACATCTACCCTATACCCTTTTTTCACATTTTTTTATATAGTCGTTTATATTTTTTTCAATTTGCGCTCGAGTCCTTCCATGCGCTTCCTTTAAATATGCAAGTTTAAAAGCTTTGAAAATGTATAAATTAATAAATTCCTTCGATTCATAAATTTGTTTAATTTGGAGTACTTCTGTTTCAACCAACAAAAAAAACACTCGTAAATGAATACGAGTGTTCCCCTCTTTTTATGACAACCACTTAGGTGGCGTGTTTTTGCTCCAATAAATTTCGCCAAGATTGTAATGCTTTGCGAAGTTGTCCTCAAATGTGTGGAAGTGGAAGTTGTAGTAATAGCCATCAAATGGTCGATTTTCTGTACGTACGTGGAAGCGAATCACGTCTTTTTTCGATTCAGTATTTACAATGTGGAAAATCTTTTCTGCATACTCCCCACTAGGCTTTTCCGTAATAGCTAATGAACGGATTTGTTCATCCCCTATACGATTTACTGTTGTCGCAATGGCTTCTTCAATTTTAGGAAAAATATTTGTTTCAAATTCATCTTCGATTACTGGCCCAACACGTGTGCCAAACTTCATATAGGACTGCTCTTTAGCTGCAGCCACAAATGATTCGATTGTTGGCTGCTCACTTTCGGCAATAAGTATTTCATCTAACTGATATGCTTCTGTAATATGATTTTGATCGGGACGCTCTAGTATAGATTTTGCATTGCGGTCCTCATCAAAATTGGCCCAAATTTCATGATTTGGTGTAATTAGTCCAAAAGTTAATAATGCGACTGATACCATAATTGATTTATGTAGCCACTTTTTCAAAAATACCACCTACTTCATTTATGTATATTTTTTTAACAAGCTCTCATAATTAAGTACGATTAACAGAAGAAAAGGTTTCATCTTTATTTGTTTCATTGTACAATAAATAGGAAGAAATTGTAGGTTATTAAAGGAGGTTATTCAATGAACACTTCAATCGTACTTGGCCTTGGTTTACTATTAATGCTTGGTTACATGACTTCTCTTTGCTTCACGGACTAATATTATTTTTATGCTATTGCCATCTAGTTTTGCTAGATGGTTATTATTTTGACTTTTATAGTACATATCTATTTTAATTGAAATTGGACAAGGGGTGCCTTCAATGAAGAAGGCACCCCTTTAGTATTTAATAGATAGTTTTATAAATAAATGAAAGTCTCAACCCGATCACCCGGGGAATTTTTATCTTATTAGAAGCATGTACTTCTGTTTTAACCGCGGTAAAATTCCACTAATCTTTTCTAACTTAAGCAACATAGTCCCTACCTGCTACTATGTCCTTGCAGCCCTTTAGCTTGCGCCAGTGTGAATAAGTATCCTTAAAAACACTAGCAGAATGCCAATTTATCTATAGCACTACCTAAAATAGCACTTCTAAAGTATAGCATATACGTTCGCTTTTGTAAAATCGATAGTACATGTGCAAAAAATTCCCCTTTCCGTTATAATCGAATAATTGAACAGATGTAAAGGAGCTTTATACAATGACGAACGAATTAGAAACATCTTTAGCCATTCAAATGAAGCGAATGGCTGTGACGCTATTAGATATGCAGCAAAGCCGTTTCGTATCAGCTAATAAAACAATGGACTTATCTGCCCTTGAACAACAAGTTTATAGTGAATTTTTTGAGCAATATATCGACGCCACATTTAATAGTCCAAAATCTGTTGCCTGTAAATTTTTAGACAGAGACAATGACATTTTGACGAAAATGAATCGTTACATAGAATATCCAGATGATGTCCATTTTTTATCGTTAGCAAATGAATTGTCCAATAAACTCTATCAAGTGATGCAAACTGTTTCTAATAGTAATGGTTCAGTTTTTGTTGCTCATATTGAACTCATTGGTGAAGCTTATATTATGCTATTAAAGCTAGATCCAAAGGATGCTGTACAAATTGATTTAGAAACGCTCGATTTAAAAACTATTGAAAATATATTGCCAGATGCATCAAGTCGTGTTCAAAAATGTGCACTCATCCGGATGAATTATAATCCACTTGAAGAAAATGTATATGTTCTCGACAAGCAGTCGGACGGAGAGCCGGCAAAATTCTTTATGGAAACATTCCTTCAGGCAACACCGATTGCAAGTGATAAAAAGAAAACGAAAATGCTAATGAAGGAATTGTATGAAACAATTCAACCAACCATCTCTGAAGAACAAACACCGCGCTTACAAAAGGCAATTGATACGGAATTTGAAAATGGTAAGTATATTGAGCTTGAAGCGTCTGTACACAATATTTATGATGCCATTGCTCCACAAGTTAATCGGGACGATTTTATTGCACAAGGATCAAAATTGTTTATTGATGAATTTACGAATCGAAATCCTGAATTCACACCAAATT
This sequence comes from Solibacillus sp. FSL R7-0682, assembly GCF_038005985.1. Taxonomy (NCBI): domain Bacteria; kingdom Bacillati; phylum Bacillota; class Bacilli; order Caryophanales; family Caryophanaceae; genus Solibacillus; species Solibacillus sp. FSL R7-0682. The sequence goes on from NZ_JBBOUI010000001.1 coordinate 2,302,619, forward strand.
TTGAAGTGAAGCGCGATGATTTACACGTCTTATATAAAGCAGAAAATAATGAAATTGTATTTAAATACGACAAGCGATTAGACAATATTGATGTACATCATGACCAAGTAAATGGCACATATACGATTACGATTCGTGATGCAGATTCAGTTGGCTTTAAATTAGTAAAGAAAAATCTATAAAATGCAAAGACGACTGTGTAGAAAAGCTTCACAGTCGTCTTAATTTGTTATTTAGACGTTAACGCGATAAATTCCTCTACGTCTTTTTCACATAATGCGATGCCTTTTAACCAGAAGTCTTGCTTCGTAATATCTTCTCCTAAATGCTTCATCGCTAAATCTTCCACTGTCATAATGGCTGTGTCACGAAGTAATGCCATATATTTCTCTTCGAAACCTTTCCCTTCTTCTTTTGCCTTCGCATAAATACTTAATGAGAAAAGGTAACCAAATGTATACGGGAAGTTATAGAATGGTACACCTGTAATGTAGAAGTGCATTTTTGATGCCCAGAAATGAGGATGGGTTTCACCTAAGCCACCAGCATGTGCTTCAATTTGGGCTTCTTCCATTAGTTCGTTTAAGCGCTTCGTTGAAACAATCCCCTTTTTACGTTCCTCATAGAAGCGTGTTTCAAATAGATAGCGAGCATGAATATTCATGAAAAATGCCACAGAACGTTGAATTTTGTCTTCCAATAATGCAATTTTTTCTTGTTCGTTCGTTGCTTCTTCCACTGCTGCATCTGCCACAATCATTTCTGCAAATGTAGAAGCTGTTTCTGCCACATTCATCGCATAACGACGATTTAATGGATGTACCGGACGCAAAGCATACGAATGGAACGCATGTCCTAGCTCATGTGCTAATGTTGATACATTTGACATTGAGCCTGAATATGTCATGAAAATACGTGATTGTTCTGATAATGGCATACCCGTACAGAAACCACCCGGACGTTTATTATCACGATCCTCTGCTTCAATCCATCCGTCTTCAAATGCTGTACGTGCAAAGCTTTCCATTTCAGATCCGAAACGACCGAAATGCTTTAAAATAAACTCCGCGCCTTCTTGATAGCTCATCGTCGCTGTTGAATCTGTTACGGGTGCATCAAAGTCAAACCAGTCTAATTTTTCTGTTCCTAACATGTTTGCTTTATGTGTTAAATAGCTAGCAAATGTTGCTTTACGAGAAGTAATCGCACCCCACATTGCATCGATTGTTTCTTGCTTCATACGGTTAATTTGAAGTGGCTCTTTCGTTACCGATTCCCACCCGCGTTTTTTGTATACCGCTAAACGGAAGCCCGCTAAATGGTTTAATGTTTTAGCGAAAAACTCTTCACGGTCTGTAAATACCTTTTCTAAAGCTTCAAATGCTGCTTTACGTACTTTTCGATCCGCATGAGAGCTTAAGTTATTCGCTTGTCCAACAGAAAGTAATTTTTTCTCACCATCGACTTCCACTTCTACTTTAATATCGCCGATTAACATGCTATAAAGCTGGCCCCAAGAGCTGTAACCATCAACGCCTAATGCAGAAATAAGTGCTTCCTCTTCTTCTGATAACGACTCTTTTGATTTTTCACGCCATTCCGTTAAAATGAACGAAAATGGGTTAAGCTCTGTTGTTTCAAGTAAGCTATTAAAAGTAGCTTGGTCAATTTTTCCTAACTTTTGATTAAAGCTTTCGATAATTGGTGACAAAGTAGCAGCGATCCCTGAAAGTTGCCCCTGTAGTAATAATGCTTCACGGTCAGTCGTGTCTTGAGAAGTTAAACAAGAAAGTACCGCACCCGCTTGTGAAATATGCATCAAAGTCTCTTTAATATTTTCTAAAATTGACGCTATTTCTAATGCTGCTTCATTGGAAGTTGGAATGTCAAACTGATCCACCTTCTCCTTTAATACATCAAATTTTGGAGCTAAATTCTCAATATGCTCTTTTAATTGAGGTGATGCACTTCCTCCAGGGAAAAATACATCTAAATCCCATACTTCTGGGTATTTTACGTTAGACACCATTTCCATTCCTCGCTTTCAGAATAATCATTCCATTCTATTTTACTAAACTATTCAGAAAAATGCTCGAAAATATTTCGACATTTGAAATAAAAAATGGCTACCTTCAAAAATATGAACGGTAGCCTAAAAAATATAATATTATAAAATCGGTGAAAGTAATCGAGAGACTGCCTCCCGTATTTTTGTCCAATTACTACGCTGTGCGTAGCGTTCTTCCGTCATTTCAAAGCTTTCTTGTTGATCTAACTCAAACAGCTCTCGACATTGAATCGCAATTGCTTCCTCAAAAACAATTGCATTTATTTCAAAGTTTAAACTAAAGCTACGTACATCAATATTTGCTGTACCAATCATTGCCAACTCATCATCGACAACCATCATTTTTGAGTGTAAAAATCCCTTTTCGTAACGGAATACACGTCCACCATAGGAAAGTAAATCTCCTCCGTAAGCAGAATTTGCACCAAAAACAAATGGATGGTCCGTTTTTGCCGGTGTCATAATCCGGACATCCACACCCGATGATGCAGCAATTTGAATTGCATGTAAAAATGGTTCATCGGGTACAAAATAAGGAGATTGTATATAAACATATTTTTTGGCACTTAAAATCATTCGAATATAGCTGTTTTTAATGGATTCGGTATCGGTATCAGGTCCGCTCGATACAATCTGTACTGGAATTACAGGCTCGATTTCAAATGAAGGGAAATATTTTTCCTCATCAGAATTGAATGCGTCGCTTCGTGCTTGATGCCAATCAAATAAAAAATGCGCTTGCATGCTATAGACCGAATTTCCTTCAATTCGTAAATGGGTATCACGCCAATATCCAAAATTTTCGTCTAAACAGGCATATTCATTTCCGACGTTAAAGCCTCCGATATAACCAATTTGCCCATCGATAATAACTAATTTCCGATGATTTCGGAAATTAATACGTGGATTCAGTAATGTAAAATAAGATGAGAAAAACGCCTCGACTTGTCCCCCAGCATCAATTAGTTCTTTTAAATGTTTTTTTTGTAATTTACGTGAGCCGAGATCATCGTAAATCATTTTCACTTCGACACCTTCACGTGCCTTTTTCACAAGTGCATTGTATATACTTCGACCGACATCATCCATTTTGTAAATATAATATTGAATATGAATATGATGCTGTGCCCTTTCGATATCTTCTATAACCGATTTAAATTTTTCCTTTCCTTCAGTAAGGATCTTTACATCATTTTTTGAGCTTAGTAAAGCGTGATTATAATCAACATTCATTTGAATTAAAGCGGCGTGCTTTTTTGAAATCGCATTTGGAAACGCAAATCTCCCCTCATGTAAAAGCGTTTGTTGCTCACGGAAAATTTCTGCTGTTTCCTCTTGGTTGACCGTCATCCAACGTACAAAATGTTTCGTTTGTAAATTACGACCGATTAATAAGTATAAAATGAAGCCGACAATCGGTAAGAAAAATAAGACGAATAACCAAGCCCATGTAGAAGAAGCGCTTTTTCGACTAAAAAAGATAACAACTAAAGCAAAAATTATGTTTAATATGTATAAAGTAATCGTCATAAACCCCGTAAATGTCAATACGCTCACCTCCCTTTAAATAAATCATAAAAAGACTATACGAAAGGTTACATTTTTCCGTATAGTCAATCTTTATCTATCTCTTTAATTTTATCTCAGTTTCTTTTGTTGCTTTGATATTTGCTTCCACTTTCTTTTTTCGGCTAATTGAGCATCTGTATTTGCCTTTTTTTCAATATAGGCAAGCTCTTTTTGCAACTTTATATAACTCTTAAAGCGTGCACGCTCAAGTACGCCTTCATCAATCGACTTCAAAACCGCACAGCCAGGCTCATTTTTATGGGTACAGTCACGGAAACGACATGCTTGTGCTAATTGTTCAATATCTGAGAAACTCGCACTTAAGCTATCCCCTTGATCCCAAAGCTGCAATTCGCGCATTCCTGGTGTATCGATTAAGCATGCACCGGATGGTAAAAGTACAAGCTCTCGATGGGTTGTTGTATGACGCCCTTTAGCATCGTCTTCTCTAATGTTCGAAACTTTCATTTGATCATTTTGAAGTAGTGCATTTGTTAAAGTGGATTTTCCAGCACCTGACGAGCCAAGTAATGCTGCAGTTACTCCTTCTGTTAACATCTCGTTCAAATTCTCAATGCCTTCACCTGTCAAAGCACTTACAACAATGATATCCACACCAAAAGCGATTGATTCTACTTCTTGGACAAAAGTTGTAACATCGTCACATAAATCTGCTTTCGTTAAAATAATGACTGGTTTTGCACCAGAATCCCATGCAGCAACTAAATATCTTTCTAAACGGCGTAAATTAAAATCCGCATTTAAACTCATTACGAGCAGCACTATATCAACATTCGCTGCAACAATTTGTTCATCAATTTCCAATCCTGCCATTTTACGTGTAAACTTTGATTTTCGCTCAAACAGATGATGAATGATCGCCCGTTCTTCTCCAGGCATTTGTTCGATTAACACAAAGTCACCTACTGCAGGATAATCTTTTCTTGAGAATGCATGGAAAGCAAAATTACCAGATACGGTTCCAAGCATTTCACCGTTTTCTGTTACGACACGGTACGAATGCTTATGCTCTAATGTAATACGTCCCGGAATTTTAGAAGAGGGAACAGATAATTTCTCTAATTGTGTTTCAAAAAAAGTTGTAAAACCTAATGTTTTCATTTTCAATGGGGTTGCCTCCTAATGGCTGAATAATTTTAATTTTTGTTTTTAGGCAACAAAAAAACCTCATAATAAGCAATTCAGCTCATCATAAGGTTACATCCGCACAATTAAGAAGCATGTTCGTATTTAAAAATACGGACACATCAGGCGAGTAAATGATGACAAACTGAATTGCATTAAACCAATCTCATTTACATTTGTCATAATTCATCACCTTCTCTCTTATTTTGGTTAACTATACCAAAATGCTCAGTAATTTGTCAATATGCTTCTAATATTTTTTATTTCCAAAAATAGTATACTTTATTCATTTTATTCACTTTTTAAAAAACGTAAGACGCGACTCATCGTAGTTGGGATTACAGAGGCATGATTTTCTTGTTCAGCAATATAAAATTCACTGTCAATTCCTTTTTCTTTGCCTATAAAATAAAACTTTTGTGCATCATCTACCATATCTCCTTCACCCCCACCTACTGAAATATAGAGGGGTGCTATGTAATTTCCTCGTGCATTCCGTAAGGTTGTAAATAGTTCATACTCATTCCACCAAATTGAAGGGCTAAGTGCAACGTATTTCGAAAAGCTACCAGGATGCTTTAAATAACTCCACAGTACGAACAACCCTCCCAAAGAATGACCATATAAGGAGATTTTATCGTGATTAACATGATATTTTTCTGACATCATCGGGATAACTTGCATCAATATAAATTGCATAAGCTTTTCTGCACCTCCAGCCGGCATCGGTTCCATTTCTCTTCCACGTCTTATTGGAAATTTATATTCGAGTGCAGGTGCTGTAAAATCAAAAAATCGTTGTTTTGGAATATCACTTTCTTGATGACCTATACCTACAATTATGGCAGGCTCAACTCCAGTTTTTGCACGGTTACGTAATTGATTCGTTACAGTTTCATACATCAATCTAGCATAGCGCGTTCCATCTAATACGAGTACAACAGAAAACCCTTCAGTGGGTGGCGCCTCATCAGGTACGAACACATCAATAATATAGTCATAATCATTTATAGTTGATTTCATAAGCTTCACCTATTTCATTAAATTATATGAAAAGCATACAGGAACATCATGTTCATAATCATAAATAATTTTTGCATCAATTTGAAAAACGTCTTTCAATATATCACAAGTCATGAGCTCCTTTGGTGTTCCTGTATGTAGTACTTTGCCTTCTCGCATCGTGATAAGTTCATGCGAAAAGCGTGCAGCATGGTTTAAATCATGCAAAACCATGATAATCGTACAGCCAAAGTTTTTGTTCAGTTGCTCGACAATTTCAAGCACCTCAAGCTGATGTGCCATATCTAAATAGGTCGTTGGCTCATCTAAAAGTAAAATATCTGTTTCCTGGGCTAATGCCATTGCTAGCCACACACGCTGTCGTTGTCCCCCTGAAAGTGCAGCAATTTCTCTGTCTCTAAATTCGTCAGTTTGTGTTACTTCCATTGCCCAATTTATTTTTTTTTGATCTTCTTTCGTTAATCGGCCTACATTTTTACGATGCGGATAACGGCCATATGCAATTAATTCCTGCACCTTTAATTGACCTGGTGCAGATGGGGCTTGTGCTAAAAGTGCAAGCTTCTTCGCAATATCCTTTGTGGACATTGTATTCATATTTTCCTGCTGTAAAAAAATCTCTCCGCGTTCTTTTTTTAAAATGCGGCCAATTGTTTTTAAAAATGTCGACTTGCCACACCCATTCGGCCCGATAATTGTTGTTATTTTCCCTTTTTTTATCGATACATTTAGATCCTCAATGATTCGTACTTGCTCATAGCCAGTCGTTAAATCTTTTACTTCAAAAACATGTGTCATACTTACTCACCCTTTCGCCTTCACAAGTAAATATAAAAAATACGGAATGCCGACTAGTGATACGACAATACCGACCGATAATTCAACCGGTGAAAACACGTTTTTTGCAATATAATCGGAAAACACTAGAAGGATTGCTCCTACAAATAAACTTACTGGCATGACATAACGATGATGAATTCCAACTAGTTGACGGGCAATATGAGGGGCCATCAATCCGATAAAGCCGATACTGCCTGACACAGAAACACAAGCGCTCACTAAACCTACACTTGCTAAAAGCAGCTTTATTTTTTCCTTTTCAAGAGAGATCCCTAGACTAACAATCGTCTCTTCCTCTAATTGGAAATAATCGAGAATATAGGCTTTTCGGTAAATATATACGCCCAAAACTATAAGCCAAGGGAGCATCGAGGCAACGAAATACCAATTTGAATTGTAAATTGATCCGTTCATCCAAATCGCCGCTGATTGGTAATCACTTTCATCCATTTTTAATGACCAAAACAATGTCAATGCACTAAAACCTGTATTAATCGCTATCCCTGTTAAAATAAGCTTTTGCATATCCATACGTCCATATTTGTACGACATTACTAAAATAATCGAGGCAGCAAGCGCACCCCCTACAAAGCCAAAAATAGGAACAATTAAAATCTTCACAATACTATTAATTTCGACACCTATCAGTTCGACTTGGAAGAAGAACATAAAAATAACAATTGCACACCCAGCACCTGCATTAATACCAATAATTCCTGGATCGGCAAGAGCATTTTTTGTAATCCCCTGTAAGACAACCCCGGCCATCGCAAGCCCCATCCCGACTAAAGCAGCTGTTACAATACGCGGTAATCGAAAATCAAATATTACAAGATCAAAATTATCTGTTGATTCGATTCGTAATAAGGTTTTAAATACTTCTGATGTTGTCAAAGGAAAGGCACCACTTGTTAAATGTAGGTACATCGATATAAGTAGCATCAAGAACATAATCGTTAATGTAATAATTAGTTTTGATTTTTTAAGCGGCATATTTTTCACCGCCCTTACTACGAATTAAATATAAGAAGAATGGTACGCCAATTATTGCAGTCACTACTCCAATCGGTGTCTCGAATGGAAAATTTACATAGCGACTCATTAAATCACACACGGATAAGAAAAAGGCACCAAACACTGCTGAGCAAGGAATTATCATACGATAATCTACCCCCATTAACATACGAATAATATGAGGGACTACAAGTCCAACAAATGCAATTTTTCCAACTAATGCAACCGCTGTACCTGTTAATATCGCTACGGATAGCATACTTAATACTTTAACTACGCGCGTTTTTTGCCCTAAGCTTACGGCCACATCTTCACCTAGTGCAGTAATTGTGACAGCACCTGATAGAGCGATAGCAAGTAGTAGCCCTACAAGTCCAATTGGCGCACAAAGTAACACTAAATCCATATTGACCATATGTACTTTTGAGTTATACCACATCGTTATTGTTTGTGAAATTTGATGATACATCGCAATCGCTGTACCAAAACTACTTAAAAATGTTCCAATAACCGTACCGATAATTGCTAACCTTACAGGTGATAAACCATTTTTAATAACAGAGGCAAAACCGAAAACTAATGCCCCCCCAAATAAAGATCCCAACATTGAAATTAATACTAATTTAAAGCTTGAAATCCCGGGTAAAAATACGAAAGCCATTGTAATGAAAAAAGCTGACCCATCCGTAACCCCCATAATAGAAGGAGATGCTAAAAAATTTCGGGTGATTCCTTGCATAATGGCACCAGCTGCTGCTAAAAAGGCACCAACTAGAAGTACCGCTATAGCTCTCGGAATACGACCAGATAAAATAATTTGATGATTGGCATTGCTCTCATCAAATCTAAATATTGCATCAATAATCTCAGAAAATTGAATTGCTTTCGTACCAAATGAAACTGAAATGAAAAATACCGCTACAATTAAAAAAGGCATAATGATAGAAAACAATAAAATGTGCTGGTTCGAGCCTTTCAACGTGTGATCCCCCCTTTACATGTGTTCGTAAAAATTACATTTAAAAAGCCGGCAAGAAATGTCTTACCAGCTTTTCACATCATTATTTCGCTACATTTTCATTAAATGCATTTAAGAAATTAATTTTTGACCAAGCTGTACCACCTTGAGCTAGTGGGTCAATGATATTTACATAGACTTGATTTTCTTTTGCTGCTGTTACACTGTTGAAAATTGGATTATCCAAAACTTCTTTTAATATTTCAGGCGTGTCCGTATTTTCGTCTTCAGAGAATTGTAAAAGAATCACATCTGGATTCCATTCTGCTAAAGTTTCATAAGTAATTTTCGTTTCAGTTTTTGCTTTTAAAGCGGCTAAGCCGGCGGGAACTTGTAAACCTAAATCTTCATATAATGATGGATTGAAATATACTGCCTCAGGATATACAGCTAGTCCTCCACGTACGCGAATTAATAACACATCTTTGCCTTTTAATTCACTAGTAGCAATTGATTCTTTCGCTGATTGTAATGCAGACTCATAATTAGCAATCGCTTCTTTCGCCTCTGCTTCTTTACCAGCTAATTGACCTAATAGAGCTAGGTTTTCTTTCCAATTTGTCGAAATGTGTGAGTAAGGGAATGTTGTTGCTACTTTATTGAAATTAGCCATTTTTGTTTCATCGAATTTACTTGAACTTACAATAACATCGGGATCAAGAGCTAACATTGCTTCTGTACTAGGTTCTCTTTTACTACCTACAACCGTTGCACCTGCTAATTCTTTTTCTAAGTATTTTGGAATTGAACTACCATCAGCTGAAATAACACCTACTGGTTTTATACCTAATACTACTGAATCTTCCATTGATTCTAAGCTTGCAGCGATTATTTTATCGATTTTAACTGGTACTTCATAAGTTTGACCTAAATAATCAATCGTTTTCGTTGCGTTTTCATTTGCTGCTTCCGTTTTTGCTCCATCCGTTGAAGCCTCTTCTGTTTGCGTAGCGGAAGATGTTTTTACTTCCTCTTCGTCTGCATTACAAGCTGCAAGCATTAACGATAATGCTGCAACACTTAAAATCGCTTGATATCTTTTCACAATAAATACCTCCTGTATAATTGAAAATGATTCTCGTTATCGTTTTATTACAATAACGATACTATCAAACAGGAAATTTGAAGTAAATAGAGTTTTTTACAATAAAAATGGATTTTTGCTCATTTTGTTAAAATTGTTTTCGATACTCTGAAGGTGTAAGCTCGTATTGTTTTTTGAATACTCTACAAAAATAAAAACCATCTTGGTAGCCAACCATCTCTGCAATTTCTTTTATCGGTATCGTCGTCGTACGTAAAATTTCCTTAGATTGCTTTAAACGTATTTCTGTTAAAAACTGAATTGGAGACATCCCCATCTGCTTATCAAATAAATAGGATAATCTTCTTCGCTCACACCCTACTTCTTCCGCTATTTCTGCAATAGAAATAGGCTGTGGATAATTTTCCGTCATAAATGCGATGGCATGATCTACGACATTACTTGTTGTTTGCATTTTTGCGCAAACAAGCATTGTTTCTACGAATTTTAAAAATAGGGATTTACACTTAAGCTTATTTAAATCACCAGGGATTTTTTCAAAATAAAGGAGTTGTTGAACAAAATAATCGAGCCGATTTGATTCTCCAGTTTCAATTAAAAAATGACAATTGCCAAACTGAATATCGCTTTCTAATGTTTTATAATGAAATACAACATATTTCCACGGTTCTATACTCGTTGCTTTAATTCCAATGTGCATTGTTGGGCCTGCATGTAAAATACAACCTTTATGTAAAGAGTACGTCGTACCATTTAATGAAAAATCAGCACTGCCTGAAAGCGTAATGACTAGTCCACTATAATGGGCTGCAGTAGTGCGATTCGTATCATGAATACCTGGTACCAAATTTGTTACAAATAAATCCGCAAATTGGATGGATGCTTCAGCAAAATATTTAATTATATCATTCAGTTGAATGTTCATCGTTTTCCTCACTTTTAATCAATACTCGTAACTCGATAATGATAATCATTTTCATTAAGGTTAAAACATTCTTTTCTATAAATCAAGTAGCGAAAAACTAATATTCACTAGCTTCGGAATAATGTAGCTAGTGAATATTAGTGTAGTGTAGCCAATGTGTAATTTTTGTAGATAGGAGATTTGCAGTATCGAAATGGAAAAATGCCATGCATGTTTTTCTGTTATAAAGGGATAAAATTCTTCCTTTACACGAAATTTTCTAATAATTTATAATGTTATTGAAAGTATTTTGATAGTTGTCTATAGTGAATGTATTTAAGGGGAATTGAGGGAATTATTCGTGTTTTATGTCATCCAGTTTATTATCGGGGGGACTGTTATGCTGCTTGCCGCGTGGCTTAGTCGCTCCAACCTGCATTTTTTATCAGGCGTTATTACATTGCTGCCTATTTTAACTTTGTTCAATATGCACCTTCAAATGAAGAGCATGACAGAGGAAACCTTTCATCTCGTTCAACAAAATGCGATTTTCGGTGCTCTCGGTATGGTGTTATTTACAGCACTTGTTTTTTATTTCACTACCTTATGGAAACCCGGACAAGCAGTATTAACTGCACTCGCTATTTATATTATCTTTATGGCAGTAGGTAAACCAATTGTGACAATGATCCAACAAGCATAAAAAATACGATGTCACTACTCGTGAGTGACATCGCTTTTTTATTCCCTAATAATAAGTGTAAAGTAATTCTCGTGGACTGCTAGCGATACTATTTTTCCTTGCTTTTCGTAGGTTACACTTTGACCTTCCTGCTCAATTTTTTTCCAGCCTTGTTTTTTTATTATGAGCTGATAGGTAATCGGAATTGAAGTCCCACGTGATGGTTCCCAGTAATAATCATTTGCTAATGGGCTATCTTTATTTAGGATAGCTGCCTTTGGGATCGGAAAATTTTCTACATCTTCAACCATAATAAATCTATGATCTAAAGCATTATACAATGAAACACAAAATGCAAAGATCCAGACTATTCCTATGAAGCCTATCAACCATTTTTTAAATGCTCGTTTCTGAAGTAAAATGACAATTAATCCGAATAAAATACTAATCGGAAAGCTTAAAATAAGCATTCCTATTCCAGCAAAACCATCTTTATAAAGGATACCGATACTAAAAGAAAATAGCCATGAAACAATCGGTGCCATAAATAATATCCAGACAAAGCTCCAAACGATTCGATTGACCTTTTTACTTCGGTTTTTCGTAAGCCAATGGAACAATAAAAACGATAATACTAATAAGAAAATACTAATTAATATTGCTTTTCCACCACTATTCAACCAATTATCCTCGATTAATTGTTGTTCTAAATTTAACGTCTTTACTTCATTATTTAATATAAATTCCTTTACAAAATCATCTACTTCATTAAAATTAATGTTTTCATTTGGACTATAGCCAATGTGATAAATAATGCCATTATGATACGTATAAAACTCATTTGCTTGTGAGTTCGTAATATTGATAGCTTCATCTATATCATCATAATGATAATATGAAAAAACGAGCGAGCTATCTGTCGTAATGATTTGACGGAAAAGCGTTGTCGAAGCATCTAGTCTTTCTGCCTCCACTTTATTTCCTACTGTATCAACATCAACAGTTAGCAATTCTTCATTTGCTACAGGATTCATAAATGAAGGTGCCATCGAAATATTTAAAAAGCCCCCTTTGGATTTAAAATGAAATTGGAGCTCGGTGAAAAACCCATCGTTGACCGCAATTACTTCACCCTCTTCAGCTTGAAATGGCTCCGGTAATTGTGGAAATTGAATTGCATTGGCTTCAATAAATCGCTTTAATGACACAGGTTTAAAATAATACAAATTACGAATATGTTGCATGTCATATTCTTTAAAATATTCGCTATAGGCGACGCCTTTTCCATCAATTTCATGAAACACATTTAATAATGTAGCTTCTTTCCCATGATTTCTCTCGGTTTGTTGTGGGGGCATTTGATTCATAACAAATACACAGACTGCAATTGTAACGATCGCAATCAGCATCGGTATATGAAGCGTTCGTTTTCTTTTTGGCTGCTTTATATGTTGTTGAACATTTTTATAAATGTTTTGCTCATGTGGCAAGGTATTTCGAAGTTCCTTTAACTTAAATCGAGTCATTCAGTAATACCTCCCATTCGACATTCTCGAGTCTTCCTTTTAATTCATTTCGAGCTTTAACAAGTCTTGATTTCACCGTATTTTCATTCAGCTGTAAAAATTCAGCTACCTGCTTCACACTATAGCCTTCTAAATAATAGTAGACGATGACCTCTCGAAGTTTTAATGGGAGGCTTAAAACTGCTTTACTTATGACTGCTTTACTTATGACTGCTTCCTCATCACACTTTATTAAGGGGTCTATATGATTGGCTTTATGAAATTTCAACCACTTTTCCTGAAAAAGTAACTTTTGATAATGCCAGCTTTTCAAATAATCCTTTGCTTTATTAATGGTCATTTTTGTTAAATATTTTGTTGCTTCAATTTCTTTCATCTCTAGCTGCTTCTCATAAAATTTAATGAACACATCCTGCACAATATCTTCAGCTGTATGTAAATTTTTTGTATAATAATAAGCAATCCGAAAAAGTGCTGCAGTATGCTTTTTCATGAGCGTATCCAATTGCTGTTCATCCATTGCTTTCGCTCCCCTCTACTTATATAACGACAGTAACATAGGTGAGGTTGAATAAATGCAAAAAAACCATCTGATTAGAAAAGAATCTAATCAAATGGTCAAACATATTTTATTTAACGATTACTCATCCAGCTTGGTTTGCCAAAACCTTCAAATTCCTCATCAATTTTCTTTTCAAACTGCTCAGATTCAACAATTTCTATTAAGTCCTTAGCAAGCTGGGAATCTTTATTATCTGCCTTTACCGCTACAACATTACGGTATTGATCAGGCATATCTTCTAAAAATAGTGCATCCGTTAATTTTAACCCGGCTGCGAGAGCAAAATTCCCTGGTACAGAAGAAATATCTACACTATCAATTTGACGTGGTAAAGAAGCCGCTTCTACAGGATGAAATACTAAGTTTAAATCATTTTTCACGATATCCTTTTCTGATGCTTTTAGTTCTTCTACGTCTGGACTAATTTCAATTAGTCCTTGTTTTGCTAATGTACTAAGTGTACGCGCAGCATTGGACGGATCATTTGGAATGGCAACAGTTGCTCCTTCCTTAATATCTTCTACGTTAGATAATGAGTTAGAGAAGAATCCCATTGGTGCAGTTGGTACAATTATTAATGCTTCTAAATCCATATTGTTTTGCTGCTCAAAGTTTTCTAAGTAAATGGTGTGCTGGAACAAGTTCGCATCAATGTCCCCATTGTCTAATGCAACGTTTGGTTGAACATAATCACTAAATTCAACTAATTCAACTGAGTAGCCCTTTTCCTCCAATTGCGGAATTATTATCTTCTTTAACATATCACTATACGGTCCAGCAGTTGCTCCAAGCTTAATTTCCTTATCGTCTGTGGCGCTATCATTTCCTCCACATGCTGCTAAAAAGAGAGCAGTTAAAAGGGATAGCAATAAAATCGTTAACTTCTTCATGAATAAAACTCCTTATCTTTTATCTACTTTTCTTGCTATTAAATCGCCACTTATTTGAATAAGTGCAACGAGTATAACTAAAATAGCTACTGTCGAAATCATAATCGTATTATCATAACGATAATAGCCAAAGCGAATGGCTAAATCCCCAATTCCACCACCGCCAACAACTCCTGCCATGGCAGAGTAAGCAACTAAGCTTATAATTGTTAAGGTCACACCTTGTATTATGCTAGAACGTGCTTCCGGTAATAGAACATCCTTAATAATCATCCACGGTGATGCTCCAACTGCAATCGTTGCCTCAATAATCCCTGGATCAATTTCACGCATCGATGTCTGTACAATTCGCGCAAAAAATGGAATAGCGGCAATAGATAACGACACACTTGCAGCAATTGGTCCAATCGTACTTCCAACGAGTAGCTTTGTTAATGGGAACAGTGCAACAAGTAAAATGATGTAGGGAATAGAGCGAACAAGATTAATGCTAAAGCCAAAGACACTATGTATAAATCGATTTCCCCAAAACATTCCCTTCTCCGTCACGAACAACAATACACCTAATGGCAAACCGATTAGTAAGGATGCTGCAGTTGAAATACTTATCATGAGCAATGTTTCTCTAAACGATTTTCCGATATCTGGTATCATAGAAACAAAATGGGCTACATCAAACATGTTGAAGCACCTCCACAACGGTACCGCGCGCTAATAAATATTTTTTTGCGTCTTCTACTATTTGTTTTTCACCTAGTAGTTCCATAATAAAAATGCCAAGCGGTTTGTCCTGAATATATTCAATTGTCCCGTGCAAGAAGTTCCCTCGAATCGAAAATTGCTGAAGCATATCCGATATAATCCCCTCTCCGGCAATATCTCCTTTAAAAATGATTTGGATAATTTCACCTTGGACATCTTGTAAAATAGCCGGAGGAATATGAAATGAGACAACACTTTGAATAAACTCTTGCGTTAAAGCTTGTTTTGGGCTCGCAAATATGTCATATACTTCCCCTTCTTCCACAATACGACCATCCTGCATTATTGCCATCCGATTGCAAATCTCCTTTACAACGTCCATTTCATGGGTAATGAGAACAATTGTAATACCTAATCGCTCGTTAATTTCCTTCAGTAACTTTAAAATCGACAGCGTTGTTTTTGGGTCCAGTGCACTTGTCGCTTCATCGCATAATAAAACAGAAGGGTTATTCGCAAGGGCACGGGCGATACCAACACGTTGCTTTTGCCCACCTGATAATTGGCTTGGATATACGTCTCGCTTATCGGATAAACCAACCATTTTGAGTAACTCATCGATTCGTTGATCCATTTTGTTTGCTGGATAATGCGAAGCCTTCAAAGCAAATCGAATATTTTCAGCAATCGTTTTTTGATTGATTAAATAAAAGTGTTGAAAAATCATGCCAATTTTAAGCCTTGCCTGTCTTAATTCACTACTCGACAAGTCTATTAAATTTTGCCCATCAACAATGATCTCTCCAGTAGTAGGCTTTTCTAATAAATTGATACAGCGGAGTAATGAGCTTTTCCCTGCACCTGAATAGCCAACAATGCCAAAGATATCCCCTTTCTTAATAGTAAGCGACACATTATCGACACCAACTACTTGGCGTTTCTTTATTTCATAAATTTTAGACAATTTTCGTACTTCAATCATTTAAACCTCCAAAACATAGCTGAATAGTAAGAATAGATTTAATACTAAATATTTCTGAATTAAAAGTCAATATATATTTCTATAACATTCAGAATATTACGTTTACATTTTAGGCAATTTCATTTATTGTTACGATATTCATGCATATAGACGGAGGGTTATTTGTGGACTACAAGTATATTAAAGAACTATTACTTAATTTTTTAACCGAAGAACAACTATCAGACAACGAAACAGTAAGAATACAGCACGGTGAAGATGAATCCTATCATGAACCAGCATTGCCGGATTTAGTAGTTTTCCCCCATTCAACAGAGGAAGTAAGTCAAATTTTAAAATTAGCCAACGAGCATAAATTCCCAGTAATTCCATTTGGACGTGGCACAAGTTTGGAGGGACATATCATTCCATACGATGGAGGCATATCAATTGATTTCAATGAAATGAATACTATTTTAGCTATTGAACCTGATAATTTCCTCGTCAAAGTTCAACCGGGTGTAACACGTTTACAACTTAATCAAGAATTAAAAAAGCATGGATTATTTTTCTCCGTTGACCCTGGTGCTGATGCAACTTTAGGTGGCATGGCTGCAACAAATGCAAGTGGGACGACAGCTGTACGCTACGGCGTTATGCGAGATCAAGTGCAGGATTTAGAGGTTGTATTAGCAAATGGGGATATTATACATACAGGAAACAGTGCGGCAAAATCGTCATCCGGCTTACATTTAAATGGACTATTTGTTGGTTCGGAAGGTACTTTAGGTTGTATTACAGAGCTTACATTACGAGTTTACGGAATTCCAGAACATGAGGTAGCAGGAAGAGCAGAATTTCCTTCGACGGAATTAGCTGTACAAGCTGTTACAGCACTTAAACATGCTGGCATTTTAATTGGTCGAGTAGAGCTTGTTGACCCTTCATCGATTCGAGCAGTAAATTGTTACAGTAATACTAGCTATCCTGAACAAGCGACACTATTTCTAGAATTTCAAGGGAATGATGCTGGACTACAGCATGATGTTGTATTTGCTAGTGAAATTTTACAGGATTATAACTGTACGAACTTTCAATTTGAAAAGGATACAGCAGCGCGCAATAAGCTTTGGAATGCACGACACAATATTGCCTATGCCTTCCAACATGCGAATCCGGGAAAAAAATTGATGTCAACAGATGTATGTGTACCTATTAATGAGCTAGCTGGTGCTGTCGATTTCGCGTCGAACTTACTTAAACAACTCCAACTTACAGGAGGTATAATGGGACATGTCGGTGATGGGAATTTCCACGCGGCAATTATGATTGATATAAAAAATAAACATGAAGTTCAATTAGCAAAGCAATATAATCAAGAAATTGTCGATTATGCACTAACTCGTGAAGGTACATGTACTGGGGAACACGGGGTAGGGATTGGTAAAAGAAAGTATCAACAACAAGAACATGGCAATGCCTACTTTGTCATGAAAGCAATTAAACAAACCCTAGATCCAAATAATATTATGAATCCTAATAAATTGCTATAAAAAGAGGTTGCGTTGTTAGCCATAAAAACTAACAACACAACCTCTTTTATTTATTCATAAAATGGTACAACTTTATAACCACTTTGCTCTAAATGGTAACGAATGTTTTTATCTACTAAAAAGTGTCCAGCCCCTACAACTAAGAAATAAGTTCCTTGATCCTCTTCTAGCACAGAAACAATCTTTTTCGCCATTTCTTCATCTCGCTTACCAAACAACATTTGATTAAATTCTGCTGGCTCCCCTTCCATTTCAGTAAAGCTTTCTTTAAATCCTTCTACATCGCCATTTTTCCAGCTATCAAACCAAGAAGCCAATAATTCAATACTTTCTTCTGTTTGTCCTTTTGGCTCTAAAATACTATCTAAAACGCTTACTAACTCCTTCTCTTGTGCCTCAGCACTTAGTGAATCAAATAAATCTGCTTGAGCTTTTGTTCCTTCTAGCTCATAAATTGGCTTTTGCTGTAATAATGCACTTAGTAAAAACTGCATATCAATTCCGTGCATTGCCATTTCTTCATAGGTTAAGCCAAACGAATCGTCCATCGTTAGCAATGAAAGTTGATTAGAAATTAACCAAGGTTTTTGAATGGCTAATTCATCGATTGAAATCTCTAGTTTTTCTGCAACCTTTTCAAGTTTCGAATAGGCTTCCTCACTAATTACTTCTTGAATCGTCGTACCATCCGAATACATTGCTTTTTCAGCGAAGTAAGACATACCTTCTGGATCAAGAATGTTTGCTTCCACAAATAATCCTTCAGATTCGTTAAATGCATCTGTTAATTTTTTGTTAAATGGATATAAATCCGGAATACCTAAGTGGATAGATCCAAGTAAATAAATTTTTGTATCTTCATCTTCCACAACCCAAGCTACACCTTTTGCACCTTGTTCAGTTAGCGCGTATGTATCCTTAATTAAACGAACAGCTAAAATAACTGCATCTTGTGTCGAAGCAAGTTCATCTAACATTAAGCCTTTGTCAGAACCTATTAGCACTTGACGTTGTTGTAAATATTCAACAGAATTATTGCCAGCTTCAACATCATATTGTGCGACAATATTATATAGGCGATTTACAATATCACCTCTTGTTGAATTACCTTTTACAACTGCAGGAGTAAACTGTTCGTTTTTCGCCAAGTTTAAATTGGCAATTTTTTTCTCAGTTAAGTCAATTAAAGCATTTAAACGTTCCGTTGAAATTGTTGTACGAAAACCTTCATAGTACCATTCCAACGGGAAAATGCCATACTTTTCCCCTTCATTCAATGTTTCAATTGCCCAATTACTAATATTTGGCGTTACTTCCTGTGCTTGAATCGCTGGAACAACAGAAGTAAATATTAATGATGTTCCTAATGCGGTAGCTAAAGCATGTTTCGTCATTTTTTTCATTTGACGACCTCCTCATATAATTTGAAAATAGTTATAATTTCCAAAATATTATAGCATAAACAATATCGAATTTTCTGTATAATATAAAATAATATGTATATATTATCCAAATGTGTATTTTTTGCGTACAAAAAAGAATGGGCAGAAAATGTCCCATTCTTTTCTAAGTATGTTATCCGCATAAACTATGCAGAAATGGTAAAAACCTCATTTATTTATGTTTTATTTTATATACTCGTTACTTACTAAAACATCACTCAGTAGCTCTGTAGGGATTTCAAATTCAACTAATCCCATATACCCTGGTGCAACTTCGTATTTATCAAATGCAATTACAAGTTTTCCTTGCTCAGTAATGTAGAAATTTTGGTCTTCTTTTATCGTTTCAAAAACCTCGATTAAATCTTCTTCAACACCTTCACCGTCTCTAACCCAATACATTTTTTCTTGATTGGATTCCACAATTTCTTCACGCATTTTTTGTTCAATATATTGGTTAATTATAGAAATATAGGAATTATCTTTAAATAGACTTTGTAAAGTAATCGCAATTTGTTGTTGTTTATCGATGGTCGTATACTTCATCGTCGTTGAAGAAGACCCAACCATTTCTACTACATAACGACCAAAAGAAAGCAGCTGTTCATTTTCAGTAAATACAACATACCCACTATCAATTCCATAATGCCCTTTATCATCCATTTCCTCAGCAAAATCTAAATATTGATCATAAAGTGCACGACCTTCTGCTTCATATTGAGCATTAAGCGCTTTAATTTCCTCTGAATCGCCTGTGATTTTTGGAACCTCAATCGATGCCTCGTGATTCCCATCTTTCACTTCAAACTTAGTAAAAGATAGTACTTCAACAACAGAGCTTAATATCGGAATTTGCGCAATATTTTTTGCAAATGTTGGACTACTATTGATACCAGCTGTAAATAAAATCATTGCTGCTGCAGCCGTACCTATAAACCATTTCGGTTGCCAACGTTTTTTGTTATTTCGTTGTAAGCTTTTTTCTATTACCTCATCTAATTCAACAGGAATTGGCGTTTCCTCATATTGATTTTTTAGCTTTTGTAACTTATTTTTTTTCATAGTATTCTCCTCCATCGTCTAATTCGATTTTCAATAATTTTAACGCTTTATAAAGGCGTGATTTAGCCGTACTCAATGGAATTGATAAAATTTCTGCAATATCTTCAATTTTTAAATCTTCAAAATACCGTAAAATAATTACTTCTTTAAATTGCATCGGTAAATGATCCAATGCGATTTCTAAATCTGTATCACGGTATTCATCATATTTTTCCTCACATAAATAACTGAGGGTTTCATCATCCATTACTTGGATACGTTTCATTTTTCTTAAAAAATCAATAGCTGTACGGACAACAATTTTGTATAACCAACTTTTCATTTGCTCAATGTTAATCAGGGTGTGTAACGATTGCCAAGCCTTTTGAATGCTTTCTTGCACGACGTCGAGTGCGTCTTGTTCATTTTTGACGTAGCTATAAGCTAATAAATAAAGCTGCTTCTTGTTGTCCCGCACATATTGAATGAATTGCTGTTCTAAACGTTTATTCATAGCGAAGGACCCTTTCTATATTTTTGTCGACAACTATTAGACGGTTAAAGATGAGAGGAAAGTTTATTTTTACAAAATGAAAAATACTAGTTATTTTTATATAATAACTAGTATTTTGACACGTTTATTATTTTTATTCTAATTTTTCACCTATCTATCAACATTAAATGCGGCCTTAAAAAAACTTGACCAGTTAGCACATCAGCACCAGATCAAATAGACTTCATGCACTCTGTAGGGTTATACGCACTATACAAATCCAGTGGGATTAAAGCACCTGTAACAGTGGATTGTATTCGAGTTTATGAATCAAATATGTTGTTTTCATTTATTTATTCAACTAAAGGATCTATCAGATAGATTAATTTATAGTTTGTAGGTGTTTCTTTTTTATTTTTTCTAAAAGGGCAAAGAATTTATCTCCATTTTTAATTATATAACTTGTTTCTTCTTCTGAAATGTATAAAGTCTTTTCTTTTGAGTCTAACAGTAAACGGTAGCCCGTACTTATTGTTAAGTATAATGAGTAGTAAGAATCTGCATTGAATGCTTTATATGACTCAAAATTTCCTTTAGTTAACTTTAATTGTTCTATTTCATTAATTAGTATTTGTTCATCTTCCTTTGAAATCGATAATTCTGTTATTTTTGTAAATTTATCTCCTTCAAGACGCTGAGTTGAAATAACTAGTGATTTTGCTTCAACATTAAAGTTAGCAGTGTAAAACTCAGTTGATAAAGCCTCTTGCATTGTATAAACTTTTTCTTCCCGACTTTCATTATGATCAGCATTTGTACTATTATATATCCATACACCGAATCCAATAGCAAATAATATAATGCCGATAATGACAATCGTTAACCGATTTTTTTTCATAACTCCACCCTTTATTTTTTACTATTATAAGTAATTTTATAATTATTTACCATATTTTTGTTAATTATATTATAATTGTTGTCTACATAACCATAAAATCTTTTTAAACAATTGGAGGGAAATGGATATATTTAAAGGTCTTTTTTTCATAGTCTTTAGTTTGTTATTGGTGTATGGCTGTAATGGAGTTGAAAAACAACCCGTGTCTTCAATTAAAGACACTGTATACATTCGTTCGGATAAAGAAACTGAAAAGGAATTATTAGCAATGTCTGAAGAAATACTTTCTTTTTTAACGGAGGATAACTTTAAAGAAATATCTAAAATGGTTGATCCGATACATGGAGTTACTTTTGCTTTTTATGCAGACTTTGGTAATCCCGATGGCTATGGAGGGAATTATGTAAATTTATCAAAGAAGGACATAAGTGAAATATATGATAAAAAGTATTTATGGGGAAAAGATGAAGCTGGCACGGAATATAATTTATCATTACATGAATATACCCAACAAATGCTATTAAAAAGATGGGGAAATGAAGAAATACAATATATTATTGTTACTTATAATGAGCCTGCTGAAAATTTTGCAGGTGTAATAAGTACTATTCATGAATACTATCCGGATGCTATATATGTGGAATACCATTCTCCAGGAAAGGATGAACATTCTTTCCAATCACTACGGTTCATCTACCAAGAAAGAGATGGAACATGGTATCTTATTGGAATAGTTCGTGATGTAGCTACTGTATGATAATTATAAACGACTACATTTAAGAGGAATTAAAAAATAAACAATCACTATATTTTCTACGAGTAAAATGGTTTTTTTGGGGTAATTTATATAGTAGAAAGGTGGTAAATAAAATGAAAAAAATGATATTAACTGTTGCATTCAGTACAAGCCTTTTATTGGTAGCATGCGGTGATAAGGATGAAGCGACAAACGTTCCTGACAATGCACCGGTAGAAACAAATAAAAATAATACTGCAGGCGATACTTCTACTACTGTCAATGCCCCTTTTAATTTCACACATTTTGATCTAGATGTAGAATATCCAAACAAAAGAACTTACGATGTAGAATATGAAAATGAGACTGCTGGTGCTGAAGCAAAGATTGAAGATGAACTTAACAATAAAATAACGCAAGGCAATGAAGCAATGAATACACTTATTCCAATATTTGAAAGCTTAACTTTCGATCACACAACAGCAGATGCACAAGTAATTGATGAAGTTTTACAAAAGTTTAATTTATCAGAACTTTATTTTGAGTTTGATTTAGAAGTAAAATTTACTGATGGTACAACAAAAGAATATCGCCATAAAAAACCTATGTAGTTTGTAAAAGCTGTCACAAAATAAATTTGAGACAGCTTCTTTTATTGACAATTACGATTACATTTTCGAATCGGAGTAAATACAGGACGTCCATCCTGGTTATATATTTCTGCTTCTATTTCGAAAATGGATTGGAACATTTCTTTGCAAAGTACACAATGTGGTAACCCATCATAATGTAGCTGACCTTGTTTTAACACAATCATTCGGTCACTATACTTTGCAGCCTGATTAATATCGTGCAGCACCATAATGACCGTCATATTATATTGACAATTTAAATCTTTTACGAGCTCCATCACCTCTAACTGATGAGCGATATCTAAATACGTCGTCGGCTCATCAAGCAGTAATACTTTTGGGTGCTGTGCTACAGTCATGGCTATCCATGCTCTCTGACGTTCCCCTCCTGACATGGATGGAATTAAACGATTTTGCATTTGACTAAGCCCTGTTACTTCAAGAGCCCACTCAACAATTTCTCTATCCTCTTTTGATAACCCAAGCTTATTTCCACTATATGGATGACGACCGAATTCCACTAATTCGCGCACGGTTAAATCGAGCAGGTGATTATTCATTTGTGGAAGCATTGTTAATGTTTTAGCCACTTCTGTTGATTTCATTTTTTGAATATTTTCTTCCCTTAAATAAATCGTGCCGCTATTAGGCTTTAACAATCTTGAAATGACGCGAAGCAATGTTGACTTTCCGGAACCATTTGGACCAATTAAACTAACGATTTCGCCTTCATTAATACTTAGGCTAATATCATTTAAACGAAACTTTGTTAAATCATGTTCATAATGAATGGACTCAGTTCGTAGCAATAGAATTCCCCCTTCGATGAATTAAATAAAGGAAATACGGACCACCGATAAAAGCTAAAAGAATTCCAACAGGTATTTCAATTGGATTAAAAACAGAGCGTGCAATCGTATCTGCAAACACGACTAATAATGCCCCACCAATTGCAGATGCTGGAATTAAGTAACGATAATCTCCACCAATTAGTAGGCGAATCATATGAGGTACGACTAAGCCAACAAACCCAACAAGTCTTGCGACACTTACTGCTAGGCCAGCCAATAACGTACTAATGACAATCAAAAATAGCCTACTTTGCTCCACATTATGGCCAAGTAATTGCGCCATTTCATCACCAAGACGCATAATGCGGATATGCTTGATACTATAAATCGCTAATAGTAGCGCGAAAAGTACATAATAAATAATAGATTCAAATTGTACCCATCCGACACCCATTAATCCCCCAGATAGCCAAGGCAGTACAGATTGTACCCGATCACTAAATAGCATCATGAGCATATTCGTACCAGCCCCACATATTGCATTGACTGCTACCCCAACTAATATAATTCGAGTTGGCGATGTCCCTCCTTTTTTTACTGATAAAATATAAACAATCATCGCTGCGACAAACGCACCTGAAAAAGCAGCAATTGGTAAAAATAATAGATAACCTGGAAAGACAATCATCACAAGCACAGCCATAATCCCTGCACCAGCTGTAATGCCAATCACCCCTGGATCAGCCAATGGATTTTGCATAATACCTTGGAGCATTGCACCAGCAATTGCTAAACACATCCCAACGATAATACCGACTAAAATACGGGGAAATCGAATTTCCCATACAATTCTTCTAGCAAGACTATCATCTGAACTTACTATTCCTTGAAATACTTCCCCAACTGAAAACGATACTTGCCCAATCATTAAACTACCGATACTAACTACAAAAAGTAGTATCGGTAGTGTAATAAGGACAATTGCTCGCTTTTTAGCTAGAGGATGTATCGAAGTCACTGATTTTTCCTCTTTTACTCTCATCGCTTACTCCTGTTAGTTTGTAGCCTCAGCTTTTTCTAATAAATCACGCATATAATCTAATGCTTCGACAACTTGTGTACCTGGGTTATCAAATAATTGAGATGGTAAAATGATAATCTGCCCATTTTTTACGGCGTCTAAATTTTTCCAAGCCGCATTTTCATTCATTTGTTTTTCAAAACCTTCTTTTACAACGTTAGGATCAGAATGCGTAATTAACATAATGATTTGTGGATTTCCTTCAACAATTTTTTCTGCACTTAAACTTGCATATGTTGGGTACTTATCTAATGCTGGTAAATCAGCAGCAATGTTGTTTCCACCTGCAGCCTTTAAAATATCACCATACAATGAATTATCTAGTGCTGCTAAATATGTCCCTGGAGCACCATAAACAATTAATGCTTTTTTTGTTGAATCAGTAGATTTAGTTGCCGCGCTATCAATTTCTGCAATTAATTGCTTTGCCTTTTCTACATTTCCAAATACTTCACCATAGCGGGTAATTGTTTCCTTTATCCCTTCTAATGAATCCATATTTTCATAAACAACTTTAATTCCCGTTGCTTCTAATGTTGAAGCAAATCGTTGGAAGCTTGGTGGTACGATTAAAACTTCCGGATTTAACGAAACGATCTGTTCAAAAGATGGTTCATGAGGATTTCCAATTTCTTGTATAGCTTGAATCTCAGACGACATATCCGCATGTATTGTTGGACGCCCAATAATATTTGCATCTAACTCTATTAAAATATCCATAATTCCAGGATTTAATGTTGCAATGGAACCTGGTACAGCTTCAAATTCGTGATCATAACCTAATGCATCTTTAAATGTTACCGGTTTTACATCTACAACTGTTTCGTTTTGTTCTACTTCCTCAGTGGAGTTAGAATTAGCTGACGTTTCCACTGTCTCCTTTTCCTCACCACAGGCTGCTAATGATAATACTAATGCTCCTATTAATAAAAATTTATATTTTCTCAAATTGAAAACTCCTCTTTCGTTTTAATTGATAATCATTCTCAAATTTAAATTTCATTTTATTGGAATTGATAATGATTGTCAATAAGATAATTTATTAATTTACCCTTATAAATAAAGGGTTGCATTCTCAATTATAATATGTTGTAATTCTAATTGATTATCATTCTCATAATTATTTTAATAAAAGGAGACGAAAAAATGTATACCGTAACAAACCGTATTTTAGTAAAAAAAGGAATGGGTCATAAAATGGCTCCTGCATTCACTTCTAGCAAAGCGTTATTAAATTGGGAAGGTTTCCATAAAGTAGAAGTGAATGTATGTACACAAGATGAAGCACATGATGAAATGAATGTAATGATGTATTGGGACACTTTAGAGCAATTTGAAGCATGGCGCGCTTCAGATGATTTCAAAGCTGCTCACAGCCGTGGTAGTGAAGGCAGTGGTGGACATGGGGAATCGCCTGTTATTTCTAACCGTGTTGTTATTTCAGAAATTGTAGCCGTATTAGCTTAATTAAAAGCTGGACATAAAAAGCAGCATTTTCCAAAAGAAAAATGCTGCTTTTTTGTTATCTAAGAAATGACGTTATGTGCCTCGTACGAATTGTATAACGATATAATTTGATTGTTACCGTTATAATCATTAAATTAATTTGGCCATTTGTAATGTTTTATGGAGTACTTTTGCCATTTCAGAGCGTGTTAATTTTGCTGTTGGATTAAAAGTACCGTCTGATTTCCCCCCAAAAATACCAAGCTGATACGCTATTGCTACATTTGCTCGATCTTGTTGAGAAATTTTATTCCAATCCTTGAATGGAACTGTGTTTAAATTTGCAGCCGGCAACGAAACGCCAGCAGCTTTTAGCATCCGAACAGCTATACTTGCTGCTTGTTGACGAGTAACGACTTGATTTGGATTATAGTAATTTGATTTTTTACTCTCTAAAATTCCTGCCTCCAGTAATGATTGGATAGAAGATTCAAACCATTGAGATTGAACATCTACATAAGAAGATGAAGTTGTTGCTTTTAATCCCATCGCTCGTGCAATCATTGTAGAATACTGCGCAATTGTTATTTGCCCATGAGGTTGATAGCGATTTGTGCTTACACCTGACACAATTTTGCGCTTTGCTAATTCTTCAATTTGCACCCGGTTACTATCTGTTCGAATATCCTGGAATGTAACATTCTGTGTAGATACGACAAATTCACCGGACGTCTTTGTTTTAATAATATATTTATTTACTCGTTTTGTATGAGGGACTGCAGTGTATTGCCCGTTTTCATCCATCCGTAAAATGACTGCATTTCGTGGAAGACCACTTACCTCGATATCAACATAATTCGAAAAATGAATTTCTTTATCTAATAATGTTGCATAAAATGAGATGGACTCGCCCACTACTTCATCTAGTGAAACCGCAACTACACTATTATTATTTACTCCTGGTATAGTCGTACGATTCATTTTTAATGTAACATTTTCGGTTACTGAAATCGTAGTTGGCGAATAACGATTCATATCTGTCATTGGAATCTTAATGGCATAATGATTCCCATTTTGTTGGATTTGAATTTCGTTCGAATCCTCTTCTTCCTTCTGATCATAATCGTAATAGTACGGATCCCAACCTAAATGTGGATTTTTCAAAACACTTTCGATATATACTAACTCCTTACTATTTGTTACAAAGGCTTTTTGATAAGTTGTTAGTTTTTCATAAAGATTTCGTACATTTTCTACTTCTTTAGGTGATGAAACCGTTGATAATTTTCCAATTGCTGTAATAACCGTTTGAGCTACTTGACGATTATACTCAACGGAATGATAAAGCTCATATTCTTTTATTTTCTCTGCCACTTGTGTAGAGAGTAATAATCGATAATCATATGGTAATGCATTGTACGCCTGCATCACCGATAAATAATTTGCCTGGTAATTCGAATCTAGCACGTTTAAAGCTGCAAATCTTTCCTCAACTGCTTTCATTTCGGAAATACGGTCTTTATAGTTTTGTAGTTGTGTGACTAAATATGTCGGAATGGCCGCTTTTTCTAAAGAAGTTAATGCGTTATAATAGCGACTCGCAGCATCGACATCACGAATAAATGTACTATTGCGAATCGAAATTGCCGCCATTTTCGCCGTAAAGTTCGAAACAATCGTTTGATTATTCGTATATGTATTTAAATAGTTCATTAAAAGCCACGCATTGGAAACTTGCGCCTTTTCAATAGCAGTAAGTGCCTCATATGCGTTATGTGCCAATTGTAAGTTGTATTGGAAGGAACTATGGGATGCATTAATCTGATTAATTAAATATTCTACATAGGATGCTTGGCTAGAATAATAATTCCCATCCCAATAATAAGAAAACTTCTCCTTATTTTCCTCTGCGAAAACTTCTGAATTTGGAATCATCGTAACTGCCATTGGTATTGCGACTAATGAAAATAATGCTGCTGATTTTTTATAATTCATTGAATTCAACCTTTCTAAAATCAATTACGCCACGGGGCTAATTCTCTCTGTAATAACTTCATTTGGAATATTGATAAATGTTTTATAGGATTTATTCTTATCAGTTTTTAAAGGTAGCGTTCCACTGAAAGAATTTTAATATTATTACAATTATTGTACCATAAATTACAAGTTGTGGTTGTTTATAATATAATAGTTAAAATACTATTTTTTATACTAAAAAAGGAATTACCCTCTTCAAGGCAACTCCTTTTATTAAATCAGATAACATGCATTATAATTTCATAAATTAGCGCAATTGAATCGAACCGCCATCTACCATAATCGTTTGACCAGTAATATAACGGGCATCTTCAGAGGCTAAAAATACAGCTACACGCCCGATATCTTCTTCTGGCTCACCCCAACGTCCAAGTGGAATTCGTTGTAAACTTGCTTGATACATTTCAGGGAATTCCTCTGCCCAGCGATCTACAGCTGGTGATTTTGCGATTGGACTTATTAAATTGACGTTAATATCGTATTTACCCCATTCATTTGCTGCTACTCGAGAAATTCCTCGAATGGCCTCTTTCGCAGCCGCATATGCTGTTTGTGTTGGTTGTCCAGCTAACCCTGCACCAGATGCAAAGTTAATGACAGATCCCTTCGTCTTTTTTAAATGTGGCAATGCAGCTTTCATTAAATAAAATGTTGGATAAAAACCTGTACCAAAGGATAAATCCATATCTTCTTGTGTAATTTCTTCAAAAGGCTTTTGTTTTGATGCGTGTGCATTATTGACTAATACATCTAATTTACCGTACGTTTCAATTACTTTTTCAATAATTTTAGGTAAGTTCTCAACGTCAAATAAATCTGCAATGAAAAACATAGATTTTGGAGAAATTTCTTTGATTTTTTCTTCTACCTTTTTCCCTGCTTCTTCATTAATATCGATTAATGCTAAGATGGCACCTTCTTTTGCCATAGCTGTAGCCATGCCTGTTGCGATACCACCAGCACCACCAGTAATAAGAACGACTTTATCTTGTAAACGCATACTAAACAACTCCCTTTTAATAAATTCACTGCTAGTATAAGCAAAAAAAGAAAACTCAAAACCATATGTCAAACTTGTTTCGATTTACCATTAAAATGTATATCCTAAATTGTTCAAAAATAACTATTCTTTTTGGTCGTTTATCATTTGTTCAACCGCATTAAAAATGGGGAATGCACCTGTACTTTTGTTCGAACAAACTACAGATATCGCTTTATTAATAGGATAATAGGCTGCATGGAAGCTTGCACCTGGGTCGTAGCCCATTACATGATACTTGGAAATTTCATAATGAATTTGGTCAATCCATATCCCATAGCCGTAAAATCGATTAAAGTCATCATCTGTATGAATGTATGGTGTGAGTAATTTTTTCGTATACGTCTCACTTAATAATTGAAAATTCATTAATGAATCCCATAGTTTACTCATATCTTCGACTGTAACAAATGCACCGCCATCAGCACCGCCCTTAACAGGCAGCGAATAAATATTCGATTTCCATTTACCGTCTGGAAAATCTATATATCCAGTCGCGGTATTCAAAGGAAGTGCATCTAATTCAAAATAACCGGAAGCATGCATATTCGCCTTTTTAAATATATACGCAGTTACATATTCACTAAATTTCATACCACTGACAGTTTCCACAATAAGTCCAAGTATAATATACCCTGCATTATTATAATGGAACCTTTCACCAACCTGTAACTTCATCGGTTTATTTTGGAATAAAGGTAGAAAGTCACTTAAGTTTCGAATTAAATACATCGGATGTGTAATCCATAATTCTTCAAAATCATCCATCAACTCTTCATCAAAATAATCCGGTATACCTGCAGTATGCGTTAATAAATGATGAATTGTAATTGATGAATCAAAAGCTGGAAACATGAAATGTAAACAATCTTTTAACTTCGTTTCAAACGTAATTTTCTCTTGCTCAACAAGTTGACAAATCGCAATAGCTGTAAATAATTTGCAACCGGAAGCGATACCAAATCGTGTATTAACTTGATTCAATACTTGATCCGTACGATTTGCAAAGCCATGGCTAAATTGCTCGATCAACGATTCATTCATTTGAACAAAAATAGCCCCTGAAAAATCATTTTCTTCAATTAATTCTTTAACTTTCTCTTCAACCATATTCATTTTCATCTTATTTCCCCTCAATTGGAATTTTTAATTTAAGATAAAAAACTGGTTCGCAAATATTTTCTGATTAATCAGAATAACAAAACTTGGCAAATCTAGCCTAACATAGTGCAAAAAAGAAATAAACAGTTTCTTGGAAGTTTTCTAAATCTACATATTTCTCAATTTATGTAGTTATGGTTAATCCTCAGTAAGTAGATTAATTTTTTGCGCAGCATGCTCAATTAGCACATCCATTTCTGCATATCCAAAATATCGGATGTACATTACCGCTTTTCCTTTCGAAGCAAATATTTCCTTCTTTTCAGCCTCTTCTTGAACAATAAGTTGGTCAAATTCAGGGTGGTTTTTCTCAATATACGGTTCTTTTTCATCATATGAATGCCATTTTATTAAGTCTGAAATTAATGGCTTTACTAGTATTTCAAAATTCAATTGGTATACTTCTGAAGAAATGCTTGGTGAATAGATTCCACTTTGATCCTGCCATTTCATATTATTAATCGTCCCACTTTCTCCTGATTCATATTGCACTGGTGCAAATGGGCTCCAATTAATTGAGTAGCGATTCGCCCAATCTTCACCGTCTATATAAAACTCATCACGTACGAGCATTTGGTTTTGTTCTAGATTCGCTAGGCGAATTAACGGTAAACTTGACGAGTCTTTTGGTAAAGTTAATGTATCCATCTTTATTAACTGCATAATTGGAATGCCAATACTACCTATGGCAACGATTATAAAACCTATTGATACGAACTTCCCTTTTCTTAGGCTCTTTTCCCACGGAGCGTGATGGTTTATCGCTTTTCCTTCTTTTAAATTTCTCCTTAAAGCATGAATTGCTAACAACGCTCTCATTGAAGAATAAATATAGTACAAATAAAAAAGAGCTAAAACGGTTTGTTGAATGATATGTCCTTCAACCAATCGTAAAACAGGTGTATCATCTAAAAACCAAACCGCGGATAGCATTCCAACAATCCATGCAACCCCGAATGTAACTAAGATTAAATTAATAATTAGTTTTTTATTCAGTTTACTTAACGTATAAGATTGTTCTGCAGGATCTGTATGTATCTCAGGTGCATTCTTTTCTTCAGGTGCAGCAAATACATGGAAATATTGATAGCTAGTTATATATTGCCAGCCATGATCTTCATACAAAATAATTTGGGCATCAGAAATTTCTTTCTTTTCTGTGACCTCAATTCGATACTCTATCCGTTGCGGGGTACTTTTTACAAATTTCGCAAAATGATTACCCATTTTACAAAGATGTAGCCCTTTTAAGGACATGTCTGAAAACCAACTTTCATGTTCTCCAATTCGCCAGTAGTCTATTGGTCGAACTTTGCGTACGATTTTACCCATGGTTTTCATCCTCCTCTAATAGTCTGCTATCAACAATTATTGATTTTAAACGTGCATATTCTACCCGTAATGCTTGCTCACCCTCACGTGTAATTTCATATGTTTTCCTTCGCCCATCATCTTTTGATAACGCAATTAACCCATCTTTTTGCATGCGAGAAAGAACACCATACAACGTGCCTGGACCCATTTTCACACGTCCTTTTGACACTTCTGTAATGGATTGCATTAATTGATAACCATGGTTAGGTCGCATTAATGCTAGTAGCACATAATACATTGCCTCTGTCATCGGCCCACCACTATAAGACAAACTCAACACCTCACTATTATGTCACGCGATATATCGTATGACATAATAGTAAATTTAATTCAAATAATTGTAAAGTTATTTAATTGATACCAAAATGGTTTCCACAATTAATCTACCAAATATTAAGGACTAAATTTCCAATATAAGCATTTACTTATATTGAAAATTACGTTATTATACATAAGTAAACACTTATATAAGGAGGATTCATATGGAACTTGAATTACTTGAGGTTCAATTAAAAGCTATGGCTGATAAGAATCGTCTAACACTACTCTCATGTTTGAAAAATGGCGAAGTTTGCGTTTGTGATTTTGTTGAGGTATTAGGCATATCACAGCCTGCTGTTAGCCAACAACTGAAGAAACTAAAAGAAGCAGGCATTATTTTAGAAAGAAAAGACGGCACATGGAAATATTATCGCTTAGCTGAGGATTTACCGCTTGTCGTATCAAGTGTAATTAAATCACTTGAGGCGAATGACACTTGTCGTTGTATGGGGTCATCATGTTCATCTTAGCCTTAATCGTTTTTATTATTACTCTTACATTTGTCATTTGGCAGCCCAGGAACTTAAATATCGGTTGGTCTGCTATGGCCGGCGCTGTTGTTGCTTTACTAATCGGCATTGTCACATTAGATGATGTCTTTACAGTCATAGGTATCACATGGAATGCGACATTGTCATTTATTGCGATTATACTCATCTCACTTGTCCTAGATGAAATTGGTTTATTTGAATGGGCTGCATTACATATGGCAAAAATCGCAAATGGCAATGGCGTAAAACTCTTTATTTATGTCAGTTTATTAGGGGCAGTCGTTGCCGCTTTGTTTGCCAATGACGGAGCAGCACTCATTTTAACGCCAATCGTTTTAGCAATGGTACGGCACTTACAGTTTAAAGAACAAATGGTGTTCCCATTCATTATGGCGAGTGGCTTTATTGCCGATACAACAAGCTTACCCTTCGTTGTCAGTAATTTAGTGAACATCGTTTCCGCTGATTTCTTTAGTATCGGATTTGTTGAATATGCCATGCGTATGGTACTACCAAACATCTTCTCAATTATTGCAACAATAACGGTACTACTTATTTACTTCCGCAAGTTTATTCCAAAGCAGTTTGATGAAAACATGTTAAGAGAACCAAAAGAAGCGATTCGAGATGCAAAACTTTTCGCTTGGTCTTGGCCTATCCTAACCTTACTTGTTATTGGATATTTCTCTAGTGAATGGCTCGCAATCCCTGTGTCATTGATTGCTGGTGTAATTGCCCTCTTTACATTAATCCTTGCTCGGAACAGCTATGCAGTTGATACAAAAATGGTCATCAAAGGTGCACCTTGGAATATTGTATTCTTTTCTATTGGCATGTACGTTGTTGTTTATGGTTTAGGAAATGCTGGTCTAACAAATTATTTATCACAACTTATCGAATGGACTGCGAGCAAAGGGCTATTCGTCGCAACCGTTAGTATGGGATTATTAGCAGCAACTTTATCGAGTGTGATGAACAATATGCCAACAGTAATGGTCAATGCGTTAGCAATAGCTGAAACTTCTACATCAGGGGCTTTGAGAGAAGCACTTATCTATGCGAATGTTATTGGCTCGGATTTAGGTCCTAAAATTACACCAATTGGTTCTCTTGCAACACTTGTTTGGTTATATGTACTAAGCGGCAAAGGTGTCAAAATTTCATGGGGTACTTACTTTAAAACCGGAATTACTTTAACAATCCCTATTTTATTTATAACACTAATGGGGCTTTACATTTCATTCTTACTATATTAGGAGCATTATGATGAACAATACAATTTACTTTTTATGTACAGGAAATTCTTGTCGATCACAAATGGCTGAAGCTTTTGCGAAGAAATATTTACCAAACTGGACAGTTAAAAGTGCAGGAATCGAAGCACATGGGCTAAACCCGAATGCTGTAAAAGTAATGGCTGAAATAGGGATTGATATTACCAATCAAACTTCTGATCTTATCAGTCAAGATTTATTAAATAGTGCTACTCTCGTTGTAACACTTTGTGCGGATGCAGCAGATAAATGCCCTATTACGCCCCAAAGCGTACGTCGTGAACATTGGGGATTTGTTGACCCAGCTAAAGCAACTGGTACAGACGCAGAGAAATGGGTTATATTCCAAACAGTTCGTGATGCGATTGAAGCACGAATAAAGCTCTTTGCTGAAGAACAGCAAGCACGTGCTGAATTATAAAATCAAAAAGAAATGAGGAATTCTAATGGAACTTAACATTTTATCCAATTCATCAACTTGCTGCTCCCCTAATGACGATTGCTGCGAGCCAACTTATCCCGTAGCGGTTATAGGTTCGGGTCCTATCGGCTTAGCTGCAGCAGCACATTTAGAAAAAAATAATATCCCTTACTTCATTCTAGAAAGAGGCAAAATAGCATCCAATGTACAATCATGGGAACATGTTCAACTGTTTTCTCCTTGGGAATTTAATGTTGATGCTGCTGCAAAAAGCTTGCTTGAAGAAACCGGTTGGGTAATGCCAGATAAAAAAATAATCCCAACAGGTAAAGCTCTTCGTGAGGAATATTTATTGCCACTAAGCGAATTAATGAAAGATAAAATTCATACAAACGAAGAGGTCGTAGCGATCACAAAGCAAGATACGGATAAAATGAAGTCAAAAAACCGTGAAGAGAAACCATTTTTAATTTTTACAACGGGTCCTCTTGGTACAAAATCTTATAAGGCCCTTGCCGTAATTGATGCAACCGGTACATGGGGGAACCCTAACCCCGCGATTAGTCATGGTGTTTGGCTCCCGGCTGAATTAGGCATTGCTTCAAAAACCCAATATATAATTCCAAATGTAGCCGAAAACAAAAAGCGTTATGCAAATAAACGGATTGCAGTTATTGGTGCTGGACATTCGGCAATCAATTCTTTGCTACAACTCCTTGCGATTAAAGAAGCAGATCCAGAAACAGAAATCACTTGGGTTTTACGAAAACATCGTGTAGAAGATGCTCTAGGTGGTGGAACATCGGATGAATTGGCAGCTCGAGGCGAACTAGGCATACAGATGAAGCAAATCATTGATAATCAAGTTATTAAAGTGGAAACCCCCTTCTACATTCAATCCATTTTAGATAAAGAAGAGGAAATATTCTTAAAAGACAATAAAAAGAAAATCGGTCCGTTTGATGAGATCATTGTGAATACAGGAAACCGTCCAGACTTCTCTTTCCATAAGGAACTTCGCTATCAAGTAGATGCAATAACAGAAGCGGTATTCGCAATTGCTTCACTGATTGATCCTAACTTGCATAGTTGTGGAACCGTTCCAGCACATGGCGAAAAAGAGCTACGCCAACATGAACAAGGATTTTATATTGTTGGTTCAAAATCTTACGGGCGTGCCCCAACATTTTTAATGGCAACAGGTTATGAGCAAGTGCGTTCTATTGTTGCCTATATTGCTGGTGATATAGAAGCTGCCCTAAATGTAAAATTGACACTACCTGAAACAGGTGTCTGCCACACAGGTATTGACGGCTGTTGTCAATAATGGAGGGAGCAACATGATACGGAATATTGAACAAGAAGATATTTCTGAAATCCTCAACATTTATCAAGCTGGAATTAATACTGGGATCGCTACTTTTGAAACAACGGTTCCAAATATTGCAACATGGCATCAGAAATACCATTCTTCCCTAAGATTTTTATATGAAGAAAATCAAAAAATTCTTGGCTGGATTTCTATTACTCCTATTTCTTCAAGAGCAACCTATCAAGGGGTTGGTGAAGTGAGTGTATATATACTTCCAGAAGCACATGGGAAAGGTATTGCCACAATGCTCTTACAATATTTAATTGAACAAGCAAAGGCTCAAAACTACTGGATGCTACAATCTTCAATCTTTCAAAATAACTTAGCAAGCATCCAATTACATCAAAAAACAGGTTTCCGTACTGTTGGTATTCGAAAAGGCATTGCCCAAAGAAATGGACAATGGCAAAACACCGTGATTATGGAGAAACATCTTATTTTAGAATTTTAAAAAAGGTGTATTCCCTTTCGTTGTCTAAATATATACATGTTACTCCTGTTACTTGTGTTGTAACAGGAGTTTTAATTTATTATTAAGTGAGGTTAATTTGGAGGGATTTAATTGAGGCAAATTATTGCAATGGGTGGCGGTGGTTTTTCAATGGAACCAGAAAACCTATTACTCGATAAATATATTTTAAATCAAGTAAAGACAGATTTACCAAGGGTTTGTTTTGTTCCAACAGCGAGCGGAGATCAAACGAATTATGTAGAAAGGTTTTATAAAGCTTTTACAACACTGCCTTGTCAGCCGTCTCATTTGTCATTATTTGAACCAGAATTTGAAGATTTAGAAAAGTACGTTTTGTCGCAGGATATTATTTATGTTGGCGGTGGAAATACAAGAAATTTGCTTGTTTTGTGGAAAGAATGGGGTTTAGATCGTATTTTGAAAAAGGCCTATAACAATGGAATTATACTTGCCGGGTTAAGTGCTGGTTCAATCTGTTGGTTTGAAGAAGGATTAACTGACCCATTAAATGGACCATTATATACGTTAGATTGTCTAGGATTTTTGAAGGGCAGTAATTGCCCTCATTATGATGGCGAAAATAAAAGAAAGCCCTCTTATCACCGGTTAATTTTGGAAGGCAAAATAAAAGAAGGTTATGCAGCCGACGATGGTGCCGCGCTTCACTTTATAAATGAAGCACTATTTACTTCAGTTAGTTCCAGAATTAAAGCGAGGACTTACTATATAAAAAACATAGGGGAAAAAATAATTGAAGAAGAACTTGATACAATTTATTTAGGAAAATGAAATTACTTTTGGTTCAACTTATAAAATAACAGTTTAATAGGAATATGATTGCAAAACTAAGAATGACAATTGGGTGTAATAAAGTCCACATGAAACCTATACTTACAAAAAGTATAGCAAGTTCCAATAGAAAACGACGATATCCTTGAAGGACGAAGGGAGCATTCGGTGAACCAAATGTTCCCCATGTAATAATCGTTATTGCTAAAAATACGATACATAATAAAAGCTTAGTAAAAAAACTATTGCCCATATTGTAAAAACCAAACCCAATTGCAACCAACATCATTAATTCTAAAAGAAAACGTAGCGCCATGTGGAAGTTCATTTGTTCACCCTTCAGTCGTATTAGACAATCTTTTGTAAATGTGTTTCCTTAAAATCATTTGCATATTTTAGTCCGAAGCCAAATGTACGATCCATCAAAATGTGCGCAATCCAAATCATAGCATAAGGAAGTATCGCTTCTTGATGATATAAAATACAAATGCTTAAAAGAATGATAGGTAAACTAAAATGATGCACACTATTATAGAGAATCGCACCTATTTTCGGATTAACAAAATAACCAATCATTGATAAATCAGGAACTAATAAAAATAAAAAGAATACTAATATGGAATAATCTAAATAGATGTATAGAACAATAATTGAGATGAGGCCAATAATATACTCCCATTTAATCCAGTTTCGTAAATACATGATTATCCTCCTCTTGGCTCATTTTTTTATACATCTCTTCAACCATTTCTTCTGTCTTGCTTTTATTTTCTTCATACTTCCCTTCATCTATTAATTGCTCCACTGTTTTTAATGCAACTAATGCAGCACTATACAATTCTATTTGTTTTTCAATCGCAGTAATTTTGTTGGCAAAAAGAGAAGCCGTTGCAATATTACATTCATTACTAAAGGATTGTTGGCCTAACTTAAGCAACGAATTAATTTCTTGAAGCGAAAAACCAAGCTTCTTTAATACTAAAATAAACTTAATCGTACTTTCACATTGTTGGTCATAAAATCGATACCCATTATTTAAACGAACTGGATGTAATAATCCTTCCTTTTCGTAAAATCGAATCGCATCATTTGATAAATGGTACTTCAAAGCAAATTCTTTAATATACATAATCTCCCCCCTTCCATCATGCTAACATTGGAGTGAACTCTAATGTCAATGCAATTTTTAAACAATTTTCTTGAATAAATGATGTTTGTTCTTACTTTTACAAAAAAACGAATGAAACCATATTTCGTTTCATTCGTTTACCATCTTTAATCCTATTTAGATGCGGATGTTTATTTTTAAATATTATTATAATATCGAATCAAATTTTTTAGTAAATGAATTTGTAATTCATATTGCCTAAATACATTTTGAAAGAGCAGCTCTGTTACATCATCCATTGGCATATGATTACGTTTAATTTCAATTCCAGATCTTTGTTTTTCTAATTGTTCTTCTAATATTGCTTGTTGACCTTGTAATGATTGAATTATCTCATCTTTTGATAAATGTTGAATAAAACTAAGCCCTGTATATAAATTACTTGGTAGATGAACAGATGAAACTTGTAACGACTCTACTAGTAACTTAACAAACTCCATCTCTCCATATGTCGTAATTTTATAAATCGCTTTCGAACGATTTCCTGTTTTTTCGATAGAATTGATTTCGACTAGACCCTCAGTCTGCATCTTTTTCAATGCATGATAAATCGAACCTGGTAAAATCCCTGCCCATGAATCAGCCTGACTTTTTATTAAAAGCTGTTGGATTTCATAGCCGGACATCGGTTTTGTTTTTAATAATCCTAATACCATTAATCTCGTCATTGTTTATGCACCTCAATATTAACTATTCAATATTGAGTATTATAACATGAAATTACATCAAACTATTTACATTAGGATGCATATTTTCCTTCCTTAAATCTTATATCCATTTGGTTACTATCCCATTTAAATGTTCGAATTGCGAGCAGTATTGCTAGTATGAAGTAAATAAGGAGTATTCCATATCCCAAAAGTAATACATTATTTTCTCCCATCATTAAGCCTCGTAATGCCTTTACATAATGTTCGAATGGGAATAGTTTGCCAATAAGAACGAACCATTCTGGTGCATTTTTCAAATGATAAAAAGCTTCACTCATAAAGATCATCGGCAGTTGGATTAAATTTGAATACATACTTATTTGTGCTTCATTTCGAGCAAGATTACTTATAACAAATCCGATCGTTGTAAAACAAAGTGAGCCAATTATTAATAGTAAAAACGTATTGATAACTGTAGGCATGTAAACATCAATTGTAAATAGAAGAATACCTAGTAACCAAACAATAGAATTTATTAAAACACCGGTAAATGTCCGAGCGAGTACCATAATTAAAATAAATGTAAAAAGTGGCATTGGGGTTAGTTTTAACAATTTATATACGCCTTTATTCCGCTGTGCATGTACTTGGAAAGCAATACCTTGCATACCCCAAAAAATTGTACTAATTGCTGTTACTCCTGCGACAATTTGTAACTGTTGAGTATTTTCATTGAAAAAAGAGCCTAGAGCAATCATTAGTACTATCGGAAAGGCGAATGAATAAAACAATGTTACCTTATCCCTAATTGCGATAACAAGCATCGATTTAAAAATTACTTGGAACATGCTGATGCCTCCCTTCTGATAACTGTAAATACAAAGTTTCTAAACTTTCTATATTATACGCTTTACACAATTGGTCAGTTTTTCCTTCTACAATGATTTGTCCTTGATCAATCATAACAATACGTGTCGCTAATTTTTCAACTTCTGCCATATCATGAGAAGTAAATACAACTGTTTTTCCTTGATATTGAAGTTCCCTTATTAGTTCATGAATTTCTTGTCGAGCACGTGGATCAAGTGCTGCAGTTGGTTCATCTAAAAAAATGAGTTCTGGATTATGAATAAGCGCAATGCAAATGGCCAACCTCTTTTGTTGCCCACCGGAAAGCTTTGATGCCTCTACTTTTCCTACATGAGCTAAGCCACACATTTTAAGCACACCCTGTACTTCTTCATCCGTTAACTTTTTTCTGTAAAACGAAGCAAATAGCTTTAAATTCTCACTTGCATTTAAGCCAACAAAAAATGGCGCTGTTTGAAGTTGAACACCCATTTTTTCCTTATAGGTCTCAAGCCAATACTTGATATGTCCTGCATCTGCTTTTCGTAAACCAATTAACATTTCGATCGTTGTAGATTTTCCCGCCCCATTCGAACCAATTACAGCTAAAATTTCATTTTCATGAACATCTAAATTAACCCCACTAACAATTTTTCTTCTGCCATAAAACTTATGCAGATTTCTTGCTTGAATAAACATTGCCTACCTCCTTTAGTCAACATAAAACACTCAACGTTGAGTATTTGTATGTATATATTATGGAAAATAACTAAATTTGTAAAGGCTTTTCGTAAATAAAAAAGTAGAGCCAGAATTAAAACAATCTCGGACTCTACCTAATATTAATTATTCAAAATAAATTATTTACTTTCTTGATAAGATTTTAAGAACTCTTTTACTTTCGCGCTATCTGCTTCTAGCTTTAATCCTGTATCTACTAATGGAGAAACTGTTGATACAGCTGGTTTTTTCTTATCTTGGTAATAGCTGATGAACTCTGATTGGTTGATTGAGTAAAGTACTGCTTTACGTAAATCTACTGATTTCGATACTTCGCGACCGTTTTGGTTGAATAATAAGTAACTTACTGCATTAGAATCTGCCGTTTTTAATGTTAAGTTTTGGTCGCCCTCCACTACATCTACTTTTGTTTCAGGTACTGATTGTAATACATGAATTTCCCCGTTACGTAATGCTGATAATGCACTGTCGTTATCTGCAATAAAGCGTACGTTAATTTTTTTGATTTTTGGTTCGTTCTCTGTACCAACTTGGTAAGCTGGATTTTTCACGAATTGTGCTTCATAGTCATTTTTTTGTACTAAAATGTAAGGTCCAGATGCGGCTAAGTGATTGGCATAAGTAGCACCTTCCGTCACTGTTGCTTGGTCACCGTAAGCGACATCTTTATTAGGATCATAGCTTGCAACATCAAATGTATTGACTGCAGTCACTGCTGCTTCTGATACAATACCACCTGATTGGTGCGCTAAGTAGTTTAATACTTGTGGGAATGCTGTTGATGTCGTAATTTTCACTACTTGGTATTTTCCAGCTGCATTATCTACATCTGCTTCATCTGCTACGACTTCGGCCACCGCTGCAGGTAAATCCTCCGACAATGCTTCTAATACTGTGTTACCATCCGCTGTTTTCACTGACTGTAATGACGTAATATCCGAAATGATTTCTACGGATTCAATGTTTTCATGAATCGAATAAGTACGGTGATCTGGAACAGCATTTTGATCTTTGGCACGGTTTAATGAGAAGACAACATCCTCTGCAGATACTAAATCGCCTGTATCAACCGCAGTTTTGTTTTCTACTTTTGCAAAATTAATATCGTCACGTAATACGAAATAATATTCTTTTGCATCTTCCGACATCGCATGATTATAAGATAATGAACCTTTTGAAACAACTTCATCCGTATCTGATAAGTTTACTAAACGGACATTCATATTTGTATTCAATGTATTAATTGAACCGTCATTTCCTTTCACTGGGTCAAGTGAAGTTAATGAAGCGATCGCTTGATGTAATACTAATGTCTCTGTATCATTTTTCGCTTCATCATTAAAGGAAATTGTTTCCCATGCCTGTGCACGTGACTTTGGTAAACGTACTGTATCTGGATTTATTTCTTTTGAATAAATTCCTTGGAATTTTTGTGAAATATAAAGTGGTGCGATATATGCATTATCAAATACTAACGCTTGCTCTAATTCTTTATACTTATCTTTTGCTTCATCGCCCGTTAATGTACTCGCTTCATCGATTAATTGGTCGACTGTTTCATCTGAAGTACGGCTATAGTCCCCACCTGTTTTGAATAAACCACGTACCGCATAGTCAGGGTTACCTGTTACAGTAGTCCAACTTGAAATCGCAATATCAAAGTTACCCGCATCTTGTTGCGCTGTATATGAGCCATAATCTGGTTGAATATTTAATTTCACATCGAAGCCGTTTTTCACTAATTGATCACGTACGATGTTCATATCTTGCTCACCTGAAGACATACCTAATAATTCAATGACAGGTTTTGCACCGGCTGTTTCCGTAATATCTGTTTTTGACTCTTCTACATCAGACTTTGTTTCAACACAGCCTGCTAATGCTACCGCTGCAACTGTTGCAGTCGATGCTAATGTAAATAATTTTTTATTCATGTTGATTTCCTCCAAAAAGTTAATTTGATTTCGGATCTAATGCGTCACGAAGTCCATCGCCAAAAAAGTTAAACGATAGAACGAGCAGCATAATGCATAGACCGGGGAAAATAGCTAAATAAGAGTGAGACTCTAAATAAGTGCTTCCTACTTTTAAAATATTGCCCCACTCAGGAATATGCGGCTCAATACCTAGACCTAAGAAGCTTAAACTACTTGTCGAAATGACAGCTCCAC
Source organism: Solibacillus sp. FSL R7-0682 (assembly GCF_038005985.1). NCBI lineage: Bacteria > Bacillati > Bacillota > Bacilli > Caryophanales > Caryophanaceae > Solibacillus > Solibacillus sp. FSL R7-0682. The sequence continues at coordinate 2,345,012 of NZ_JBBOUI010000001.1, forward strand.
CAATTGTTAAAGTCGCTTTTACAATCATCGGCGCAAGAGCATTCGGTACAATATGTTTGAAAATAATGGCTCCATCGGAAGCACCTAATGCGCGCGCAGATTCAACAAATTCATAGTTTGATATTTGTAGCACATTTGCACGCATCGTCCGTGCATACGTTGGAATTGCGCCAACACTTAATGCAATAATTAAGTTCAACGTGTTCGCGCCAAATGCCGCAATAATGGCAATCGCAAGTAAAATACCTGGAATCGCATAGAGCACATCTAAGCTACGCATAATAAGATTGTCGGTATTTTTTCCATAGTAGCCTGAGATTGCGCCAAGTGCCCCTCCGATAAGAGCCGGAATAATTGTTGCACAAAAACCTACGATTAAGGAGATTTGTGCCCCAAATACAATACGTGAAAATAAATCTCGACCGAAATTATCTGTACCTAATGGATGCTGTAAAGATGGTGTTTGCAAAAGTGCAGCGTAATTGTTCTCTACTGCAAAATCATAATCAAACGTCCAACTACTCACGACAGATAATGAGAACATAAAGACGATAAAAAACAAACCAAATACAGCCATCGAATTTCGTAAAATTTTATTCCACATTTTTTGCCACTTCTCAACAGCAGATGGATCCGCATTCCGCGCCTTCCGAATTAGAGTTATACCTAGTAATAAAGAAAAAATATTTCCTGTTAACACCGGAATACACATAATGACTCCTACCGGTAACATCCATTTCGGCGCATTACTAAGCGTGACATGACGTGCAATAAGAATTGCAACGATTAGATATAGTATCGCTAATGCTATAAAACCGCCCATAGCGAGTAAAAAAGTATCTACTACATAAGGCTTAAATAGATTCATTGCCGATACGACCAAGATAAAAATTTGCGTATTAAACGCATACACAGCAAAGGTGTACTCTGCCGTTTTGTTTTTTGTTGCAAGCATAAAGCCAAATCCTGCTGCAAAAACGTTTCCTACAAAAATTGATAAAATAAGAGGAAACCCAAGTAAGCGTGATCGCTTTTGGATTTCGCGTTCACTTGCTAAATCCTTTTTAATGAGGTGGGAAACAAACCATACATAGATTGTCGTAATCAAATAGATTGCAAACATCATCAATACAGCAGGTCGCCATACACCCTCTGAGAAATTAAAACTATAAAGTAAAAACAGCATTGAAAAGATAGCAGAAAAAGCAATCGTAAACTGAGCATTGACATATTCTTGTGTTATTTTCAAAAGCAGTTTTACATCTGAAATGAATTTCACGACTTACTCTCTCCTAAGATTTTTTCATTTTTGATCGAATACGAGGATCAAAGAATGCATATAAAATGTCAATTAACATATTCACAATTGAAATTGTAATGGCAATATATACGACCCCGCCTAAGATTGCGGGGATATCTGGAATAAATTGCTTATCAACGATATAACTCCCTATACCACTAATATTAAAAACCTTTTCTGTAACAGACGCCCCACCAAGCATCCCCCCGAATAATAGTCCAATCACGGTAATAATCGGAATCATCGCATTTCGAATGGCGTGTTTGGTAATCACTTTACGTCCACTTAACCCTTTCGCTTTTGCGGTAATAATATAATCTTCATGAATAACTTCGAGCATGCTCGAGCGGGTCATCCGCGCAATGGATGCTGTAATCGATGTACCAAGAACAACAATTGGCAGAACTAATGACATCCAATTGTTCGGATTGTATGTTGCAGGGAACCATTTTAAATCGATTGAGAACGTTAAAATAAAAATTAACCCTTGCCAAAAACTTGGAATCGATAAACCAATTAGCGCAATTAACATAAATACATAATCAATAAAAGAATTTGGGCGAACTGCTGAAATAATCCCCACTGGAATCGCAATCGCGATCGCCATTAATAAAGAAAATAACGCGATTTCTAATGTGACAGGGAATTTATTCAAAATACTTTGTGTTACATCCTCCTTACCTGCAAAGGATGTACCAAGATCAAACGTAAATAAGCCCGTAAGAGAATGCCAAAGCTGTACAAAATACGGCTGATCTAATCCGTACAAACGATTAAAGTTTTCAATTTGCTCTTGTGTTGCCTCAATGCCTAATAAATTTCGCGCTGGGTCAAAAGGAGAAATATACAAAATCGTAAATACTAGCGTTGCCACACCCAAAATAACAAACACACTTTGAATTAATCGTTCAAAGATGAAGCGAATAAATGGATTACTCGAAATAAACAATAGAATATACATAAAAATACCCGGAATTAAGCTAATGATTAAAAACTTAGGTGTTTTCAAAAGCTGGCTAAAGTAATTTGTATATGTATTATTTTCTACACCGTGTGCAGCGAGTAGCTTATCAACCGTACGCTGTAATTTTTGTTGTGCTAGTTGCTGTGCATTTGCTTTTATTCTTTTTTCATCAATTGCTTGTTTGAAAAATGCGGCCTTTGCACGCTCCTGCGTTTCGTATTCACGTGTCCATGTAAGTACTTGCCCTTCCTCAATTAGTTGCTCCTCGAATTGCTTTATTAACTGGATATTTTTCGCATTCGAACTACCACGAATGTACATGACATAAGTGACAATGTGCACGATGAAGCCTAATAAAATGTAGGCGAAGTAATAGCTTTTTTTCGACGTATTTTTTTCAAAGCTATCCTGAAAGATGTGCCATACTTTCATCGATGCAACTCCTTTCTACTATTCTTGCTTTCTTAATGGAATAGTTCAAAACTTTATATTGCATAATTCCTACCTGTTTAGTACAGTATGTATTAGTAACACCGTTTCGTCAATATTAATATTCAAAATTTTTAAAGGATGAGAAAAAAATGAGTGAAAAACTACTAACGGTAAAGGATTTACGCGTTTCATTTATAACTGATGAGTCGGAATTTGAAGCCGTGAAAGGTGTAAGTTTCCATATAAATGCAGGTGAAACTGTCGGAATTGTAGGGGAGTCTGGAAGTGGTAAAAGTGTAACAGCAAGATCAATTATGCGTTTATTACCTTCCCCCCCCTCTTTTTTGAAGTCGGGAACGATCGAATTCCACGGCAAAAATCTCGTGTTACAATCTGAAAAACAAATGGAAGCAATTCGAGGAAAAGATATTAGTATGATTTTCCAAGATCCGATGACGTCAACAAATCCAACGATTCGTATTGGGGAACAAATTGCAGAAGGTTTAGTTAAACACCAAGGCTTATCGAATAAAGAAGCGTTCGCCAAAACAATCGAACTATTAAAATTAGTCGGCATTAAAAATAGCGAAGAACGTTACAATCAATATCCGCATGAATTTAGTGGTGGAATGCGCCAACGTGTAATGATTGCGATGGCGTTAGCTTGTAACCCTTCCCTACTCATTGCAGATGAACCAACAACCGCGTTAGACGTTACAATTCAAGCACAAATTCTTTCATTAATGAAAGAAATGCAACAACGACTTGGCACGTCAATTATTTTAATTACGCACGATTTAGGGGTTGTGGCCGGTATGTGTGATCGCGTGATCGTTATGAAAGAGGGCGAGGTAGTTGAGCAAGGTACAACCGAAGAAATTTTCGCCAATCCGCAGCATGATTACACGAAGCGTTTACTACATGCTCTACCAAAATTGCATGAAAAGAAAGAACCAAAAGTAATCCCAAATTTAGCGCCTGAGCTCGATATGACTGTGCCACTTGTTGAAGTGAAAAACATATCAAAGCATTTTGAAATGGCAAAAGGCAATGTGCTAAAGGCAGTTGATGATTTATCATTTCAAATTTATCCTGGTGAAACATTAGGTCTTGTTGGTGAATCTGGTTCTGGAAAATCAACTACCGGGCGTACTCTATTACAATTACACGAACCAACTGATGGCGAAGTGTTGTATAAAGGTGTTCCGGTAAGTCGACTTACGAAAAATGAGTTAAAAAGTATGCGTCGACATATGCAAATCATTTTCCAAGATCCATATTCGAGTTTAAATCCAAGGAAAAAGGTGCTCGATATTATTGGAGAAGCATTAGATTTACATAAGTTAACGACATCAAAAGAACAGCGTCGTTCTCGTGTAGAGGAATTGTTAGAGCTCGTCGGCTTGAAAAAAGAACATGCACTACGCTATCCGCATGAATTCAGTGGTGGTCAACGCCAGCGCATCGGTATCGCTCGCGCACTTGCTGTAGAGCCTCAATTTATTGTGTGCGATGAACCATTATCTGCACTCGATGTATCGATTCAAAAGCAAGTCGTTGATTTATTAAAAGATTTACAGCAACGTCTTGGGTTAACGTATTTATTTATCGCGCATGATTTATCAATGGTGAAACATATTAGTGACCGTGTCGCTGTTATGTACGGTGGTAAAATTGTCGAACTTGCCGAAAGTGAAGAATTATACAGCAACCCAAAGCATCCATATACAAAAATGCTACTTAACTCGATTCCAATCCCTGATCCAGCGATTGAAAAGAAGAAAAAACGCGAAGTGATGAATGAAGAACAGCTTATGTCAAATCGATTTGATGTAGAAAATGCAAAGTTAGTTGAAGTATCAGATGGACATTGGGTAGCAATATAATGAAAAAAAGATTCTCGAAGTTTTTTCGGGAATCTTTTTTGTAATTGACACAAGATGAAAACCTACTATTATTGTAAATTTGTAGTTGGCTTTGGTGCCTTCACTTCAGCTGGGATTGCACAAATATATTCTTTCCCTGCACGTAACCGGTCAAATTCTGCTTTTGCCGTCGCAATCACTTGTGGATTTACTAATGAATCAAGTGCAGCACCCGCCATTGTTTTCGCAGCATAGTGCATGCCCTTCATTCCGATAGAAGTCCCAAAAGAAGATGTCGCCTGCCATGTATGCAACTGTACTCCATGAGGGGCACAAACTGTTGTCACTTGTCCGAGTGGTGCAATCCATGAGACATCACCTAAATCACTTGAACCCGGCATAGATTGACGGAATAGTTGAGGGAGGTTTAACTGATCTTTAATTAAAACATTGCCCACATCGCCCCCCATCATCGCAAGCTGCTGATTCGCTCCCGCAAAAACAGATGGATCTATTGATTGTTGAAGCTCTTTCGCGTATACTTCCTCTTCTTCTGAAAATTGGAGTGGCGGTAACTCCTGCCATTGGGCAAACATTTGATTATTTAACGTCATATTTGGTAGCGAATCATAGCAACCCGACTTTATCTTCCAGGAAACAGTTGTTTCTGTCATATGGGCCGCGCCTTCTGCTACACGAATTAAACGGCGTAATAAATCATCCACTGCTTCGCGTGTTGCACCTCGCAAAAAATAAAACACACTTGCCTCATCAGGAACGATATTCGGCGCTAATCCCCCATTTGTAATTTGGTAATGAATACGAGAGCCATCAGGAACATGCTCACGTAAATAGTTTGCACCAACGTTCATTATTTCCACCCCATCTAATGCACTTCTCCCTAAATGAGGTGCAGCTGCAGCGTGTGCCGTGCGACCTTTGAAGAAAAATTCCACCCCAGTTAATGCTTGCATAGACGGATGAACCGCCATATTATATGTGCCAGGATGCCATGTGTAGACGATATCTAAATCATCAAATACCCCTTCACGTGCCATAAATGATTTTCCTGATAATAATTCCTCTGCTGGACAGCCATAATAGCGAATTGTACCGGCAATGTTCTCCTTCTCCATCATGTTTTTTAATGCTACAACTGCTTCCACTCCAGCAGTTCCTAATAAATTATGTCCGCATCCATGTCCAGGACCACCTTCTACGATTGGTAAATGAGTTGTCGTTGTTTGCTGACTCAAACCTGGTAACGCATCAAATTCACCTAGAAATCCAATAATTGGTGCTCCTGTACCCCATTCCGCCATAAAAGCTGTTGCCACGTCGCCAGTATTTGTTGAAATACGGAAACCTTGTTCGAGTAAAAAGTTTCTCTGCACTTCAGATGCATATGTCTCTTCATAGCCTACTTGTGGATGGTCCCAAATATCCTTCGCCATTTTTGCAAAAATAGCCTCATTTTGTTCCATCGATTTAAACAGTTGTTGTTTCATGCTATCCCTCCACTGGATCTAAACTAACCGAACCTGATTTTTTTAGTGGTAATGTAATTGCAATACATGCTGCTATCGCGCATACGATTGCTAAAAAGATAAATGATGTATTAAACGAACCACCTGATGCGTTAATTAAATAGCCCATAATCGATGGCGAAACAATACCGGCTGCTTGACCACCAAAGTTAACAACACCAAATGCAGTTGCTACGTTACTTTCTTCCACGACACGGTGTGGCGTAGTAAAGATGAACGAAATAACAAACGCTACAAATGTGAAGGCGATGCACTGATACAGAATAATCAAAATAATAGATGACGCACTAGCCATTAAAAATAGTGAAACAGCTAGAACAGCTGCACCTAGAATCACACCATATTTGGATTTTTCACCTAACTTCGTAATAATTCGACCACTTACAACCATTCCGACAGCAGAACATAATGCTGGAATAGCTGCAACTAAACCAATGCTTTTCATATCAATATTGTGAACCTGCATTAAATATGTTGGCATCCAAGAACTTAAGCCCCAGCTTGCAATATTAATAAAGAAAAAAATCGTTAATACTTTTAATAAGTATGGATTCGATAAAACAGCTTTAAACGAGCCCTTCTGTTGTTCACCATTTACTTCCATATATGTTTTGGCATTTCGCGTAAAGTACAATAAAGCTAACACGAAAATAATTCCTAATGCTGAAATTATAAAGAATACGGAACGCCAGCCAAATAGTAATAATAATGGCGCACATAGAATGGGTGCTAGTGCTGCACCTAACATATTTGATGACATCATCGTTGCTTGCGCTTTTGTACGCTGCGATTTTTCAAAATATGTGGCAATCGCTTTCGTACTTGCAGCTGGGTATCCCCCTTCTCCTACACCAAATAAGAAACGAATGAATATTAATGATACGATCGACCAAGCGAGACCTGTAAGCGCAGTAAAAACTGACCAAAATAACACGGCAATTATTAATATTTTCACTGTTCCAAAACGATCTGAAAGCCAGCCTCCAGGAATTTGCATAAAGGCATATCCCATAAAAAATGCACTTAATACAAACCCAAGTTGTGTAGCATTTAATGCTAAATCGTCTCCAATATTTGTTAAAGCCAGTGTAATCGCTGTTCGATCCACATAAGATACTATCCATCCAAAGTACAAAACAGCTAAAATCAAGCCACCTTTGTCTTTCATACTACTCTCCATGTAATCGCCTCCTTATAATTATCTAAATATTACAAAAAATTAGTGACTTATTCATTGGGGAAAGTTACAATTTTATTAACTGAAAATTGTAGTAAGTTCCAAAATCAAATATTTCTTAAGGGTGTGTCCATTTTGAGCGTACAAAAGAGCAAATATATTTCACATGAACATTGTACTTTTTATATATATAGTGCTAATCAAGAGTGGTTTTTATTTAGTGGAAAACCTACCATCGTGAAGACGCTTTCTCAACAATATGTTCTTGATGAGCGGACAGGCTTTTATACTACCACGTTTGAAACAACTATCCCTGAGCGCTATATTGTCTATTGCAGTATCGCGTTGGACTTGCGCTACTATGATGTTGAATTGGTACAATTACAAGTCGAAAAACTATTTTTTCAGCAATTGTATACAAAACAACAGGAACAGCAATTGGCGATTGGCCAATTAATGATTGCATTAAATTCAGATTTAAAAATTAAGCCTTTACTTCAAAAAATTATGGATTATTCATTAGAGGCCATCCCATCCATTGACCGTGGTTTTTTAATGCTGTTTGATAACGAAGATCAGCGTCTTCACACGGTTGCAAGTAAAGGGACAACCGATGCCATTTACAGTTATTCACCCTCTATTGGCGAAGGTATTGCTGGCTATACTTTCCAGTCGGGAAAATCGGGGATTTATAATTTAAATGAAGCAGTTAAAATAATGTGGAACATTTCACCTAAAAATAACATTGCACTTCAAGGGGCTTTAAGTGGCAGTACGTCAGAAAAAATAACGACAATGGCTGTTCCAATTTTTTCTGATACAAGGAAATTTGGCATTTTAATCGTCCATCAATTTACAAACAAAATGCCGTTTCAAAATCGAGATTTGCAATTATTAAAAAGTATTGCATCGCAAGCTGCTGTCGCATTAAAAAATGCTGAAGCCTATGAACAAATCGAGCATCTAAATGAAGATTATGAACAAAATAATACGATTCATCAGCTTTTTTTAAATCTAACACTGCAAAATGTCGATGAAGCAATTATTATCGAACAAACAAAAGGTTTATTACAGAAATCCATACATTATGTAAATTTAATCGACCGAGAAACTTATCCTGATGAATTTATGTTGAATCAATTAAAAACCATTACGGAACCTGGCATTTATTTAATTCATAAATCCTTTTACATTTATCCTGTGAAAAATGAACATCAAATTTTCGGCTATTTGCTTTTCGAAATACTAAAAGAAATCGAGGCACATGAAAAACGCATAATAGAAAATGCCAGTATTAGCCTTGCTTTAAAAGCGATTCAATTTCAAGCAAAAAGTCAAATGAGCTTTAAAGAGCGACTTGAATTATTTCAGCATATTTTGATGGGACAAGCACAGTTTATAGACCCTCGCTATGAAGATTTACATTTAGATGTATACGGGCAAACTTTTTGTATCACATTGAAAATTAGTCATTTTACTAACTGGCATGTTGTACAGTTTATTGAGCATTTAACCCAATACTATCCTTCACACCCTTTTATTTTTACGCAAAGTGATCAAGTTGTTTGGATTTTACAAGGTGATGAAACATTCAGACAAAATATCGTAATTCAACTTCCTAAAGTACTAGAAAGTTGGGTACAATTTCATCAACAATTTGTCGCCATAGGGGTTGGCACCATTCAGCAAAATTTATTAAAGGTTGAAACAAGCTTTACTGAAAGTGATCACGCATTACCTCATCAATCAAAATCAATAACCGGTATTACAATAGTACGCTTTGAGGAAATTGGGATTAATCGTTTATTTAGAAAGCATACACGAGGCGATATTCAACAATTTATTACCCAAGTATTGGATCCGTTATTTCAAAAAAAAGATTATACGTTACTCGACACGCTTGCCTGCTATATTCAACAAAATCGTTCCATTTCAAAAACAGCCGATGTACTTCATATACATCAAAACACACTCTATCATCGTTTACAGCGTGTCGAACAACTTACGAATCGAAGCTTAAGTGACCCCGCACATTTTTTAGAGCTCACACTTGCACTACATTTATATAGTACGTATGAACATTGAAAGTAAGTTCGAACAATAAATATTGATCCAACAAACCAATAATGAAATACACCTTCAAAAATAAGGCCACACCCTTTAAAACATACTCGGATTAGAAATCCATTTTTCCATGCAAAAAACGAGTGACTCAAAATTCGAGACACTCGTTTTATGATCATTTATTATCGGACTTTTAATAATTGATAAGCTTGGATATTAATTGATTTTACTGGATTAATACCTTCCATAATTTCAACAACATCTCGTAATAATGGTGTTAAGTTTTCTTCGATAAACTCTTTTTTTACCGAATCAGTCACTTCAATTTCTAAATTATCCATACGAACAAGCAATTCATCACACATTAAATGCAGTACTTCCTCTTCACGGTATGTAGTCGTATTATTTAAAATTAATTTGGCACGCAAATCTAAATACTTATACCAGTAATCTAATAAATCCAATTGTTGTTTATTTTTGTATTGTTGACGCTTATAACCGTTTGGATCTGTATGGTTTGATAACGTTAGGAGTCTTTCCATTTTATACTCTATTGTCGATTGATTTTTTAATATTTGCTGTTGTTTATCCCCTATTACTTTTTGCAGCTGTTTATCTTTTGAATAATTTATAAGCCATTTCACTCCGAAATAAAGTGCTATAGCACCTACTATATACATCCAATAACTCACGATAAATCCAATTATTAAAAGCACTACAAAACCGATACCTAGCCAGCCTCCGAAATTTTTCATGAACACTTACTCCTAACAAAAAAGTTTACATGAAATTATAGCATTCACAATATTCGACAACAATACACAAAAAATAACAAAGCCTGCTACATAGGCGTTTCCCCTATGCAACAGACTCTTTATTTAATAGGCAATACGATTTTTTTCGTAAGCTGTAATTTGATCTTCGTATTTAAATGTAAGTGAAATTTCATCCCAGCCATTTAGGAGCATTTCTTTATAGTATGGGTCAATTGTAAATGTATACTCTTTGCCGTAACAAGTTGTTACTGTTTGCGCTTCAAGATTCACTTCAATTGCTTGCGCTTCTGCTATTCCTTTTTCTAATAGCTCATCACATTCTGCTTCAGTAAGTTTAATCGGCAAGATTCCGTTTTTGAAGCAGTTATTGTAGAAAATGTCTGCAAAGCTTGGTGCGATTACTACACGGAATCCATAATCTAGAATGGCCCACGGAGCGTGCTCTCGCGAAGAGCCACAACCAAAATTGTCTTGTGCCACTAAAATCTCTGACCCAATATATTGTGGCTTATTTAAAACGAAATCTTCAATTGGATTTCCGTCTTTATCAAAACGCCAATGATAAAAGACAAACTGACCGAATCCAGTACGTTCAATACGCTTTAAAAATTCCTTTGAAATAATTTGGTCTGTATCCACATTTTTGCGATCAAGTGGCGCATAAATGCTATTTACGATATTAATTGGTTTCATGTCATGTCTCCCCTTACGCCTCTTGCTTTTGATATTGACGAACGTCTACAAAGCGACCATGAATTGCGGCTGCTGCAGCCATCGCTGGCGATACTAAGTGCGTACGAGCACCTGCTCCTTGACGTCCTTCAAAGTTACGGTTTGAAGTTGATGCACAGCGCTCACCTGAAGGTATAACATCTTCATTCATCCCTAAGCAAGCGGAGCATCCTGACTCGCGCCATTCAAAGCCTGCATCAAGGAAAATTTTATCTAGACCTTCTTTTTCAGCTTGAGCTTTCGTTGACCAAGAACCTGGAACAACAATTCCTTTTACGCCAGATGCAATTTTCTTACCTTCAATAATAGCGGCAGCTGCACGTAAATCGTTAATACGTGAATTCGTACAAGACCCGATAAATACATGTTGAATTTCAATATCGGTAATTTTTTGCCCTTGCTGTAAATCCATATATTCAAGTGCCTTTTGTAAGGCTGCTTTATCTGCTTCGTTATTATAATCTCCTACAGTTGGCACTGTTTTTGATACGCCTACTCCCATTGCCGGGTTCGTACCCCAAGTGACAATTGGCTCGATTTCTAATGCATCAATTTCTAGTACTACGTCGTATGTGCAGTCATGGTCAGATGCTAAGCTTAACCAGTATTTCGCTGCCTCTTCAAATTTCTCTCCTTGAGGCGCATATCTACGACCACGTAAAAATTCTACAGTAGTTTCATCTGGTGAAATTAAACCAGCTTTCGCACCAGCCTCAATAGACATGTTACAAATGGTCATGCGCTCCTCCATTGTAAGCTTGCGAATTGCTTCACCCGTGTACTCTACAATATGACCAGTACCGACACCAATCCCCCATTTTGCGATAATGGCTAAAATGATATCCTTTGCGGTAACACCAATGCCAAGCTCTCCATTGACGCGGATTTCCATAGTTGGTGGCTTTAATTGCCATAGTGTTTGTGTTGAAAGTACATGCTCTACTTCTGATGTACCGATACCAAACGCAATTGCGCCAAATGCACCATGAGTTGCTGTATGTGAGTCCCCACAAACAATAGTTTTACCAGGCTGTGTTAATCCAAGTTCTGGCCCGATAACGTGAACAATTCCTTGATCCGGATGGCCGATATCAGCAAGCTCAATGCCAAATTCTTTCGCATTTTCAGCTAATGTCATAATTTGCTTTTTGGCAATGGGATCATTAATCGTTGGCAAATTTTTTGTTGGTACATTGTGATCCATTGTAGCAAAGCAAAGATCTGTACGACGTACTTTTCGTCCAGCTAAGCGTAGTCCCTCGAACGCTTGCGGACTAGTTACTTCATGAATTAAGTGCAAATCGATGTAAAGTAAATCTGGCTTACCATCTTCACGATGTACGACATGTTGCTCCCACACTTTTTCAATAATATTTTTCCCCATAGTATTCACCGTTCCTTAATTATATGAAATCATAATGCTATCTGAAACGAAGCTTGCGTCTATTTCGTTTAGCACTTTTTCTGTCCATTCAACAGTAGATAGTGTACGTTTTTGCTCTTGTGCTAAATCAGCCGTATAATAACCATCTTCAAACACAGCACTTACTGCTCGTTCAATTTCTGCTGCTTCCTCTTTCAAACCAAATGAGTATTGTAGCATCATTGCTACCGAAAGAATCGTCGCTGCTGGGTTGGCAATTCCCTGACCCGCAATTTCTGGTGCTGAACCATGAACTGGCTCGTATAATCCAAAGTTATCTCCGCGAATTGATGCAGAAGGTAATACACCTAGTGAACCTGTAATAACAGAGGCTTCATCACTTAAAATGTCACCGAATAAATTTTCTGTCACGACAACATCATAATGACCAGGGTTTGTAATCAATTTCATTGCAACCGAGTCAACTAAGTTATGTTCTGTTTCTACATCTGGGTACTGCTTTTTCTTTTCCTCTACGATTTCTCGCCATAAACGTGATGTATCTAATACATTTGCCTTGTCAACTGAGCATAGTTTTCCTCGACGAAGTCTTGCTAGCTCAAAGGCATTGTCTACAATTCGCTCAATCTCTTCACGTGAATACACACATGTATCAATAGCACCGGCGTCTGTTTTTTTACGTGGCTCACCAAAATATAGCCCTCCTGTTAGTTCGCGGACGATCATTAAGTCTACATTCTCCGCAACTTCACGTTTTAATGGAGAAGAAGCAAGTAAACTTGGGAAAGCTTTCACAGGACGTAAATTAGCAAATAAATCAAAATGCTTACGAATTTTTAACAAACCTTTTTCAGGACGTAATTCTGGTGGATTATTATCCCATTTCGGACCACCTACTGCCCCTAATAAAATCGCATCGCTTTGTTCACACATTGCAATCGTTTCTTCTGGTAGTGGATTATTATGCTGATCAATCGCTGCACCGCCAATCGTGCCATAGCTTAAATGAAATGTATGATTAAATCGTTTCCCGATTACTTGTAATACTTTTACTGCACTTGCGACAACTTCTGGACCAATGCCGTCACCAGGCAGTACCGTAATTTTCTTTTCCATTTGAAAACACCTTTCTTTCTACGTGAAATTGCATAAGTTGTTCTATTATTACTGCTCGTTTATTTAAAATGGTGGGAGACGCCATAATCGCTTTCTTATGACACTCCCCTCATTTATTGAACGACTGGTTGTTGTTCTCTTACTTTTTGTTGAATCAAATGTCGATTAATCGCGTTTAAGTAGGCTTTTGCAGATGCTTCTAATACGTCTAGCGCTGAATCACGACCTGTTGATGTGTAGCCGTTGTAATTCAAATTAATTACTGCTTCTCCAAGTGCATCGCGTCCTTTACCTACTGATTTTACGCGGTAATCTAAAATATTTACTGTGCCATTAACAAGCTGCTCAAGCGTATTAAAGATTGCTTCAACGGAGCCAGAGCCTGTTGCTGCTAATGTTTTCACATCTCCTTCAGGTGTCACTACAGAAGCTGTTGCCGTTGGAATATTTTCTGTACCATACTGAACTTGAACACATTTCAATTCAAATAACGGTACATCTCCTACCGAAACTTGCTGCTCCGTTAATATTGTGACTAAATCTTCTTCCGTTACTTCCTTCTTTCGATCTGCAAGCTTTTTAAACTCTGCAAATGCTTTATTGAGCTTTTCTTCTGAAAGCTGGAAGCCCATTGTTTCTGCACGATCTCTAAATGCTGCGCGACCAGAATGTTTCCCTAGTACTAATGGGACTTCATCTTCGCCTACTAATGCAGGTGAAATAATTTCATATGTTTCAGGATTTTTTAATACACCATCTTGGTGAATGCCTGATTCATGGGCAAATGCGTTTTTACCAACAACGGCTTTGTTTGGTTGAATGACAACATTTGTTAAACGGCTTACCATTTGTGATGTACGTTTAATTTCTTTTAAATTGAGACCTGTTTCGACACCGTAAATATCTTTACGAATGTGTAACGCCACACCGATTTCCTCAAGCGCTGCATTACCTGCGCGTTCCCCAATGCCGTTAATCGTACATTCTACCTGATCCGCACCATTTTGCACTGCTGCAATGGAGTTAGCAACGGCCATCCCTAAATCATCGTGACAGTGAGCTGAAAACTTCACCTTTTCAGCATCTTTTACGTTTTCACGTAAGTAACGGAAAAGCGCACCATATTCTTCAGGAGATGCGTAGCCAACTGTGTCTGGAATGTTGACTGTCGTTGCACCAGCAGCAATGACTTCACCAAGAATTCGAACTAAAAATTCTTTATCTGATCGGAATGCATCTTCAGCTGAAAACTCAACTAAAGAAAACTTTTCTTTTGCGTACTTAACAGCAGCGACGGCTTGCTCCACAACTTGATCAGGATTTTTCTTTAGCTTATATTCCATATGAATCGGACTTGTTGCGATGAATGTATGCACATGTGGTTGCTCAGCATGCTTTATTGCTTCCCATACCGCATCAATGTCACTTCGTACTGCACGTGCTAACCCAGTAACGATTGAATTTTTCACGGTTTTTGCGATTAAAGATACCGCTTCAAAGTCACCAGGAGATGAGGCAGGAAAACCCGCCTCGATAATTGTGACACCTAGACGCTCTAGTTGCTTTGCGATTTCAATTTTCTCAGCGGTATTTAAGTTAATGCCAGCTGACTGTTCTCCATCGCGTAATGTTGTATCAAAAATATCTATTTTTCTCATATTATTTCACTGTAACCTTTTGTTTTCCTTGATTGATGAATGGCATCATTGCACGTAATTTTGCACCAACTTCTTCGATTTGGTGGTTTGCACCAGCTTCTTTGAACTTCGTATACTCTGGACGACCTGTTTCATTTTCTTCGATCCAACGTTTCGCAAAAGTACCGTCTTGAATATCCGTTAAAACATCT
Organism: Solibacillus sp. FSL R7-0682; assembly: GCF_038005985.1. Lineage (NCBI taxonomy): Bacteria > Bacillati > Bacillota > Bacilli > Caryophanales > Caryophanaceae > Solibacillus > Solibacillus sp. FSL R7-0682. The sequence goes on from NZ_JBBOUI010000001.1 coordinate 2,360,218, forward strand.
TTCATACGCGCTTTAACTGAAGCATCGATAATACGTGGTCCTGATACATAGTCTCCCCACTCAGCAGTATCTGAGATTGAGTAGCGCATTGTTGCCATACCACCTTCAAACATCAAGTCAACGATTAATTTAAGTTCATGTAATGTTTCAAAGTATGCAAGCTCTGGTTGGTAGCCCGCTTCTACTAATGTTTCAAAACCAGCTTTTACTAATTCAGTTGTACCACCGCAAAGAACTGCTTGCTCACCGAATAGATCTGTTACTGTTTCTTCAGCAAAAGTTGTTTCAAGTAAACCGCCACGTGCCGAACCAATTCCTTTACCGTAAGCAAGTGCTAAGTCACGTGCTTCTCCAGTAGCATCTTGGTGGATTGCGAATAATCCTGGTACACCTGCTCCTTCAGTAAATTGACGACGTACTAAGTGACCTGGTCCTTTTGGAGCTACTAAGAATACGTCAACATCGGCTGGTGGTTGGATTTGACCAAAGTGTACATTGAAACCGTGAGCAAACATTAGTGCTTTACCAGCTGTTAAATGCGGCGCAATTTCAGCTTCATATACCGCTTTTTGACGCTCATCTGGAAGTAAGATTTGAATTACATCGGCTTCAGCAGCTGCTTCGGCAACCGTTTTTACATCTAACCCATCTTCTTTTGCTGCATCATAAGATTTACCAGGACGGATACCAACTACTACATCAAATCCTGATTCTTTTAAGTTAAGTGCGTGTGCATGGCCCTGAGAACCATAACCGATAATTGCGATTTTTTTACCTTTAAGTGCTTGCTCGTTAATTTCGTTTTCATAATACATTTTTGACATTTTCATTTCCTCCATTTAAGTAAAAGTTATATTTTTTTGAAATGTGGGCTTCCGATGTCATCATCCACCCAGATTTATTGCAACATTTATTTCAAAATCGATAATTGGGGACCTTCGACTTTTTGTGCTTCTCGAACAGATGCAGTTGCACCAGTTCGTGTTAATTCTTTTATGCCATAAGGACGGATAAGCTCGATAAAGGCATCAATTTTTTCTGGGTGACCTACGACCTCGTATGTGACAACATTTTTTGATGTATCAACTACCTGTGGACGAAATGGCTCCACGATTGCATTCATCTCTAATCGTAAATTCGGTGGTGACACTACTTTAACAAGTGCTAGCTCACGAAGTACGATCGATTTTTCTGTAATATCATTGACCTTTAATACATCAATTTGCTTTGATAATTGCTTAATTAATTGTTCAATCTTACTTTCATCTTGAATGTTAACGACGAATGTCATTTTAGAAAAATTCGGCTGCTCTGTATGACCAACTGTAATAGACTCAATATTGAATTGACGTTTCATCAATAGGCCTGTTACTCGGTTTAATACGCCACTTTGATTGATTACTGTTACTGTAATTACACGTTTCATGGTTTTTCCACTCCAATCATTTCATGTAATCCTTTACCTGGTGCTACCATTGGATATACACTAACTAATTGCTTTACTCGACAGTCAATTACGACTGGCTCGTCTGAAAGTATCGCTTCTGCAAATATTGCTTCTGCTTCAGACAGTTTTTCGATTTTATAGCCCTTCACACCATAAGCATCTGCTAATTTAACGAAGTCTGGCTGAATCGGCATTAATGATTGAGAATATCGCTCTTCATAGAACGTTTCTTGCCATTGACGTACCATTCCTAAGCAACTGTTGTTTAGGATGATTACCTTTACGGGTAAATTAAACTCTTTTAGTAAGGCAAGCTCTTGGTTCGTCATTTGGAAACCTGCATCCCCTACAATAGAAATAACCTTTTTATCTGGACGGGCGAATTGAGCACCGATTGCTGCCGGGAATCCAAAGCCCATTGTTCCTAAACCACCTGATGTAACCCAACCATGATCATTATTTAAATGATAGTATTGAGCAGCCCACATTTGATGTTGACCAACGTCAGTCGTAACAATTGCATCACCATTCGTTAATTTATGAATGATTTCTATTGCCTGTTGCGGTAATATTTCTTCTCCCGCTTCCTCGTACCAAAGTGGATACTTTTCTCGACTGTCATTTAAAAAATCTAACCAATTAGAAGTATCAGGACCAACAAAATCCTTTTTCAGCAGTGCTTTTAACGCTTCTTTTGCATCCGCAACAATTGGAATATCCGTCGGTACATTTTTACCGATTTCAGCTGGGTCAATATCAATATGAACAATCGTTGCATTCGGTGCAAAAGTGGCCAAATTGCCTGTTAATCGGTCATCAAAACGAGCACCGATATTAATTAATAAATCACTTTTTGTAATGGCATCATTTGCTGTTGCATAACCGTGCATACCGGCCATTCCGAAAAATTGTTCATGTTTTCCATGAATACTCCCCAGACCTAATAACGTACTAACGACTGGTAACTTATATTTTTCTATAAATTCAGTTAATTCCTCTCGTGCATCGGCAAATAAAACACCCGCACCTACAAGTACTAAAGGTTTTTTTGCTAATGTTAGTGCCTGAATTGCCTTTTGAATTTGTAAATAGTTCGGCTTCGTTGTTGGTTGATATCCTGGTAAGTAAATATCATCAGGTGTTTTAATGTCCTCTTGGAATAACGTCTGAGAAACGTTTTTAGGGAAATCAATTACAACTGGACCTTTGCGCCCTGTATTAGCGATATGGAATGCTTCTTTAACGATACGCGGGATGTCCGCTACATCTTGCACTTGGTAGTTGTGTTTCGTAATAGGTGTTGTGATTCCCATAATGTCCGCTTCCTGGAATGCATCTGTACCGATCACAGATGTCGCTACTTGACCAGTGAAAATAACTAATGGAATTGAATCTATCATTGCATCCGCAATACCCGTAACTAAGTTTGTTGCTCCAGGACCAGACGTCGCAATTACCACACCTGGCTTATTTGTAACTCGGGCATAACCTTCAGCTGCGTGAATTGCACCTTGCTCATGACGAGTTAAAATGTGACGAATCGGATTACGATAAATGGCATCATAAATTTGTAACACTGCTCCACCTGGATAACCAAAAATGATATCTACACCTTGTTCATGTAAAGCTTGAACTAAAATATCTGCACCGTCTCTCGGTTTTCTTACTTGTTGTTTTTCTTCTAGTTGATTGTCGAACGCTTGATTTGCTGAAACGTTTGCACTCATACTCATATTGAATTCTCCTTCCTTTTTTTAAAATTAATCTATCATTTCATTGAAATGGTGAAAAAAATTGCAAAATAAAAAGCCTTCTCTCCGCACGCAAAAGAAAACTTTATGCGTAGGGATGAAAAAGACTTTTCATGGTACCACCCTTGTTTGCAGCTCCGTAATTTGCCAAACTCCAAAGAGTATTCAGCATACTTTGCCACCTCGTGAATCGCCACGTAGTACTAGATTTACAATTATTGTTTAAAAAGCTTTTTTAAACGTAAATTGTGCAACTAAATCTAGCTGACGATTCATTAATAACGAGCATTTCGAATATGCCCGGAGTTATCTAATGGCGTTATACGCGTTTAATAACTCACTCCGAGGGGATGTCGGATGCAGTTGTATCGCCGGCTTCCACCACTACCGGCTCTCTGGTAAATACAAGGCTCTGCAACCTTTAACCTCATCAACGTTTTTACTTTTTTAAATTTTCATAACGCCACCCTGAGAAGCATTTGTTACTAAAGCTGAGTAACGTGCTAACCAACCGCGCTTAATTTTTGGTTCAAAAGGTTGTAAGTTCGAACGACGCTCTGCAAGTACTTCATCAGATACTTGTAAATTAATCGTACGACTTGGCAAATCAATTTCAATCGTATCGCCATTTGTAACTAATGCGATTGGACCGCCCTCTGCTGCTTCTGGTGAAATATGACCAATGGAAATTCCTCGTGATGCACCGCTAAATCGTCCGTCCGTAATTAAAGCAACTTTCGTACCTAAACCACGACCTTGGATTGCAGATGTAGGAGCAAGCATTTCTGGCATTCCTGGACCACCTTTTGGTCCTTCATAGCGAATGACGACTACATGCCCTTCACGAACAATCCCATCATCAATTGCCTTTTGTGCTTCTTCTTGTGAATCAAACACAATTGCTTCACCGACAAACTTTTTAATGGAAGGATCCACGGCCCCTACTTTAATAACTGAGCCTTCAGGGGCGATATTTCCGAATAAGACAGAAAGCCCGCCAACTGGACTGTATGGATTATCTTTCGTACGAATGACTTTCTCGTTTGAAATGACATAATCTTTTACAAGCTCACCCATTGTTACACCAGCAATTGTTGGTCGATCTGGGTGAATGGCGCCTGGAATTTTCGTTAATTCATTAATAATCGCCTGCACACCACCCGCTTTTGCGATGTCATCCATCGAAATATCCGATGCTGGCATAATTTTTGCTAAATACGGTACGCGCTCAGCGACTTTATTGATATCTTCAATGTTATAGTCAATTTCTGCTTCGTTTGCGATTGCTAATGTGTGAAGTACTGTATTTGTAGAACCACCCATTGCCATATCGAGCGCAAATGCATCATCAATTGCTTCTTTTGTTACAATATCACGAGGCTTAACATCCTCTTTAATCATACGAACAAGATGCTTTGCTGCTTCGTAAATTAATTCTTTACGCTTATCGCTCGTAGCTACAATCGTTCCGTTCCCTGGAAGTGCTAAGCCTAGCATTTCCATTAAGCAGTTCATTGAGTTCGCTGTAAACATCCCTGAACAAGAACCGCATGTCGGACATGCGTTATTTTCGATATCTAGTAATTCTTCAGCTGTCATTGTACCTGCTTTATGGGCACCTACACCCTCAAATACACTTGTTAATGATAATTGCTTACCAGAAGCAGATGTACCTGCTTCCATTGGACCGCCTGATACAAATACTGAAGGTACATTCGTACGAACAGCTGCCATCAACATCCCAGGCGTAATTTTGTCACAGTTTGGAATATAAAACACACCGTCAAACCAGTGAGCATTAATAACTGTTTCTGCTGAATCTGCAATGATTTCACGAGATGGTAATGAATAACGCATTCCGATGTGTCCCATTGCAATTCCATCATCAACACCAATTGTATTGAATTCAAATGGAATTCCGCCTGCTTCTATAATTGCTTCCTTAACAACATCAGCAAACTCGCGTAAGTGAACGTGACCAGGAATAATATCTATATACGAGTTACAAACACCAATGAACGGCTTCTCTAAATCTTTCGCCTTAACTTTCCCTGTAGCGTATAAAAGACTACGGTGTGGAGCTCGGTCAACCCCCAGTTTAATCATATCACTTCTCATTTCTCAAACGCCCCTCAACGCAATGCATTTACTTTTCGCACTGTAATTCTAACAACCTATTATTTCGCTTCACTTCAAGTTTACATCGCTATGAAGTTTTACGAAGTGGTGTACTAAATTGTTGTTATCATAGTACGAATTTACATCTGTCGTCAACACTATTTTTTGAATTTTTTATACAATTCAAAACATTCGGTAATGTTGGAATCGCTTTCATTGTGATTGCTGTTCAATTTATTCTCTTTCAACACTTTTTTTCGAAAATTTGAATTTTTAAATTATTTTAAATATTTTAAATCAAAAAAGTCACACAGTGTTATTTGTGTGACTTCGCCAAGTTAATTATTAAAAATCTTCTTAAAATAAGTTGTTAAAAATATATTATGAGGATCAAATTGTTTCCGTTGCTCATTAAATTTGTCTACATGAGGATAAAAAACATTTATATTCTCTTTGTGATACGTATTTATTTTCCCCCAATGAGGACGGCCACTATATTTCATCATCATGTCATGTACCCAGGCAAAATATTTAGTATCATCCATCCCTTTATACATATGGAATGCGATAAAAGCACTTTCCTTTCCTTGTGTTGGACTTAAATACCCCTGTTCTCCAGCTGTTGTACGGCACTCAATCGGAAAATGTACATCGAAAGGATTACGTAAAAACATTGTATGTACTTCTTCCATACAGGCTTCAAAACTTTCCACTGGAATGGCATATTCCGTCTCTGTAAATTTTACACTCCTAGGTGAGGGGTAAATTTCATAGCTTACACCAGTACGTACTTCTTCTCCCACTATATTAGAAGCTAGTCTACTTACCGCTAAGCTAACGGAAGGCTTTCTTTTACAAACTTCCGATGCAACGTAAAACACACCATTTTCTAGTACGTTTAGTTTAGCCAGTTCCAAATACTTTTGCCATTTAGACTGTTCCACTGGTGTAACTTCAATCATTTTCTTCACTTGAATTTGACTACTACTTGGAAAGTAATACCATTCAACATTCCGATGCTCCCGGATCGTTTGCTGGAAATTTTCTATTTCGATTTGATATGGCTTTCGTTCCGACGTGTATTCCAAACTGTATAATGGGACAACATGAAGTGTCACCGTAATTAAAATCCCAAGTAAGCCCATTGATACGTGCAAAGCTTCAGACAATGCGTCATACCCGCGCTCATGTTGTATATATTCTCCTTCCCCGGTTACGATTCCCCACGTTTTAACCATTGAAGAAAATGAACCGAGCGTAATGCCTGTACCATGAGTACCTGTAGATATAGCTCCTGCTAAAGTTTGCTGTTGAATATCTCCCATATTAATCAATGCCAGGCCATATTCAGCTAATATTGGACCAACTTCGTATAAATAAGTGCCCGCATAAAATGTAGCTGTAAAATTTTCTTTATCCACAGAAATTAATCCACGTAAGTGATGCAACGTTAACGCAGATTGCTCAGGCATTGCCACCGGACTAAAGGAATGAGCAGCACCTGTTACCCGAATTGTTTGCTTTGAAATGACATGTTTTTTTACAATCTCACAAACTTCTTCAATACTATGAGGCGCAAAATATTGACTAGGGTACGAAGTATAGCTGCCTGACCAATTTGTCCATTTATTACCTTCGCGCCAATTTTTTATAGAAAACATTGCCCATCCCCCCGATATGTTTTTAGTTGCCCTATATAGTGACCGCCTTGCGTTGCGTGTAGCACTTGAAACCGCTCACATAATTCCCCTGCCTTGGCATGACGCATATAAATCGTATCGCCAATTTTTACTTGTTCGTTTTTTACAACAATGGGTGTTTGCACTTCACCGGCACCTTCTAGCGGTAAAAGGGCAAATTGCTCACGATTTAAAAATGCCGGTAAACGGTCTTTGCCTACCGCACCTGATGCGACATATCCACCACCATGGCAAACTGCAATGTGATTTGAAAACTTCCGTGTAACTCGTACTGCAAATCCAGCTGCTGGTTGTAGTTTTAATTGGTCATAATGATCAAATAGTGCTGGCGCATAAAAGGCAGAGCCAACAGTAATTTCTGATACATCCTTTTGTAAGGACGTCCAATGCATACTACCTGAACCTCCTGCATTAACAAACTGTAAATCATATATACTTTTTACATGGGCGACAGCAAATTGACGGAAAGCTGTTATTTTCTTCATAGATTGTCGCTTTAATGTTCGAATTAGCGCCCCCTTTAGGCCGTACAATTGTGTATTACGATCAGCAATACCAGCAATTTGTGCATCATACCCCATTACCCCGACTACTTTCACATGTGGGTATTTTTTAATTTCTTGTAGGAGTAAATCTAGTTTTTTTATATCTGATATAGGTGACCGTTTTGTCCCAAAATAAATCACACGAAAATCAGTAGAGACATTTAAATCAATACAGATTTGAAATTGTACCGCTTCTTGCTTTGCAATTTCATTAAGTAAGGCGATCTGGCTAACAGAATCAATCATAAATGTGAGTGATTTCCCCTTTTTTACCCACTCCGCTAACCTGACAATCGATGATTTTTCGACGACCGGATAACCGATAAGCAACTGATCCAAACCTCGCTCAAACAAATAAACAGATTCGCTTGCTGTAAAGGTCATAAAACCGCTAAAATGTGTGATTCTCGCTGCTATGTATTCAAGCAATGGCACAGAACGAACAGATTTTGTAGCAATTCGAATAGTTTTGTTTCCACAAGCATTATTAATGAAATCAATATTTTTCTGTAATGCATCTAAATCTACCCATCCAAAAGGACGCTCTAGATTTTTAAAAACCTCGTCATAACCAGTCATTCTTTCACCCCTTGATTTTTCGTTCTCGTTTTAATTAAAAATTCCTTCCATATATGAATAAAAATAATGAATGCCTAGCTCTTTTAAATCGGCTAGGCATCTGTATTCAAGTAATCTCTTACTATAGTAATAATAACTCAACAGCAAAATTCAACATGATTAACGTGTGGATGCCAACAAAAATAAGGCCTTGACGATTCAATTTTTTCATTAAAGTCATATCCATCTGAATCACCTCTTCATTTAATTTAAACTAACTATACAATATGCAACATCCAAAATCAAAATAATCTGAAAATTTTGTTAATATTTTCATTGCACAACTTTCACGGTAGCATGGCATAATAGTAATATGACAATTCAAGGAGGTTTTAGCATGTCCAAAAAAGCTTTAATCGTCATTGACTACACATATGATTTCGTAGCGACTGATGGAAAATTAACTTGTGGCGAACCTGGCCAAGCGATTGAAAAAAATATTACCGCATTAATTGAACAGTTTATACAAAAAAATGAAATTGTTGTATTTGCAAACGACATTCACGTAGAAAATGATCCGTATCATCCAGAAACAAAATTATTCCCACCTCATAATATTGCAGGTACAGCTGGTCGTGAATTGTATGGTTCTGTCAAAGATGTATATGAAAAATATAAACAATCTGTTATTTCATTCGACAAAACACGTTATAGTGCATTTGCTGGTACAAATTTACACCTATTGCTACGTGAACGTAAAATTGAAGAAGTCGTTTTAGTTGGCGTGTGTACGGATATTTGTGTATTACATACTGCAGTAGATGCTTATAATTTAGGTTATAAAATTGCTGTTCCAGCAAATGCAGTAGCAAGCTTTAACGAAATCGGGCATCATTGGGCATTAAGTCATTTTGAATCGACATTAGGTGCATATATTAAATAACCGCGAACATTAATCACAAAAAATTTTCAAAAAAATGTTTAGGCTTTTGGGAGTTAGGAAATACTTAAGTAGATGCAATTATCTTTTAACTTTTCAAAGGAGTGAAGACAACATGATTAGTTTCATTTGGTTTTTAATTATCGGAGGTTTACTAGGATGGTTAGCAGGTGTCATTTTAGGTAAGGATGTACCAGGAGGGATTATTGGTAATATTATTGCTGGTATCGTCGGTTCTTGGATTGGTAGTATGATATTAGGAAACTGGGGCTGGAAAGTTTCTGACTTTTACGTATTCCCAGCCTTAATTGGTGCCATTGTATTAATCTTTATTGTAAGCTTTATCTTAAGATCAATGCGTAAAGCAACATAAACATTGTTGCCACATTATGTAAATTTTATACGCATCTATTATAAAAAGTGTGACATTGTCACACTTTTTATTTTGTTTGTAACGCGATTTCTTTTAATTGCTCGCCGTAGTCATTGTATTGATTATAATAATATAAAATATCTTCTACATACTTATCGCTATGGTTATATTGAAAGATTGCCTTTTTAAATTGACCATCTTTCACACCCGCTCGGGCCAAAAATTTGGCAGCACTATGTACTGCATCCTCAATATCAAATGGATCAGCTATCCCATCTCCATTTGCATCAACACCATAGCCCCCGTATTTTTGAATGACTGCTGGGTTCGTTTTTTCTTTTTCCGAAATCTCACCCTGGCCAAGCCCTTTGCATGAAGGATGCTTCCATCCTACAAATGTACATGGCATAAATTGCATATGTCCTTCAGCCCCTACTGGTGATACAAGAGATTTCATTGACGAAAATCGAGTCTCAACACGGTGGTGTGCAGCTAGTAATGTCCATGGTACACCATATTTCTGTTCAGCCTCAACATATACAGGTATGTATTCTATCGGGATTTCCATATCAAATTGTTCTTGAATTTGCTGATATACCGACTTTTCAGCAAAAAAATCACTAAATGGAAAGCGGAATTCCTTCCAACTAAAATAGGCAAAAATATAAATTGTTAGCGTAATCGGAATGAGAAGTAGGATTAAAAATAGTTTTGTATTTGGGGAAATCATCGGTTTTTTCTTTTTTGTTGCCATATGTGCCACCAATCTTATTTTCATAATTTCAATTATAGATATCACGATAATATTTTTACTATTCTTTTATTATAAGGGGAAAACTCCCTATTTTCATAGTTGTAATTTAGAAAACGACTCGGTACAATAAGAAGTTGCAGGAATTTACATTAAAAGGAGTAATGTTATATGTGGAAAGACTTTAAAGAATTTGCCATGCGTGGCAATGTTATGGACCTAGCAGTAGCGGTAGTAATTGGTGCTGCATTTGGGAAAATTGTAGACTCATTAGTAAAAAATATTATTATGCCTTTAGTAGGGATTTTAACTGGCGGCATTGATTTAACAAATGAATGGAAATTTGGTTCAGGTGACGCACAAGTAGCACTTGGCGTTTTTGTTCAATCAATCATTGATTTCTTAATTATTGCCTTCGTTATTTTTATCGTTTTACGCGTCATTTCAAAGTTTAACCGTAAAAAGGAAGAAGCAGTTGTGGAACAACCAACACCAAAACTAGATACAAAAGAAGAATTACTAAAAGAAATTCGTGATTTATTAAAAAAAGAAAACGAAGCAAAATAATCGATTACCTAACATGCTAAAAAGTGTGTTAGGTTTTTTTGTTATTGTCCCAGATACTTGAACGTGTTAAATTGAGTTAATAATCGATTCATTCATAATGTTTCGTAAATTTACAAAGGAAGTGTTTTTCATGTCACAACGTTCGATTGAAACAAAATTAGTGCAACTAGGAAATTTAAGCGACCCAAAAACTGGTGCAGTCAATCCCCCTATTTATATGTCGACTGCTTATAAACATTCAGGTATTGGCGAATCTACTGGCTATGATTACACACGTACTAAAAATCCCACACGTGAAATTTTAGAAAATGGAATTGCAGACTTAGAGTCTGGTGATGCAGGTTTTGCCTGTAGCTCCGGCATGGCAGCCATCCAATTAGTGTTATCATTGTTTAAGCCTAACGATGAATTAATCGTTCCAGAGGATTTGTATGGCGGTACGTATCGTTTATTTAAAACTTTTGCTGAAAACTACAATATTAAACCAGTATATAATTCATTTTCAAATGTAGAGGAAGTAGAATATTTAATTAATGAAAATACGAAAGCTTTATTTATTGAGACACCTACGAATCCTTTAATGCAGGAAATTGACATAGTAGCGTATGCCGCAATTGCAAAAAAACATAACCTTCTTTTAATTATCGACAATACATTTTATACACCATATTTCCAACGTCCAATTGAGCTTGGTGCTGACATCGTCATACATAGTGCAACAAAATATATTGGTGGCCATAATGATGTATTAGCAGGCCTCGTTGTTGCCAAAGGAGCCGAGCTTTGTGAAAAGCTTTCCTTCTACCATAACGGAGTCGGAATGGTGCTTTCACCAATGGATTCATGGCTATTAATCCGCGGACTAAAGACTTTGCATTTACGCCTAAAGCAGCACGATGCCAATGGGAAGAAGATTGCTACCTTCTTAAAAACGGAGCCTCTTGTAACCGATGTTTTATATACGGGTAAAGGCGGTATGCTATCATTCCGTGTTAAAGATGCTGCAATGATTAATCCGTTTTTAAAAGCTATGAAGCTGATCACATTCGCCGAAAGCTTAGGAGGTATTGAAAGCTTTATTACCTACCCCGCTACTCAAACGCATGCGGATATGCCCTATGACGAGCGTTTAGCCCGTGGTGTTTGTGACCGCTTATTACGCTTCTCTGTAGGTGTAGAGGAAGCAGATGATTTAATTGCTGATTTACAACAAGTATTTGATTCATTACGAGGTGAATTCGCATGAGCAATCGTTTAGAAACAGCCCTAATCCACGGTGCAATACGTGAAGGATATGCCGATAAAAAAGGGGCGGTCAATGTACCGATGTATGTATCTTCTACCTTTCATCAACAATCAATTGATGAATTTGGAGAATATGATTATGCACGCTCTGGGAATCCTACCCGCGCTGCACTTGAAAAAGCTATTGCAGAATTAGAAGGAGGAAACCGTGGCTTTGCCTTCTCAACAGGAATGGCTGCTGTATCGGCTTGCTTTATGATTTTATCGAAAGGTGATCATATTGTTATTACTGAAGATGTTTATGGTGGTACGTACCGATTTGTCACAAAAGTATTACCGCGCTACGGCATTACACATACATTTGTTGATTTTACAAATGTTGAGGCAGTTAAGGCAGCAGTTCGTCCAGAAACAAAGCTCCTTTACATCGAAACCCCTTCGAATCCGACACTCGGCATTACGGATATTCGTGCTATCGTAAACATTGCAAAACAACAAGAGGCTTTAACGTTCTTAGACAATACCTTTATGACACCACTCCATCAACGACCTCTTGATTTAGGAGTAGATGTTGTTATTCACTCTGCAACGAAGTTTTTATCCGGGCATTCAGATATAGTAGCAGGTTTAGTTGTAACAAACGATGAAAAGTTAGCAAATGACATCTACTTTGTACAAAATTCATTCGGGTCTGTTTTAGGTGTACAAGATAGCTATACGCTTATTCAAAATATGAAAACAACAGCTGTAAGGTTCAACGAGGAATCCCGTGTAGCAATGCGTATCGCGCAGTTTTTAGACAATCACCCACTTGTAGAAAAAGTGTATTATCCAGGACTCGCTACTCACCCTGGGTATGAAATTCATAATAAACAGTCAACTTCTGCTGGTGCGGTATTATCATTTAGTTTACCGAGCTATCAAGTGGCTAAAGCTTTTGTGGAAGCAATGAAAATACCGGTATTTGCTGTCAGCTTAGGAGGAGTAGAGTCCATTCTTTCCTACCCTGCGAAAATGAGCCATGCAGCGATGGAACCAGAGGAACGAGCGAAGCGTGGTATTACAGACGGGTTATTACGTTTTTCAGTAGGCTTAGAAAATGAAGACGACTTAATTGAAGACTTTTCACAAGCATTAGAAATTGCATCAAACGTAAAATAATATTAATCGCTGAAATCTAACGAACAGATTTCAGCGTTTTTTGTTTAGTACGACAATAAACGTGCAATAACTAGAAGTAAAGAAATGGAATTGGAGGGTAATAAATATGCGAAGTTTTTTGAAGTTATTCCCATCATTTAAACAGTATCAGCTAATATTTGCCCTCCTTTCATTAATGATCGCCAGCTCTATTGTGTTACAAGGATTTAGTATCGTAAAAATTGTAGAAGGTGTATTTATACAAAAAATCGCCTTCCATACACTACTTCCCTATTTTGGTATTTTGCTTATTGCATTTGCTATTCGTTTGTTCGCAGGCTATTTATTACAACGTATCGGAAATACATTCGCAATGACCGCAAAAAATGACATTCGCCAAATGCTTCTTTCGAAATGGCAAATGCACGCCACTGAAACAATGAAACAAAAACAAGCTGGACAGAAAATATCTCTATATGTTGATATTGTTGATGAGCTTGATGGCTATTTCCGTGAATATTTGCCACAAAAAATGAAATCTCAAATTGTTCCGATTGTACTACTTGTTTGTATCGTTTTTGCACATCCATTAAGCGCGCTCATTTTACTTATAACTGCCCCTTTTATTCCTTTAAGCTATGTCATTATTGGGCAACAAACGAAAAGAAAGACAGAGCAACAGCTTGATGCCATGAACCGCTTTTCAGGAAAATTTTTAGATTTACTACACGGTTTACAAACATTAAAACTATTTTCAAAAACGATGCAACAACGTAACGTTTTAAAGCATTATAATGCACGCTTTATGGATACGACCTTGTCCGTTTTAAAAATTGCCTTTGCCTCCACATTATTTATTGAACTCATTACTACTCTCGGCGTTGGCTTAGTAGCACTCGAAATCGGCTTTCAAATGATTGTCTTCCAAACGCTTACATTTGCGCCTGCTTTTTTTGTACTAACTTTAGCACCTGAGTTTTATAATTCATTAAAGGAGCTTGGCGCTGCCTTTCATACTGGGAAAGGTAGCTTAGCCGCAATGCAAATGCTGGAAGATGAGTTATGTAAACCATCGCACAATGTTCAATTTGGTCAAGAAAAGGTATCCGGTATCCCTTCGTTATCACTTCAGCAAGCTGTATTTCAATACGGGGATGGTACAACAATTGGTCCTATAACGATGAACATACCTGCTAACAAAGTCATTGCGCTTATTGGTCCTACAGGTCATGGTAAAACAACAATCCTTCTTATGCTTTCAAGTATGGTTGAGCTCTTTAGTGGATCCGTAATAATTAATGATCAAAAACGACAAAATGTAAGTGAACAAAGCTGGTATGACGAAATGATTTTTATTAATCAGCATCCTTTTGTCTTTGCTGGAACAGTACGAGACAATTTAACAATGGGCAAGTATTTCACCGACGAACAAATCGTTTCTTCTTTAGATAAAGCACAATTATGTAATTGGTTAGAAAAATTACCGAACGGACTTGATACGCTTATCGGAGAAGGTAGCCTAGGTGTTTCAGGTGGAGAAAAGCAACGAATTGCTATTGCCCGGGCATTGATTCGACAACCTCGTATCGTATTTTTCGATGAGCCAACAGCAGGGCTAGACGTTTTCACAGAACAAATGATTACTACAGCTATTAAGCAATTATCAAAGCATGCGACTGTTGTTGTTGTAACCCATCGCTATGAAACACTTAAGTTTGCCGATTATTTGTATTATATTGAGCACGGAAAAATCTCCACGAGTGGTACACATTATATGCTACATGAAAATCCATTTTATCAATCGATGCGGTATGGAGGGGATCAAAATGCAGGAGCTTTTTAACATTATTTTGCACGAAAAAAAAGAGATTGCCCTTGCACTTCTTGCTGGAGCAGTAAGTGGTATTACCGCAGTAGCACTGTTTGCCCAAAGTGGTCTACTTATTTCGCAAGCCGCCTTAATGCCCCCCTTTTATATTATTCTAATATTAACTGCCTTTTTAAAAGTATTCGGTGTTGTAAAGTCGACGAGCAAATATGCCGAACGTTTCCTTTCTCATCGAGTAACATTTCGCATATTATCACATATACGACTCCAATTTTTCGATCGACTTGAGCCAATCGCAAGTAAACTATTCAATCGCTATCAAAGTGGTGATTTGCTTGCCCGAATTACCGCTGATGTCGCAACATTACAAAACTTCTTTTTAAGAGTAGTCTATCCCCCACTTGTAGCACTGCTCGTCTTTATATGTACCGTTATTTTTACTACATTTTTCTCAGTCTGGATTGCTTTTGCCTTATTAGGAGGCTTTTTATTAGTAGCTGTAATTATTCCCGCAATATTTACCTTAAAAAAACAGCATATGTCATCTTCGAAACACGCGCTAATGAATGACACTGCAGAATTTTTATATGGCTTTAAGGAATTAAAGCATTTCCATTTACTAGAACACAAAAAAGAGAAATTATTACAGTTAAGCATAAATTATTCTTCTGATAAAAGAAAAGAACATCATCAAATCATCCAGATGCAATTTGTCAATCAAGCTGCAACATTGTTAACTGTATTTGTCGTCATCTTTATTGGTGCGTATTTTGTATCCATCGAATCGATGGAGGGACTCTATTTAGCTATGCTTATACTAATTACATTAACTGTTTTTGAAACGGCAATACCACTAGCTACTGCACCCTATCACTATAAACAGTCTGAACAGGCAATGACTCGTCTCCAAAATATACCTACTACTTACGACGATGGCTCGATCTATCTGGAATATTGCGAGCCATATGTACTGAACGCTAAAGAACTAGCTTATCATTATGAAGAAGGAATAAACGAAGTCGTTCGCAATATTACCTTTACAATTGAAAAGGCCGAAAAAATCGCCATTGTTGGTCCAAGTGGCTCTGGAAAATCAACGTTATTTCAATTATTAATCAATGGACTAAAGCCAACTAAAGGTTCGATTTCCATTCATAATTTTCCTTATAGTATGGTTGATTCGCAATCTTTATGGCAACTTATGAGCGTACAATTACAACACAACCACTTTTTCTCTGGTACTATCCGGGACAATTTAAAAATTGCTGGGGAACAGGAAGAAGATGAAAAACTACTAAAAGTATTACAACGTGCGCAGCTCCCCCTCTCATTAGACCATCTTGTATATGAAAAAGGTGAAAATTTATCCGGTGGCGAAAAACAGCGACTCGCATTTGCACGTGTATTGTTAAAAAATAGCCCGATTTGGTTGCTCGATGAACCTTTTACTAGCTTAGACAACGATACAGAACGAGTATTATTTCAAGAAATGCTCGATTGTACAAAAGATAAAACAGTCATTTTGATCACCCATAAGCTAACAGGACTTGAAAAGATGGATCGAATTTTTGTCATGCAGGAAGGTATAATTGGTGAGAATGGCCATTTTGATGAATTAATTGCCCAGAAAGGTTTATTTTATGAAATGTGGACACGACGTAGCTGATCTAGTCTTTTTACGAAAGGAGATTTTATGTTATTTCGGATTGTCATCGCCTTGTTAATTAGTACTTTCATTACTTTAACTGGGGTCTTTGGCATTTTATTTGGGGAATGGAAGTATCCAGTAGAGTTAATTCTGATGGTAGTCACTTTTACTTTTCTATTTTTACCAATTATTTTATTGTACGGAACCGCCTCATTTTATTTAGCAGAACTATTATCACGTCGTTTGAACCATTCTGTTAAAAATATAGGTAAGTTTGTGCTTATCCTTATTCTAGCATTTGCAACAGTAGTTATTTTCCCCGCTGAAATGAAAATTCAATTTTCTACAATAGCTGTTGATTTAACATTAATCGTAGCCCTCCCGCTCGCCATAATTGCTTTTTTCATTGATGAATTTATGCATTCTAAATGCAAACGATCGAAAGTAGTACCAACTATGTAATACTGCTAGCCTGACGCAATCGCATCAGGCGTTTTTTCATCTTTTATTTTTCTTCAATTTCATTAATTTCAACAGATAAATTGCAGCTTCCTATCATTTTCTTACCGTTATAAAACGTTCTCGTTAACCCCTCAAATTTCTTTGTAAAAGATTTTCCGATAATTGACACGACCATGCTGATCAAATTCAACATGTTTATACTGCGTATCTTCCCTCACGTAAAAATTATGCTTGCGATGCGTCATAAACTTTAACGTGTATTCATCAATTAACAACTGTTCAATTTGCTTGAAGCTCTCTAAACCGTTCTCCTGTCTTGATGCTTGCTGTAATAAACGATCAACTTGTTGACGCGCATTGTAATGTAAAAAATTCAGGAAAATTCGAGGCTCACTAAAATACATCATAAAATACGATAATAACAAATTATCATTCAGAGCATTTCCTCCTACGAAGATATCAATTTTTTCATGTAATTGTTCATGTTGAAGTTTTAAGTCAACACATATTGTAGTGCTTTCAATTCCTTGTTCAAAAAGAAGCTGCTGAATTGGTTCTACCTTGAACATATGGTTAACCCCTTGACGAATTTCCTGATAACCAATGACGAGGGGACGTGAAAATTGAGGTTTTTTTGGTTTTTCTGATGGTAGTTTATTGTGCTCCCCCACTATCCAGCTCTCTGCAATCGTCTCTCGTTCCTGATCTATGAGGCATTGAACGGGATCTAATAAGTGCCAAATATAAGCACGCCGATCGGTGTCTTTTAACTCCCCAAAAGCACTATTTAACGCAACAAAATCAGCTCCCTGTTCTTGTGAAATAATCTCACGATATGGAATGTGCGCATTGAAAGGAATTTTCCTCACAATATCAGCCTCAAATTCTTGATAAATAAGCTCTACTGCATCTATCCATGGCCGTGGTTTAAAATAACGCGTAAAAGTTTGGAGGCGCATCCGCTCCTCTGTATGTACAGCTAGCTGAAATGGACCACAACCAATTGTTGGCTCCTGTCCTTTATAAAAAATAGCAAAACGAATGCTCGCCAAAAAATTCGGCAATAGTGCAAATGGTTGATTCAATGTCATTAAAAACGCGTAGCGACTAATGATGCCCATCGATTCAATTGTAAATATGTTTTTATAAAATGGTTGAACATAGCGTAAAGAGGCAACTGCATCATTAGCTGTAAGCTCCTCTAAATTGTGAAACAATACTCCTTTTCGAAGGACAAAATGCCATGTTTTATAGTCTTCTGTACTAAAGTCAAAAAGAAGATTTTTTTCAATCTCTTGCCGATCATTTATACTAAATAGCGATTCATGCAACTGCTCTAAAATATGCATATCATGTCGGGAAACAGCCTTTAATGGATTTAAAAATAGTTCAACATAATATGTTGGCTGTATGAAAACATGTTCTTCATTATACGCATGCAGGCCAAATTGCTCGTTCATCCATGCTTGTATACTAGGATGTTGTTGCAATTGAAACTCCTTCACAAGTTGAAATGCCTTATCATATTTTTTCTGTTGCCACAGCGGCTGTAGCGCTTGAAGCACAGCATCGGTTTTTGAGTGGAGAAGTGTCAAAAATGGCTTTCTCCCTCTCCCACGCGACGTTTCCCAAAGTACCTTTTGTTGCTCATGTAATTGCTTTATTACAATTTTCGCATATCGGTCAGAACATTGCCAAAGACATGCGAGCTGGTCAATTGACGTTTCTGTTCTTCTTTGCTCTTCGAAATACTGATGTAAAACTAATTCATAATGCATCGTTTTTCTCCTAAAAGGTGAACTTATTTTTACCAATCAATCACTTTATGTTCCTCTTTTCTTATTTTACACTACTTTAGTGAAGAAAGTTTAAGTATTTCAAGGAAATCCACATAAAAAAATACATCATTTCGTACTATTTTGGCGCAAAAGGTGTTGTTTTAACAAGGAGGAAACGTCATGAATTTATACCATCACAAAACATTCCAAAAGATTTACGCAATTAACCTTTTATCCAATGTATCATCTGTCATTTTTACATTTATTGTTCCTATTATTTTATACGAGTACACGAAATCGGCCTTTGCAATGAGTATGATGCGAATGGTGGAGTTTTTGCCAAACGTGCTACTTGGAATGCTCATCGGAGTATTTGTGGATAGAATGAATCGTCGCCTAGTATTGCAATATGCAAATACAACCCGTGTTATTATTGCCGCATTATTTGTCTTTTTCCTAACAAGCCAAGATCTTTCTCTTTGGACACTTTATGTACTCGGATTTTTACTTTCTAGCTTAGGTTATATGATAGGTAGTGCAACAAACGCCATACTGCCACAGCTTTTTGATAAGCAATATATGACGGATATTCAATCCAAGTTTGCGATGATGTATACGCTTGTATCGATCATTGGGCCCGGTTTACTAGGGGCAATGCTTCTATGGGTCTCCAATGATATGTTTTTATGGTTATTTTTAACGTGTCATGTTGTCACATTAATACTTGTTCAATTTATTGAACGCGTACCGACTCCTGTTCGAAAACAAGCAACACTTATTCAAGATTTAAAAGAGGGAATCATCGAACTTATTGGTAATCGCTCGTTATTTATTCAAACTTGGACAATCTTTTTTTCAAATTTTGCCTCGTCCCTTATTATTGGCATACTGACATTCTATGCACTCGATCAGCTACAACTAACAAAAGAACAGCTTGGTCTTATGTTAACAATTGCTGCGTGTGGAGGTATTTTGGGAGCAAAAGTTATTCAACCTTTACGCAAAAAATTAAGACGTGGACAAATCTATACATATAGTACACTTGTAGAGGTAATCATATTAGCTATGATGTTTTTTACAAAGCAGTGGATTTTCCTTGGCGTACTTCTTGGTTTACGTACTGCAATTTCTACAATGACAAATATTGTTTATTTAGCACTTCGTCAAGAAACAACACCGAATCATTTACTTGGGCGTGTCGCAGGTACATCTTCTATGATTATGAAGCTCGCCCTACCGATTGGCTTGTTAATTGGTGGTATTTGGGCAGATACCCTTCCAATACAACCTATTTTCCTCATAAGTGCAGCGATAATATTATTTAATTTTTTCCTACTTATAAAAGTTAAATTTACAACGGTTGAATAGATAGTAGAGTATTTTCTTCATCACATTTAGCTTAATGGCAAAATTATAAACTAAATGTGATGGTCATACCCTGCATGCGTAAAATATCTTTTACGTGTGCAGGGTTTTTTCTCTTGCATTTATTTTGTTTCGAATTCAAGATATTTTTATTGCAATTTCTTCACTTGAGTAGTAAAGTGATATTAACGAAAGGATGTTGCCTATGAAAAACAACACACTTGGTTCCCTTATTTGGCTTCGAATTATGCGCTTTACGCATCAAAGCAATTTGCTATCAAATGAATTTTTAAAAGACTTTGGCTTAACAACGGCACAATTTGATGTATTATTGCAAATTTCAGCTTTTTCACCAATTACACAAGCTGAACTGGCAGAAAAGGTGACAGTTACGGAAGGCGGAATTTCACGTATGCTTTCTCGCCTTGAAAAAGACGGCTTAATTAAGCGACAGCAAGAATGGAAGACAAAAAAGATTTCACTTACCGAACAAGGTGAACAGCTATTGAATCAAGCATTTGATGCACAGTTAGCCTTCCAATCATCCTTTTTCGATGAAGCCTTATCAAAAGAAGAACAAAAAGTATTATTAAATCTCATGTCTCGCGTTCAAAAAAATAGTGAAAAACGAATAAAACAATAACTACTAGTGGAGGTAAAGAATATGTATACAATTCCAGGGCATCATCATATTTCAATGATTACAAAAAACGCCAATGACAATAACTATTTTTACCGTGAAGTGCTCGGTTTACGACGCGTTAAAGTAACTGTCAATCAAGATGATCCATCAATGTACCACTTATTTTATGGGGACAAAACAGGCAGTCCCGGTACTGAATTATCCTTTTTTGAAATTCCACTTGTCGGACGAACACATCGTGGTACGAATGCAATAACGAAAATCGGATTGATCGTTCCGTCCGAGGAAAGCTTACATTATTGGCAAAAACGCTTGAATGAATTTAGCGTTGCAAATGAAGGGATCACAACCTTTGCAAACCGACCTGCCCTATTGTTTGAAGACAAAGAAGGATTACGTATGGCCTTAATAGCTGGGTATGGGAATAAAATTGACCATTGGGAGACGTATGAAAAATCACCAATTCCAACTGAACATCAAATTCTAGGAATGGGTACAGTAGAAATCACTGTGAAAAATCTATCAAAGCTGACAGCTACATTAACGGAGCTTTTTGGTTATACAGCTATCGAACAAACAGAAAATACGAAGCTATTTCAATCTGTAGCTGGTGAAATGTTTGGTGAAATTTATGCCATTAAGCAGGATGGTCCATCGGAAAAGCCAGGCCGCGGTAGTATCCATCATTTAGCCATCCGCGTTAAAAATGATGAGGAACTCAATTTTTGGAATGAGCAAGTAAAAAAACGTGGCTTCCAAACATCTGGCATTGTTGATCGTTATTATTTCAAAAGCTTATATTTCCGCGAATCCAATGGAATATTATTTGAAATTGCAACAGATGGTCCTGGTTTCCTAAGAGATGGTGACATTGAAACACTTGGTGAGCAATTAGATTTACCTGACTTTTTAGAAGTAAGGCGCGAAGAAATTATGACAAAATTAAAACCTATTGACTAAGGAGTGGTTAAAATGGAGCAATATCGTATTCATAAAGAAAAAGGATTAGAATTCGGTCTTTATACGTTAGGAGATCATATTCCAAATCCACTAACAGGTCACCGCATTAGCGCTCAGCAACGTATTAAAGAAATTATCGAGCTAAGTCAATTAGCGGAGCAAGCTGGGATCGATGTATTCGCAGTCGGAGAAAGTCATCAGCAATATTTTACAACGCAGGCACATTCAGTCGTTCTAGGTGCGATTGCACAAGCTACAAATACAATCAAACTGGCGAGCTCTGCTACAGTATTAAGTGTTGCCGATCCAGTACGAGTATATGAGGATTTTGCAACAATTGACTTAATCTCAAATGGCCGCGCTGAAATCGTAGCTGGCCGTGGTTCACGGGTTGGTGCGCATGAATTATTTGGTGTTAGCTTACGAGACTATGAAGATATTTTCGAGGAAAAATTAGCACTATTAAAACAACTAAATGAACAAGAAGTAATAAACTATGAAGGGAAATTCCGCCCATCATTAGAAAATGCTCGTATTTTACCACAGCCTTTAAATGGCTCATTACCAATTTGGCGAGCTGTTGGTGGTCCGCCACAAAGTGCGATTAAAGCTGGTTATATGGGAATTCCAATGATGTTAACAACGTTAGGTGGACCGGCAGCATACTTTAAGCCATCTGCAGATGCGTATCGGGAAGCAGCAGAGCGTAGCGGACATGACCCAGCATCGTTACCAATTGCAACAACAAGTCTGTTTTATGTTGCAGAAACAGCAAAGCAAGCCGTAGAGGAAATGCATCCTCATTTAAATACAGGCTTCCAAGCGATTCGAGGAAGTGGTTATCCAAAGCAACAAGTAGAAAATGCACTCGATGTTCATGATGCGCTCATGGTCGGTGGTGCGAGTGAAATTGTTGAAAAGCTACTGTATCAGCATGAGCTATTTGGCATGCAACGTTTCATGGCACAAATTGACTTCGGTGGCGTGCCATTTGATAAACTGATGAAAAATATCGAAATTATCGGCAACGATATATTACCTGCCATTAAGAAATATACGACCAAACAATAATGAACAGTCCTAAACAATTGAAAACGTTTAGGACTGTTCTTCTTTATCCAATAAAATTTCAGTCTTTCTCTTTTCTTCAACCCTTGCATATTCCTTCATTTTATATAGATAAATAAGGAAGGTAACAAATGCGATAAAATAGATGACAATCATACTAACAATTAGAATTTCCGCTTCATATAAATGAATGGCGATATAAGGTGCCATTATTGTAAACCATAGACTAATTAAATAGAAGTACTTCACCTTCTTTGTATAGCCAATATAAGCCGAATCCTTAAGTAATTCTAGACAGACCTTAAAAATATAGTAATAGTAAATAAGAAGAGAGAGAATTACTATTATTCTTACTAAAAATTCAAACACCGATGGTAAAGTTGCGATAAGACTTTCGAAAATTGCCATTTCCAATATAGATACTATGCCGACGATAATAGCCATTTTCCTTGTGAACGGTGCTGACGGTACATTTGATAACTTTGCTAGCGCACTAGCTATTAATAAGTAACCAATAATATCTGGAAGTATATCTATGAAAATATTGATATCTAATAGTATAAAAACATATCCCCATAGCAACCGAGAAAAGAAGTTGCTCAATGAACTTTCCCCCTCACTTTATCTACATAATCATTGATCCATTCATTAGATGGGAGATCAATTGCTCCTACACTTATTGGCTCATAAAAAGGCTTGCCGTTGTCTAATTTTCCTTGAATAAACACACGGTGATCTGAAAAATTACTCGTATCAAAATTATCCCATAATCTAACGGACAGCTTCTCCCCCTCCACCGTCTTATAGGGTAACGTTACTTGTTCCTTATCTTTATACAACTTTAATGTTGCCATTGGAAAAGAAGTCGAAAGTTCTTCAATCGTCCCCCCTTGTTGTATTGAAAAAGTGACACTTGAAAAATCACTTGTTCTCTCTGAAACATGACCAAAAGTAAATTCTGGTTCATTTTTTTCGTCTACATAGAGCTTTAGGGTATAAGGAATTTGGAAACCATTTGATAAAACAACAGTTACGACCTCGTTCTGCTTCAATGTATTTTGTACCTGTGCCAACTGTTCTTTTGGCAATCTAAAAACCGCTTCATGTAAGTCGTAATATGTATAACGTTTCGTATACAAATTATCAGTAGAAGGAGTGTTCATGAAAAAATCAGTTTGAAAATATGAAATTGGATAGAGTTGGATATCCCCTATATTGATCCATTGAATTGCTTCATATTCCTTTTGATTTGTAATATAGCTAACTATAAATTCATTACTCTCTGAACTACTATAAATTACTTGCTCACCACTAGGAATGAGGATCGGTTGCTCAAGTTTCTTACTTTCCACTAAATAAATACTTCCCGCAACAAAAAGCAGGGTTAATCCCAATAAAATAATAAAACGTTTACTCAATTTATCACCCCTAACCAATATCGTACCATAAAATAGAAAATATTGGATTAGATGTGGCGTTATATGTTAACAGAATTATTAAAGCCCCTAATCACAAATACAGTGATCAGGAGCTTAACTATTACACGTTTACTTTTTCCTTTGGTGCTACTGCTTCCCATACTTTATCAATGCGCTGAATGGCTTCTGCTTCAAGTTCAAATCCGGTTTCTGTACGCGAAACTTGTGAATCGACAATGTAAATTGGGCTTGCAATTTGGGTTGCACCTAAAATGGATAATACGGGCTTTAACGAATATTCTAATGCTAGTAAATGGGCAATTGAGCCACCAATGGCCACTGGTACAACTAGCTTATTTTCTAGTCCTTTTTGTGGTAATAAATCAATAAATGTCTTTAAAATACCAGTGAACGATCCTTTAAAAATCGGTGTTAGGAAAAAGACAATGTCCGCTTCTCCTACTTTCACGATTTCTTTTGCAATTGCTTCGCTTGCATAATTCGCTGTAATTAAATCTACAGCAGGCAGTTGATGCACGTGAATGACTTCACTTTTAATTCCGTCCTTTGTTAGCAATTGCTCAATCACTTGCTGTATTCCCGTTAAACGTGACTGTACACTATTTCCACCGTTAATAATAATTGCCTTTGTCATGTTTCTACCTCCTATACGTGCTGTACATCATAGCTGGATGGCACTG
This sequence comes from Solibacillus sp. FSL R7-0682, assembly GCF_038005985.1. Taxonomy (NCBI): domain Bacteria; kingdom Bacillati; phylum Bacillota; class Bacilli; order Caryophanales; family Caryophanaceae; genus Solibacillus; species Solibacillus sp. FSL R7-0682. Next base: position 2,385,224 of record NZ_JBBOUI010000001.1, read on the forward strand.
GCTTCAAGCCTAAATTTTCTCGTAAAGTTGTGCCTTCATATTCCGTTCGGAAAACACCACGACGTTGTAGTTCTGGAATGACTAAATCGATAAAATCCGTAAATCCTCCTGGGAAATAGGGTGGCATTAAATTAAAACCATCCGCAGCGTCATTTTCAAACCATTCCATTAACTGATCTGCAATTTGTATAGGTGTTCCAAAAATAATGCGATGACCTCGTGAGCCTGCAATACGTAAATACAATTCACGGATTGTTAAATTATCCCGCTCAGCCAATTCAATAATAAGTTGCTGACGGCTACGATTTCCATTCGTTGCTGGAATATCCTTTGGCAAAGGACCATCCAAGTCATACTTTGATAAATCAACGCCTAAATAATCCGCTAAGAAATCTAAACCAATTTCAGGTGTAATTAACTGCTGCAGCTCTTCATATTTCGCCCGCGCTTTTTCTTCAGTTTCTGCGACATAAACAGATACCCCTGGCATTATTTTAATATCATCACGCTCACGACCCGCTGCTACTGCTTTATCCTTTAACTTTTTGTAAAAGCTTTGCGCATCTGCTAGCGTTTGCTGCGCCGTAAAGATTACATCCCCTTGCTTCGCTGCAAGTGTAGTACCAGCTTCTGAGGAACCTGCTTGCACTAACACTGGTCGCCCTTGTGGTGGCCTAGATGAATTAAGCGGTCCGCGAACTGAATAATACTGTCCTTTATGATGAAGGGTATGCAACTTCCCTTTTGTAATATATTCCCCAGTTTCTTTATTACGAGCTAGCGCATCATCGTCATAGCTATCCCAAAGACCCTTTACTACCTCTACAAATTCATCCGCCCGATCATAACGGAGCGAATGATCTAAATGTTTGTCTTGAGTAAAGTTACTTGCCTCTGCTTCGTAATACGAAGTGACGATATTCCATGCAGCTCGACCTGCACTTAAATGGTCTAAGGACGAAAATTTACGTGCAATATGGAAAGGCTCATTATACGTTGTTGAAGCGGTTGCTGTTAAACCGATATGCTTCGTTACAGTTGATAGCACACTTAATAGCGTCAATGGTTCAAAACGAACTTGCTCTGCTGGGTGGGATAGTTCATTAAACGATAAGCCATCACTTAAAAACAGCATATCGAGCTTCCCTTCTTCTGCCTTTTTGGCTACTTCCTTGAAGAATTCCACATTTTCACTCGCATCTGCCAGTGCTTGAGGATGACGCCAAGACGCAATATGATGTCCTGTTCCCATCAAAAACAAGCCTAGTTTCATTTGTTTTTTTGTCATAATTACGCCTCCTTAAACGACTTGCTTTTCGCGCTGTTCTAAAATTTGATGCACAAGTGGGATTACTTTTTCACCAACCTCTTGAATCACCTCTAAATGTGGGAAGCCACGTAACAATACTTTATCAAAGCCTAATTCAACAAATTCTACAACGCGTTCTGCAACTTGCTGAGGCGTTCCTACAAGTGCAATCGAGTTCCCTGATAATACTTGCGTTAAGCCTGCCCAAATATTTGGTGCGATGACAAAGTTATTGTCCTTTGATTCCACCATTAACTGATGTAAACGACCAACACCAACGGCACCATTTTTCAACGTATTTTCGTGCTTCGCAGCTAATACTTCAGGATCTACTTGGCTAATGATTTTGTTTGCCTTAGCAAAAGCTTCTTCCTCCGTATTACCTAAAACAACCTGGAATGACACGCTATAAGATAAATCTCGATTTTTTTCTTTTGCTAATTTGACAACCGATTGTAATTCATCCCCTGTCGTCTCTAACGTTTCCCCCCAAAGCATGTAAACATCGGCCACATCGGTCGCAACTTCTTTAGCAATGGGTGAAGAGCCACCAAAGAAAATTGGTGGAATTTCCTTTAAAGGTAACGGTAAGTTTGCACCTTTTAGCGTGTAAAACTCACCATCATAATCAAATGTTTCACCAGCAAATAAGCGTTTTATAATGTCGATATATTCACGTGTACGTTTGTATCGATCAGTATGGGATAAAAAGTCACCGTCGTTTTCTAACTCCTTCGGTGCACCACCTGTCACAACATTGACAAGTACACGATTCCCCGTCCAATAATTGATCGATGCATACTGCTTAGCTAGTTGTGTCGGTGCTGTAGAGCCTGGACGTACAGCAAATAAAAACTTGATTTTTTCCGTATGCGCCGTTAAATGTGACGCTGCCACAAGAGAATCTACACAGCTCCCGCCAATTGGTAAAAGTAATGTCGAAAATCCTGCATTTTCTGCTGCTTGTGCTATTTGCGTAATATATTCAACAGATGGCTCGCGATCTGAATCAATGCCTACGCCAGACCATGTTTGTGCATTTTTTGATACAGCTGAATTCCCTACATATTCACTATCACCAGAAGTTGGTGCCATTGTAATAAACTCTACCTTTGTCATTAAAACTCCTCCTTAAATTGTAATTGGACTACTAGCAACTACTTGATCTGCTGGCAATTTTCCTGAGATTTGAATGCTTCCTTCCTTTAAAGCCTGTGCCACTTGCGCAAAGCTTTGATTAGGTTCAATATTATAAAATGAAATATTTTCTTCCTGTGCCTTTTTATACGAAAGCTCACAAAATGTTGCTGGCGGCGCAATAAAAGTAGTTGCACCAAGCTCAATTACTTTACGTAATGTTGCTCCTCTTCGCCCCTCCGTTAAATCAAGTGCTGGATTTCTGTGATCATCAACTGAATGATCTTTATGAACAATTCGTAAAATTGTTCCCTCTACAATTGGTGTTACAATTCCTTCATCATTTACTACAACGGCAATCGCCATTATAATCCCTCCTCTTATTTCAAGACTCCCACAGCATTTGTTGCCTTTTGTAATGCTTGCGTTAAGTCGTTTTTAATATCTTCAATATCTTCTAAACCAATGGATAATCGAATTAATCCGGGCGTGACCCCACTTGCAAGCTGTTGTTCAGCAGTTAAACGTGAATGCGATGTACTGGCTGGGTGTATAACAAGGGATTTCGAATCCCCTACATTCGCCACATGAGATAATAGCTCAACGTTATTAATAAACGCCTTTGCTGCCTCTAAACCACCTTTAATACCAAAGCTAAAGATGGAGCCTGCTCCTTTTGGTAAATACTTCTCCACTAAATGAAGCTGATTATTTTCAGGTAATGTTGGGTAATTGACCCACTCTACTTGATCATGCTGTACTAAAAATTCTGCTACCGCTTGTGCATTTACTACATGCTGACGCACACGTACCGCTAACGATTCTAACCCTTGAATAAATAACCATGCATTAAAGGGGGATAATGTTGCACCTAAATCATGACCTAATTCAAACCGTGCCTTTGTAATAAATGCCTTCTCGCCAGCAGCCTCTACAAATGAACGATCCCCAATTAATTCATTCGGTTCAATGAATGTTTTGAAGCGTGGTGCCTTCCACTCAAACGTTCCACCATCAATAATTGCGCCACCTAATGAAGTACCGTGACCACCAATAAATTTCGTTGTCGAATGAACGACAATATCCGCGCCAAATGTAAGTGGCTTTGATAAGTATGGTGTCGCAAACGTATTGTCTACAACGAGCGGTACATCATGACGATGAGCGATTGTTGCTAACGCTTCAATATCAGCAATTTGTAAACTTGGGTTGCCAATCGTTTCCGTAAATACTGCACGCGTTTTTTCGTTAATTGCTGCCTCCACTTCTTGTAAATTCGTTCCTTCAACAAAGCGTACCGTTACACCAAAACGAGGTAATGTTTTAGAAAACAACGTATATGTTCCACCGTAAAGAGCATTTGTCGCAACAATTTCTTCACCTGCCTGAGCCAAAGTTAATATGGCAATTAAGATCGCTGCTTGGCCTGAGGAAACTGCAAATCCAGCTACACCATCTTCTAGTGCGGCTAACCGTTCTTCAAAAACGGCATTTGTTGGATTGGCATTACGAGAATATAAATAACCACTCGCTTGTAGTTTAAATAGGCTAGCTGCATGCTCCGTATCATCAAATACATAAGAAGTCGTTTGGTATAAAGGAACTGCACGGGATTTAGTTATCGGATCCACGGTTTGCCCTGTATGTAAAGCAATCGTTTCTTGATTTAAATGTGTCATATCAATCTCTCCTTTCATTCTTCCATTAATTTCGCAAAATGGAGAAGCTGTTCTTCTGTCAATTCACCTTTGACTGTATGAACAATTTCACCATTTTTTATATACAGCGTCGTTGGTAAAGCCATAATGTGAAAATGATTTTTTACATCCCCATCTCGGTCAAGTAAAATTGGAAAACTTAATTTAAATTTGGATAAATAATGATTAACAAGCTTTGTAGGCTCCTCGACATTTATGGCATATAGGTCAATCCCTTTTTCCTGTAAAGAGGGATATGCTGCTTCTAAGGCTGGCATTTCACGCTCACAGGGCGGACAGTACGTGGCCCAAAAATTTAAAATAACACTCCCTTGCTGATCAATCGTTACCTTCTCATTTTCCGTATTTAGTAATGCAAATGTATCTCGCTTTGCTTGTGCTTCTTTTTTCTTTAACACAGTTGAAAGAATAACCGAACAAATAGCGACACCGATTAGGCTTATAATGACGATTTGGATATATCTTTTCATTGCAATGTCACCTCTACTTCGGGCATTTCATGAAGGTTTTCATAGGTCACATGGGCAATCACCTTATAGGTGCCCACTAAGTCAAAGCTCGTTTCAATTGTGTAGGCGCCATCTCCTGTATTTGTTGGGATTACTGATCCTAGCGATTGTCCTTGTGGGTTAATAAATTCAAACTCAATTTCTGCTCCGTTTTTTATTGGCGATCCATCATAACGAAGCTTCGCCGTAAAAATGACTGGTTCAAAAGCTTCCACATGATCGTCACTTGCATTAAATGTAACTTGTAACCCATCTTCACTTGCTTGAGCACTACAACCAACGAGTAGAAGCATTGTAAGAAATACGATCCGGATCATTTGCTATCCGCCTTTAAATTTGTCCAGAACAGCAGACGCTTTTTAATTTTTTCAAAGGCGATCATGACCGTTACAATGATGACACTGTTAAAAATAATGCCAGCCACAACGTAATGGTATTGAGAAAAATCACTATAATACTGGATGAAAAAGCCCATACCAGATGATGCCCCAAACATTTCAGCAATCGTTAAAATTAAGAACGCCATTCCAAGTGAAGTACCTGCACCGCTCAAAATATGAGGAGCACTTGCAGGCAGCACAACCTTAAATAAAAATGTCGGGCCTTTTAATCCTAATGATTTGGCATTATCTAAATAATGCTTTTCTATTAGCAACACCCCATGAATCGTTCCTAAAAAGATTGGCCAAAACGAGCCAATGAAAATGAGCGAAATCGAAGCAGTTTGGAACGTCGGCAACAAGGCAATTGCATAAGGAATAAATAATGTTGGTGGAATCGGACTTAACGCATGAAAATAAGGCATTAAAATTTCACGCGAACGTCTATTCAAGCCAAAAAATAGCCCGCCTGCAATCCCGACAAGTAACGCTCCAAAAAATCCAGGGATGAGAAGCTTCATTGAACTTCCTACACCACCAATTAACTCGCTTAATTTTGAAACAAATGATTCAACTACAATATGTGGCTGCGGAAATATAACCGGGTTTATCCATGTTGCGTATTTTGTTACAAGCGCCCAAATCGCAATCATTATAATTCCTATCAAAATAGTAAGATTATAGCGTTTAAAAAATGTGAGCATCACCTCTCACTCCTTACTTAAATATTTTGTTCATTAAAGCGAACCAATTGTTTTGCATAGTATTGATCTTCAGGATTTTCTTCAATTAGCTCATTTAAAGCCCGTTCGTATAAATCTATATTGACATAATCATTAATATTAATATCGTCTACATTTTCTACATAGCCGATCTCCTTCATTTGCTCCCACATTGTTGCTACCTTTTCTTTGCTTGGATCAGATGAATAATTGGAATGTCCTTCATTTACAATTTTGTTAATTACATTGTCATCTACTTTCATGTATTCCTTGGCAGCTGTCACAGCAGCTTGAGGATCCTCAACTTTTTTTCGTTCTGCACGAATTAAAGCTTTTAAAAATCGTTTATATGCTTCTCCATCTTCATCTGTTAATAACTCTGAACGGGTTACGACACGGCAGCAAACATGCCCGTCTTGCAAATCATTACTCCAAGCAACTGCCTCAAGTCCCATATCTACAGCCTGCGCGTAAAAGGAATTCGCTGATACAGCAACATCTACCTTCCCAGAAGCAACAGCCTCTAGAAGCATACTTCCCGTTTTAAATTCAACAATTTCTACTTCATTTTCCCAATCGATGCCGGCCTTTTCTAATGCAGATCGGAATACGATATCAGATGTGAAAATACGAATTGTTCCAACCTTTTTCCCTTTATAATCTTCTAGAGAGGTATACTGTTCCGCATTTTCTTTTTTCGTTAAAATTGGATGACCTCCCTCTAAATGACCACCAATAATTGAAAAATCCGAACCATTTGCAATGAACGTTAATGGTCCTGCTGTACCGAATGATACACCAACGTCCACTTTTCCAGCTTGTAACGCATTTAATCCATCAGCAGAATTGGCAAAACCAACGCGATTAACCGTTAAATCTTCATCTTTAAAATATCCTTCCTGATGGGCAATGTCGACAAGTGTCCCACCAGCGGACTGGCTCAGACCAACTGTAATTTCATATTTTCCTTTTACATTAGATGATGTGACATCCTTTTCACTACCACATGCCCCCAGTAATCCAGCTACGACGATTATTGGTGCTAGTATTCTTACTTTTTTCAAAGTTATCATTCCTTCTCCCCCTATATGCCTGCTCCATCTGAAACTTCTGCATTTAAGCTATTTAAAATTTGTTCATTCATTTCATTTAATAAGGACTCACGGAACGAACGAAACTCTGTACTTTCAAACAATTTTTGACGATCCTTCGTTTTGTGACGGAAAGGGACATCAATGCTTTTCGTAACGGCGCCCTCCTTACTAGGCGCAAATATAACGATACGGTCTGCCAAGTAAATCGCTTCATCCACATCGTGTGTTACAAACACAACTGTTCGATTTTGCTCTGCGCTTATTTGAACGAGCAAATCTTGTAGCTGGATTCGTGTTACTGGATCTAGCGCCCCAAATGGCTCATCCATAAGGAGTAAGTCTGAACCATAGGATAATGCCCGTGCAATTGCTGCCCGTTGCTTCATGCCTCCAGACATTTGTCCAGGATACTTTTTAATGGCATGGCCCAAATTTACAAGTGTTAAATACTGTTCTGCAATATGAGCTAATTCCTTTTTAGTCATTTTTGGATTACGTTGCTTTAATGCGAGCATCACATTGGATTGTGCATTCAACCAAGGAAACAATGAATAATCCTGAAAAACTACACCACAATCTGGATGCTTTGTTTTAACAGAATGTTCATTGATGAAAATGTCACCATCCGTAAATCCCTCTAAGCCCGCAATCATTCGTAAAAATGTGCTTTTCCCACAACCGGAAGGCCCCATAAATACTAAAAATTCACCTTCTTTTACATCTAGATTGATATCGTTTAATATTTTTGTCGTGTCATAGCTAAAATGTATGCTTTGAGCTTTTATTTTTGTTTGGCGCTCATTTTTTTCCAGTGTTCCCTTATTACCTACTTCATTCTCTCTTTCTAATAGCTGAACCATTTACTCACTCCTTTTTATTCATTCACTAAAAATTTGCGACCTAAATGTTGAATGGCTGTATCGACAGGAACATGTAACGTCATCGTTCTTAAATTTCGCCAATAGCGATCAAAACCATAACGACTTGTTGTGGCGCGACTACCCATTACTTCAAAAATTCTAGACGTAATATCAAGGCCTACTTGCGTCGTAATAATTTTTGCTGTATGTAAGGCTGAATCAAGCTCATCTCTATCCTGTGCAGTTATCGAATGTGGTCGCCCCCACAAACTTTGTAGAATGTTATCTGCTTTCTCAACTACTAAATTAGCAGCTTCAACCTTCACATAAAAAGTTCCATAATGATGCTGAATTATTGGATCTTCAATAGCTGATACATGAATGGGTGAACGTGGTCTCGTTTGTTCACGGGTATAAATTAAAGCTGTTTCAAGTGCACCTTCTGTAATTCCTAAGTACAGGTGATTTAACACAAAGGTTGCAATGTTTAATCTTAATTTAGAAAATTCACTATCATTAAATCCACGCTTCAATACTTCATCATCTTCTACTTTTACTTGCTCAAAAATGATTGTGCCACTATCCGTTTGCCGTTGCCCCATATTGTCCCAATCTTCTTTTACCTCTACACCTATTCGTTTAGTAGGAATTACAGCAAGCAAAGGCTCATCCTGTCCTTCTACTAATGCCGATATAAGTAAAATATCCGAATCAACACTGCCTGAACAAAATGTTTTCGTACCATTGAGAAGATAACCATCTGCCGTCTTTTCTGCCTTTAGTTTTATATCTACAGGATTAAAGGCATTTCCCCAGAAATAATTATGGCTCGCTGTTTCACGGTAAAAATGCTCTTTTTGTGCTTCTGTTCCACATAAATGAGGTGTTACTAAGTTAATAAAGTGATAGCCAAACACGTGGGCCAATGAGCTGTCTACTTTTGCAAATGTGCGAATTACTTTAAATAGATCAAGCCAATTACCACCTAAACCACCATATTCAGTAGGAATTAAAAGCTTTAAAAGCCCGCTCTCACGGATTAAATCTCGCTCAAATTTTGCATTACCTCCAGCTTTATCACGTTCAACTGCTGTTGCAGCAAACTTTATAGCCAACTCCTGAGCGATTTCTTCAATGTATGCAACTGCCGTCATAGGATGCACTCCTCTTTTAAAAATAGAATTTTCTTTCAATTCAGTAATCTTAATTCGTAATATTACACGTAGAAAAAAACGAAGTCAACCCACAATTTAAATAATTCTTACAGGAATAGTAAACTTTAACGAAGTAACGCATTAACTAAGTAAATTTTGGGATAAAAACAATTTTTGTTGTTTTTTATAAATTGTCCAGTTAAAAAGACGCTGCGACATAAGTAGAAAGCTTTTGTATTTATTGAAGTGAAGGGTCGCCCCCTCGGAAAGCGTACCCGGAATAGAAACCAGTTTTACGCGCAAAAAAAATACAATTTCCCCACAGAGAAAAATTGTATTTTTGATTTGTCCTAGCTTCTATTCATCCTCATTTTAAATGTTGAATCATTTCTACCCTGTTGCCAAATGGATCTCTAAATTCAAAACGGTCAAAGTTAGGAATCGGGACAGCATCCATTAGTTGTATTCCCTCATTTACTAATTTATTTTTCCAATAAGTAAGATCCTCTACTTCATATGCGATATGTGCCTTCGTTTGCGTTCTGTCAAAACCATCTTCTGTTCCAATATGCACTTCTCGATCACCGACTTGAATCCAAAAACCGCCACGCCCTTTAAGCGAATCGGGTTTTTCAATTTCTTGTAACTGTAAAATGCTACAATAAAACTTCCTGCCAGCTTCTTCAGTTCCCTTTGGAATTGTTAGTTGAACGTGATGTAAACCTTTAATCATATTGCTGCCACCCCTTAATTTGAATAATTTTACAAATCGTTTCTTTTCTTAAGGGTAGCATATTCAATTAGAAAGTGCGTTTTCTATTTCCTATACACATTAATAAGGTGAGCTTATCATTGATTGTGCTTAAATTATTCTATTCCGTAATTAAACTGTAAGCAGAAATTTTTTTAAGTTTTATAGATACAAACATGGAGACAATGTAAGCTAATAGTAGAATTCCTAAACATAGCATTACAATACTCGGTAAATTAACAAGAAAATCTAAACGCTTAACCCCTGCACTTGATAGTAAAATTGAAAGCATTGGATTTGTGTAAAAATACCCTAGTACACCACCAATGGTCACGCCGGAAATAATTACTGGTAAAAAACTAATGGACATTTGATGCATCAGCTGAATTGTCGAATAACCTATTGCTTTCATTACACCAAACTCTTGTTTACGTTTAATAATCATTGTTTTAATAACCAAATACAAAATCATTACAACTACTAGAACAGTAATTGTCAAAACCATTACCATAACTGCGAACACTGCTGCTGTATACATACCTGTTTGGCTCTCGATATTTTCATCAATATCTAATGTTTCAACTATTGCATCCCCATACTGTTCCTGTACGTTTTCTATAAAGCTTTTGTTTGATATACCATCCAAATATACATAAAGAGTCGTGCCTTTATAATCTGAATGTAATTGCTGTATTCCTTCCATCGTTAAAGCACCTATTTGTCCTAAGTTTCCAATTGATTGGCTAAGCCCCGTTACTAGATAACTACCTGTTTCTGCCCCATATGCTATCTCAACTGTATCTCCAATTCCTTTATTAATTTGATTGGATACAACCCAGGAGATGGATATCTCGTTTTCATATTTTGGCTGACGCCCTTCATAGACAGTATTATTTTCTAACTGATCGTATTGCTCAGTAACATTCGTATATACGGTTTGACCATCCATTTTTGTTGTAATAAGGTCGAGTACATTCACCTTCCTTACTTGGTCCATTTGTTTAACATGACTCATTAGCTCCCTTGTATCTGTATCTGGCTTAACATATAACAGCACATTTGCAGGTTCAGAGCCGAATAAGTTAACAAATGCGGTTTTGTCGGAAGCGATATTAAAATAAAGGACGACTGAAAATACAGATGCGAATGTTAATGCGACAATTATTAAAAGTATCATAAAGTTCTGTTTTACATTTGTCAGCATCGATTTAATCCCAAGTAAAAAATGAAGGCTGCCTCTCGTATTTTCCAATGGAAAGTGGTTTTTTCTAAAACTATGTGTAGAAATGCCGCCACGAAGTGCCATGATAGGTTGAATTTTTTGAACCCGAAAGGCGGAAATCAATGTAACAATAACAACACAAAGAACAACAGTGAAAATAGTAACTAAATTAATAAGCATATCGAATTTTTGATGCCATAATAACCCAGATAACGTTGAAACAATACTTCCAATGAAGGGCATAAGACTATATGATAATCCAACTCCGATCACACTTGCACTACTAGCAATTAACACAAACTGTAAAATAAAAGATGTAATAATTTGCTTATTAGTATAGCCAATCGCTTTAAGTACACCTATATTCGTCATTCCGTCTTCAATGCTATTTGATACACGGTACTTAATGACAATAAGTGAAACAAATACGATAATGCAGGCAAAAGCTACTAATATCATTGAAATGACATTAATGGTCAATGTACTTACATTTTTAACCATTTCAATATCTAAACCCCAAATTTATGAAGTTGTTCCTCCTACTGCTGATTGAGGGAATTCCATCGTAAAATCATTTAGTAACATAGGTGATTGTGTTTGGTCATCCATCACCGCTGACAGGACGATTCCTTCTGTCAGTTCATCTAATTCACCTGCTAATTTATGATAAGGAGCAGTAGGCAACATGAATTTCATGACACCAATATTCGTTGTACCCAACATGGTTGTTTCGAAAAATCCAGCAATTTGAAAGGCATAGTCTTTATTTTGATACGTAATTGTGAAGTTATCACCTAATTTATAACCACCATTTGTTTTGAAAATATACGGAATAAAAATATCGTTGGCACTTGTAGAATTTAGTTTTTCAACAAGTTTCAAAGTCCCTATATTACGATGATCATCTGCATTAAAAATAACTGTACTACTCGTTAAATCACTATTTCCAAATTTATATTTGGCATTCATGATAATGGCCTCTTCTGTTTCTTTTTCAGTTACCCCAGCATAGTTCGTTATGAATTCTCCAATATCATCATGATAGCTCGCATAATCCATCATGATGATGGCATGAGGGTCTTTTAATTGTTCAGCTTTATTATCAAAAAACGTATTTATTTGAGTAATCACCATTAGACCGATATTCAATAGCAATGCAGCAACTAGAATAAATATAAATAAAGACACTGTTGCAGATTTACTTCTTCTAATATTAGCAATTGCGAGATTCATGAGTTTCATCTTACCACCCCATTTCGTCAAGGAATGCCCCAAGCTTTTCATGACGCTCAAAATTCTCTTGGTCGCTGTATACACCTAACGGCAAGTCCCCACAGATCACGCCATCTCGCAAATATAAAATTCGATTTCCGCGCAATGCGGTTTTCATATCATGAGTTACCAAGACAATACTTTGCCCATTGCGATTTACATTTGTGAATACATCTAATACATTTTCACTAGATGCCGAGTTCAAAGCTCCCGTTGGTTCATCAGCAAATAGTATTCTCGGATTATTAATCAATGCTCTGACAATCCCAACTCGTTGTGCCTCCCCACCAGAAAGTTGTGTCGGAAATTTAGTCCATGAGTTTTCATTGATTCCTACCTGTTTTAGGAGCTCTTTCGCGTGTTTAACGAGCTCACGCTTATTTTTATTTACTAAAAGACCACTTGCTAGTACATTATCTAATACACTCATATTGTCTAATAAATAAATTTGCTGAAAAACAAATCCACAATTATTTCTTCTAAATATCGCGAGTTGATCATTATTTAATTTCACTAAATTTTTTCCACCAAAATCGATTTCACCTAATGTCGGTTTATCCATTCCGCTTATAGCATAAAGTAAAGTTGACTTTCCAGAGCCTGAACTCCCCATTATGACTGTGAAATCGCCTTCTATTAAACTGATATCAAGGTTTTTTAAAACATGCTGCTGAATTCCACCGCTCGAAAAGGTTTTACACAGCTTCTCCGTCTTGATAATTGTCTTTGTCATGTTTTTAGCACTCTCCCATTATTAAGTTCATATTTGTATTTTCGAATAAACGAAAAAAGACCGTAATGAAGATTACAGTCTTATCATACAAAATGAATTCTTATTAAATCTTTGTGCAATTCTTAACTAAACCTTAATTATGATGCAAGCTTGATTTTTAAAACTACAGTAAAACCATCTTTTCGAATGTTACAATGAATTTCGCCATTCATATTTTCCATAAAGTACTTCGAAATATAGAGCCCTAAACCCGAACCACTCTTGCCTTCAACATTTTTTCCACGATAATATTTATTGAATAATAGAGGTAATTCTTCTTCACTAATTGCGTTGCCAAAATCTAAAATGTGAAGTTCAAGATAGCCATCTTTGATTTGAGACGTAATCTCTATCTTTGTACCGGCATATTTATATGAATTGCTTATAATATTATCGATTACCTGCTGCATACGTAGCGGATCCATTAAAATAATACATTGTCGAATGGGTTCATATTTAATTTGGTGATCATAATTAACATTTTCAATCATCTCAATAAGTAATTCGCTCGATTCTTCGGTTACAGTTAATTTCAATTGTTGCAGTTCTTCTAATGTGGCGTGAAACATATCTGTTACAAGCAAGTTAATTTGCTCTGCTTTCGAATAGATCGTATTCACTTGCTTTATAACCTTTTCATCTTTTGCTCGCATTAGCATCAATTCACTAACTGCCTTGATTGAAGCGACTGGTGTCTTAATATCATGACTTAATGTAGCCACAAGCTCTTTCTTACTACGATTAGATTCATACTCTCTTTGACGAGCAGCATTTAGTTCTTCACGCAGTATATCAAAACTTTCCGAGAAAGCACCAAAGGTATTGTTCTTATCCATATTTAATGGCATGTTTAAATTCCCTCTAGCCACGTTCACTGCGAAATATTGTAGTTGCTGAAAAGGCTTCAATACCGTTCTGTAAATATAGATAATATAAAGAATACAAAGAATCATTAAGAGACTAAAAACCAAAATTATAAAGGTGCCAAGTTCACTTTTCATTTGCTCCACTAATTGTTGTTCATTATTAAGAATAATTACTTTCCCAACAACTTCGTCATGTAGCTTCAAATCGATAATTGTGTCCCTATTTTTTATGGCATCGTACACATTATTGAATTGATTCCCTGGTGTTTTGTAAATCACGTTACCTAACTGATCTATAATGGAAAATGGTTGTTTAATGTCGCTGTTTTGAAAAGTATCTTCACTTACTTTCCCCCAATTTTTCTCCGCAATTTTAACTACCTCGTTAATGGCTACTAAATCCACTTCTATACTTTTTTTATTGTGAATTATACTGATCGAGAAAGGAATTCCTGTTACAAAAACAATTAAAATTAAAACAATAAGTAGTTTTATTCTCATTGATTAGTATCCTCTAAAACATAGCCTGTTCCCCAAACAGTCTTTATATATTGCGGGTCCTTTGGATTACGCTCAATCTTTTCACGTAAATGCCGAATATGTACGTTTAGCGTCCCATCCCCTACAAAAGAATCTCCCCAAACATTTTGAAATAGTTCATCTTTTGTAATAATGCGATTTTTATTTTTAGCCAAATAAGACAATAGTTTATATTCCATCGTTTTCAACTGAATATCAATACCGTTAACACGAACACGTTGAAGCTTCGTATCAATTTGGATTTGTCCAAACTGTAAAACATCTTGATGATTAATAGAGGCACTGCCATTGCCATATCTTTTAAGTACTGCCCGAACTTTTGCTAATAAAATACTTAATGTATATGGTTTTTGAATGTAATCGTCGCCGCCAATATTAAGTGCAATTAAAACGTCATCATCACTAGAACGAGCGCTAATAAATAAAATCGGTACTTGCGTTGATTTACGTAAATTTTTACACAAATCAAACCCTGATTCATTGCCAAGATTAATATCTAAAAGAATCAATGAAGGCTCGTTTTCTAACAAAAAATGTCGACACGCCTCCGCACTTGTCACAAATGCAGTTTTAATATCAAACATATTAAAATATTCACAGGTGGTTTCAGCTAAAGCAATTTCATCATCAACAATTAAGCAATCTAATTTCATTTTAACTCTCCTCATTTACTTAATAGATGCTTTGTTTCACTAAAAAATGAGGCTTATATCGTCTGGTGTTCTACATGCCCATTACATTCAATTGTTGGTAAAGATTCATTGGCTACAATTACAAAATATAAAGTCATGGACTCTCTCCTTTATTAAACGAAATTCATCGTAAATATTGTTAAAATATTGTTTGGCAAGATTAAGGTCTTTCAATTCTTTCAATTACGGTTTAACAATTAAAAATGTATTATCTTTTATAGTATAGGTACCAAATTTCCTCGGGATTATAACCGTTTTGATAGCATATTTTTCATTCGCAAATACTAATAAAAAACGATCATCAAGTATATCAATTCCGCCATTATCCCCTTTAAATTTTATTTCCATTGATTCTTCAATCATTTCATTTGTTGTATACGGGCCAAAGAGACCAACTTGAGTCCATCTGAAAACAGCTATATTTGTTAAATCAATTTGTGTTTCTCCTTGTTTCAATAGAGTCTCGATTTCCTTAGCAACAATCTCGTCTTGACTAGCTCTATTCCATATATAAGTAACAATTATTCCAATAGCTGTAATAATGAGGAGTAGGTAAACTATTTTCTTCATAAAACCTCCATGCCATATAGTATATTTGACTAAATAGTTCGGGAATTTTAAATGCACTTATTAAATACTATATATACTATTTCAAATTGGAAATGAAATTCCTTTTTTTATTAAACCATACTTTTGCACAATAAAAAAAGAGCTGACGATTGATTTCATGATCTTCAACTCTCAACTTTCACCCTATAGTTGGGCTTCATATTGTTTGCTTATTTATTTAATTAAGTAAAAATCGTTAATAAAATGTGTTATTTCGAAATCGTCAATACATTATAGTCTAATCTTTACTTCAGTACCGTCCTTTGCTTGAACATCTATTAGCGTGAGCCCTTTATAATTTTTCATCTCCTGAACAAGCGGCTTTACGGTTTGTTTATCTATTAATGGTAACGTAAAGTCAAATTTTCTTCTTTTAAAGTACTCGTTTGTCCATTTGTTTAATTTTTTCTGGAAAAAAGATGAAACAAAAATGGATATAGCAATGTTTAACAGAGCATATGGAATTGGGATGCTCAGCCGAACGTCTTCCGTTTTCACTTTTATAAGTAACATAAGTTTTTCTCTAATCAATGAAGACAGAAACGGTATCTCCGTTTGCCGATTTCACATCGATAATTTGACCTTCTAATTCATTTTCGATTGTTTCGATAATCATGTTTATATCAAGATCTTTCACATATTTCTCTGATTGTGGAATACTCGCTGCGATGCTATGGCCAGCTACTAAAACAGCCTTGACAAGTTTTATAGGCAAATTGACCGTGACATTATCGTTTTCAGCTGACACAACACGTATTTTCAATTTTTTATCTAAGTAACTATTCTTTTTTTCAAAAGGTTGATTCTCTGATTCTTCTTTCTCTTTTAATACTTGAACTAGTTCTGATGCCATTTGTGCATCAATCTTCCCCTCTTCAACCATTGTTAACACTCTTTTAATTTCTTCTTTCATAGTTAAGCCCTCCCTATTCTTCTTTTAAAAGCTTGATCGCTTCCTCAGGTGTGATTTCACCATTTTCCAACATTGTAACTACTTTTTTCTCATCAATTTCATTTTTCTTTTTCTGCTCATATCCAAGAGCTGAAATAATGTCCGATAGCTTACCACGTACCGTTGGATATGAAATTCCAAGTTCCTTTTCAACTTCTTTAATATTCCCTCTACAGATTAAAAATACTTCCACAAAATGAAGCTGGTCCTTTGATAAAGAAGCTACTTTAGATAATTCAAATTCATTTTCAATCGTAGTGTGACAATGAGAACAGTGTAACTTTGTTATTTTCAAAGTATTACTGCAGACAGGACAATCTGTTATTACTTTATAAGCCATAGTATACTCCTTTCCTTTAAGATAATTTGATTATACAACAGCATCCCCTAAAAACAAATTAAAATAATTAATTTTCACTTTAATAAAATTAATTATTTTCACCAAAATATTAATATTATCAAATTTAAATTTAATTATTTGGCGTACTAGCCTAACCACTCCAGAGGTGAGGATCTTACAACTCCCTTAATATAGCATTAAGTTACTCGTTAATATTGCACGGGCAATAACATACGAAGACATTTTAGCGATCGGGCAAATGTTACCCACTAAGGGCGTACTTTTATCGCCATTATTAAATTGTCTGGAAAAACATTAATTTGATTTTTATTTGCCTCTATGTTAAATTATGAATGAACGTCATTCATTTTGATGTGTGTTGTTATATTTTAAAAGAAATATTAACGATATTAAATTTTTGGATTTTAGGAGGTTCATAATGAGTAAGTCTTGGTTTTATGTAATTTTGACAAGTATTTGTGAGCTATTATGGATTTTTGGCTTTAATGTTGCAAGTACTTGGTGGCATTGGGCAATAATTATCCCTCTAATTGCAGTAGATTTCTGGTTCCTTTCTAAAGCATGTGAAGGATTACCAACTGGTACGGTCTATGCCATATTTGCAGCCGCTGGTACTGTAGGTACGGCATTAATGGATATTTTCATCTTTAATGAAACATTTACTCCAATTAAAATCGTATTTATTTGTGTCATTGTTTTTGGGGTTATGATGTTAAATATTGCAGATACATTAGATGAACGAAAAACGCAAAAGGAGGCGGCATAATTGGGTTGGTTCTATGTATTTTTAGCAGCAATTTTAGAAACTATTGGCGTTATTGGCTTAAAAAAATTCAGTACAACGAAAACTTTAAAAAATGGTTTTACTTTAATAGCTGGTTTTGCTGGTGCGTTTTATTTTTTATATGCGTCATTTGATTATTTACAAGTAAGTATTGCATACGCCGTTTGGATTGGTATAGGTACGACAGCAGCTGTTATCATTAATATGCTATTTTTTGGCGAATCAAAAAGTGTTGGAAGAATTATTGCAGTATTCATTATTGTCATTGGTGTATCTGGCTTAAAATATGTTTCATAATGGAAATAGAGCATAGAATATTTTCTTGCTCTTTTTTAAATGAAATTTTTCTGTTAAGTAGCATGTTATTGTTCTTTCTGTCATCTTTCGTTATGATAAAACTAATTAATGAATGAAAATCATTGAATGCGATGAGGTGGTCTTTCTTTGGATAAAAAACAAAAAATTGTAGCAGCAACGATTAATCAATTTACGACAAAAGGCGTTGAAAGTACGAAAATATCTGACATTGTAAAAGCTGCCGGTATAGCTCAAGGTACATTTTATTTGTATTTTCCATCTAAATTCTCAGTAATGCCTGAGATTGCCAAATATGCTGTAGAGGAAATTATGAAAGGCATTCATTCAAGTGTCAATCTATCAGACCCTTTCAATGAGAAAATAGAGCAACTTGTGAAAGCTGTATTTCATATTACTGAACAAAAAAAAGAGCTTTTTGCCGTTCTGTATGCTGGTTTAGCACAAAGTGAGCATTTAAAACAATGGGAGTCGATCTATTCCCCATTTTATGATTGGGTTTACAATTTTTTAGAGGAGTCATTAAGAAAAGGTGAAATTCGATCAAATATTGATTGTGCACGAACTTCTAGAATTTTAATCGGATTAATTGAATCTACAGCAGAGCAATTATATTTATATGATTCTCCTACAGAAGATGAAATAGAAGCGCAATATAATGAACTAATTCTTTTTACTAAAAGTGCATTAAAATAATCGTTTTTTAAAGACAATTTCATTTGCTCCTACATGAATAACCCACTCAAAAATACTAGCTTATTTGAGTGGGTTATATTCAATTGGACATATAGTTAATTTATTTTAGTTTGACTTTAAGAAGTCAGGGTCCATATAAGCTGGGTTTGGATATTTGTAGAAGCCCTCTCCAGTAGCAATGCCCATTTTTCCTTGGTCAATCATTTCACGTTTAATTTTATCTGCAACAAATTTAGCAGCTGGATCATGTTGTGCGCGCATTAAGTTTAAGTTATATGGCGTTTCCATACCGACAATATCGTAAATCGCAAATGGTCCACGTGGCGCGCCCGTAGAAATCATCCAGTTTTTATCGATTGTTTGTGGATCGGCAATATCCTTTACCCAAAGCTCCATCGCAGCAGATAAAAATGGCACTAATAATGTATTTAAAATATAGCCTGGCTGTTCTTTTTTCAGTACAAATGGAATCATCCCAATTGCACGAGCAAAATCTGTAACTTCTTCTACATATTTTACTTCCGTTCCTGGGTGCCCCATCACTTCAGCCGTATTGTTTTGCCAAATTGAGTTGGCAAAGTGTAACGCTAAAAACTTCTCAGGGCGACCCGTAAATTCAGCAAACTGACTTGGTAGCATTGTCGAAGAGTTAGACGCAAAAACCGTTTTTTCTGGTGCCAATTTCGCTAAGCCTTCGTAAAAGCTTTGTTTAATTTCAATACGTTCTGGTACTGCTTCTACAACTAAGTCTGCATCCTTTACTGCCTCACCCAAATCTGTGAAATAGCTTAAATTTGCAAATGCCTTTTCAGCACGCTCTGCATCTTTAAAATAATCTCCGTATACCTTTTTTAAGTTTTCCATGCGGCCTTTTGCTGTTTCGATCGCTGCTTCGTTAATATCGTAAACGCTTACATCAAAGCCATGAAAAGCAGATTGAAATGCGATTTGACTTCCTAAAACACCACTACCTGCAATCGTTACTTTTTTGAAATTCATTTGACATTCTCCTCTTTTTTCGAGTTCAAATTCTCGTTTGATAGTTACTACTTTTGTTTGCTACACCATTTATTTTAATGATTAAACATGACATAATATACATATAAAAGAATGGATTTTTTATTAAAACAATACTATGAATGTAGGTAATTTATATGACAACAAGCGAATTTCCTTATTTATTATTTTTTAAAATGTACCGAGGAGAGCTTCAACAGGAGACAGCCATTTACATTGAAAAACAAATTTCGTTAAATGGCGAAGAAAAAAGAACATTGCATTTGATTAGTGTGTCGTTCATTCAATTTTTAGCGAATCAAATGAAGAAACAAGCGATTCATACAGATGCTCTCCAATATTGGGTACAGGTTCACCATAAAGGGTTCCCTATCGAAAAATCGAAATATTTCCCACAAACAATTGAGCATGTAGTAAATCAAGTATTAACAGAAATTAATCATTCTCATACGTCACAAATACTAGAATTGAATGCTCAAATAATGCAGCAAATTATGAAGTCCTTTTCAAAATGGATCGATGAGCCCCAACAAACGATCTCGTTATCTTCACAATTGAATAGCCAATTAGATGCCTTTAGCCTTCAACTAATCCAATTAAATGGGACGGAAGATTTACCAATTTTATTAACAAAGGCTGAAGAGATTTTTCAATTTAAACGCTGTATCTTTTATAGTTACAACCCTTGGCTCAATGAGTTTTCTGGTGTTATCGGATTTGATCTCCCTAAAATTCAACGGATGCAAGGTAAAATTGACTTAGAACTTGTATTTGCGATGAAAAAGCCTATTTTCTTAAAGGATCCTGCGCCGTATGTACAGCAAGTGGCCATCGATTTATTCGGCTTATCTTCTGTTATCTTTATCCCCGTATTATTTGAGCAGCAATTATACGGCTGGGTATCATTCGATCAAGTAGGTGAAAAATTTGAATGTAGTAAGGAACAACTATCCTTATTAGAAATGGCGGGTAATCGAATCGGCATGTATTTAGCACGCAAACAACTACGGAATAACTGGAATCATCGCTTCGATTTAACCGAAAAAGAATATGCAATTTTATATTTACTTGCGGAAGGCTATAGCAATAAGGAAATGGCCGAAATGATTTTTTTAAGTGAATTTACAGTGCGGGACTATGTACAAAAACTCATGCTTAAATTAAAAGCAAAAAACCGTACACAAATCATTTCGACAGCTTTTCGCATTGGATTAGTCGATTAAAATGACTTCGGAAAAAAAACCGAAGTCTAGTTCTCTTCAATATGAACAGATGGAGGCGTCATATTTAGATCATTTTCTATAATTTCAACCTCAAAAATAAATGTCCATGGCATCGATGCTTTTGGAGGAATAACAAGTGCTGGTATTGTAAATAATTGTGTAAAGTAATGCCCTTGAATGTGGCAACCTACTTTGGTTTTCATAAATCGTAATACATCTTCTTGAAAATTGTGGATTAAAACCGTCACCAGTAATTGGTTTCGGTGATTGACGGCGACTCGAACTGGTACACATTGAATTAAATTTTGACTATTGTCTTTCGTTTGTTCAAAAAGCTGTTCAATGAATACTCGATCTTTTACTGCAATAGTTTTATCCCATGCAGCTTCAAATTGTAGCTGTTGCATGTTTCTCCTCCTCTCTGTTTTTATATTAAAAAAATTTATTTCCCTCAAATCATAAATAATTTTTACGTTTTCACGTAATACATGTTACAGTTAATAGGAATCTTATAAGTTAGTAGGCGAAGAAAATGATTGAAGTAAAACTATCTCCTATCAGTGAAGGAGAATTTAACCGTGGTGTATTCTCCACAGAAAATATTAAAAAAGGGACGCTGTTTCATCAAGCTCCAGTAATAAGTTATCCGAACGAGCAACACGAGCATATCGAAAAAACCCTTTTAGCCGATTATGCATTTGAATTTGGGATTGGACAATCCGCTATTTTATTAGGGTATGGTATGTTATTTAACCATTCCTATACACCAAACGCAACATATGAAATTAATTTCGATAATTTTACATTCGATTTCTTTGCCTATACGGACATTGAAGCCGGCGAAGAAATTTTTATTAACTATAATGGTGATGTAGATGATCAAGATCCACTTTGGTTTAATAAAGAAGAAGAATAGGTAGTGCTTTCTCTCAAGGAAGCTCGGGTTTGTATTTATCCTATACCCGAGCTTTTTTATTTGAGCGGGTGGCCCTTATTTATTTTTAATAAAGGAAATAATATCCCTCGCTAGCAAATCACGTTCTTTCCCTAAGGATATCAAATGACCGCTTTGCTCATAGCATTTTTTTTCTACATAAGTGCTTTGTACAGAATCCGCAATTAGATCAATGCTTTCCTGGAAAACAACTTCGTCTAATGCGCCCTTTGCTACAAATAATGGTTGTTGAATTTTATGCATTTCATTGCCTGCGCCCACAATAAATTGTTGTAATGCAATAAGCTTTTCAGGTGGACGTGGAAAATGATGCTGTAAAAATGCCTGAAGTTCCTCTTCTGATTTCCCTTTTAGAAACCGAATGGAATACTGTTCAACACGCTTTTCTAGACCATCAATAGGACGCTCGAGTACTGGAGAAGAAACAATACATAGTGCTGTGCATTGCATATATTCATTTGCCAAACGAATGCCTAAAACCCCGCCAAGGGATTGCCCTACAATCGTAATATCCTCAAAGCCCTTTTCCACTAACGAATCAAAAGCACGCCTTGCACCGGCCCATATTTTGTCCATCGAAGAAGCAAATAAATGTTCTGGACTTGCTCCATGTCCAGCTAAATTTGGTGCATAGCACGTATACCCTTCTTCATGAAGTGCAGTCGCAATATGACGCATCTCCTTTGCGTTACTTGTAAAGCTATGTAACAGTAATACTGCCTGATTACCGGCACTTAAAAAAATATCCTCTACAACGTTGTTCATCATGTTAAATACTCCTTAATGTAAACAAAAATAAATAATACCTGCCACATATGTATGACAGGCATTACATCCGATTATAACTCCCCACGCTGTTGATAAGAGGTAATACCACCTTTAACATTTGTAATCCGAGGGTAGCCTAACTTTTTTAACTCTTTACATGTTTCGAGCGAACGCAAACCCGAACGACACATGACCACAATTTCCTTATCCTTTGGAAGAGCAGCAATTCCCTTTCCATGAGGATCATTAATAAATGGTGCGACATGCATTTTGTTAAAATCGCTCATACTTCTTACATCAATAAAAAGTTTATCTTGATCGCGTAACATCGTTTGCAATTCGTCTGTTGAAATCGTTTTAATCCCTTCGACCGGACGCATTTTCCAAAAAACGATAGCTGCGCAAATACCTAAAATAATGATTAATTCAATCACGCGTAGTTCCTCCGACAACATTCATTTTGTCTATTGTATCACGAATTAATGCTATCTTCAGATAACTTTATGACCATTATTCCCCTGATGCTAGTAAGCTTAAATCATAAATTGTATAATCACAGCGGTAAATGAATAAATAATGCCCGTCAATTAATAGCCCTGTTGATTTATCCATTTCTGTCGAATAATAGCTTACATCTTCTCCTGCAAAAGTAGCAAGCGGTTGTCCTGATTGCGAGCGTATTAATACAATTTTATCTTTCCCAGTTGTCATATTCGCTAAATCATTTACCATGCGATTAATAAATGGCACTGAGCGATCAAAGCTTTGAAGATCAATTTGTTTTGAATATGCATCAAACATATCGACTAAACCATCTTCATACGCGATTAAACTACTTCCAACATGTAGCATTTGCTTCCCACCGACCGTAATATTCAGCACGGCCGATTTCTCTACAGTATTCCCATCTACATCTTTTAAGCTAAATTCTTCATCTGCTTCGATACTTACACTTTTCCCAATGACACGGTCAATTAATTGACTGTTTTCGTCATATGTTTGGATTGTTAATTCACGACCGACAAAATTCTCCTTGAGATTACCAAATTTCATCTCCAACCAATTACAACCTGATAAAACAAGTGTCGCTGCTACTATTATTGCAATAAATGACCACTTTTTCATCAACCTCACTCCTTCATTATGTATAGAAACACTACTATTTACTATTAAATAAAGAAAAAGGTTTCATCCTTTCAAATATAAAATAGTATTTTAGCAAAACTAGTAGCTTTTCATAGACAGATAAAAACTATCACGTTATATTGAAACCATTACGTCTCACTTTCGTCTAACTAGATATACAAATGTATAGAATTTTAAAAGGATGGAATCAATTGCTACACTATAAAATTTACAGCCAAGATAAACAGGAATGGGTTGTCCTTGTTCACGGTGCAGGTGGAAGTTCAACAATTTGGTATAAGCAAATACGAGCTTATCGAAAAGAATTTAATGTACTCGTTGTCGATTTAAGAGGTCACGGATCGTCTAAGTTTAACTGTACACCAAAGCATTATACGTTCGACCTTGTAAGTAAAGATATTATGGAAGTTTTAGATCATGTAGGAATAAAAAAAGCACATTTTGTTGGGATTTCACTTGGAACTATTTTAATTCGCCAGCTTGCAGAGACACACCCTGAAAAAATGTTAAGTATGGTGCTTGCAGGAGCAGTCATTCGCATTACGCCGCGCTTGCAGTTTCTATTAAGTATCGCAAACAGATTTAAGCGTATTGTCCCTTATATGTGGTTGTATCGTTTCTTTGCATGGATATTAATGCCGAAAAAATCCCATGAAGGCTCACGTTCTTTATTTGTTCAAGAGGCAAAAAAAGTACAGCATCGTGAATTTATACGTTGGTTAACGTTAACGACGAATGTGGCAAAGTATTTAATAAAGTTCAATGAAAAGGATACGAATATTCCAACCCTTTATTTGATGGGGGCTGAGGATTATATGTTTACCCATACAGTAGCAGAGCTTGTGAAGACGCAAAAAACAAGCGAGCTAATAATAATCGAAGACAGTGGACATGTTTGTAATGTAGATCAGCCAAGTCGTTTTAATGAGCTGTCGTTAAATTTTTTAAATACCATTCAGCCTCATGAAAATCCTCAATTGGTGTGAATGTGCAGGAAGCAGCTAAATATTTAGCTGCTTCTTTTATTGATGCCATTCTAACATCATTATATGGTTTTCCTTTATTTTAATTAGGGCCACAAATGTATCAAAATCATTATTTTCAAAAACGTGAAAAAAGTGATCCGCTAGCTCTGAGAATTTATAAAAAGACAAAGCAAACTACCACTTCTTTATAAGTTATTTATATTGTTATATACTACCATTAAAGTTAAAAATCGTATTAGAATTAACTAAAGGGGTGTTTTTTCATGCAAATGCAAATCCATAACTTAGCTTCAGAATTCGTAGAAAATTATGAGCCTACCCTTTCATATTTAGAAAATTTTTTTGCTAAACATGAAGCAAGCTATCACTATTATTTTAGTTATCATTGCAAACGAAAAGAGGAAAAGATGCAGCTTGCACTGGAACGACATCCGCTAAAACTCGCAGATATTCGAAAAATGTGTGAAGCGATGCCACTATTCATTCAGGAAATTGTTGATCAGTATGAGGTACTTTATCCAATTCACTTTACAAAGGATGTCCACCTTCTTGTTGGCATTTACGGTTCCAATGCTTATACACATCGCCAATTCGACCCAGAAATCACATTTTGCCTAGAAAAATTGTCCGCAGAAGAGGATCATTTAAAAGTCATTATCGCCCATGAATTTGGTCATGCAACCCATCATCTATTGTCTATTCGTGAAAATG
The DNA here is from genome assembly GCF_038005985.1 of Solibacillus sp. FSL R7-0682. NCBI lineage: Bacteria > Bacillati > Bacillota > Bacilli > Caryophanales > Caryophanaceae > Solibacillus > Solibacillus sp. FSL R7-0682. Next base: position 2,410,745 of record NZ_JBBOUI010000001.1, read on the forward strand.
TCGATATGTACCAAATTGAGTGGACAAGCCCGTATACATGGCTTTTGCAGGAAGGTTGCGCTACGTATTTGTCTACGAAGGTCGTGAACACACATGAAGACGTCTATTTTGCCTTTGAGCGTGATGCAGATTGGCTAAAATTCTGTAAAGACAATGAAAACATGATCGTTAACCACTTTATTCAAGAAATTCAAACAATGCCTAGTGACGAAATCTTTAAAGAATGGTTTTCCATTAACGGTGGGGAACGATTTGGTAAGACACGCCTCGGTTATTATATTGGCTATGTAGTCGTTAGTCGTTTAATCGAACTCCATGGGGAATTCGAAACGATTACGATGTGGAAGCATACGAATTTAAAAGAGATCATACTTGAGCAGTTGAAAAAAATATAATATAAAAAGCCAAGGAGTGTTACTTAAATCATAAGCACTCCGTTGGCTTTTCCTACTTATTGATATCCATCTTCAGCACATTGTATTGCTTCCCGATATAGGTATACCCTTGCTTTACATACATTTCACGTGGTGTGTCTTCTTCATCCGCTACTAAAATAATAGTCTTATCGGCAAACTCACTCATAACAAATTGTTGAATTTTCGTGCCAATTCCCCTTTTTTGAAACGCCGGAAGAACGAAAAAATTATCGATTTCAGCTGTATTGCTTTCGATAATCACATCTACTGATCCAACTACTTGCTCGTCAATACGTGCTATGATTTGTTTTTTACGCTGCATTAAAAAATCACGCTCGAGCATTTTTTCCCTTCCAGCCGCGTAAATTTCACCCCATTGCTTCGCATCTTCAAAATGAATTGCTAAATAGTGAGGTAAAGTATGCTCCGATAAGAATTCGACAATAACATGCTCACATGTAGCGGAATGCCCAAAGTCCTTTGGTTCAATGGCATACATTTCTAAACTTCCAATTGTATAGCCTTCATTTTTCACATAGTCCAACACTTCGTCTGGAATTTCTTTATCCTGTGGGAATGTAAACTTAACATGGGTTTGCCCCTTCGCTTCATGAAAATCCTTTAAATATTGTTCCATCTCTTTATATTGCTGTAGGGACGGCATTTTTAAAAACTGAATAAAATTACTATAATAACGGTCTTTTAGTTCATCTAGTTTATAGTGCTTGAACCATTCTGTTTCCTTTTCAACTTGGGCAAATATTTGGATATTATTAAATGATAAATTCATGTGTACCCTCCTAGAATATGTATATCTTCTTATTCGTTCTAATTTACTATTATAAAGGACAAAAAATTCTTTGTCCTACCGTTATTTAAATTGTTTGTAAATTACACAATATAATAGGTGCGATAATCTATTTATATAGTAAATATTGTCGTTTATGCTATAAAAGAGCTTAAATTAGTACTTTAAAAGCCTCTAAATAATCTAATAATTCAGCAAGTAAGGTTTCTATGAAAATTGGCGTATAATGTAATTGTTTATCCAACTATCACACAATTCTCTTGGAGGGTTCGTACACAATGAGTACACGTATTGAAAAAGACTTTTTAGGCACATTAGAAATTCCAAAGGACGTTTATTATGGCGTTCAAACAACTCGTGCATTAGAAAACTTCCCAATTACTAAAATGACAATGCATCCTGAATTAATTCGTGCATTTGCCATCGTAAAAAAAAGCTCTGCCCTTGCCAATGCGGCGATTGGTAAATTAGACACGAAAATTGCCAATGCAATCGCTCAAGCAGCAGACGACATCATTCACGGTCAGCTACACGATCAATTCGTTGTAGACCCAATTCAAGGCGGCGCAGGTACTTCAATGAACATGAATGCCAACGAAGTAATTGCAAACCGCGCATTAGAAATTTTAGGGGAAGAAAAAGGTACTTATTCAATTATTAGTCCTAACAGCCACGTCAACATGGCGCAATCTACAAATGATGCTTTCCCATCAGCTATTCATATCGCAACGGTGTCAACTTTAGATAAGTTAATTGTAGCGATGGAACGCATGAAAGAAAGCTTCCTGAAAAAAGCAGTGCAATTTGATTCTATCGTAAAAATGGGTCGTACCCACTTACAGGATGCAGTGCCAGTTCGTTTAGGTCAAGAATTTGGTGCCTATGCAGCCGTTGTAAGCCGTGACATTCAACGTATTAAAAATGCGCAAAAAACAATGTTACAAATTAACATCGGGGCGACAGCAATTGGTACAGGCTTAAACGCTGACCCAGAGTATATGAAAATTGCCGTGGAGCATATTGCTGAATACAGTGGCTTCCCATTCGAGCGCGTAGAGAACTTAATTGACGGTACGCAAAACACAGATACTTATTCAGAAGTGTCTTCTATGCTAAAAATTGCGATGACGAATATGTCAAAAATCTCAAACGATTTACGCTTAATGGCCTCTGGTCCAAAAACAGGCTTCAGTGAAATTCGTCTACCAGAGCGTCAACCAGGATCATCAATTATGCCAGGGAAAGTAAACCCTGTTATGCCAGAAGTAATTAACCAAATTGCCTTCCAAGTTGTCGGCAATGACGTAACGATTTCATTAGCTTCTGAAGCAGGTCAATTCGAGCTTAACGTAATGGAACCAGTCCTTGTCTTCAACCTATTACAGTCAATTGAAATTATGACAAATGGCTTCACTGTATTTACGACACACTGCTTAGATCATATTGAGGCAAACGAAGCGCGCATGCATGACTTTGTAGAACGTTCAATTGGGGTTGTAACAGCATTAGCACCACATTTAGGCTATGAGCGTTCAAGCCAAATTGCCCGCGAAGCGCTACACAGCGGCAAATCAGTACGTGAATTATGCTTACAGTACGATTACTTCACAGTCGAACAATTAGATATTATCTTAAACCCATTCGAGCTCACACAACCAGGTATTGCTGGGGAAAAAGCTTTAATGAAATAAGATGAAAATTTAAAACGCCAATGTGGTAGGTTGACTACCCCATTGGCGTTTTTACTTATTACAGCATCTCTTTAAAACACGATAATAAATGATCGATACTTCTCTAGTAATATTCTTTTTGAACCTTTTTTACAAAATTGTATTATTCTACTTTCATCAACCTGAAAGTCACCTTTTGTATAATATTTTTACAGCAACTATAAGACAATTGGATATTTCTTTTAAAGGAATTGATAATATTACTAAAATCTTATACTTAAACAAGTATAGGCCGAACACAGATTTTATATCCTTTACATGCTGAATTATCAGCAATTGTTACCGGATTAACACTATAAGGATCTACCCTTACAAGTACAGGAAGCGTACCATCTAGAGTTGCCCAAACTAACATAGGACATAGAAATTCCCCCTTCACTTGGAAAGATGAGCTAATAATTGCTAATTCATCTACTGCGGGTATTCTATACCCTGGTATTTCTGTACACGGTTGTGCAAAACGAAACAGTTGATTAATAAAATAGTACTCGTAATCTACACCGAATGGATCCGGATTATCATACAAATGAACATTACCCGCTTCAAAAGCAGCTCTTTTTAGTTTACAAATAGTTAATTTTTTTGTGCCACACTTTGAAGTTGAAAAGCGGTAGTTTTTGGGAACACCCCACTCTGAGGCGATGAAGCGGTAGTTTTTTATGTCTTCAGATTTACTACAAAAACACATAACACTCACCTCCTATTTCAATTACAGTATCCTATTCATCTCCTTTTCAATACGCCTGTACTTCTAGAAAAATGAAATAAAAGGTAGTATTAAGATAATTTCATTAAGAGTAGACCTAGAGAATGATTAATAAATCTATTGTAAAACATATGAAGCAACAATAGACTACACGCCTATAGCCTGTTTAATATCAAGCATAATGTTATTTCCAAAGTCCTTTACATCTCGTAAATAGTTATAGCCTTCAGGATTTCCGAAGCTATTAAACGCTCGAACAGCAACAATATTTTCTTGTGGGATGACGAGAAGCGTCACCGTTGTATACCCTAAAATTTGATACGATCCATCCGGCACAAACTCCCCTATCTCAGACCGCTGAGCAGGCGAATTTTTAACGAACCACAAAAATCCGTTATCCGGAAGATCAGGATTCATTAATACTGGTGATTGAAATGAAGTCGCAAGTTGGATAATAAGTGGGTCAATGACTTGCTGACCATCAAGCATCCCTTGATTAAGATGAAGAAGCCCCCATTTTGCAAATTCTCGTGTTGAAGCATACATATTCATTCCGCTACCATCTATATTTATCGGTGCAGTCCAATGGGGTTGGCTTTCTGGACGAATGACCTCTACGAAGCTGTCATCAAATTGGTTATACCAGCCTGTTTCTTTAAACTGTAGAGGGATAAAAACTTCCTCTTTTACTATTTGAGCAATTGTCTTCTTTGTCGTAAACTGAAGAATCTCTGACAAAATGTCTATATTTATCCCTTGATAGCCCCAATCTTCCCCTGCCTTAAAAACACGTTCAACACCGTCATTATGTAATTTTAATCCATGCGTATGTGTTAATAAATGTCGGATAGTTGTCCCTTTATATAACGGATGCTGTTTGTCGATTGGCAAATGTTTTGTGATGTCATCATCGATTGAATCAATATAACCATTCATGACTGCATAGGCAACAGCAAAGCCCACATACGTCTTCCGACAAGAAGCTAAATGGAATCTCGTATGAGGTTGAATATTTTTCGCATCCTCTTTATTTGATTGCTTGCCCCAATATTGTTCGACGGCTAATTGATTTTGATGATAAATGATAAGAGAGCCACCTGAACAATTGAGCGTTTCATAGGTGTTTTGAACAGCTTTTGTTGTTTTAGAAAACAGTGTATTCAATGTTATAACCCACTTTCTTAGAATGTACGTTCGTTTATTTATTCGCCTTTTCTCTTATTTATCCCTTTATTTCTAGTTCGGAAGTAAAAAAGTATCTCGTATAGAAAATGTAAATCAGACAGAGGAAAAATAAACTATGGAAATTATCCCCTTTTAATTATACTAATTGTTAACTAATCGGCGTCTTCACATCAAATAATCATACAATTTCTAAAAATAATCCGAATAAAATGCAAAAAACATTTATCTACTTCGTCTTATAATGTGTAAAAGCTTTTACAAAAATTTAGGAGGATTCTTTATAGATGAAATCAAATGAAAAGAATTTTGTCGAACGCCTCCAAATGGAAAAAGAAGATGCGCTTGAATATATCGTATATGAATATTTACCTCTCGTTAAAGGGATATCTTTTAAAATACTTGGACCTATTCAAAATGAAGGTCTTGTTGAAGAGTGTATAAACGATATTTTTCTATCCGTTTGGAACAACGCAACTAAATTCAAAGGTGATACTAGTAATTTTAAACATTGGATTGCATCCATTGCCAAGTTTAAGGCCATTGATTATTATCGAAAAGTTACTAAAAATACGGAAGTAATAGTAGATAATTTAGAATTACAAAAGGTCCATTCTGTAGAAGAAGCCATTATTTTTTCTGAAAATAAAAAAGAAATACTCGAGTTTATTCACACGTTAGATCCGATTGATCAAAAAATCATTGTAATGCGTTTATTTCTTGATATGAAATCTGATGAAATTTCAGAAAAGCTTGGTTTAACTAAATCAGCAGTAGATAGCCGCCTGTTTAGAGGGCGTAAAAAATTAAATAACCAAGCCCAAAAAATCATTTTAGGAGGTAACTTCAATTGAAAGATATTTATGAACTTTTAAATGATATTCATACAAATATTTCCGATGATGATTTTGCATCTGTTTCAGAATTTGAAAAGAAAAGATTTTCGAAAGAGCTACAAAATCGTATAGTAAAAACAAAAAAACAAAACAAATTCAAACGTTCATTAACAGTGGCAGCAATGACATTAGGAATTATATGCTCTTCCTTAATTGGTCTTTCCTTTACATCATACGCACAGGAGAGCCCTTTTCTTGGAAGTATTTTTAAGTTTTTTAGTAGTAGTGATGGAAAATATGCTGACTATGAAGAGCATGCAAAGAAACTAGGCTTAGTACAGGAAAGTAATGGGATAAAAATAAGCATTATGGATACCATTTTTGATGGCGAAACTTTGTTTATTACGTACATGATTGAAACGACCAAAGATTTAGGCGATCGACCATGGCTCAACAGTTTGCCTATGTATGGAGACAGTGGTTTAACTAGTAGTGAACAAATATCTAAAATTGAAGATGGAAAATATATTAGTTTAATGTCAGTCAACGATTATCATCCTGAAAATTTAGATGATATCAATGTTAATTGGCAAATTGAAAGTATCTCAACACATATAAACAATACAGGCACCGTATATGAAGGAAACTGGGCATTTGATTTCAACTTATCTGCTGTCGACAGTAAAACTATTTTAGTGAATAAAACATTAAACAATCACGGACTATCATTTACAGCTAATCATATTAAAATTACTCCGATGTCATTTATTATATCTTATGAAGGTTCTGCGCCCCTAGACATCTTTAATAAATGGGATCATCTTTTTATGTCAATGGAAGTGATGGATGATTTAGGAAATAAATATAAAGCACTTAACGGAACAACTCGAGGTTGGGGTATTCAAGCTATAAATAATTGGTCTGCTACTTATGAAAGTTTGGATCCGAATGCTACCAAATTGTTTATCACACCCATTATCGAACTATCTGAAAACGACATAATAGGTAAAGATGAAGTTGGAAATCCGCTCAAGGCTAATTACCGCTCCATTGAAAGTAATGGAGACTTAAAAAAAGTGCAATTTGAAGAAATTATAGTTGATCTAAAATAGAAATGCTCTAAAAATTTTATTCTTTAATAAGAAGCAAACGAACGTATTCCACACTTTAGGGAATCCATTTTTCTTATAAAACGGTCCTGCAAACGTAATTGCAAGACCGTTTTTTATGGAGTACTAATTTATTTTCACAATAAATGAATTAACTTATTGCGATTGAAGGATCTGGTCATTCACAAATGTTTGAATGAAAAATAGCTCATTCTCGCTAGGTTCCTTATTATGTTGTGCTTTAAAGCACTCAATAGCATTTTCTAGTGAGTCAGATTTTACAGCTTCGCTTGCAGCAATTAACTCTTCCCAATATACATTCATTTCATTTAAATCACAGATTGATTCATGACCAAGTAGAAACATTTTCGCATCATATTTCTGAATGTCCTTTATCATAGGCAATAACAAAGACTGCTTGAAATGATAAAGTGAATTTTTCGTTGTACCATAAACAGAGTCACCTAAAAAAATAACTTTTTCATCAGGAATATAAATAATTGTAGAATCATCTGTATGTGTACTTTGGATTGTTTCAATTATGCAAACTTTATTCCCTAAATTAATCGATAATGTATTATCAAAAATGACATGCGGTGAGTTCAACTTAAAACTCTCTCTGTTTGGGATTTCCGCTTGTATAATCTCCACACATTTAGCACTCATCTGTTTCGCATTTGCATACTTTTGTAATGAATGATCATCAAATGTATAACTTTTCCATTCTTTTAACAGTTCGTTTGTTTGGCGATTAACGATCACCGTTGCATTAAATTCATTCATTCCTAGGAAGTGATCCCAATGTGCATGCGTAAGAACGACATATTTAACTGGCGGCACATTCAACTTCTCTATTTCTAGCAAAAAATCTTTTGCATGTTGCGTAGAATTCCCACAATCAATGACTAGGCTATATTGGTCACCACATACTAAGCCTAATGTCGGACGTTCTTTTTCATCTTGATTACTTAAATAATAGATCGAATCACTTAATTTATTTAACATGAACTTTCTCCTCGTTTCTAAAAGTGAATGATAAGAAAGAGAAAATCTACATGTTTATTCTAATATATAAAATAATTTAAGATTTTCTCATGTTAATTTTTTACCATTGGACCTGTACCTCCTTATATTGTTGTAGAAAAGTATAGCACAACACAATTAAAAGTTACCATAATTACCATTAGTTAACTAATCGAATTCTGTAAAGCCGAATATATTATAGTGTTTGATATTTATAAATATAGATTTTTAAATCATCTCACTAAAGCCCTCCATTGCTCGGATAAGTACATAGTTCATTCAATAAAGCTAATACTACAATTAATTATATAAGACTCACTTTTGAAAAAGTTTCATCAAAAGAGAGTCTTATTAAGTAAATATAAAATTGATTTATAAAATAGTTGGATCATTTTTTCTATGTAGTTCAACACAAGGGTGATTAGATCTTTTTAATTTAGTGTGTATGAATATTTATGTTTCAAAAAGTTTATTTTCTAATGCTGCAATATACCGTTTTGCTGAAATTTGAACACGTTCTTTTGCATCCTTTTCAATTACTCGATGAAATGCGTCAAACAACTTTTCAAATTTAAATGTATCAAGTTGACTTGCAATTCGTTTCACAATATTAGCTGGTAATGGAATAAAATTCGGATAGCTGTACATAAAAGTTACCCATCTTCGATCTGCCACAACACGCATAATATCACCAACAAATAAAATGCCCTCTTTTTCATTTTTCTGCCATTCTAAAACGGTTGCTCCTTTAAAATGGCCTCCAATACGGTGCAATACTAAACCTTCTTGTAAAATCAATTGTTCCCCTGACCAAAAAACGATGTGTTCACTTGGTCTAGTTACCCATTCCTTATCATCTTCGTGAATATAGATTGGAGCATCGAATGCTTCCGCCCACTCCACTTGGCTTGAATAATAATGGGGGTGAGATAACGCAATTGCATTAATCCCACCTAATTCATTAATTTTGGCAATAGTTTGATTATCAATATAGGTAATACAATCCCATAACAAATTAAAATGGCGATTCTGAACTAAGTAAGCATTTTGTCCAATTCCGAACGTAGGGACAGTTTTAATACTGTGCAACCTCTCTTCTTCAAATATAATTTCATTATTAAAATGATTAGATGCTACTAATTGAAATAAAGTAGTCCATTTCTGCCCACTTAGGCTGACGTATTGTCTTTCCTCCGTACAAATTTTACATTCACTAGGTTCAACAGTGGATTTGTCATATTGGACCCCACACGTTTCACAAACAAAATAATTCATCTCAAATCTACCTTTCATATGTTGTTTTTTACATTTTATGGGTGTTCATTTGTAAATCATATATTAAAAAAACTAAAGTTCCTATCGGGATTTAGGCTGAATATGCTTGATCATTTCTAAGCATTTTTTGGAACTAAAGTGGCTCCCTCCTTTCTAACATATATAACTAAAATTAATGGGCATTTGTGACATTATGAAAATTTTTTTTAGATTATAAAAATTGCGAACTAATTGAGAGTTGGGGTCTCATATACAAATGCGGATTTATCCGATAAGTCCTTAAGCTACCAAACCCTGCTTTGGCGATGTAAGTTTAACTGTTTACTATGTTCTTTTAAATCTATACACTGATAACAATTGAATTTTTTAACATTTAAAGTGAGGCTAATGATTTGATAATACTAAAAAGAACTCTTTGGATTATAGGTTTTTTGTTTATGTTGTTCTATAGTGTCTATGTTTCTGGGTACTCCACATCCCCTGTTTTTAAATATGCGCTACTTATAGGTTTGCTCTTTTGGTTAGTAGAATTACTGATTAAAATAATAGAATACTTGATTTATCTAGTTAAAAAGCTTCGATTGAAAAATTGACGAGATTGCACCATTATTATCCAGGAAATAAAATCACTTTTTTCAAAATGCTCGAATTAAAAAATTGTTATATGAAAGATGCCAGAGTTTCTGTCAAATGGTTTTTTAAGAAATAGCGATTCAAACATAGAGTCGAACGAGAATGTCACAAAGTGTGACAGACGCAATGAAAACCGTAATATAAAATTCAATTTACCAAGGAGAAATCACACGATGACATCAATTGGAAAGAAAATAAAAGAAGCACGATTTAAATGATGGAAACAGTGACTCTAATATAGATATACGCATGATTGATATAAAAACCGATAAAATAGTTGAAAATTTCTCAATAAAACCTGGAGAAAGTCATAAATTAGAATCACTAAAAAAAGACACTGATTATTCAGTTGAAGTACGCGGAGAAGATGGGACCTATTTTCTAAACTTATTTTAAAAATACTCATTCGAACACAGTATAAATTCGAATTTTATTCTTACTAAAAGCCACAAACGCTTTTAAACGTTTGTGGCTTTGAATTGTATTCCATAACCTTTGATATAGAAAATTACTTAGGTGCATTGTCTGTTTGAAATTGCACTATTCATATACTTTTAGGCTTTATTAGTTTTATTAAAAATCACTTCATACTCACTTCAATTTTATATGGCATTCCTAAATAACGGTAATGTACTTCGACTTTATAAATCGGTTGCTCATTTAAAATAGTTAGACCGTAAATTCTATCGTCTTCTTCTACTTGCTTTTTATCTTGTTTTTCATAAATCTCGCCAATAATTGTTCCTTTTTTTATTTTTGCATCCATTAAATTAAAAAAGTTAAACGCAGCTGCTTCTGAAGAAGAAAAGTCATCCACTACGATAAAACCTTTATCAGGATGATTGATTTGCATTTTCACTTCAGAGGGAATCTCTCCATAATTAACAAACACTTCCGTAACTTGAATATCTCTTAAACCTTTATTCCCCAATTCAATGACAACTGATGTGGATTCAGAATTGCTACCAAGTGTGCCTTTTTCTAAAGGTGGATTTAGTCTTAGCCAAGCTATAATACCTATACATACAACAATAATTAGCCCCACTATTATTTTTTTCATTTTCATAATCACCTCAAACTAGTTACGATTTCGCTATTCATATGAGTTTGTCATTCCGAAACGAACCCTCCTCATATTTGACAGGTAAATTATAACATATTCAAAAAAAGCTTATTTTTTATTTTTTAATTCTAAAAGGACAGGTGCTATGTTTAATAAGATCGAAACAATTGTCAAAAACCATAATGCCCTTTCCATACTAGGTACTACATCCATTAAAGCTGCCCAGTCTTCTGCTTTTACCCACTGTGATGCAAGACTATAATCTGCACAAAGTGTTAATGCTGTAAATGATAACCCCATGGCCATCGCAAGTTTATAATCTTTTCCTGTTGCATACATATAAAGATTTATAAAAGTTACCACTATAGCAATAAGACCAAATATTACCCACATAATGACACCTCCCTTTTTAAATATAGACACCAATTGGTAGTATATGGTTCCCGAAACCTCGTTTAGTAACCTTTCGTCAAAGAATGTTCCGGAAAATTCACAGTTCCTCGAGTTTTGAAATATTCTCTAAGTTACATATTGATTTAAATTTACTGAATTGTTATATTAATGTACAAATATGTAATCAATGATGTGTCCAAGTAAATAAGAATTGTGAACCAGAAAATATAGCCTTGGCTGAGAGCTATATCACCCCTTCTTATTGAAACCTAGCACGGAGATGTTAGCTAAAACTAACCGGGTTGTTTCGTTAAAAACGTTTAGAGGACTTAATATTTATTAGGTCGAACTAAGGTGGTACCACGTCTATGAGCATAAAGACGTCCTTTTTGGACTCTTTATGCTTTTTTTATTTACATCATTAAATTTATTAGGAGGAATAGACAATGGCGCAAAAAACAAACGATTTTTCTAAATGGTATATTGATACAATTCAAAAAGCAGATTTAATGGATTACACCCCTGTTCGCGGTTGTATTGCCTTTAAACCTGATGGCTATGAAATATGGGAGCATATTCAAGCAGAGATGGATAAGCGGTTCAAAGAAACTGGACATCGTAATGCGTATTTTCCAATGCTAATTCCGGAATCCTTCTTCCAAAAGGAAAAAGAGCATATTGAAGGATTCTCTCCAGAACTGCCTTGGGTAACTGAAGCTGCAGGAGAGAAATTAGAAGAACGTTTAGCACTACGTCCGACTTCTGAAACAATGATCGGACATTTATATTCAAACTGGATTAAAAGTTATCGGGATCTTCCAGTTTTAATTAATCAATGGGCAAATGTATTCCGTTGGGAAAAGAAAACTCTTCCATTCATCCGTACTTCTGAATTTTTATGGCAAGAAGGGCATACCGCGCATGTGGATGAAAAAGATGCACGTAAAGAAACCATGCAAATGCTGACGATTTATAAAGAAGTGGTCGAAGGATTACTGGCCATTCCAGTATATGATGGACAAAAAACACCATCCGAGCGCTTTGCTGGAGCAGTTGATACATTCTCCATTGAAGCGATGATGAAAGACGGAAAAGCCGTACAAGCCGGTACCTCGCACTACTTAGGTACAAAGTTTGCAGAAGCATTTGATATTAAATATTTAAATAAAGAAAATACTCATGAATATGTGCATACAACTTCTTGGGGAACGTCTACACGTTTAATCGGTTCCGTCATTATGGTTCATGGCGATCAACAAGGGCTTGTCTTACCACCAAAAATTGCACCAACTCAAGTCGTTTTGATTCCAGTCGGTCCATGGAAAAAAAATCCTGAAATTATAAACGAATTGGATAACATTTATGCAGCCTTAAAAGCGGAAGGCATTCGCGTTCGCCTTGATGATTCTGATCAATCACCAGGCTATAAATTTAACGAATGGGAATTAAAAGGTGTACCTGTGCGCATTGAACTAGGTCCGCGTGATTTAGAAAATAAGCAAGTATTAATGAAGGCACGTGATGAAGCGGAGAAAGTTTCTGTCCCTTTACAAGCCATTGTTGAAAGCATTAAACAAGAACTTGAAACAATGCAAACACGCCTTTTCGAAAAGGCGAAAGCATTTCGTGCTGAAAATTCGCACCAACATATCGAGACAATCGATCAGTTAAAACAACATTTATTACAAGCCGAACAAAATGGGACCATTCCTGGGTGGATATTAGCGGGATGGTGTGGCGAGGATGCTTGTGAAGAAAACGTAAAGGAACAAACAAAGTTTACAACACGTAACATCCCATTTAATCCACCAACAACAAAGAACACATGCCTGAATTGTGGGAAAGAAGCTAAACATACGGTTTGGTTTGCGCGTGCATACTAAAATCTGACTCAGGTGTTCCCTTCTTTATTGGATGTAGCATATATAAAATGAAGCGATAATGAGTAGCATTTCCTACTTATTATCGCTTTTTTATTAGTCTATTACCTACCACATTGTATATCGTGTAGAAGCTTTCCCGAAATTTGGGCGCAACCCTTATACGGGAGATGAACGTCTTCAACTCCCCCTTTTATCCCTCATTTTCTTATCACTCACTCCTAAAATAGTAAAAAAATGATTAAATTTAAAATATATCATCATTTTTATCAAATTATTATAGAGTATTATACGGGGAACTCGTATAATTTATGAGGATAGAAAGGAGGGATTTGATTTGAAAAAAATCATTTCCACTTTATTGGCGCTAGTACTAACCCTTTCATGCTTACCTATTCAAAATATACAAGCAGCAATCACATGTGATTCGGAGCAGCTTTGTTTTGATGAGGTATTAGATGGTCAAGGACAAGTTATTGGCGCAAAATTAATAAGCTATGCAGGAACAAAAAAAGAGATTACCATTCCAAATACTTTTAATGGAATGCCAGTAGTAGAAATTGGAGAAGGTGTCTTTTTAGATAAAAAAATAACTTCCGTTAAAATGCCTCATACGATTACGACAATTGGATATAAGGCTTTTTACAACAATGATCTAACTGAACTGACGCTCCCAAGTTCACTAAAATCGATTAAAGAACGGGCATTTGGCTTTAATGATTTAACAAAATTGATGTTGCCTAATGGCCTAGAACATATTGGCGTATCCGCATTTGGCTATAATGAATTAGTAGCTGTGACGATTCCTTCATCGGTTAAAAAAATTGAATCGTCTGCATTTAGTAACAATGAAATGATTACCTTTAAATTAATGGGCAATATTTCATCGATCGCATCGAATAGCTTTGCATCGAACCCAATTCGCTATGTAGATTTTGCGGATTCTGTAACAAATTTTAATGTGAGTGCTTTATCTGGCTTAGACAATTTACCTTATACATCGACAGGCTATTGGTACACAGATCCAACATTAACAACCGTTTATACGAAAAAAACGGAAAACATACAGCGTATTTATTCGAAAGGGATCGATTATCAATATTCGTTTATTTATGATGTGAACGGCGCAACTTCAGGTGTTGCACCGATTCAACGGAACACGGTTTCTGGTTCTGCTCAAGTGGCGGTTTTAATGCCAAGTGAACCTTTAGTAAAGCCAGATAGGAAGTTTTTAGGCTGGAATACGAAGCGTGATGGAAGCGGTGAAAATTACTATCCAGGTCAGTTTGCGACAATGCCTTTTAGCTATATCGAGCTTTTTGCTAAATGGGGCACTGCATCTGATATTACCGTGAGTATTAAGGATAAAGACGATCAAATAGTGCAGTATTTCGAGCATAAAAAACAAACAGTTCTTCCCTCTTCAATCAACCCTACAAAAGAAGGTTTGGTATTTGCAGGACTTTATAAAGATAAACAATTTACCCATAAATGGTCTATCACAAAAGATGTTGTAACAGAGGATACAACGCTCTATGCGAAATTTGATTTACCATTCTATTCGGTTACATTCGAGACGGGCTTAGGTGGCACTACCTTCCCAGCTGTACAAGTTCAGTCAGGCAAAAGTCTCGACGTAAATTATACCCCGAGTCGAAACGGTTATAAATTTGACGGTTGGTATACGGATGAAGCATTGAAACAGCGCTTTTATCCGCTCATAACATCGGTTAAACAAGACACAACCCTTTATGCAAAATGGACTGCCATTAAATATTATGAAGTTCATTATGTGACGAATGGTGGCTTAGAACTTCCAAGCGTACAAGTAGAGGAAGGCAAAAACTTTTACAATAATGCCGTTCCTACAAGAGAAGGTTATAGTTTTGAAGGTTGGTATACAGATGAGGCATTAACTGCGAAATATCAAAGTTTTGCGACTCAAATGTACAGCGATCTAACGTTATATGCGAAGTGGCGGGAAATGCAAAAGTTTACTGTTTCCTTCGAAATGAATGGTGCACCACCAATGGAGAGCATGCAAGTATATGATGAATTTAAAGTGGCAAGCCTCCCTACCCCTGAATGGGAAGGACACCGATTTATAGGCTGGTATAAAAACGTACACTTCACCGACCCAGCTCATAATCAATTGTTAACGGGTGATTTAAAGCTATATGCCAAATTTATGCGAAACACGTATACAGTAACATTTGTTCATGCAACGAACACGAACAAAGTAACTGTTTTACATGGCGATTTCGTAACAGCACCTACTGCGGAAAGCCGCCCTGGTTATAAGTTCATTCGCTGGTTGGAAACGACTAACAAGGAATGGGATTTTAATAAGGACGTAGTAAAGAGCAACTTAACCTTTACCGCCATGTATGAACCGATTCCTACGTATGACGTTCAATTTATGCGTTTACCTGGAGAGTTACTGACAGCTCAATCAGTAGAGGAAGGCGAACTGGCACAAATGCCTGTACAACCAACGCGCGAAGGCTATCGTTTTGAAGGTTGGTATTTAGATCCAACCTATACAAAGCGCTGGAACCCAAATACTCCTGTAACAGAGACGTTCCAAGTTTTTGCAAAATGGACTGATAATGCGGGAACACAAGCGTATATTAACGGATTCCCAGACGGGACATTCAAACCAAATGCCGCTGTTACACGGGAACAAATGGCCTTAATGCTGGCGAACATTTTAACGAATTATAATGTGCCAACACATTCGTCAACGCCATTTACGGATATTTCAAATTCGTATGCAAAAGATGCGATTAACTATGTAAATCAAAACGGCTTAATGACCGGGAAAACAGCAAATGGCTTTGATCCAAAAGGCAATATGACACGTGCCGAAATGGCAACTGTTGTTTCACGCTATGTAGCGAAGCAATGTATAGAAGAAAACGGAACTGAGCCATGTAGCAACCCTGTTAGCCCTTCTATTTTTAGCGATGTAGCGAATGGATTTTGGGCAAAGGATGCGATTATGCATGTTGTTCAAATTGGCACGATGATCGGTTACCCTGAAGGAACGTTCAAGCCAACTAACAATATCTCCCGCGCAGAATCTGTCAAAGTATTAAACGGCGTATTTAACCGCCCTGCCCTTCCAGCTAATGTAACGCCACGTGAGTTTTCCGACATTGATCGTCATTGGGCGAAAGAGGAAATTGTGAAGGCAGCAACGAGTTATTAATGCTAGGAAAATGATTGCTTTATAGAAATTGATAGAACCTCCCACTCGGTGACAAAAAGCCAAGTGGGAGGTTTTTTTAATACTGGATTGGAAATAAGTATAGAATAGAAATAAGCCCGCATGAGTTATAATTAACATAGAAATACTTTCATGCCTGATTCATTCACTTTCATGTTATAATTACGGGTATGCGTACGAAACGCAGCATTTGCTATGAAGGCAAATGATAAAGGAGATAAAAGAGTGAGCAATCATAAACAAGAAACGGTAAACCAGTTACCTGAAAATTTCAATGAGTTAAAGAAAGCTGTAAACCGTACAGCAGACTGGGAAGAACGTTTACAAGCGGTAAATGAATTAGCAAAATTTAAATCTGATGAAACGATTAAAATTTTACAATATGTAGCGAAAGCGGATTTAGTAACAAAAGTGCGCGAAACAGCAGCAAGTCAGTTAAAGAAAATGGGACAAGTCGTACCCGTATCTGAAGCCCCGAAAGGCGAATTATTCAAAGATCTTCGTAAAATTTTCTTAAGAATTAAGAAAAGCTTACCTGCAGAGCATACGTACGAAGACTTCAAACTTAAAGTAGAAAAAATGCGTAGTGATATTTATAACACGTACGAAGGTGAAAAAGGCGCAGATTTTGATGCTTGGTTAAAAGATATGTGGGCTAAGGCAAGTACAAAAAAATAGGTTTTGAAATATGGAGGGTGCGGTGAATCCGTACCCTTCTTGAATGGCTATGCGAGGCGCTCGAGCGTACTAGAATAGGTGAAATCGTTGTAGACAAGCGCGGGGCTACCAGCATGCCGGACGGATTTGCTGCTGGCGATTGCACAGACATCCCCTATAAGCAAATCATCATTTCAATGGGATCAGGCGCTACCGTAGCACTTGGTACGTTTGACTACCTCATCCGGAATTAAGCAGTTGAAATGATGCAACGGCGGGATAAACTTTCCGTCTTTCTACACGGCAAAACCATCTGGGACGTAGTTGAATCAACGTTCCAGATGGTTTTTTTATTCCTAGCATCTGTTTATCCCCGGAACCCCAGCTCTGTAAAATGGGGTACACCTTCATGAATCATCGGCTTTTTCGTTCCTTGCGCCTTCTCCCTTTACCATAACGGGACGAACCTACAATGGATTCGATTCTTCCTCTATTATAGCGCTGTGTGATGATGAACGGTATGTTTGCGAGGAGTGCATAGGCAAGGATGATCCAGCCTGCCCAATCTGGATTCCACAAGAAAAATAGAGGGGCCGGCAACATTAACAGCCAATGGGTGAGCTCGGCTCTTTTCGTTTCAGCTGCAAAAATCAGTAAATCCTCCTGCTTCGTTCCATGTAGACGGCGCTTATCATAACTTTTCTTCACAATGGAAGAACCATCTATTAAGTACCTTTTCCATTTCTTCACGAACAATAAACGGTTCCATACCTCCCCATTCTTCTCCCAGGGGGCAATCCGAAGAAATGCTACATCTTTGAGAAAATAGCGCAAAGGAATGTTGAAACACAGCGCTGAAATTGCAAAATGCAGAACGAGCCATGCCACTGTATTAACAACAAGAAGCCCGATAAGCATCATATCCCTCCCCCATTAAACGTTGATTTTCCTGCCTTTCCACATGACCGAATGCAGGACATGCGTTCGGAAGGAAGAATACAAAAATACCGCTGTAAAGAACAGCACAAAGAAAGGATAGAGGAAGAGGACGATAATTCGGAAATTCCCTGCCCTTCTCGCCAGAAAATACACATGGGCGCCATAGAATAGGTAGATGGCGACACTCCACGAGAACGTCACATTGGATTCCGTTAAAAAAGCGAGTATGGGTGCCACGGTTGCCATGAGGGCGCCAAAAATCCATAGTTGAATAAGGAACATGACAAATCTATGGGTTGATTGGGAGGCTGTCGCCAGATTTTTTGTCCATCCTTCAATTAATTGCTTCCTTCCCTCTTCATACATCCGCATGTTAATGATGCCTCTGCCCACATAGTTCGTAACTGCCAGGTCCCTTTCTAAAAAAAGGTCGCTCAGTGCGAAGTCATCCATAATCGATTCTTCCGCAGCCTCATGCCCTCCTGTTGAAATGTAGCTCTCCTTATCGCAAAGGATGCAAGGTCCAAATGACCCTGCAGTCCTATACCTTTCTTTCCAAACGGTAAATACATTCATTCCTGTCAGGACAATGATGTTGAATAGGACGGATAAATTTTCGTATGGCTTTACAATGCGGTGATACGGTTGAATGGACAAGATACCCTTGCATTCTTGTTTGCTGAAGCCGGCAAGCATCTTCACGAGGCTTTTCTCATCTTCAAGCTGTACATCCGCATCTAAGAAAAGAAGCCATTCCCCTTCAGCAAATCGTCCCCCATAGGCGCAGGCATTCGCTTTACCAGGCTTCATCCGGCCTACCTGTTTACTTTTTACCACCTTCGCCCCGTATGATAAGGCCACTTCAGACGTCTGGTCCGAGGAGCCATCATCGACTACGATTACTTCAAAACCCGTCCAGCTTTGCATTTGCAGCGATTGTAACAATGGTGGCAAACGAAGCGCTTCATTTCTGGCCGGTATAATAATCGACAGGAGCGGAAATGATTGATTCTCCTCTTGCACCGGCAGCTTTATGGTGGACCAGAACATGAGCAGGCCGCCTAATAAGCCGCTTAAGGACAGGATTTGTACGATACTATATAAAATTTCCATGAGCACCATTCCTTCTGTTAAAATAGCCACTTCCGCAGCCTCTTCACCCATACAAACACCCGTTTTGAATATGGCGGGTATTTTTCACGCAGGTATTTATTGGTGAATGCCCGATAGTCCGTTTGCAGATGGCTGCAGGAGGCGAACCCTGAGTCCCCATGATAGGCACCGAAGCCGCTTCAACCAATCCCGCCGAACGAAACCCGACTGCTCCCTGCATGGTGGATCACCTTATTAACAATGACCACTCCCCTCACGCATTGTCGAAGCAACTCGTTTTGCTCCCCTTTTTCCGTGAATAGATAGGTTGTCAACGAATCTTTCTGGATCAGCCCTGAAGCGAGCAGCCATTCCAAGATCGGGTAAGGGACAATTGTCCTCTCTGTCAGGGGGATGATTTTATTATCCATCCATCCGGTCTCTCTCCATCAGCTTCTTTGCCACCTGTTGACCACTAAGCGTGACCATCGGCATGCCGCCACCCGGATTGACTGTACCCCCGACGAAATATAGGTTTTCATAGCGTTCACTTTGTTTTGCATGCTTAAATCCTTTATTCATCTTTTTATTAGAAACCGTCCCATAAATGGCCCCGCGGTCTGAAGAATAGTTCCGTTCGATATCATGCGGTGTCCACATGTCCCGTGTGACGATGCTTTCTCTAAGCCCATAGAGCCCCATGTTCTCCAGTTTGATCAATACCTTTTCAGCAAAGGCGGCATAGTCCTGCCGAGTCAGCGGTTTATCCTGGAGGTAGGGGATGTGCGGAAGGATTTTAAGGTTCTCGTGGCCAGGCAGCGCCTGTTCCGAATCCGTCTTATTCACATTCACGACATAAATGACCGGATCATCAGGAAGTTCGTGCTTATGGAAAATCGCATTCATCTGCCGTTTCATATTGCCCGAAAAGAAGAAGTTATGATGTGCAAGTTGCGGATAACTGTTTTTCACCCCCAGGTGCAGCACAAGACCGGAGCTTGCCGGTTCGAATTTTTTGTTCAAGTTGTCTACATACGTCTTTTTCTCCTCGAGCAATTGCTTGTATGCCGGAATGACTTCCATGTTGGAAACAAAATAATCCGCCGTCAATTTCATGCCATCATCTGCATAGGCCGCTGCAATCCTTTTATTCGTTTTTTCGAACTTCACTATTTTTTTCCCCAGATGAAACGTGACGCCTGCCTCTTCCGCCAATTTTACCAACGCATCCGCTAAATGATGCATTCCGCCGGGCACATACCAGATCCCCTGTGCATGCTGCATATAGATCATCATATTAAGGACTGCAGGCGCATCATATGCAGAGGACCCAACATATTTGACAATATAGCTCAGCATATCTCTGAATTGCGGATTGCTGATTCTTTCATCAATAGCCTCAAACATCGTCGAGGATAAATCGAATTTACGCAGCGACTGGAATATGCCGTGATGCTTGAGCACTTCCTTTAGATTGTCTAGCCCTTGATTAAAATAGCCTTGCTCCGTTATGTCGTACAGTTTTTCGGAATATTGCAATAATTCCTTGTACTGTTTTATGTCTTTTGTCGTGAGGGAAGTGTTCAACTCCTCCATTTCCTGCAGATTCTCGTATAAATCAAGTATATTTCCATCCGGAAAAAAGGAGCGCCACTGGTGGTTCAGTCGCTGAATTTGGACATACTCACTCATTCGCTTCCCGCTTTGCTGAAATAACGCCTCAAAAATATGGGGCATCGTCAGGATGGATGGTCCTAGATCAAAGCCGAAGCCATCCTGTTCCAAACGGTTCAACTTCCCCCCAAGATGATTGTTCTGTTCATATAAGTGCACATCGTACCCCTTTTGCTGGAGCGATATCGCCGCTGACAAGCCCCCAAGCCCGCCCCCTACTACGATCACTTTTTTCTTATTCGACATATTGTCCTCCCCCTGCCTGCTTCTTTGTCACGCTCTCAGCCGCTCCTCTTACTAATTCATGTTCTGTCACTTGCTTTTGTACAATGTTTACTTTTATTCGTCACCAAGTAAGAAACGTGCATTTTCCATCCTCTATACGCCTTTATCATCAGCTTCTTGTAAATTCCTCCCGTGGAATCCAACTTTCACCCAAGCCCCAAAATGTACATCATTATCCTATAATTTTACAAACATTATACACTTCTTTGTTTTTTTGTACAATGTATTGTTTAGGGGAAATTTAGGGAGCAGGGATTTTTATCTGTCCAGAGATTATATTATCAAGTGTTATCTCTTAGTTCACAGTTCTTTACGCCAGGTCACAAAGTGAAAGTCATTATACAAATCTCATTGAAAAGTTGTGAAATTTGTATAATGTTGTACTAATATTCAAATGAAGGTGGTAACGCTGCTGCTAGTGAACAGGTGGGGTTCAAACCATACAAAAAAGAAACCTTTAAAATACAAGGTTTCTCTCACTCTTTGACAATCATTGAATAATGTATATGGAGACGGCGGGGGAAAGAATGATAATTTGGTAAAACCCTTATATACCAACGTTTCCACGCCATTTTTAATACTCATTTTTGGAGACTGACCCAAATTTGACCCAAAAAGGATTTGTATCGAAATTTTGCTTACGGAGACAGTTACTTATTTGTGTATTTAAATAAATTTTCAAGTTTACTTCTCATTCTATTATATAGTACATCTGGAATAATATTATTAGGTATCCGACCATGAATATAAATAGAATCTTGAATAGCTCGTAGTTCTTGCTTAGTGACCTTAGCCTTGTTATTTAATGAATCATCTATACATTGTGTAATTCTTTTTAACTCATTTACTTGTTGAAGAAAATCAAACCAGGCTTTAAATAAGTAAATGAATAATGAAATCGTTGGGAAAAATAACATTATTAAAAAATCATATAACTTGAATCCATGATAACACCCTATTACAACCAAAGAAATAAATATTAAAATACCTGAAAACAAAAGAAATTTACTAAACTTTTCTTTTTGTTTTATGGACCATGCTGTATTCATACGCTGTGCTTTTAATGTATATTCGACTTCGTTCTCAGTTTCTATTCCAGTGTACCAATCTTTTAATTTCCATTCTTCCGTTCTTTCTTTATCTGCTAACAAAACAATATCTTCTTTACTAACTTTTTCACCAACTAAATGTGAATTCCACTTTAAATTGAATATACTCGTATCAAAACACTCTTGAATATTTGCCCCCACTTTTGAAAAGCTTTTTTCATAATATTCTATAATAAATGTTACAACTAAAATTAAGGAACTAATTACTATAACAACATTAGAAAATTTATTATCAAAAATAAAATATAATAAAACTGCTATAATCGGCCAAACTATACTTAAAAACATTCTAAACATATAAAAATTTTTAGCTTGTTTATATGCTTGTCTTTGCCCACGTAAAAAAATAATGCTTTCTGGAGTATTTTGTCTATCTTGAATGGGAAACAGTTTATTCATAATCATCACCGAAAATAATTCGCCACTGTCCATCAGCACTTTCATAATCTTGACTCGCTTCGAAATTCAATGCTTTAACTACGGCAGATTCACTTGCTATGGCCTTATTTTGTATTAAACATTTCTTCTTATACTCTAAGTCATTTAAATCCCCTTGTAATCCTTTAGGATCTAAAACTGATTCAAAAATAGCATCTTTCAAGTAAGCAAAAAATGAGTTTAATTGATTTTTTCTATTTGGCCAAATATAGTTAGTTTCAAAGTAATTCAATACTATATTTTCTATCAAATATGATGAAATATTGATTCTTTGTACTTTATTCCAATACTTAATAATCCTTATAAATTCAATAACATTAAAATCCGTTGATTTGTTAATTCCAGTAACCCTTGCCTGATCAATCCTAGGGTCCGTTTTCTTCCAATGACCCTTTCCATTCGGAATCAGATAATAAGACCTACCATCACTTTCTTCTGTTGTTTTAAATGCTGGTATAATATCAAAGGTCCAGTCATAACTAGTTAAACTTAAAATTACTGCTTCTTGGCTTGAACGAATATCTGCCTTTTTATATTGAGAAACTTTTGATATATTATCCTTAATCTTATTCGCTATTTTTCTTGAGTTTAAATATCCATTTTCGTCTCTTAACTTATATAGATTTTCTGCTTCTTTCGGAACAGTTAATTTTACCTCATCACCAAAATTTTCATATGTTGTCCCATCTGCTGCAAAAACTAACATAAAATCTATGTCATCTAATGGTCGAATTTTTGTTTTCCTCGAAAATGATCCGTAGTTATATATATGTTTGTTTGGATATAATCTTGGAAAATCTTCTACTTTACTAGGTAACTCTTCTAATTGCTGATACAAGAAATCCCTACTTGAACGTGCTTTCTTAGTAACATCTACATCTAAATTTATATTATTTTTTATGAATTCATTCATATTTACCCTGGTATAAGTAGTCATCCTATTCCGCCTCTTTCTATATTTTTTCAAATACTCCCGCAATTCAAAGATTCCTTCAATTCCCTTAATAATTAGGTTTCCTCTGCTATCTATCAATAATATTTTTAAGTTTTCTGTAGACATTATATAAAACCCTTTATTTGGAATAATAGTGTGTTTTAAGTATAATATAAGTGTAATATAAAAACAAATACAAAATAGAACAAAGGTTCTCTTCTATATGAATTAAAGATTCCCAGAAAATATATACAAAATTTTATTTAGACAATTTTAAGGAGACCAATGATGAATATTACCGAATTTCAAACAAATATAAAATTAATTTTAGCTGAAATTTTCCATCCAGATTTTTCGAGTGCGTTTAATGGACCAATTACATTTGATGATTTTTGCACACAAATTCTATTTGAATTATATAAAGATAGTTACATCCTTCGTTACCAACATAAAACTCCTTTACAAACTCACGTTCAAAATGAAATTTCATCACTACTTCCTAACACTGCAGCAACAATAAAGAATTCAACCTATCAACAAAAAAAACGACTGATGAAACTTGTAAAATATTACAAAGATGATACTAAGAAATATTTTAAAAATAACGGAATTGATTTAAATCAAATTAACGGATTAAATATTCCTGAGTTAAAGACTATGGAGGAAAAAAGAAACGGACATGCTTTAACTGCTTTAAATTATGATGAACTAAACAATATCAGAACTTTCAAATTATTTGAATATATCTTAAAAAAAACAATTACTAAAAGTAAAAATGTGTCTAATAAAGATTTAATCGATGCGTTCACACATTTAGATGATTACTACCGAGACTTGAATCTAGCATTTAAAAAAGAGCCTTCTATGGACATATTAATTAAAATTTATGATATTGAAAACTCATACTTTACAAACCTAGCCTATCAAATCGCTGACTACTTAGAAAAAAATAATGTAAAAGACTGTGATTTAACAATTCTTTCACCGTTGCTAGTAATCACTGATTCATCAATAAATTTTGCTGCTTCCAATAGATTTATGTATCATCGACATACATACATTTCAGAACTAATACAAAGAAAGAATTATGCACATAAAAACCTTGCTCAAATTATTTATATGAAAGCGGTTCTAACAACTAAATTTAAACGCCAAATAAATGCTCTATTTCTACAACTAGATGAAGATGATGTAAAAAATCATTTGTTTAAAAACTATGATTTAACAACAATTTACTCGTATAAAAAAGAATGCAGTCAAAAGAAGATTTCTATTATACGTAGTTTATATAAAATATATATTCGAGATGTAGAATATCCAAAAATTCGTACATAACAAAGATTAAGTCCTAATGGTAATGTTAAATTATTCATCTTACCCCGATGATCAACATAAACATTTAGGAGGCTATCGTTATGCAAAAGTTAAAAGGAAGAATTGTAGAAATCGAAAAAAATATCCATCGAATTAACTATCTAACTACCGGAATTGGCAAAAAAGATCAACATTATTATGATAACCAATTTGGCGGCTCTAACGGAACTTATGTAACTGCCTCAGAATATTACGGAACTACAATTGATATGAAGGTTTATATTTACGAATTAGAAAAATGTGTAAGTTTCGATATTCGCGACTTAATCCTACAACTTAACCAGAAATCTAAGATTTCATCAAAGTTGCTTAACTATGTTATAGAAAACAACCAGGGTAACAAAATTAACCTTCTTTACTTCAATAATTCTGTTACTTTTTTACCCGACGGGTTGAATTTAGTCCGCAGTAAGAAATAAAAACAAAAGCTTCCGTTGCAATTAAAACTGCAATGGAAGCTTTTAAATTTCAAAATCCAGCTTATTATCTGTTTTACTTTAATTATATTTTTGTCGAACTTCAGCAATCCATTCCGGAAGTTTTTTAGATAGCGATATATTATGTTTTAACAGAATACCCGCTGTTTTATTTGTCGCTTTTCCAAAATCTACACTACGAGTAATATCTTCTCTGTATGGAATCACATCAGGTTGTGAAATAGAATACGAACGCACGGATTTTAATAATAATTCGTTATTTATTCCCCATTCACTAGCGAATATATCTACCTCTTTTTGTAGCTTATCATCTTTCCAAATTTCAAAAGCCTCGTCAAAATTTAAATTCCCGCTTAAATTTCCGGAAACGAGTTCCGTATCAACGAATTCTTTTAATAATTTAGCTTGTTCAAATTCACCCATATTACTTAATTCTTGAATTTGTTCATAAATAATACGGCGTGTTTCATTATCGACTGTTTGCACACCATTAGATGTGATAACTTTGGAACCGATTAAACTAAGGATATGATTCGCATCAATTACTTGTGTTCCAGCTAACTTCGTTTTTCCAACGAGTGTATTAATTGTTGTTGGAGTTTGTGTCGTTCCTTCTTTCCAAGTTAAGTTCCTATACGCACCAATATATTGTAACCAAGTGTGTTCATCAATACCGAAACTTACGTCATCCCACTTAAATTCATAATATTGTTCCACTAAATTTAATTGTTCAGCCGTATCTTTAAAAGCAAGAATAAACACTTCTTTTTGTTCTTCATCTCGTTCAAGTGTCTGCCATTCAGTAGGATTTGGTAATGTAGGAATCATCTCTGCAACTTTTAAAGCCAATTTATTTACAGCAGTTTCATAGGTATCAACAATCGCCTTGCTACTCTTACCGCCACTTCCATACAGCTTCAATGCGACTGTTACTAATTCCTCAGTAATTCGAGGATATTGGAAATTGATAATTGTCCCGAATTCCTTATTTGAACCAAATACACGATTAGTTCGTGAATAAGCTTGAATTAAATTTTGAAGTTTAAGCGATCTATCAACATATAATGTATTTAAACGCTTAGAATCATACCCTGTCAGTAATTGGTCAGCTACAATCACAAGGTCTATATTTTTAGGATTTCGCCCACTACCACCTCTCGTAGCACGTTCTACGACATCTTCAAAGTAAGCATCCTCACCATGTTTTTTATCCTCCGCAATGAATTGGATACCTGTAAATGTAGCGTAATCTGTAAACATGCCCTTCACAATTTCCGGATCAAGCGGTGTAGTATCATTTTCGTTCCCAAAACTAAATGTCATTGCCACATTTAAGTTTTCTTTACGTTCGGCTAATTGTTTTTTGAATTCATTGTAATAAGCAATGACACGAGGTTTATAAGCAACTGTCAAAATAGCATTGAATTCTCTACCTTGTGATTGTGATTCCCAATTATTCAAAATTTCTTCTACTACACGCGGGATATGTGTTTCATCTTGATATATTAGTAATTCACGTTTTACAGCTTCCTTTTCGAGTTCAAGTTCGGACATTTCTTGTACTTCGCGTTCAATTTCTCTGTCAGTTAAATGAGGTTTTTCGGCCTTTATATCTTCTGCTATTTGCTCTCTTAAATCTTCATAACTTTTGAATTCCCCTGTGTTTATATAATCAACATGGAAACCTAATACGTTTTTATCAGCAATAGCTTCATCGATAGTGTATTTATGTAATTCCGGTCCGAATAACTTTTCCGTTGTATTGATGACTTCACTTTTTTCGTTTATTTTCCCTTTTATATTATTTTCATCAAATAAAGGTGTACCCGTAAAGCCGAAGAAAAGTCCATTTTTCTTGAAATAACGCTTAATAGTTCCCATCATCTGTCCCATTGTTGTACGATGGGCTTCATCAATGATAAAAATAATTTTCTTTTCGGATAAACTAGCATCACTCGATTCTTCTAACTCTTTAACTAAGGTATTTAATTTGAACGTAGTTGTTACCACAATACCTTTTTTAGCAGATTTGAGTATCTTTTTTAGTTGATATGTATGTTTTGTATCATCAACAGAAACAGGCTCATACGCAGCGTAGGCTTTAAAGTTTTCGCTAGTACGATTGTCGAGTTCACGTCTATCTACAAGGAAGATTACTTTATCAAAACCAGCTCTTGTGGATAAAAATAATGCGGTTTTGAAACTCGTAATCGTTTTACCCGAACCCGTAGTATGCCAAACATAACCACCATGCGGTAATTTCTCTTTATTATCCCAACCAAATGCAGCACCTTCTACCGCCTGTAAAGCGTGTACTTGATAAGGGCGCATTAACATATGTCGTCTATTTTCTTCATCACGAGCTTCATCAATTACTAAATAATCTCCAATCATCTGATGTGCCATCGGAATCATTAAGAATTGTCCGATCACTTTTTCCCAATCATTGACGATATGATTTTCTTTATCGGACCAATGAAAAATAAAACTTTGATTAAAATCGTTAATAGTTTTAGGTGTCGCAAAATATCGAGTAGCAATTTCAGATGTCATTACCATCATCTGTGAAAAAGCCATAAAGTTGTTACTGTATTCGCCATCACGATAATAACGCATGAATTGTCCGAACGCTTCATCTAGCGTTTTATCTGTGCGTTTTTGCTCGATGTTGATTAAAGGTAAACCATTAATCAACAGGACTATATCAAATCGGTTGTTATTCGGTGTTTGCACTTCTCGTGCAATTCGATAACTAGAATCTCCACCTCGTACCGCAGCCTTTTTAAAAATCGTCAATGTGATTTGTTTTCTCGTAACATCTGGATGATCATCACGATAAATACCATCAATCTTTCCTGTGGATTCTTCGATAGCTAAAATCTTCGCAGCTTCATAGCTATTATTAATTTGATTAACTTTCGCCACGACTTGTTTAAATTCGTTATCCGTCAATTCCACGCCTTCCAACATATCAGCATTTATACGGTTTAATTCACTTCGCCAGTGATTTATTAAATCATTAACAGTAATTTTTTGTTTATTACCGTCCAAAAAATCCGGTGCTTCCCATTTATACTTTTCTAATTCTTTTACAAATTTCTCTTGAAAAATTTTTTCTGAAGCGCTTTTCGGTGCATTGCTCATGACATACCCCCCATTCTAAATAAACATTTCATTTAAATAAGCTTTTTTCAAATTTTGCAGTTTTTCTAACTTGCGTTGATGCAGAACAATGAGATTACTTAAATTATCTAAGAAAGAAGCTATCTTATTCTGTTCTTCTATACTTGGATAGGAAACAGGAATATTTTCTAATTTTGTGTAATATAAATTTGATACATTCCCTCCCTCGACACGTTTTGCAAATTCATATTTGAAAAGGGCGTTGAACATGTATGCAGTAAATAATGGATTTTGTTGTGTGTTGTAAACTGAAATCATTTCGCCTATTGCAACTCCAGGTATGCTAAGCCAACTACAATTTGCGAAATCTAATGGATCTTCGCCTACACGGGGAACAAGAACTTCGTTTCCGGTACTAAATTTCAAATTTTCTCTTGGAATATTTGTAAAAGAATAAATTGTATCAATTTTTTCTTTGTGTTTCGTATAAAGTTCTCCATATCTTACACATGGCGTTGTTGCATCCGATGTTACTGACCATTTTGGAGCGCTTTTTCCATAATAGAAATAGCCAAATTCCCCAATAGTACCTTGTTTCCATGCACCAGTAAATCCTGCAAATCTCCTTTTTGGCTCAAGGTCACCCTCATTGGGAAATAGTTCAGACAGATAAGCAAATTTTAAAGCTTGAGCTTTTTCTAACTTACGCTTTTGAAAAATGATATTGTTCTCTAATTCTTCAAAAAATCTACCAATTTTATTCTGCTCATCATAATTCGGAACCTTGATTTGTAATCCTTTGACAATCGAGCCTGATAAGTTCCCTTGACCACCTTGGAGATATTTATCTAAAATTTTATGTTTTTGACTGCGTAGCAATTGCATAATAAATTTTGAATCATATCCTTCTATTGGCTTAATTGCTAATATTGCTTGGTTAATTGCACCATTAATTTTTGATATTCCAGCTTCTCCACTAGTTGCACCATACATCGCATAAAGTATATCTCCAACTTCAACCATTTTTGCAGATGATGAATTAAGAGCTTTCTCAGATATAAAAAGTTCAGTACTATCGCTGTTAATCTCACCAGAACGAATGAATGGGATATCACCATCGTAATATTCAGATCTACCTACTGATGGTGTACCACCCGAATAAGAATTGGTTATTTTACCCAACTCACACTGTTCCCAACTATTAGTGTTTTGAAACTCTTGAAATCGTCTTTTGGGTACTAAATTATTTGTTTTCGTCATGATATCACCACCAGTTCTTTCAGCATTACTTCAAATGATGATTCCAAGTTTCGACTTTGCTCGTCAATCACCGATAAAGTATCTGCATAACGATCATGTAGCATTTTTAATGTGTTTAATTCTTTTTTAAGTGGCATTTCTACCAGATTAACTATCATAGCTACTGTGTTACCAAACCATTTTTCATACATCAAGCAATCAATTTCTTCATCTGTTAGAATTAAAATCCGTTCTTGTACCGCTTCTTTAAGTGCTTTTTCCTCGATTTTAACAGCCTTATTAAGTGCTGATTTATTATCTATTAATTGACTGACTTTTTTTAATAGTTGATATTCTACTGTTTCTTTGCTTGCTGCTTTTAACTCTGCTTTTACAGCTTTACTCTCAAAGACCTCTCCCGCTTCATTCAACGTATCGCCTAAAGCATTGGCTTCATCACTATCTTCAATCTTTGCAGCATCTACCAATTCGGACAATTCTGTTTCGATTTTTTGAATTTGTGTTTTCTTTGATTCAATTTCTTCTACTTCTTGACTAAATAAATGTTTTTTAATCAACTCATTCGGTACAATACTTCCTACCCAACCGTCTTGTTCTTCACGTTTTTTATTTCCTGTTCCTTTTGTAACCATATTCGGCTCACGAGTACGTCCTACTGTATAGAAATCACTTAGTTTAATAAGTTCTGTATCATGCGTTAGTGATTTTTTCCAAATTTCAGCTACAATTTGATAGCCGTCATACACATCAATATAATCAAATGTAGATAAAATTTCTTTAATTTCAATAAGCATTTTTTCCATCAAATGTGTCAAATTCGTTTGGTCATCCACGTTTCGTAAAGTATCCCAATATTTATCGATATAAACATTCGCTTTATCTTCCACTTTTTTTGATAGTTCAATAATTCGTGCGTCGTTTAAGACATCGACTGTTATGTCATCCACTGATTTTATCAGTCCAACATAGCCTTCACGAACTTGTTTCAAAGACTGTCCCAAAATATCAGACACCATAGATTGTAAAATTTTCAAATCAGCTATATTTTGTTGAGGAATACCTCCAAAAACATGGGCATCTACATCTTGTGGTATTTCTTCGTCAATCGACTCAATATAACGAGGGATGTTCAGATTGTATTGATTTTCAAGTATTTCTTTACGAGTAGCTAAATGGCTATAACCAGCTTCTTCTCTACGTTCCACATACGTATCCACGATTTTAGCAATATCTTTTTCCTGTAACACATTTTGCTTTCCTACTTTGATAAAGCCACGAGAAGCGTCAATAAGTAGCACCGAATCATTAATTTGACGATTTTTTTTCAAAACAAGGATAGCTACAGGAATGCTTGTATTCGTAAATAGGTTACTCGGTAAACCAATGATGGTATCAATGTAATTTTTCTCAAGTAAACGTTCACGAATTTCACCTTCCGCGCCCCCACGGAATAACACACCATGAGGCAATACGATAGCCATCGTTCCATTTGTACCTAAGTGGAATAATCCATGTAAAAGGAAAGCGAAATCTCCTTTAGAATCGGGTGGTAATATGCCCGCTACTTCAAAACGAGGGTCACTTACTTTTAAATTCGATTTATTCCATTTTTTAGCAGAATAAGGAGGATTCATAACAACCGCATCAAATTGTACACCTTCGTTTGGACGGTCCGGATCTTCCGGCCAATCATGTGATAGTGTATCGCCATTTTTAATCGTCATTTTATCCGGACGTACACCATGAAGTAGCAAATTCATACGCGTTAAGTTATAAGTCGCTGTATTTTTTTCTTGACCATAGTAATTTAAGTTCGCTTGAGCATCTTCGCTTAAATGTTTCTTAACTGTTAGTAGCAACGAACCCGAACCAACAGTGGGGTCATAAATCGATGTAACCTTTGTTGTTTTTGCTACAATTTGTGCCATAACCTCACTAACTTGATGAGGTGTATAGAACTCACCCGCCTTTTTCCCCGATTCCATTGCAAACTGACCTATAAGGTATTCATAAGCATCACCAAGAATATCCCCTTTTTGTAATGCCACCATGTTTAAATCTGAAAATAATAAAATAAGTGCTTTAATATTTTTACTACGTTCATTTAAGTTACTACCTAAAGCTGTATCTGTTAAATCCAACGTTGAACTTGAAAATAAGCCTTTAAAGTCATCTGCATCATTCGAAACGGCAATAGTACGCTCAAAATTATTCAAACTATCTGTTACTTTTTGAACTTCAAACTCACCCGAATCAATATCTCGTAACCACGTCTGATATAGATACGCAGGAGTTACATAGTAACCAAGTACGTCTTGAATCATTTTTTCTAATTCTTCTCCATACTCTTCTTGCGCTTTTTTATATTCATTAACCAATTCCGATTCCGATATTTGCCCTAAACCGCTGGCTGTTCTGAATGTTTCTAAAGTTTTATCACTAAGAAACTTATAGAACATTAACCCAAGCATATAATCTTTATAACGGCTTGCATCCATTGAACCACGAAGTTCGTTGGCTCCATCCCATAATCTGCGTTTAATTTCTTCTGATGTAATCATATAAACCTCCATTTAACTTCCTATATAAATTTAATATTTTAATGAAATAATTTATTTTTATAACATTATCTTAATGGTACTGAGTGCGAAATATTTATTGATTTTTATATTTAAAGTTTCTTTAGAAATAAGAACCCATATTTTTTAGAGTTCTTATTTCTAATATTCAAAACTTAAAAAGTCTTAAAAGCTTTAGTTAACCCTATTTTCTCATAAAGCTCATAATAATTGGAACTATATTTTTCCTTCGCCTGCTGAATCGCTCTTTCCAATTCCTTATCAACCTCTTCAAACGCTGCTCCTAATCTATTTTGCATTTCAGCATCTACTTTAGGAACAGGAATCGATTCAATGTCTTTAACACTTAATACTGCCACAACAGTACCTTTCTGCTTAGAGTTAATATAATACGTACCAATTGGGCTTTCTAAAAACGACTTAATAAAGTACGAATTCACGTTATTATTAGGACGAATAACGATAAAGTTATGCGAAGCAATAAGCTTTTTATCTAATGCTGGCACGATGGCAATTTTAATTGCTGTGCCTCGGCTAGATAATAAAATATCTCCCTCTTTTACTTCATACCCATTCGCCTTATCTCGCTCTAAATCGATTGTATTTAACTGCTGGAACTGAATTTTACCATCTTGTACATCAGCCAATTGTAGCAAGTGATACTCCCCTTCTTGCTGTTCTAAATCTTTTTTTGGTGGTGTATTCATTCCTCTAATGATAGTGGCCAATTCTTTCAATTCAGCCTTTGGAGTAGAATCATTTTCATACGTATTTTTGTTTACTAAAACATTGCCAAAAATACTTTCTACATTATCCTCAGTAAAGTAATGTGCAATATTTAAGTTGGCATCTTCAATTTCTTCAACTGAAACAAACATGCTGTATTGCTTCATTTCTTCAGCATTGTGATACGCACTAATGATTTTTTCTTGAACCTCTGCTCTTAAAACGTTTTGACCTCGTGTTTTTTCAATATGGTCTTGTGCATTAATGAATTGAATTTTGCCTTTTCTTTCAACAGACTTCTTTTTATTTAAAATAAGAATCGCTACAGGGATGTTAGTAGTAAAGAATAAGTTTTGAGGAAGGCCAATGATTGCTTCAATTAAATCTTCCTCTAAAAGAGCTTGTCGTATTTTTTTATCCGCACCACCTCTAAATAACGTACCATGTGTAACAATCAGCGCTGCTTTACCATCTTCCTTTAATGACGCGATAGCATGCTGTACAAATGCCATATCTGCATTAGAATTGCTCGGAATACCATATTTATATCGATTGTATAAGTCGTACTCAGCTCTTTCACTTCCCCAATTCTTTAACGAAAATGGGAAATTCATCAAAACATAATCAAATTTCTTTAACTGACCTTCAACAAAAGCAGGTTCCGATAATGTATTTCCTAAAGCATATTGATGATCAACACCATGAATAATTGAATTCATTTTCCCTAATGCGTAAATTGACGGATTAATTTCTTGTCCGTATAAACAAACGTTTTGCCCGTGTTTCTGTGCGTATTTAGCTGCTTCTGTTAATAGCAGCGCTGCACCAGCTGTTCCATCATATACTTCTCCGCCTCTTATATTTAAAAGTGATGGTAATAATTCCGCCAACGATTTCGGCGTTAAAAACTCGCCGCCAGCTTTACCTTCTTGTGAGGCAAAGTGATATAACATCTCTTTAAAGGTTTCTGGTGTTACTGGAATTTGATTGATAACCGATATTAAATATTCAACTGTTTTTTCATCTAGCTTTGTTACATGTTCGATTGCGAATACTTGCTGTAATCCAGGATTAGCTTTTTCAATTTCTATAAAAGCATTTATTAATACCGATTTTAAATCCTGTCTTTGAAAAACGATGTTACTCCATTTTGCTGCTTCACTAACTACAAATTTTTTTTCAATTTCAATTTGCTTCAGAGTCATTGCTGATCCTATAACATGTTTGTATTCTAAAACATCAATATGACCCTTTAACACATTTGTAAGCTTTCCAAAAGCTATGTTTAAATCACCCATAATTACCTCCCAATCCAATTACCCTAAAAAGTAATTGGATTAATTTATTTTTATTGATAAAAAAAGAGAAGCTATATTAGCACCAACTTTTTTCTGCCTTGATAATAAGATAACAGACAATTTTATAAAAGTAAATACATTTTATAGAAAAAATAATAATTAATTTAAAAAGTAATCCAATTAACTTATATTTTGTGGGGTATTAAGCTACAAAGCTTCAATCGCTGTTGTACTTTCATATTAGTTTTATATTTCAAGGTTCATATCCATATAATTATTTAGATTAAACAATCGAAGGTTCTTTTATATACACTACTTTCCATCCCTTTTTCTCCAGCTCTTCTATATCCAATTGGTTCACACCATCGCTAAGCATAATAGATGGGTAGGTCTACTCATTCCCACGTATGCAACTTTCAAAGCTTCCTGCGCGGTCTTTTGAGCAGCAACTTTTTTTTCGTATGTTCCTTTTATGAACGGAATGATTTTTTCCAGATCACATATTTAATTAAAGTAAGTCTCTAAATATAATGTTGCTGTATGCGTTTCCCCTTTCCCCCCATGTACAGTATCTATTTCAACCTCAATATCTGAATAATTTGATGAAGGTACTTGGCACCTGGGCTTAAATCTAGTAACATGTAATTGTATATTTAACAAGATGAAATCTGGAATATCGTAGAAAGTCTTCGGCATGAAGGTGGAATTGGACTGATATAATTTTACCCTTATAATTACAATATATCTTCTAGTTTATTCTGTGATATGACTATTTTAATAGTCACTTCTTGTAATCCTAAATGTTCACTCAATTCAGGTATACTCATTTGTTTCTCATATAACTTCATAATTTCTTGAGCAATTATTGCTTTTCTTTGCCTTCGTTCTATATTATTACGTTCTAAAATCCGATAAACCTCGGTTTTACTAATACCAAACTCCTTAGCAATAGTCGGTGCGCCCAATTTTTCCATTATATACATTTGAATAACCTTTTTCTCTACTACTGCCCTTCCTAACTTCTGAATGCTATTCATCTATATCACCTTTTTTATATGCATTTGAAAGCCTACTCTTTTTATCTTCCCTATATAATGTACTTCCGTCACTATACAGGATATCATTTAGCATTTTGAGCTTATCTATCCCTCGAACATATACTCTAAATAACCATGTTTGATTAGGTTTCTCAAGATTTAATTTGGGTTCCAAACCATATTCTTGGAGAATATCATAAAATGCTAAAGCAAAAGATTCACTAGCAGTAACGAAACCAGCTTCTCTTTTTGAAAAATGTCCGTCCCCGTCAAAAAGCGCTCTTAACATAGAAGGGATTAAGACTTCAGGAACTTTTGGCATCTCCAAAGTTTTAGATTTATTTGGATGTAACTTATAATTTTCCATTAATGAACGGACCATTTTTTTGCTTCTAACAATTAGGGAAGGAACACCGTTACCATATTCATAAATAATATGTTCATCTGCACCCATTTCTACTGCAACCTTTTTAAGCAAATCATAATCTTTTTGTATGATGGAGAAACCTAGAAGATCTTTATGTATGGTTCCATCCGTTTGTATAAGTGCAACAATATACATGACGCTTGGATTTAATGAATCAAAATAAGCTTCATTTATTATATGCTTTCTAGGTTGCCTTCTTATCGAAACAAAATTCTCTCTTAGGATTTGCAACACCGAATCACCAGATATACCATACATCTTCCCTATTTTAACTGCAGATATTTTTGGAGAAGATTTATAAATAGATATAATCTCCTTAACTTCGACGCTTGAAAGTTCTATTTTGGGATTTCTGTTCGGATAAATACCATATTTACCCAATATTCTGTATATGGTACTTCTAGCTTTGTAATGAGACTGTTTCACAATATCCTCCACTGACACTCCAGAATAATAAAGTAAAATAATTTCCTCTTTAGTAAGAACCTTACTCATAAGCAGTACCTTCCCTAACTCGTATGATTTACTTTAAGTATGAGTAAAGGTTATATAATTTATTCAATCGTTTTAACCATTCACCTCAATGATACACAATTCTATTTTGTATCATTCGTCAAATAGCCATGAACCTTGATATATCAAGCTTTCGAACACTTTATTAAAAATTTATATAATCCTGTATTCTAATGATACATAACTATCGAATTTAATATAAAAAGAATCATTGGAGGTTGAATAGAGTGGAATTTGTAGAACCGATTCGTGATCGTAAAAAAATTAATGATATGAAGAAATATTTACAAGGGAATAAGCGGGACTAATTATTTTTTGTACTTGGAATTAATTCTGCACTACGCGTTAGTGATTTGTTAAACTTAAAATTTGAAGATTTGATAAATGAAAAGCTCACACCACTCGAGCATATAAAATTGAAAGAAACAAAAACAGGAAAACATAATAAAATTGCGATTTCGAATGGTGTAAAAAAAGCAATCATCAGCTATGTCCAAGATTTTTATAAAGGAAATTTAGAGGACTATGTGTTTTATAGCCGAAAAGGTAAAAATAAGCCCCTTCAAAGAGCGATGGCATGGAAAATAATTAAAAGCACTGCTGATGCGGTTGGAGTAAAAGACATTGGCACTCACTCATTACGAAAAACCTGGGCGTATCAAAGCTTTAAAGCTGGAACTGATATTGTTATTATTCAAGATATGCTCAATCATAGTTCTGCTGCAATTACGCTTCGGTACATTGGTATTACACAAGACGAAAAGGATCGAGCTATACTCTCATTAGATTTATAAATTAATAAACCTTTTATGCTTTGTTCGTAATATCTGGAAACCGTTAATAGCATCTATGATAATTTTTTTAACAAATATTTAGCTAGGTAGTTAAAATGATTGTTAACAGGCGTTAAAATATAGTTAGGTTCAATATTATACTTTTTGATTTAACTAATTGAATATCAATTGATAGACCTTTTGGGTCATATACTTTGAAAAAATCATCTACTATGATGCGTGGTTACGAATGAATCGTACTGTATCGTAGTAGATGTTTTTTTATATTTATCAATTTAAAGAGAGGATGAGTGCTAGAAATGAAAAAGTTTGAGGTTGTAAAGCGATTGGTTGAAAAGGATGTGCATGTGGCATCTATTAAGGCGAACTCATTAGATGAAGCACAAATGATTTTTGACAAGTCTTATCGTAATGAGAAAGAATCGATGAAGCGCGGGGATGCCATGATTATTGCTGAGGTAGATGGTGATGTTGTATTTGATAACAATCATCGACTAGTAGTTACAAGTGGCAATATGAATATGTTTTATAAGTTTTAATTCAAAAAACGGCTCCTGCAATTAATGCAAGAGCTGTTTTTTATTTAGTAAATAAGTTCAACAAATTCAATGTTACTAGATAGTTGCTTTAACAAATCTTCAATTTCAGGATAATTCTCACTACCATGCAGACGCTGCAATAGTTGCGGTGGATCATCTTGATAAAATATGATTCGCTCAAGTCCCTGGAATTTTAGTTTTTGTACTTCATTTTTCTTTTTAATCCTCGCTTCATTTGTTAAAAATTGTTGAAAGTTTGTATAAGCTGAAGAATCAAATGTATTACTAATATTCGCATAGATGATCTTGTATGCATTATTGTTTATAGCAAGTGCAAACAATAGCTGTTCGGATGATAATTTACTGTATCGTTGCATCTGTGGATAATCTTCTAGCTGCGCTTTTGTGCTTAAAAATTGCTTTGCTGTAACTTCAAGTTCCTTTCGCTGCATCTCAAAGCGCAATGTTTGCTCTAATTTGTTCAATGGTGTGAGTAAAAGTCGAACATCTACATCATTTGTATGCATTACTTTTAAATATGCAGATAAAAGGCTAGACCATCGTCGCTTTACGCCTCCATTGTGTTGCTTCGTATCTGTAACAAATAAAATTGCTTTCATCGGCAATGGTAACTTTTGTTGCTTTAAATAATCGAAGTAATGCTTATAGTTATTAAATTTATTTAAGAGCTTTGAATGGCTTTCTGTAGCTTTGTCAATTTCGATCCAATAAATGTCGCCATTTGGTAAAACAATTTCAGCGTCCGGCCGAATTTTTGTTTGTTTATTACCTACTGAATATTCAACGGAACAATACATCGAAAGACGATGCGTAATATGCTCATCCTCAAAAAAGTTCCAACGTAAAATATTAAAGAAATCGATAAGTGATAAATGATGCTCAACTTGCATTTTCGGTGGTGCATAAATTTCATAGGGTAAGTCTGCTTGTGATTGCTGTTGATTGTCATCTGAAAAGATATAGCCAGTTCCGGCTGCTCCGATATCAATATTTAACAGATCTTTAGCTGTATCTAGCCCGAGTGTTGTTAACCAATATAACGAGCCAGGATGCAGTGGATCATTTACTTTCTTCGAAGCTACAAGACCTTGATTTTTCAATTTGCTTAAATAATTGTGAATGCTAGATTTCTGAGTATTCAGTGGTAGCTGTACTTCATAGTACATTTGCGTTAATTGCAACGCTGTCATCCCTCGATAATACATTAAAAATGCTAAAATCTTCATCGAGCAATGAGTTAGTCGATAGTCATGAATTATACTCATGAGATGTCCTCCTTCAAATAAAAATATTTTAATTAAGTCAGGTTTGTTGCGAAGCGTTTAGAGCTAGATAAAAGATTGCGCGCTAATCTTGCTATCTAGCGATATTCACGAGCTAATTCACTTACATTTATTCAATGATTTTTTGAATGAACGAATCACTAGTTGATTTGCTTAGTGACTAACACGGTGAATGTTGTAACGCTTTTTAATATTCTAATCTGTCCTGCTTAATATTCGAATAGATGATGAAAGAAAAATAAATTAATTTAGACTTAGAATATAGGTACATTGCGTGTATATTGATTTATGAAATCCTTCATCAAACTGATGCAGGATCTACAAAGGAGGATGAAGTAAATGCGAACAGCCGGAGAAATTGTAATGCATTTAAATGAAACACGTTGCAATATTTATGAGTTGAGTGAGCGACTGGGATTAGGGAGAACAACATTGCGTGCAAGGCTGCTAAAGCTTGGATATGAAGAGCTTCAAGATGGTATTTGGGCGTATCAAGGTGATGATTTATTAGAATCCGCAGATGTAGACGTAGTAACTAGCAAGCGTGTTGTTGTAGCTAAAGAAGTACCCCGCCCTGAAGTACCCAAGCCGAATTTAAGTATTCATGATGCTTTGATGGACCTTGATTTAACTGAAAATGAGAAGAGAACTACTATTTCTCTTCGAAGTCATCATCTTGAAATGATGAAGACATTAGCTGATAATACCCGTCTCCGATTAAATGATGTGTATTCATTAGCAATTGCACAATTATTAGAACGTTATGCTATGTATTTAAATGCTGAAAAGGACAAGTCTTGATGACTTGTCCTTTTTATTTGGTATTTGTATCCATCTTAATACCATGCTTAAAATTGAACTTTTGACAAATTCTAATAGAAGTTCACTTGATTGATTTTCAACATTTTGCTGATTTAAATACTCCTTTTCTGATTTTTAATATTTACTTTCCAAGTCAAAGTAATCTTAAAACTAATATTATAAACTTTATTTTTATTATTTCCGAATTAGCTATTAGAATACGATTCTTCTTAGTGTAGAATATTAAAAATTTTTAGGAGGAATATTACAATGAATCATGATCAACTATTAATTGAGGCATTTTCTGCTGAAAAACTATTATTCGATACACTATCTTTAAATCATCAATACCAGCATTTCTTCTATTTCAATGATGAAGGCGATTTGAAAACAACAAATGAGAAATGGCCTGAATTAAAGAAATTCGATAAATCAGGTAAATTAGAAATTCTGGCTTATGATCTATTATTAAATTTAGTTAAGTTGGCGAAATTCAAACGAAAAATTCAACTCAAACGTGGTGAAGTCTATACTAATTCACGCCTAATAACGAAATCATCTGCAAAAAATTTAAATACATTATTACAATATCTATATGATAAAAACTATGTGATTTTACAGAAAAATGCGCGACAACGATACATTGTCGTTAATCCATTAGCTTGCAAGTTTTTTTCTTAAATTAGGCTATTATTGAAGCTACAACGAGCTATTTAACTCCCCTCGTTGTAGCTTTTTTGTATTTCAATAACGATTGGATTTGATAATATCTAAAAGTTTACATAATTAAAGTATTGAAGTAATAATTCAACCAACAAAACTACTAACCGACTCTAATTAAAACACCCATTAAACATGGTCTACATTGTTACTAAATGCATGCAATATGAAATCCTTCATTTAATATTCCTCTCTAAATTGGCAAACATACTATTTGTTTCAAAGTATTCACCTAACCCTAAAACGCATGTTAGCACTTCCGTAATAGTCGTTTAAATGGCTACCTTTCAAAATCTAAGTACCTAAATCATAAAATTGTTACTTTGATATGCTACCTAAATAAACACTGATCAACAACATGTAATTATGTATTTTATTTAAAAAGTAACAAAGTAGCATTACAATTTGTTTATTTAATAAAAAATAATTATCTTGTTCACTATTTCCAAACCTAATATTAAATCATTAAGGTACTTATTAAACTGTTACTTCACTACTTTGATACTTTGTGACATATTTTATTGAAAATATGATTATTGCGGATGAAAAAAGACCATTAGTGCGTTACATTAAGCCATTCAATGCGAACAAATGAGCCACTTCGTGAGGGCATAGAGCCAAAACTTAGATTCATTGGGAATAAAGAGATGAAGCTAACTCGAACGAATTCGCGCTTTATACCGAGAAACGGGCAAGGTAGCCTCGATTAGCAGAGCTTGCATATGTTCAGTTGGTTCTCTACTCTGGCGCAAGAATCATGCCCACCAAGGCTCGATGATAAGCCATTTGAGCTTACCGTAAGACCTAAAGAGACCGGGAAATCCCCTGCTAAATATGAGGATGGTATAGTACTCCGCAACAGGTGGCTCAAATATTCGTATCGGTATCTTAAAGTTCCCCACTGCTGGCTCAAATACACCGCAGTACTCAAATTAAAAAAGCAGCTCATTCGCTGCTTTTAAAGATGTTCGTTATCAATATGTGACGGTTTATTCATTGTAAAGTGTTGGAAGAATTCCGGGATATCTTGGTGCTGCAAATCGAAGTTCCAAACTCGTAAATTTTTGTTTCCAATTTTCTTTTGAGCGCTAAAATTCGGCAAGAAATAGGTCAATGTCTTAACATCATTTGAAACCTGATTTTTTGATGTATATATAGTATTGAGTCTTGAATCCTGTAGTGCCGACCAAGCATCCCCAAATGCCAAACTTAAAATTTTTGGATTCTTATAAATATCGTATTCAACTTTATAATGAACACCTTCAAGTAATACACCTTTGCTTGATAAATAAGCAATGTTTGCTAAATAATTTGTCACGTTTTTATTTTCATCTGCAACTAGATAAGCATTAATCATTTCTTTAGTAGCGAAAGTGAATAACTCTTGTAAAAATTGATCTAAGGTTAAATCGATATCAAAATAAACTTCTATCTTTTCTAGAAACACCTTTATTCCAGCTAATAGAATAGCATAGTTCGTTTTTACTCGTGATTGTACCTTTTCATTTAGAAATTGATCAATTAAAACTTCGTAGCTTTTAAACTCATTTTTAAAAGTACTACACCAATTTTCAGAGTCCTTCATCATTACTTGTCCAAGATATAAAATTAAATCCTTGTTTCGTTTAACATGATTAAAAGCTTCTTTATCATGAACGAAGCTTGCCGAGTCTACTAAAATCGACCTTGTATATAGCGCACTATTACTTGTGCTTATTTCTCCAGATAATAATAGTCCACATCTGATAGGAAACTTATGCACTTTAAAAATATCCTTATCTCCACGGTGCTGGCTTTTCCGATTGAAATAGGCCTTCAATGGAGCTTCATGTTTTTTATAAAAGCTTGTACTTCCATCATCCTGTGCCTCATCATATCCGAAAATTAAATGTGAGTAATACGAAACCTCTTTACGTAAAACATCGATTTTTTCAGGTGGAGATACAAAATTCACTTCAACTCCTGCAAATTTAGAAAGAATACTTAAATATTCCGTTTTTCCTGAGTGAGTAATACCTGAAGGACTGTAAAAAGGAAATTGATTGGTTAATTTTTCAACTAAATTTACTTGCATCGTAGCAATTGTGAAGCCGATTCCAAGAAAAATATTATAGCTATACATTTTAAATAATTTGTTCAAAATTAACTTCACTTGTTCTCCATCAAACTCTTTATCAATATACTTAGCATTTAGATATAAATTATCCAACAGTTGTTTATTTAACATAAAACTTTTTTTTGGAGTAAAGAAAATTCCATCCACATCTGGAAAGATGACATTCCCTTCATAAAATGCAAATGTCGGAAACACCCATAGCCCATTAGATTTTTCAGAATCCTCGAACTCATGATATCCAACAAAATTAAGTTCGATTACCTCGTTACATTCAAAAGCTTCAATTAAATACTCATTCAAATAATCGAGTTTGTATTGATTGCCCAGCCAAGCAAAATCACCTTTACTTCTAACAAATTGACGAAAAAGCCTATTACTAGTTAATATTGTTGCGTTCATTAATACATTAATACTTTCTTTTTTATTTTTTAATTGCATACGATAATATATTTCATTATCATTCTGCCGGATCTTATAAAGTGGTTTTAAAATAAAATTACTAATTTTAACCGGGCTGTATTTTTCCGGATCTTTATATGTCATGTAGTCTTTTTCATATGCAATTGGGCTATAAAATCCTTTTTCTTCTGCTTTTTTATCATCGATGTTACTATTGCCCTCAGTATCTTCATCTGATAGTTTAGACTTTAATTCCTCAAAAAAAGCTAACGCCTCAGGTCCAACTTCTGCCACTTTAGTTGGATTAACTTCTACATCACTTAATTTGTTTTCCCCAACGTTATTTAAACTTTCTAAATGAGTCGTAGTAGCTTTACTTTCTATTAAGTCATTTTCAATTACATCCACTTCCGTTGTTTGAATTTCATTAGATTTTCCCATCTGATATTACCTCATTCCAAAATTATTTGAAACACTATAACAGATGATTTCAATCGTTTTAACTTCCATTTTATTTTTTTCTTAATTTATTTTAATTCCAAAAAAAAGTTGTTTCTATTTTTGTTTGCTACTTAAAATATTCCGATTCAGTGAGTAATATATTTCAAATTGATTGGAAGGAGTAACACAAATGAATGAACAAGACTTAAATGCATACCTTGAAAATTTCAAAAAGGAGTTAATCGAGGTTATTGAACAACAGCTAAACAAACCAGAAAAACAGTTATTAACATTTCGAGAAGCTGCCGAATACGTTGGTGTTTCCTATAATACGTTCCAAAAATTCCGCTATAATGGACTGAAATTTTTCGAGGTAGATGGAATTAAACGTATTTACAAAAAGGAATTAGATGAATTCATCAAAAATAATAGCCTATAATACTAAGGAGGACTCATAATGGCACGTACTAAAAATAAAGCAATTAAAAAATATAAGCTTAAAAACGGAGAACTTCGGTATATGTTTAAAGTCTACCAAGGCATGGATTCAAAGACAGGAAAACGTCGGGAAACAACACGTCGCGGATTCCTAACTTATCGTGAAGCAGAAATCGAATATGAAAAATTAAAAGCAAATGGTCGCAAAAATATTTTCGTGAACAACCTCACATATCAAGACATTTATGAGGATTGGTTAAAGATTTATAAAAAAGGCAATCTTCGACCCACTACCGTACAAAAAACTGAACAATATTTTAAAAACCATATTTTACCTCAATTTGGTCATTTAAAAATCACTAAAATTGATTATTATATTTGCTTAGAAGCTGCTTACGTCTGGTATGAAAAGTTAAAATATAATAAAAAAATTGAACATTATGCTAACAAAGTTTTCGTTCACGCTCTTAATGCACGATTCATAGATTATAATCCCTTGCTACCCGTTGAAACACCTATTAAAAAACTTAAAACTAACACGATTGATTATTATACTCGACAAGAACTTATAGAT
The DNA here is from genome assembly GCF_038005985.1 of Solibacillus sp. FSL R7-0682. Lineage (NCBI taxonomy): Bacteria > Bacillati > Bacillota > Bacilli > Caryophanales > Caryophanaceae > Solibacillus > Solibacillus sp. FSL R7-0682. The sequence continues at coordinate 2,455,056 of NZ_JBBOUI010000001.1, forward strand.
TTTTTAGAATCCGCTAAAAACGAGTCATTAAAGAAATATGCGTATTTACGAACTATTAGCTATTTAGGACTTCGTCGAGCTGAAGGATTTGCCTTAATATGGTCTGATGTTGACTTCGATAAAAAAATGATTTCAATTAATAAAGCTGTGACTAGAGATTCTGAAGGTAAGCTAATTTTAGGACCAACCAAAACTGGCGAAGAACGTATATTACACGTAGATGATAAAACACTAGAAATTTTAAAGGAATGGCGCACCTTACAGACCGATGTCCTTGGAACACTTGATACCGAGCAACTTATTTTCCCTAATAAATTTAACGAAATCGCCTATCCATCAAAAGCATATGATTGGTGTTCACAAATCGTAGAAAAATATAAACTAAAATACATCAATCCCCATGGACTCCGCCGTACTCATGCAACTCTATATCGGGTAAGTGGTGCTGATTACTATGACACTAAGAGACGTTTAGGGCATTCTTTTAATGATGTGACTTCTAAGTCCTATATCATGGAAGCTGAGGAACTAAAATATGAGGCATTTATGAAGTTTGTTATGTATATGAATTACTGATACTTGTAATTCATATACTCAAACGAACTATATTGGAGAATTAACCACCTCGAATATAGTTCGTTTCTGAATTTACAATATCAATCTAAACAAACGGTGGGTACTTTCCTTCTATATATTATAAAATTCAAATACCGTATATTTGTATTCTTTAGTTTTTGCTTATAGATTTTAAATAATCGTACATTTCATCTATTAATTCTTCTAAAAGATCCTTACTACGCTTTTTAATTCCTAAAATTTCTTTACTTTTTTTCAAAGAGTACTTTTTGTGAACTACTTTATTTCGCACCTTTAATATTTCTGAACCATCTAATGTCTTACCAAATTCAAATTTGTCATTTAAAGCTTCTTCCAGCTCAATAACTTTATTTAACTTTTTTTCATTATCTTTGACTTTACTTTTAAATGATTTCTTATACGTTTTTTCGTATAGTTCCTCTAAAGCTTGTTCAACAATAGCATATACTTCTACTACAAACGAGGCATATTTTCTATCTTTACGCTTTTTATCAATTTCTTCTCTTTCTAACTCATTTAATGTTTTTAAGAACTCAATATCAATAAGATGTGATTGATTCTTTTTTGGCTTTTTCTTGCGTCGAGTACTTTTTACTAAGCTCCCGAAATCTTCCTCTAAATAAGCTAAATCGTTTAATGCAATTTTTAAAATTTTCATAAATACCCGCACCTTCCTATTAGTTTTGTTGACGAATTTCCTCTATAACTTCATCAGCTATATCGCAAATCTGACTTAACAGATCTTGATATTCCGATTTTTTTTCATGAATAAAATCTTTAAATTTTGCAATAGGGAAAAATTTTTCTTCTAAACGCTCATCATATACAGACATGAAATAGTTTTTTTCACTGTCGAATGCATTTACTATCAATGTTATAAATTGAAACCACAATTGCTCATGCTCATTTACTTTTATTTCAAGTAGTTTCTTCAGATCCTCGTCAAATGAAATTTCAAATCTAAAATACTTATTAGGTAGCATCTCCCAAAGTGTCGCTAATACAAATCGCCACTCAATAGGTTCTATTTCTATAGGTATATCCCTCAAAAGAGGTTGAATTGTTTCATTATAATGAACACTAAATTTCTGTGGGAACATATAAATAATACTTTTAGCATTCCAAACATCATCTAATTTTAATTCAGTTAATATACTGTCTAATAGTTCAAGATATTGTTTGGTAAAGTCTTGCTGAAAAAAATATTTATCATCAAAATCATTTAAAAATTCACTACCTTTCACCGCTGATTTAAAATGCTCAAATAGTTGCGAAAATTCCTCTGTTGTTTCAAATTTCACACGTTCTTCGAAATAGAAATCATTTTTCTGAGCCATCAACAATAGGTCATGTATTATTGAAGCTTTTGATTTATCTTTAATTTTGGATAAAGTACTAATAACTTCATTATCCGATGCCCAAACCTTATAGCTTTTCGTTTCAGCAGACTCATCAACAAATAAAAATAAATTACTCAAGTATTTCATTTTACCCCTCCAGTACTCTTTCCACAAAAATACCACTAAGAGAAAATAATATCAACATTTTTCTACAAACTATACACTAAAAGTAGAAATTTATTTCTACCTCGAATACAGAAACAACATTTAACATTTGTCATAGGCAAAAAAAAATATTAAAATAAGCTTGTAGGAAATATTCCTACACTCCTGTCTCCGTAAGCCTACAGGAGGAATAACTAATGAGCAAAAAAAATCCTATCCAGGAGTATACCTACAAAGATGGTAGCAAACGCTTTATGTTTAAATTTTATTTAGGTACGGACCCATTGACTGGTAAACCATTAAGCACTACTCGTCGCGGTTTTAAGTCTCGTAAAGAGGCCCAAGATGCTTTTAAGCAGCTTCAATTCGAAGTGAATACAAACTCGTATAAAAAACGTCAAGCAGAAACTTATCGCGACATTTATGACATCTGGGTTGAGCATTACGAAAATACTGTTGAAGAAAGTACGTATGTAAAAACGATGAGTATTTTTAAAAATCATATCTTACCTAAAATGGGCGATTATAAAATAGATAAAATCGACATCGCTACATGTCAAAAGCATGTAAATGAATGGTCAAAGAAATTAGTTCATTTTCGTAAAGTAAAGGCTTATGCTGCAAAGGTATTAAACTATGCTATTAAAAATGGTTACATTGATAAAAATCCTTTTGACTTAGTTGAAATGCCGAAACCTAAAAAGCATATTTCGTTAGAGGATGATGATGAATTTACTAACTTTTATGAGCGCGGGCAGTTGCTTCAATTACTTGATGCTTTCAAGCAAACTAGTTCTCTAATGATCTATACACTCTTTCACCTTCTTGCATTTTCAGGTATGCGGAAGGGTGAAGCATTAGCTTTAACATGGAATGACATTAATTTCGAGGAAAATGAAATTCGAATTAATAAAGCAATTTCCCGTGGTCGAGATAGTCAGCTCTATTTAAAAACCACTAAAAATGGGGTTATTCGTACGATTAGCATGGATCAACAATCAATGAACTTACTTGCTGCATGGAAAGAGGAACAGGCTCAAAAGTTTAAGACGAAATCAGCAAATAAACAACTTGTTTTTACTAATCGAAATAACGAATTCATTCAGCCGGTCCAAACGCAAAAGTGGCTTCACCAGATTTTTCAAAAGTTTGCTCTTCCTAAAATTACAACACATGGTTTACGCCATACACATTGCTCTCTTTTATTTGAGGCTGGGGCAAGTATTAAGGAAGTTCAAGAACGTTTAGGTCATACTGATGTGAAAACGACTATGGACATTTATACACACGTTACGAAGAAAACTAAGGCTAGCACTGTTGATAAATTCGAGGCATATTTAAAAAACGACTAAATGCTGACCTAAAAATGACCTAGTTTGACCCAAAAATGACCCAAAATAAGTTGAAACTCTATGAAACATTTTGAAAATCAAAAAGTGCCAAAACCCTTATATATCAAGGATTTTGACACTTCGTGAAATCATATGATGATTGTTTTATGAAGACGGCGGGAGTCGAACCCGCGTTCAAAGACTTCCATACATAAGCTTCTACGTAAGAAAATTCAAATAATCTTCCAAAATAAGAACTGACTTTCATTATTTGACGCCTATTGTTCTTCTCTTTCTCGTATCAACTCTTCCAACCGCTCAATCTCAGCTAAAAGCTCATTTATTTCACTTTCTAACATTCCCATCGTCTCAAAATTTTCCGCTTCCTCGCTTTGCAATTGCGCTAAAAGCGCTTCATTTTCACTCACGGAATTGTATAGCGCTTCCAATTCGGCAGCATTTTTCTCGATTTGCTCATTCGCCAAATTGTATTCAGAAAGTAGCTTTTCAAAGGATTGAACTTCTATAAGGAGTCGGCTCTTTTCTCCTTTTAAACTATTGACCTCCAACTGTAGCTGATTGCGCTCTTGCGCTGGTGTTAATGTCATTGCATATAGCCCTGGTACAATGGAAGCTAGTCGATATTGATTTATTCTAATCGCTCGATCCAGTGAACCAACAGGCTGATTTACATCACTTCCATTTAATTGCGCTAGTAATTCTTCAATTCTCTTTTCATATGTGTCAATATCCTGTTGTAATTGTTTAATTGCATCGAATTGCTCACGAATTGTATTTCTTAGATTTATTAGCTGTTCATTATAATTCGTATTTTTTTCCTCTGCTTCGGCTTTTACCAAAGCTAATTGTTCCTTAGATTCAGTCAATTGAATTTTCACTTCCGCTAGCATGGACTTAAGATTTTCAACACTTTCAAATTGTGAGAAGAAGTCGGTCTTGCGCTTTGTTAGTTGCGCAATTTCTTGACTCAAGCTCGCCTTTTCTGTTTTCAAGCGCTCGATTTCAAGGGCGAGCAGTCTTTCTGCTTCTAATTGTTCGTTAAATGAATCTTGAGGTAGTTGGTTTACTGCCTCTTGCTTCTTTTGCTCTTGTAGCTTTGCTAACAGCTCTTGCTGCTTTTTCTTTTGATTTTCCTGCTCTTGTAGAATGCGATTATTTTCTATTTCTAGCTTTCGTTGTTGTTGTAATGCAGCCAATCTAGCCGCTTCCTGCTTTTGACGAAGGGCTTCTAAGTTATTTGGATTATTAAGTTGATTATTTCCTAATAAATTTGTTATAGGATTCAGCTGAGTATTAAGCGGATTTGAACTCAAATTCGCATTGATCAACGATTCAATAAGTTTATTCATATTGTTCATAAGCTGGTCACTATTCACATTAGGCGTTTCATTTCCATTGTTTAAAAGGTTGTTCAAAAATAATTCATTTTCTTTTCTTATTTTTTCAAAATTATTAAGTATGCCTTGTAATACTTGTGGACTTGTATTAGACAACATCGATTCTAAATCTACATTTCCTGGATTCGCATTTAGTATTTCTCCAGCGTTAATAGTTATAGGTTGTGCAGGGTAAATAAGGCCAGATCCATTTGATGAAGAACCTGTTCCAGACAATGCTGATGCAACTACCCCTGAAAATACGCCTAAAATAGATTTTCCCGTCACCGGATCAACTGTAACAAAAAATTGAGTTCCTTTAACTTGGTAAGGTAAATTATTGACGGTTATATAAAAATAATCCCCGGTTTCATTGATTGGCGTAACATACGTTTGTACATTTCCTGAAACGACATGGACATCTGTGTAGTGTTTTTCGTCCTTATATAATTGATTAAAAAATAGCATCGAATGATCGAGCACTATTAGTTGATCATTCGTATCTGGGGCAATTAATGTAACCGATGAATAGGCATTTGTGATGACACGGTCGCCTTGTTCTATTTTCATTCCTTCTGTTAGAATGATGCGCTTCGGACTATTCGCTTTTTGAATAAATACTTCTCCTTGTGGCACAAGCGCAATATAATGGCGTTGTTCTTTTGCGAATCCTTTATCTACTGGTAAAAATAAAAGCAGGAGTAAAAAGCTACTTGCTATGATCAATCGCTTCGTGAATGTTTGCCTCATTTATTTTGCTCCTTTCATGAGTGTGTATTGGCCGATTTGGCTCGTTCCACTTTGAACAACCATTAATTTATCCCCATCAATGAGTAATGCTGTTGGTTGATGTTCTGCTACAGAAATGGTTGATACTACTTCATTCGAAATAAGACGAATCGCATTATTTGCACGGTCTGCAACAAGTAATTCACCCGTTTGTACTAACGCTAGCCCGCTCGGATAATTAAATGTGGATGCAGGTGCTCGCCCGTCTTGCATACCCGGTTTCCCATACATGCCATTGTCCATAAATTTCCCCGCGAACGTCGATACTTCGTTTGTTGAAAAATTAACATAACGGATGACATGGTTTCCGCTATCACTTACATATAAATTCCCTGCTGGATCTAATACTATTGAAGTTGGTTCATTAAACTGCGCTTTGCTAATTGCACCATCTCGGTAGCTACCCGCAATTTCCGAATAATTTTCAGCAATGTCAACAACACGTAAATCACTATTCGTTAATGTTGTCACTTGGCCGTCTTTAATTTTTCGAATGACATGATTCAACGTATCGGCCACATAAAGCGTCCCATCATCTGCTAACGCAAGACCTTGTGGCATGTAGAAGGCTACTTCATTTACTTTCCCGTCTACTAGCCCGGCCGCGCCCGTTCCTGCATACGTTGTCACTTCACCTGCTGGCGTAATTTTTCGAATGACGTGATTTTCACTATCCGCAACGAAAAGCGTACGGTCCTTTGCTACGACAATGTTTGTTGGGTTTTGGAAAAGCGCTTCATTTAATGCCCCATCTTTTAAATAACTTGCCGGACGTTGGGTCGCATCAAAGAAAAATCCATTTCCAGCATAGGTTGTCACTGTATTCCCTTGTAAAGCTCGAATCATATTATTTTCTGAATCGGCAACCAAATACGTATGATCCACTTTCACAATGCCTTGAGGGAAACGGAAAAGTGCTTGTGTCGATTCGCCATTTTTAAATCCATACCCATTCCCTGCAAGCACTTTGTAATTTGCTAAAGAAATTGTTGGTTTCTCACTGTGTGTTAACCCCTCACTATTTTTGATACGGTATATAAATAAGGCAATTTGCTCTTTTGTTACTGTCGCATGTGGCGAAAACATTGCCGTAGACGTACCGTTCGTTATCCGTAATGCAGTTAGCTTTTCAACATCGTCGTAAAACCAAGCATTTGGCGGAACATCCTTAAATGTAGGTGTTTTTAGTTCTGCATTTAGATGAAAAAACTGTACAATCACTTTGGCCATTTCTGCACGCGATAAATGCCCATCTGGACGAAATGTTTGATCGCCATAGCCAGTAAAAATACCGAGATTTGATAATTGAATAATCTCATTGTAGTAAGGATGCGCATGATCAACATCCATATAGTTAATCGTAGATTGTGGTGCCTCCTCTGCTAATTGCGCTAAAATATACGCAACTTCCGCACGGCTAATAGGCTCACTCTTCTCCCACACTTCACTATTTTCTAGTAAGCCGCGCAATTCATTCATATAAAGCCATGCACGTTCATTTTCTTCATTTGCTTGTACGTTTACTGCTGTAAACACAAATACGAATACTGTCAAAATAAGCGAGATTGTTTTCTTCATTTATACATGCCTCCTCAAAATTATGTAAAATTCCACAAAATTTTTGGACGCGTTCCCCTTAAACAAAGGGCGTCACGTAACACTTTGTGGCAGTGTTTGTTGATGATGTGAAAAAATGATAAGTATGTTTTTTTACTTCGTCTATGTGACTTAATGAAGCTTATCCGTTTTGACCACATCATTTTGTAAGCACTCAACTTTACAATAAACGATAAATTATATATGCAATACTGAGGAATGTTAATATTCGCTATAATTCATCATGAAAATCTATGCAAAAATAAAAAGGACTATCGCCTAGCATTCAGGCGTTTGGGCTAGTCCCTCTAATCTTTATTAACTGATAGAAAACCTGTTCAATTTTGATTCCGTACGAAGCAAGATTGTATTAAGCTCATTCTCTCGGCTCTCATGTCCCCTTCTAAAATAGAGACTGCGTAAAAAATTCTTGCTATTCACACGGGCAATCACCTGACTACGACTTTTTGGCAAATTGCAGCATTCCGCTAAGTCACTAATCCAATTCGCGATTTCCTGCTGTGGGAGTAACTCTTTGTCAATCATTATGTCCACGATGTTTACCATTCGCTCATCATCTTCATCGCTAAAAATGTGTTTACCATTATGGAGCATGCCTGAGATAGCGCCAAGAACCTGACGCAGCATTTGGAGACTGCACTCCTTGCACTGCACCAGCTCAACAAAAACATCCGCACCGTGAGACGCACTGTGAGCCCAGCCTCCTTCTGAAATGTACCCCCGCAAATCCTTCTCCTCTTTATAATAACGTAGCATTGCATGCATTAATTGCTCAAAATCCACTTGATTGAAGAATGGATTTTGTCTGTGACGTTGCACAATTAAAGCGATAGGCAATGCAGAAAACGTCCTTGTAAAAACGGACGGGTCATCCTCGCTGCCAATTTTATAGAACAAATGGCCCTCATTAGTGAGTACAGTTACAAGTCTGCGCAACTCCTCTTCACTAAACCTTTTCTCTTCCTTAATCCACATATAAAACATCGGGTAAATTAGGTTATCCCGTAATTCTGCTTCAGGATCGCCAATATATTGAAGTAACAAAGGTAAAAAATCTTGATGCTTTTCACCTTCGCGTAACTGATACGCATCCTTCTCAATTCTTTGCAAATCCAACATCAATTTAGTTCTTGTATCGCTCATTTCCCCATCCCTCTACTCATTCTTTCGTTTCAGTCGATTGTTATTTCTTTTCATTTGGAATAAATGTTGATCATTGCACAATCGCACATTTTAACCGTTACTTACTATATTTTTTTCAAAACTATTTTTCTGTACATGCCATTAAACATCACTGGTTTGTCTTCTTTTACAATTAATGTTTGAGTATTTTTTTTATATAATTCTTCAAAGTTCAATCCAATGTCGGTTCCTAGCACTTTAATCAGCGGTCTCATAAGTTTTTTTAAAAGCGGTAACTTATTCTCTTTTGATGTGAACTTGTCAAATAAAATGATTTCCCCATCTTGTTTTAGTACCCTTTCCATTTCCTGAAAACATTGATCCGCGTTAGGTACTACCGATAAGATTAAACTGCCTATAACGAAGTCAAACTCATTATTTTCAAAACTCATATTTTGAGCATCCATTTCTAAAAACTTCATAGTTGAATTTTTGAATTTTGCTTTTGCATTCTTAAGCATATCGGGTGAAAAGTCGATGGCTGTAATATTTAATTCAGTGTGATTAATTAATTCTAAATCAGCTCCTGTTCCTACGCCGACGAATAGTATTTTTTGCTTGCTATTAAAATGCGTTTCTTGAAATATTTGTGTACGGGCATTAAGAAAAGCACCTGAATTGAAAAATTTATCGTAAACTGGTGACCAAATTTTATAGATTACTTTATTCCATGCATTATTCAATTTTACTTTTCTCTCCTCAAATGATTTAAATATGTAAGTATTATTAAATAACTTTTCAACTTAATTCCAATTATTTCAAATCCGTGTGATTTGAGCAACCATTTAATTTATTATATTGATTCGTTTGTTGAACAGAGAAAATCGTGAAACAACCCGGATTTTTAGTCAAACTTGTTTTAGTTCAAAATGAGATTACCGAAAAAAATAAAAAAGCCGTATTCCAAATTACGAAATACAGCTTCTATTAAAACGATGATTTATTATGCTAGTTACTGCTCTTCCCCTTGCATTTCTTCCGCTACATGATTGATCCTTTCTAGCATTGGCGGATGGGTATAGCGGAACCATTTTACAAGAGTAGATGGGTTGACTTCGCTAAGTCCTGACTTTGTCAGCTGTTGAAATGATGAGACGGCTGCTTCTGGATCTTCTACTAATGCCATCGCATATTCATCGGCTCTTACTTCCTGATAACGGGAAACCGCATTCGATAAAGGGCTTGAGAAGAATAATAAAATAGATGAAATGAATAAAAACAATGGCAACGAGTGAATATTGCTCATTTCTTTAATGTTCAAAACTTTTCCATAACGACGAATCATCCACGGCATAATTTTTGCGATGAACCATAGGCCAATTAGCGTCATAAACAAATAGCCTGCGATGCCTATATATATATCCTTCATCACATAATGGCCCATCTCATGCGCCATAATGAAGAGGATTTCATCATCTGATAGTCGATTTAATGTCGTATCCCACAGTACAATTCTTGAATTGCTCCCAATTCCCGTCACGTAAGCGTTTAATGCATTTGTCTTCTCCGCCATATTCACTTCATACACGTGCTCGGACGGGATATCTGCTTGTGCTGCTAGTGAAAGAATTTTCGTCTCTAGCTCTTTATCTTGAAGTGGATAAAAATCATTGTAAATCGGTGCGATTACGACGGGTTGGATGAACATTAGGAAAATCGTAAACGGCACTGTTAACGACCAAGCATACAACCACCAGCGTTTCACACTTTTTTTCATGAGCCAGTAAACAACCGTTATTGTAATAACCGACATACCAAAATCCATCCAAAATGAAATGACATTCTCCCGCATCCAAGAGCAGAAAAGTTGCGTACTAATGCCATAGCTCTTGCTCAAAGTATACCGGTAATAAGCTAATGGGAATTGCACGACAAATAGTAAAAGTGAAAGGAAAAATAAATACACCGCATTTCTCCAAATGGCCCATTTTTGTTCCGTTGGGCTCCAGCGTTCAAACATTCGTGAAATACCCGTTATTAAAATGATAAAGTAAATCAACCATTCAAACGGCGTTGAAACAAAAAACAGGAAGTTCCTTAATTCCGAAAGCTCCTTACTTAACATTAATTCCTGCGTTGTCATGAAAGTAGTTGGATCTGCGACTGTGCCTTTCAGCGATGTCGGTATTCCGCTATTCTGACCATGGAAAAAATAAAAATACATCGCCACTACATATACTCCAAAGGCTAAAACAGCTATTAAGCCTACTTTTTTCGCCATTTCCTTTCCACCTCAATTCATTCGATTACCTTATCCTATTATTGAAATCCCGAAACCATTTCTCTTTAGTTTTTTTCTTCTCTATTTTTCAAGTTATAAATATGTGAGACACATCATAAATTGAAAAAAATTCACTCAATAATCTATTTGAGTTTACAAGGAGACTATAAAAATGTACGCTATTCATTATTTTGAAAATAACACACCTGCATTAAGTCAATGCTTAAGACGTATCCCGGAAATCGAAGAAGCGGTCAGTTTAAAAGGCCGTAAAGGAAAGGTAGTAAATGTCGTGCAAATTGCCGAAGACAAATACCATGTTCATATCGAATTAGAAAAAATCGTAAAAAAGGAACCATTGCTAAAGGATAATAAGAAGAAACGCTAATTAGTGAATGGAAACAAAAACAGCCGTTACGCTCATTTTCCGCGTACGGCTGTTTGTAGGTTAACTAAAAATGACACAATCCCTTTTTCAAAAGGGGATTATTTAAGTGCATCGTCTAGACTATTCAAATCGCTTTTGTATTAAGCTAAAATAAACGGCGGACACTAGTAATAGTAACCCTGCACCTATAAAAAGCCAGTGGACAGACATCATATTAGCAAAAGCTCCCGCCATTAATGTAGCTAAACCAAACATTAATGACGTGATTACACCTTGTGCACTATAAACCTTTGGAAGCTCTTGATCGGATGCTTTTACTTGTAACCAAGTACCGAGGACAATCCCTTTAACTTGGTCGAACACCCCATACAATAAACTTAAAAGTAGCGCCATCATAGCAATTTGATTTAGTCCAAATACTAACATGACAAGTGCGACTGCAAATGCTGTAAACAGGACAATCACTTTAATGTGTTGGATAAAAATATGCTCAAATTTCGTACAAACAAAGCCCCCGATCACCAATCCTATAAAAAAGACAGTGTTTATATATCCCCACCAAACTTCAGATACATGTAAAACATTTGCAACAAAAATATACATAATGGCTGCGACCCAAACAACATTGGCAATCGATTCAGCAACGAGCATGAAATGAATGGAACGAAATGAACGATTATCCCAAATTAGTCTAAATCCTTCACTTAGTTCTTGTTTTTTCGTGACGGTAATTTTTCTTTCAAATGGTGTGCGATCAATAATGAATGCCATACATAATGTAGAAATGATATAAAACACCAATGTTAGCCAAATGATAAAGTTCCCATTCGTAACTGCAACGAGTATCCCACCAAGCGCCCATCCCGCAAGCTGTGTAGTTTCATTTACTATAGATAAAATACTATTAGCCCGTAAAAGCTTTGACTTTTCTACGATACGAGGAATTAGTGCTGTACCAGCAGGTTGTGCTAAACCATCTAGTAATGCGACAAAAAAAACTAGGATAAAAACAAAAATAAAGGAATCCGTATAAATTAACCCTACGACTAAAATTAACAATAAAATGGTTTTTATCCCTTGTGAAATTACAAGTAATTGCTTTAAACGGTAACGGTTAAACATAAGCGGTGCAAAACTACTACTTATCATGCGGCCTACCATATTTAGAAATGGTAATAGTGCCATTAACAACGCAGATTCACTCGAATGATATATAATCGAAATTAAGCCAACAATATAAAATACATCACCTAGATTTGCAAACAACTGACTAATCCATAAATATTGAAAAGATTTTCTCATCTTCACTACCCTTTCTTTTTTAACGCTTTAAAAAGGTAGCTAAAATTACACTCGTATCTCCTCCACTCCAACTCATTTTTCACAGATTGACGTCTTTAATATTCATAATTTTATTTTTTAAACATTTTTGGTAGGAAGATGAAAATCGTAAGTTAATCTTATCATTGTGCATTCACTAATCGTCAAGCTAAAAATCAATTTCATACAGATACATCAATTAAAAAATAGAAGCATTGAAAAAAACTCTTTCCTCTAAAATCAAAAAAAGCACTAGAGACTACACTCCAGTGCTTAACATAAACTGTTATCCAAATAATCTTTCCTTCGCCATGGAAATCGCGCGTTTACTTACTTCTAAACGGTCACCGTCTGCATTAAGTTTTACGACACCGTTTTCTTCATCAAAGATAGATTTTAGCTGGGCCTTCGCCTTTACCCCAACCATCATTTGTGGACGACCACCTTCTACACCTTGAAGCTGTTCCTTTTCTAAAGAAACCCCGCTTTGATCGATTTTTGGAAATGGTATAGTTTGCTCAGGCTGTGTTTTGCGACGAGTTTGATTACTTAACCCAGTATTGCCTGCTCCAACGGAACGAATCATTGTCAATACCCCTCTACTTTTTAGATACTCTCATTTTTTTCATATATTCCCTTTTAACTATACGTATTTTCTTCTCTCAAACAAGATGAAAAAGGGCTATTTTCGTGAAAATTAATATTGTAAATCGTATTGTAGAAGGGCTTATTTTATCAATTGGCTCTGCTTAGCTTTGTAACAACGCCTGTTTTGCACCAACTTCAATCTCAAATCCTAAATCTCGAAGCATGGCATAATCCGCATTTTCCTCTTGACCAGCTGTTGTTAAATAGTCTCCAACAAAGATACTATTTGCCGCATATAATCCGAGTGGTTGTAGTGACCCTAAGTTTATTTCGCGTCCTCCCGCAATTCGGATTTCCTTCGACGGGTTAATATAGCGGAATAATGCGAGCACCTTTAAGCAATACCGTGGATTTAGTTCTTTTGTGCCTTCAAGCTTCGTCCCATCAATGGCATTTAAAAAGTTAACAGGTATCGAATCGGCGTCAAGCGTATGTAATGCATACGCAATATCCACAACATCCTGCTTTGTCTCACGCATCCCAATAATGGCTCCTGAACAAGGAGACATACCATGTTTTTTGGCAATTTCAACTGTATTCACACGATCCTGATAGGTGTGAGAAGTTGTAATATAATCGTGATGCTTTTCGGATGTATTTAAATTGTGGTTGTAGCGATCCACGCCAGCATCCTTTAATTTTTCTGCTTGCTCATCCTTTAATAAGCCTAAACAAGCGCATACTTTTAAGCCATATTTTTCTTTAATTTCTTGTACGGCTTCTGTTACAACATTTACATCTTTACGCGTTGGACCACGCCCACTGGCAACAATACAAAATGTACCGATTTGATTTTCAAACGCTTGCTTTGCACCCGCTAAAATTTCCTCTTTCGTGATGAAAGGATATTTTTCGATCGGTGCCGTTGATATAGATGATTGAGAGCAATAGCCGCAATTTTCAGGGCAATAGCCACTTTTCGCATTCATAATCATATTCAACTTCACTTTTTTTCCGTAGTAATGTTTTCGAATTGTAAATGCGCCTTGCATGAGTGACAATAATTCATCATCTGATGACTGTAAAATGGCAAGTGCTTCATCATTCGTTAATAATTTCCCTGCAATCACTTCTTCGGCTAATTGAATCCAGTTCATCGTATTCGTTCCCCCTACTTAATCGGTAAGATTTTCAATGTTTTTTGAAGACGGTATGCAAATACGCCTGCAAAAATAGCTAAAACAAAATCCTTAGGCATTGGTGGAATCATCCATAGCCATGCCATGCTGTAAGTAAATCCGTCTGGCGCTCCAGCCCATAGTTGATATGCTGCATACATCCAGTTTGTACCTAAAATATAGTTTAAAATCGTTGCTATTAATGCGGCTGCTATATAAGCAACACGTGTTTGATATTTTTCAACGATAACTCCAGCAATATAGGCAATTAAAATAAATGTCACGATAAAGCCAAACGTAGGTGCAACAATCATAGAGAATCCCCCGTTAAACTTTGCAAAAACGGGTGCCCCTGCTAGTCCGATAAGCATATAGACTGCACAAGCTAATGCCCCTCTTTTTTTACCTAGAACTAAGCCTGCAAGTACCGCAAAAAATGTTTGTAATGTAATGGGTACACCACCAACTGTTAAAAATGGTGCGAACGATGTAATATTTGCTCCAATCATCATCAGTGTTGCAAATAATCCACAGTAAACTAAATCAATTGTTTTTAATGCACTGTTTGATTGTGTGATAGATTGCATATTATTCTCCTTTTGTTAACCTAGTTTTTTATAAGGTTAACGTAAATATATAAAATCAAATACTTTACGTCAACTATTTTTTGAAAATAGGTTAACTAAAACCTTTACACGAAAAAAACACCGAGAGTTGGGTTCTCGGTGTTTTCATAACATTTTTTATGTATGTGAGGCATTCTTTTCTCACATTTTTTTATTTTTATCTAATGCATTTTTTGCATGGATCGCCTTCCCCTGTAACGCTTGACTTGCCAACTGATCCGCTTCGGCATTTTTATTTCGTTCTATATGCGTATAATGAGGCTTTAAATGTAGCTGCTGTAATTTTTGATCAATTTTATCAGCCCATTTTGTTAAAACACCGTCGCTAACACCCCATTCACCATTTAATTCATTAATTACTACTTGCGAATCCCCTAGTATTTCGATTTCTTGGTGATGAACGCCTAATTCTTCTAACTGTTCTAATGCCATATACAACGCTGCATATTCTGCTTCATTATTAGACAATAAAAAGTCAGCTTCTTTATTGACACGAAGACGATAATCCTGATTATTTTGCTTGAAATAGATGACTGCCCCAAGACCAGCAAAACGCTCTTCTCGATTGAAGTTGCCATCAAAATAAAGGGTTACATCATGAGGCTCAGTTTCAAGAGACTCTAGGTATTTTTTTAATTCTTTTAACGTCCATGTACTGTCATATTCATCTAGTAAAATTACGTTTTTTATCCGTCCGGTTTTTTTCATATCTTCAAGTAATGTATACACATGGGCTGCAGGTAAAAAATCACTTTTAAAGGTTACTTGCTGCTTTTTTTGTGTCTCATAGTGCCACTCAATCATTAATTTCATATGATCCACTCCCAAATTTGAATAGTAGTAGTATACCCTTTTTACCAAATATAAAAGCCGCTAATTTGGATTAACGGCTTTTCACTAATAAATTCACTGCTTGTTGAATTGAGTCATTCATTTTTTCTTCATCGCCTTCTGCTTCACGTACACAGCTCACTAAGTTCTCACTTACGATCACGCCAATTGTGCGATCAACACCAGAGCGAACGGCTGAAAGTTGTGTAATAACATCCTTACAATCTTGGCCTTCTTCCATCATACGAAGAATGCCGCGCATCTGACCTTCAATGCGTTTCAAGCGACTTTTTGTTTTTGCATCATATTGCATATGTTTCACTCCTTAACTATATTTCATTATACCCTACGCGGTAGTTTCTATATAGTAATTTAAACTAATTCAACGAAATTTTTTCTCCTTTTTCACGATAAAAAAGAGCAATACAAATCATTGAAATGACAATCCCTAAAGCCAACAAAGGCAAAATCGGATATAAAAATTCCTCACTTCCAATTCGAACCTTTAAAAATATTGATATAATAATTGGTTGTACAATTGAAAATAAAAGTCCCATTTTTAAAAAAGCTCTTACATGATAATGGCTTCGGATGATATACAGAACAATATACCATGGCACGAGTAAAATGACATACGAAACAAAGACAAAAATGAGTCCTCCATAAAACATACGATCACGGACATTCACATCTTCCAGACTCCCCTGCGCCAAAAGGCCAACGAGAAGCATCACTACAAATGGCATAATAATTGTGATGACCATTTGCCAAAGCTTCATCCTATCACTCCCTCTATTTCCATCATTATACCAAATTGAGTTTTATCCTACAAAATCGTACAATAATTATAACAACTACAGGTGGTGGCATAATGAACATTAAATTTTATGAAAACAACGAGCATCGAATTGCGGGGGTCACGTTAAAAGATGCCAATCATTTTGAAGAAAATAATATGGCGCTTCACGTCTGTCAAAACAAAGCAAATATAATTGAAAATCGTGAACAGCTTGCACAATTGTTAAACACTGATATCGAGCAATTTGTTTGTGCCAATCAAACACATAGTGCTAATTTTTTTCAAGTGGAGAAGCAACATATTGGCTTAGGTGGCACAACCTCTGAATCGGCCATTTCAGATACCGATGCACTATACACATATGAACGAAATGTATGCATTACGAGCTTTACAGCCGATTGTGTCCCTGTATTGTTTTATAACGAAAAAACAAATTTAATCGGTGCCATTCATTCTGGCTGGCAAGGGACAATTAAAGAAATTACATTAAAGTTATTTGAACAGCTGAAAAATGAAGAAAAATGTCACATGAATGATTTAAAGGTCATTATTGGACCCGCGATTAGTCAGGAAAAATTTGAAGTGGATGCAGATGTATACGATCGTTTTGTTGCCTTAGGCTATGCTGATGAATTTATGTATTGGAATGCGGACACAAACAAGTACCATATCGATAATCAACAAACCGTGAAAAAGCAATGTGAACTAGCAGGTGTACCAAGTGGAAATATCGTCATTGATCCAATGTGTACGTTTAAAAGTGAGCATGGATTCTCTTACCGTGAAGATAGAGGAACAGGTAGACATTTAAGCTTTATAATGAGGAAATAGTGTAAAGGGGCTTCCAGTTATGGAAGTTCCTTTTTTGTATAAGCCAATACTCCTAAAGAAAAACATAAAATTCCGAGGCTAAAAAGTTCGAAAATTTCAAATTAAACAACTTTTTGTTATGTATTTACTAATTTACAAAAATTAGTATAATAACCAATGAAAAGGAGGATTTATTATGAAACGAATTATTACTTTACTTACAATGTTCATGCTATGTTTTTCACCCGCACTTATCGCTGATGCACATTCTGGTAGAACAGACAGTAATGGCGGACACAATTGCTCGGATAAATCGATTGCTAAAGGATTATGTACTGGCTATCATTATCACAATGGAGGTAGCGCAACAAAATCAACTACAACAAAATCAAGTAGTACTAAAAATATTACTCCCGTTAAGAAAATTGTACCTAAACCCGCGCTAACTACAGTCAATGTTTACATTGACGATGTTTTACAAAATTATAACCCTAAAGCCTATTTGAAAAATGGGACAACTTTAGTACCGATGAAAAATATTTTCGAATCATTAGGTGCAACTGTTACTTATGATGCGGCAACAAAAAAGGTAACAGCCTATAAAAACAAGACAACGATTATTATTACAATCGGCAATAAAAAGGCTTATATTCAGTCAAATGGTACTACATCTGCTATTGACTTAAACCATGCTGCAGAAGTGTATGAAGGGACAACAATGGTTCCATTACGTTTTATCGGCCAAGCTTTAGGCGCTGGCATTACATTTGATGAACCCGCATTAAAAGTCTTCATTCATTCGTAATCGTCTTTTGTAAATGATAAATTTCAAATGCAAAAAAATGACCCCCCTGCCTTCTACTGCCAGAGGGATCATTTTATTTTTCATAAAATTTACAGCTTCACACGCTGTAATCGTAGTGCATTTAGTACAACTGAAACTGAACTAAAGGCCATTGCCGCGCCTGCTAGCCATGGCGCTAAAAAGCCTAATGCCGCAATAGGAATACCAATTGTGTTATAGGCAAATGCCCAAAATAGGTTTTGCTTAATATTCTTCATCGTTTTGCGACTCATTAAAATGGCGTCTGCAATACTATTTAAATCCCCACGAATAAGTGTAATATCTGCTGCTTCCATTGCGACATCCGTTCCTGTACCAATCGCCATCCCGATATCAGCTACCGCTAAAGCAGGTGCGTCATTAATTCCGTCACCAACCATAGCAACCTTATTTCCGGCTTGTTGAAGCTTCTCGATTTCCTGAGCTTTTTGCTCTGGTAGTACCTCGGCAATGACATCATCGATACCAACTTCTGCAGCAATTGCCTGAGCTGTACGGGCATTATCCCCAGTCAACATAATGACCTTTAACCCTAAATCATGTAAACGTTGAACTGCAGCTTTAGATGTTTCCTTCACTGTATCTGCCACTGCAACAAGCGCTGAAAGCTTTCCATCAATTGCAATCAGCATTGCCGTCTTCCCCTGCTCCTCAAGGCTGACAAGCTGTTGCTCAACTTTAGGCGCTACTGCAATATTCCGCTCGCCCATTAATTTTCGTGTACCAACTGCAACATGCGTTCCTGAGACCGTTGCTTCGATCCCGTAACCTGGAATGGCATTGAAATCCGTTGCAGTAGGAATATCAATTTGTCGATCAACTACCCCATTCACAATTGCTTGTGCTAATGGATGCTCCGACATTTTTTCAGCCGCAGCTACTTTTGCTAAAACATCCTTTTCTGCTAGTTCTTCACTATATATGATGACATCCGTTAACACTGGTTCTCCGTTTGTTACGGTGCCTGTTTTATCTACGACAACCGTTTGAATAAAGCCTGTTTGCTCAAGATGCTCGCCACCTTTAAACAAAATCCCAAACTGAGCAGCTCTACCTGAACCCGCCATTATTGAAGTTGGCGTTGCAAGACCCAATGCACAAGGACAGGCAATAACAAGTACCGCAATCGTCGCCTCAAATGCTGGGGTAAATTCCCCACCAATGGCCCACCATAAAATAAAGGTTAAGGCAGCAATGCCTACAACAATTGGTACAAAAATGCTCGATATTTTATCGGCTAAACGTTGAATTGGCGCCTTAGAGCCTTGAGCCGATTCAACAATTTGTATAATTTGAGCTAACGCTGTTTCATGACCAACCTTCAATGCTTTCATTTCTAGTGCACCGTTTTTATTAATTGTTGAGCCATATAACACATCGCCAACCGTTTTATCTACAGGAATACTTTCACCTGTTAACATAGATTCATCAACTGCGGACATACCGGATAATACTTCCCCATCGACCGGAATTTTTTCACCTGGCTTCACGCGAAGAATATCTCCAATTCGAACATCTTCTAATGGAACCGTTTGCTCCACACCATCTCGCACAACAAGCGCATTTTTCGCTTGCATGCCCATTAATTGCTTAATGGCTTGTGACGATTTCCCCTTTGCACGGGCTTCAAATAATTTCCCTAATAAAATTAGCGTAATTAACACTGCGCTCGTTTCAAAATACAGATGCGGCATATGATGACCGGAATGCGTCAACATTTGATAAATACTATAGAAGTAAGCTGCACTTGTACCCATAACGACAAGTACATCCATATTTGCTGCCCCATTTTTTAAGGACTTATACGCACCTACATAAAACTGCCAGCCAATAATAAACTGAACCGGCGTTGCTAATATTAGCTGTACCCACGGGTTCATTAGAAAATCGGGTACGTATAAAAAGCTTGTAAAAGAAAAGTGTCCAACCATCGTCCATAGTAATGGTAAGGATAGAATAGCCGATACAATAAATTTGCGCGTCTGTTTTTTAATCGCTACTTCACGATGATCAACAGGCGTATCTTGTTTTACAGGTTCCGCACCAAAGCCAATTTTATCAATACGTGCAATAATTTCAGATATCGAAACTTGCGACGGATTAAATTCAACCGTTGCCTTCTCTAATGCTAAATTGACATTGGCTGTTGAAATACCGTCCAGCTTTCCGAGAACTTTTTCTATTCTTGCAGAACAAGCAGCACAGGTCATGCCAGTAATATTCAGCTCCACTTTTTCTTTTACAACATCGTAGCCGAGCGCCTGTATTTTTTGCTCAATTTCTTTTGGCTTAACTGTGCCATCTTCATATTGAATTGTTGCCTTTTCTAATGCCAAATTGACCGTTGCTTTTTCTACACCATCCATACGATTTAGCCCTTTTTCAATACGGGTCGCGCAGGCCGCACAAGTCATACCTGTCACTTGGACGGTCGTTTCTTTTGTATTCACGTTCAATCACCTCTCCTATACCTATAAGGGGTATATATTTTTGAAAAAGATAGGCTCTCTATTCGTATAGAGAACCCAAACATCATTACACAACGTCGTAGCCTTGCTCATCAATTGTTTCTTTAATTTTTTCAACTGTAACCGCTGATTCATCATAAGCAACCGTTACCTTCGCCTCTGCTAAATCCACGTTTACTTGTTCTACACCTGCTAATGCACCAACACTCGTTTCTACTGCTTTCACACAGTGACCACATGACATACCTTGAACATTTAATGTTACATTTTCCATCTTATAATCGCTCCTTTAGCTATTTTTTCATTAATTTTTGAATCGTTACAACTAGTTCATCGAGCACTTCCACATCGCCGTCATTTAAACGATCGACGACACAGCCCTTCAGATGCCCTTCTAGCAATATTTTTGCCACACTATTTAAAGCAGATTGAGTCGCTGATAATTGGGTGATAATATCATCACAATATACATCTTTTTCAATCATGCCTTTAATGCCGCGAATCTGACCTTCTACCCGATTAAGCCTTGTTGTTAAGTCTTTTTTAATATGCTCAGGATGATGACTTTTTCGACAGCTTACTTCATGATTTTCTACTTGCTCATCATTACTCACCATAAGATCAATCCTCCTAACGTATTTCTACATTAACATACCACATAGGGGTATGTAAAGCAGATTGTTTTCTGAAAAATAAATATACTAAAGAAATTTTAGAAGGACTTTTTTTGACAATGATCGTATATTTTTTGACTAATATCATTGTCATTTTGTAATTAATCGTTTACAATTTGAATGAGGTGAGAACATGAAAAACCGCTTAAAGGAGTTGCGTGCAAGAGATGGACTGAATCAAACGGAGCTGGCCAAGAAAGCAAAAATCTCCCGTCAAACGATTAGTTTGATCGAGAGAAACGAGTATATGCCATCTTTATTAATCGCAACGAAAATTGCCCATGTATTTAACGAACCAATAGAACAAATTTTTATGTTCGAGAAGGAGGAATTGGAATGATTTTGTTTATAATTTCAGCACTCATTACTTTTTATAGCGCGCAGCTTCTTTGGCATTCATACACGCTCGCTTCAATTGAGGAAATTTTACTACTTGTTTGCAACATAATATGTGGTCTTTTCTTAATGATCGCCGCTCGCTATAAACGAACGATTGAACGTTCCTTATCAAATGCAGCTACAAACATCGATGAAGATCTCTATTACAATACGCTTGAAAGAAAAACGTATCATGCATCCTATTATGTACAATCAGCCGTTGTGCTTTCATTCTTAGGTTTTACAACCGGCTTTATTTTTTTTAGAGATTCAAATCCTAAGCTTGTATTAATTGCATTTGTTCTTTGTTTTTTGGCACTCTTTTTCTTTCTGCCAAACCCTAAAATGATGACACTAACTTACCCACATTATAAAATACCAGATCCAAAATCAAAGGATCCAGTAGCTGATACACTTGCCTATTACGACGACGGGCAAAAGTATCTATTGTTGAAGTCCTTATATCGATTGTACTTTTTCATCCTTTTCGCATTTGTCTTACTAATTTTAGGTCTCATGTATTATTCGATCTTCTCAGGTAATAATCAAACCGTTAGCATCCTTGGGATCGGCGTTATTTTATTAATCATGATGAATGCCTTATCTAGAAGTTTAAAGCCAGCAAAAATTACAAAAGAATCTTTGACAAAACACGTGAACTAAAAAGTAAATAATCGGAAAATAGTTGACGTAATAGCTGAAACAAAGCATGCCCCTCCATACAAATGGGTCATGCTTTTTAGTTCCGATTTTATAATATAGTATAGAGCGAAAAATTCGGTCCACCCAAACTTATTGTACTTGTGTACTTAAATGTTCATGAATAAGTTTCCACTCATTATGCTCTACGACAAATACATTCGTAGCTCGTCCACTTCCTTGAACAAATTGTCCTTGATGATACCCTTCATAATGATACGTATATGTACAGGTAGCTGATGTTTCATGAATAAACAACCATTCTACATTGGAAATGCTATATACTTCTTGTTCAATTAGCTTCCATGCACGCTCAAAATAAGCTTGAATATCAACCATGCTTTTACATGATTGATCACTAAAGATATATGCTGCCTTTTCATGTAATAGCTTTTGTACTTGTTGAAATTGATGGGTATTTGTTGCATCAATATAAGCCTTCAATGCTTGTTTAACATCTCCAACGGTATCAGATGTATTTAACGAATAACTCATCACAATTAATTCGCCCTTAGTCCCTTGGCGACGTTCCCCATGATCGATAAATCCGCATTTTTTATACAGCTCTTGTGCAGCTACATTTTTAACATTCACTGCGAGCACAATTTCATCAACCTGCGGAAAATTCTTTTTCACAAATGCCGGTAACAATTTAAGCGCCTGTTTGGCATAGCCCTTTCCTTGTTTACGAAAATCGGTCGAAAACGCACGGACTAAAATAGCATTCTGGTTGTCTGAATAGGGTTCGACCCCTTCCTCCTTATGTAAATCAAAATACGTTACTAAATTACCATCCACAATTCCTAAAATAGGCGTTCGACTAGCGCTTACTAATTCTAGACATTGCTGTGGATGCCCAGTAAATTGAAGCTGACTCTCAACTAATTGATATTCATCAATTAAATTTCGATACGATTCTTTGAATACAACTAATTCCACTCATACCCCTCCAAAAGAACATTTGTTCCTATTATAACGTTATCTATTGAATTTTCAAACTATTAAATATTTTAAAATCGTATTCAAAAATATTTTATATCCCAAAATTATACATATTTAAATATAAAAATTATTAAATACAATTAAATACATATTAGTTAAAAATAATAATAAATGTACAAATAATTAAATATTACATAAAAAATGCTTATAGACAGCCAAAACGTTATTGTACCGTTGAAATTAGTGAGGAAGAAGAGAAATTATTAGAATGGGTGTGTTGATACATGATTTTTGAAGTAATCTATGAAAAAGCCAAGGAACGTTATTTTTACAGCGTTTCTTGGCTTTAAGTGTATTCACAAAATTAGAATTGAGAACGTTATTTTGTATGTACGAATATAGCTATCTAATTCTTTACTGTTTCGTTCATAGAAATCAAAAAAATCATTCAATTGATTATCCTGTAAATGATAATATGAAGCATAAGAAAATTACCAAAGCTCATTTCATTTTTATGCTGTAGTACCGCATTGCCTTCGGAACACCTTCCATGTCAAAAATGCCATCGACGATTAATCTTCTGACGCGGTATTCTATAAATTGGTCGCCAATGTATTGATTAAGATGACCTAGTACTTCTCCAATTATTCTAGCTGTTTTTATAAAATCATTATGTTTTTTCTTCTGATGAGACTTTTCAACTGTATTGATAATGAATCCATCAAAGAAAGTTTCAGGTACACTCATTATTTTACTACTTTCCCAGATTCGTAAAACTTCTTTATTCTCACATAGTTGCTCCCATTGTTGTTCAAATGCTTTACGTTCTGTTTGAGTTAATGCATGACCATTTTTCTCGTGTTCATATATTTTTTTTAATTGTTCGGATGAGAGTTCGCCCATATTTAATGGCATAAAATCAATGTCGATTCTATTAAAATGGCTTTTATTTGCTTCATTTGTATTAATGATAAAGATGTTGTTTATTTTCCCTTTTAGTAAATACAGAACAAATCTTAAACCTGTTTGTTCATGTGCATTTTCTCCGGCCCAAATAATAATCGGATGGTAACTTGGGATCTGTTCAATATCTAATAGAGTCCGATTAAAGCGCTCTTCATAATTGAAAAGCACCTCATCATCTATGTTTAAATGTGTTCTTAACCATTCATAGCGTTTATTAATACCTTGTGAGTCATGTAAATTCCAAATCGAACCTATTGAAAACAAATCGGAAAAGGTAATAATCTTATCATGTTGATTTAATCCTAACTTATTTAAAGCGATTTTTAAGCTACCAGCCGGTGAATCGCCAAATACAATATGAGTAGTATGAAATTGGGTGTGCTCTTCGACACTAGCTTGATTTTTTTTATACTTCAACAGGTCGTTATATGTTTTTTTTATATCTAAAAAGAATTGCTGCTCTGAATAGCCCTTTCTTTCTTCAACCACTTGCATACGTAAAAAGACTTGAAGTAATAATGATTTCAATTCTTTTTCTTCCAATTGATTAATCGTACCTTTCATATCATCAAACAATTGAATCTCTCCCTTTAGATTTTTTTACTAGTAACATTAATAGAACTAACTATTTTGTTGAAGTGAGCGCCTTTAAACCCTCTTTTAGAAAAATTTTATAAATTAAACGCCATCTAAAACAGTCAGAAGAGCCATTGTTATACAGGAGATCATTATCGTAAATGCTCCAGTCATAAAATAGACATTTAACCTGAAATCTATCTCTTTACGGGATTTATCAATTATAAGTGCTAAGTTTAAACAAAATATAATCGCTAATACTGGTGTTCCATATACTGCCATAAAAATGAAAAACATCTCTACCACCTCCCAAACGTTATAAAGTATTTTACAATTGAAAAACGTAACAATTAGCGAAGAAAATATAACAATAAAATTGAAAAACACTAAAATTCAAGAACGCTATGAAAACAGCGTTTCTTGGTTTTTTCTTAAATTATATCAATTTGCGGTATCAATAAGCCAAACTTTCCTTATAGAATCTTCAATAGCCGATTCTCCCTATTAAAGCTCTCAGATGATAGATCAATAACTTTTCTCTTAATCTCACTTCGTAAAAAAGTAGTATACAGGACAATGGAAAATTATTGTTACTATAGAAATGTGTCTAATAAAGTCGAAATTTGCAAAATATCGGAATATATTTTCTTATCTAAAATCCTTTGAATCAAATCTTATTATCTGTTTTTACTTGAACTTATTCAAAATTATAAATTTTAGTGGTAGTTTTATGTTGAAATACAAATTGAAAGGAGAAGTATAATGTCGAAAAAACTAGGTAGAATAATTGTTAGTTTTGTAGTGTTGTATTCAATTTTCATTTTAGGACAAGTAAATAATGTAGCTGCTGCTCAGGTGTTTATTAAACCTGCAAATGGTACATACACAAGCCCTTATGGTATGAGAGATGGTGTAATGCATTATGGTATTGATATTGCAGCATCTGGATCAAGTGTGGCTGTTAACGCTTCTGCAACGGGAGTAATTAGTAAAGTAGCTGATGGTTGTTCAAATAATGGCTATAGGGGAAATACATGTAATGGTGGATATGGAAATTATATAATCGTTCGACATAGTATTGCAGGACAAACTTATAATACATTGTATGCCCATTTAAAATCTATTAATGTTAATGTAGGTCAATCAGTAAGTCAGGGTACTCAAATTGGAGTTATGGGGAATAGCGGCGATTCATCAGCTCAACATTTACATTTCGAAATATATGAGCGAGACCGTACTGCTCAATCTCAAGCTGTCGATCCAATGCCTTATTTAAATGGTACGAAACCAACAATTTCTTACCACACTTATGATGGAACGTGGGCTACAATCACAATTACAAGTACAGCCAATGTATTCCAATATGTAGGATATGGTATTATTGATCAACTACCAGCTGGTGGAAAGTACAAAGTATATGGTCAAAGAGAATATTCAGCGGATGGAGTTCTTTTCTATAATGTAGGTAGTGGTTACGTACATCATGCTTATGGCACTATTGCAAATCACCATGCTACTGTTTCGTCAACAATAAGTACGTATAATGCGCCAAATGGATCATTTAATCGTTCATTGGCACCTGGAACTTATAAAGTACACGCTGCGAAAGATGGTTGGTATAACTTGGGTACAGATACTTGGGTGAATGCTAATCAAGTTTTAGTAACAAAAAATTAAAAGGATTGCCAAATCTATACTATTAAGGCTGTAAATAAACTTAAAAGTTTGTCTACAGTCTTTTTATGTTAATTCATTACACAGATTTAAGAACGTTGAGTGGAGAAAATGAAATAAAAAATAGGTGAAAAGTATTTTCTTGTGATAAAAAATCGCTCTAATGCCATATTAAGAAGGAATCGATTTGAAAGGAGAATTCCGATGGGTAGAGACGATAGCTCAAGTAAAGGAACCAATAAAGGCTCATTACCACAAACACCAAAAAACCAAAAAATCGCTCCTAACAAGGCGAGAGAAGAAATAGCGAGTGAAATCGATGAGCTCCATCAGCTCGTTGAAAAATCAAAAAGGAATCGAGCAAAAGATTTGGAGTTGTAATAATATTACAACATCCTCGTTATATTTCATTTTGCTTGACGTTTCTTCATTTATAGCGAAATAGGAAATAACCTTGATAATTCATTTATCAAGGTTATTTTGTGTTAAAGGTGCTTAGTCATTTTGTTGATTTTTTTATATAACTTGTTAGATTAAATTGAATTGAAATAGATTAGGGTCAAAGTTATTCTTTTTTATAATGTCTGTTGCAACTTGTTTCTCTTCGTTTTTGCTCTTTCTATTATAGAAACAACAAACGTCATGATATGCAATATCCCCATAGGTTATTTATTCTATTAAACAAGTGATCTTAAATAGGTATATTCTATTGTTTTCACAACAAATATAGCTAAATAATATTATTACTGTACAATAACTAATGAATATTTGATATGGGGGAAAAACTTTTGAAAAAATGGTTATTACTATGTGGGTTTGTAGGGTTATTGTTGTCGCCCCAATATAAAGTGGAGGCAGTATCGGGATCCTATTTTGATACTTTTATGAAAGATGCACCGTTTTGGCCAGCGAATACACGAATCGAAAAAGTACCAGATTATTCTAATGATTATTACCAGTTGCAATTAGCGGAAGATTCACTTGTGACGTTTACCTTTGATGATCCAAAACAAGGTTCGATTTTAGTTGCGTTATTACAAAATGATGGCTCTCAAGACCCACCAAGCTTTGCGTTTATTCGAACGACGAAAGATGACGGTGATGACAAAAAAACAGTTCAGCAAATACAACTACGCGCTGGGATGTATTATGTAAGAATAGATGGACCAGATGGGCAACCATACAATGGCGTATATACAGTTGCACCTACTCAATCGTCTATTGATGTAGAACCGAACAATACAGCAAAGACTGCCAATCCAATCCCACTTAACACACCTATTAAAAGTGTAGGAACTGTAGCTGCCTTGGCAGATTATTATACATTTTCATTAGATAAAACAAGTAAAGTTACGTTGCACACAGAGAAATATATGCCACATTTATCAGATGGTGCTTCACAATTATTGTATGTAGATGTGGACGACGACAAAGGTCATCGTTATTTAGCAACATTAACAAATCATGCTTTTTCCAAATCGGACGTGGAAGTATTATTACCTGGAACATATACGGTAAAAGTAAGTGCTAGTGATACGGGTTATAGGTCCGATTATCAATTTATTTTAAAAACAGAAGCAATTAATCAGCCAGAAACATTTAAAAATAGTATTTTTGGTACAACTCTATTACCAGAAAAAGAAATTCGAGGCTTTTTAAGTCTTAACGATGAATATTCTTTTACGTTAGATCATGAACAAAAGGTGCATTTTACTATTAAGACCGATTCATCCGAGTTAATGTCTGCCATCCTAACTAAAGAGGATGAGGAAGGTGATTATCGACAAATTTTCGATTATCAATATGAACAAAAAAAAGGCCTCTTTACAATGACAGCGGTGTTAAAGCCAGGGAAATATATAATTGAACCGAGTACGAAATGGCAACAAGTTTACGAAGTAAATTATACGATTAAATATGAAGAAGTGTTGTATATTGACGTTCCACTAAATTATCGATATGCGAATGAAATTTTGGCACTTTCATCAATGGGGATTATTCAAGGACATGAAGATGGTCGGTTTAAACCAAAAAATCCTATAACACGCCGACAAGTGTTTACGATGTTATCGCGTTATGATGATTTAAATTTACTGCCATTACGTGAAATGATTCAATTCAAAGATTTGATGAGGTATAGTACGGATTATCAGCTAATTTCTCCGTTTTATCAGGCTGGAATTGTTGATGGATCGACAAATAGAATGATGGATTTAAGTAGTAACTTAACGCGGGCACAGCTTGCAAAAATTTTAGTAAATACATTTGACTTAAACATGCAAGACACTTCAACTACGTTTAATGATGTTTCGCAAAAACATTATGCTTATGAATATATTCAAATTTTAGCTTCGAATGGAATTACGCAAGGAAGTTACGGTAATTTCATGCCAAACGAGCCAGTAAGCCGTGAACATTTTTCTGTATTTTTATATCGTTTATTTGAACAGTTGAAAAAATCGTAAAGTAAAACTCCTTGAAAAGAAAAATGCCTCGATGTATACGTCATCGAGGCATTTTTATATTTAGTAGACTCAACTTTACATGTAAAAGTAAAATCCCTATCATTCCGCGTATTTCTTAACAAGATTTTGGAGCTTTTCTTCACTTAATGGCCCAACTATACGGGTTAATTCCTCCCCTTCTTCATTTAAAAGCACCGTTGTCGGGATAGAAAGAATACGATATGCTTTACCGGCCAAATCGTTTTCATCAATTAAAATGGGATAGCTCACTTCATATTGTTGTAAAAATCCATTCA
This sequence comes from Solibacillus sp. FSL R7-0682, assembly GCF_038005985.1. Lineage (NCBI taxonomy): Bacteria > Bacillati > Bacillota > Bacilli > Caryophanales > Caryophanaceae > Solibacillus > Solibacillus sp. FSL R7-0682. The sequence goes on from NZ_JBBOUI010000001.1 coordinate 2,484,217, forward strand.
AAGCGGTTTCTCCGTGATCACGGGAAGCTAAGTTAACACCAACTAACTCCACATTATCCGGGAGCTTTTGTGAAAAGCTTTGTAAGTGAGGCATCTCTGCTTTACATGGACCACACCATGTAGCAAAAAAATTAACAATTGTCAGTGACTTCTCGGGATTGTGTAGCGTTCGCTTTTCATCATCAACGGATTGCAACATAATCGTTGTATGCCCTTCCGTAGTTTTCATTTCCTTTAGCGATGAATCCCACATCATACCGATTAATAGTGAAACGAATACAAGTCCGATTAATTGCTTTGATTCTTGATTTCGTTTCATGAATGTAAACAGTACAAATAGAAATACAAAGCTCCATAAATATGGACTTGTCCAATCATACTGGGAGAAAATAATGACACCTACTAGCGCTGTTGCCCATGATATTTTTTTAAAAAGTACAATGCTTGCTAGCAGCGACAAAATGATTAAAACAATATTCACATTTAGTAATGCAATGACAATGTGATAGCTTGCTAAAAATAGTATAAACCCTTTCCATAAGTCTTCAAATTGAATCTGTTGTCGCTTCATAATAAGCGTGATCATTACTATACAGAGTGCAAGTAAATGTCCTTTCCAACCCCCATCAAAGTACAAAATGGATAGTGGTGCTTGAATAAATGCCTTCAAGTAAAACAGCACATAACTAAGCTTCCAAATTAGTATATATTGAAAAAGAAAAGAATCAATTTGCCATGTCGCCCTCTTTTTCGTTACGATTTCTAGGACAAAAATGGCAGCTAAAAATGCGACCCATGTATAGGGAATATGGATGGAACCAATTGTTAAAGTATCCATTTTACCTCCTTTAAAAAAGGACAAGCCATCATCGCCTGCCCTTCTATTGTCATTCAGTTATTTATTTAAAATTATAAGTTGTCACGATTGGCTCACGGTTTTTCGTAATATCTTGGTAATACTCATACAAGGAAATACCTAAAAATGAGCCTGAAATATTATACACATTGTCATAACCACTATTTTCTAATGCCATCACCGCATTGTAGCTGCGCTGTGCTGATCGGCAATGAATATAAACAGGAACATCCTTTGGTATTTCATGCATACGCTCACGGAATTGACTTAATGGAATGTTCTTCGCATTTTTTAAATGCCCGTTCGCAAATTCATTTTCTTCACGAACATCAATTATGACTGCATCACTTTCTACTAATTGTCGCACTTCACTAACTCGAATTTGTTTAAAGCGACCGCTCATAATATTTGTTGCTACTAATGCCGCCATATTTACGACATCTTTTGCTGTACTAAACATCGGTGAATACGATAATTCAAGCTCTTTTAAGTCTTCAATTGTCCCATTCATCGTAATTAATGTAGCGATGACATCAATACGTTTGTCTGCATTCCCTTTCCCAATTGCCTGTGCCCCTAAAATACGGCCCGTTGGCACCTCATAAATTAACTTGAAATGCAATGGATTACTTGAAGGCATTAAGCCTACTTTGTCTGGTGCAATAACATATACCGCTTCAACAGAAAAGCCAGCTTGTTTTGCAATTCGCTCTGTTAAGCCCGTTGCTGCCGCATTGTAGTCAAAAACCTGTATGCTCGATGAGCCAATAACCCCTTTATTTATGACCATTCTCCCATAAATATGATCTGCGACTGCACGCGCTTGACGTTGCGCAGGGCCCGCTAATGCTAGTCTTGTCGGCTTATTTAATAGTCGATGATATACTTCGATCGCATCTCCTACTGCATAAATATGACGGTCATTTGTTTGATAATTTTGGTTTACCTTGATTGCGCCGGTTTCCCCAATATCTAAGCCCGCTTCTTTTGCTAACGCCGTTTCAGGACGTACACCAATGGCTAATACCACGATGTCTGCATGAATTTCCTTACCCGAGTTTAATGTTACGACCGTTTCTGAAATTTTTGCTAAGCCATCATTTACAATAAGCTCAACGCCTTGATCCACCATTTCCTTATGCAAAATTTGCACCATATCCTCATCAAATGGCGTTAAAATTTGAGGTGCAAATTCCACTAATGACACCCCACGGCCTGCTAAGCGCAAGTTTTCTGCCACTTCAACACCGATAAAGCCACCACCGATTACCGCAATATTTTTTGCATCCTTTTCAACAATGGCCTTTTGTAAACGTTCGATATCCACTACATTTCGGACAGTAAATACATGTGGCAAATTAACCCCTTCTAAATTTGGAACGATCGGGCTCGCCCCTGGTGATAAAATAAGTGTATCGTATTCTTCATTGTATTTCTCACCAGTGACAACATTTTGCACCGTTACCGTTTTTTCAGCACGATTAATCGATACAACCTCGCTGTTTACGCGTGCATCGATATGATATTTTGACTCAAAGGAATCCGGATTCATTAATAATAAACGCTGACTATCCGCTACAATTCCACTTAAATGATATGGTAATGAACAGTTTGAAAATGACACATGTGGACCTTTTTCAAACATAACAATTTGAGCTTGCTCATCTAATCGACGAATTCGAGCTGCAGCCGTTGCACCACCAGCTACGCCACCAACAATAACTACCTTCTTCATATGTAAAACTCCCATCTATTGTTTATTAACCTCAATATATACCCCACTAGGTATAATTGTCAATGAAATAAACGAATAAAAAATGGTTTCAGAATTTGATCTGAAACCATTTTGCCATAATTATTATTTAAGTTACCAATTATATTAAACTAGTCACCATTTATACAATCTATTTTTTTATGAACCCATAATGAAATTTAGAAGTTAAGCGAATCGTACGCTCAAAACCGTACTGGTCAAACCAATTGGATTTATAATGCGCCTTTAGCACAACGCGCTTTTTAGCAACGCGGTATGCTTCATTCACCCATTCGTCTGACAAAGAAATATGACTCCCAGCATGACGCAGGGCTTCAAAGTTTGTCGACTCTTCAATCGTTTCTTCAAACATCGGATCCATGTAAACAACATCAAAGCTTTCATTTGGCTGCTTTTTTAAATATTCGATTGCATTCGCATGAACTACTTCAATATTTCGCATACATTCAGTCAATGGTAGCTCAGACGTATCATATACTTGCATGCCGTTTTCCACAATAAATGCGACGTTTTTATCCGCTTCTAGCCCCATTACTTTTCCTTCATCACCTACTGCAAATGCTGCAACTAAGCTATCCGAACCCATGCCAAGTGTACAGTCTAAAAAGGTATCGCCTTTATGTAAATTGCACGCAAGTAGAAGTGGTTCTTCCTCTCCACGAGCAACACGCTTTAGGCGAAATGCAGCAGAATTTGGATGAAAAAAGAACGGTGATTGTGCACCGTATGTGTAATATTCATAACGATTTTTGCCAGCAACAATTACATTCGCATCATATTGTTCCATCATTTTATTGACTGAACGTTTTTTTCGTGGAACAATTTCTGCCTGTAGCGCATTGCTTGCTCTTTGGGCAAACCTTAATGATTCCTTATCAGGTCGGCCAGCTGTAGTAACAATTGTTACTCGGCACATACTTGCTTTAGTACATCAGCTAAGTGGTCACGAATTTGCTCCATTGGGAAACCTTCGATTTGCTCACGAGGGATAAAGTACGCTAATTGGCCGTCCTTTAAAATCGCCATTGATGGTGAGCTTGGTGGTACTTCATCAAAATACCCGCGCATTGCAGCAGTTGCCTCTGGATCTTGCCCAGCAAAAACGGTTACTAAGTTATCCGGCTTTACTTCTGCCACTGCTTCACGGGCAGCAGGACGTGCTAAACCAGCCGCACAACCACAAACCGAGTTGATCACAACTAAAGAAGTCCCTTTTGTTTCCGCCATAAATTCATGCACATTATCCGCCGTCGTTAATTGAGTAAATCCTGCATTTTCAAGCTCCGCACGCATCGGTTGTGTAACTTGTCTCATATATTCATCATAAGCATTTGTCATTTAAAAAACCTCGTTTCATTTTATATATATTCACAACGCCCATTATAGCAATGTTTTTTAGCCTTGTATAATGTTTGAACTTCATTAAAATTCATATTAATCCGGAATTTTGGTTGTTTTTATGTTGCTTTAGTTGCTTTTTCATTACTTCCTATCACCTGGTGTTTGATAACTCATATTTAATAATCGTTTCAGTTCTTCTCTTACCCATTTCCGTAAAGCAATATTAGAATACGTTCTCTTGTCGGTTTTCCCTCTAATAACTATCATATATTCAGTAAACACGCCATCATTATTTACTTTTTCAATCTTGCATCCAGCTTTATTTAATTTGCTTTTTACATTTTTAAATTCCTCAAAGGTTTCATTGTTTTTCAGTGTGTACCATTCAGTAAATACATCACCCATCTTCAAAACATTCAAATACTGTTGATCGCGCTCTAACGTTTTCAATAATACTTCGAGAATGATGAATCGATGAATATCGTTACTTAATTCCATAAGTGCATTCATATTAAATCACCACTCGCTCTCTGTGGATAACAGGAGTAATCGCTAATATGTTATCGATTTTAAATTCACGTTTGGCATGGCGAACAAAGCAATAAGCTTGCAAGGTATTTCCAGCGATCGCTATAATTTTAATGCGACGTTTAGTAATTGACCTATCTTTCGCCACATAGATTATATCCACTAATTGATTGCGCTGCATCGCTCGCATTAATTGTTCTTTCATAATAATTAACCCTTTCAATACAAACAGGAACGTTTGTTCTCATTTTTAATCATTATAGAACAATTGTTCTTATTTTAAAACATAAAAAATTTAATTAAATTGGTAAATTAATGAATAAAGGTAAAAAAGCCTACTCCCGTTATTTGGGTAATGGGCTTCGTTTTATACAAAATTAAATATAAATCTAATATGAGAATGTACCACAGCAACGATTTAAATAGAGAAAAGCTGAAAACAAGTAGACATTTTAAACATTTTAACTCAATGAAATATCCCCAATAACAGTACCTATCCATATTCCTAATAGAATAGTAAACGAAAATAAACCCAGTCCCATACCTTCCCAGCCACCAACTGCAATTATGCTAAAAATAATTACTCCAATACAAATTAGACTTAATACAGTAGCAAAGGAAAATAAAGATTTTCTTGAAACTTTACGGGACGTAATAAACATCCCAATTGCAAAAATAATTCCACTAAGCAATATAGGCGTCCATCCCTCTAACATCAAAGCATCCATTTAATTACCCCCTGTTGTGTTTTTCTGCAAACTTGCCCGATTATTGAACACAATTAAACTATACTATTCAACTAAACTGCCCCGTTAGTTAAAGTATTACTACATAAAAATAGATTTTATATCTCCTTTTTCAGTTTCTGCACTGCCCTTTTTTCAGAAACACGTCCGTTTGTTAATTAACAAGTACTACAGAATTTTTACGAAACAAATACTGCCATTATGTATTTTTGAGCAATTAAAAATATTGCCCAACCGACTATTCCTAATGAAATCGCTAGCGCTAAATGAACAGATTGCTTCAATGTGAAATAAATCACAAACAGCATAAACATCGTGGCTGGAAATCCTGCAAGAACACCGAGTGTAAATTTGTTGATATTTTGAGTAGACTCTCCCTGAACCGTCAACCAAATAATACTTAATATACTAACTAACGGTAAGGCAGCAATAATACCTCCATATACAGGGAATCTTCTTGCTACTTCCGTAACGATACCAATAATGGCTGCCGAACTTATAATTTTTATTAGCAAATACATTATTTTGATACCTCACTTAAAAGCCGAAATGCTTCAACTATTTTCTTTCTTTCATTTGTCGATAATTTGCTAAGTGCAACTTGGAGCTTATTTTCATCTAATTCTGTATTCTTCCTTAATATTACTGAACCTAGGTCTGTTAAATATAAATACACTTTACGTTGATCTTCATCTGATCTCTCTTTATACAACCATCCGTTACTCACTAATTTTTTCACATGTTCCGATGCTGTATTGTGTGAAATTGATAATTGCTCAGCAATGTCACGAATTACGACATATTGCTGTTTTTGAACCATTTGTAAGATTCGGACACTTTGATGTGAAATTACTTCTTCTTGTGTAGGATGTAAATTAAAATAAATGTCAGTAAAGTATTGATTAATTTCTTGTATCACTATAAGCACACCTCATTTTACATCGTTTAAACCGATTATATCGTAATTAACGATATAATATCAACGGAAATAATATAACTTGTATAAGCGTTTCTGAGATTTTATTACATACAAGAAAAGCTCCCGATTGTTGTAATAAGGGATGGCTCCATGCAATATACAACGTTAAGCACTAAACATTTACCAAAAACGATTTTGGAAACAGGATTGGATTATAATTGCAGCTACCAAATGACATGTTTAGAGATTTTTTATTTTATCTCTAACCCCCTTTTTAAATCGTAAAAAAGAATAAAGGAGAGGCAAAATGAAAATACAATCCTTATAGCCATTTTCGGTAATGTTACGATTTTATGCCTGGCATTGCTCTGCATTTACAAAGTATTCTTCGCACCTCGTATCGGCTCTATCGGTAAAGGAGAGTATCACTGGATACATATGTTATTTTTACATCGAGTATTTTAAGAAGAATTTGCTTCAGCTCATTTGGCATTACAATTTACTTAAAAAGCAGACAGAATGGTAACTTAGAGCAAATAAATGACGAAAGAAATTGATAAGTCACTGGAAAATTTCTCGCTTTAAAAATGGGGATGTATGGGTTATGTTTTTACCTGATACAAGTTGATTTAACGGCGTTTGTCGTTTTTTTTGTATAGAAATAAGGCTCTGATATGCTGTGAGAAATTATTTTAAAGAGGTCTGTTTGTTCCACTTGTTCTAAATGACTGTAACGTATAAATAGAAATTTTTTTTACTAATAAAGCAGTATAAAAAAAGCACCACTTAATGGTGCTTTTTTTATTTGAGAGAACGTCCCATAATATATTAACTGTCTATAGGTACTATTTTATAGAGGATTACTATACATTGTGCCTGTAAATGTAGCTACATATTTACCTTTTACAGCTTTATGAGAGACATATTTTAATGAACCTCTCATCATTCCAAAGGTCTCATGATAATATTCATAATAAAACACATCAGGAATGTTTGAAGCAGTAGAATATTCGTGTGTGATTGTTTGTGTATGAGTATAAACCCACATTGGGGATATTTCAGAATATTCTGTCAAAAGTGCCGATTCTTCTGTCACTGGTACTTCAGAAGCACTTGCGAATGCTGGGGATAGTGCAAAAATAAAAGCAGCAGCACATAACGATAGTAAACCTTTGTTTAACAAACTTTTCATATGACAAGCCCTCCTCTTAACTCTTAGTAATTAATTTTACCTGTGAAAGTTGCTCTCCAAGTATATTGAAGCTTTTCAATCTCTCCAGTTCTCTTTAGTGTTCCACTATACCATTTACCATCAATATACTCTTCGTAATATATTGATTCTGGGACTGCTGAAGCAGTAGCATATTCTTTTTTTACAGTTTTATCTTTTGCAGTCCAAGGCCATCCGAAAGTAGTAGCCTCACCATCTTTTTCGTAAAGGTTACCAGACATATCACCAATTTGTTCGCCTTTACTTTCATTTACATCAACTTGAATATTTGTTGCTTGTGATTGTGTTGTAACTAAACCAAACGAAATCACAAATACAATAGCTGACACAAAATAAAATAATTTTTTGCTCATTTTTATCCTCCTTACAAATCCGATTTTTTTTGAGTATCATATAGAACTCATTTCCATTATATACCATATTTCTATCGACTGTCGCTTTTATTCATATATGCATAGGGATCTTGTACTCTCTAGGATTCATAGATAAATTTCATTTGAAATTCCTTCTGATTTTAGGCAGTGGATTGATATTTCTAGGTATGATAGTACGTCCTAATATAAAATAATTTTGAGTTTAGCAATCAAAATAACGCCCCCAAATCAAAGTTTGGACACGTACTAAAAAGCCACGAATGCTGTTAAATCAGTAATTAATGATTTTTTATGTGGCACAATATCTATGAAGTATTTATACAAATGGATTAAAGAGTTGATGTAGCGCTGTTTGGGCTTGCTAGGTTTGTTCTTCACTTTGTATAAAGTTCTGTATATTTATTCCCGCAAAAATCAGGATCTTTCTGAGAATATTTCATAAAAAGTTAAAGCTCGCTGTTTTCTGAAATGCGAGCACGGTTGCGCTGAAGTTGTAAATGTACTCGACAACTTATCACAACCGGAACGAACTGAAGTTATTTCATCGCCATTCTTACCTAAAGCTACAGATAAGTGCTTATAATCTTATGCATTCTAAAAAAGTAACAAATATTAACATTTGTCAGTATATATTACCTTATCGAGCCTTTAAAATAGTTTCTGTAAGGGTATCTCCAAGACACTTTTACTCGTTCTGATTTTAAAAAACAGAAAAAATCTCCAGGGAGATTATGATGAAAAAGGTTCAATCACAAAGAGGATAATTTATTAATCCACTGCCTGCAAAAGAAATCCCATCCTAATTAAACTTCGAACAAAAGCACAATACCTCAAAAAATCTGTCTTGGTCCTCAACCTTAGACAGATTTCCTTTTACTTTTTCATAATTGAAGGTTCACTACTCCTTGATTCCCATCTTTACTCTGTGAGATATTTCCAACTTTAAAATACCGCAACCCATCTTTTAGTTTTTAGTAATTTAATTTATGCTGTTGTGTTAAACAGTTATGTAGTGCTGCAATTGTTACAACGGCAATAATTTCGGCGTTTGATTTAATGTCTTCTTTGTCTTGAAATGATAACCCACTTTTTAGCATATCAAAATCATAATTCATCTTATCTAAATCAACATCAATATTATGAGCATAAATATTTCGCCATGAATTCAGTAAAAATAAATTATTATACAGCTCTTCCTCAATCCAGCCCATGTTATAAACAAAAAATATTTGTGTTACGAAATTTGCTTTTTTTAATGGATAATAGTTACCGTTCTTCCACTCCGACACTTTTTCGCTTCTTTTTGCTTTTACTTCAACTAGTTTATTTATGGCTTTTTCACAATATAAATGGATGACGATTAGCTTTGAAATTGGGTCCTCGATCCCCATAAATTTTTCTAAAAACTTTTCCCCTGTATTTTCTGTCATTTAACCCCTCACATCCAATCATAAAAGATAATATGAACATTCCATTATAGCTATGGTAAGTCGTGATGCTTAGCCCTTTTCTAGTATGGGCTTATTCGCCCCACCGCATACGTGTTTTCCCGAAACATAAAAGCCTGACGGCGTGCGTCAGGCTTTTTGTACATATTAATTATTTAATTAATTAACTTTGTTCACATGCCCAGCCGTCATTATCTCGATCATGTTTTGATTCATAAGCAGGATGACTTTTTTGAACACCGTTTGGATAGACTTTACGCATTTCCGTACAGTTTTTGAACACTGTAGCTGCACCAGGTTTTACATATGTCCCTGAATTTACATCACCTGTTACCGTTCCTGATGAACCATTCGTTGTAATTTTGATTGTTTTTGATGCTTGTATCCATTCCACTTTCGCACCTAATGACTCCCCAATGAAACGTAGAGGAACTAATGTGCTTCCATTCACTACTTGAGCAGGCACTGAAATCGTTACATTTTTATTATTTACTTTCGTTGTTGTCGAACCAATTTTTAACCAAATTTTCGTACTGCCTTTTGTTGCATCAATTGTTTTAGTCGATTGATTCCATGTCACATTCGCTCCTAATGCCTCAAAAATCCCACGTAAAGGCACTAATGTTGCACCATTTTTGATCATTGCTTTGTTGCTGTATGACTGTTTTGTACCATTTACGTAAATTGTAATATTAGTCGCTGCATCTACATTATTCGTTTTTGCAAATGACATTACTGATACAAATAACATCATTGATACTATTAATTTTAAGTATTTCATATTTCTCTCCTATTAAATCTATTTAACAATTTATTATGTAACTATTTTTAAATTACATCAATGATAAAATAATGGAAAAGGCCTCTCCCTCTATATGCTGTGAAAGGCAAAAAAGAAATTCAATGGAGGAAATTATTTTGAATATTAAAGGAATTAATCATTTTTTATTTTCAGTTTCGAATTTAGAAAACGCGATTGAATTTTATCAAAATGTATTTGACGCGACATTGCTTGTGAAAGGTAAAACAACGGCTTATTTTGATTTAAACGGGATTTGGCTTGCTCTAAATGAAGAAAAAGATATTCCACGCAATGAAATTTCACAATCGTATACACACATTGCCTTTTCCATTGATGATTGTGATTTTGAAACGATTTATACTAAATTAGTAAGCTTAAATATCAACATTCTTTCAGGACGTACTAGAGATATAAAAGATAAACAATCAATCTATTTCACCGACCTCGATGGACATAAATTTGAATTTCATACAGGCACCCTACAAGACCGAATCAAATATTACAAAGAAGAAAAAACACATATGGAATTTTATGAATAAAAACCTACTCTACACATTTATATTGTTATCATGTCTCATTATACCTAGTAGAATACTACCTTTTTTCAAATATCAATAAACTAATAAAAGGAATCTCCTAATATTAATAGAATAATAAATTACACTAAATATTAGGAGGTTTTATATGAAAAGATTACAGTCTATCGTTGCTTCCCTGTCACTTGCCATCCCGCTACTAGGAGCAGGACATAGCTTTACAGATTTACATGATGCTCATGATCATTCGCACGCAATCTCTGCTAATTCAGCACCCGTTGTTCACTCACTTCCAATCGCACCTGAATACCAGCCAGATAAAGAATTCACCAACATTGAATCTACTACTCAAGTAACCGTCTTAAATGAATTAGGAAAAACCGTTGATACACTTACGACGTACCAAAACATCGCTGATGCACAAAATAGTGCATTGGCAGCAAACCGTATCGTAACGGTACTAGCCGTAGCCGATGAGGAATATAGAAGTGCCTATTCTGATTGGCAAACTCGTATACAAACAATCGTTGAACAATCCGATGATGCATTCATCCGAGACCAAGGAATCGATTTCCAAGTAAAAGCAGTAGGGAGCTGGAGTTCACAAGGAGCGAATAGTTCACAAATTTTAGCAGATTTGAGTCGAGATTGGAGTGGCAGAAACTATGATTTCGTCGTTGGATTTACTCGAGACGCAAACTTTGAAGCTGGTGGTATTGCCTACGTTTATTCTTCAGATCCTGTAGGTAGTGCATTTAGTGTCAATTTAGACCAAGGTATGACAAATACTGCAAAAGCAGCTCAGCATGAATTCTCGCACAACTATGGCTTAGGTCATGACAACCAGGGAAGTGGCATCCGCTGCGTCATGAACTATGATTTTGCATACACTGTGGATTATTGGCATGCATCACATAGCAGTCAAATCCAACAAAACAAATCTTGGTATGGAAATTAGACTTTTGAAAAGCTAACAAGCTATTAATCATATTCTTAAAAATTCAATAGTCCCCTTAAATATAAAACCACTTCATCAATTTGAAGTGGTCTTTTTTCCGTTCATCGCTGTTATTCTATCGAATTAGCTTAAACCGTTTATTATATGTCATGAGTAGCATGATTAATAGCATAACAAACACGCTAGCAAGCAATAATTGTAGCCCTAAACTAAAATCCAATTGCTTACTCGTATAATAAAAATTCCGTTGTTTGGAAGCAATTTGTCCAACCTGAATATACGAGGTAGGAAAATTATGGATATCCCAAAAGTAACCGACACCCCGACTGAAATAAAAATTTTCACCAAAAATAAGAAATACACCCGCAACAAAATTAATCATTTCTTGACGGAATAGAATACTTAATAACAACACGACATTTATAATAACCATAAACCATGCAAATAAAAGCGTGAAAGATTGACCTAAAAACTTTCCTAATGTCATCATTTCAAATTTACCGTCTTTACGCCACTCTAAGTGATAAGCATACACCGGTGAAGGTAAATTAAAATTTCCAAAGCCTGACTGCAGGCCGATTATAATGAAGCCAACTAAAAGTGGCATAAATAATACGATGCAACCAATTAGTGCAACAAACATTTTTACAAGCAGCTTTTTCCAATCACTAATCGGATAGCCTTTTACAATTGAGGGATGTCGTCGATCTTTTGAAATGATATCGATTGATAAAAGCAATGCACATATTATTAAAACAATAGGTAACGGTCCTTTTAATAAGCGTTCCAATGTTTGGAGGGCCGTTCGTTGCTCAAATAGTTCCAACGATAATTCATAGTCTGCTTTTGCATATGCATCATAACGCACTGCTTGTTCTAAATAGGCATAAAACGCATCCTCTTCAGCATAACGATTATTATTAACAAAATAGCCTGGATTGTATGATATAGATTCATTTTTATATGTAAACGCATTTGTGTAATAGTACCAATCCCTTGTTAAATCTGCATATTTCCTCAAATCCCCTTCCTCTAATGCAGTTAAACGCTCTTTCTCTATTGGATTGATAAAGCTATAGATTTCTATTGCATAATAAACCGATGCATGTGTACCTTGCATATCTTTTCCTATTAAACTATCCATAAATTCTTGACGTGTTAAATAGCGCGCTTCGATTTCATCGGAATCTACCTTTTCTATCGGATCATAGGCTGGCACTATTTTAAACACGTAAAAAATAGTAGCAATTGTGAGTAATAAATAGATGGCAATATTTTTCTTATTCATAAAGAATTGCTTCAGTTCAAATTTAAAAAAGCTCCACATGTGCTCCCCTCCTCTTTGTTGTAAACTTTGTTCTTATTATCTATTCTATTAGATTAAACTAATAACTCTATTTTTTCAATATTTTTACAATTAATAGAACAGTGATGCTTATTAAATTACTCTCTTCTTGAAAGATTTGAACTTTTTTTCAATTAAACACTGTTTTGAAGGAACTATCGTAAAGAAAATAATTTTGAAGAATGAGACTTATGATAAACTCTTAAAGTATGAATTTTCTAAATCAAACAAAAAACTACAATTATACGGTAAAAGAATTTCTTTTCAGGAAATTCAATACAAAGGAGATGTTCTTTTGAATTTTGCAAAGGAAAAATTTCAATTTATTTCAGAAACAGATCGATTAGTGATTAGACCATTAAACAATAGTGATTATGAAAATTGGTTATTGGCATTTGAAAATCGTTATCCTTCTCAAAACAGACATGATATTGGGAAAATCGATATGAGTGAATGTACTCGGGAGTGGTTTTATAATTTGGTTGAAAAACATCAATCGTTAGCACTAACAGATACTGCTTACATATTTAGTGTATTTAGAAAGGAAGATGGCGCCCAAATAGGTATGATTGATTTTTCTACCTTAGCAAGAGAGGATTTTCAATGGGGAAGGCTAGGATATACCCTCCATAATCAGTATTGGAACAATGGATATGGAAGAGAAGCTGTAAAGGAAGCACTTGAAATGGCATGCAAACAGTTAAAATTCCATCGTATCGAAGCCCATATTAACCTTGATAATCCATCATCTGTTAAATTAGCTGAAAGTGTAGGTATGGAATTTGAATGTATAAGAAAAGGTTTTATCTATGAAAACGAAGCGTGGACCGATCATTTAATTTATGTGAAATGTTCAAACTAATTATGCCTTTTATAAAAGAACTGTTGGCAAATCAAAAACTTTGCCAACAGCCTCTTAATGTGACTATCTCCATTACTTATTTCTTTTTAGGTTTTTCATTTTGCTGCAGTTTCGCCTGTTGCGAATTTTTCTTTTGTTCTTCTGTAAGATCATTATCCTCCCTTAGATCCAAATCATCCGGTCCAAGTTCTACACCAAATTCTTCTTTTTTTATTTGTGAATTTTTTTGATTTTCTTTTGCCAATTTACCCACCTCCATTTAATAAATTTTCCTTTTTGAAGCGTTTTATACTTATTGCATTTTAATGTTTATTTTCAAAGGGAAAATTTTCTTTATAGCGAATACATTTATGAAAAATACTTTTGGGAGGTTAAGGCTATGGTGAATCCATTTATCTCACATATCGCGACGATTGAAATTCCTGTACGCAATATTGAAAAATCTGTTGACTGGTATCAAACAATTTTAGGCGTAAAAGTTTTATTTACAGATGATCGTACTGCTATGCTCCGGTTTGAGTCGAAACACTTACCTACAATTTACTTAGTGCAAACGTATGATAATGCGAGCTTATCGTTTCAAAATACAAACAATGAAATTACACATACGATCATTGATTTTTACACGCCTTCTTTAATTGAATTCTACAACTGGTTAAATGAGCAAAATGTTGAGACTGGTTCATTAAATATAGATACAAACCATGGCTTTGGTGGATTTAGCTTTAAAGATCTAAACGGAAATTTACTAAGTGCAACAAATATTCTAGATGAATACGAATTATAATTTTTCTGAATCACCAGGAGGACAACATGAAAAGCTGATTGTTTTGTATGGTTTTAAGTGCTATTTCCATCCCACACTCCTCATCCCCTTCCTCAATCATACAATCCCCTCAAAACCACAAAAAAAACGAGACGCCAATTTCTCAACGTCTCGTCTTTCAAATCAAAACAGCAGCCCACCTTATCCATTAAAATGCTGGGATTGCTGTCTCATCATAATTTTCTTCTAAGAATTTACGTACTGCATCACTTGTCATCACTTCTGCAAGCTTTTGAATTGCTTCATCATCTTGATTGTCCTCACGTGCAACAAGCGTAATTGCGAAATTATTGTCGATTCCTTCTGTTAGTAACGCGTCACTTTTTGGTGTTAGGCCAAGTGGTGCAGCGTAAGCTGGTGTCATCACAACAGCGTCAGCATCATCATACATACGTGCAAGCATTAATAAATCAACCTCTTTAAATTGCAGGTTTTTTGGATTTTCTGCTACGTCCGCTAATGTATAGTACACATCTGATTTTTCCTTCAACGTAATTACACCGTGCTGCGCTAGTAATGATAATGAACGATCGACATTTGAAATATCATTTGCGATGGCCACTGTTGCCCCGTTTGGTAGAGCGTCGATTGAATCAAAGTTTTTTGCATACACACCGTAGTTTGCAAAGTAGATCGCTTGAATTGGTACTAAATTGGCGTCATTATTACGATTAAATTCCTCCATATATGGTACGTGTTGGAAGAAGTTAGCATCTACCTCTTTCGCAGCAAGGGCACTATTCGGCTGTACATTATCGCTTAGTACAACCACCTCTAAATCAATCCCCTGTTCTGCTAATTGAGGCTCCACTAAATCTAAAATTTCGGTCATTGGTGGGATTAATGAAGCTACCTTTAATGTAACTGCTTCTTCACTTTCTTGTTTTTTCTCTACTGTCTCTTCTTGTTGTCCACAAGCTGCTAATGTGAAAGCAGCAAATAAAGTTAACATCCATTTTTTTTTCATGTTGCTTCTCCTATCTTTTGTCCAACCATCCCGCTACTGCTGTTCCAAACATTTGAATGAGCTGTACGAATATGATCATAATGAAAATCATGTAAAGCATTAAATCTGTTTTAAATTGCTGATAGCCGTAACGAATCGCAAAATCCCCGATACCGCCACCTCCAACGACACCCATAATCGTAGAGTACGATATAAAGCTAACAATGGAAGTCGTTAATGCAAGGACAAGCCCCGAACGAGCCTCTACGAACAGGAAACTAAAAATGACCCGTTTGACAGATGCCCCCATTGAGATTGCCGCTTCAATTACACCTTTTGGGACATCGAGTAATGATTGTTCTACAAGACGTGCATAATGGGCAATGGCAATAATGGACAATGGCACTGTGGCAGCAACTGTGCCTATCGCAGTTCCAATAACTAACCGAGTGAATGGAATTAAAAATACAACTAATAATAAAAACGGAAAAGAACGAATTACATTCACAACGAGACTGAGCACATGATATACGAATCGATTTTCAAGCAACTTCCCTTTGCCACAAAGATACAAAAATGTTCCTATGGGCAAGCCCACGAAAATCGCTGCAACAATTGAGATACCAACCATAAAAAATGTTTCGCCAATTGCTCCCCAAATTTCGGCCTCATATTGCACTAATACTTCAGGCATCATGATCGCCTCCCTTCACAAGCTGATCTACAAAGCTTTGTGGATGCGGCTCTTTCATTTGAATGCCTGTCCGTTCAAGTTCGAGCGTTTCATAAACTTGTCCCCTATCCAATACGGTTGCCCGGTGACAAATACTTTTAATAACGCCAAGCTCATGGCTTACAAGAACAATCGTAACCCCTAACGTTTCATTTATTTTTTGTAACACCTGTAAGATCTCAGCTGTCGTATTCGTATCCAATGCAGAAGTCGGCTCATCGCAGAGTAATACAGCTGGTTCATTGGCAAGTGCCCGCGCAATAGCTACCCGTTGCTTTTGTCCCCCACTTAATTGGGCGGGATATTGCTGGGCTAAATGATCAAGCCCGACAAACTGTAGGCACTCCATTACACGAGCATGACGCGCTTTTTTCGGATGGTCCGCTAACACTAATGCAATTTCCACATTGGCATAAACAGTTTTATTTGAAACGAGATGAAAATGCTGAAAAATTATTCCGATTGATTTTCTTGCCTCACGTAATTGCTTCCCTTTAAAACTAGTTAGTTGTTGGCCATTAACAAAAACTTTCCCTTGATCAGGAACTTCCAGTAAATTGATTAAGCGAAGTAACGTAGATTTCCCCGCTCCACTCGTACCGATTAACCCGTGAACCTCTCCCTTTTCAATTTGTAACGTCACGTCTCTTATTGCCTCAAAAGACCCAAAACGTTTAGAGATGCGCTGTAATTGAATCACTTTAAAACACCCTTCCATGCATAACGACTCTTATTATAGTAGAAGAGGTTTCAACTGTCACCATTGAAAGTGTGCTTTCCACTAATGAATTTAAGTTCACTATATAAATGAATTGGTGTTACTAAAAATTTGTATAATAAGAGTTAATTCGTATAAAGAGATTTTAATAAATAGTTACCATGTTCGGACTTACCTTCAACAAAAATAAATTCGTAAGAAATGTTATAAATACCCAAAATAATAATGACTTCATTTTTTTCGGGAATGAAAGCTCTAAATTCAAAATGTTTATAATCAAAATCATCCATTATTGGGTGTTCATTGGCAGCATCACCATATGTAATGGAATTATTCTCTTTATTGATGCTAACTGAAGGGGCAATAACCTTCTCTAAATAGTCATAGTCTTTATTTAACATGGCTTCAATCACTCTCAATGACAAGTTTAACGTTTCTCGAAGTCGATCATGATCTATTGCTTCCAAATTCGTATTACTAAATTCACTAGTACTTGTTTCTACATCTAACAAGGATTCTTCGTTAGATGATGAGGTAATTACTTTTTTATCAGTAGTATTTGACATAAATAACGAAACAGTAACAATTACACTTATTACGAAAAGTAAAATTATAATTGATATGAACTTTCTTAACATATTTTTCACTCTCCCAACTTTTTACCTTATTTTACAAATTATTCGTCACATTTCATATTATTCAATTGTCTTACTTTTTGAAAGGAGGGAATGGCATGTACCAAAAAACAAGTGCAATAAATTTTATAAAAGAAGAAAATAAAGAAATCGAATTGTTTGTACAAGTACATTACGACAGGATTTACAAATACTGCTTTCGTATTTTAAGGAATATACAAGATGCAGAAGATGCAGTTCAAGAAATATTTATGAAAGCAATTAATAGTGGAAAGTTGTCGAAGGTGGAAAATGAGAGTGCATGGTTATTTAAAATCTCTTATTTTCATTGTCTAAATAAAATAAAAAGACAAAGGATATTAGCATTCATTCCATTTACCGATCAAAATGACTCTAGTTTAGTTGTTGAAAATCAATATGAAGACGAGCTTCAATTCATCTTGGTGCGTTTAAAGCCTGAAGAAAGGGCATTAGTCGTATTAAGGATTATAGAAGGATATAGTTTTGAAGAAATCGCTCTTATTATCGAAAAACCTTCTGCCACCATCCGAAAGCGATATGAACGCCTGAAGGCTAAAATCAAGAGTATACTAGAAGAGGATGTGCGTTCATGAATAAAATCAAGAACTTTGAGGAGTTTGAAAAACGATTAAGAAATGAGCCGATAGCTATGCAACCCATGCAAAAACAAAAACTAATTCAGCGATTGGCAACTTATTCACAGCCGAAAACAAAACGTCTATCCTTCGTGTTGATTATTAGCATGTTTTTACTGTTTTCTGTTGCAGCTGCCGGAGCTGGAGGTTTTTCTGGGCTTACCTTTTTTAAAAACGATGGTTCTACGATAATCGAAATGGATACAATGTCGGAAGAAGAGATGAGGCCACATCTTGTTTCAAATAAAATCATCAAGAAGAATTTAAACTTAATGGATGAACTAAGGAAAACAGTACCTGAGGGGAAGTTTCTCTATTTTTTAGATGTGAATGTATATGAACAAACAGGTGAGATTAATATATTTCATCTATACAATCATCAATCGATTAAAAATGTAGATGAAATACCACGGTCTTTCGCCAAAAACATAAACTTGCAAAACTCCATACTAAACGATTATGAAATTAAAAATGGAACTATAATCTATAATACACCACATAGTACAATCGATGATTTAGAAAACCTAGCAAAGAAGCTCCAGCAGCAGGCTAAGGAATCGAACAAATATTACGGCATCCTTGAAGGAGATTTGACTCAAGATATCGGATCTGTTTCACTTTGGTATGAAACGAATGATTTTCCGTTCTTCAAAAGTTTTGAGATAACTATACAATCCATAAATAGGAATGTGAAAACTAGTGAGGATTTATCTAGCTTTACAAAGATAAATAGTGAGCTGGGAGACAATGTTTATTATAGTGAAGATGAAAGAAAGCTACTCGTTGTCACTAAAGATGACCATAAAAATTATTTAATATCGGTTCGTAATCCTGTCATTTCTGAGGGAAATATTGAACTACAGCGTTTTATTGATGTTGCTAAACACTTAGTGCATGGAAAAGAGTAACACCACTTGTCAATGAATTACTAACTTTTGATATTTTTGAGGCTAATTATCTAAACCATTTTAATTTAAAATTTGAATGTTTCCAACAAACTTTGCCCATAATAGCAGTGCATACAAATGCAAAAAAAGAAAGGACGTGTCACTATGGGCATACTTGGCGGAAATCCTAAAGATGAACCTTTACATTACGGAGAAGTTTTTGACATTTGGACTCACTTAATCACAAATTATGGAAAGATTGCAGGCTATCAAACTTTTTACAATCATGCGGGTGATGAGGATTTAAAAAAATTGATTGAAGATGCGCTTCAACAATTAAAACATGAAGTCGGCATTTTAGAAAAAGTTTTAAAAGCAAATGGGGTTGGCTTACCACCATCACCTCCTGAGCGCCCAATTGCAAAATCAGAAAATATCCCACCTGGGGCAAGATTTTATGATCCTGAAATTAGCGCTGTCTTTTCTGCGGATATTGCAGCCGGCTTAATTGCTTGTAGCACAGCAATGGGCATGTGCACGAGAGAAGATATCGCGATGATGTATGGGCAGTTCCATATGAATAAAGCCCAGCTAGGCGCGAAGCTTTTACACCTTAACAAAAATAAAGGCTGGTTAATCCCACCTCCATTGCACGTTCCTTTGTAAAGGTAATTTAAATCTTTGAGGTGTGAGTATATACTTCCCGCCTTAGATTTTAACGAAAAATATGCCAAGTACAGCTGACATTTCCCTATGTCCTGTACTTGGCTCCTTTTATTATACACGCTTTGTCATTTAAACCGAATTAAATACATCGCTCGGTCCTGCCCCTCCCCATTTACTACGAGTGTACCCTGTTCGGTAAAGCGAGGTTTTACTAACCTTTCCTTAATCTTTGGTAAGGATGATGTTCGCTTAAGTTTTCCTTCTTCCAGCTCAAACAGCTGCACCGTATTACTATCACCCTTCTGGACAGATAGTGCAAAATGTCGCCCATCTGTTGCGTAAGCATCTACCCCTACAGAAGTTTCAATAATGTTAAACTCATTTGAATTTGTATCTATAGTACCTATAATCGCAGGCTGTTGTTCATCTGAATTCCACAGTAAGGCAAAAATATGATTGCCCTTTAACAAAACATTTTGCGCTATTTCATAAGGCAATATATAGCTTTCCGTATTTTGTAGCGTTTCAAAGTTATGCACTGAAACTGTCGTGCTCGTTTGTTTATCAAGTTCGACGCTTTCAGAAATCGCAATCTTACTACCATCAATTGCAGGACGGCTATTACTGCCCTCTTCAAATTCGCGCAAGCTTTCTTTTTCTCCGGTTAATAAATCTGCTTTCATATATGATGGTTTATCATCGTTTAATGCCATATAAATAATCGTATTATCTTTTAATTCTATGCCATAAAAATAGTCATTATTTAGCACTGTAAGTTCATCATGTTTACGATCGTAAACGTGGATTTTTTCTACGTCCTCCACGGGCTGTGCCCAAACGAGCCAGTTTTCTGAAACCGCATAATCAAAAATTCGACCTACCTCTGAAGTATTCACTATTAGTCTCTCGTGTTTCTCAGTTACATCAAAACTAAAAAAACCTTCTGCAGTGTTGTAGACAAATTCATTTGATTCTTCCACGTAGGTAGAAGTAATAAGCGATTCATATGGGACATTTGGAATAACTACTTTCTCAACTGTAATGTTTTGCTTACTCCATAGAGCCTGCTGAATTGACGGGCCAGCTATAAATATAGTTAATACAAAGGCTAAACTAGCTATTAATGCTGGTAATACATATGCTTTTTTCTTTTTACTTGGTGGTGTTTCCATTGCACTTCTTGTTTTTTCAATAATATTTTTTTTATGAGCAGCTGTATTTCTTAACGGTGTTAATTGATATTTAGTCATCTAAAAGCACCTCCCATACTTCTTTTTCAAGCTTTTGCTTTAATAATTCCTTGCCCTTTTTCAAACGTGATTTGATCGTACTTTCAGGGGCATCTATTAATAACGAAATGTCCTTTACAGATAAGCTTTCCAAATAAAAGTAAACGATCGCCTCACGGTGCTTTATTGGTAAAGACAAAATGGCTTCGTCTAATAACGTTAACTCCTCTTGATGAACGAGCCGATCCGTATGTATGATTCTTTCTTTCTGAAGTATCAATTCGGAAATTTTCACCTTCTTATATGTCCAACTTTTTAAATAATCTTTACACGTATTGGCCGTGATTCGTGATAAATACGCACGGAGCTCCCCTTTTTCATCATAATTTGAATGATAAAACTTAATAAATGCTTCTTGTACCATATCTTCGGCAACATAAGGATCTTTCACATAATAATAAGCAATGCGGTACAGTAAATCGGTGTACGCCTCCATTACTTGTTCAACCAATTGGGAAGATTGCAATTCCATCTCCCTCCTCTCTCTTCATAAACGATGCTATATGTAAAAAAGACGAAAAAATAGTTAAAAATAAAAAAATGCTAAACAGCCTTGGACTTTG
The DNA here is from genome assembly GCF_038005985.1 of Solibacillus sp. FSL R7-0682. Taxonomy (NCBI): domain Bacteria; kingdom Bacillati; phylum Bacillota; class Bacilli; order Caryophanales; family Caryophanaceae; genus Solibacillus; species Solibacillus sp. FSL R7-0682. The sequence continues at coordinate 2,505,856 of NZ_JBBOUI010000001.1, forward strand.
ATGGGCGTTTAGCGGTTAACTTTTCATTTATTACACACGAGATTTAAGATTTTTACTTAGGAATACTAATCTTTCTATTTCTTCAAAACCGTTCTTCTTATAAAATGCTTCGGCTGGTATCCCTCTATCTGTAAGTAGTGTAATATTACTAATATTGTGATCTAGCTCTTTTATTAAATAGTTTAAGAGTCCCTTTCCAATCCCTTTATTTTGATGCTGCAAACTTATACACATTTCGTTAATAAAATACTCATCTCCGCTCCACCAACTTCTATTTACACCTAATATAAATCCGATAATCTCTTCGTTTTCTACTGCTAAAACGCCTAAAAATCCAGGTGTATGATAAAAATCTAGTAAATACTTGTGTGCTTTAGTATATGTCCATTTATCATTCCATGGCTCATCATTAAATACTTCGATAAATGTTTTTGTACAATTCATTAAATCGTTTTCTTCTAATAGTTTAAATTCCAAGACAAGTTCTTCCTCTCATTATATTGATTATTCAAATTTTATTATAAACGGATATTAATACATAGCGTTAATTCGATTACAAATATTCCATTCTTTCTATGAAGGTAAAACAAAGAAAACTCTCGTCTTTTTAATCCTTAGTAAATCAATAAGAAAAATAAATCATGTTTGTATTGACGGATTATTTTGCACTATGTTAAGGTTAGAAACAAATTTAGGATTTAATGGAAGGTGAATGTATGACAAATGGACTTAATCTCGAAATAAATCAGCTTTCAAAGCATTTCGGTCAAAAGGAAGTTTTAAAACAATTGGATTTAACTATTCCCTCAGGTCAATTTGTAGCGGTTGTTGGGAAAAGTGGCTGTGGTAAAAGTACATTACTTCGATTATTAGCTGGACTTGAGCAACAGTCAGGCGGTGAAATTTTGCAGGATGGTCAAAAATATAGTGAAGCAAAAAATGTTCGTGTCATGTTTCAAGAGGACCGACTACTTCCGTGGCTATCCGTACTGGAAAATGTCGGAGTTGGTACAGAACTCGCTAAAGGTTGGCAAGTATTAGCTAATAGATCCCTACAGCAAGTAGGATTAATTGACCGAGCGAATGAGTGGCCAAGTGTTTTATCTGGGGGGCAAAAACAGCGCGTATCACTAGCAAGAGCATTGTCAGCGAACCCTAAATTGTTATTATTAGATGAACCTCTTGGCGCATTAGATGCGTTAACTCGTTTAGAAATGCAAAGTTTAATTGAAGATTTATGGCTTTCAAAAAAATACACAACTATTCTTGTAACACATGATGTATCAGAGGCAATTGCTTTAGCTGATCGAATCATCGTTATTGAGGATGGAAAGGTAACAGTAGACCTTGAAGTTCCGTTACCTCGTCCACGCATACGATCAAATGAAACATTTATTCAGCTTGAGGAATTATTACTGAAACGTCTTTTAGGTCAAAATATTGAACAAGAGAAAATTCATCAATATGCAACTTCACTTAATGATGTATTTATTTAAAAATAATTATCTGAAAATACAAAAAACGAGGTGCACAATGAAAAAATTACGATCAATTTTTTTTCTAATAAGTATAGTGTTGGTTTTAGCAGCTTGTAATTCATCTAGTGCTGAGGACAAAAAAATACGTATTGGCTACCAAAAAGGTGCTACTACATTGCTACTAAAGAACAATGGCGATTTAGAGAAGGAATTAAATGACTTAGGCTATAAAGTAGAGTGGTCTGAATTCAATACCGCAAGCTCTATTTTAGAAGCATTAAATGCTGGGGCTATTGATATCGCTAATGGTGGTGATGCTCCATCCGTCATGGCCATTACAAAAGGAATGAATTTCAACTATATTGCAGCGGAGCAATCTGCACCTCAAGCAGAAGGAATTTTAGTAAAAAACAATGATTCGATTACAACAATTGAAGATTTAAAAGGGAAGAAAGTTGCCTATAACAAAGCTTCTATTGCGGAATATTTACTTGCTACAGTATTAGAATCCGTCAATTTAACATTAGATGATGTGGAATCTGTTATTTTAAGCCCTGCTGATGCAAGTGTTGCTTTTGAAAAAGGAGAAGTCGATGCTTGGGTTACATGGGACCCTTTTATGACCGTATCTGAACAAAAGGGAAATACGATTTTAACAACAGCTGAAGGAATTTTAAATTACCGTAGCTTTTATTTTGCTTCCAATAATCTAGTTGATCATCATCCTGAGGTTGCAAAAGCCTATGTAGATCATGTAATTGAAATCGGAGCTGGAATTGATCAGGATCCGACTGATGCCGCAAATATTTTGGAGGAAAACACGGGTATTGAGGCAGCCGTTTGGGTAACGGCATTAAATCGTAAATCTTCCGCACCGACCTATATCGATAACACGGTGTTAGAAGATTTACAACAGTTAAGTGACGATTTACACAAAATCAACTTACTTGAACAGCCAGTGGGAGATTTTACGGACTATATTTGGCAGCCTTAGGAGGTAGTTAAAATGAAAGAAAAAAGTAAGAAGCTACACAACATAATTGCACCGTGGATTATACCAATTACAATCATTGTTTTCTGGCAGATTAGTGCGAAGTTAGGCTGGATATCGAATACGATTTTGCCAGCACCTTCTGAAGTGATTCAGGCAGGTATTACACAAGCGCAAAAAGGGGTTTTATGGGACCATTTACAAATTAGTTTTACCCGTGCCACTATCGGTTTTGTCATCGGAAGCGGACTAGCCTTATTTATCGGTATCGTAAATGGTGCCTTCCCATTTGCTCAAAGATATTTGGATACGTCCATTCAAATGTTTCGAAATATCCCAAACCTAGCATTAATCCCCCTTGTCATCATCTGGTTTGGAGTTGGAGAAGAAGGGAAAATCTTTTTAGTCGCAATCAGTGTGTTTTTCCCCGTATATATAAATACGTATCATGGCATTCGCAATGTAGATCCTAAACTAATAGAAATGGCGAAAATCTACAACTTATCCAGTGTTCATTTATTTACAAAAGTCATTTTATTAGGTGCGCTCCCTTCCATTCTAGTTGGGATTCGTTATGCATTAGGGGTTATGTGGCTTACATTAATAGTTGCAGAAACAGTAGCGGCAAGCTCTGGAATTGGCTACATGTCTATGAATGCTAGAGAATATATGCAGCTTGACATTGTTGTATTAGCGATTTTGTTATATGCCCTACTCGGAAAATTGGCCGATTTAATTGCGCAACTATTAGAGAAAAAATTATTAAAATGGAACCCTGCATATCGTTAAACTAGCAATATGATTAACCAAATAAAAAATAAACCCTAGCCATAATATTTGCTGCCATTGAAGGTATCACTTTTTGATCAGGGGGCATTTTTCTACGGGCACGGCCTTACATGAATGTCTCAGGCCGTGCTGTTTCCCCAGGAGTTGACCCTGCACTACAATCAGTTCAAGTTAATTGTTTCTCAGACTCTTTTCAATACTACTCTTGCATTGCTGCTACGAATTGCGGAAGTGGATCTGCTAAGTGCTCACTTGTAGCCCACTCTTCATCATTTACAAGGCATGAATCAAGCTCCTCAATCATTTGCTTTACGTCCATATCAATACCTATGAAGACAATTTCTGACGCACGATCACCGTAAGTTTCATCCCACTTTGCACGTAATTCATTGTCCTCAATTAAAATCTGTTGCTTTTCATGTTCAGATAATGTCGCCACCCACTCGCCAGCTCCTGAAAATTGGATCGATACTCCTGCTTGTGAAATTAAGCCAGGCATATCGCGTGTAGCAAGCCAAAAAAATCCTTTTGAACGAACAATTTCCACCGGCATTTCTGCTAACCAATCATGCCACCGCTGAGGATGAAATGGACGTTTACGCCGATAGACGAAGGAAGTAATACCATATTCCTCAGTTTCAGGTGTATGTTCATGCTCTAGCTCATGGATCCAACCTGCAGCAGTCGACGCTTCATCAAAATTAAATAATTGACGATGCATTAACTTTGTAAGGTCAATTTCACCATTCACTGCTAAATGTTGCTCTGACTTAGGATTTATACGAGCTAAAAAAGCTTGGAATTGCTGCAAATAATCTTTATTGACTAAATCACTTTTCGTAATCACAAAAATATTAGCAAATTCAAGTTGATCAACCAATAAGTCTGACACATCTCGTTGATCTGTTGCATCGTCTGTTTGCTTGCGTTCAAGTAACGTTTCACCGCTGGCATAATCATTCATAAAGCGATACGCATCTACAACTGTAATCATTGCATCTAATTCACAAATTTCTGTCAAATCAATCCCGGTTTCTTCATCGATATAAGTAAAGGTTTGAGCTACTGGTATTGGTTCACTTATACCTGTCGATTCAATGACAATTGCATCAATCCCCCCCTTTTCTACTAGATTTTCAACTTCACGTAATAAATCTTCTCGTAGTGTACAACAAATACAGCCATTCGAGAGTTCCACTAGTTCTTCTGTTGAGCGCGCAAGAAGGGCTGCATCAATATTCACTTCACTCATGTCATTGACAATAACTGCTATTCGTTCTGTTGCTTGTGTAAGCATGCTATTTAATAATGTCGTCTTTCCAGCTCCTAAATAGCCGCTCAATACTGAAACAGGAATTTTACTCATTCTTACCTCCAAATAGTAATAATTACGATTTTAAAAAACGTAAAAAATTTTACTCTAAATTTATAGTGGTACTATCATTCTACTTCGTCTCTCGATGTATCGTTACACGTTTTAGACGAGGGCAATATTTTTTCAATTCCAATCGTTCTGCATTATTGCGTTTATTTTTTGTTGTAATGTAATTTTTATCCCCTGTCTCTGTACAAGCTAATGTGATATTTACTCGCATTTCCACACCTCCATAAATAGTAATAATTACGATTTATAAACTAACATATAATTATCCTTTCTGTCAAATACTATTAATTATCCTAAAAAAACTGCTGGGACAGTTGAAAATTCAATCGTCCCAGCATTACACTTCCTAATACTTTAGTTATGTAACTGCTCTCCTAAAAACTTGGCAAGCTCGAGCATACCATATTTTCCATACGCCTCTTCTGCGTCTGCATTATAATTCGTATTTGTATTCACATCATAAGCATAAGCATTGCCCTGTTCATCAACGATAAATTCAATTCCGGCAATCGCAATTTTGCTCTCGTGTAAAAATTGTTCAAATTTAGTGATTAACTCTGGATGTGCATTTTCCACAATTTCAAATTTCATATTTTGCTTTGGTTGCTCCCCAACCGGGCAATATAAATCCCCAATTTGACAAGCATCTGCAGGACATAGTTCAAACCCTTCGGACGTATCAACACGTACAGAGTATATATAACGCCCACCGATAAATTCCGCGCGTGTAATAAACTGCCCTGGTGATTGGATATATTGTTGCACTAGTGTAATCCCATCGACTGGCTCTTCAAAACGCTTACTATTTAAATATTCCTCTAATCCTTCAATCGAATAAAATAATTGGACACCAAGTCCTTTTCCTGCACGGTTATGTTTCGTTATGAACGGCACCATATTTAGTTGCTTAGCTGCATCAACAATTTTAGATTTCCCAACAGCTACAACCGTTTTTGGCGTTTGAATGCCTAATCGCTCTAATTGTGTATATTGCTTCACTTTACTTAATTCATACTGAAGTGCCTGGCTTCCATTAAACACTGTTCGACCATGAAACTCGAGCCAATCAAGTACAGCACCTGTCAATTCTGGTGCATAACGATGATTGCGTGTATGGGAAGATGCGCTCATTCGGCTATAAAAAACACCTTCTGGTGGCGCTTCCTGTAGGTTTACCGTACCCTCATTAAGATGCCATAGTTCATAAGGTAAATTTAATTCCTGTAAACGTTTTTCAAGATGAATTGTCCATTCATTATTTTCATGGATTACATATATTTTCTTCGTCATGCTATTTCTCCTTCTTTCGCGAACTATTTAGTAACTTACACTTGAATCCTTAGTAAGTTTATAGGATTAAAGATAGTATAAATGATTTTCTTATAATTACCTAGCAGTTTCTCATAAAATTCCGTAAGAAACTCGTTAGGTAACGAAAAGATGTTGTAATGTTCTGATTATTAAACTTATACTAGATGTACTCTAAATAACGATAAGGGGGAAATACCATGCCATTCTCTATTAATTTCGCTGTACTACTAGCAACGTCTCCACCACCAGCTCTACGAATTAAACAGCATTTATTAACAGATTAAGAATCTGCGAAATATATGCTCTTTCGTAGATTCGAAGGAGACAAACATGAAATCAAGCATACAATTTTTATTATCTATGATTATTTTCGGTACGATTGGATTAGTCGTACGTTTTATTGAAATATCTTCAAGTAAAATCGCCTTTTTAAGCAGCTGCATTGGTTGCATATTTCTGCTGTTCGTCTTTTTACGACAAAAGAAAAGATTCTCAACGGATAAAATTAAGCGCAGTGCTGCTATTTTGTTCTTTTCCGCAATTGCACTCGCTGGTAACTGGATTTTTCTATACCAATCCTATGGTTACACAAGTCTTGCTAACGCAACATTAGGCTATTATTTCGCGCCTGTAATTGTAATGATGCTTTCTCCATTTGTGTTGAAAGAACCGTTGTCACTAAAAAAAATTGCGTGCATCTGCGTTGCCCTTATCGGGATGGTTTTCATTATTGGCAATGGTTTTAACGCCTCTGAAAAGCGTGATTTAGTAGGGATACTTTTTGGATTAATGGCCGCTTCCTTTTATGCAGCATTAATGCTCATTAACAAATTTATTAAAGGATTTGATCGATTAGAATTGACGATCGTTCAGCTTTCACTGACGGCGCTCATTTTACTTCCGTATGTATTAGCAACAGAGGGAATCGATTTTTTATCCATACCACGTGCTTCCATTCCGTTCATTTTGTTGCTCGGAATCGTCAATACAGGAATTGGCTTTTGGCTTTACTTTTCAGGAATGGAAAATATGAAAGGCCAAAGCATTGCCATGCTCAGCTACGTCGACCCATTTGTAGCGATTATCATTTCAAGTGTTCTATTACTTGAACCGCTTACCATATTGCAGGTTATCGGTGGTTTTCTATTACTTGGTTCTACTTTTGCAAGTGAAATACATTTTAAAAGGAATTAATAATAGCCTCGTGTGCAAATAATATTGCCCACGAGGCTTAAATTTTAAAGGAGAAGTTTTGATAATAAGAGGAATCATTTGGCGGAGTATATAAAATCCTTTTAGTGGTAACTTCCTTTTAATAAAACATTGTACTCTCTTCTATGAATGCATCATTAATTTCCGTTTTATTCGTACAGAAATGAACTCTAACATAAGCGCAACGATTAACGCACAATAGGTAATAGCCCCAACCTCATGTAAATCATAATAAAAGCTTGAGGCCATAAATAATTCAAAGCCAATTCCTCCTGCCGCTGCTGCTGCACCCATAGCAATTGCCACATCAAAGTTTGTCTCAAATCGTAAGAAAGTCCATGATACTAAGAATGAAGAGGATTGTGGCAGGACGACCGCGCGTATAATATGCCACCAATTGGAGCCAGATGCCCGTAATGCTTCAATTGTCCCTTCCTCAATTTCCTCAAAGGATTCCGCATATGCCTTCGTCAAATAGGCGATAGAATGGAGCATCATCCCTAGTACACAGGCAACTGCCCCTAAGCCTGCAACAATTGCTAAGATTAAAACCCATAATACAGTAGGCACAGCCCGAATGAAGGAATTAAACGCAATTATCATAGTTGCAACTTTACTTGGTGCTAAATTTTTCGCACTTAATATCGCAAGGAAAAAGGAAATTACCGCACTTAATAAAGTTGCAAGCAATGCAAGAGCGATTGTCATTCCAATTTGTAGTATGGCTGTCCCAAAAGTAATTTGGTTAAAGACTGGCTGTAAAAACATCATTTTTAAATTGCCTAACGTCATTGTGAGAGCAGTTTGCCAATCAATCTTCCCATAGTCTAGTAAAAATGGGCTAATCATTGTAAAAATTGCTAAGCTCCACAGTGTGAATTGCATAACCATTGTAGCTCTTGTACGTTTTTTTATGAGGATACGTCCTTTTTTTACTGTTACATCTGTTAACGAAGGTACTGAATGCATTATGAAATCGCCCTCCTAACTGAATTAGAAGTAAATTCAATCGCAAATACTACAATGATGATTGTTAATGTAATAAGACCGACCATTTCATAGTTCAGCATTTTATAATACAAATCGAATAAATAGCCGATACCCGTACCTGTTAATATCCCCACAAGGGTTGCACTTCGAATATTTGTTTCAATCATATAAAATACCCAGCTGAGCATTTGTGGCATCGTTTCAGGAAGTACACCTTTTAACACCATTTGTAAGTAAGTAGATCCCGAAGCAGTTAATGCCTCCACTCCGTCTGAACTTGCTTCATCAATCGTTTCGATAAACATCCGCACTAAAAAACCGAAAGTTGAAAAGAACAGCGCAAAATAGCCGGTAATTACGTTATGACCAAAGGAAATAACAAGAATTAAAGCCCATGCTACAACTGGAATATTGCGTGAAATAGAAGCAATTATTCGTGTTACATAACCTAAATATGAATTCACTTCTGTTGTTTTAGCACCTAGCATTGCAAAGAATAGCGCAAAAATAGCTGCTGAAGTTGTCGCAAATACCGATAAAACAATCGTTTCCCAAAGACGTTCTAACACTTTTGGTAAATTTGCTATCGCTTCAGAAGTAGGGATCAAATTCGAGAACATCCATACAATTGTCCCGGGAATTGCTTGAATTGACTCTAAAAAACTAAAATTCGTCATTTTAGCAGAACTATATGTTAATACGATGAATACGATAAAGATCGCTGTTGCTTGCCACTTCTTTCTTCGTAAAATATTTGATCCTGTCATACTTTCCTCCGACTATTCTGTAATTAATTCATCGATTGATGTACCGTATATTGCTTTAATAGCTGATGCATCTAATTTTTCTGGCGCTCCATCAAACACTTTATTTCCTTTACTTAGTCCAATAATCCGGTCAGAATATTTCATCGCAACTTCAACTTGATGTAAGTTTACTAATACCGTGATGCCCATCGATGTTGAAATCTCCTTTAAATGTTCCATAATAATTTTTGAAGCATTCGGATCAAGGGAGGCAATGGGCTCATCACAAAGTAATAATTTTGGTTCTTGAACAAGCGCACGTGCTATCCCAACACGTTGCTTCTGACCTCCACTTAATTGGTCGCAGCGTTTGTAAATATGCTCCTTCATTCCAAGCTTTTCTAATATCGATAGTGCAAGCAATTTTTCTTCTTCTGTATACATTCCAAAAACGCCCTGCAGTGTGTTTTTATAACCAAATCGTCCGTGTAAAACATTTTCAAATACTGTCAATCTCGAAACTAAATTATAGTGCTGAAAGATCATCCCAATCTTTGTTCGTTCTTTTCGTAAATCTTTTTTATTGAGCAGCCTGATGTTTTGCTCATTAAAAATGATTTCACCTCTTGATGGCTCAATCATTCGATTAATGCATCGTAAAAGTGTGGATTTCCCTGCACCTGAAGGACCGATAATGGAGACAAATTCGCCTTCCTTTAAAGAAAATGAAACATCATTTAATACATTTGTTTGATGATCGTAGCTTTTATGAATGGAGTTTAGTTGTAGCATTGAATAGGATTGATTTGGAGTTGGCACTTTTTTCTGATCCTTTGGTGGCATAGATGGTACCGGGTTATTTCCAGTCATATGCTCCTGTTGAATTGGTTTTGCTAATACCGAAGTGGACATCGATACAAACTCCCTTTCAAATTGTATTTTCTGAAAAAAAGCTGCACTTAAAATTTTTCAATTTTAGTACAGCCTGCTTGTACAGCATAATTTCCCTATGACTTTAAGTTTCCATTTTTCCAAACAATATTTCCGAAGTGGTTATTTAGATAGTTCGCGAATTGGGTTGAACCAAGCATCTTCAACTTGTACAAATCGTTCTTCCTCTGATTTCGTAAATAACGCTGGCTCTTCTAATTCCTTTGGTTTGAAAATATCTGTATTATTTGCAGTTTCATCCGATGTCATCGCTTGAACTATTTGATCAATTTCTTCTTGTGTTAAAACATCTTTGTTTGCCGCGAATGGCGCATTTAATACTGGGGTTACTTGAATTAATGTAAATTCTTTCCCTTTTAGCGTGTTAAATGGTGCTGCCGCATCATCACGTACTTTATAAATTGATCCTGGTTTATTTGCTTCGCCTTCTATAAGTTCCACGTAAGATGAAACACATGTGTCACAAAATGCTGCAACATCTGAACGACCCATTAACATATTAACTGCAGAGCCTTGATGAGAATCTCCGAATAAAACCGTTGGATAAACTTCGTTGCCTTCCATTAACTGTTCTTGTGTTAAATTTTTATCACTAAAATGTGCAATAATCGAACTTGTTGGAACTTTAAATCCTGAAGTTGAAGACGCAGATACAAATGAAATGGATTTCCCTGCTGTTGCATTTAATGAAAATTCACCATTATCTTTGTACACTTCAGCTTTTTCCTTTGGAACGGCTAACCAGCTGAAGTAACGTGCATCTTCTAATGTACCTGAAGCACCTGATGGTACAACTAATGGTATGATGTTTTCATTTTTATTTTTTGCCTCAATATAGCCTTGCGCACCCATGAACGCAATGTGCCCATTTCCATTTGCAATTGTTTCAATCGCAATCGCGTAATCTGTCGTTAATTTATGTTCCACATCTCTTCCTGTAGCCTCTTTTAATAATTCGCCAAATGCATCTCGAGATGGTCCCATTTCTGCTCCGGATTCATTTGGATACCAGACGATAACAAGAGGATCTTTTTCATTTGCTCCAGTAGATGCTGGTTCATTAGAATCTCCTATTTCAGTTGAGTTACATGCAGCCAAAACTAAAGCACTAAAAATTCCTAACAGAAATAATTTCCACCGATTTGTCATTGAAAGTCTCCTTCTTTGTTTTGAATAATAAGAATTTTTTGTAGATGACTTCTACACGAATCATTAAAACATCTATCGAATCGAATGAAAATAGTTTGGAAACGAGCTTAATAATGTTTAACATTTCATTAATAAATCGATATTTGGTAAATCCTTTGCTAAGTATTGGCCAAGTTGTACCGTTGATCCATATTTACCGTGAAAATCGGAGCCGCCTGTTAACAATAAGTCGTACTTGTCAGCCAACTTCTCTATTCGTTCTCGATGGGTTGCTGTATGATCGGGATGAACATACTCAATTCCATCTAATCCTTCTCTCACTAACTCCTCAGCGATGTCAAAAGAATCGAGTTGACCTGGATGAGCGATGACTGCAATTCCACCATCTTTCTTAATCGCTTGTAGTGCCTCCAAGGCATCAATATAGTATATATCGCCTGCAGCAACCCCCGCTCCTTTAAACAGTGAACGATACAGCGCTTGGTAGTTTTTTTCATCATACGACTCTTCAATAAGAGCATTCATAATATGTTGCTTATAGAGGGTGCCACTAATGTGAGCAAATTGTAATGCGTCCTCCTCCTTGACATTGAATCCGGCATTTTGTATGCATGCTAGCTGCCATAATGAATGCGCGTGCCTTCTAGCCAATAATGGTTTACATAATGCATTAATAGCTGGGCAAGCACCTCGAAAACCATAGCCTAGCATATGCACCTTCCGCTTGCGTTTAAAATCATAGGCTGATATTTCAACACCAGGAATAAACGTCATTTCATATTGACGTGCAAGTTGCCTCCCTTCCTCATGGTGCTTCGTCGTATCATGATCGACAACACCTAGATGGGAAATGCCTGCTGCCTTTGCTTGTTGAAACAATGCTTCAAGAGATTCACTACCATCTGAATAACGGCTATGTGTATGCAAATCGATTTTCATAGAAGTACATCCTCTTTTTCAACGATTTTCATTGTAAACACATCATCACATAACCCTTCCATAAATTCTAAATCATGAAAAATACCAATAAGAGTCGTCCCTTGAGCCTTTAACTTTTCAATGGATTCGCGAACTTTTATTTTTGAAGCTTGATCTAAACTTGCTGTTGGCTCATCTAATAAAAGTAAGCGTGGTTCTTTTACAATGGCTCTAGCAATATTAAGCCGTAGCTTTTCACCACCAGAAAAATTATTCGGATAACTATTCCAAAGCTTTTCATCTAAGTCAAAATGTCGTAGTGCATCTTTTGCTTTCTCTATTGCATGATCCATTTCAATTCCGATATCCAAAAGAGATTGCGTTACTAGTTGTAACGCAGTTGTTCTTGGCATAACACTGAGAAACTGCGAAACATAACCAATTTCATATTTTCGTAAATATACAATTTGTCTTGGTGTCGCTGATAATAAATCAATCTCACCAAAAGCTTCTGATTGAAAAAGAATTTTTCCACTTTGCGGCTCATACGTCCGATAAATACTTTTTAAAATTGTCGATTTACCGCTGCCGCTTTTTCCAACAATCCCTAAAAAACCACCTCGTTCAACCTGTAAAGAAATCCCCTCTAATGCTTGAAACGTTTTGTTTAGATGATGAATTGTAAAAGATTTATGCAAATTTTGAATTGTTAGCATGCCAGCATCTCCTCATCGATAATTTGTTTGTAAAATGACATTGCCGTCAACAATCGTCGTCGTCACAACCGGATAGTCATCTGCCATTTGCTCAATAATAATTAAGTCCGCTTTTTTACCTACTTCAATAGATCCGATTTCATTCGCCATATTGACAGCACGCGCAGGGTTAATCGTTACAAGCTGGAATAAACGATGTAAATCTTCTTCATATTCTTTCGCAAGCTTAAAAATACCGTGGAGCATAGCAGGTGGATAATAATCACTACAAATAATATCAATGACACGAGCTTGTATCGCTTCACTTGCACTTAAATTACCCGAATGGGAACCACCAATTAATATATTTGGTGCCCCCGCAATTGTTTGAAGACCCATTTTTTTTGCTGCCTTTGCCACATCTAACGTTATCGGGAATTCACTAATGGTTGTACCATAGGAATGGACTAACTCGAGTTTTGCAATATCATCATCGTCATGTGACGCCACGGCAATATTTCGTTCAATCGCAAGACGACTCAAACGTTCAATTTCTTCTAACGACATTTTCGATTTATCTACCTGTTCTTGAATTAAAACATCCGCCTCTTGATTGCTCATGTCTCGGTAGCCGCGCATAATCTCCTTATAAATTTCTAAATTACGATATTGGCCTTGTCCTGGTGTGTGATCCATAAACGATAGTAAGTGTACCTTCCCATCTAAAATATTGTTTTCTAGAACAGGAATTTGATCGATCGAATCAATTTCAAATCGCGCATGTAAGCGATGTCGAATTAAATGCGGTTCCAAATGTGTCGCGTGAATAGCGTCTACACTTCGTTGTACATTTTCAGGATTTCTAATGAGTTTATGTGAATATTTATCATCTCCGTAATAAGAAAGTGAATGGAAAATTGTCGTAATGCCATGGGTCATTAAAATACGTTCACTTTCACGTAGCCCAATTTCAGTACTCATAATTGACGTTGGACGTGGACTCATAATTGTTTCAATATAATCGGAATGAATATCAACAAAACCTGGGGACACGTAGCCTCCCTTAGCATCAATTACCTCGTAGCCTTGTAAATTGGCTTCATCCTCAGCGATGATTGCCTGAATGTTTGTTCCCTCTATTAGTACAACATGATTTTCTAAAAACTGCTTTTCCGTCACTATAATTCCATTTTTAATCGCAAGCATCCATATGCCTCCCTATAGTAATGAATAAACCAATTGTTGTGTGTACGCATGCTGTGGATCTTCTAATACTTGATCCGTTAAGCCATGTTCAATAATTTCTCCATTGAGCATGACAATTGTTCGATCCGCAAGCATTCGTATGACAGCTAAATCATGAGAGACAACAATCATTGAAATGTTTAATTCTCGTTGAATCGATTTAATTAAATCGAGCACATCTGCTTGCACGGATAAATCAAGTCCTGTCGTTACTTCATCTAATAGTAAAATTGGTGGATTATTGGATAATGCCTTTGCAATTTGTACCCGTTGCTGCATCCCACCAGAAAAATTTTGCGGTGCTTCCTTACTCCGATGTACGGGAATCTTAACATGTTGTAAAAGGGATAAGCTGCGTCCTTCCATACTGCCTACATGTCGATTGCCCGCTGCGATTTGCTTTTCCGCAATATTGCTTAAGGATGAAAAATTCATTTTCAAACCAAGTATCGGATTTTGATAAACCATGCCTAAAATGGTATTCCGTATAAACCGTTGCATTTGAGAAGACTCTGTAAAAATATTAACCTTTCCGTCCTCATAATCTGCTAAATAGCCTTCTCCAGACGTAATTGGCTCATCAAAATACAAGCTCTTCATAAATGTCGATTTTCCACTGCCACTTTCGCCTACAATGCCTAAAATTTCTCCTCTATATAAATCAAAGGACACATTACGACAGGCAAATACCGTTTTACAATGCGGACAAAAGTTCTTTTCTAGTGCTGGCTGAGTGTCTACACAATACTTGCACCCTTTGCCATATTGCTTATTTAAATTTCGTAATGAAAGAACAGGTTGCTCGTTTTTCATTTTGCTCCCACCCTTTGCTGTAAAATCTCTTGCATATAGCTCGTATCATTGCATACATAATACGTTTCACCTGTCGCTTCATCGGTTAGCTCATCTAAATACACATTCGTTAAGCCCGTTTCACGACAAGCCTTTCCTTCGAACTGCTCTACAACAAATGGATAGTCTTCAAAGGCTAAGCTTGCTACATTTGTATAGGGAGGCACTGCGTATATTTTTTTCTCACGCCCCGCACCAAACAAAATCAGTGCATCACTTTGATGGATTTTTGGATTATCGAAGCGAGGGATTGGACTTGGATTCATGACATAGCGATTGTTGACCATGACAGGGTAATCTGCACCTTGAGATGTTTGGTTGTAACGCATAATTTGCTCAAATAGCATTAAATAGGCACCACTATATTCTTTTTCCGCATGATAACGCTTCGTTTTATATTCGCTCTTTTCAATTTTTCGAAGTGGCTCTGGCTCTGGTACTTGTAGCACTAATAACTGGTCCTTCCGAAGTGGGATTTCTGGAATACGGTGACGTGACTGTATGATCGTCGCATCCTGTGTACGTGTAGTCGTTGTTACACCAGTCGTTTTTGTTACTAAGCTTTTAATATTCACCGCATTTACTGAATCATCTGCTCCTTGATCCATAACCTTTAGTATGTCGCCTTTCCCAATTAGCGCTAATGTTAATTGAATGCCTCCAGTCCCCCAACCTCGACCAATCGGTAACTCTCTTGAAGCAAAGGGCACCTGATAGCCTGGAATTGAAATCCCTTTTAAAATTGCTCTACGAATTTCACGTTTTGATTGTTCATCTAATAGTGCAAATGGTAATTGTCGCATTATTTGACCTCCCGTTTTATCGCACGCATTTGTTCGAGCTTTGATTGGAATGTGACATAATGTGGCATTTTCAAATGTGAGATAAAGCCTGTCGATTCAATAATATCCACATGTAAAAGAACAAACTCTTCGTCGTGAAGTGCTGTATTGCCCCCTGTTTCAAGAGCATGCTCAACAATTGACATCGCAATTGCCTTCGTTTCGTTTTGGCCAAAGCATGCACCGTAGCCTACATCAAATTCTAAAACTTGCTGTTGTTCATCATCTACATTCATTGGAATAAAGGATTCTACTTCCGTAAGCTTGATTTCTCCTATGAAATACGGATCTTCCTCATCATCGATGGCCACATGAATTGGTTGATACCCTACGCGCACCTCTCCCACATTTGGATGCGACGCACCGTAGCCACGAATCCCTGCATAGCCTAGGGATGTAACGGTACCTGTTTGGCCTCGCGTTAAGGTTTGTAGTCGCTGAGATCGGTTCGTTGGAAACGAAATCGCCTGCTTCGTCACATCGCTCGGCTCGGTATCATTATTTGGATACGTCCGTATTAACCCTTCTGAACGTAAATAGTCCATTACTTTCGGTAAATTTTCGAGCATTAAATTGCTCGTTTCTGGTTTATCCTTTTGCTCAAATTGTACCTTTTTCGCTTGCACATCTGCTTCACACTCATCAATTAAATCGAAGTTTAATAAGCGGTGGAAATAATCATGGGTTGCCCCTAATAGTTGCCCACCTGGAATGTCCTTAAAGCTTGAAGATATTCGACGAATAACAAACATATCTCGCGGATCTGTTACTGTTGAATAGTAAAGACGAGGCAGTGTTGAACGATGAGCTCGTAATAGAAAGACCGCCTCCTCTTGATTCCCTTCACTTTGCTTCATCGCTAAAGCAGCTAAGCGCTCACTATACAGACTACTTTCAGACATAACCTGGTCAATAAACCCACGCATCGTCGCTTGGATTGTGTCCAAGGCAATATGCTGCCCATATTTGACCCGCTCATATTCTAAATGCTCTAACGATGCCTGAATGGGTTCTGCGCCACCACGAACTGCAACATATGCCATTATTCTTCCACCTCTTCTATTTGTGTTGTACGAGGGAGCGCAAATAGATTGGCCGAGCTGTCGACAATAACTACGTCTACCCCTAGTGGGAATTCTTTATTTTTGTGCGCTCGTTCCTTAATAAAGGAAGTTGGTAAATTACATGAAATGATTCGTTTTGTTTGTATGCCTGGACCTGTAAGCTTATAAGTTTTAGGTTGCGTTTCATTAGAAATTTCAATAATGATTGTTGCGGATTGCTGCGGGTTTATTAAGTTGCCAATTTTTGCTGAATGAATTGCTCGGATGACTTGCTCTTCTGTTGCATCCGACGAAACAATAATAAAATCCGCCAACTCGATAGCAGCTTTTTTTGCCCCAGTCCATGCTTGAATATCAATGTCTCCTTCTGAAAAAGAAAAATAGCTTACTTCACCATCTAATAAAGTGATACATAAGGATGCTGTTGCATCATACAAGCCAGCCATCGAAAGCTGTACATCTAGCTTTTTTAGTTCACCCGGTGAAGCAAAGCATTCCATTATCGCTCGAAAAGTTTGTTGTGTAAAATGAACTGTTTCCATGCATACCCTCCTAAGTCGTCATCGTATCGAACTGTACTTTTGTTCGTTCTATAGATCGTTTCACTTCTTGCTGCGCTTGCTGCTGTAAAAGTTGAAGCTCATTTAAAATAACTTCCCATTCCTCTATTTCTGGAAGGTTTGCATTGTAGGCTGCGTCAATTATGGCTAATGCTCTCGCAAGCTCTGGTTCATGCTCAATGACTAATCCGACACCTAATGCGTTTTGTAATTTAACCTTTGCCTCTGTTACGAGCACTTCTCCAATATAAAATAGTGATTGTTGAGCAGATTCACGCAACTTAATCATGACAAGACCTTCTCTAGCCGGTTGCAAATCGAACACCTCATAGTTTTCGATCATTGTTTGAGCCATGTCGATTGCTTGCTTACGCCCTACATTAATTAATAATTTCGTTCGAGTAGCTCGATTCATTCCTTCAGCCCCTTTCACCTTTAAGTTATCTTGTTGCCAAGCTACGTAGTGAAAAGGTTTCATAAAGTTCTTGTAAAGCTACTTTACAAAAGTGGCGCCCAGCTATTGAAATTACCTGTTAAAATACAAAAAAAACACTCCAAACAAGTTATGTTTGAAGTGTTTTTATCGTAAATGCATGTGATGCCAGATGTTAAAACTGAAAATGAAAACGATCTGTCCTGTAAAGGATTTCCGTATATTCAAGTAAAACGTCACGCTCTGCATCCCAATTATCCGATTCAACCCTAACTAATGGAACTAAAACTTCACAGTTTAGTAAAGTACGCTCAAGCTCACTCGGAAAAGAAACGGTCAATTGTGAAAATGTACTTTCAAACTGCTGAACCCCATTTCGTTGGTAAAATTGATACATCGATGTTAACCGGTGATCGATTTGTTTTACATATGGCATATGATCTACAACTATATACGAACGATGAATCGCAGCAGGCTCATGATCGATAAATCGAAGCCGTTCTACTAAATATAATGTATGCTGTTTTACATAAGGTTTACTATAGATCGCATGGTCAAACGGTAATTGCTCTAATTTTGTTACAATTGATTTATAATTCGATGTTTGCTGTATCATTTTTTCACTGAAACTTATATCCCCAGACATTACAACCGCTAAAGGTTTTTGGCGATGTTTGATGAAGCGTCCTACCCCTTTTTGAGAATAAATTATCCCCATCTTTTCAAGGAGATTATAAACATGACGGACTTTAATACGAGAAAGCTTGAATTGATCTACTAGCTGGTATTCACTTGGCATCTTGCCATCTTCCTCAAATTGCCCTGAAAAAATACCTTGTAATAAATAATCCTTCACGAGTAATTCCTGCTTATCCATTTCATACACCCCACCTATAAAATAATTCCTTTCTTACATTATACTTACTTGTCTTATGTAACTTTTTTGAAAGGAATCGAGGTGAAATAAGTGATACCAACGGCTTGAACTACTTGAGTAGTCCATTGTATAAATTAAATAAATATTTTGTGAATTAAAATCAATGTAATATCAACCTTCTTTACAAAAGAAACAAATGGTTTACTCTATAAGATTAAGTACAAGAAATTATACATTAGGTGTCCTTTTATAAATGGTTCATTATAACAGTTGACTTGGAATAAAGGACGTTGTAGATCTTCCTTTATTTTAATAAGAAAAAAGCTTTATATAAAGCCCAGTTAGTGAAACAAAAACGCTTATGAAACAATCGTGACTGTATATGGAGATAGGTTCCATTTTTATATACTCAGACATATTTTTCTGGTATATACAACCGCATATAAAGATAACCATTTTCTATATTGTCTGATCGCTCAAAGCCTAAGCTACTCCAAAATTTTAGTGCGGTTTTATTTTCTAAATTAACTGGTAAGGAAATCCTACTTGCATTATATTCTTTACACAAATAATCAACGCAAAGCTTCGCCGCTGCTGTTCCATAGCCTCTTTTTTGAAAACGGCTATCTATCATAAAATTTATGATTTGGGGGTTATTATCAACAATAGACATTGAAACAAAACCTACCATCACATTATCGGCATAAATTGCAAAAGGGCGTGACTCCTCATAAAATACCCACGCCTCGGCTAATGAAAACGCCACAGAATCTACAAAATCCACACTTATATCAGTTGTACGCAAGTTTAAACATTCTTCATAATTGTCACTATTAATTTTTCTTAACTCTAGCAAAGCAATCTCACCTTCCAAATATAGTTATGACTGTTTAATATGTATAATTCAACTTTTGGTAACAACCTTTAGTCCATCGGCATTTGGCTTCCTTGCTTATTATCCCTTGTACACCATACTGATCCGACCTAGGCTCGGCCGCACATCTGCTTCTTAACGCTGTTCATCTAAGAATCTAAGTGCCTAATCTAGTAATTTATAAGGATTGCTTAAATTGACCGTTATAATGGATATATTTTTTTGAAACTCGGATATTTCCATATTTGCCTCACCTCATCACTTTGAGTTCATAGAATGTTAAATTATACCATAAAAAATTCCCAAAGCGATGTTTGGTATTTGTGTAGGGGCCAAAAACTTTGGTAAAAATCCCCTGAACTAAATCCTGTGCAATATCATGCTGCGGACTAGGCGAAAAATACAAATTGTCATTAATAAATTTATATTTGATTCCGCAAAATGAAGATTTAACCTTCTTCAACTAATCTACTAGTTTAAGTACATTTCTTCATAATAAATTTCATTCTTTTTTTATTACAGGGGTATTTTTTCCGATTATCACACATATCACAACAATAATTGCTAAAATAATCGTTAGCCATGTAATCGATTCTCCTAAGAATAATACAGAAAATGTAATCATTATAAAGGGCTGTATATATTGAATCTGTCCTACTCTTGCAATCCCTCCTAAAGACATTCCACCATACCATGCGACATACGCTAGAAACTGGCTTACAATAGCTAAATAGAACAAACTAATCCAAGCCTCGATAGGTGCTTGTAAAATATCAACTGATATGTTTAAGCCAACGGGAATAATAAAAAACGGCGCACCAATTAATATAGCCCAAGCAATAACTTGCCAACTACCAAGCTCTTTTGATAGTTTTCCGCCTTCTGCATAACTTAATCCAAGTATTAGAACAGCTGCAATTAGTGCAACATCACCTTTTTGTATTTGACCTAAACCTAAATATATGGCATAAACAAGCACTGTTACAGCACCAATAATACTCGCAAACCAATAGCGTTTTGAGGGTCTCTCTCCTCCACGCCACATAGCAAAGCCTGCTGTCGCAAGTGGTAGGAGAGCCAGTTCAATTGCGCCATGGGAGACAGGCAGTGATTTCATTGCGAATGTTGTCAATAAAGGAAAGGCAAGCACAGCACCAAAAGCGACAATACACAAACTTTTCAAATGATTCTTATTAGGTAATGATTCTTTTTTTATGATAAAAATTATACTTACAATAATCGCTGCAATAACTGTCCTACCTAATCCAACAATTGTCGCACCAAAATAAGGGACGGATATACTTGTTGCTGGTAGTGTAAAGCTAAAACAGACTATGCCAATAAAGCCGAGAAGCATTCCTTTTGATGTATTGTTTTCCATTAATATTCCCCCTTCACAAGCATACAAATGTGTTACATAATCATGGATAATATGATTTTGTTAATTACAAATGATTGTATTGAATACTTACACTTTTTGAAACATGTGAATTCTACATCTGTCATGGGACAGATACAAAGGAGAATATATGGTTACAAAATATCGAGGGATTTTAGAATGGGTGAAACAGCAAATTGAGGGTGGGAAGTTAAAAACAGGAGATAAATTACCGTCAATTCGGCTGCTCGCTGAACAATTTCAATGTAGTAAAAATACGGTTGAAAAGGCCTTGCTTGAATTGGAAAAACAGCATATTGTCTATGCAAAACCAAAAAGCGGTTATTACGTTGTTGATTATTATCAAACACCTAATACACATGAAAATATTATTGATTTTTTATCTGCAGGTCCAGATAAACGAATAATGCCTTATGAAGACTTTCAGCACTGTATTAATCAAGCAATTGACCATTATAAAGAGCATTTATTTACTTATAGTGAGCAACAGGGACTTATTTCTTTACGTAACGAACTTGTGAAGTATTTGCAGAATTTACAAGTCTTCACAAAAACTGAGCGACTTGTCATTACTTCTGGCTCACAACAAGCGCTTCATATTCTTTCAGTTATGCCATTTCCAAATGGGAAAAACAATGTATTAATTGAGCAGCCTACTTACTTTGGTATGATAGATTCCTTACAGTTAAATCAGATTACAACTTTAGGAATTCAACTGACAATGGAGGGCATTGATTTTGAAAGACTTGAAAATATATTTCGAACAAATGATATTAAATTCTTTTACATCATTCCAAGATGCCATAATCCACTAGGACATCATTATACGAATGAAGAAAAGAAAAAAATCGTTGCTCTTGCAGAAAAATACGATGTATACATTGTGGAGGATGATTACTTAGCAGAATTAGATACGGATTCAAAAGTAGACCCTTTATTTGCCTATGAACCCAACGGAAGAGTTATTTATGTTAAGAGTTTTTCGAAAGTATTTTTGCCGGGGTTACGTATTGCTACTGTTGTACTACCTGAAAAAATGATTTCCTCCTTCATTCACTACAAATTTAGCACTGATTTCAATACATCGCCACTTTCACAAGGAGCATTAGAAATCTATTTAAAAAACGGTATGTTTCAATATCATTTAGAAAGCGTAAAAAAATTGTACATAAAAAAAATGAATACATTATTAGAAGCTTGTTCATTGTATTTACCAAACTATGTACAATTCACAAAGCCAAAGAGTGGTTTTTATCTCACCATCTTTTTGCCTTCCTACATGGATGTCGATCAATTGATTTACCGATTACATGAAAAACATATTTATGTAGACAATGCTTCGAGAATGTATTTAACTGGAAACGAACAAAGAGCAATTCGACTAAGTATTTCACAAGTAAACGAAGATAAGATAAGGTACGGTATTCAGCAATTAGCATCAACATTAAATGATATGAGTGAAAAAAAGAAATACACCCCACTCTCATTTAAATCCTACCATTAATATCATCCAAAGAGCCTTTATACAAGACAAATTAAAAAAGTCGTTTCCTTAATGTAGGAGTCGACTTTTTTTATATATTTAATCTTAAAAAACTTAACTTTTTATAAAATTATTTTCCTACTATCGCTAAATCTACTCCAACAACTCCTACAATGACATCGCCGTTTTTGATTGGACACGATACTGTTAAACACTGTTTCTTTGTTAAAGATGAAACATAGACTTCGGATACGAAGAATTCCCCTCGCAATGCATGCTGAAACCATGGGCGTGCTTTTGCATTTACGAGGCCTGCTGGTGGATTCGAAAAAATAAACGTCCCGTCTTCATCATTTGACCAGATTGCTTCAATATTTTGGTTGGACTGTGCAAAATTTAATAGCACATTTTTATGTAAGTGATCATCTAACTCATTTAATGACTGCAATTCTAATAGTTCAGTCAATTGACATTTTATAAATTCGATTTCGCTTTCTTCAACAATTAAATAGTCTCTATTGTCATCAGTAGCCTGAACTATATTCTGAAGCTCTTTTGATGTATTTGTTAATGAGCTCATAATTTCAATTATATCTGTGATACTTTCATGTTGTTTATTTGTATCAGTCGTTACTTGATAAACTTGATGTTCATTTGATAAAGCCATTTCAGAAATATCATTTAACAATCTACTAATTTCTGAAATACTATTCTTTTGTGAATTGACCGCTTCATTCGTATTTGTAATTGAGTATTGTATTTGTTGGATTCGATTTTGTAATGTATGAAAGCTCGTCAATACATTGCCAATTTCCTGAACACTTAACTCAACCTGCTTTTCTTCATTATGAACCATTTCCGTTGACTTACGTATTTCTTGCTGAATTAGATGAATATTTTGCGTCGTTTCTGCAACAGCATTTGTTGTTAAATTTGCTAATGTCCCTACTTCATTCGCCACGACATTAAAACCTCGCCCATGTATCCCTGCCCTCGCTGCTTCAATAGAAGCATTTAGCGCAAGGATTTTTGTCTTATTCGAAATAACGCCGATTGTATCAACAATTTGCTTTGTCTGAACCGAATGTTGCACTAAATTATTCATTTGCATCAATAATTGTTGATAGCCAAGTTGTAGATTTTCAATTTTATTTTCAAGCATTTGGATTGTATTTAAAGACTTTGTTAAATCATCAAGTGTCACCAAACTATCCTGTAGTACTTGGTTGGAATTTGAAGCCACATCCACTGAAGATGCTTCAATTGCACCCATTTGTTGCTTTACCCTTATCGTAAATTCACTTGTTTTTTCACTTTGCTCCTTCAACTGCAATATACTTTGCTGCGAAGAAGATGACGTATCATTTAACGAGGTAGTAGCTAACTTAAGATGTTCTACAACAGCATTCAGTTGATCAACGGAAACTTGAATTTGTAGATTTATCGTAGTTTCTTGTTCAGTATGTATTGCTTCATTTGAATGATCTACGGATTTTGAAAACCATTTAATCATATACATCCCCTCTTCATATGTTAGTTTTTATAACATTATTATACAGAAAATTCATATAATTTGTTATTTTTTCTAACATTATGAAAAATTACATTCTAGTGCTTTGTATTAGCTTGTATTTTAAATATATATATACATTCTAAAAGGTCAGTCCCAAAAATCTAAATGTTGTTGTTTTTAAGCGAACCACACTTCTTCCTCCACTTGTAAATCATACGCTTCCATGGTTGACCACCTAAAGCTAAAGTAGCGACGATTTCCTCTAAATTTTTATGCTATAGCTCTCTCCTACTTAATATAAAGATTCTTTAAAACTGGCAGTAGCCCCTGCTCATTCTGAAGAAACAGTTGATTTATTCGTCCTCACCACTAAACGGATGGACATACATATCAATATCAATCAATGCATTGATACTACTAGCAAACCGGCTAAATTCAGGGGAAATGACAAGTCCAGGTGTGTTACCGTTTTCCATTATAATGACAAGCTCTAGTTGGACGTTTAAATCGAATTGCTTCTTTAGCTGATTAATCGTATCTACTTTTTGATGGAATATGTCATAAATAGGATCCAGGACCTCTTCCACTACTAAAGTCTCAAGCTTAGCTGTCTTGTACTTCCAGCATGTATAAAAACGTTCAAGTGCAGTATGATTATTCACGAGATCTCCAACCTTCCACGTTTGCGTTGGCTCTACACCTAAACTTTCTGTCACAATCTCTAAAGGAAAATCATCATTTCCAATAAATTGTATGTATGCATATATTGATGTTTGCTCCATTCCCTACACCACCCCTTTTGTAAATATGGACGGCGAGAATACGACCTCATATTGATCTGCAAACGCCTCTTTTAACTGCTCTGTCAGCCTTTCTCCACGCTCATTATGCTGTGCTTCTAAGGCCATTGCTCCCGCTACAGTACCATCTTCTTCCCAGTCAATCCATGTGCCGTAATCTGCTATCCAGGCATACAATTCTTTTACTAAAGGTGCCGGTAACAAAAAGTCCTCTAGGTCCAAGTTAGTAAAACATTTTTTACACCATAACGGATCCGCACTGAAATCCGCCTCAACTTTTATCACTTTTAGTTCCTTGCACATTTTTGTTCGCTCCTCTAACCATTTATTCGCTACTGTTTAGCACCGTGTTCTTATTTTATTGAAAATTGAATTTTTCCTGCTATTCAAGTTCCAAATAACCTAAAATCTTACCAGCCTTCTCCTATGCTTCCTAATTTTTTTGAACGATATTACAAAGTTTAAAGTACGGAGTACAGTCCGATATTAACCAAAAATAATCGATAGCCTAAAAAATTGCTATCGATTTTCCTATTATTCTATTTTTAGTTTAATACGCCAATACTTTCATACGTAATCACTTATACCTTTTAATCACTTACCACCTCTGCAGGAGTTGGATTGTTCATTTTAATCGTTAAAATGCTACAAGATGCAATAAGAATCGCTGCAATCACATAAGCACCAAATAAATTAATTTGAATCACAATAAAACCCGATACAAGAGAGCCACCTAACATCCCTGCCATCATTAACGGCATAATGACACCGTTCGTTCGTCCGATATATTCAGTGGCCACCTGTTTGATCATTAATGTACTAAAGACAACTTGGAAAAACGCAGCCGCTAAGCCTGATAAAATTCTTATACTAAACGTGAACACCGGCCATACGGATACTACTTCTAATAGTGTAATTACAGCGAAGATTAACATACAAAGAGTCATAACCATTTTCGTATAACGCTCTACAAATACTGTGAGTGCAACCGCAATCCCACCACCAATGAGCATACCAATTCCTTCGGCAGCAGCAAACCATTGCACATCTTCCTTTTCAAGCCCTAGTCTCTCCATAATAACAAAGACATCCAACGGCTGTGTAATACCAAATGCTAAGCCTGAAATGAAAAACATCGCTGCAATTATTTTTAAATTCAGCTGAGATAACACATACTGCACACCTTCTTTAATTTCAACGACTACAGATTGTTGCTGTTCTTTTGCAATATTACGTTCTGTCTTCGGTAAAAATAGCTGAATAAAGGCTGCCAATAAAAAGATGACAAATAAAACCGTAATCGATGTTGTTACACCTAATTGCGTATAAATAAACGTACCTAAAATTGGCCCAATAATTAAAAATAAAGCCGCAATACTTTGACCAATACCGATTGCACTACCAACTAGGTGATCAGGAATGTGCTTTTTATAAATGACTGCTGACGACGGCTGCGAGAACTGGCTTACAATTGCCGATATAACGGCTGCGGCAAATACAGATTGCCAAATGCCTCCTGAAATTAAAACTAAAATTACCATCATTGAAATAGCACTTAAAAAGTCCCCTAAAATAACCGTTCGCTTTGGATTCCAGCGATCTGCGTATGCACCACCAATAATCGCAAAAACAAAAATGGGTAAATACTCTAATGCGGTTAATAACGAAACCGCAACAGGGTTATTATTCGTTTGGTCCATAATATAATAGAGCAGTGCCATATTGCGTGTCCAAATACCAATTTGCTGTAGTAAATCCGCACTTTGAACAATTAAAAATACATTATTTTTTAATAACTCTTTCATATTATACAATTATCCTTTCAATCTATTTGCTTAAACATGTCCGATTGTAAACTATTGAGTAAACCCATACTAAAGTGAGAAAATAATGTTTTACCCTTCCAGTTAAGGATGAAGAATTAACACAAGGAATTAAAGGATGCTTTCCAGAGAATTACAATCCAATTTGCATTACACTTCGCAACTCTCTTTCAGCATAATTTTTTCGAAACGGAAAAATTCATATTCATCGACTGTTTCTGGCTCTTCTCCTTCGACATTCGGCCCTGGATTGCCTCGGTGATAAAACTCAACGATGTTGAAGCCGCATTTGTTGACATAAAAATGAATATTACGCTTTTCAAAATACGGTGTGTGTAGCTCCCAGACTTTCGTTTCTGGGAACGCTGCTTCGATCGCAAACCATGCCTTTGTGCCAATGCCTTTCCCATGTGCAGACGTCAATGTATAAAAGAAATCGACTTCATTACGCCCTGTTTCTTCATTAATTTTTAATACGACACCCCCAATTCTTTCGCCATTTAGCATAAGCTGGCGGACGACTGCATGTGGATCATGAAGTGATTGTTCAAATTCTCCATCCGACGGAAGTGGACCCATTTCCGTCGGATCGTCTGCTTCTATAAAGCTATCCTGTAAACCTTTCATAAACGCTTCTTGTAATTCTTGTTTTAAACTATTTAACTCATCCTGTGGTACAGGAGCTAATGTAATGTGTATTGTCATATAAAAATCCTTTCTATTTTCTAATCAAAAATGTGTCCAAGCGTTAAAAACAATAGACTCCAGAGTAAAGCACTTGTTCCTGCGTACAGCGTATAGGTTTTAATGGGCATATGCGAGATTCCACACAAGTAACCTGCTACATGTCGCATCCCAGGGACAAAGTAGCTCACAATAATGGCAGGTGCCCCGTATTTTTCAATCCAGTATTCCGCCTTCTTGTTCCATTTAGTTGATAATTTAAACCATTTTGCAAACCACTCTAGTAACGGACGACCGACTCTTTTACCTAGTCCGAAACTTACAAGCATCCCAATAAGTGATCCACTAAAAACAGCTAGCAGCGATAAGTTATAATCCAGCAAGCCAATTTTCGTCAAATACCCGACGAGTAGAACGAGCACCTCATCCGGAATCGGCAAGCTAAACAATCCGAGAGCAAGCACAATAAGGATGGCAGCGTATCCGTAGTTTTCAATTAACTGATTTATGAACGTCATGAACTTCATCCCCGTCTAACTTATTTTTTTTAAAGTGAGGGAATTTCACGTGGCTCACCATTAACCAAGCAAAAAGACACGAGTTGATTAGTACTAACCACGGTGACATTAAGGCTACACTAAGCAGTAACCCAATCGCTGCAACTGGAACAGGTAGCCCAACAAAAGTTGGTAAATCACTTTGCATTACATTAAAACGTGCTAGCCGTAGGACTGCACCGATACTATAAAGCAGAGCAATGCTTAAACCAAGTTGCCCGAGGTCAGATAAAACAAGTTGATACGCTAGGATTGCTGGTGCAACGCCAAATGTCACAATATCAGCTAATGAATCTAACTCTTGACCAAATGTGGAAACAGCATTTAACTTGCGGGCTGTCCATCCATCAAATACATCAAATAGTAACCCTAGACTAATACAAATTATCGCTACGCCGAATTTTTGTTCAAATACCGCATAAATCGCTAATACACCACCAACAAAATTACATAATGTTAGTATCGTTGGGAATAACTGCTGTGGCATGAAATCGACTCCTATCTTCTATTTCAACAGTTCCATCCATATACGATGGCTTGTCTCCTGTTTCTTTTCGTGTTATGTTCACAAATAGTAGTGTAATGTATGGAGTAACTCTAGAGTAAAGGGAGAAATGAAAAAGATGAAAAATAATCTTGAGAAGACATTTTCGACTGGCGAATTTGCGAAGCTGCTTGAAGTCAGTAAGGACACGCTCCTCTATTACGATAAAATCGACTTATTTAAGCCGGCTGGTACCTTAGCTAACGGCTATCGTTACTATACATTTGATCAAATCGACCAGTTTATGGCGATTCAATCTCTTCGAGCAGTAGACTTACCAATTAAAAGATTGAAAACTTATTTTGACGCGCCAACGCTTCAAAGTTTGCGAGAATTGGCGGAAGAGCAGCATAAAAAGGTAAAAATGGAAATCGAAAAATTAAAGGATATTCAACAATTTCTCAAACAGACCGTGGTTTTAACTATGGAAATGGAGAGTGCTTCATTTGGTGAAGTCTTCATCAAGTCATTACCAGCAGAGCCTGTCGTCTATAGCGTGGATCAAGTAGATTGGAATAAATCAGACGAAGAAACGATGGAACAATCTAATTCCTTTTTTAAAACGCTTGGTTTGAAAAGCATTGCTGCAGGCGGAGATGTTTATCCGAAAGAAGCTTTTCTGCGAGGAGATTTGATGCATGCGGAAATGGAGGTACCAAGCTACTTTTTCTGCCATGCCGATGCGCCTTTAGCGAAAATAAAGCCTGCTGGTGACTATGCAATCCTTTATCATCAAGGTACGTATGAAAGTTTAAACACAGCCTATCAAATTCTTCGGACATTTTTAGAAACTAAGCAGCTCGAAATCGACGGGGATATTTATGAGGAGTACTTACTGCATTCGATTGCAGCGAAAGAAGAAGAACATTATATTACGAAAATCAGTGTCAAAGTGAAGGAAAGCCATTTAGAATAATACACCTCATACGTCTATCGTTTTAAGATAGGCGTATTTTATTTGAAATTAACTTATTTAGATTTTTTCAAAAAACTATTTACCCTAGAGTCACTCCACACTCTATACTTACATTTGTTCATTTTTTGAACAACCTAGACGAAATTGGAGGTACACTATGTTACCAAAATTTACACCTATGCAAGAAAAAAATCGTACTATCGCGATTGATGTGCTACGAGGCTTTGCATTACTCGGCATTTTACTTGTTAATATGTCGAACTTCCACAGTCCAGTTCTTTACATGGACTCATTTAAATACTGGCCAAGTCATGTAGATCAGTTTTTCTCGAATTTTGTGGAACTCTTTGCTCAAGGGAACTTTTATCCATTATTTGCCTTTCTCTTCGGCTACGGGGCCATGATTATTGCTGAGCGCTCTCAAATGAAGGGAATTTATTTCCCTACCTTTTTTGCACGTCGCTTAGCCATTTTACTTGTCATTGGCTGCACGCACGCATTCTTAATTTGGAATGGCGATATTTTAATTACGTATGCAATTGTTGGCGTATTCTTTATTTTTTTCTATAAACTAAGTGGGAATGCCTTATTACGATTAGGCATGTTTGTCTACACAATTCCTGTATTGATTAATTTATTCACTATACAAGCACAACAGCAGTTCATAAGCAATCCAAACGCGGTTCATACATCGATTGAAACGTATAGTAGTGGCACAATTAATGAAATCATTAAGCAACGTGTTGCGGACTGGGCGTATATGAATCTTGAGGTAAGTGCGATTTCACTTTCTGTTGGGGTGTTTGGCCTAATGCTAATGGGTGCTGCATTTTCTAAATTGCGATTATTAGTAGAAGTAGACAAGCATAAAAATTTGTTACGTGGGTTACTAATTGTTGGATTCTTACTTGGATTCGGACCAAGAATAGCATTCTTCTTACAATTAGATAATTTCTTCTTTATGATTTTACAAGAACATTTTAGTGGTGCATTTATTGCCTTATTTTATATGACGACGATTGTTTTACTAGCTCAAACAAAATTTGGCCACAAGCTTTTACACCCACTTTCACATGTTGGACGCCTATCGATGAGTAACTATTTACTACAATCAATCTGTATGACATTCATTTTTTATAGCTATGGTCTTGGCTTATATGGTAGTATTTCTTATACAACAGGGTTTGTACTAGTTTTCGCCTTCTTCATCTTGCAAATTTTCATTAGTAAA
This sequence comes from Solibacillus sp. FSL R7-0682, assembly GCF_038005985.1. Classification (NCBI taxonomy): domain Bacteria; kingdom Bacillati; phylum Bacillota; class Bacilli; order Caryophanales; family Caryophanaceae; genus Solibacillus; species Solibacillus sp. FSL R7-0682. Next base: position 2,536,167 of record NZ_JBBOUI010000001.1, read on the forward strand.
TGGTGGGCAAAGCGATTCCATTTTGGACCAGTTGAATTCGTTTGGCGATGGGCTACTTATGGAAAAAAACCAACATTTAAAAAAACACTCCATTAATAATTAAAATTTGTATACTAATTTTAATTATTAACCTCTACTTTTGAAAGCTAGTTATTTACAGTAAAAGTCCCTTGATTCATATTAAAAAATCAAAGGGCTTTTACTTATTAATCACTTTTCTTTATGCTTTTCTTGCATGGAATTAAGAAGAACCTTGAACCTTTAATGAAAAAGACCCATTGAAATCTTTATTGAGGGCGGGGAAATCATTTTACGCAAGTATGAGCCACAAGCTGGTTGCATCGTGACAGCATATTGCCCAAAACTCCACTAGGTTTTGCTCTTTAACGTTCTCCTTAATATAGTCAACAAGTTGGTCTAAAAACATTTCATTTGTATTCCCTCTCAAATTGTAGATATTATGCTTTTGAATTTCCCCCCTGCTGCGATAGGAGAATTTCTACAAGGAGTTTTTATACAACTCACCATTCGAAGTAAATGATGACTTCCCTTCATAATCTATCTTTCATTCTCTTGCATTTTCAATAATTCTTCTTCAATTCGCTTCACATCAATACGCTCATATAGTGGCTGTATGTTGTTAATAGCTTGTGGTAGTTTCGTTTTTACAGTCCAAGTATCTAATGAAGTATCCAACATTTGTTGAATTTCCGCACAAGCAAATGGTAAAAATGGTTGCAATAATTGTGCTAAGTTTTGGATTACAAAAACACAAGTTGCTAGTGTTTCTTCGCATTTTTCAGGTTGTTCATTGATCGTGATCCAAGGTTTTTCATCATCAAAATAACGATTAGATGCTCGAATTAATTCAAAAATGGATTCCAAGGCTGGTTTACTATTTCCTTGTTCAATGAATTCACCTACAAGCTCATATTGTTGTTGAACAAGCTTTTCCATTTTAGCGTTAATTGCCACTTGAGGTACTTGACCTGCGAAAGATTTTTCAATAAATTTCAAATTGCGGTTCACAAAGTTGGCAAATGCACCTAAAAGTTCACTATTGTGACTATAAATAAATTCTCTCCATGAAAAATCGGCATCTCGACTTTCTGGCGCATTAATTGTTAAAAAATAGCGCAATGAATCGGGGTGGTAGTTTTCTAACATATATGGCGCCCACACTGCCCAATTTTGACTAGTAGAAATTTTCCGCTTCTCAAGCGTTAAGTATTCATTGGATACAATATTTGTTGGCAGTCCTTTGTTTTCGATTCCCATTAAAATAGCCGGCCAAATCACACTATGGAATGGAATATTATCCTTGCCATGTACATAATACGCCTTCGTTTGCTCATTCCACCAATTCGATACGTCTTGTTGATGCAACTTGCCCCATTCGATGCTCGCGGTATAATAACCGGAAACTGCTTCAATCCAAACATAAATTTTCTTCCCGTCAAAGCCCGCAACTGGTACATCAATGCCATTAGGTAAATCTCTCGTAACAGCACGGTCCGGTAAGCCTTCCTGTAAATATCGTTGCGTTAAATTAATCGCATTTTCGTGCCATCTTTTTTCGTGATGTGCTTGTTCAACAAATGTTTCTAGTTGCTTTTGAAATTTGCTAAAAGCAAAATAAAAATGTTCCGTTTCTTTTATCTCTGGTTCATTCCCACATATTTTACAGCGTTTTTCTAGCAAATCTAATGGGTCTAATATTTCCGAACAATTATCACATTGGTCACCACGCGCTTTTGCCCCGCAATTAGGACAAATGCCTTCTACAAAACGGTCCGGTAAAAACTGCTGATCAATTGAGCAATACGCTTGTTCAATTTTCTTTGTATATAAATGCCCATTTTTTAATAATTGCAGAAAAATACTTTTCACCGATTCATGATGATGTTTTGCATCTGTGCGCGTATAAAAATCATACGTAAAACCAAGGCGTTGAAATGTTTCAGTAAACTCTTCGTGATAGCGATCGGCAATTGCCGTGACGGTTGTATTTTCTTGATTGGCACGAATGGAAATCGGCGTTCCATTACAGTCACTTCCAGACACATACAGTACATTGTCCCCTTTTAACCGGTAATATCGGGCTAAAATATCCCCAGGTAGTAGTGCTGCAATATGCCCTAAATGCAATGAGCCATTGGCATATGGCCAAGCCCCTCCAATTAAAATATTCATCTTCAATTCCTCCATCTTTTTAATGTAACCTTGTTAAATATAAATGCATGTGGAAGCCTTCTTGTTTTAAAACACAAAAAACGCCCTAATCGTAAAAGAACGATTAGGACGAATACATTTCGTGTTACCACCTAAATTCACAAATAGCTCACACTATTTGCCTTCACCAGTACGTGTTCATACTGCCGCAGTTGTAACGAGTGCCACCTCGTCGTAGCCTACTAAAATTTCGGTACGAAGCTCAAAGGTCATATTCGGTAAGGTTTGTTTGCTTCATTTCCACCATCAGAAGCTCTCTACAAAACGCTGCTTACTTACTCTTCCTTATCAATGCTTGAATATTATAACAAATTTATCCTAGCATTTAATCATTTCCTTATCAAGTTAATTTCTAATACAACAGAAAAGATTGCTCAATTTCACAATTAAATTTTGACATTTTACAACTTTTGTGTAAAATTACACTAAAAAGGCAGGTTTATATACGGCATGGTAAAAGAAGATTTCATTCAATTAATTTCGAATAAAATGAAAATTGTTCGTACTGAGCAAGGCTTTTCCCAAGAAAAGATGGCTGAAATTTTAGGCATTTCTAAGAAAACCCTTGTACAAATCGAAAAAGGACGTATGCCAGCAAGCTGGACAACCGTTTTAGCGTTTTGTGCACTGTTTAATGAAAGTGAAATTTTAGTTTCTACACTTGGGGATCATCCGGTCGATTTTGCACAAATGATTGCAGAAAAAATTGATGCGACCTCTAGGGAAAAAACACTTGGCGGGAAAATTTGGTGGAAAGAAATTGATCATGACGGTGATTTTCGACTACAGCAAAATTTAATTAGTAATCATTACCGCATTTTAGATAGCGAAAATTATCGTTGGTTTAGCACCTTTGACAAAAATGAAGCATTAACTAGGCTAAAGGAGTTAACGAAAAATTAATAATGGCTGTGGAGGCTTCAATATGAAAAAAAGAATTGTTTCCATTAGCTTTATAGCTGTTTATCTATTTGTCCTTCCGCTCAATGTTATACCAGCGATAAAGCATCCAGACACAACGATTGAAATGACACATTTTATTTCATCTTTAATTTTTATTATAGCCTGTCTTATACTTTCAGTTCTCTATCAGAATCTTACTTCGATTTTGTCACTTGGAGGTATGATAGCTGGCATTGTTATTTTTATATTAACTAAAATAGAATGGCTAGCTTATGAGTATGCAGTTTTAGATGTAATTCAGGGCATTGTAAATCCACTATACATAGTATTTGTCGTACCACTATTCGGTATAAACTATTGGTTTGATGTGCGTTACGAAATGTTCTCAATCGGTACATCATTGTTTTATTTACTGCTCTTTGCATTCTCACTATTCAAAAAATGGACTCTTTCAAATAGGAGGTAATTTCACTGTACTTCAAATCTGCATATTTTTATTGGCTTATTGGATTTATCTTATTGTATATAATCACGATAATTGGGATGAATATGTTTTGGCATCCAAGTTTAATATTTCTTGGTATCATTTCATTAATTGGAATTCCCTTTACATTGGTGTTCAGCGGAATTAAATTCTTACCAAAGCCCTTTAATAATTTTACTTTTTGTATTGCAGCTTTATGTTTTGGTTTGAGTCTATTAAATGTAATCGGTCAAGATGATAAAGGGCTTTTAATAACGTTTTTCGGAACGGATATTTTATTTGTGAAGCTGTTATATTTAGAAGACATTAATTTAATGGATGAGCGTCTAACAACTATTGGGGTTATCGCACGTGTCGTAGTTGGTGCGTTTTATGGCTTCGTACTAGACAGCATCCAGTATTTATTACATCGACTAAACAGGGATTGAATGTAAAAGAGGCAAAAGCTAGGAAAATCCATGAAGCTATGCCTCTTTTTAATGTCCTGTACTTGTCAACTAAACTCCAGTTTCTCGTTCACTTCAAAGCTTCCTTCAAATGCCGCGTTTACAATATGTATTGCTAATTCATGATCATCTAGCACAAATGGTAATTCCGCTGGCTCGACCCATACCCTTGTTGTTGCTTCGTATTCTCGTAAAAATGGCAAACACGCTGTAACATCCATACGATAAAAGGCTTGATAGCCGATTTTAGGGTATTTTCCGTTCGGGTCAAAATTACTATTTTCTTCATGACTTACTTCTATGCAGCCTAAATAGTAAATTTCTCCTTCCACATAAGCCTCTTCCAATACTTCACGATGAACAGCTGCATCGACCGTTTCATCTTCATCAATATGCCCTCCTGGAAGATTAAAGCCTCGGCCTTTAATATAGCTAAGTAGCACTTTCCCATCGTTTACACAAACACAATGAGCACTAGTTACCTCCGTTTGCTTTACAGGGAATTGTGGCAGCCATGTCAGTTTGACATAGTGCTTGCCCCCGCCCCAATACGCATAAATTGTTTTCATAGGTCTCCTCTTCTCGATGCTTTTCAGTTTAGTACTTAAGATCGGTATAACTGTTGGATTTGCCCAGCAATATAATCTGAGCTTAAATGCGAGCCATCCTTTAGCCACCACATAATGATGCCAACAAGGGAAGCTGTTTTGATTTCAAGATCGACAAGTATTTTTCTACTTGGATTTATACTATGAATTCGACGCGTTTCGATTAATTCCTTCATCAGTTGGAACAAATGCTTTTCAAATTGTTCTAACTGAAATAGAACAAGCAAATAATGCCTTTTTGTATATAAGTAATCCAATAATTCAACTAATGGGTATTCTTTATTTATGTTATTTTCCGTCTTAAGAACCTCTATTTTCCCCGTTATTTCTTGAAGTACTTCTTCTGTTAATTGGTGTATTAATGCATTAATATCCTCGTAATGTAAATAAAAGGTCGTTCGATTTAATAAGGCTTTTTCTGTTACCTTTTGGACGGATAATTCATTCAATGTATAGCCCTCGATTAAAAGATTTAATAAGCCGTTTTTCAACATTTCCTGAGTCCGAATCGTACGGGGGTCTACTTTTTTCGTCAATTTTCAAACTCCTGTCTATAATCATAATTTTTTTAGACAGTTATATACTATTCTGTCTACTAGCATACAAAATGTCCTAAACTGTTCATGGTCAATTATTGAATTTTCTTGTTAAACTATTTCGTAGACAATATGTCTATAAACTATTTTAACGCGAGGAGTTTCTGTATGCAAAATGAAATAACCGATAAAACAAAGAAGCTGTTGCTTATTGTAATGATTGCAGGATGCTTCTTTTCAACATTAAATCAAACATTATTAAATGTTGCCTTAAGCGATTTAATGGTAATTTTTAATGTGTCACCAACGACCATACAATGGTTAGCCACAGGCTTTATGTTAGTAAACGGGGTATTAGTGCCGATTACTGCTTTTTTAATGAAACGCTTTTCAACGCGCCAATTATTTATTAGCTCGATGCTATTCTTATTAGTAGGCTCGATAATTGCTGCTAGTTCTATGAATTTTCCGATGATGTTAACAGGCCGTATGATTCAAGCCGTCGGGGCAGGCATTATTATCCCTTTAATGATGACGGTTATCGTCTATTTATATCCAGTTGAGCAGCGGGGGGCAATGATGGGTAAAGTAGGCTTTGCCATTATTTTTGCACCGGCTATAGCCCCCACTGTAGCTGGTTTTATTATTGAATATGTATCTTGGCGCTGGCTATTTATAGGACTAATTCCTTTTGTACTTATCATTATTCTAATAGCCTATAAATATTTAATGAATGTTTCTGAAGTGACAAAAGCAAAATTAGATATGCTTAGCGTCACGTATTCAACAATTGGCTTTGGCTTCTTATTGTTTGGCTTTAGTAGTGCTGGTAATCGTGGATGGGACGACTGGGTTGTTTTAACTTCCATAGTGTTAGGTATTGTTGGAACGATCCTGTTTTGCCATCGTCAACTTACATCTAAAGAGCCATTATTAAATTTAACAGCATTTAAATATAAGATGTTTTCGATGACAACGATCGTGAATATCGCCATTACAATTTTAATGTATGCGGATTTAATTTTATTACCAATGTTTTTACAAAGCGGGCGTGGGTTTACAGCGTTTGAAGCGGGGCTGCTTTTACTACCAGGGGCAATAATTAATGCAATGCTCTCACCAGTGACAGGAAAGATGTTTGATAAGTACGGAGCAAAACCATTATTTATCGTTGGTATGCTATTTATTGTTGCTTCGATGTGGGCTGTAATTGATTTATCCGAAACAACCTCCTATACGTATTTACTAGTTCGCACAATTGTTTTACGGATTGGTCTAGCATTTATTACAATGCCACTTAATACGGCAGCATTAAATGCTCTACCAAAAGAAATAGCATCTCATGGTTCAGCAATTAATAATACTGTTCGTCAATTAGCTGGAGCAGTAGGAACAGCAGTAATTGTCACAATTTATTCGATGCAATTAACAAAATATTCCATTATTTCTATGGAGAGCTATGCATTAGCTGCCAATACAACTTATTTCTATATGTTAATCGTTGCAATTATTGCCTTTCTCATTGTTTGGTTTGTACCAAAGACGAAGAAAAATGAATAGTTCATACAATCAAGCCAGCTGCGTATGTGTAGCTGGCTTAGTTTAATTTAAAAATGTCCCCTATTTCTGCACCTTAGGATAATCCTCTCTAACCATTATAAAGTATTCTTTTCACCACGACGATTCACTCTAATCATTTGAATACAGGCTACAATTACTTGAACAAGTAAAGCAAAAACTAAAACGAGTGTAACTAAATTAAAATATGGTGTTTCGTAACTATCAAACCATTCCTTTACAAATGGCTGATTCATAATTTTATTGATTAGCTTCCCATCAATATCCCTCATATTAGGTATCCACCCTGTTTCCTCCATACCCCAAAATAGAATTTGTGAAAGTACTAACGCTAAAAACGAACCAAAAACTGAAGATTTCAACAATTCAACGGATTTTTTTCTCATAATAACAACTCCTAAAACACTTTCTTCTCATATATTCGGAATGATATATACCATGAAGTTATATATAAAATTAAAAGAATAATACTTCCCCATGCGAAAAGTTGACTATCTGAAGTTTGCATTATTTTCTTTGTTCCCTCTCTAAACAGGTCGTTCAAATTCGGAATAAATGTACTGACCAGAATCAAATACAACACAAGTAAACCACCAAAGAGATAATGAATAAACATGCTTTTAAACAGATAGGAAAAAGGGAAAATAACGGACATTATTATGCATACAATTGAAACAACAAAAAATATTTCCTTCCAGTACATGAGCTGCGCATTAAATAGCCAATCCCCTATAAAGATACAGCCAATATATAAAAAAGCTATGACTAGTACCGAAAGATAACGATACGTAACAATTTCTTTTCTTGTATAGGGCAAGGCACTAAGGAGTATTTGAATGTTTGACCTGTCATCTACACTTAAAAAGCTATGACTTGTTGTTATTATAAAAATAATAGCAACAAACAAAGCGGATAAATCAAAAACCATACATAGGATTAGTAAAATAAATGTCCCAGCAAGCACCTTTTGATGTAAAATAAAATCCTTTTTTAATAACGTCAGCATACTCCTATCTCCCCTTTTTTGTGTAATACATAATATCTTCCAATGTCGCTTTCTCAATTAGTGCCATATTTCCAAAAAGTGCTTCTACACTTGCTTTATTATCTGATAGTCCAACAAAGCCGTGACGTGATTTTTCAAGTCCAATAAATTCTTGTACGATGTCTTCATCAAGAAGCGCTAACTCGCCTTTTACAACGACATAGCTTTCCTCGATTTCCGTCATATCCTTGGTAAATACGTGACTGCCCTTGTGAACAAAGGTAATATAGTCTGCAATCCGGTCTAAATCTGTCGTATTGTGTGTAGAAAAGAAAATCGTTTTATCTCCGTCCTGCATAATGTCATGTAATAATTGAAGAAGTTCCCGACGAAATACTGGATCAAGGCCCGAAGTTGGTTCGTCCATAATGATCAGCTCCGCCTCGTGGGAAAGTGCAATAGCTAATGATGCCTTCATTTTCATTCCTTTTGATAGTTGCTTTAAACGTTTATTTAATGGCAACTCAAAAATTTTTACATAGTGTTGAAATAGCTCTTCATTCCACCTTGAATACGAAAGACTGACGATTTTTTTCATTTTCTTCAGTGTCAGCTCTTCATAAAAGACATCCTCATCAAAAACAAAGCCTATCCGGTTTTTAATTTCTTTTTCGTGTTCTTTATACTTTAAGCCAAATACTGTGATATCTCCTTCATTTGGTTGGAGGAGATTCATCATGAGCTTAATCGTAGTTGATTTGCCCGCGCCATTCCCACCGATAAAACCTGTAATATATCCTTTTTTCACATTAAAAGATAAATCATTTAGCTCGAAGCCTTTAAACTTTTTGTGTACATGCTGAAGCTCAATAACATTCTTCATCTTACTCCTCCTCATACAGTAGCATTAATAATTCTGTTAAATCCCCTATATCTAAACCGATTTCTTTTCCATTTCGAATAGCCGTGAGCAATTGCTCTTCAATTGCTTTTTGCTTGCGGTCAATAATCATTTCCTTGTTTTGCTCGACGACAAATGATCCTTTTCCAACAACGGAATAAATAAGACCTTGTTTTTCGAGCTCTTCATAGGAACGCTTTGTTGTGATGAGACTAACATCCAAATCCTTTGCTAGCTGACGCATCGAAGGAAGAGCATAGCCTGCGGTTATTTCCCCCGATAAAATGCCCTGTTTAATTTGGAGGACAATTTGTTCATAGATTGGCTCCTTCGAATTATGTGAAATTAAAATTTGCATTATCGAACCCCTCTTTATATTCTTTGTATATACACTTTATATACAATATATACAAACGACCATTTAATGTCAACTATTCCCAAAAAACTTTAGCCATAAAAAAATGAGCAAGGTACTATACCAAGCTCATTAGGAACAGTTTATTTAATTTAAGTGATCTATCGGCAAAATGGTTTTGAAACGCTATATAAATGAAAGGTTGGACAGCTGTTCGATCCAACCTCCATTAATTATAAATAAAATGACTTCACCTTCTCTGGCAAAAATTTTTTCATTATAAAACCAGCTACTATTAGCCCTATCAATACAAAAACGATATTTATTATTATCACACTGACCCCTATGTTCAAATTAGAAACATAACCCTTACCAGCAATAACGATACTTATACAAATTGCTATCGAAGTAAGAACCACAACTATGTATTGCATCCACTCTTTTGCATTTAACTTAGAAAATAGCGTTCTATTTTTAGAAAACTTTACAATTGTAAGTACTAAAATAATTCCAAGTAAGGTGCATTCAAACATTTAAACCCTCCCTTTATTAAAAGTTAACTGTTGGTGAATTAATTTAAAAAATATCTTTGCCTTCATTAGATTTGATTACTATGTATTTTTTTATACTCGTGTTCCCATTCTTCTCGTAAAATCCCCATCCATATTGAATCATAATAGTTACCTTCATACAACCGCACTCGACGAATACGTGCCTCTAGTTGCATACCTAACTTCTGTCCAACAGCAATCATTCGTTCATTGCCAGACCATGTTGTGAATCCTACTCGTACAATTGGCAAAGTTGTAAATAGATGCTGAATCCAAAGCTTTAATACACGTGTTCCTATCCCTTTTCCCCAAGAGTTCGATTGGTGTAAGCAAATACCCATTTCTAGCCACTTAGAAGGTTCATGCTCCCAATAATATGAAACGATGCCACAAACAATGCCATCCACTTCAATTATCCAATTATTATCAGAGCACACCCACTGTTGACCGGTTGGTAAAAATTCTTCATAGCTTTTTGATTGATAAGGAAAATAAGGTGCATTCCATTTTTTCCATTCTGGATTTTCATCTTTAAACTCTAGTTCCCACACACGTGGTAAATCAACATCTTGCATAGGTCGAATAGTAATTTCATTATCTTTATACATAGATTAACTCCCTTTTTTAAACTATTATTATTGATTTGTTCTAATTTTCATCGCCGCAATAACCATTTTATGTCAAAACGCAACCGATAATCAACCACTTATACACATTTCCTAATACACACTTAATCATATTTGGGAAGACTCTTCTTTAATATTCATTTAATCACACGCATTTTATAGGTAATAAGTCGTTCATATAAAATAACTAAATTCTTCTACACAATTGCCCTTTCTATGTAAAAACGAAATGAATATTCTAGTTTTAAACATAAAAGAAAGGTTGATCCTAGTGGAGCAACATGTCAATCCAGCTGACCCAGCTACAATACCGAAGTTTGTTGATAAATTATCAAAACCCCCAGTAGCAAAGCCTACACCTAACAAATCATACCCTCCTAATTCCTATTTCGAATTAGATATGCAAGTTGCCTATCATCGTTTTCATCGGCATTTTCCACTCTCTAAAGTTTGGGGTTATAACGGAATAGTTCCCGGTCCTACCATCGAAGCAACGAAAGATAAGCCTACCTATGTAAAATACATTAATAACCTCCCGACTAAGCATTTTTTACCAGTTGATCATACATTGCATAGCTCTACAGATTCACAAGAAGTACGAACAGTTGTCCATCTTCATGGCGCTCATGTTGATTGGGAAAGTGACGGTCACCCTGAAGCATGGTACACGAATAACTTTGAGTTCACTGGCCCTAAATTTAGGAAGGAAGTCCACCATTACACAAATCATCAACCCGGCGCAACATTATGGTATCATGACCATGCGATGGCTTTGACACGTTTAAATGTTTATGCTGGTCTGGCAGGGTTTTACTTACTTAGGGATACTCTTGAAAAGAGGTTGCAGCTTCCAAGTGGAGCTTATGAAATGCCCTTAATGATTCAAGATAAATCCTTTAACGAAGATGGATCTATCTTCTATCCGGATGCTCCACCATTCCCAGTACCTGTTCACCCGTCGATTACACCAGGAGTTGTTGGAAATACAATCCTAGTTAATGGTAAAGTATGGCCCTATATGCGAGTAGAGCCAAGAAAATATAGATTTAGAGTCGTCAATGCTTCAAACAGAAGAGGATATAGATTAGAACTTTCAAATAATCAATCTTTCATACAAATTGGGACAGATGGAGGATTATTATCGAAACGTGTAGATGTCGCTTCAATTGGTCTCCTCCCAGCAGAAAGATTAGATCTTGTGATCGATTTCTCTCAGCACAAAGGGGAAGTCATTTCATTGATGAACACCGATGATGAGTTTCCAGATGAACATACAAATGTAATTATGCAATTTAGAGTAGATCTTAAGCTAAAGGACTGTGATAGTCCAGATATTCCAGAAGAGCTTTATCCTGAAATGGATCTACATGAGGACCACGCCCATATTTCGAGAGACTTACCATTATCATTTACTTTAGATCAATATGGAAGGCCGATGTTACTTTTAAATGATCGCATGTATCATGAACCAGCTACAGAAAAACCAGCTGTAGACAGTATTGAAACATGGAATTTTATTAACCTTACTCCATTTATTCATCCAATTCACGTACACTTAGTTCAATTTAAAATATTAGAACGAAGACCGTTTAATGTAGAACGCTATCAAAATGAAGGTGTGCTCGAATATACAGGAGACCCTATACCTCCTCATGAATATGAGCGGGGTTGGAAAGACGTCGTTAGAACAGATGGGGGTATGGTGACGAAAATCATTATGCATTGGAAGGAGTTCACAGGTAATTACATTTGGCATTGTCACTTCTTAGAACATGAAGATCATGATATGATGCGACCGATAACGGTTATTAATGATGCGCATCCTGTCCAAACGCCACATGCTAGTGAACCTCATCAATCACAAGAAAGTTTATTGAATGAACCAAAATTAGAGGAAAGACTTCAAGTCGAGGTTTCGAATAGCCCAGACTCCCCTACGGAAGACAATACTATCAAAACTGATTTTGATACAACGAGTTAGGAAAAATTAAGCGTGAATATAAAAAAGCTAGGAAGCTCATTTTTTTCTTCCTAGCTTTCATTTTTTTATCGTTGCATTGCTTTTCGCAAACGTGCCATATTGGCAATTGTGTTAATTAGAAATGGATACAATACGAGCACCCTTTTCTCCCCAATCCCAAGCACGATCCTATACCATTACGATCGCAGATATTTTTGAAATGAGGTATGAACTATTGTTTTGCCCTTGAGTAATGCCTTCCATTTGTTCCATAAAGCTATATTTGGAATGTTGTATCACCAATTGAATATTTACATTTACAGCATACGGAACAATTGGTTACTTAACAAAATGGATTGAAGAAGATTGCGCACATCCTATCGAAGAAATGGCAACTGGTTTACGAAACATCGGTGGGCTTTAGTATCGCTCCCAATAATGAAAAAAGCCAGTTCAATGAAAATTCATTAACCGGCTTTTAAATACTTATTAAATAGATTTGGGTTTTTCACAAATAGCTAAAAGTTCTGTACTTAAATCTTTTAATTCTTCAATTGAACTTGTAATCATATGAATTGCTTCATTTTCTACCATTAAAGTCGAAACTATTTCTTCTGTTGCAGCAGCATTTTGTTCAGAAATAATTGAGAGTTGTTGTACATGTTGACGTGTAGCAGTCACTTCTGATGTTGTTTCCTGAATCATAGCTACGTTTTTTAATAAGTTTTCATTTGACTGAGTAAAACGTTCTTTCATCGATTGGAAAGTTTCGGCGATTTCTAATAACAACTGTTGACCTTCTTGAACAGAATTATTCCCATCGTGCGATTGTTTTTGAGCGGCTAATGATTGCTCGACTAGTTGTTGAGTTACTTCCGTAATTTCAGTTGCAATTTGACTACTTTGTTCTGCAAGCTTTCGAACTTCATCTGCTACAATGGCAAAACCTTTTCCGTGCTCACCTGCTCTTGCTGCTTCAATTGCTGCATTAAGTGCTAGTAAATTCGTTTGATTCGCAATATCTTGGATACCACCTAATAAATTTTGAACATGCGTAAAGCTATCTTGTAGCTGATCCACTGTAGAAGTCGTTAAATTAATAGCACTGTTTACGGTCTCCATGTGCTGATTCACCCGACTAACTCGTTGCCAATTGTCCTCCATTTGTCCATGTAGAACTTGAGACTCCTGTAAGTTTTGTTCAGAATTTTGTACAGTTTGTTCCATTATGACTGCTGTATTTTCCATTATGCTATCAATAGCGCGGACTTTATCGTTTTCATCACTAATTGAATCCATAATTTGATGGACGCTATTCAAAATTACTTCACTGCCTTCTTTAACTCCGCTAGCATGAGTTAACACTTCATGGGCATTCGCATCTAATTGCAGTGCGCCCGTTTTTACTCCTCCTAAAATCTCAGACAATTGTAGCGCCAATTCCTCGGCTTCTTTTTCTTTTTTGGAACTTTGCTCCAATAATTTCTTTCCAGACTTTGTTAAAAAGTAAAGTGCAGTGGATGCACCTAATAAAACAACAAATACTGTAACAAAGTTAGATACACTTACATTTTCACCCAAAAACTTGTGAGGAACAATTAAATAAATACTTAACACAAATATTGCTTGAAAAAATGAAAAAAGTAAAATTAACTTCTCGTTAAAGTAAAGAGAGATCATAATTAGTGAGAAAAATAAAATATAGTGCTTATTAAGTGCATAGTCATCTACAAAGAATAAACTACAAATGACCAATAATGGAATGAAAGCAAATAAAAAACTTTTTAAAAACTCTGGTAAACGAATAAAGTATACAATTGTTGAAATACTAGCTACCCCTAATCCAACAATCATGTAGAAACTTGTATTTTCTATACCACGCGATAAAACTAATGGGGCTACTACTAATACAACAATTATATATGTTAGTAGCAAATTAATATTATGTACTTTTTTTGTGTTATAAGTAGATGAATCCATACTTTTACAACAACCCCTCTCCTACTTTTTTCTATTTTGTAAACCAATTCTACTACAAATAAAAACCTTTAGATAGGAAAAAATAATTAAAAAATAGATTTTTTTAACAAGTATATTATTTGGTTGTTACACACCACTATCTATTAAGCTTCACTATGGTTTTAAAATATTCACCTCCATTTCAAGGCCATTAATTTTCGCAGAAATTACCACAAACTTTTATTAATTACAATATGGACAAAGCCATTTTCACAATCCCCGCTCTCGCTCTTCAACTACTTTTCCGTATTTTCCGCCACCCCCTCGTACAATCGATAATTCACCATTTCTTGCCTGATCAATTAAGTGCGCTAATTTTTCTGGGACAACATTTAAAAGTTCCTCTTTTGTGACTTTGTGTAAAATATTCATTTCGGTTGCGAAATGATGTAATAACTGTTCAAATGTTTTCGGACCTAAACCTGGAATAAAATCGAGTGGCACTTGATGAATATAAGGTGGCCTTGAAACAATGGCTACATCCTGATCAGATAATTCCTGGATTCTAGAAGAAACACCATTAATAAACGATTCACTTCCACAATGAGGGCATGTTTTCAGCTTACTCGTTATTTGATAACCGCAATTTATGCAAACTGTTTGATAATATTTTCCAAGGAGCGGGTTTAATCCATAATTAGCACGAATTCTACGTCCATCCTGTTGAAGAAGTGCTAATTTTAATTCATTAAAATTAGCATCTTTCAGTGTACACTTTTGATATTCCCTTGCTATTTTCCCAAGAGAATGAGCATCGGAATTTGTTAAAAAAGGATATAGCTGTAGCTCTTTTATGTTACGAACCATTTGCGTATCTGAACTTAGCCCTAGCTCAATCGCATCAATATAGTTTGGGTCAAATACTTCTGTTAAGCTTCTTTTAACCCCTTTCCCATAAAGACTTTTAAATGGTGTAAATACATGGGCCGGCACAAACAAACCATCCAATTCATTCACCTTATATTGAAGTTCTCTTCCCCCTACATAAATGCGCTGCGAACTAAGTGTTATATTTTTTACATAGTTGCTCATCCATTGCGAAAAAGCCCTCATCTTCTCTATTGTAGGAAAGTATGCTAACACATGAATTGGACCATTGCATGATGAATCATACACCTCAATTTCAGAACCTAAAAGCAACGTAATTTTTTGAAAACGAAGACCCCCTTCAGCTAGTTCGATCATATCTCCTCTATTTAGTAAGTCCTCAATCTCCATTAATATTTCTGGTGAATGACAATCGATTACTCCAATCATATCAAGCCCTTTTTGATTACTTGCATATTGTAATATGGCTTGCAATGTTAGCGTTTTACTACCCGTAATTTTTACTGGCTTTCCACTTGCCGTTCTTCCGATATGTATATGTAGATCCACATAAAAATCCTTCATCTATCATCACCCTCTCCTTTAGCGCTTTTAAAATCATTCGATACAGTCAGACGCTTAGATGTAACTCCCTTTACCCTTTCCCCATAAGTTACTCTCGTCAATTACCATTACCATACTCTGTAAAATTAAAATGCACAAAATACCATTTTCCTCGAGGGAAAAATGGTATTTTTCTCAAGATTGTTACATTCCACTACGAACAACCCTATACAAAAATCTCAGGTGTATTTGTATCTTGCTGTACCATTATGAACCAGCTTCTTTACTCTGATTTGCTTTCTGAACTTTTAGCAGCTCAGAAATAGTTACGAATTCATAACCTTCCTTTTGTAACTGTGGCAATATTTCTGCCAATGCCTGGACGGTTTGTTGGCGATTACCTCCGCCATCATGAAATAAAATAACATCTCCTTGCCTTGTACCTTTTAAAACGTTATTAACTATCTTTTTTACTCCCGGATTTTTCCAATCTAACGTATCCTGATGCCAAGACCACATTACAACTTTAAAACCTTCTTTTGTAACAGCGTCAATTAAAGCATCTGTATATTGTCCCTCTACTGGCCGGAATAATACAGGTGCATAACCAGTAATACTAAAAATCACATCGTTCGTTTGCTTAATTTCTTTCATAAGCTGTGGCACTTTTCCATTAAACGGATGTGTGTACGTATGATTGGCGAGTTCATGCCCGTCTTCATGCATACGAAATATAATGTCCGCATTTTTTTCAGCATGCTCTCCTACAACAAAAAAGGTGGCTTTTGCATCATATTTATTCAACAAATCAAGTACTTCTTTTGTGTATTTTGGATGTGGCCCATCATCAAATGTCAATGCTACTATTTTTTCCTCTGTTTTAATATCCCAAACAATTTGACCGGTTTTTTCATAATATTGTCTGCCCTTATCAGCTGCTGCACTCTTGGATTCAAAAGCATACCCTAAAAAAATAATGGCGATACAAGCCGTTAACAATACAATATGATTGCGTTTCAACTGTTCACCACCTTTCACCCATACAGATAGCATACATGTATCGTTACTCTTTTAAAGCTTTTGTTTGTTTTTCCCAAAGTTGCAATGATGGATATGGATCAAATGCCCATTCAACACGTCCATTGAATTTATACATTCCATAATGTAAATGTGGGGCAAATTTACCGGATGTTCCTTCTTTACCATACCCACTACTGCCAACATAGCCAATTAGCGTACCCGGTTCTACAATATCCCCCAATTTGACACCTTCATGAAAACTATTGAGGTGGGCATAATAATGGTACGTATTTAAATGGTCCCGAATGCCGATGCGCCAGCCACCATAATCATTCCACCCCATTATTTCTATAACGCCATAGGATGTTGAATAAACTTGCGTACCATACCGAGCAAAAAGATCTGTCCCTTCATGAATACGCCTTCCTCCCCATCCCCGGTTCGCTCCCCATGTTCCACGGTAACTGTAATCGTAATTTAAAGGAAGGGGAAAATAATGCTTATCAAGATTAATTGTTTTGAAATGCTCGTATAGCTTTGAAATTGTACTTATTTGCTTAACTGCTTCTTCACTTTTATAATAAGACCATAAAGCTAATTCAAAATCTTCTTCCGTTGTACCAAAACTGCTTACATAACTTGCCAGAGATAACAAAGCATCTTCATCCTGTTGAGAACTTGCTACACCGTCACCATTTCCATCTAATCCAAAGCCTCCAAAATACTGAATAGAGGCTGGGTTTTCGTCTTCAATGTTCGGGTTTAATTCACCTACCCAATATTCGGGAGCAAATTGAATAGCAGTAATCCCATCACGTTTTGGTATATCAGACCGCACAGTTTGAATGTTTCGCTCATATTGATCTACTGCTGCAAGCCAATACCAAGGGACAAGCACATTTTCATATTGCTTGTACAGGGACAAACGCTCCTGAAAAATTTGTTCTTTAGACGGCTTATCATTTGCAAATACAGTCGTAGAACAAACCATACTGAAACACAAGAAACATGAAAAAAGGGCCAACCGATACAATATGATTTAACCTCCTCTCTTCCCTCTTTAGTTTGACCGAAATCATGTTTTTCATGAAATTAACTATAGGAAGAAGTGGAATGTTTTTCATCATTTTTTTCAAGCTTGAA
Organism: Solibacillus sp. FSL R7-0682; assembly: GCF_038005985.1. Lineage (NCBI taxonomy): Bacteria > Bacillati > Bacillota > Bacilli > Caryophanales > Caryophanaceae > Solibacillus > Solibacillus sp. FSL R7-0682. The sequence goes on from NZ_JBBOUI010000001.1 coordinate 2,553,885, forward strand.
ACTTACTAACGTATCCTTTTTTATAAAGCCAACCTTAAAGTAAAGTGCGTTTGCAACATCATTTTCATTCTCTACACAAAGAACAATTTTTGGGATATTTTCAAAACTGAAAATTTCTGTTAGCACTTCTATAAGCAATCGTTTTCCTAACCCTGTTCCTTGATAAGCTGGGTCAATGGCAATATACTCGATATGCGCTTCATTCTCCTGTAAATCTAATTCAAAATAAGCATAGCCTTGAACTATTTCCCCCTGTTTTAAAATTTTTAAAAAATGCTCGTTAGATTGCTGTAATCGCCTGACTATTGTTTGTGCATCATAATAGGTATTAGGAAAAGCAGCTAAATGAATCTTTTCAAACTGTTCAAAGTCTATTGGCAAATAAGGGCTACAACTCATTTTCTTACTAGGTATTAACGTTTCTCTTGTTGCCTCCAGTATTAAATGTCTCCCTGTTTGTTGAGCTTGAACATGATTCATAAAAGATGATTGTTCACTATTTAATTCATTAATAAAAAAATAAAATGTTCGGATTTCTTCATATGATTGCAGTAATTCAAAAAATAATTCTTCTTGTAACAGTACATTAAATGGAATAGAGAACGGTCCCCAAACTTCTGCACAATCTTCATCAATATCTAATCCAATTAACGCAACAATCTTCCCATCTTGATAAGCAACAAATAAAGAAGTCATTTCTCCATCGATAAAATCCTCGTTTAGTGTATTAAAAATTTCCTGCTCCTGTTGACCACAATAGCCAATGTGGTGTTCTTTAATGTTATTATGCGCAGCAATAAACTTTGCAGCCTCTCTAAGTTGTGTAGGCATCATTCTTTCGATTGTGTAATTCATCTCGCATTCTCCTCAACAAATAATGATTGTTTATCACTATACTTTTCCAAACAAAAAGCCCCTCTGAAAATCAGAAGGACTAGAATTTAAAATTTATTATGTAGAAATAAACTTACAAAAATCGTAAGCTCAATCGAGGTATAATAAATGGGCAGACTAATCCTATTTTTGTTTGAAAATGTATATACATTTTTCTCTTAAAAATAGAATTATTTACTCATCGTCCATTCATCATCCCTTCTAATAGATTGAAATGATTATAGCATTTCGTGTTTTCAATTTCAAATTATTGTAAATTATAAATCAACAAAATTTTAACTCTCAAAACAATACATTGCTAAATAAGTTTCATTTTATTTCCATTCCATTAATAATAATATTATTTCCATTCCATTCAATTTTCACTTCTTCTACCCTTGCTTCATTATAAATTTGTTTTTTAAACCAAAGTGGACCATTTAATACACCTCTAATTCCAAATGTTCCTGTCGCACCTTGATCCCAACGTATAAAATCAATCGTAAATTTATTATTTGGATACTCCACTGTCTTAATAAGTTCATGTCCACCAAACCAAGAAGCAAAAGAGGAAAATAGCAACATGAAAAATAAAGTTGTTGAAAGTGCGAAGGATAATAGAATGGTTAACCAACTTCGTACTAATCCCCATCCATTACTCGCATAGGAGAAACCTATGAGACTTAAAATAAATGTACCAACACTAAAGATTAGTGAAATAAAAATGGAAGGAGCAATTAACCAAGTTTTCTCGATCCATGCATAAATTGAATAAACGAATACCCCAATACAAAACAATGTGAAATAGAATGTAAAATAATGAACGAATTTAGCCATTAAATATCACTTCCTCTCTGTAAACTCTCTATCAGTAACTTCTCCAGCTCCATTCACCCAAATTCGATATTTTTGGTCATTTATTATAACGATCAACGTATATTCAGAAAACCATTCCCCCCAACCCCCAATCCTATTAATGATTTCAATTTTTTCTATTTCGGTATTTTTAGCTAATACACTTTGTTTAACATCGTTCATTTTTTGATGTAGCCAAAAATTCATCATTAAGAAACTAAAAACAATACTTAACAAAACAATCGAAATAAGGAGCCCTATTTTTTTCATTATTTCACCTTTTCACTTGAAAGTTTTTACAATTGACGCCACTCCTTTATAACGAGTTGCCTAAACAATTTTAATTTTGATAAACTTAATCAATATTTAGGGAGGTACAACATGCGAACAAATGAAATTGCAAAATTAACGAACGTACATCCAAACACGGTTCGACTTTATGAAGAATGGGGTTACATATCTTCCGTTCCAAGACAAGCAAATGGCTATCGCAATTACTCAGAAATGCACCTTTTGCAAATGCAAATCGCTAGACTAGCCTTTAAGCAGGAATTTATTCAAAATAATTTACGAAAAATGGCAACTCGGATTGTCCAGCTAAGCGGGAAAGAAAAATTCAGTGAAGCTTTAGAAGAAGCAAAAAATTATTTATCCTTTTTGAATAATGAACATAGCTATACGATAAAGGCTGTTCATCTCGTACAAAATTTCTTACACATCCAATTAACTACGGATTATAACTACACCCACAAGGAAATCGCGCAAAAATTACAATTATCAGAAGAAACACTTCGCAATTGGGAACGGAATGGTCTTTATTCAATTAAACGAGATGCACAAAATCGACGTCAATATACAGAAGCTGATATCCAAACACTTTATATTATTCGCACATTAAGAAGTGCTCATTTTTCCATTGCATCAATTTATCAATTTTTACAATCCATTCATAAAGTTGAAGATGTTCAAGATATTCATACACTTTTAAATACACCGAAATTTGTAGATGATTTTCTCCATGTAACTGATGAACTCGAAATCAATTTAAAAAAGGCAATGAAGGATGTTAAATCCATCATTACCTTAATCCAATCACATAAGTAAAGTGGAAGGATCTTTCGCATCCACAAGCATCGTTAAATTGTGCATTGCTCGTGTTGTAGCAATATACAAAAGGCCTTGATCAAATGTCGTCATATAGTTTGAATTTGTAACAAACGGGACAATTACGGCATCAAATTCGAGTCCTTTTGCATACTGAATTGTTGTCAAAACTACACCCGCTTCAAATACTTCACTCTGTCCATCTAATACGTGGAATGCTTGATCGTGTAAATGCTGTTTAATGATGCTCAAATCCTCTACTGTTTTACAAATAATCGCAGTCGTTTTAAAGGAATTTTTTATAGCTTGTCGAATTTGCTGTAGCATTTCTTCCGTTGAGTTGTAATACATTTCAACAGGCTTTTCGCCGTGACGCTCAATCGGATTGATTGTGGAATTTCGCATAAACTGTTTGGCATATATAGCAATTTCATAGGATGAACGATAGCTTGTCGTTAGCTCAACATATTCTGAATTCATTAAAATATCCAAGAACGCTTCCTTTGTAATCGTTTCAAAAGGGAGTAATGCCTGGCTAAAATCGCCAATAATTGTTCTTTTACAAGCAAATACTTTTTCAAGAACGGCGTATTGAATTGGTGTATAATCCTGCATTTCATCTAATACAAAATGCTGTACGAGCTCATAAGTTTTGATTCCTTCAAAAAATAGTTGGCAATATAAATATGGGTATACATCATTAAACTCAAAACACTTATTTTTGAAATGGAAACCTTCCTGTCCTACCTGTTCCATAAAGGCTTCATAAAGTGAAAGTGCAGAATTGTGCTGCAAACGTTTCTTTAAACGTTTCACAATTTCATTTTTACTCGGAAGCTTTAGCTCACCATTTCGCTTCCCTTTTAAAACTTGAAGAATATCATCGGCCATTAATTCGAGTCTATTTAAGACGGGTTCATTTACATAATTCATAAAGCGTCTTTGTAAATACTCATCTGTAAAATCATAGTCTGCAATTGTCACCGATTGATTCTTTAGCATTGTTTTACTTTGTTCCTGTAAAAACCGCTGCAGCCTTTTTACAAATTGATAATTCGATTTGATAGCGGTACGTTTCGCATAGTCGCTTGTAGGATTTGCTAAAATATACGACACTTCTTGTTCAAAGGACATAAATTTTAGCGAAGAAGGCATAAGTTGCGCGGTTAATTCATCCATTGTTAAAGAACGGATAGGTTGCTCCCCTAATTCAGGTAATACCGAAGAAATATAATCCCCAAACACTTTATTCGGAGATAAAATAAAAATTCTTTCGGCCTTTAATGTCTCACGATATTTATATAATAAGTACGCAATTCGGTGTAATGCAACCGCTGTTTTTCCTGAACCTGCAACCCCTTGAATAATAACATTAGAAGCGGATTCATTACGGACAATTTTATTTTGCTCCCGCTGGATTGATGTGACAATTGTTTTCATTTTGTCGTTGGCATGCTGATTTAATGTTTGCTGTAATACTTCATCTTGAATAGTTATGGAACTATCCACTATATATTCAATTTTTGAACGTTCTATTTTAAATTGCTTTTTAGCAATTATTTCACCATAAAATCGTCGACCCTTTGCTTCATAGGATGCTTCTCCTAGTTCAAATTCATAGTACATATTACAAACTGGCGCTCGCCAATCATAAATGAGCGCATTCCCTTCTTCATCAGAAAAGCCAAAGCGTCCAATATAGAAGGCTTCTGCATCCTTTATAGCTTCACCTGCATAAACAAAATTGAATTTCCCGAAATAGGGAGAATCGATCAACTTTGCAAGTTGCTGACGCTCATTTACTTGTGCAAAACCTCGTTTGTCTATCATGCTTAATGTTTGCTGGTAATCATATACTTCAAATTTATCTAGCTCGCTATTGTAGTCAATCATAAATTTTTGTAAATCTTTATAGCTTCGATCCTTAATACTAATATCTTTTGTTAGTTGTTCATACGCTTCGTTTAGTTTCGTTATCGTTTTTTGAAAATAATTCATCTCTTTTGAGTCCAACATAAATAGCCCTCCTTTATACAGTAAAACTTATTTTAACGAACTAAATCTGGCTGGTGTATCAGTAGAGGGTTTTCAATATTAATTACCTAAAATTTACACTATCAATATTATTTATTTGTTCTGGAAATGATATAATGACAGAAAATTCTACATTTTGAGGAGGATTCCCTTGAAGCTTACGAAAGAAGAAAAATCTTGGATTCTTTATGATTGTGGCAACTCGGCTTATTCCTTGGCGATCACAACTGCACTTTTCCCGATCGTTTTCGGTATGTTTGATGGGGTCAATAGTATGGATTTAGGTTATTTTAATTCCTTAGCTAGTATACTAGTTGCCGTGCTTAGCCCTATTCTTGGGGCATTTGCCGATTATAAAGACAAAAAGAAGCGGTTCTTCACTTTCTTTGCATTACTTGGAATTTTAACGACGTTTTCCTTTGCCTTCATTTCTCCAGATAGTGGGCAATGGCAGTTACTAATCGTACTTTATGTTTTATCTTGTATCGGCTTTGCAGGTGCTAATATTTTTTATGACTCATTTTTAGTTGATGTAGCTTCAGACCAGCGAATGGATAAAGTATCTACAAGTGGATTTGCATTTGGCTATATTTCAAGTGTTATACCATTCGGGATTAGCTTGGGCGTTATATTGTTTATGGGGATGGATGTGGCAATTGGCTATCAAATTGGGTTCTTTATTACCGCACTTTGGTGGGGGTTATTAACAATTCCAATGATTAAAGATGTACAACAGCGTCATTATATTGAGCCAGAGCCAAATCCAATTGGTAACAGCTTTAAACGATTAGGAACAACTTTTTTGGAAATTAAAAATTATAAAGTAGTATTTATTTTTTTAATCGCATATTTTTTCTATATAGATGGAGTTGATACTATCATTAAAATGGTCGTACCATATGCTACAAGTGTGTTAGGTAGTGATGGTCTAAATACATTTATGCTCCTCGCCATTTTATTAGTAATTCAAATTATCGCGTTTCCATGTGCGCTTATTTACGGGACGTTAGCGAAAAAATATTCAACAAGACTTATGATTATCATTGGTATTACAACTTATATCATTTCCTGTATTGCCGCATTCTTTATTTCTGAAATGTGGCATATCTTCATCCTTGGTGCAATGATTGGTTCAGCTCAAGGCGGAATTCAAGCATTAAGTCGCTCTTATTATGGAAAGATCATTCCGAAAGAGCGGTCCAATGAATTTTTCGGGTTCTATAATATTTTTGGGAAATTTGCAGCCATCGTCGGACCCTTTTTAATGGCCTTAACGACAACTATGACTGGTGAAGCAAAATATAGTATTTTATCGATTATTCCTTTGTTCATAATCGGGTTAGTTGTATTTTTACTATTACCAAAGGACCCTACCTATCGAGCAAAAACTGTGAGGTAAAATGATGGTTAAAAAACAAAAATATTGCATCGTCATTTCTTACGATGCCTTTTCAAAAGATAACTGGGAAAGTGCCAAAAGCCAACCGAATTTAGCAAAATTAATTGCAAATGGTGCTTCAACAAACCGTGTAAAGAGTGTATATCCAACACTGACATATGTCGTTCACAGCTCCTACGTAACAGGACTTTATCCAAATAAACACGGTGTCTTTCATAATAATCCGTTTCAACCGTTCATTCCGGAAGAAGATCAAAATTGGCATTGGTTTAGAAAAAATATTAAGGTTCCTACGATTTATGAAGCAGCTAGGAAAAAAGGATTTAAAACAGCAGGTATTTTATGGCCTGTCACTGGAAAGGCAAAAATTGATTTTAATATACCTGAAATAAAAGCGGTAAAAAACGAAAACCAAGCATTGAAAATCCTAAAAAATGGAAGTAAATTATTTACCCTTGCTATGGAATTGAAACATGGCAAAGTACGCCAAGGTATTGCTCAGCCGCATTTGGATGACTTCATTACCCTTTGTGCCGTAGATACAATTAAAACAAAAAAGCCAAATCTTCTATTGATGCACCTTATTGATTTAGATGACTCAAAACATTTATACGGAACGAAAGGACCTCATATTAACAATGTTATCGAACGAATGGATCGTCGGATTGGTGATATTGTTGAAGCTGTAAAAGATGCAGGCATTATGGATGAAACAACATTTATCATTGTTGGAGATCATGGTCAACTAGATGTCCGCTATAAAATACATTTAAATCGTTTATTTTATGAGAATAATTTAATTTACGAGGAAAAGGGAACGCTAAAATGGCGCGCCTATGTGCAAGGTGCGGGTGGAGCAGCTTATTTACATGTACAACAAGGGGATGAATTAGCAAAGGCTGCAGCACTAACACTATTAGAGGAAGCATTACAAAAAGCGGAATATGGACTAGAAGCAATTTATAAGAAAAAGGATCTTCAGCAATTACATGTAGATGATGCATTTGACTATATGATTGAGGCGAAAGAAGGCTATTGCTTTGAAGATGACTACAAAAAAGAAGCTATTGTGGATTTACATGCCATCGGTAAAAAATACGCGACCCATGGCTACTCTCCTGAAAAACCTAATTATACAAGTAATCTAATTGTTTCAGGTAATTCTATTAAAACGGGCATGACTATAGGGGAAGTAAGTGTTGTTGATATTGCACCAACAATTGCACATATTTTAGATATTCCGTTTAACAAAACCGATGGACGTACATTATTTGAAATATTTAATTAAAATATGAGACGCTTGAAATTAAAATGTATCGCCTATATATAATGCAAGGAAAATTAGGGTGGGACAAAACCAAAACATCATTTTTCTCGAGTGAGAAAAATGATGTTTTTTGTAATTGGTTTCCGTTGCGGGACGTTTTCCGGAGGCGTGCCAGAGCCTGTAGTCTCAGGCGTCACACTATTCCCCCAGGAGCCGCCCCTCCACTACAACCAATTTATTAAGTATCCAATTTTTAATACTGTATTTTACCGTAAATAGAGAAATTTTCACTTCTGTCCCAGTCTCAGTTATCGTACAAATATATGATTGTTTAATCACTAAATAATGCGAAAGGCTTCATTAGTAAATTTAATGTTTCTTCTAAAAAATTTGTTATCGTACTAGCATTCGCAATACCTTCTTCTATTCGATCAAAGCGAAATGCGCGAATAATAGCAAATAAATGTAGCACAGCTTCTTTTTCTATTGCATTAAACTCTCTTTGTGTACAATACTGATTTATAAAACTTATAAATCTCTCTTCAGGTGTCTTATGCCCTTTATATTCAACATGCCAGCATAAATAAATGCCGACAGCTATACATTCATTAACAAGCACTTCATCCCCCGCTATATTAAAATCAAACAGACCACTAATTTCATATTTTTCATTAAACAACATATTATAATAGCAAAAATCACCCTGTGTAGCTGCTTTTGGTAAAGACGGCCACATTAGCCTCAATTTTTCTCTATGAGCATTATAATAAGTTGAAATGAGTGCTGTAATTTCTTCTTTGGGGTAACTCTCTTGTAATTTTAAAAAGCTTAATTCATTTTCATCATAATCGCCAAGCTTTTCTGTTTGATTACCTCCAAACATTGCCCAAGATGTTGATTGAAATAGCCTAATATTTTGTTGGAGAGAAAGCTGATGCATTTTTCCTAATGCAGTTGCAATATTAGTAAGAACCCTATCATTAACATATTGCAATTCTGCCCCATAGACTCTTCTTTCTAATGTGTATATAAACGTTCCAAACTGTACTACAAAAGAATTGGCAGTTGTTTTTAAAAAGCTAGTACAAGGTAGAATATTTGCCAATTGATTTGCAAATATACAAACATCATTTATACGATAATTTGTATATTTCTCAGCTTTTAAAATAAACTGTTCTCCATTAATACTTTCAATCTCAATTAATTTCTTATCAGAATCTCGTATGACACGAAACTGTTGTATATCTATATTCCAGTGATCGAGTATTTGATTTATCGGAATAGTAAATGCCATGTTCTACTCCTCTATCTCTATCATTTTTTTGGCCTTTCATTGTAAGGAATATTTTTTTCTCGAGCCGTATTGTAAATATAGCTTGTAACGTGAAATTTATTTTCCTTCATTACAATTTCCTTACCATCGACTGTAGTAAAAATATGTTCCCCAAGATCGTTTGGTACAAATTCTAACGTAACTTCCTTCACATCTGCCCAATCTAAAGATTTTTCAGTTATAAACTTCTTAAAAACAATTTTTTCTGAATCAATAACCGTATAGATTTGCGACGTACTATAAAGTAAAGTAAATCCTAAAAGTACAATTAAAATACTAGCTACTGCTGTCAAAGCTGTCCGTTTCCAAAATTGCAGCATACTCGCCCCTGCAAATACAGCAAAGGCAATAATAATTATTGATGCACTTGTTCCAAAGGAATAGACAAATAATTTCGTATCATCTTTAAACAAAGTGTCAATGAGTATAATTGGTACAAAAATTGCAAAAAGTGGTGAAATAATTAAGCATGCAATTGCTGCCATTGAAAAAAATAAGCGTGGTGAAAAATTTTTAAACATACAACTCCCCCTTATCCAGTACACTTCCATTATATAACAATATTAGTATATTTTTAAATTTATTTATATTTAAACTTCAATTCACTAATTTTTCCTTCTTAATATAGCCTCATTAATTAATTCTGCTTCCCTTTTCAATTTCACATAATTTGCATACCAAATAATAAAGAATATAACACTCGTATATAGAAAATATGTCATCAAATCCTTTGATGTTATTGATACAATTTTGAGCCAAATTGAAACAATAAAAAGGACCACTATTGTCGTCAAATAATGAATAAACATCTTTTTTTCGTAATGTAATCTTGTCCGATAAATAATGCTTCCAAATCCCCCAGCAACGAGTGCTACTAAAAAGATTCCCAATACAATTAAATCATAGTTCATTTTAATTTGATCAAAGATTACTTCACCATTTTTCCAATATGGTACACATAGCGATAACATAAAAATCATGCACCCCACTGCAAAGGACTGAATAATCGACGAAATTGCGTTTTGCATACGTTACACCCCTATTTTCTTTTTAAAATTTGGTCGATATTTACGACTAATTACATCCTCTAGCCCATTCTCTAACGTAATGTCCAACGTTCCGCTAAATGATGCTTTAACAGATTGTACGGCACTTAGATTGATTAGAGAACTTTTAGAAATACGAATAAACTGGTTACCTAATGTTTGCTCAAACACTCCCAATGTAGTCTTTGTCTCATACCAGTTCCCCTCTGCATCATAAACAATTACCTTACCTACTTCTGTACGGATTAAATAAATGGCAGATCGATCTACAAAAACTATTTCCTTCGCTTGTTGAATCGCGATTCGATCTTCAAATTCCTCATTTTTTAATAGTTTAATCGCTTTTTCAATAGTTGAAGTCATTTTATTTGTTTTAATTTCAGCCACTGGATCAATAAATTCTTCCGCTAATAGCACTTCTACCTTCATTAAGGCACCTCCAATTTACATAACTTAACTGTCGCATAACAACGTATTTGAAGTGGATATTAAGTAAATTATATCAAATGTATTTTCCAATAAAATGCATTTCACAAGCGAAATACGACCTTTTACAAATCAATAAAATACAATAATTGATATTCATTATCATGTTTTTTTATTCAATTTGACATCTACTAAATTTTACAGTTGATTATTGTTATATAACAATAATCATTCTCAATGGGATAAATCATGCGTATAACCAACCGAAAATACCCATAATTCTAAGAAATTTTTTACTTAAAGAATATCCGTTAGTATTTCCAATATAATTAATAGAATATTCAAATAAAACTTTCTGTTTGATTTCATGCAATTCTTTATGCATAATAATGGTGAAAAGTTGAAAAACACTTTACCCTTAGGTAACGAAAGAAGGAATAAATATGATTTATGCAAATCCTAATACTGCAGGCGCAGTAATCGACTTTAAAGAAAAATACAATAACTTTATCGGTGGTGAATGGGTAGCTCCAGTTAAAGGTCAATACTTTGACGTAAAATCTCCTATTACAGGTAAAGTTTTCACATCGGTAGCACGCTCTACTGTTGAAGATATCGAGTTAGCATTAGATGCTGCACATGCTGCAAAAGATGCTTGGGCACAAACTTCAGTTGCTTACCGTGCAAACATTTTAAATAAAATCGCTGACCGTATGGAAGCTAATTTAGAGAAAATAGCAGTTGCTGAAACTTGGGACAACGGTAAAGCAGTACGTGAAACATTAAATGCTGATATTCCGTTAGCAATCGATCACTTCCGTTACTTCGCTGGCGCTATCCGCGCGCAACAAGGTGGCATTTCTGAAATTGATCATGATACAGTTGCTTACCATTTCCATGAGCCAATCGGGGTTGTAGGTCAAATTATTCCTTGGAACTTCCCATTACTTATGGCTACTTGGAAAATCGCTCCAGCATTAGCTGCTGGTAACACAATCGTTATGAAGCCTGCTGAGCAAACTCCAGCTTCAATCTTAGTGTTAATCGAAATCATCCAAGATTTATTACCAAAAGGTGTTTTCAATATCGTAAACGGTTTTGGTGTTGAAGTTGGTCAACCATTAGCAACAAACCCGCGTATTAACAAAGTAGCATTCACAGGTTCTACGGGTGTAGGTCGCTTAATCATGCAATATGCTACAGAAAACATCATCCCTGTAACATTAGAGCTTGGTGGTAAATCACCAAACATCTTCTTCCCAGACGTAATGGATCAAGATGATGAGTTTTTAGACAAAGCGGTAGAAGGTTTAGTAATGTTCGCATTAAACTCAGGCGAAATTTGTACTTGTCCTTCTCGTGCACTAGTTCACGAATCAATTTACGATAAATTTATGGAACGTGTGCTAGAACGTGTTAAAGCGATTAAAATCGGTAACCCATTAGACACAGAAGTAATGATGGGTGCACAAGCTTCTAACGAACAATTACAAAAAATCTTATCTTACATTGAAATTGGTAAAGAAGAAGGCGCTGAGTTATTGATTGGTGGTTACCAAAACAAATTAGATCAAGATCAAGAAGGTGGCTACTATGTAGCTCCAACTGTATTCAAGGGCGACAATAAAATGCGTATTTTCCAAGAAGAAATCTTTGGTCCAGTTTTATCAGTAACGACATTCAGCACATTTGAAGAGGCAATGGAAATTGCTAACGATACAGAATTCGGTTTAGGTGCAGGCGTATGGTCTCGTAACATGGATACTGCTTACCGCGCAGTTCGTGGTATCCAAGCAGGTCGAGTTTGGACAAACACTTACCACCAATACCCAGCGCACGCTGCATTCGGTGGTTATAAAAAATCAGGTATCGGTCGTGAAAATCACTTAATGATGTTAGATCACTACCAACAAACAAAATGTATGTTAGTAAGCTACAACAAATCAGCTCAAGGGTTCTTCTAATCTTACGTTAATGTGATAGTTTATAGGCGGAAGCGTTCGCGTAACGTTTCCGCCTATTTTTATAAGGGAGGTCATGGAAAATGGAAAAATTAATCGCTACAAAATCGGCGATCCATGTAATTGAATTGCTTAAAGAAAAGCATGGCAACCTATTACTCCAACAATCAGGTGGTTGTTGTGATGGCACAGTCCCAATGTGTTTTAAAGCCGATGGTCATTACATTAGCAGTCAAAATGTTTTAGTTGGCGAAATCTCCGGTGTTCCGTACTATATCGATAAAACACAATACGAATATATGAAGCATATGCAAATTGAAGTTGATGCTATTGAGGGGCAAGGCGCTTCCTTCTCACTAGAAAGTGTTGAGGGCTATGCATTTATTATCCATTCACATATTTTAAAAGAAGCCTAATGTATTACTAGAGCAACAAAAGGACACATTCCGTTATGGATTGTGCCCTTTATATAATTTACTTTATTTGTAATGCTCTCCGATAAATAAAAATACTACTAAACAGCAACAGTGCGATAATAGTATACATCCAATCTACTGTCACAATAAGTAGCCATCCACCAAAAATCGGCCCTATAAAACCTCCTATATTTTTTAATTGTGAGGCTCCTAAATATATCCCCTTTTGATCATTTGGGGCGATTTCTTCAATAACCGCATTCATTGTTGGGAAACAGAAAATTTCACCGATTGAAAATACCGCCATACTCACTAGGAACATCCAAGTATTTTCAGATAAACCAAATAGCAATAAACCTATCGAAAAAATAATGATTCCTATTTTTAATGACGTATAAATTGGCCATCTTTCAACTAATATCGTTAATGGCAATTGTAACGCTAATACCGTAATCGAATTGACTACAATTACATAGGAAAACAGTTTGACTCCATCTTCCACCTTCATATCAATTAATTGCGGTAATGTCGAATCAAATTGCGAATAACCTAATGAGATTAATATGCCACCCGCGATAAAGTAAAGCAACTTTTGATCACGACGAACTGCATGAAATAAAGCACTAATTCGGTGTCCTACTGCAAGTTTTTGTTGCTTCATTTCATAGCGATTGAGGACAATCAATAAGAAACCACCATATGTTACATACATGAAGCCAGTAATCATGAACGGTACAGACGCGTTGGATAAGCTCGAAATCCAAACACCTAATAACGGTCCAATAACAGCTGCAATATTAATGGCTGTATAGCGTACAGAAAATAAGCGACGTTTTTTTTCATCATCTGTAAAATCTATCATTAATGCTTGTGTACCCGGCTCAAAAAATGAGCGACAAATTCCATTAACGGCATTTAACACGACAAAAAAGATTGCAGATGGTGCAAATGCAAACCCAAAAAACGTTAAGCTCCAAACAAATATCGTCGTTATAATGACAATTTTTCTACCAAAGCAGTCTGTTAAATAGCCCCCTACTAAACCACCAAACGTCGAGAAAAGTGGGGCCATTCCTAAAGTTAAGCCAATTAATAATGGCGATGCATGTAATTCGTTATGTAAATATAATGCCAAAAAAGGTATTGCCATAAAGCTTGCGGTTCTAGCAAATATTGTCCCGCTTAATATAATCCACACGAGTGGATGAAAATAGCTTACAATTGACTTCATTTTGTTCCCTTTCGTTAAAAGCGGGCAAACCTCTAACAAAATTAGATTTACCCACTTTTTTATTTTTATTAGTGCATGATTGTCTCATATGCATTAATAATCAATCTTTTATCAATAGAGTCCTTAAAATCCTTTACGCCATCCATTGCATATAAAATATCTCGTTTTGCATCTTCTATCTCACCATTTTCTAAATAACAGAGTGCACGTACTGCAAATGAACGATAAAATCTAATTGCATCTAATGGATGGTGATGTAACTTTGGCCCCTCTATGTTTTTTAAATATCCCATCGCTTCATTGAATTGTTTTAATTGGAAATGTGCGTATGCAAATTCTCCGAAAATAAATTGATTCATTTGTTTAATGACATCGGTTGGTAAATGAAGATAATTAACTGTTGTTTGAATGACCTTATTATAGTCCTTTACAACATTATTTAAGTATATAAGCTGTGCAAGTTCCACAATAACCACTTCAATTGCATCTTCAAAAATAATAGAGAAAGCTTCTATTTTTTTCAAATATTCAAGAGCCTTTTCCCCATCCTCTTTCATAACATTGATAAAGAATAGATAACGGTAAAAGTCATGGACTCGATACAGTATCTTTTTTTCATGGGCTATTTCTAAAGCAAGCTGTAAATAATGTTCGGATTTTTCATCATTATTTAACGCTGCATAAACGGCCATAAGATTATAGTATAAATCAAGTTGTTCAATTTCTCCTACAAATGCCTCATAATGTGAAATGTATGATTCGCCCTTTAATAACCACTCAATGGCTTCCTCATAATGACGTACCATAAATTCCACGCTAGCAATTCGACTATAGCCTTTTACTATTTGGGAATACGCATGAATTTGTTTATAGCGCTCAACAATCTCCACAAAAGGATCAATTGAAAGATTACGTTTTAAATAGTAATGCATTAAATCGTAAATTTCTGTTAAGCGGATTTCTTCAAATACCGTACCGTTTAATTCCCCCTCCTCAATATACGGTTTAATTAAATCAATAATCTGTTGACATTTTTGATCAAAGATTAATTCATCAAATTCTTTTTTTAATTGTCCCACTAATGGTTCTATTTTTAAATATAGCTTTCTAATTTCCGCGTTATCCTTCGTCTGCATTAATTCCGACACATCAATTTGTAGCTGCTTTGCAATGTGCTGTAGGCTTTCCATTGAAGGCTGTGCTTTTCCGTTTTCAATTAAGCTCAGCATTCCTTTAGAAATGCGTTCTCCTGCTACTTGAGCAAGCGTCATTTTACGTTCTTTACGTAATTCTTTTATTTTTTCACCAATATTCATTCCAATGCACCTCACATAATCAGTGTAACAAAAGCCTGTCCTGAAAGATATATTTTTAAATTAAATTAAACTAAAAACAATATAGAACAAAGAAAAAACAATTTAATTTTAAATTTAATTAAACTTTTGTATTGATTTCCATTTTTCAATCGCATACAATGAGTTTAATAAAATTAAACAAAAGGGGTTCAACATAATGAACGATCAATTAAAACACAAAAAAGCGACCTACCATCTTTACACTTTTTTAGTCAGTAAGATCATTGGTTCACTAGGTTCACATGTTTATGCATTTGGTATTAGTATGTACATTCTTTCATTAACAGGCTCTTCATTAAGTTTTGCAACAAATATTTTATTAAGCTATTTACCACGTATAATTATTTCTCCATTCGCGGGTTTACTGAGTGATCGTTTTCCGCGCAAATGGCTCGTACTAGGGGGCCAGGCAGGTGTTATACTGTCAGTAAGTATTTTACTTATCTATACGTACACATTTGAACTTTCGTTAATTGCTATATATTGTGTGACAATCTTCAATAGTATTTTTAGTACATTCTCTAGCGTTGCCTTCACATCATCGATTGCCAATTTAGTTAATGAAGAACGATTACAAAAGGCCATGAGCTTTAATCAATTGTCGATGTCGATTTCTGGAATAGGTGGACCAATTGTAGGTGGTATGCTGTTTGGTTTTGTATCAATGGAAATATTCTTACTTACATTTATCATTGCGGCGATAGTCACATTAACATTAGAGTCTACGATGAATTTCAAGTTATATCAAAAGGAAACGAGTACTCCTGCTACTAATTCTACTGAAAAAGAATCAATGCTTGAGAGCTTAAAGGCTGGTTTTACTTATGTAAAGGATAAGCGCGTAATTCGTTCGATTCTTTGGACAGCGCTCTGGTTAAACTTATTTTTCACAAGTGTAAATATTGGATTTGGCTTTATTTTACTAACGATTTTAAAGTTAGATCCAAGGTTAATTGGAATTACTGAAGCTGGTGGAGCAATCGGCATATTAATTACTTCCATTTATTTTGCTTCCCGCTCAAACGTAAAATATCCATTAGTTGTTGTTAAGCGATCAACATTAATGACATCATTTTTAGTAATAAGTTTAGCGTTCCCATTATTTTTCGATTTTTCAAGTACAGTAAATTTCATTTATTACTTTATCGTAATGGTTTTGTTTGGCGGCTTCGGCGTTATTACAAACACACCAATCGGGGTTATGCTACAAGTATCCATTGATGAAGAATATCGTGGACGTGTGTTTGGCATTGTTGAAATGATGGCGATGAGCATGATGCCAGTTGGAACACTATTATTCGGCGTTTTATACGATGTACTACCGGCACAGTGGATTTTAATCGTGAGTGGTTGCATTTTAATTGGCATTGTATTCACATTGCTACGTCCTTCAGTACTAAAGATGGCACATCCTGAATTAGAAGAAAAGACACTGGAACCTGTTTTGGAAAAATAAAACATTTGTTAAATGCCCTCATTTTTATTGAAATGAGGGTTTGGGTTTTTATTTAGAAATAAATTGATCGAACTTCCCTTATATTAATGAAACTATATTCAACTTATGAACGTAAGTGTATGTGAAGGTACCATTTTAGAGAGGAGTAACCCTTTGAGCTTATATGTTGAACAATCAGGAAATTTAGATTCTCCCACTTGCCTCCTATTTTTACATGGTGGTGGCGTGAGTAGTTGGATGTGGGATAAGCAAGTAACCCATTTTAAACATTATCATTGTATAACGATCGACTTACCGGAACATGGAAAAAGTCAAAGTGGCATAAAATTCACTATTGACGGAGCTGCTAAAAGCATACTCCAAACTATAGATCATCTAGTTCATAACAAAAGCATAGTTGTAATTGGGTTTTCCCTAGGTGCCCAAGTTTTAATACAAATGTTACATTTGCAACCAAATTTAATTAATTTCGCCATTATTAATAGTGCATTAGTTAAACCCGTTTCAAATGCTGAAAAATTGCTAAATCCTATGATTCGTTTTTCTTATCCATTTATTCAAAAAAGATGGTTTGCTAAAATTCAGGCAAAGACATTGTACATAAACGACCAATATTTCGAAAAATATTATGAAGAAAGTCGTAATATAACGCAAAATACTTTAATTCGCGTTTTATCGGAAAATATGTCCTTTAGCATCCCACATGGATTTTCTAATGTGAGTACCAAAATATTAGTTACATATGGCGAAAAGGAAAAAAAGCTCATAAAGGAATCTGCAAAATTGCTCGTTGCTTCAAATCTAAATTGCCAAGGCATCATGATTCCGAAAATTGGTCATGGTGCCCCAATTGCGATACCTGAATATTTTAATAGTATGATTGAAAATTGGCTAACGAAAAATCAATTACCCTATCAATCTGAAACATTAATAAAATTATAAAACTGTCAAAAGGGAAAAGAGGCGATTTATTTGAAATGGTATAAGAAATGGCTGCTCATCATCGTTGCCATTTTCGTTATGATCCCGCTCTTTATTGGGATAATACAGCACAATAAAAAGCTACCATCTCATATTTCATTTGAGGGACCAACATATAAAACAGACGAATTAGAATTTCTATATGATTTGACTTATCAAAAGAATGAAGAACGTGTTTTAGAGCAACAGTTATTGGGAACTGCACTTGAAATTATTAATGAGGCGGAAAACTTTTTAGTTGTCGATATGTTTTTATATAACGATGATTATGACCGAGATAAAGGAGAATATCCTAATTCCGCTCAAAAAATTACGAATGCTTTAGTTGAAAAACGTAAAGACAATCCTACTATGTCGATTACTGTATTAACAGATGCAGTGAATACACTCTACGGTTCAACTAATAATCCGTACTTTGAAACATTAGAAGACAATAATATTAACGTTTTGATTACGAATGTAAAACCACTTCGAGATTCAAATCCAATCTATTCAAGTATTTGGCGACCGTACTTACAATGGTGGCAACCATCACAAGAAGGCTTTTTACCGAACGCATTTAATCCTGATGGACGAAAAGGCTCAATTGGTTCCTATTTAGATTTAATTAATTTTAAGGCGAACCATCGTAAAATTATTTTAAATGAATCGCGGGCAATGCTTACTTCTGCTAATTTAACCCATGATGGCAGTAGTTATCATTCCAATATTGGCTTTGTTGTTCAAGGTGACATTTTAAAAGACATTTATCTATCAGAGCAAGCTGTAGCGAACATGACTGGCTATACATTACCGGATGTAACTTTTAAATCGTCTAATGAAACAAATGGTGAACTAGAAATCCAATTAGTTACAGAAGGTAAAATTAAAAAGGCATTGTTAGGGGCTTTAGCAGAAGCCGATGAGCAATCGACAATTAAAATCGGTGTATTTTATATTTCTGATCGTCAAATTGTGAAAGGAATAAAAGAAGCGGCTAAGCGTGGTGCAAACGTTCAAATGATATTAGACCCGAACAAAGATGCTTTTGGAATTGAGAAAAATGGGATTCCTAATCGCCAAGTGGCTGCCGAACTAGTACCGAACAAAAACATCGAAGTCCGCTTTTATGATACAAATGGTGAACAGTTCCATAGTAAGTTTGTAATTGTTACCGATGAAGATGAAACCACTTTAATTGGCGGCTCTGCAAATTTCACACGACGTAACTTAGCTGATTACAATTTAGAAAGTAATTTAGTCATTAACATGCCAAAAACTCATGTATTAACGAAAGAAATTAACGATTATTTCGATCGCATGTGGAATAATGATGATGGCCAATTCACCGTCGAATTTGAAAAGTATGAAGACCAAACATTGTGGAAAAAAGCCTTTTACCGTTTACAGGAGTTTACAGGATTATCGACTTTTTAAATGATTAAAAACGTGCTTTTGCTCTACTGATTGAAGAGCAAAACCACGTTTACATTTTATTACTGTAAATCCAGGGAGATAAAAAAAGCAATTACGTTTTTTCGTAATTACTTTTAACAAAATTAGCGTGAGGCCTTTGGTGGTTGGCAAACATCACATTTCTGTTGTTTGTTTTCTTTAAACTTTTTCCATGGTTTTTGGAATTCATTTCCGCAAGCGCATTTAAAATCTAATTTTTGAGAAAAACCTTTAAATTCCGTTGATAGTAACGTACTATCTGAATTTTTTTCTACATATTCTCGAATAGAATGGATTGTCCATTTTTTACTCATACCGATTACACCTCCACGAACAATCCATTATAGCATGCTATTAGCAGGATGATGTAATTTTATTATTAATTAAACAACCAATCCATGATAAAGCCGAAACCTTTAAATGCAAAATAGATGGCTAAAATACCTAAAATGATAACAGTCAAACATGAAAAGAAACCCGAGAATAAAAAGAATTTAATATTTGGCCCTTTTCTATTGCCCCAGTCTTCTTTGTTTTCACTCGTAATAGTGTTAATTGCATGACAATGAGGACAATGTTCGATATATGTTCTTTTTTGTTGTTTTTTTCCGTTCATTACTTGTATTTCTGTTGAAAAGTTTACTGTATTAAAATCAATAAGCACGTCTTCTCCACAGTTTTTACATGTTACTGTAACTTTTTTTGCTTCCATCTATAACAACTCCCTTAATCGCTTTTATTATAGCATTGGAAGGAAACGAATAGGCGACAAAACATATACTAGATGAAAACCCCTTTTCGTTAGGAGATACGTTATGAGTAAAAATTCGAAATCTACAGCTAATTTGGAATTGGTTGCGGCCCGATTTGTCTATGCAGCTGCTGCTGTATCAACGCTAGGGGATCTGTTAGAAACGATTGCAGCCGGTATAACAGTGCAAATTTTAGAACAGAAAGCCAATCAAGCAGGTGCGGCTGCTCTCGGAACAGCTATTCAAGAGGAAGATGTTTTACAAATGAATCAACAAATTGATTATTTAATAAATGAATTAGGCGAAATTAGACAATTTATTCAATTATAATATGTTATTCCCGGTTAAATAAATATTTAATTGAATCCCCTTCAATGCGACGCTCACAGTCATCGCAAGAAATACGGGCGTTTCGGTTGATTTTATATTGCTGATATTTTTTTGTCCCTTCCATTAATTTGAATGATTTGCTGCAATAGCGACATGTCGTCTCGTAAAAAAACATTTAGTTTGAATCCTTTCATTATGTATCCTTGTTAGTTTATTATAGCAAATTTGTTTATACAAATAGCCTATTGAGTATTGCTCAATAGGCTATCGATTTTTAAGATTTTAATACTTTAATCGTTACTTTTTTTCTTCCCCATTCATAGGCATCTGTTTTATTTTTTACGAAAATATCGATTTTATTCCCCTTTATTGCTCCACCAATATCCCCTGCAATGGCAACACCGTACCCTTCTACCCAAACCTTTGAACCTAGAGGAATAACTTTTGGATCAACCGCAATAACTTTTAAATCCGGGTTTTTCCGTAAATTAATTCCTGTTTTTGTAATGCCCGAACATCCTTTACAATACGCAGTATAAGCTGTCGCTGTTACAGTCAGTGTTTTTTTCACATTCGATGGATCTGTAGGTGATACTTTTGATGGTTCTGGGGCCGGTTTTGGATCTGGAGTTGGTGTCGGCGTTGGCTCTTGTTTCACTTCTGTTGGAACTTTTTTTACTACTTTTGGGATTTCAATAACTTGTCCCTCTTCAATATCAGGCTTTCTCATATCGTTAAGCTTCATTATTGCTTTTACCGTTGTATCATATTTATGTGCAATTGCACTTATATGCTCACCTTCTTTAATGGCATAAGTAATTACTGGTTTGTCTTGCCCTGACGATTTTTTCACGACTTTAGGAATGTCAATAACTTGTCCAGCTTGAAAATCAGGCTTTTTCATATTGTTTAATTTCATTATTGCCTTCACCGTTGTGTCGTACTTTGCAGCGATCGTGCTGATGTGTTCCCCTTCTTTAATTGTATACGTAATAGTTTGACTTGCTTCACCTGATGTATTTTTCACAACCTTAGGAATCTCAATGACTTGTCCAGCTTGAAGTTCAGGCTCTTTCATGTTGTTTAACTTCATTATTGCCTTTACCGTCGTATCATACTTTTCGGCAATTGTGCTTATATGCTCGCTTTCTTTAATTGTATGTGTTGCCGCATCAGACGTCGCTACAAAAATAAAAGTGCTTACTGTAAATATCGTGAAAAACGCTAATATTTTTTTGAACATACTTGAATAGTTCCCTCCATTTATAATGTCGTGAATATTTTGCTCATTCAACTTTTAATAGCTTTCCATTGAAATATTTCAGTAGTGTGACAAATTCATGTTTAAACATTACATTTATGTGACAAACAACCTCAATATTATAGATTTTCTGTAATATTTCGACAAAATATGCAATATATTCCCAATTTATTGATAGAATGTGTAAAAATAATTCGAATTTCGGACTATCTTACATTGCCTATGTATGGTACGATACGTAATGTTTTATGAATTTACATGAAAGAGTGGATACATTGGAAAAAAATACGAAGGAATTAAGCTTATTTAAACTAACGTGGCCATTATTTTTAGAGCTTTTCTTATTTATGCTTATGGGATTAGCAGATACATTCATGTTAAGTGCCGTGTCAGATGATGCAGTTGCAGGGGTTGGAACAGCCAATCAATACATCCAGATTGCTATTCTTTTATTAGGTGTTATTGGGACAGGTGCATCCATTGTCGTTTCGCAATACTTAGGTTCTCGCTTAATAGCTGAAGCATCTAAAATTGCGGCATTATCTGTTACATTAAATTTAATTGTGGGTATCATTATTAGTGGATTATTTATTCTTTTTTCAAATAAATTAATGCAATTAATGAATTTACAAGGGGCTGTACTTGAAGCTGCTCAAAGCTATTTGGCAATTGTTGGTGGATTTATATTTGTACAGGCGCTTATTACGTCACTCTCGTCTGTAATTCGTGTACAAGGATGGACGAAGCAGACGATGTATGTTTCCCTAGGGATGAACGTTATCCACGTACTGTTAAACTACATTTTAATATTCGGTAAATTTGGAGCACCTGAGCTTGGTGTCGAGGGGGCTGCTATTTCATCTGTTATTAGTAGAATTTTAGCTGCTGTCGTATTTTTCTGGTTGTTATATCAAGCGCTTGAAATACGGATTAAACTTACGGATTATTACCATTTTTCAAAAGAATACATTACAAAGATTTTAAAAATAGGTATTCCTTCAGCATTGGAACAGGTACTTTACCAAACTAGTCAAATCGTCCTACTTTACTACGTAACTTATATTGGCGCTGAAGCATTATCTGCTCGGCAATACGCGGTGAATATTTCAATGTTTACGTATTTATTTGCAATGGCGATTGGCATGGGAACGGCTATTTTAATTGGTCGCTATGTGGGGGCTGGTGAAACAGACCGAGCTTATAAGAGTGTTTGGTTTAGTGTAAAGTCTGCGCTTATTTTCACACTCGTTATGGTCGTATTTGTTATAGCATTTAGAGAGCCTTTAATGGGGTTATTTACTGATAATAATGAAATTATTAAAATCGGGGCTAGTGTATTATTATTAAGTATCTTCCTAGAAACTGGACGTACGATAAATATAACGATTATTAACTCATTACGTGCTGCCGGTGATGCTACTTACCCTGTACGTATTGGTCTTATTTCGATGATCATCATTGGTCTATCGCTCGGCTATATTTTTGTTTTCATATTTGATATGGGATTAGTCGGTGTATGGTTAGCGATTGCTTGTGATGAATGGATTCGTGCAATATTAGTAATATTCCGTTGGCGCAGTCGTAAATGGGAACGCTACGCAATTGTTGGCCCGAGCAAAGCATAATAACATTTTTAGCGTCCATCTATATTTAAAAAGAAAAATTAAAAAAACCGACTCCATATAAATTTATGGAATCGGTTTTTTTAAACTTATTTTTCTGTATCTTCAATCGCTTGTACTTCTTGTGAAGTCTCTTCTGTTGCCTCAAGCTCCACTTCTTTTGCGGCTGCTTCTTCAGCCTTACGTTGCGCTTCTTCTGCCGCTGCTTTTTTCGCAGCCTCTTCAATTGGTTTATTAACTACACCAAGGCACCAAATAAACTCTTCCCATGCCATGTTCCAACCTTTATATACTTCTTCTGAGTCATCCCATTTCACTAAATAGGCAAGACCATCTTCAGTTTTTGTTAAATATAATGATAAGTCTGCTCCAGCGCGATCGCTAACTAATTTAATTTTACCCTCTTCATCAAATCGTTCTTCGATATTATCCTTTTCTGTGAATGCACGACTTTGCGCAATTTCAAATAATGTATTGCTATGAATACGATATTTATTTTTTTGCATCTTTTTTCCCAACTTCCATCAAAAATTAATTACTTTATCTATATTACAACGTTTTCCGAAATTTATCGCCACTTTTTTCGGATTCAGCGCTTTTATTTATTTTATCATAAAAATAGCACATTAAACTACCATTGATTGCAAAAACAAGAACGTTCATTCGTATTTTTATGAAGAATCTAGTACAATTGAATAGATAATGAGATTTATCTTACATTCTATTTTAGTATACATTTTGTTTAGACATTGTTTTCAACATTCGGTCGTGGTAGAATTTTGCAAGAGGTGAAAACATTGAGCATCGTAACTGCAGGTTTACTCGTTTCCTTCTCTGGAATTATTGTTGTTTGTTTAGGGTTATTTAATGTCATACCCAACACTACACAAACATTAAACTACGTATTTGTAGGAATTGGCTGGATATTTATTTTAATTGGCGTAGTTATTCGGATTATTGGTATGAAGATGGAACGAAAGCATAAAAAATAAAAAAAGCCTAGTGATACGTAATATATTTACGCACACTGGGCTATTGTTATTCTTTATTTACAGTTTGCTATTCAGACATGCGACATCATTACTAGTACAACCTGTTAATAATAAAAAGAAAAAAATAATTACACCATTTTTATAATTTTTCAAATATTCCCCTTCCTAACACTGATATTTTATAAGATTACAAATTTCAACTAATAGAAACTGGCTATCCAATCCATGTTAATTCGTACTCTAGTAAATAATACTTCGAACTATAAATTTCGACCTCATATGTCACTACACTACTTTCACTTATTGAAATTCCTATTATTTCACCGACCTTATTTAATATATGCGGTTCATAATATTTGCGATAATTATGTGTTTCGCTATCGATTTTTTCATCTACTAGGTGGATTTTCACTTTATCCATTAACTGAAACTTTGCATTCGTATGCTCTGAAGTCATTTCAAATAAATTTAACTGCTTCAAAAAAATCACCTGCCAAAATGTACTAATTGATACATTCGACAGGTGAAGACAATTTCCTTTATAAAATGAAACTTCAATCAGGCATTAGCGGTAAAACGGTTTCGTTCTTACTTTGCTCTGGCTTTAAATAAATGACCAATTCCTGTTGGTAAACACCATCTATTAAATAATGATCTAATGTATGGCTATCATATTGAAATGTACCAAACGGAAATGAAACACTTTCCCCTTTCACTGCTGCCAAAAGACCTGCAACGTCTTGAGACACCATTTGAAGTACTTCCTCAGCGGTTTCGGTTAATACAAATACTACATTCATAATCTCTCTCCTATACTCCAATGAATAATGCAGCCTGGGCAATGGCTATATAAAATGCGATATCTTGAATTGGCGATTGGTCAGACAGTTCAAACGTTATATCAAATAAATCTTTTTGCTCGTCATAGACAGCAAGCCATTTTGCAACAACGACATCATCTACAATAAATGTTGACCAAGATTCCATTTCTTTATCGACCTTCATTTTAAAGTCGCCATTAGAAATGAATAACTCCGGTACCCCAATGCGCCAGTTTTCATAGTTAATTAAATAGTTTTCATCTCTTACAAGGTCCTTTCCCTCAAACCAAACTTTACCACGTCGAAAAACCTTTTTTGCTTGGAATAATGGCTTTCCTGCAAGATCGATTACTTCGTACTTTAAAAAATATCGGTAATCAAAATAACCGTCCAATAGTTTTTTCAAACCATTATCATAAATGCGTTGTACGGATTGAATTTGGATACCTTGTTCGTTATAGATTGGCTGGGGTGTTGTTGATTTAATATTCCCTAAAGCCTGGTACGTAAATTTTTTCATGTACTTCCCCTTAATAAATTATCGTAATTTTATTCAATACTCTTTTCACAAAATTATTTTGTTCATCAAATTGCTTTCGAATAGATACCGCAATGTCTGGATGATTGGTTATTATACCGTCTATATTCCATTCATAAAAGTGTTGAAGCCCTCGTTCATTATTAACTGTCCAAACAAATAACTCTTTCCCTGCAGCATTGACTTGCTCTTGTATAGCACTTGTTGCAAAAGATTGTTCTATGGCAACAAAATCGGCATCCATTAAGGGAATAGACCCATAGGCAACAGCATACACAAATCCCGTTTTGATTCGTGGCTCTAATGCTTCAAGTTCCTCCATTAGTTTAATATCCAATGATTGCACATAATGTATGTCAAGTGCATCATGAGCATCTAGTTGCGCAACGAGTCGCTCTAGCATATCTTTTGTTTCATAGCCATGAGGTTTTATTTCAATTAATAATTGTATATTCAACAATCGGCTCGTTTGTAGCACTTCTTCAAGCGACGGAATTTTATCGGTATGCCCGTCGGCTGACACAGTGGTTTCTGTTAACTCTTTTAACGTCATTTGATGGACACGATTAGGCTTTCTCGCGAGTCGAGATAACGTCTCATCGTGAAAAACGACAAATTGTCCATCCTTCGTTTGCTGGATATCAATCTCAACCACTTCCGCACCAGCTTTTGCAGATTCCTTAATCGAGCTAATTGTATTTTCCACACCACGTTCCATAAAACCTCGATGTGCAATAACTATCGACTCAGGCTCATATAGCGTCTTTTCTAAATTCAATAAATTAATACCGCTAATTAAAAAGAAGGCATAAATGGAAATGAGTATTGTCCATTGTCTAATTGTTTGACGAAATGACTCCTCTTGCAAAATAAGTGGCTTAAAGTGGGTAGAACTAAATGCTACCATAACAAGTAATTGAGAAGAAATAATTTGTAGTATAGAGAAAAATAATACTATTACTCCTTCAGCAAATGTCAAGGTAAATCCAGCTACAACTAACCCCCAACTCGGTACAATTGCCTCAATAATCAGTAACGGAATGAAAGTTATCGTTAATACGGTTATTAGGAGACTTAAATGAATGAGAACAATGACAGCGATTATTCCAATAAGCTCAACTAATTTCCTTTGAGAGAACTTCCAGCTCATTTTCAATGCTTGAAAAATCGAAATCCCTTGATAAATTGTAAAAAATGGCCATGTGAATATAAAACGTAAACTAATAAACCCAAGAACTACTATAACAGTTACATATAAAATTGTTCCATTACGTGAATTGAGTAACTCATCTATAATAAATCGTGGAATTGTAAAGTTTTGAATGAGCGAAATTGGTAATATCGATGAAATAAGCGGTATTAACAATAACAAATAAATGACTAATAACAACGTTTGTAAGCTTATAAAATGTACTACCTTTTGATTTAACCTTTTTAATAGACGCTTCCATGTATATGGAATTGCACATTGTTGATGATATGCTAAGAGCATTAAAAAGCCCATTTCATAGTATATAAATAAAACACCAATTAACAAAATTAATCCAATGCCCGCTAATGCAAAAGGATGTGTAACTAATTGCATTATGTTATTTTCTGTAATCGCATGAACACCAGTCACATCCATAATTAGTGTAATAATTAAGCTTATAAATGGTATCACGATAAAAGCTTGAACAATACGTAACACAACGAACGTACGAATATAATCAACACGATAATAATATAAATTTCGAAAAATAAGGTTTACTACTCTTCTTAATCTTTCCAAATGCTCCTCCCCCAGTAAAAAACAAAAATATCAAATCTATTTTAATATTCCCCGTTATTGTACAATACATGCAATCTATTAATAAAATCGTAGGCGAATGTTTATAAATTTAGTATTTAAAACACTAAAAAACTATTTTGTAAGCTTTCATACAAAATAGTTTTAAATACAATCAACAAGGATAAAGTGAGTAACCCTAACCGTTTTACCTTGCTGGTTATCTTTTCAAGTCCAACTTCAAAAAGCCGAACCCATTACGGATTCGGCTTTTCATCCTCTTTTCAAGCAATTGGCATTGCTGCAAAAAACTCTTGATATAAACCTTTTAAAATTTGATCTTCAAACTCTGAGCGGACACCAAATACTAAACTTACTTCAGAAGAACCTTGATTAATCATCTCAATATTGGCTCCTGTTGAAGATATTGCTGCTGCAGCACGAGCAGCTAATCCCGTATTATGGCGCATACCTTCGCCCACAATTACAATCATTGAGAAATTATGGCTAAAATGCACATCATCTGCATGTAATTCATGCTTCACACGTGCAACAATACGTTCTTCTTTTTCAGGTGTTAACTGATTCGAACGCATAATAACAGAAATATCATCTAAACCAGAGGGCGTATGCTCATACGATATATTTTCCTCTTCAATTATTTGCAATAGCTTTCTGCCAAAACCAACTTCACGATTCATTAAATATTTTGACACGTAAAGCATTGAAAAACCACCATCAGCCGAAATACCTGTGACAGGTCGATTCGTTTGTGGTCGTGTCGGTAAAATTCGTGTTCCGGGTGCAGAAGGGTTATTCGTATTTTTGATATTAACAGGAATCCCTTGCTTATAAACAGGCATTAACGCTTCATCATGAAAAACTGAGAAGCCCGCATAAGATAATTCTCTCATTTCACGATACGTTAGTTCTTTAATATCAACTGGATCATTGACAACTTTTGGATTAGCTGCGAATACACAGTCAACATCTGTAAAGTTTTCATATAGTGTCGCGCCAACAGCGGAAGCTAAAATCGAACCTGTGATATCCGACCCCCCACGATCAAATGTACGTAAAATTCCGTCTTTTGTATAGCCGAAAAAGCCTGGGAAAAT
This sequence comes from Solibacillus sp. FSL R7-0682, assembly GCF_038005985.1. Lineage (NCBI taxonomy): Bacteria > Bacillati > Bacillota > Bacilli > Caryophanales > Caryophanaceae > Solibacillus > Solibacillus sp. FSL R7-0682. The sequence goes on from NZ_JBBOUI010000001.1 coordinate 2,582,258, forward strand.
AATAATTTCCTGTTCATGCTTTAATTTACTTAAATTTTCATATGCTTCTGGTAAGGCTAAAGTACGCTCAGGTAAGTCAGTAAGAATTAATTTATCTTTTGGACTTACATATTTAGCTGGAAGACCAGCAGCGTTGAAATACTCAGCGATTAGCTTTGCATTATTATCCTCACCACTTGCTTTAATATTATCAATAAACAGTTCTTTACTTAAACCGTTATCTGTTACACGTTCACGTAAATCTTGTGCGATCATATTTGTAATCGTATGGTCTAAACCTAGCCCATCCGTAATATTACGATAGCGATCTACTACTACTTGAATTTTTAATTCAACATCCCCACCCTCTAATGCGGTGTGTGCTAACTCTATTAATAAATCCGTCACCTTAATATCATCGCTTGAACGCTTACCTGGCGCAGATACAGCGACAATCTTTCTTTCAGGATTAGACTTCACAATGTTTGCTACTTTTTTGATTTGTTCTGCACTTGCGACCGATGTGCCGCCGAACTTACATACTATCATCTCATCATATCCTTACTTTCAAAATTGATATTTGTACTTACAGGAAAAACATTTGGCTTTACACAGTGTACAAATTATTGGTATTTCAGTCAAGACTATTATGTGAAATCAATAATCTATTTAGTCAAAATACGAATATTTTAAGGATTTGTCAATATATTATATGTGATTTTAAAAGAATCGTGTATTTTTTAACGATGGTCATTTTAATTTCCCTTTATAAATTAACCCATTCTTTATTAAGTAATGCTTTTCCTTAAAATAAATAATTCAAACCTATATTCCTTTGAATATCCAACATTAAAAAAGAACAAAAAAATACCGCCATTAACTATTGGCGGTAAATTATTTTAGCCGATTTTACTAAACTAGTAAATATAATTTACTTATTTTGTTATCCTAGCAAACCTCCTCGGACACTACAAATTAACCAGTACAAAAAAATAAAGTCAAGAGGCCACTAGCAAGCTAGAAATCCTCTTGACTTTTTTATCATTATTGTACGCGAGCAAATCCAAATCCTGAAGCGTAATCATCGCCTGTTGCAGCACCATATCCACCTTTAATGTCTACTGCTTTTGCTCTCGTTTGTAAGTTAGAACGTAGTTGAGTATGAGACCAAGACGGATTTTCAGCCCAAATTTTTGCTGCTAAGCCTGAAACGTGTGGAGTAGCCATTGAAGTACCACTAATCGTATTATAGCCACCATTATACCAAGTTGAGTAAACTGCTGAACCAGGAGCAGAAATTTCGATATCGCCTTGCTGGATAACATAATCTCCAGCTGTAGATGCATAACCACGTGAAGAGTAGTTAGCTATACGATACGTACCGTTTTCTTGTACATTTTCTAAAGATGCAACAGCGACTGAGTTCACTAATGCCGCTGGATAACCAATTGATCCTTGTGAATAACCTGAATTACCCGCTGCAGCAACTACTAGAACACCTTTGCTATAAGCATAATTAACAGCGCTTGAAATTAAGCTGTTATTTGCGGAAGAACCTAGTGACATACTAATAATTGTTTTTGAACCAGTAGCTGTTGCTTGATCTGCCGCATGTCGAATAGCTGCTGCAATATCATCAGAATATCCAGATCCACTATCTAATAACACTTTGTAAGCCCATAGATCCGCATCAGGAGCAACTCCGTAAACGCCTCCTTGATCACTACCACCATCAGCTAATGCTGTACCCGCTACATGTGTACCATGCCCGTTTTTGTCTGTACAACTATTATTAATTGGTGATGTAGCACCTGTAAAATCCTTACATTGCTCTACGTTATTGACAAGGTCTGGATGAGAAATGTTTACACCTGTATCAAGTACGGCAATATTAATACCGCTACCTCCAGACGTAGTTGTTAAAGAATTATTGTTGTAAATCGCTTTAATTCCCCAAGGGATTTGTTGGGTAGCCCTTGCAGTAGCTTCGAAATCTGGAGTGCTTTCTTCAACCATACTATTGTCATCCAGGCCAATCGTATCTAATGTAACGATAGGAACCTTTGTCACTGTTAGGTTTTTATTGTTTTGTAAAGCTTGGAATTGCTTTTCATTCATTTCTGTTGAAAATCCATTCTCCGTTAATTCCCAACGGACAGAATGTTGACCTTTTACCGAGGACTTTGTTGATTTGTCATTTGCTTCAACATAAACTCGGAATGTTTCCAGACCTAACTTTTTGTCAAAACCACTTTCTGCACTTTCCATTGTTGTAGCATGCACTGGAGTTATTACTGATCCTGCAATCAAAAGACTAAATAATGCACTTTTCATTTTTTTCATTCTTCTTAACCCCTTTTCAATTTTTTGTGTAGCACTACAACTTAAAACTACCATATTTCAAATATTTTGATTATTGGGAAAAAATTAAGTATGCTAGATATCAAATAAAGTCATTCAATATAGGAGGTTATTACAGTGAAAATAGGCTCACTAATCAAGTATTATCGTACAAAACTAGGAATGACGCAAAATACACTAGCAATGGGGATTTGTTCGATTCCTCATTTAAGTAAAATTGAAAATAACAATAAAGAAGCAAATAGCGAGACAATTCGTCTATTATTAGAGCGTTTAAACATTAGTCTACACAATGTAGAAAATAGTGAAAAAAGTATAGTTCAGTTATTAAATGATTTCCAAAAACATATAAATTTTTTAGAGAACGAAAAGGCTAAAGAAACAATGGAGAAACTAAAAGAATACGAAGAAATAATAGGTTTTACAGAATCGGTGTATTTATATGAGCTTTATAAACTGCGTTATTATATTTTCCTTAGGGATTCTATATTAGTAGAAAAACAATTAAGGTGGCTAAATGCCCACCGCCAAAATTTTTCCCAACATGAGAAATATTTACATTCTTACTTTTATGCTTTAGTTTTAATATTAAGAGGTAAATACGAGGAAGCAGATAAAGAGCTTACAAATTTACTTCAAATTCATTCAGAATTAGGTTCTCTAGAAGGGGAGGTTAACTATCATTTAGCCCTAATAAAAGGGCGATTGGAAGAATCAAGCCAAGCTATTATCTATGGTAGAAGAGCTCTTCAATTTTATAAGGACCAATTCAATTTTAAAAGGATCCTTTATACATTAATGTCTTTAGCACTCAATTACTCTCGTGGAAAAGTATTTCATGAAGCAATTGAAATCTATGAACATTTATTAAGGAATATTGCACTATTACAGCAACAGCATTTATTACCTATAATTTATAATAATTTAGGGGATCTGTATCAAATGAAGGGAGAATATGAAAATGCATTAATTTACTTCGAAAAAAGCTCGTTATTAATCCCAAAAAACAGTGACAATTATCTACTTTGTTTATATAACTTAGGGATTACGCAATTTCGATTAGAGCAATTTGAGGAAAGTACAAAAACTTTTACTCTATTAAAGGAGGAATCGAAAAAAAAGCGAGAATTAAATTTTAATCAATTTGCAATATTTTATTTATTTTTACTAAACGAAGAAAAAACGAAAGCGATGGACTTTTTAGAAGGAAGGCTAATCCCATTTACAGCTAATAATGAAGATTTAAGAGAAATGTACCAACAGTTCTCAAATTTACTAAGTGAGTATTATCGACAAGAAGGTAAATTTGAAAAAGCTGTACAATTTTATTATTAATATATTAAAGGAGTGCATGTATATGAACATGAAGAATAACTTTGTTTTTGCCGGTTTATCTATCTTAACGGTGAGTGTTGCAGTTATAATTATGTCTTTCCCAATTCATCCACCGATTCTTACTGATGCAGGTGAACAAGTAGCTTATAGTGAAATGAACTTCCCGATTCACCCACCGATTCTTACACATACAGAAGAACAAGTAGCTTATAGTGAAATGAACTTCCCAATTCACCCACCGATTCTTACACAGACAGAAGAACAAGTAGCATATAGTGGAATGAACTTCCCAATTCACCCACCAATTCTTTAAAAACTTCGAAGAACCCGTGCTATACTATCTATTTTAATGCTCGTACAAGTAAGTTGTAAGGCTGACATTAACTCATCATTTAACCGAGCATTTAATTTCAATATGCGCTGTCCTGAGATGCAGGACAGCTTTTTTGTCCTCTAGAAAAATTGAGAAAATATTTTCATTTCCCAACTTGCTCTAGATTTAAGCATATTTAATTAATATTTATGGTCTTTGGAATCACGACGGCACCACATGCTTTTTCATAAAATTCTAGTGGACCAGCCTCTCCAATAATGGCATATTCATGTCCAAGTTCCTTCATTTCTTTTAAACAAAGGTGAAGAAGAGTAGTACCTATCCCCTGCACACGATTTGAAAAAGATGTCCCCATTGGACCGAATATCCCTTTTCTCCCCCTTACTAAATCATAACAAGCAAAACCTAAAATTTGCTCATTATCAACCGCTATATAAATCGGAATTTCCTCTAGTAAAAACCCGTTTTCTATGGAATTTAACCACCCTTTTCCGAATTCACTTTCTACAAATTTTTTTAATGTTGTTTGATCACCTTGCTCAGCTTTGCGAAAATTTATGCCGTCAGTGAGGTCAATTGATACTGAATAATTTTTCAAAGACACAAGCATATCCCTCGGATTACATAAAATCCCAATAATATTTTCAACTTCTAGCCCTTCAAATAGTAAACGGGTTAATAAGTCATCACTTCTAAAAATCGCATCCGCTAAATGACCTTCATTTATAAAAATTTGGTTGAATCGTTTCATTCGACTATTAGCGATTTCTAGTACTTGTAGTGTTGATGTAGAAATGTTGATCGTAAACGGTTCATAAACCATACCTATTTCATGATTTGTTGTATAAAGGGCCATAAATCGCTCATTTAATATTTCCGATAAGTACGGATTATACATATTTACTTCTGCGCAAACACCTGTTTTTTCTTGCGTCATACTTAAAAATAAATGAATTGGATAAACAATATTTGTTGTTTTTTTAGCTTCAAATTCTGCGTTTTTTATAATTCTCAAAGTACGGTTTGTAAATTTCACTAAATTCCGCCCCTTCCAATTCACTATAAAGTAATTTTTTACAAAATTATACATTAACCATCGTCATTTATAGACTTTATTTATACCCTTTATACTGACAATTACTTTATAATTATTAAACAAGTAGTTGTAATTATTATTAATAGGAGAAGAATAGATGAAAATAGTAATTGCAGAAAAACCAGACCAAGCAGCAAAATTAGCTGCTCCCTTTTCTTTCACCAAAAAACCTGGTTATTTTGAAGTTAAGCCAAACACATACTTTCCAAATGGCGCACTTATCACTTGGGCAGTAGGGCATTTATGCGAATTAAAAGCACCTGAGGAATATAATCCTGCATGGAAAAAATGGACATTAGAAGCATTACCGATTATTCCCGATCGTTTCGAATATAAAGTTGCAAAATCAAAATACAAACAATTCAATGTTATTAAAGGATTAGTAAAAAGACCTGATATTCGAGAAATCATCATTGGTGGGGATGCAGGGCGTGAAGGTGAATTAATAATTCGTACGATATTAAAAGTATGTGCTGTTAATAAACCAATGAAGCGATTATGGATATCATCATTAACAGAAAACGCTGTTAAAAATGGTTTTGCAAATTTACTACCAGAAGAGAAAACGAGAGATATTTATTTCGAAGCATTAAGCCGTTCCTGTGCGGATTGGTTAATTGGGATCAATACATCCCGACTATATACAATTCTACTTAAAAAAAACGGTGTAAAAGATGTTTTTTCAATTGGTCGCGTACAAACACCTACACTTGCGTTAATTGTTAAACGCGAGCATGAAATAGCAAATTTTAAGCCTGAACCATTTTGGGAAGTTGAAGCTGAATTTAATTTTGATGGCAAAATACTGAGAGCAAAATGGCATAAAAATAATATTTCAAGAGTTCAAGAGGAGAAACAAGCGATTGCGATCGCAAATTTCTGCCTTAATAAAAATGTGGAAATTACACGTATTAAAAAAGAAACAAAGCAATATGCTCCTCCTTTGTTGTTCAACCTTTCTGCACTACAAGCAACAGCAAATAAGGCATATAAATTGTCTCCACAACATACGCTCGATATTTTGCAAAAGCTTTATTTGAAGGGCCTAGTTTCATACCCAAGGTCTGATTCACAATTTTTGACGAACGAAGAAGCAAAGACACTACCAAATATATTAAACAATTTGCGAAATGTGGATAAGTATAAAAACCTTCTTCCACCACCAACAAATTCGATTCTGAATAATAAACGATTCGTAAATGAAAAAAAAGTTACCGATCACCATGCGATTATTATTACAGAAAAATTACCTAACATTTCCAAACTTAGTTCAGAAGAAGAAAAAATTTATGATTTAATCGTTCGCCAAGTCATTGCAGCTCATTATAACAATGCCGTTTTTTCTTACACAACCATTCATACACTTGTAGAAAAACGTGCAGAATTCATCTCTAAGGGAAAAGTACAAATTGAGGAAGGTTGGCGTAAAGTAATTTATCATTCCAAAGACATTTCCTCTTCAGAAGAAGAAGCTTTGCTTCCCCACCTTCAAGAAAATGAGCTAGGGATCGTTTCGAAAACAAATGTAAAAAATAGTGAAACACAGCCACCGAATAGATATTCTGAAGGTAATTTAATTACAGTAATGAAAACAGCTGGTAAACACCTAGAAGATGTTGAATTAGAAAAGGTTTTATCTAATACTGAAGGCTTAGGTACTGAAGCGACACGTGCTGGAATTATTGGTACGCTTAAAGATCGAAACTATATTGAAGTTAAGAAAAACCAAGTCTTTGCAACAACTAAAGGCATGTTACTGATCGAGGCACTAGGTGAAAGCATCCTAACATCTCCTTCAATGACAGGTAAATGGGAGCAACGACTATCTGAAATCGGTGAAGGCAATGCCTCACCAAAAGCATTTATGGAACAAGTTAAAAAGCTTGCAGACAAATTAATTTTAGATGCCAATGAACGTGAAAAGGAATGGGCATTTAATCAAGCTGCGGTAGAAAAAATCACAGCAAATAATCCGTATAATAAAAAATACAAAAAGGAAAAGATGATTATTGGGAAATGCATCCTTTGCGAAGGTTCAATACTAGATCACGGAACTTTTTACGGTTGCTCTAATTATAAAAATGCTAATTGTAAATTCACAGTTTCTAAGAAAATTTTAAGAAAAACAATTACACAGGCTAACGTAAAAAAGTTATTGACTACTGGTGAAACCTCACTGATCAAAGGTTTCAAAAAAGGTGAAAAGTATTTTGATGCACATATCGTATGGGATAAAAATACACAGAAAGTTATTTTTAAATTTAATAAAGAATAGATAACTAACAAAAATACGAATGAAGCACTTGAAGAAGCGATTCATTCGTATTTGTAGTTTTAAAAATGATAAATCAGGCTGACCCCTCTTTTAGCATAAAGATGAAATTAAAAAGCTTTTACGTATAGCCCTATAATTCCTATCCCTATTACCATACATAATAAGACTTTAAATATGGAGGATTGAATTAATGCTGGATATAAAATTTCTGATACTGTAACCATAAAAATAATTCCAATAGTAATACTAATTAAGATTGTGTTTAATGTCTGGTGATTATACCCTAAAAATCCCCCCATAAAGACGCCTAAAGAGACTGGGATCGAGACAATAAAAGAAATTAATAAACCCTTTAATAGATTTATGCCCGCCAAAATTAAAGGGGTAAACAATATAATTCCTTCAGGGATACTATGGAAAAGTAACGTTTGCAATAAAGTCATTGTAAAATCGGCTTCTTCGTTTGCTCCTAAAATTATTCCCATAGGTATATTGTGTATCGAGAAGCTAAACATTAATATTACTCCTGTAAGAATATATGATTCTTTCTTTGTTGTAGTCTTGAACACTTGCTTTTGATGAAATACCCTATGTAATACTTCGAATATTAACATCCCTATAGAAAAGCCAACTACGGTACTCAGCCAACCACTTATTTCAATCGCTTCTGGGATAATTTCAAAGCATATTAACCCTAAAATTATACCTGCACAAAGCCCGTAAACAACGTCAACTTTTTTCTGGATTCCTCTAAAAGCCCAAGCAATTGCTCCACCAATTAATATCCCGGAAGAAGTACATAAAAATCCTAATAGCCACATTCCACATTAACACCTTTCTATGGTTATAATTAGTGGTATGGTTATTCAAACAAATTTATGCAAGGTTGCCAATCAACATATTAGTAAATTAATACATTTACGAGATAATAATCGGCACCTTATAGAATTCAAACACTTCGAAATGTTATACTAATTTTACATAAAAGGGGGATTTTACAGATGGAGAAAAGAAAGCGTACGATTTTTTGGATTATACCAATTGCAATAATTGGATTTTTTATTTATTTCTTTGGTCCAAAAGATGCAATCACTGATAATGAATACATTTCATACATAAAAGCTGCACCGTTAATAGGAAATACTAATATAATGAACGAAGCCGCTTTTGCTAATTCTTGTGAAAAATTAGGTTGGGAATATTTCCAAACAAAAATGTTCGAACATGTTGTTGAGTTTAAAGGGGAGTGTAACGTAAATAATACTTTACAACCAGTAAATTTACAGTTCATCGTTGAGAAGGATCAAAGTTCTCACCGAGTTGGGGCTATGTTAATAAATGGCGAACAACAAACAGAGCAGCAACGGGATGAATTTTTAGCCTTGCTCCAACAATGAAGCAATTTCGATTTCTAGGGGATAGCTTACTTATAGCTTCCCCTAGAAAAACGGGAGCCCCCTATTCTATTTGCGCTACAATATCCTTCATTCTTTTTAATAAACGTTGTTTTCTTTTTTTCACCATTTCATAGGAATAGCCTAAATGTAGGGCTACCTCCCTCAATGTTTTCCCATCAACATAAATCATTTGTATAAGGCTATATTCTTCATCATTTAAAAGCTGCGGCCAATCAATAGGTGGTAGATAGATTTCTTCGGCAGATTGCTTTTCTAGTATGAGTACCAGTTTGTTACTTTCTAATGCTACTTCCACTTGTTCGATTTTATTTGCATTCGTTAATGCTCGCAAAAGAGCATAACGAATTCTTACATAAGCAAACATGCTGAACTCCCCCTTACTTTCATCGAAATCTAGTACCGCTTTCCATAAAGAAATACGACCAATTTGCATATAGTCTTCTTTATTCTGATATATATTCAACTTATAAATAGCACGAGAAATTAAAAATTCATGTTGTTGTATCATTTCATCAATTGATTGCATTATTGCCATTCCTTCAAGCTGTGCACAACTAAATATTCCTAGGTAATGACAACTTATTGCAATCTACAGTTTTTCACAAAGACCAAAATGCATTAAAATAAACGCAAATAGTAATTTTTCAAAGAATATTCCTATGAAAAAGTATTTTTCTCTTCATTTTCTATTGAAATTGTAGATTTTATATTTTGTCCCTTATTTGAATAGTGGAAAAACATTTTACATTCAGATATTGACAAAAGTACATCTATCCTTCATGCTATTAGAAAATGTAAATGCCCATTGAAGAATAGTACGTAGCAATTAACTGAAAAAGAGAGCGAATTCCATCGGCTGAAAGAATCGCACAGTAAAACCTACCGAACCTACTTCAACATGCTCCTATTAAAAATAGGCGCCGACTCAGCGTTATGAGATGAAGTGGAATGTATAAAAGCATTCAATTTAGGTGGTACCACGGAAAAGCACTTTTCGTCCTAGTAATAAGGGATGAAAAATGCTTTTTTTCATATTTAAGGGAGGCAAAGTAAGTGGAACGAAAACGCGTTGTTGTAAAAATTGGCAGTAGCTCGTTAACAAATAGTAAGGGTGAGCTCGACAAATTCAAATTTCAAGATCATGTCTCAGCGTTGGCAACATTAAAGCAGGCTGGTCATGAAGTTATTTTAGTTTCTTCAGGTGCTGTCGCAGCTGGATTTAGAAAATTAGGTTATTCCTCAAGACCTGTAACAATTAAAGGAAAGCAGGCTGCTGCTGCGGTAGGACAAAGCGTTTTAATTCAGGCGTATTGGGATGAATTTGCCGCTTTTAAGGTAACACCTGCGCAGATTTTATTAACCCGATCAGATTTTAGCGATAAAAAGCGATACAAAAACGCTTATGAAACATTATCTGAGTTACTTGAACGTTCGATCGTTCCGATTATTAATGAAAATGACACAGTTTCTATTGCTGAATTAACTTTTGGGGATAATGATATGCTATCCGCCTTAGTAAGCGGCTTATTGCATGCTGATCAATTGATTATTTTAACGGACGTCAACGGCTTATATACGGCCAATCCATTGACAAATCCTGACGCACAGCGTATTGCAAAGATCGATACAATTACAGATGAAATGCTTACCTTTGCTTCAGGATCTGGCTCAAAGGTCGGTACAGGTGGGATGCAATCAAAGTTAACCGCAGCGAAATATGCGACAAATGCTGGGGTTGATGTATTCATCGGTACAGGGGCAGGTTCTCATAAATTGATTGAAATTTTAGCACAAAACGGAGATGGAACATACTTTACTCGCAATGAAAAATCAATTCCTAATTACAAGCAATGGGTAGCTTTGACGAAAGCATCTGGGAAAATTTTTATAGATGAAGGGGCCGTTCAAGCCCTCCAATTCGGTGGCAAAAGTTTATTACCAGCTGGTGTGTATGCCTATGAAGGCACTTTTGAAAAAGGTGAAGTGGTGGAAGTATACGACCGTCATATTTGTATTGGACGTGGTGAAGTATTGTACTCTTCTAGCGAGCTAGAACAAGCGATGGGGAAACGAACAGTTGAGCTCTCCCATTTGCCGATGGAAGTTATCCACCGCAATCAATGGGTAAAAAATTAAGGAGGTTACTTGATGATTATGGAAAATGAGGTAATTAAAAAAGGGAAACGAGCGAAAATTGCAAGCTATGAAACAAATATTAAGACGACTGCTCAAAAAAATGAAGCACTTAAAAGTATAGCAAGCCATCTTTTAATTGATAAGGAGTCAATCATTTCTGCAAATGAAATAGATTTAAAATCAGGAAGAGATAACGGCTTAGATGAAGCAACACTTGATCGCATTTTATTAAATGAAGCACGTATCCAAGCAATGAGTGATGCGATTATTCAATTGATTGATTTACCCGATCCAGTCGGTGAAGTACTAGAAGAAATCACAAAAGATAATGGGTTAAAAATCGTTAAGAAACGTGTACCCCTTGGCGTTATTGGGATGATTTATGAAGCACGCCCAAATGTAACGGTCGATGCTGCTACCCTTTCATTAAAAACAGGTAATGCCGTACTATTACGTGGAAGTTCATCTGCAAAGCATTCAAATATTGCACTTGTCGCCTCTATTCACAATGCATTAAAGGCAGCAAATTACCCACAGGATGCTGTATTGTTAATTGAGGATACGAGTCGTGAAACAGCAAAATCCCTATTTACATTAACTGATTACTTAGATGTACTAATTCCAAGAGGTGGCAAAAACTTAATCGATTTAGTTGTACGTGAGTCAACTGTTCCTGTGCTAGAAACAGGGGCTGGGAACTGTCATATTTATGTAGATAATTTGGCTGATGTTGAAATGGCAAGAACAATCATAAAAAATGCAAAGACACAGCGACTATCTGTTTGTAATACTGCGGAAAGTCTATTAATGCATATCCAATTTTTTGAACTACATGGAAAAGATTTTTTAAACTATTTAGCTTCTGATTTAGGAATTAAAATTTACGGGGATGAGCATGTTTGTCGTGTACTTAAAGAGGCACTTCCTGCTACAGACGAACATTATGCAACAGAATTTTTAGCATTAACATTAAGTGTTAAAATTGTTGATAATGTTTATGAGGCAGTCCACCATATTAATCAGTTTGGAACGAATCATTCTGAAGCAATTATTACGAATGATGATCAAAACGCGGAAGTATTTTTAAATTCCGTTGATGCTGCAGCAGTTTATCATAACGCTTCCACACGATTTACGGACGGATTTGAATTTGGATATGGTGCGGAAATTGGGATTTCTACGCAGAAATTACATGCGCGTGGACCAATGGGCTTACCAGCTTTAACTTCAACAAAATACTACATTACAGGTAATGGGCAAATTCGAAAGTAATACAAATAATCTTATTACGAAGGTAGGCGTCGACTTATGAATATAAATGCCATGTTGAAATTAACGATTTCGATGGCGATATTTGGCTCGATTGGATTTTTCACTACTCAAACAGGGCTACCTGCTGTCGAGCTTGTATTTATTCGATGCATTTGTGCGACAATTTTTTTAGGGAGTCTTTGGTTTTTAACCGGTGGGCATAAAACAGAAGTATGGCAAAAATCTGAACTGTTAAAAACAATTGTTTGTGGCGTTTTTATCGTCTTAAATTGGGTATTTTTATTTAAAGCATTTGAAGTAATGTCAATTTCCATAGCAATCTCCATATATAATTTAGCGCCGATCTTTGTATTACTACTGGGCTCCGTTTTTTTAGCAGAAAAAATGGGGATCCGTTCAATTTTAGCAACAATCGTATGTTTTTTTGGAAGTATATTAATTGTTGGAATAGAAAGCTTTACTTCCATTTCACAATTTATGAACTCCGGTTTTGTTTGGGCATTATTATCTGCTATTTGTTATGCATTAACAATGTTTACGAGTAAAACAATTAAAGGATTATCTTCTTATGCTTTAACGTTTGTACAAACAATCGTAGGGATCATTATGCTTTTCCCTTTATGTGACTTTTCAGCATTTCAAGGTCTTAGCCAAACAAACTGGCTATATATTTTAGGGACAGGGTTTATACATACCGGATTTGTCTATTACTTGTTTTTTGATAGTATCCGCAATTTATCTACAGTTATCGTTTCTGTTCTTGTTTTTGTAGATCCTGTTGTAGCAATTTTACTAGACGCAGTTCTCTTATCGTTTCGCCCTAGTCTATTACAAACTCTCGGAATTTTAATGATTTTCGGAAGTATTTTATACACGGTATTCAATCCAAATACAACTAGTAAAAAGTAAGCCCGAAATATAAAAAAATAGCGCACCTTCACGGTACGCACGACGATCGGCCAGCTATCTGAAATTTTTTTCAGATAGCTGGCTATTTTGCACATGTGGCTTGAATATTTTCCGACCAAGGCATGTAATTATGTAAAATCTCTGGTTGCTGATGAAACGGTACATTAGGTAATTCCGTCATCAGCTTTACCAGATACTGATAAAAATCAATTCCGTTTGCTTTGGCTGTTTCGGCCAAACTTAAACAAATGGCATTCGCTTTCGCACCTGCTTCACTCACAGAGAAAAGCCAGTTTTTGCGACCAATGACATTTGGACGAATCGCATTTTCAGCGGGATTATTATCAATAGCAACGTCCCCATTTTCAAGGAAAACTTTTAACTCAGATGAACGGCTTAATGTATATTCAGCTGCTTTCGCAATAGCATTTTTGCCGAAGAAAGGCGAACGATCAATCCAATCGAAAAATTCATCGACAATCGGTTTTGCTTCTTGTTGACGAGCTTTCACGCGCTCTTCCGCTGAAAGATGTTTGATTTGACGCTCGATATGAAACAACCGATCGCAATATTGCACGCCTATTCGGCCATTCTTACTATCGGCTTTTAGCCAATAACGGCGTACATGCGCCCAACAGTTGGCGAATTGAACGTGCGGTAATTGACCATAAGCTGAATACCCATCACAGATGACAGTGCCTTTGAATCCCTTAATTAAATCTTCTAATATAGCTCGCCCTCGAGAAAGAGCACTCTTAAATAAAACGATAATGGGGCCTTCACTTTGTACACTGCGACATACCCAATTAAAAGCGTTTGATTGAGCTGGCTTTCCATCAGAACGCTTGATTATTTGTGCATAGGTTTCGTCGATATGCAGTACAGACTTTGCCGTTAATAGCTGCTTCATCAAATCATAAAGTGGTTGAAGCCAATCTTCTGCCACACGTATTACCCAATTGGAAAGATTTTTATCGTTTGTATGTAGGCCATGGCGTTCCCATTCATTTACCTGACGGTAAAGAGGCAAGTACTGAATAAACTTATCGTAGATAAGCTTGGCCAAAACAGTTGGGCCAGCAATGCTTCTTTGGATAGCACCTTGTGGTGCTTTACCACGTTTAATTTGAGCTTTTCGTAGGGCATCGTTTTTACACAATTTACACTCATACACATGTTCAAAATGCTGCACGCGCTTCAGGGAAGCTGGAATGAATTTCGCCTCTTCACGTATCAACGTAGAACTGAATTCTACCATTTCCCCCTGACAACACTCACAAGCTAAGTTGGCTGGGTGATGATGAATTTCTTCAATTTCAATATCCTCACGAAACGAATCATTTCGTTTTTTATTTGTCTTTTTACGAGTAACCGTATAACTAACCGTATCGGTGCTTTGTTCTTCTGTCTGCTCAGGTTCATTAAAAGACGGATCGTCTTCAAATAAAGAGACTTGTCCATCAGGAGCTTGATACTTGGCTTTCTCCGATTTAGAGCCATATAACGCTTTTGTTAATTGGCGAACTTGCTCTGTTAAGGCTTCTATTTGTCGATTTGACTGAGCTAGTTGTTGCTCAAGTAATCGAATAATACGTTCGTTTTGTTCTTCTTGCTTTTGATTAACAGGCATCAAATCGTTCACCACATTCCGTCCAATTTTATATATGGGTAATTATACCATTATTGATGATGTAGTTAAAAGACACCTTTTGCAGATTTCGCAATGGCCTTCGGCTGTTGTAAAGATAATCCTTCTAATAACCAGCGCAGTTCCTGTTGTGAAAGGCTTCGCACCTCATTTTCATCTTTTGGCCATTGAAGCTTACCATTATCCAATCGTTTGTAAAGCATGGCAAAGCCATCTCCATCAAAATACAAACATTTATAGCGGTCCTTACTCCATCCTGAAAAGAGAAAAATAGAATCGCTATACGGATCTAATTCGAAAGAATCTTGAACCAGCGTTGCGAGACCATCGATGCCTTTGCGCATATCGGTCTTCCCGCAAATAATATAGATGTTTTGTACGCTCGTAAAATCACGCTTCATCGATTTTTCAGCTCCTTCATAATAGTTTGGATGATGCGTTCATCTACGCCATTGAAGAAAGCTATTTCAGCTACAGCGGTTTTAATCACACAACCTGGTGCAGCATTGTATTGAGAAGAATGAAACGAAGAAGCTTCAGTTGGAAGAGGATCAAGTTTGACGGGAACAATGGTCAATTTGTTTGCGGGCATAAGAATGGCACCTCCTTTGATTGATACGTCTATCGTACCGGAGGTGCCTAGCGCTTTATATGCGTTATTTGATTACGGGCTTACAGTAAAAAGCTAGAAAGTCCCTCGTAAATAAGTATGCACAAAAATAGTGAGTACTCCCATCGTTCTCACTATTTTTTATTTATGTTTAATAGTATTTAGTTTTTTAGTCAGCTAGTACGACTACATCATCTGCAAACCAAATTTGCTTTACATTTAATAATTCCCCTAAATATAATACAATAATTTCTATTTTCATCTCCAACTTAAATTGCTCTACAGCAACTTTCCAATCTTCCTCATTTGGAAAATTTTCAAATAGCTTTTCGTTACATATTAATACAATATTAGCCGATACATTTGTTGATAATTCTAGTTTAAGCATTGTAAAAGCAAAGTTTAAAACCATTTTATAGTTAATGGGACCTTCTTGTTTTTTATAGTTGCTAAAAAAATCTAAGTAATTTTCAACTGTCAGATTACTACCTAGCATTATCGTTTCTTGATTAATATGTTGCGCAAATGGGATATATATAATATCATTTTGACATTTTTTCAAAATCTCCGAAACTTTTAACACTATTGCTGTTTGAAAATTTATGTACCTTTCCATTGATTCATCTTGTTGAACACAAAATACAAATGTAGAATTTTCAATTTCATTACATAGCGGAACCTTTTTGGTTTGAAAACTCTCAAGCCAATGAAAAACTTCAGCAAACTGATTTTGTTCAATACAATAAAATAAATTGACTAAGTAATCTAAATCAAGCGATTCCCAAATGTCATTTCCAAATAGCTTTTCTGCGGCATCCGCTTGCTCTTTTGCTTGTAATATAGCGCTATTCAATTGATTTTGTTCATTACAATCATTAATTTCATATGATTGATAGCATTCATTTATAGATATTTGCTCACTATATTCACTGATATTCATAAACTTTTTAAGTTTATCCGAAAAAATCTCTATTATTTTCTTAACAACAAATGTAATTACTAAAAAACTCTTTGTACTTAAAAATTGAAAGTACTCTTTATTTTTTTTATATTCATTATAAAAGTACTTTACGAAAGCAATTCGCCCCGCTTTTCCTTTCACTGGCTCTGTTCGAATATGCGCTTCATATTCATCTCCAATCTCTATTAATGACCATAAATCAAAGACAAATAGGCAAAAATTTTCTTTCTGATCGCTTATTGTATTATCTAAATTAATTTTTTCTAATAATTGATAGAACTTAATTATGTGAGAACTATTACTTAGTGGCCAATCAAACAATCGATCTCTATACAATATTTCCATTTATGTTAATTACACCCCCATTTTGACTTATAATATATACTAATTTCCCTAAAAAAACTATGCAAAATATGACAATATTTTTCGACAAAATTCGATTGAACTAATTTCAGAAGAAAAATCAAATAAGCTTATTAAAATTAAGTAAAAACATACTAAAAGGACTATAACAATTTAGAATTTGTTATAGTCCTTCTTTATTATTTATTACGACTCTCCGTCATTTGCTTCCATACGGAACCTTTTGCTTCTTCTCCGCCCTCAATACGAGCTAAAGCCATTTTTGCCTGTAGTTTTACTTCAAACTCTTTGTCCTCACTTGCTACTTTCAACGCTTCAATTGCTATCTCAGTACCAACCTCGTATAAATACATGGCCGCGCGCCAACGAACTAATTTATTTTTATCAGACAAGGCTTGGATCATTGCTGGTTCGAATGCTTCTAATCCTAGATCACTCATGCAATCTCCCGCCGTACGACGAACCGCTGCACTTTTATCATTCAATGCTTTTGTTAAGGCTGGTACAACTGCCTCATCTTCAATCATACCTAAATATACTGTTGCTAAACGACGAATCGACATTTGCTCGTCCTCTAACGCTTTTTCAAGTAATGGAATATCTTCTACTTCTGGGTCTGGAAGCTGATCAAGTAATTGGAAACGCTGTTGCCAATCTTCTACTTGAACATATTCCTCCAACGACACTGGCTTTCGTTCCTGAGCTGCAGTGACTACTTCCGTATTATCTGCTTCTAAAATTTGCTCCACTCGTTGTTGTGGATAAAGCGCGTCTACTTCTTTCAATACCTCTTGTGCGACTTGATCTTTATCTCCATAACGTACGCCAAAATCTACCCATTTACGTTCTAGAATATAATTATCTTCGCCAACTTTAAATTGTAACTGCTTAAATGCCATTGTAAAACGATCTCCTGCACTTAAACGTACTTCCCCTTCCCCATCGAAAGCTTTAATTTGTAGAGGAATAGCTTTATACATTTGCACATGTACATTCACTTCACCGTAATGTTCATTCAGTTGTTGCTGTTCACTTTCGATAGCTTCACCGCCTAAAGCTTTTCGGATATCTGCTAATATTTGTTCCCATGCATATTTTGCATTACGCTCAACTGCTAAAAAGTTAGATACATGATATATTCCTTTTACACCTTCTACAGCGAAAATGGCCTGTAACGGCTCAGATGCCTCATGAATATTGTCCTTTGTATAGTTAAAACTTTTGCCAAATGGCAAGTCTTGATCAATAACAATTTTCATTGAATTTGGACTTGGTGTTGGTTCAATTAATAATATTTTCATCACAGTTCCTCCTTATCCATTGACGATTTCATCTAAATAACTCCAACGCTCAATTAGTTGTTCGTATTCACTATTAAATGTTTCTAAATCTGCTGTTAATTGCTGTAGCTTTGTGAAGTCTGAGCCCGCCGTCGAAATTTCTTCTTCAGCTAACATAATCTTTTCTTCCATTGCGGCAATATCGTCCGCGATTGTTTCCCACTCTTTTTGTTCTTTAAATGATAGTTTTTTCTTTTCGTTTTTTGTCTTTTCCTGTTTTGGTTTTTCTACTTTGACTTCTTTTGCTTCTTGCTGTTGTTCAGCTGCTTTTTTTGCTAAATAATCCGTGTAAATATCTAGGCTTTCATTCACTCCACCTTTTCCGTCTAAAATCCATAGCTTTTTCGCAATACGGTCAAGGAAGAATCGATCATGGGAAATTGTGATGACAACACCAGGGAAATTTTCAATAAAATCTTCTAATACCCCTAATGTCTCAATATCTAAATCATTTGTGGGCTCGTCTAATAATAAAACATTTGGCTGTTCCATTAATAAGCGTAATAAATGAAGTCGCTTTCGTTCTCCACCTGATAATTTACTAATTGGCGTACCATGTGCGTGTAATGGGAATAAAAATCGCTCCAACATTTGAGAAGCCGAATAACGTACCCCATCCGCATCTGTTATATCATTTGACGCTTCACGAATATAATCAATCATTCGCGCATTTTCATTCATAGGTGGTAAAGCTTGTTTAAAATGCAGGCGTTTAACGGTTGCACCTACTACAACCTCACCTTGATCTGGCTCAATTTCACCAGCTAACATATTTAGTAACGTAGATTTTCCATAACCATTCGCGCCAATAATCCCAATTCGATCACCTTGCTGTAAAAGAAAGCTAAAATCTTTAATAATTGTACGCTCTCCGTAAGCCTTCGAAATGCCATCTGATTCTAATACTTTTTTACCTAATCGAGTCGTAGCAAGTCCTAGCTCTAAATCGCCTTGTTCACCAGAACGCTCTATTGCTTCATCCAACGCTTCAAATCGTTGAATACGGGCTTTTTGCTTTGTCGTTCGGGCCTTTGCACCGCGACGAATCCATTTTAATTCTGAGCGATAACGATTTTGTAATTTCGCTTGAGATGCAGCATTCATTTCTTCCCGAATAGCACGTGCCTCTAAGTAATCCCCGTATGTACCTGTATGGCGATACAATGTTTTATCCGCTAATTCATAAATATGTGTCGCTGTTTCATCTAAGAAATAGCGATCGTGGGTAATAAAGATCACTGCTCCCTTTAAGCGAGATACCATTTCCTGTAGCCATTCCGTTGATGTGACATCTAAATGGTTCGTTGGCTCGTCTAATAAATATAGATCAGCTGGTTCGATTAATACCTTAGCTAAAGCCACACGTTTTTGCTGTCCACCAGATAAGTCTGTTACATAATGATCAAACATATCAATACCAAGCTTTGTTAACGCTTGTTTTGCTAAGGCGTTGACATCCCATGCGTTGTCCGAATCCATTTTCTGCTGTAAGCGAAATAGCTCATTTTGTAGCTTTTCGGATTGGGGATCCAACGATAATGAGGCCACCGTTTCCTCATACTGACGGTTTAACTGTAATATTGGTGAATCTCCACTAAACACCGCTTGTAGTACTGTTACATTCGACTCAAATTGAGGATCCTGCTCTAAATAGGCGATACGGTATTTATTCGGATGATCGAACTCAACGGTATCCGCATCCTGCTTACCTGCTATAATCGACAATAATGTTGATTTACCAGTACCGTTTATACCTATTAGCCCTGCACGCTCTCCTTCGTAAATTGTAAATTCGATATTTTCAAATAGCGTTTTATCGCCAACTGTTTTTGTTAAATTTGATACGATTAAATGACTCATAAAATCCCGTCTCTTTCTTTTTTAAGCTGCTCTAAAAATTGTACCATAAACCCATGGCGTTGTTGTGCCATCTCGCGTCCTTTATCTGTCACCATTAAGTCCTTTAATAAAAGCAGTTTTTCATAAAAGTGCGTTACACTTGCTGTCGATTTCGAACGATATTCCTCCACCGACATATCCATGCGCGCCTCTTCATTATCATCATATAGTTTGCGTCCCTTCGCTCCACCATAAGCAAAAGTACGAGCAATACCAACCGCGCCAATTGCATCCAAACGATCCGCGTCCCGCACAATTTTCGATTCTACAGTTGTTGCTGGGAGCTCGTTGCCGCCATTAAAGGACACTTCTGCGATAACGGTTTCAATATGACGAATTTCTTCTTCTGTTAAATCTAGTTCTTCTAAAATACGTTTTTCATTTGACTTATCCGCCGCGTACTTTGAATCACTCACATCATGGAGCAATACCGCCAGTAGTACGATTTTTTCATTGGCAGTTGGTTCCGTTTTTATAATAGCCAACGCATTTTGATACACACGTTCAATATGTTGAAAATCATGACTCGCATCCATTTCGTTATAAATACCCATTACGAGTTCTTCACATTTGGCAATTTGATCATTCATTTTTATCACCGTTCCCATCAAAATACTTTACCCACCTTATTTTAACATGAAATTAGCGATTCACCTGTTGTTCATGCTTTATCTTGCTTTCCTTCACCTTAATTTAAAATACATTTATGTAAACTCAGAAGCGAGCATTTGGTTATCAACAAACCATGCAGTTTGCTGGATATACTTCGGGAAAAAGGAAATTCTTTTACCATTAATACAAAACAAAAGCCGGTTTCTATCTTTTATAGGAATCGGCCTTTATAGGTTGTTCTTCTTTTATTAAGTTTTCTGTTTGATTTTTGGCTTCTAAGCATTGCTCGGGTATCGAATAGCGATACGATTCTCTTCCACTTATCGGTAGCTTTATTCGAAACATTCTACCCGACATTGGGTATTTTTTTAATTGCTCATTGGACATACCTTCAGATGCAGTTGTTATAAATAGCTCATTTAAATGCTTTCCACCGAATGTACACGATGTAATTTTTAGAGCAGGTAAAATAATTTCATCTATTTTCTTTGATGTTTTAGGATTCCATCGAGAAATTTTAGCTCCTTCCCAATGTGCAACCCATAGCATATCTTGCTCATCAATGGTTATTCCATCTGGATAACCGGCTTCATTTTGAAAATCGATACAAATTTTTTTATTATACATTCTTGATTCATTCATATTATAGTTAAATTGATAAATAACTTTTTCCAATGAATCAACAACGTACATTAATTTATTATTAGTCGACCAGGCGATACCATTTGCTAAATTCATATTAAACATTTTTTGTTCTACTTGAAAATTTCTATGTAAACAATATAGCCCGGCTTGATGATGTTTATAAAACTTATTCATTGTCCCTGCAAAAAAACGACCGCTAGCATCACATTTTCCATCATTAAAACGGTTTTCTAGTAATTCCTTCTCAACATGTTGAATAAGGACCGTAGTTCCTGTTTTTAAATCCAGTAAATAAAACCCATCTTCTAAGGTAATGATCGCATTTTTGCCTGTAGCTAGTGCCAATGAGCTAATTTGTTTTGAAAAATGGAGTGTTTTTATTTCATTTGAGCTCAGTGCATTGCAAATATATACTTTCTTTTCTAAAATATCGACCCAATATAATGTGGAAGTTTGGTGATCCCATACAGGGCTTTCACCTAAAGAAGTCGTAATTTCAGTAAAGGGCTGTATTGTTAATAACATAATTTCACTTCCTAAATACAGTAATGATTTTTACTTTATTCAAGAAAACTTGCCGAAATCCTTTATTCGAAAGTAAATCCAGACAATTAAAAAGATTATTGCATTAATATGAAAAGATAAATTAAGGAGACCAATTTATGTTAACTATCCGTCAAATCTTTCAAAAAGATTATCCTCAAGGGAAAATAGTAAGTTATAAATATACATCTAACAAATACTATGATGTCAGTATAAAAAAAACAGAAACAAGTTGGCAAATCTCTTTGGAAGAAGAAAAATTAGCAAATCCATTTGAAAAACTTTTAGAAGAGGAAATTTTCGAAGATTACAAGAATGGCTCCGAATATTATATAGGAGAGTGGAATGGACAAGAAATCGCAGTATTAGTCATTCAACAAATGGCATGGAATAATACATTATTAATTCATGACTTATATGTTACTGAGTCTTTTAAAAGAAATGGAATCGGGGAAAAGTTGATGGTAGTTGCTAAGAAAAGAGGAAGTGCATTAGGCGTTAGATCCATCACTTTAGAAACGCAAACTTCTAATTATCCAGCCATTCAATTTTATTTGAAAAACGGTTTTGAATTGGTTGGAGTTAATACAATTTCATATACGAATGAAGATATGGAAAATAAGGAAGTGCGAATTGAATTGGCGTATGTTTATTAGAATATCCAGCCAAATCGAACAAACTTTATCACCTTAACTCGTTGTAAATTCGACGACGATTTTAATATTTTTACTTTTCATCAACAAAAAAACAAGCTCGACCTTCGTCGAACTTGTTTTTTATTTTATTATTTAGTTACTAATTCTAAATCAACTGGAATATTTGCTTCCACTGATTCACCATTTAATACTTTAACCGCTGTTTCGATTGCTTTTTCACCGATTAACGCTGGTTGTTGTGCAACTGTTGCAGCTAATTCACCAGCTTGTACTTTTGCTACTGCATCTTCAGTTGCGTCGAAGCCAATTACTACGATGTCTTTATTCGCAGCAGAAATTGCTTCTAACGCACCTAAAGCCATTTCGTCATTTTGTGCAAAAACTGCTTTTACATCTGGGTTTGCTTGTAGAATATTTTCCATTACTGTTAAACCTTCAGTACGGTTGAAGTTCGCTGTTTGACTTGCAACTAAATTTACTTTACCTTCAACGATATTTAAGAAGCCTTCACCGCGGTCACGTGCTGCTGAAGAACCTGCAACCCCTTCAAGCATTGCTATTTGAGCACCTTCGTCGATTAACGTCATTAAATAATCACCTGCTAATTCGCCACCTGCTACGTTGTCAGATGCAATGTGTGCCACAACTTCCCCGCCTTCAGCTGATCGGTCAACTGTAATAACTGGAATGTTTGCATTGTTTGCTGCTTCAACAGCAGTTGCTACAGAAGCTGAATCTACAGGGTTGATAATAATTAAGTCAACACCTTTTTGGATTAAGTTTTCTACGTCTGATGCTTGCTTCGATGCATCGTCTTGTGCATCTGCCACTGTAAGAGTAGCACCATTTGATTGTGCTTGTGCTTCAGCCGCATCACTTAATGTTACGAAGAATGGGTTGTTTAGTGTTGATATTGATAACCCAATTTTTTTTGTTTGTTTTGAAGCACCATCGTTTACTTCATTTTTGTTTGATGAAGAACCAGAATCCATTGAGCATGCTGCAAGGACGATTGTCATCATTGCGGCCATTAAAAGTAAGCTCCACTTTTTCATGTTGAACACTCCTATGCTGTTTTTTTGCGGTCTAGTAAAACCGCTAATAATATTACAACACCCTTCACAACTTGTTGGAAGAATGATGAAACCCCTATTAATGTCATTCCATTGTTTAGTACGCCAATAATTAACGCTCCAACCAATGTACCGAAAATCCAACCTTTACCACCTGTTAAGCTTGTACCACCTAGTACAACAGCAGCAATGGCATCTAACTCATACGATTCCCCTGCTGTTGGTTGAGCAGAATTTAAACGAGATGTAATGATTAATGCCGAAACGGCTGCAAGTAAACCTGTGATTGAATAAACCATGATTTTTATGCGATCTGGGTTAATTCCTGAAAGCTTTGATGCTTCCTCATTGCCACCAACTGCATATACACGACGACCAAATGTTGTTTTGTGTAAGATAAAATATAATATAACAAACGCTAAAACCATTGTAAGTACTGGTACTGGAATACCGAAGAAATAGCCTTTACCAAACATTTGGAATGCTTGTGAATCACCTAATCCAGAAACTGGACGTCCTTCTGTGTACACTAACGTTAAACCACGATAAATCGTCATTGTAGCTAATGTAGCAATGAACGGAGCCACTTTACCTTTCGTAATAATAATCCCGTTAACCGCACCTAAAATTAAACCTAATAAAAGCGCTGCAAGCATCGCTAAAATTGGATCAGTACCCGATGCTAATAATGTGGCTGCAACTGCACCAGTTAATGCAAGAGTTGAGCCAACTGATAAGTCAATACCGCCTGTTAAAATAACAAACGTCATACCGAATGCGATCAACGCACTAATCGATACTTGGCGTAATACGTTTAATAAGTTATCTACTGTTAAGAAACTTGGATTTAAAATCGTTAACACAACTATTAATAAAATTAAACCGATAAATGGTCCAAGCTTCGAAATTAATTCTTTATTCTTTGCCATTCTTATTCCCCTCCTGTGGCATAATGCATTATGTTTTCTTGCGTCATGTTGTCTTTTTGAACCATGCCCGTCACTTTACCTTCTTGCATAACAAGCACTCGGTCCGCCATGCCGATAACTTCAGGAAGTTCAGAAGAAATCATTAAAATTGATACACCTGCTTCTGCCAGGTTGTTCATAATTTGATAAATTTCCTTTTTCGCACCGATATCTACACCGCGCGTTGGCTCATCTAATATTAAAATTTCAGGATTTGTCCCTAACCATTTTGCAATAACCACCTTCTGCTGGTTACCACCGCTTAGTGATTTTGCTGCTAAATCTGCACTCGATGTGCGAATACGTAATTGCTCGATATATTTTGTAACCATTTGATTTTCAAGCTTTGGTAAGATTACACCAGATTTTGAACCCTTTTCTAAATTCGCCAGCATGATGTTTTCTTTAATCGAGAAATCTAAGACAAGGCCTTGCGTTTTACGGTCTTCTGTAACAAAGCCGATTTTTTGCTTCATCGCTTCAATTGGTGAAGTAATTTTCACTGGCTTATTATCGATGTATATTTCACCACTGGAAATTTTACGGTAACCAAATAATGCTTGCGCCACTTCCGTACGCCCAGCGCCCATTAAGCCTGCTACAGCTAAAATTTCCCCTTTATGTAAATCAAAGGATACATCGCTAAATGAACCAGTAGAACATAAGTTCTTCACTGATAATTTCACATCACCAATTACAACATTACGGTCTGGAAAACGTTCGCCAAGCTCCCGCCCAACCATCATTGCCACGATTTCATCAAATGATGTGCTTTTAATATCACGTACACCTACATACGTTCCATCACGTAAAATCGTAATGCGATCACAAATGGCGAAAATTTCTTCCATGCGGTGTGAGATGTACACAAATGAAATCCCTTTCGCCTTTAGCTCATTGATCGTTACAAATAACGTTTCGATTTCGCGATCAGTCAAAGCGGCAGTCGGCTCATCCATAATGATGTACTTCGCATCTGAAGCAATCGCCTTTGCAATTTCAATAATTTGCTGCTTACCAACCGATAAATCTCCAGCGCGTGTAGAAGGATCCATGTTCAGCCCAAGCTTTGCAAGAAGCTGCTTTGCCTCGTTATGCATTTCTTTTTTCTTTAAAATGCCGAATACAGGATATGTTTTTTCTTTCCCTAAAAATAAGTTTTCTGTTACCGATAAGTCCGGCAAAATGTTTAGTTCTTGATGAATAACTGCTATTCCCAGAGCTTCTGCTTCTTTAGGTGATTTAAAGTGCACTTCTTTACCGTCTACTTTAATAACCCCAGCATCCCGCTCATAAATACCTGTTAAAATCTTCATCATCGTTGATTTTCCGGCCCCATTTTCCCCCATTAGTGCATGGATTTCCCCTGGCTTTAATTCAAACTGCACGTCCTTTAAAACGACGTTGCCACTAAAAGCCTTTGAAATACTAGACATTTCAATCATGTTTTTCACCTACCTTCGCTTAAAAAATAACGCCGCTTTGTAAAATGATATTGGCATAAGGTGTTGTTTCACCCGTACGAATAATCACTTTTGCCTGCTTTGTTTGTTTTTTGAATGCCTCATGGGTCATAAATTCCACTGCTAACCTCTCTTTAATTGCTTGCTCAACAGTTGAATTGCTTGCTGTAATTTCCTCGGCAATAAATGCCTTTTCAACGACTACATCATCTAAAACAACATCTAAAACGGCCATGAACGAAGGTTCTCCCAATTTAAATGCTAAATCAATGCAAGTCACACCAGCAGGAATAGGGAGCCCACAATCGGCAATCACTATTTGGTCCGTATGACCAAGCTTGGCAAATATTCCAGCAAGCTCACGATTTAAAATTCCTTGCTTCTTCATGTTGCTATTCTCCTTTTAATCTTGCCTCAACTGCTTGTATTGTTGGCATTCCACCTTGAGCACCAAATTGCTCAACCGATAACGAACCCGCGATATTTGCAAATTGTACAGCTTCTTCAATCGAAGCACCTGTGCAAATTTGATGAGCAAATGCCCCATTAAACGTATCACCAGCACCAGTTGTATCAACAGCAGTTGTTTTAAAACCAGCAACTTTTACGATGTGTTTGCCGTTATGGTACATCGCTCCTTCATCTCCAAGCGTTACGATAAGTTTATTCGGGTATTTTTCTAATGATTTTTCAACCTTTTCATTGAAAATAAGCTCACACTCTGTTTCGTTCGGTGTAATGTAGGCGATTTTTTCCATCCATTCTCGTTTAAAATTACGAGCTGGTGCTGGATTTAGTAAAACTGGTACTCCAAGCTTGTCACAAAGGTTTATTGTGTACTCCACCGTATCTACCGGAATTTCCAATTGCATCATGACAAGTTCCGATTTTTCTATAACAGCTCGGTGTGCTTCAACCATGTTAGGTGTCACATCAAAGTTTGCCCCTGGTACGACAATAATACGGTTGTCATTTTCGAATAAAATGATGTTGGCAATACCTGTATTTGTCTCTACTTTACTAACTGCTTTTGTATTTATTTTCTCTTTTTGTAGTGTTTGAATTAATTCGGGACCGAAACTATCCTGACCAACTGCACCTATCATCGTTACGGTACTTCCTAAACGAGAAGCCGCCACTGCCTGATTGGCGCCCTTTCCACCTGGAATCGTTTCAAAACGCTCTCCCAGTACTGTTTCTCCTTGTTTGGGAAACACTACTGTTTGACACACGATATCCATGTTAATACTACCTACTACCGTAATCATTTTATCTACTCCTTAGTCGTTTCACGCACAATTAATTTTGGCTCGATTACGACATGTTCTTGCGCTAGCACATCACCTTTAATTTGCTGAATAAGCATTTTAGTTGCTGTTTCACCTAGTGCATAAATATTTTGTGCGACAGTTGTTAGCCCTGGTGTCACAATCTCACCAATTGCAATGCCATCAAAGCCAACTACTTGTAATTCTTCTGGAATACGGATTCCTAATTTATGTGCTGCTTTCAAAATTCCGATCGCAATCATGTCACTGCTCGCAAATACGGCATCAATTGTTCGATACTTTTTTAATGCTACATAAGCAATTTTTTCAGCTTCCACAAAATCAAATGGGCTCTCAAAAATATGTGTTGTTATATTTTTATCCTCAATTGCCTGTTTGAAACCTTTTAAACGTTGTTGAACAGGCTCTAAATTTTTTGGTCCACTAAAAAATGCAATTTCTTTCGCTTGTTTTGTAATCAAATAATTCATCGCAAGTTCGGCACCATATTGATTTTGTGATGTAACCGAAGGAATATCACTATCAAGAACGCGGTCTAATAACACGATAGGTGCATTTAGTTGAACATATTTTTCTTTTGGTAATTGATTCGTTGCAATAATAAAACCTGCAATATATTTTTGCTGCAACATTTCGATATAGTGCAGCTCTTTTTTTGCCTGTTCGTCTGAGTTACACAAAATAACTGTATAGCCTTCTTTTAATGCTGTATCCTCGATTGCACGGGCAAGTTCTGGGAAAAATGGGTTTGTAATGTCTGGAACTATTAACCCAATCGTATGCATTTGCTTTGTAGATAAAGATCGGGCAATTTGATTTGGTTTATAATTTAGTTCCTCAATGGCACCCTCTATTGACTGTTTTGCTTTTGCACCTACATAACCACTGTTATTTAAATAGCGGGAAACTGTTGCAACAGAAACTTCCGCCAACTTAGCAACATCCTTAATCGTAGCCACAAACTATCCCTCACTTTCTAACGCCATGTGTAACCGATTACATATGTACACAAAAAAATATCGATCAATATTGTGTAACCGATTACACATAATATAAGTCACATATTTAATATAAGTCAACACTTTTTTGACAAATAGTACAACTTATTTTGATTAATTAGTATGTCACATTTGTATCTGTTAATGAAATGATAGAGAACAAATTTTAAAGACCCTTTTAAAAATTTACTAGTATATGATTTCCATGTTTTTGTCCATTTTGTGAACTTATCAGTTGATATTTACAAATTCACGTCATATAATAGCATTAGCAGTACAAAATAAAGAAAAAATAAGGAGTGATAATTATGGAAAAATTAGTGTATGCAGCAACTCACGTTATGAAGGATAGTGAGAAAAGGGGACTATTGGTAATTTCACCAATTGTACTTGGTTCAGTTGTATATGGGACAAGTGTTGCAGTAATCGTAATTAACAATTTACTCCAAATCATGTTCTAAAAAGATTTAATTAATACTTGATTTAGTTTGACGCATAATAAAGAAACGTATTCGATTGGATAAAATCGAATACGTTTTCTTTTTATATGTTGTTTAAAATAGCCCTATTGCGCTTCCATCTTCGGCTACGTCCATACGCAACGCTGCAGGTTGTTTCGGTAAGCCAGGCATAGTCATAATATCTCCAGTTAAGCAAACTAAGAAGCCTGCTCCAAGCTTAGGAATAATTTCTCTAATGGTGATTGTAAAATGTGTAGGACGCCCAAGTAAGCGTGGTTGGTCTGATAATGAATACTGCGTTTTCGCCATACAAATCGGTAAGTTTTCCCATCCATTATTCTCAATTGTTGCTAATTGCTTTTTGGCAACTTCCGTTAATTGGACTCCGTCTCCACCATATACTTGTTGAACAATTTTCGTTAATTTTTGTTCTACTGTTTCATTTAATTCATATAAATGGTGGAAATTGTTTGGCTGCTCAATGACTTCTAATACTTCTTGCGCCAGCTCAATACCACCTTTTCCACCTTCTTCCCATACATTCGTACGAGCGATGCGAACATTATTCTCTTTTGCCCAATCTAATACGAACTCGAGCTCAGCTTCAGTATCTGTTATAAATCGATTTAATGCTACCACTGGCTCTAATCCAAAGTTTTTTACATTTGCCACATGTTGCGCTAAATTGGTAATACCAACGTTTAATGCTTCCACATTTTCTTTTACTAAATCAGCTTTCGCAACACCACCGTGCATTTTAAGTGCACGAATCGTTGCGACAACGACTACCGCACTTGGCTTAAAACCAGCTTCTCGTGCTTTAATGTTTAAAAACTTCTCCGCCCCTAAATCTGATCCGAATCCCGCCTCTGTAATAACGATATCTGCTAATTGACGAGCTGTTTGAGTTGCAATAATTGAGTTACAGCCATGGGCTATATTGGCAAAGGGACCTCCGTGGATAAGCGCAGGCGTACCTTCAATTGTTTGAACTAAGTTTGGATTTAACGCCTCTTTTAAAAGGAGCGTGAGTGCACCTTCTGCTTGTAGATCTCTTACTGTCACAGGCTTTCGATCATACGTATAACCAATTACAATACGGGCTAATCGCTCTTTCAAATCTTGGATGCTTGTCGCTAAACAGAAGATGGCCATAATTTCGGATGCTACTGTAATATCAAAGCCATCTTCTCTTGGCACTCCTTGTAATGGGCCTCCTAAACCAACTGTTACATGACGAAGTGCACGGTCATTTAAATCAACTACCCGCTTCCAAGTAATACGACGCGGATCAATATTTAATGTATTCCCTTGATGAATATGATTGTCAATTAAAGCAGATAATGCATTATTAGCAGTTGTTATAGCATGGAAATCGCCATTAAAATGTAAGTTTATTTGTTCCATTGGTAAAACCTGTGCATAACCGCCACCTGTTGCGCCACCTTTTACACCCATTACCGGACCTAATGAAGGCTCTCGTAACGCTACCATCACACGTTGCTTTAACTGGTTCATGGCATCTGCTAATCCTACAGTAACCGTAGACTTCCCTTCTCCGGCTGGTGTTGGATTAATCGCTGTTACAAGAACTACTTTCGCATTGGCAACGCCTGTTACTTTATTTACATCGATTTTAGCCTTATATCGACCGTATTGTTCAACTGCTTCTAATGGAATCCCAGCTTTTTCTGCAATTTCTACAATTGGCTTCATCGTTGCATTGTTTGCAATTTCAATATCAGTTAATGTTTTTTTTGTTGTAGTTGTCATCATTTAATCCTGCTTTCTCATATAGTCGTCTTTATTATAATCGCTTTTATTTGAATTCATTAATAAAAAGGGATACGTAAATCGACAAATTATTGACATCTAGCGTTAAAGTATTATATATTTTATTCGTAATATTCTGTATTTTTTAGCTATTCATCAATTGAATTTGACAGTATCGGAGGAGAAAGCAAATGCACCAAGGCACTGTAAAATGGTTTGATAATGAAAAAGGGTATGGATTTATAGAATGTGAAAATGGTGAAGATGTTTTTGTACACTTTACTGGCATACAAGAAGAAGGATTTCGTTCACTTGATGAAGGACAAACCGTACAATTTGAGATTGTTGACGGCATTCGTGGACCACAAGCAGCGAATGTTTACAAAAAATAAATGTGCCGCTCGGGTTCAAGTATTCATTTCTCGAGCGGCAATTTTTTTATTGTTCTACAATCATAAAATCTTTACGACTATTTTTATCACTTAATGTTGCAATTACATTTGTAATAGAACCAATATAGTGGGCAGGGTCCTCAACGCCTTCTTCATATACATAAATGTTATAATCTGTGCGATTTGCTTTTTTAATAAGGACATTACCTGTTAAAGTTGTAAAACCGATAAATTGATTATTATTTAGCGCTTGGATCGCTTGTTGCTTTGTTAATGTCATACCTTACTCCTTCATTCTCTAATTATGATGCCATAAAAATTCTAGACCTTTACTTCAAACAAGGCTCCGTCATACATGATTTCTTGTTGTACATTAGCACCTGTAAAAATCACTTTTTGAATGCCATAGCCTGTTTCTAGTATTTCATCCCAAATCGGTCCCTCTCCTAAAGGGCGAGCAAAAATCATACTCGCATTTTGAAGTGAAACGGTGGCAATCTCAGAATTCATTTCGTTATCTTCTTTCATTTCGACAGGTGCATCACAAAGTTTAGCAAATTGCTCGATGAAATAAAAATTAGGCACAATTATGTTTACAGTTTGCAGCTGTAATTTCCCTAAGGGATGATCTGCAATAATGCCCCTACTTTTATATTCATTACGCCTCAATTGCTCATCCTGGTCCCACTGAATAAAAAAAGGAAACTCAATATTCGCATTTGGAAAACCAATATGAAGTAGTTTCCAACTTACAACAGAGCCATCCAGTCGTGTTCGTGAAAATGTTTCCGGACCAAAAACATCAAAACCCGCCTCTTGAAAGCTTTGCGCATCTTTATCAATACTAGTCGTAGATATTGCCATGCGTATCAAGCCATTTCTACGGTTTCTCTTTTCATAGCTTTCATGCAGTGTATACTTTTGTTTTGCTGCTTTTTGAAAGATTTCTTCATTATAAATCCCAATGAATTCTATGTAAGATAGATCAAAATACGTTAGCGCGTTATAAGTTCCCCACGCATCATGCTTGCCCCCTACCACTACATGGAAGCCAGCGTTCTGAAAATATTGCATAGCGTCTTCTGGTCGTTCTACAAAATGTACAATATGATCTAGTTGATACATGCTACACATCCTCATTCCAAGCTTTACATACATCGACCCAAGCGATGGCATTTGAATAGTTTTCCAGCTCTTGGCACGATAATTGAATCGCTGAATTTGCACTTCCACAGGCCGGAAAAATAGTATCGAATCGCTGTAAAGAAATATCTAAATACACAGGTAAATTATTTGTAAGTGCAAATGGACAAACCCCACCTACAGGATGGCCTGTTTGCTCTACAACAGACACTGGATTTAACATTTTTGCTTTCACTTTAAATTGCTTTTTAAATTTAGCGTTATCAATTTTTGCATCTCCAGCTGCTACAACTAAAATGGGTTGCTCAGCATCCCCTTGAAACGATAATGTTTTTGCAATTCGCGCTGGAATAACATTTAAAACAGCAGCTGCCTCTGCAACGGTTGCGCTACTACTGTCAAATTGTAATATGTCCTGCCCTTTTCCGTGTTGATCAAAATACTGCTTCACTGATTGAAATGACATAAATAAACCACCTTTAAATTAATTGAATATTCGAATTATATCATTTTTCTATTATTTATTATAGGTGAGTGTATTTATTCTATTAAAGGAATAAACTAATTAACGTTTTTGCTGCAGTTTTCTTTCCTTCTACTTTTAAAATTTCCCCTGAATGATGAAGAATATAATGAGGTTCCATCGCTCCGTACAATGATTTTGAGCTATTTGCCACCATCCAATCTGCCTTTGCTGATTCCATTCGTAACTTCGCACGCTTAATTAAAAACTCTTCATCTTCTGTTGCTTCTAATTTAAAGCCGATTAACTTCATATTTGGTGCCCAATTTTTAATTTGTGCTAAAATCTTTGGTGCTTTTTTAAAGTGAATAATTGGTGGCTCGTCCGATGGCATCTTCCCTTTTTCTGTCAACTCATTTCCCGATTGATCGAAAACTTTATCAACTAGCCAATCCGAGCCTGCAACTGCCATGATGCAATAATCGACTTCTTCTGATTGGACAATTTGTTTTAATTGCTTCCCTAAATCTTCAATCCCTTCAAATCGTACGAAGCGGATATTTTCATGCTGCTTTGGTAGTTGAGCGAAATAACCGTGCATATAAATAACCTTTGCTCCTCGCTCCATTGCCTCTTCAGCTAAATAACAGCCCATCGTGCCTTTTGATAAATTCGTATGACCGCGCACATTATCCCACTTTTCAAATGTGCCTCCACTTGTAATTAAAACCGTTTTTCCTTGTAGCATAAGA
The DNA here is from genome assembly GCF_038005985.1 of Solibacillus sp. FSL R7-0682. NCBI lineage: Bacteria > Bacillati > Bacillota > Bacilli > Caryophanales > Caryophanaceae > Solibacillus > Solibacillus sp. FSL R7-0682. The sequence continues at coordinate 2,615,425 of NZ_JBBOUI010000001.1, forward strand.
TTACCCCTTTGATTCCTTATTCGTTCACTGATGCGAGCCATTGCTTTAATACTTCTACAAATTTATTCGCTGCGGGTGATAATTTTTGTTTTGTAGAAAGTCCAATCGTTCGGAAACTTTCTTGTTTTAATGGTAACGCTTTCATGTTGTTCGGCAATCCTGCAATTGCTAACTGAGGCAATATACTAATACCAATGCCGTGTGCTACCATTGAGACGATTCCTTTCTCGTCATATAAATGGAACCGTACATTTGGCTTTAGCCCATGTGTTTCGAAAGTCGTCATTACATCGTTTGTTCCTTTATATGAAGGCATTATAAATGGAATATGTTCTATCTCATATAAATCAACTTCATCTTTATCATATATTGGACTTTCTGAAGACACAATACATAATAATGGATCACGTTTTAATGGCATAAAATCAAATTGCTTCGAGCTTGTACGATTTAAAAATCCACAGTCGACCTCACCGTTTAAAAGCCACTGTTCAATTTCATAATAATCCCCTTCACGTAACTCAATGTGAATACCAGGATATTCCGAATCCATTAAATGAATAATATCAGGCATCCAATGGGTCGAAATTGTGGAGATTAACCCAATACGCACAGTACCTTTCGCCACCCCTAAAATATTGGCAGCCTCTTGACGTAAATGTTCCTCGGCAGATAAAACTTTCCGCATTTGAAGAAGCATTGTACTTCCATCTTCCGTTAATGTTACCCCTGTTCGATTTCGATGGATTAAATTAAATCCAAATTCTTTTTCCATGCTTGAGATTGCATGACTTACAGCTGATTGTGTTAATCCAAGGAATTCTGCTGCCTTTGTAAAACTTTGAACCTCTGCAACTTTATTCAAAATTTCATACTTCACTAAACTCAATGTAATTTACCTCTTTTTCCAAAGATAGACATGAATATTTTTCATATTAACCATTATAAACATTCGTTTTACTAATCACAATGTCCAGTTTATACTGTTTTATAACAGTGCAAACAATTTTTTTAGGAATGTGGTGACATCTTTGAGTTTACAAGGAAAAGCAAATTTATTAATGGTCGTTGTAACAATGTTTTGGGGTCTTTCTTATACATTCATGGTAATGGGATTAGAAATTTTAGAGGCCTATAATGTTGTTGCACTTCGATGCTTAATAGCATTTATTATTGCAGGACTAATCTTTTTCCCAAAGATGTTACGCGTTAATAAAAAAACAATTGGTTATGCCGCAATTCAAGGAACATTGTTATTCATAGTTTTCGCCTTATCGCTTTTCGGCTTAAAAACAACTTCTGCTGGAAATGCCGGCTTTATTTTAAGCTTAACCGTTGTGTTAGTGCCTATCTTTACAAGTTTTCTTGAAAAGCGACTGCCATCACGTGCAGTAAGTTTTGCCATCGTATCAACGATGATTGGGATCATCGTATTAACAATGAAAGAATCATTAGCATTCCAAATTGGAGATATTTTAGTTGCAATTGCAGCTATTTGCTATTCGATTTACCTTATTTTAAATAGTAAATTCACAAAAAATGTTGAGTCTATTTCTTATGGGGTATACCAACTTGGGGTTGCCGGTGTGCTAGGTGCAATATTTACTTTAACTTTTGAAACACCACAGATTCCTACAACTTCAATCGGATGGATTGCAATTTTAGGATTAGGGATAATTTGTACGGCTTTTTGTTTCGTTGCACAAGCTGTAGTACAACAGTACACATCACCAACCCATACTGGCTTAATTTTTTCACTTGAACCAATTTTTGCAGCACTTTTTGCGGTTATTTTCCTTAACGAGTTTATAACATTACAACTATTAATAGGTGGTAGCTTTATTTTAGTTGGTAATTTAGTTGCTCAATATGAGCAATTTGTTAATGCTAAGAAAATACCTTCCACTGCTGCATCAGAATATAGAGCTTAAATGATTGGACATAGCATAAAAATATGCTATGTCTTATTTATTTCTATTATTTTAAGATTTTGATTCTATTTTTCAGTAGTTTTTAATATAATTTAAAAAGCGACTATTTTTCTGATAGTTCACAATAGATAATTAGTTTCCATAATAACAATCTGACGTTATTATTAGTAGTAGCAATACTTGTGCGACAAGTATTTATCAAGACGCATTAAAGGAAGTGTAACAATGGTTGGACGTAATGACCAATGCCCATGTGGTAGCGGAAAGAAATATAAGAAATGTTGTGAAGGTAAAAATCAAGCAACAACGTTAACGGTATTCCATGATGAGATTGAAAACGTACTACAAACCTTCTATAGTACTTATCCGGAGAGAAAAGATATTCGTGAATTTATTGAATTAGTACAAGCTTGGGCACCGAAACTAGAATCAAAACTACAAAAGGAATTAGTAGAAGCTGTTGCGTTAGATGAGTTCTTCTTCCACAAACGCCCTGAAATTTGGACAAATTTCTTAGCAAAAATGGAAAAGAAAACGCTTCGTCCTTCTATGATTGAACTTTTACAATCTTGGGCTAACCCAACATTCTTCATCGGAACTGTTGAAGCCGTTAATAATGATTACTTTACTGCTGTATCTGCATTAGATCAGCAAATTTATCACATCCAAAAAGAAAGTCCGAAGCCTATTCCAGTAGGTATGCGTGTATTTGCTTTCTTATTGCCAGATGGAACGAAAAAAGAAAATCATGTATTAGCAGCATCTACTTTAATCTTCTTCCATAAAGAGCATGCGATTTCATTTGAAGAGTTTACAGCAGCTTATAAAGCAAGTGGTCAATCTGTTGATCAATTTACTAAAGAGAACCACCTGTTATTATGGGAAGGCTTAGTTGAAAATGGCTACGAGGGTGAAGAGTTTACACCATTTGAGCAAGACGTTGTCGAGCAATTAAAAGCATTCATGCAAGAGAAAAATATTAACAATGAATCCTTCGTCGCAATTGTTGAAGATTATTTAATCGAAAAACAACCTTCTGCACGTAAAGCAGGAGCAATCGCAGCAGGTGCTGTTCGTTTCGGTCAAGACAATGATTTACTCGGACAAAAGTTCACAGTAAAAGAAATTGCTGAAAGCTTCGGCATTTCTGCATCTTCATTAAACAAATACCATCAAGAGTTAATTGCCTTCTATCAAGAGAAGCAATAATAAAAAAGCTGTTTTCCGAGACATTGGAAAACAGCTTTTTGTATATTTTTGTTTCCACCCTAACTTTAATTATTTTTGAAATAAAAATACTTACCGATTATTGAATTTTTAATAGGCAAGTAGGAATTCATTATTTTATCCTAACTTATAGGAATATGGGCTATTTTTCAGTTACTTTCAACATTTCATTGCCTAAAAACTGCAACTGCTCTCCAACAGTACATGATTCTATGCAAAAACGATGTGCACCCTGTTTTCCTCGTGTTTTCCGTAGGTCACGAATGACAAGACAGTCAGTGCAGTACGTATCCGTTAATTGATCAATATCTTTCATCACGTCTACTTTATTCATCATTTGTGTCCCCTTTCTTGCGTTCCATTATTGTACTATGTTTTTTTCATTTCTCCAACTATTGACCTTTTGCTATACTATTCGTAAGTTGTTGTAAAGGAGCTACTTTATGTTAGAAGTGTATATAGATGGTGCAAGTGCCGGTAACCCTGGACCTAGCGGTATCGGTGTATTTTTAAAAGGTGAAGGACACCAAATTAAAATTAGTGAACCAATCGGCGTATGTAACAATCACCAAGCTGAATTCATCGCACTTGTTCGTGGTTTAGAGGAAGCTAAAAAAACTGGGACAAGCTTTGTATCAATGCGTTCCGATTCAAAAATCGTAGTCAGCTCAATTGAAAAGCGCTACGTCAAAAATGAGGAATTCAAGCCTTATTTAGAGCAAGCACTTGCCCTCATAGATGAATTTGATTTATATTTCATCAAATGGATTGCTGATAAAGATAATAAAGCAGCGGATGCACTTGCACGTGAAGCGATTAAGAAAAACTAAAGAATATATAAGATGCTAGGACAGAAGTGGAAATTTCTCTATTTACGATAAAGTACAGTATTAAAAATTGGATACTTAATAAATTGGTTGTAGTGTTGAGGGGAGACTCCTGGGGGAATAGCGTGACGCCCCCGGAAAGCGTCCCCGCAACGAAAACCAATTATAAAAAACATCATTTTTCTCACTCGAGAAAAATGATGTTTTTGTTTTGTCCCAGCCAATTTTTAATTATTTACATTCGGATTTTTTCGGACTAATAGTATTAAATAAACGATCAGAACAAAAATAATTAATACAGCTGAAAGATAATAAACAGATTGATAGCTCATACTAACTGCCACCATCCCTAAAATATACGAACCTAATGCAATACCGATATCAAATAACGTGAAATATGTTGCCGTAGCATAGCCACTTCTCTTTGGTGATGTAGCTTGAATGCACAAGGATTGAAAGCTTGTCGTTAACGTTCCGTAACCTGCGCCTATGAATATAGCCGATAATAAAAACAGTAACGTCCCTTCTGCATTTGCTAACATTGATAAGCCTACTGCAAATAAAACAAATGACGGAATAATAATAAATTTCGCGCCAAATGTGTCATAAATTTTCCCTGTAAAAGGTCGAATGCTTATCATTGATGCGGCAAATACCGCATAAAAATAACTTGCTACGCTCAGTAAATCTTGTTGTTCTGCATAGAGTGATAAAAATGATAAAACACTCGCATAGGCAAAGGCAATTAAGCTTGCCAATATCGCTAAAGGCAATGCCTTTCGTTCAAATAAGTCATCAAAAGTAAACTTTAAACTTTTCTTTTCATTTATAGGCTGTGCTAAATCCCCCGTTTGAAGAAATAAAGCTAAGAGAGCCCCTACTGATACAATGATGGCTAAAATAATAAATAATACATTAAAGTTTGCATATTGAATAACGAGTAATCCAATAAATGGGCCAAGTACGACAGCTAAATTTGTCGACATTGTAAAATAACCTAATCCAGTACCTTTCCGATTTTCAGGTACAATGTCTGCAGCTAATGATCCTGCTGCAGTCGTTGCAATACTAAACCAAATCCCTTGGAAAAAGCGTAATGCTAATAATAAAGCAAACGGTTTAAAGAATAAATAGAGCACTGTACAAACTAAATAAAAAAACAAACTAATAACTAATAAACGTTTCTTTCCGAATAAATCGAGTAGCTTCCCACTAAACGGGCGCATAAAAATAGCGGATAATAAAAATACCGTTACGAGTAATCCCGATTCATCATCCGATCGCCCTAAGACACCAATTGCATATAGCGGCAAAGTCGTTACTAAACCATAAAAAACAAAAAACACAGCCATGTTCGTTAAAAATAAACTTATAAAACGCTTTGTAAAAATTCGATTATCTTGCTCCATGTCCTCAACCTTTCATTTTACCCAATAAATGAACGAGGAGCTTTTGTTCGTCTTCATTTAAATTTTTTGTCATTTCATGCTCAAACGATAATATAGATGCTTCAATCTCAGGGAACTTTTCAATAGCGAATGGGGTTAACGCAATAATTTTTTCTCGTTTGTCATTTCCTTGCATGCGTTTAATCCACCCTAAAGTTTCTAATCGCGTAACTGTACGCGTAACTGTCGGTGCTTCAACCTTTAAATATTTCCAAATAGATGTTAAAGACATCGGTCCATTTTGATGAAGTAAAAATAGAATAGTCCATTGTGAGTTAAATAATCCATGCTCTTTTAATACATGATTTAATTCATTGACTAAATATCGATTTTGCTGAAAAAACATATGAAATAATGGATTCATAAAATCGCTCCTATCATTTATTTACCTAGTTAAATAAATTACTTATTTATCATACGTCGTTTTGTTTCATCTGTAAAGAGACACAATGGACAAAATCTTATAAAAAGGTTTATGTAAAATGTTGGGGTAATGTCATAATGATTCATCAATCAGAACTACCTTTTTTTCTAAAAAAGCACTTGATTTCCATTACGGGCGGACGCTTTCCGCGGGCACGGCTCCAACTAACTACCAACGGGATGCGTCCCGTTGGTAGTGGATTTTCCGCACGTGCTGTTCCCGCAGGAGTCTGCCGCCCTCCATTCCAATCAACTCTCTGTTAACCAAGGTGTATAACTACTTCTTTATATACTCTACTTAATGGTACTTTTGGTTTGAGGTGTTCATATCCAAATGCATGACGCTTGATGACTTTTGAAGTGTTATTAATGCCCTCTAAAAAACCATTTGAATAGCCAAATGCGTAACTATTTAAAATCTCTACTTGCAAATTTTTAAATGCAAGGTTCATATCCATGACAACGATTTTTACATTTGAACCGTAATGTACTAAATAATCTTTAATTGTATCTCTACGACGATTCAAGTATATAAAAAAGGATGATCTTGTGCTTTTTTGCACAAATTCATTAGATACCATACCCCAACAAATATTATAGAACCGAAAAAAGCTACCTTGCTAGATTTCTAACAAGATAGCTCATCATTTTATTTGCGATTTTGTTCCATTACATTCAGCAATGCACCGACTGCTCCAGAGAAGCCACAGTCCTGTAAAAACACAGGTCTGTGTTTTTTTCTAATTGTATAACTTTCAATGACCTTTTTTAAATGCTCATTGTTCGTTAACGTCGATCCAATATAAACAATATACTCAGCTTTATGCTGCTCAGCTAATTGAATACTTAATGTTGTTATTACCTCTCCAACTAATCCTTGGGTAGTTGCTAACACATCATTTTTAGCAAAATTGGATTTTTTCGTAATACCAACTTTCCCAAAATTACTAGCAGTAAGGTTACCATCAATAGGTGTATCCATCCCTTGATAAATATCCTTTACAAGTAAATCAATTCCTTCTCGATCGCCAAGGAAAGCGTTTTCTTTAATTTCATCAAAATCTGTAATTCCAGTCATTATTGTTGAAAGGCCAATTAATGTACCCCCACCAACGCCTGTACCACCGACACGTACGTGACTATTGCCATCCATATAATGAATAGACGTTCCTGTACCAATATTCGTTATAATACTTTGCTCAATTTTGTGTCCTTCCTTTTCTAACAAATAACGGACACCTTTCAATGTAGCTTCAAACTCTACAATATATTCTATGGACTTCATCGTTTTTAAGACGTCACGTAATTGCTCCGTACGCCCCCCTGTTAGACCAATCTCTTCTACTTGAGGATGTTTTTCTAACCATGCTTTTACTAAATGCATTTCACTTGATGGAAAGACTGTCAATTTAAGCTCATTCTGTTTATTTAAATAGGCAAGCTTTGTCAACGTACCCCCTGTATCGATCCCTATCAATGTTGACATAAAAAAATCTCCTTTATACTTTACCGCTAGTATTCCCTACCCTAACATAATAACGTAATAACGACAGGGGATAAAGTAAAACTTCATTCAGAGATATTTTCACTCTGAATGTTAGTTTTACCAATCGGGCTTTTACGGGCAGTTGAGTATTCTTACTGCCCGTTTATGCGGGGTAAAGTAAAACTTCATTCAGAGATATTTTCACTCTGAATGTTAGTTTTACCAATCGGGCTTTTACGGGCAGTTGTATACATTAAACTTGAACCGGATCTTTCTCTAGTAAAGCGCGTTTATGGAACTCTTCCACAATAGAAGTTTCAAATTTTCGAATGAGGCGCAAAATTTTTGCTTCATAGGCGTGAGTTGTTTCATCAACTAAATTAAATTTTGCAATAAGCTCTTCTTTTTTTAGAAGGTTTGTTAACGTCATCCCTTCCGTTTTTGGCAAACTTACATGATGTAACTTTAAAACTTTTGATACTGAACGTAGTGCTGTTCGAGAAACTAAAATTTTTCCTGGTACTTCTAACGCTAGCTGTCGTAAAAATTGTTTAGCCTCTAGATTTGGCGTAATTTTTATTTGCTCTGTCGTTATAGGTTCACCTTGTTCATTGATTCTTTCCACGCTGTGGATACGAAATGGCAGCTCATCTCGGAAAGTTTGCATATTATGAATCTGAATTTGATTATGTTCAATTGAACATAATGTTTTTGAAATTAATAACTCATAAGTTGTTTCAAGCATACGGAAATTGGTCAATAATAAAATAAACTCATTTGTTTCTTGTTGCTTAATCATACTTTCGCCATCCACAGTTTGAAAAATTCGAAGTAAACTGTACGCATCTGCTAAGGCACGATGCTGTGTTTCATTTTCTAAACCTAGCTCTTGCATAAGTCCACTTAAGCTAGGCTGTTCCTTTACACTTTTTGCTATCATATATTTTTGTTGGAAATCTATCATTGGATAAAGACATTCTTTATTAATGTAGTTTCTCGTTAACTCGTCTTCAAATACTTTTCGATCAAATTCGCCAAAAGTTAAAAATACATAATCACTTTTACACCAGCGCTTAAACTTATAAAATGCCTCTTTGAATGAAGGAGCATCTAATAATTGTTCAGTCGTAATGCCTGTTAATTGTTGAATATGTGCATTCAGCTTTTTGAATTTATAAGGCTGAATAAGTTGCGTAAAAGTTTCCGTAGTACCATCAGGCAACCATTTTACTGCACCGATTTCAATAATATATTGTTTACCACGAATAAGTGCGGCTTCCACATCAACCGTAATATATGTTTTTGTTCTTTCCAAAATTTTCACCTTCTATTTAAATTACGCACTGGATATTTCTTTGCATTTACCCTAAAAATGCAAATTTTCTCAATATCAATAACCTTATCTTATTGTATATGAAAATAGTACGTATGACACGAGAATGTTTGTAAAAAAGGAGCATGCCTTATAATCAATTAAAATTTTTACATGACGAGATACAAATTGTTCCATTTACATTATATGATCAAGATTATTAGAAGATTTGTTTTTACTTTTTCTAATTTTGCGATACCATTAGAATGAAGCAATTATGAATGGAGGAATAATTCCATATGACGAGTAAAACTCTTCAAAAAGACACGATGCGCGTCTTAAAAGAAACAAGTCGTACATTTTATATTCCAATTACCTTTTTAGATAAAGAATTAAAATTAACTGTAGCCGCTGCCTATTTAGCAATGCGTGCCATTGATGAAATCGAAGACCACGAAGATGTATCGAATGAAACAAAACATGATGTATTGTTAAAGGTAGCAGATTTATTACTTGCACCTCAATTTGACAATGAAGAGTATGTAAGTGTATTAGCTCCTATCCAAGACAAAATGCCAGAAGTAACATTACGCTTAGCTGATTGGATTGAAGTCTGCCCAGCTGAAGCTCGTGCAATTGTAACGAGTGCTACAAGTGAAATGGCAGGTGGAATGGCGAAATGGGCATTAGCAAATTGGCAAGTTCACACAAGGGAAGATTTGGATGATTATACATATTATGTGGCCGGTTTAGTAGGAGTCATGCTATCCGAACTTTGGGAATGGAGTGCTGGTATCAAAACGGATCGTGAATTAGCAATTGGCTATGGTCGAGGCTTACAAGCTGTCAATATTTTACGCAACGAGCAAGAAGATATGGATGAACGCGGTGTTAGCTTTGTGCCTGATAATTGGAGTCGAACAGAGCTATTTGCTTATGCTGAGGAAAACTTAGCGAAGGCAGACTTATATATGCAGGATATTACAAAGCGGTCAATTAAACTGTTTTGCCGCTTACCTCTTGCATTAGCACACAAAACATTACAAGCGATGCGTGAAGGACGTGAAAAAGTGTCCCGAGCAGAAGTCGAAGCTACCGTTGAAGAAATTCAACAGGATTAAAAAAGGGGCGCCCTATGTTAAGGGTGCCCTCTTTATCATTTCATAAATAACATAATCGCAATACTAATGACGCCGCATAATACCACATACGTAAACGATAAGATGTGGCGGCGTTTTTGACGTCTAAACAGGAATTCTAATAAACCACGAATCGCAAATAATAGCATAATAAACGCAAAGAGTAGAGCGTATATTGTCTTTTGGTCAAAGAAATTCACTGTAACAAACGACAAGAATAATAAGCAAAGTATAACTTCTAAAAACAAATGTAAAAAGCCTATATATTGATCCATAAACTTTTCATTTTTTTCGATACTAAACTTTTTCCGTAGCTTTAAATCAATTATACCTGCTGCAATAAAACTCACAATGACAATAACGATTAGCACAAATTGCCTTCCCTTCTAAATCTCTGTCTGCAAATATTGCTGGCGTAATTCCTCTGGCACTAAGTCGCCACCTGTCGACCAAATAATATGTGTTGCATGCTTCATCTTATTTATTAGTCCCTTTTGTTCAAGATAACGCGTACCTTGCATCATTAATTCAATCGGACCATATACACCAGCATGGGCAGAAGGTTCCATAAAAATATTTTCCTGCTCATACATACCTTTTAAGCTTCTAAATAAAAAGCTATCATCCACAGTATAGCATCCACTAAGTATAGATTCCATCAATGTTCCTACAAATCTAGAAGGACGCGCAACCGCTAAACCATCCGCTTCTGTTTGATTTGACAAACCGATATCTCCTACACTAATTTTGTCATGAAGTCCTGTCATCATGCCAAGTAACATACAAGGAGAGGCAAATGGTTCCCCAAAGAAAATATGGATATGCTCTCCGTAAATTTGTTTTAAACTATATGCCACACCACCTGGGCCACCACCAACTCCACACGGTAAATAAACAAATAATGGGTGCTGTTCATCTACTTTTATTCTAGCAGTCTTTAATTGTTTTTCTAAACGGAGACCTGCTACAGCATAACCTAAAAATAAATCGAGTGAGTTTTCATCATCAACAAAATGACACATTTCATCTTGGCTTGCTTCAATTCTACCTTTTTCTACTGCTGCAGTATAATCGGTTTCATGCTCTATAACTGAAACGCCCTTTTCGCGAAGTAAATCTTTTTTCCATTGCTTTGCCTCTTTTGACATATGCACCGTTACATGAAAGCCTAGCTTAGCACTAATAATGCCGATACTTAAACCTAAATTTCCAGTGGAACCTACTGCAATTTTATATTGGCTGAAAAATTCTCGAAATTCATCGCTATGAATTTTTGCGTAGTTGTCTGTAAGTGAAAGCATTCCTGCATCGATTGCAAGCTTCTCAGCATAACTTAACACTTCATAAATACCGCCACGAGCCTTAATAGAGCCTGCAATTGGTAGTGAATGATCACATTTTAGCATCAGTTGCCCTGGAATTTCGAAACCTCGACGACCTTCAATTAATTTCTTCATTGCAGGTATTTCTTTTAAGTCCGATTCAATCAAGCCATTTGAAAACTTAGTAAATGGAAAAGCTTCCATTATATATGAAGAAAAACGATGTAATTTAGCTTCAGCTTCACGAACCATTTCCATAGATACTGTGTTTAATGTTTCGTTTTCTTGTGAAATTCGATCGTTTATCCAAAATACATACTCTTCATTTTGTAACTTTTCAACGAGTGGAAAGCTTGTTTTTAATGCATTAACATCAACTTTTTGTTCAATCATGAATTCGTTCCTCCCTTTGCTAAAATCGCACGTTCACAAATTTGTCGAAATTTCGATTCAAACGCCAAATTGTTTTCTTCTGTGCGTTTTTTAGGACCTTTTGTTCGCCCCCCTGCACGTCTTATTTTCGCACTTTCATATCGACTTGCCAACAGCTGATCTATGTTGTCAGACGTCAGTTCTTTTCCGTTATGATTGACGACAATTCCACCTTTTGCCAAACACATGGCAGCTAAGCCATAGTCCCCGGTTATGACCAAATCTCCCTTCTTTAATCTACTTAAAAGCTTAAAATCGACTGAATCAGGTCCTTTATCTACAATAATTGTTTTTACATTTTCTCTTTCTACACGATGTGATGTATCGCAGAATAAGATTGGTGTTATCTCATATTGAGATGAAACAAATAGCGCCAAATCAACAACTGGGCAGGCATCTGCATCAATTAGTAAATGTAAAATATGAATCAATCCTTTCTAAATATAACCATTTTTTATTATTTTAATATAACATTAAGAAAACGCTTTCTCAACCTCACATCAATTTTACAAGGTCATGTTACATAAAATGATATTGAATTGTTTGATAATTCATACTAATGTATAACTATTAATTAATTTGGGGGTACACAAATGACAACAGCACTAATTAATAATGCACAACAATACGTAGATGGTGTTTTTGCAAAGCTAAAATCAAAGAACGCACACCAACCAGAATTCTTACAAGCGGCGGAAGAAATCTTCCTTTCATTAGTTCCTGTATTTGAACAAAATCCAGAATATATAAAGCACAATATTTTAGAACGTATCGTTGAACCAGATCGAATTGTTTCATTCCGAGTAGCTTGGCAAGATGATAACAACCAAGTGCAAGTAAACCGTGGTTATCGTGTCCAGTACAACAATGTCATCGGACCATATAAAGGAGGCTTACGCTTCCACCCATCTGTAAATGAATCTATCATGAAATTTTTAGCGTTTGAGCAAATTTTTAAAAACGCCTTAACAGGTCAACCAATCGGTGGTGGTAAAGGTGGGTCTGACTTCAATCCAAAAGGGAAATCAGATGCTGAAATTATGCGCTTCTGTCAAGCATTTATGACTGAATTATACCGTTATGTTGGTCCAGATGTCGACGTACCAGCAGGTGATATTGGTGTAGGTGCACGCGAAGTAGGCTATTTATGGGGACAATACAAACGCATTCGTGGTGCTTATGAAGCTGGTGTTTTAACAGGGAAAAAACCAGGCTATGGCGGTTCATTAGCTCGTACTGAAGCAACAGGTTATGGTCTAGTATACTTTGTTGGAGAAATGCTACGCGAGGCAAATGATTCACTTTTAAATAAAACAGTTGTCGTTTCAGGTTCAGGTAACGTGGCAATTTATGCAATCGAAAAAGCACAACATTTCGGAGCAAAAGTAGTAGCCTGCTCTGACTCTTCAGGCTATATTTATGATCCAGAAGGCATTGATTTAAACTTAGTGAAAGAATTGAAGGAAATTCAAGGCAAACGTATTAAAGAGTACGTATCTTACCGTAAAAATGCCACTTATACGGAAGGGTGTAACGGTATTTGGACAATTCCATGTGACATTGCTCTACCATGTGCGACGCAAAACGAAATAAACGGCGAACAGGCACGTACTTTAATTGCTAACGGCGTAAAATTAGTCGCAGAAGGCGCAAACATGCCTTCAGATTTAGAAGCAATTAATGAATTTTTAAACAATGGTGTATTATTTGGTCCTGCTAAAGCTGCAAATGCTGGTGGTGTAGCTGTATCAGCACTAGAAATGGCTCAAAACTCTGGACGCAGCTATTGGTCATTTGAAGAAGTTGACGCTAAATTACATGACATTATGAAGTCAATTTTTGCGGAAAGCTCAGAAGCTGCGAAGAAATACGGTTTTGAAGGTAATTTAGTTGTTGGTTCAAATATTGCCGGTTTCAAAAAAGTTGCGAACGGAATGCTTGTTGAAGGCGTTTATTAAATTTTAATCGTCTAAACGGCCAAAGTTGGCCGAAATGAAATTTAAAGCCATTATTTTTCTCAATGAGAAAAATAATGGCTTTTTGCAATTAATGGAATTGACTTACTATCCAGTCAACATTGCAAATTATGGGGCAGTATTTTTATCTAAGCGAAAAGATGTCAAAGAGGTTATTTCCTCTTCGACATCTTGATTCTAATCTTATTCGACTATATCTTTGAATGGTGCTTCTTCTATTTCTTCTTTTACTTCTTCTTCAGACTGTCCTGCCGGTACAGGAAGATTGATAAATAGTTTACCTGCAGCTTTTTGGCGTGTTTCATTACCAAATTCATCGACCACTTTTACTTCAATCACTGCTCCATTCGCAATAGTATCTGCAGGGACTGTCCAATAACCAACATAATGTCCGTTGCCCTGTTCCATCATAGGCAGCTCTGTTGCATTGTTCACTTGTCCTACATTCGTTAATGGCATATGGATAACAAATGAAGGTTTTAACCCTGTGCTACTATCAAATTCAATTTTAACGCTTCTACCTGTTGCCAAATAAAGATCATTTTCTGGTTTCAGATTCGTAATTTCTGGAGCAGTGTAATCTGCTGTAACAGTGACTGTTTTTGATTCACTATTACCTGCTTTATCACTAGCCTCTACTACGATTTGGTTTATCCCTTCATCTAGAAGTACCCGTTTAGAGTATTTACCATTCGAAACTGTTGCATCTTGCCCATTAACACGAACGAACTCTAGATTTTCGTCTGTAATTGTTCCTTGAACCGTTACAGTTTCACGATTTGTTTTTTCTCCGTCAACTGGCGTATCAATTGTTAGTTCTGGTTTAACCGTGTCTAGTATAACTGTGACAGGCTCAGATTGCCCTGTTACTCGGCCATCCAGTACAGAAACTGCTACTAATTCATTTGCCCCTTCTGTTAATTCAGTTTGTATAGAAAATTTGCCATCCTCGCCAACCACGCCTGAGCCAGCATCTTTTCCATTTTGTTTTAACTCAATTGTAGTTGTAGGTGAAGCAGTTCCTTCAACAGTAAACTGTGGAGCATTTGTTACTAGCCCAACCTCTGGCGAAGTAATAACTGGGCCAACTACTTCATAACTAACACGAGCACGAATCATATAATTTCCTTCTGCGGCTGGAGAAGGTGACCATGCTCCCGACACTCCTTGATAACTTCTTCCTGCGTTTACTCCGTTTTCGTCTGTTGCAAGTCCAGGTGAATTAGGATTTGCTACAGTTTGGCGATAAACCATGTAGAAGTCGCCATTTACTGTAATATTGTGTTCTGTAAGATCCACTACAGTCCAGTCACCGTTACGAAGGGCTGTTGCATCAATAGGACCAGCTAGTTTATTCCCAGGTGCACCATCTGCTCCTTTAGCATCCCATACCTCTACAGCAAACGCCGTACCACCTGGCACTGGCCATTCTGTATCCCAGAAACGGAAAACTCCATCTGTAACAATTCCATTCTCTTTGCCTTCTGGAAGTGACATTTTTACAGCCCAAGCATTCCCTGCTGCATTAAACGCGCGTGCGTTTTCTGCTGTTCCATCATCATATCCGATTTCTCCACCTGGATATGTGTAGAAAGGTTCTAAGGCAATATTTTGTGTTGTTGCATCCGAACCGATTGTGATTGAAATTTCTTGGCTATGGTAGCCACGAGCAATTATTTTTAATGTGTAGTCTCCCTCGTAAGCAGTTAGAGAGTAATTACCAGTAGCATCTGTTACAACTGGTGCCACATTTGCATCTTCTACAAGGATAATTGTTGCTCCTTCAATTCCCTCTCCCGTCGATTGATCAGTAATTACACCACTTACCATATTTTCTGCCAATTCCATTAATGTAAAGTTAGCAGTTGAAGTACCGTCTGCTTCAATAGTTACAGATCTTACTTCTGACTCAAATCCATAAGATTCTGCTTTCGCTGTAAATGTACCTGCGCTATGCATAAGTGAATACGTCCCATCTGCCGGGTTCGAATAAACCGAACGCCCAGATTCTAAGACACTTACTTGAGCACCTAATGGTAGGAGTGTTGGATTAACTATTGTATCAACTACCGGAGGTGCTTCTTTAGCATTCATGACAGGTCTAATCGTTTTAGGGTCAATTGCTTCTTTGAAAGACTTTTTGTCTGTTTCTTTATTATTACCATTGTTTCCTTTGTTTCCACTATTACCTGCTTTATTTCCATTATTTCCTTTTGATACTTTTCCTGTTTGAGAAGTGTCCGCTAAAACAACATCATCTAAATACCAACCATTTTTCACAACACTACTATCTGAAAAAGCATTAAAGCCAATGTATACACGTTGCCCTGCATATGCTGACAAGTCAACCTCTGCGTCTATCCAACCGCCAGATGTGCCTTGGATCATTAAAAGTTGCGTCCACTCAACTTGATCTGTCGAAATAAATACATGACCATAATCCCAGGCTCTTCCAGATGAAGATTGTTCGAACTCATGCCATTGTTTAAATTGCAAGAAAGAGTTTCCTTCTGGTAAATCTACTGGAGGCATAACGAGTGTAGCATTCATAGAATTCTCATATGTTCCATCTAAATTAGTAGCGTATACCTTTTCTCCAGAAGCTGCGCCTTCAGGACCAACTGTTGGAATACCCCATTCCCAGCTATTTTTCTCTCCAAAAGAAGTCCAACCAATAGGTGTAGCTTCAAAATCTTCTGAATAACCGATTGTTATCCCTGGATTTACTTGAATCATATATTCTCCACTAACTACTTCATTGTTACCAAAGTCATTTATTGTCCATTTATACGTAAATGTTTCCCCTGAAATAAATTCTCCAGGTACTACTACAGTATATTCTCCATCAGTATAGTCTCCAGATGTACGCCCAGCTTCAATTGATTGCCATACACCATCTGCATCTTTATAGTTTAAGTTAACAGATGAAACACTGATATTATCTGTAACTGAGATTGTTAGAGGTAAAGCCATTCCTTCATACGTCTCACGTGGAGCAGTATGTTCAAATACCGGAGCCTCTGTATCGTCACCTTGTTGTGAAATCTGTCCTTTCAATGTTCCAAGTCCTGTAATAATGGAACCTACTGCCTCATATGCATCAACTAATCCATAACCATATCCATGATTCGGAACCGTTGTATACACCGAATCTGTTAAAGGGTTCGCTGTATTAAGCAAAATCTCTTCCATCTCATTCACAGTTAAGTTAGCGTTCACTTGTCTAAGCAACGCTGCTACACCTGATACTGCTGGACCTGCCATCGATGTACCATTCCATCCACCTTCATAAGTTCCACCAGGTACAGATGAACGAATATTCACACCTGGAGCGGAGATATCCGGCTTAATTTCCGAATAAGGAGAAGGTCCGCGTAACGAGAAATTCGCTACGACATTATTAATATCCGTCGCGCCTGTTGCAAAAGATTCTGGATAGTTAGCAGGTGATGCTACAGACCCCGGACCACCAGGATTTGTAAAAGTTGTATTCCCCGCAGAAAATTCAGGGAAAATTTCTGCTGCACGCCAATTAATGACAACATCACGATACCATTCATCAAGTCCTGGTCCACCACCCCATGAGTTATTCACTACATCTGGTGCCATATCCACTCGCGTATTACCTGCTGCATCTGTTGGAGCTAAAATCCATTGTGCTGCTTCGAGTAAGTCCGCGTCTGTTCCCCCATTTGCTGTAAATGCCTTAACAGCAATATATTTTGCTCCAGGAGCTACACCTACTTGGTTCGCGCCATTAGGTTCACTACCAACCATTGTTCCCGTAACATGTGTTCCATGCCCTTGGTCATCATATGGTGTAGCCCGTCCCGCTGTTGCATCAAACCAGTTATAGTCATGAGAAACTGCTCCACTGGCCTTATTGTAACCACGGTATTTCTCCTTTAAAGCTGGATGATCCCATTGCACACCTGTATCAATACTTGCTACAACTGTTCCAGCTCCATCAATGCCCATCTCCCATACTTCTGGAGCTTTTACACGCTCCACATTCCATTCAACATTTGAAGTTTCTGCCTTTGGAGTGACTGCATTCTTTGTTTTTGTAGTAAATAATTGGCGGGTTTCATTTGGTAATATTTTCTCTACCTCTGGGAATGTGGCCAATTTTTCAGCAACTTCCTGAGTTGCAGTAACGGACATTCCGTTTACAATATAATACGATTCAATATCCTTCGCATTACCCTTTGCAACTTCTTGCTCGAGAAATTCTGTGACGTTTTGCTGAGACTCTAAAGAAGTGGACTTCAGTTCTGATACAACTGCAGAACGCTGGATAAGCTTAGTATTATGAGAAGACAAATTAGCCTTTTCAGCACTCTTCCTTGCTTCTTGAGCTACTGCTAAGGAGTCCGATTTCTCCTTAAATTTTATTAGAAATGTAGTTTTATCATCGTCCTTAAAACTTTGCAGTAAACGACTGCTCAGCTTGTCCTTAGCAGAAATTGAAATAGAATTAGAACTTGAATCCCTTAACGATTGGTGAATTTTGTTTGTTGTTTCTGCACTAACAACGTTTGGTGCAACGAGCGAAAACGTCATAAATAGACTAGCAACAACACTAAAAACTTTAGTTTGATTTTTTGTCTTCCTCAACTTCATTCCTCCTTATATTTCCTTAAATTTCCACTTAAAAAAGTCCTCAAAAAAACACCCTTTCCTCCTTCCAAATAAAATTTGGTAAATAGAATCAAAGGTGACAATCTAAATGTCTCTTGGTGTAACTATCACATTAAAGCCATTAATATTTAAATACTGTCGAACTCCGTCGACAATTATTTGAATTTTCAAAAATAATAAAAATAAACTATTTTTCACATAGTTTAATAGTAATATTAATAAATTTATAAAACAAAAAAACAATACGCAAAAGTGTTGGTAATACAGGAAAATTTAGGTATAATCATTTTTTACTAAATTATAATTATTTTTATATTTTTTAAATAAACAAACACTTCTACCTATTTATAAATAAATGTATTAAACAGAAAAGTCCCCAACATTCTAAATTAGGCATTATTAATTACTTGATAATCATTAGACATTCTTTAGGTCAGTAATTTTAGCGACCTTTTTATAGGTATTTATTACTTGATCAAATTTTTCAATTGATAATACTTTATTACTGTTAATACTCACTTCAATTTTATAGTTAGAACTATAAGACTCCAGCCGGAACAGCACGATGCCTGAGACTACAGGCTCAAGCCGTGCCCGCGGAAAGCTTACCCTGAATGGAAACCAATTTCACGCGCATTAAAAAATACAATTTTTCTTCGGAGAGAAAAGTTATATTTTTGTTATGTCCTAACCTCATTCATATTGACGAAATCGGAACCTTATTTATTAAAGATGCAGAAATGTTGATAAAACAACATCTCTGCATTTCCATTCATTATTTTGGGTACACTTTTTTAAATCGCTCACATACTGCCTTCATATGTGGTGTAAATGTTAAATCGTACTGTTTAAACAGCTCCGTAAAGAAATTCACATGGGCATCCCACCATTCCTTATAGTTCCCTTCTCCTTCTGCTATTGCAAAGTTTTCAGGTACTTCATTTAATGGGTAAATTTCAACGGATTCCACTTGAATGATCGCTACTGGCAAATTATCACTATCTAGTATAATTGAATATTCTCCGGCATTTGGTAGCGGTTCGTTTTCAACTTTATATAGTTCAAAACTTGAACAAGTTGCCGTCTTTTTTCCCTCTACTACTAATTGGGCTAACCAATCTATTTTTTCACCAAATTGAAAAGCCTCCTTATACTGAGTATTTTCTAAGTTTGTTTCACTACAAAATTTTTTCCAATAAAGCTCTATGTTGTTCATGTTTAATACTCCTTTTGTTTTTCATATGCCCAGTTATATGGACCGTTATGGACAGTAATACACTGATTTTCAATCCAAGCCACTTTGGAGAAAATCTTTTGTAAAAAGTATCGATCGTGACTAATTGCTACAATTGTGCCATTAAAGTCTTTTAATGTATCTTCCAATACTTCCCTTGACTCAATATCTAAATGATTGGTCGGCTCATCTAATACAAGTACATTACATTGTTCATGCATGAGCTGCGCTAATCGTAAACGCATTTTTTCCCCACCACTTAAATCGTTTATACGTTTATATACATCATGACCATAAAATAAAAATTGAGCGAGTACATGACGTGCTTCTGCTTCAACAATGGATATGTGTTCACGAAAAGCATCTATTACACGCATCTCTTTATTAAATGTATCAAATTGCTGTGATAAATAGCCAACCTTCACATTACTTCCAATACGCACTTTTCCAGATGTAGGTTTAAGCTGGTGCAACATAAGTTTTAGTAAGGTTGACTTTCCTGTTCCGTTATTCCCTACTATCGCTAGACGATCTTTCCAATGAACAGTTAAGTTCACATCCATGAACAAAATATCGTTACCAAAGCCATGATACACTTCAGATAATTCAAATACTTCTTTCCCACTTCGCTCATTAGCTTGAAGCTTTAAATTCATCGCTTTCTCACTTTTTGGACGTTTTATAAGCTCCATGCGCTCTAACATCTTTTCCATCACTTTTGCTTTACGATACAAATCTGGATTCGGTGGAGAAGCTTCATTTGCCCATTGACGAAGTCTTTTAATAGACTCTTTAATTTTTTGGATTTTCTTTTGTTGCTCTTTATAAGCCGCAAATTGTTGTTCAATTTTTAATTGTTTATTGTGGATATACGTATCGTAATTTCCGATACTTTCCCAAATGGCTTCATTCTCAATTTCGTATACTTTCAAAGCGATATGATTTAAAAATTGGCGATCATGGGAAATGACAACAACCGTGCCTGAATAATAGCTAATATAATTTTCTAACCATTCAATTGCAGCTAAATCTAGATGATTCGTTGGCTCATCTAATAATAAAATCGTTGGTTGCTTCAAAATGATTTGTGCTAGCATGACTTTCGTTTTTTCACCACCACTTAGTTGATGGAAGGTTTTTTCTAAAAGCGGATGAATACCTAAGCCCATTGCAACACTAGCAATTTTCTGATCAATTTCATAGCCACCTTGTTCCATAAATTGTTCCTGAAGTTCCCCGTATTGCTGTAAAAGCTTGTCAGATACACTTACCGTCATTTTCTCTTCAAACTCTTTTAACCGATTATGCATTAAATGTAAGCTTCCAAAAGCTTCATTAAGGACCTCATAAACAGTTTGAACTGGATAATGAGGTATTTGATGTAAATAGCCAATCTTTACCCCTTTTGCTTTCACAACTTTCCCTGTATCAGGCAGTTCAACTCCTGTAAGCAACTTAAATAAAGTTGTTTTTCCACTTCCATTTCGTCCAACAATGGCAATTCGATCATTTGCTTTAATTTCTAAATTGATATTGGTGAATATTTCGTTCCCACCGATTGATTTTGATATATTTTCTAATTTTAATTGCATATTCTACGCCTCCAGTGCGTCGCTGAAAATGCATACAAAAAAGACCACCCATTAACTGAGCAGTCTTTCACTATTATGTGAAAAGAATGAAGTTAATCAGCTACGCATTAATTTTGAAATGTCTAAAAAAGGGCATACCTATCCCGTTAGACGCAAAATCAAAAGTAATGACACGTGCAATATACGTAGCTGTATCGATATTTACACTTGTCTCCATAGCTAATTTATTCATTCTTCTCACCTCCGTCCATTGAAATTATTTCAATAGTATCATAATTTGATAAAAAAGAAAATACTCCCAATAGGAACTTATTGTTTTAATTATCGTACAACTAATACATCACATTTTGCGTTACGTACGACATTTTCAGAAACAGAACCTAATAAGAAACGTTCCGCACGGTTTAAGCCCGTTGCCCCAACGATCACAAGATCCGATTCAGATAAACTTGTTAAAATCACTTTTGGCGAACCTTCCTCCACTAGTACTTTAATATTAGTTACACCAGCTTGTTCAGCTTCCTGCTTATATTGATCTAAATGTGCGATAGCTTTTTCCTTTAATTGTTTCGCATATTTCAAATCATATGCCTCTACTGAGCCAAATGAATGTGTATCAATTACGCTTACTAAATGCAATGTAGCCCCTGTAAGTTTGGCAATTCGTACACCACGTTCAAAGGCAATTTTTGCCTTTTCAGAAAAATCAATTGCAACCACAATATTTTTGTAAGTTTCAACCATAACAACCACTCCTTCTCATTAGTATTAGTATAACAAAAATAGATAATATTTTGAAAACTATTTCTCCCACATAGATGGAAGTTAGACGTCCTTCTTTAAAACACGAACTATTTTTTATACTCAGCACGAAAATATTCGTGATATAATATTATCTGAATTTGAATTGGAGGGTTTTTCTGTGGAATTAATTTATACTGGTAAAACGAAAAATGTTTTTAAATTAGAAAATGAGCTGTTTTTATTAAAATTTAAAGATGATGTAACAGGTGAAAACGGGGTATTTGACCCTGGTGCTAACACAGTTGGTTTAACAATTGACGGCGCTGGGTTAGCTGGTCTTAAATTAACAGCCTACTTTTATTCAAAACTAAATGAACGTGGCATTCCTACACACTATGTAGATGCAAACTTTGAGGATGCAACAATGACTGTAAAACCTGCTACTGTTTTTGGTAAAGGTTTAGAAGTAATTTGCCGCTTTAAAGCTGTTGGTTCATTTTTACGTAGATATGGAGCTTATGCTACAGAAGGACAAGATTTAAATGCCTTCGTAGAAGTGACAATTAAGGATGACGAACGCCAAGATCCCCCAATTTCAGAGGATGCATTAGCTATGTTAAACATTTTAACGCATGAAGAATATGCAATTTTAAAAGAGCGTACAATCGAAATTTCAAAATTCGTAGGTGAAGAGTTAGCAAAGAAGGGCTTAACTTTATACGATATTAAATTAGAATTCGGTCGCGACGCAAAAACAGGCGAAATTTTATTAATCGATGAGATTTCTGGTGGCAATATGCGTGCTTATAAAGGCAATACATACATCGAACCTTTAGAATTAGAAAAAATTATGTTAGCTGAATAAAGCAGTAAATTATATTTAACTTAAAGCATGGGACTCTATTTCCATGCTTTTTTTATACCACCTCTTTCCTTTTGATACTTAACGTGCTATACTTACTTTCGTACTTCGACGCGTTGAAGCGCGAAATTGATTAAAGGAGTTTTGATTTGTGATTATCAAACAGCAGCTAAAACCACATCTTTTAGAAGCATTATTCATCATGCTTTTGATTATTTCTATTATTTCTTATTCAATCATTCAGTTAGAAAGTGTGCCCCATATTCCTATTTTAATCTCGATTTGTTTACTCATTTTATATGGCGTAATAAAAAAAGTACCATACCAATCGTTGGAAAAAAGTATGGTAAGCTCAGTCTCAACAAGTATTAGTGCCATTTATATCTTTTTATTAATCGGCATTTTAATTAGTAGCTGGCTCATCAGTGGAACGATTCCTACTTTACTGTACATTGGATTTTCTATCGTTTCCGCAAGCTTTTTTTATGCCATTGTCTTTATTATTACAAGTATTATCGGAACTGCAATTGGAAGCTCCTTGACAACAGTAGCTACGGTTGGAGTAGCAATGATTGGGGTGGCAACTTCTATTGAGGCATCCATTTTCATTACTGCAGGGGCGATTGTTTCCGGGGCATTTTTTGGCGATAAGATGTCACCACTTTCCGATACTACGAATTTAGCCTCATCAATTGTTGGGATTGATTTATTTACCCACATTAGAAATATGATGTTTACAACTGTGCCAGTGTTTATTTTATCATTGATTGGCTATGCAATTCTTTCTCCAAGTAGTGAAACGATCGACGGACAATTAATTACACAGTACAAAGAAACACTAATAGCTACTAATCTCGTGCAATGGTATGCAATCATCCCACTCTTCCTATTAATCCTTTGTACTGTATTGAAAGTCCCGAGTATGGCAACATTAGCAATAAGTGCAATGAGCGGAATTATCCTTTCATATTTCCATAGTTCAATATCTTTACAGCAATTATTTATGATTTTATATGAGGGCTTTACATTAAATACTGGGGTCGAAGCAATCGATTCATTATTGTCCCGCGGCGGTATGAATAGTATGCTGTTTACAATCATTTTAATTGTGCTGTCATTATCTATGGGTGGCTTATTGTTTGCTTTGGGGATTATACAAACATTACTGCAATCCATACAAACGTTGCTTACATCAATTGGTAAAGTTATTACTGGCTCAGCTTTAACTGCCATTTTTATTAATATTGTTATCGGTGAACAGTATTTATCTCTTTTATTAACAGGAGAGGCTTATAAAGAAAAATTCAAAAGTATGAAGCTTCATCCTAAAAATTTGGCACGGGTAATTGAAGATGCAGGTACTGTTATTAATCCACTTGTTCCTTGGAGTGTTTGTGGGTTATTTATTGCTTCTACACTTGAAGTTAGTGTCATAGATTATTTACCCTTTGCCTTTTTCTGTTTACTAAGCCCAATTATGACGATTCTATTTGGATGGTTAAATATTACTATAACAAAAGAAACGCACTAGCTTGTATTGCTAGTGCGTTTTATTCAGTCATCCTTATTACCATTTAAACTTCTAAAAACGATTTTAGCTCAGACATTTTGCGCTGTGCTTGTTCATAGCCCATTTCGTAATTCGCTCGCATTTGGTCTGTTTTACTTTCGAAACTTTTTAGAGCATGGTCAGGCTTTAAAATAAATGCCTTTTCCTGCTGTTCAAGCTCCCCTATTTGATGAAGCGTTTTGTTGTACATCTCTGCGCGATTGTTCATTGCTGCAGCAAGTCTTGGATAGCGTTTTTTAAATAGCTTTGTCATCCATGTACTTGATTTAGATGTTTGCTTTAAGTAGCCTGGCTCTCTTGTCAACACGAGAATATGCTTATCGAACCCCTTTTCAAGAGCACGATTAATCGGAATAGAATCAGATAACCCACCATCATAGTACGGGGCATTCCCAATCTTTATTTCAGGAAACAAAATAGGTATAGCACATGTCGCTTGTAAAATATCACACGTTTTTGTCATGTTATGTGCACTTTTATATTCGACTTTTCCTGTATAAGCATTTGTTAATCCAAATTCCACTTCACCTGGATATTTATAAAAATGTTCCCAATCAAACAGATCTAATTCATTTGGTACAATATTGTACGCAAAATCTAATCCGAATAAACTTTTTTCTCTTAAAAAATTTCGCGCTCCCATATAGCGAGGGTCATTGCGATATGTTGTTAATACACGAATCGTACGCTCAGGCTGATTTGACATATAGGAAACGGCATTAATTGCACCAGCAGAAATAGCCGCTATGTATGGCATGACAATTTGTTCTTCCATGAAAGCATCTAAAACACCAGCAGTAAATACTGTTCGGAATGTACCTCCTTCAAGTATTAAACTACAATCCTTCACTTCCTTCATGCTTATCACACTCTTTCGTTTTAAAATATATAAATTATATTATAACTCTTTCAATTTCATTACGTAATATTCATAAATTATTTTTATATTTTCTGTTCAACAGAATTACTTCCTAAATATTCTGAAATATGTTATCATTTACTTCGAATATCGGAATATTAGGAGGTTATGCCATGTCATCTGTAAAACGTAGTGAAGTACCTGTACAAGAAACTTGGAATTTAGAGGATCTATTTCTAACAGAAGAAGCCTATTTAGCTGCTATAGGAAATTTAAAGCATGCTGTTGAGGATGCTGTTTCAGCTTTAACTGGGAATATTACAAATGCCCAACAAGTAGTAGAAGCCATTGCTACAACTGAAAAAATTCAAGAGCAATTAGTTCCTATCGGCACTTATGCTAGCCTTTCACACAGTGTCGAACAAACAAATACAGATAATCAAATGCGTTCTGCGCAGTTTGGTTCCGTTGCCGCAATGATTGCAACAAAATTATCCTTTGTAAAAAGTGACTTACTTGCATTAGACGAGGCCATTTTAGAAGAAGCAAAGCGATTAAATCCTGACTACGCAAATTACATTGATAAATTACTTATTCAAAAACCATATCAGCTACATCCAGAAGCTGAAAAAGCTTTAGCGTCATTCGGTGCAACATTCAACGCTCCTTATGAGTTATATAATACGACTAAGCTTGTGGATATGAAATTCCCTGACTTTGAAGTAAATGGCGAAAGTTTCCCGATGAGCTATAACTTATTTGAAGGGGACTGGGAGTTAGAAAGTGATGCTGATAAACGCCGCGCTGCATTTGATGCATTCTCAGCGAAATTAAAGGAATACCAGCATACGACTGCAAAAGCGTATAACACCCATTTAAAAATTGAAAAAACAGATGCGGATTTAAGAGGATATAACTCGATTTATGATGCATTATTACAACCTCAACAAGTTGACCGTTCTCTTTATGATCGTCAGATTGACTTAATTATGTCAGAGCTTGCACCACATATGCGCCGCTATGCGAAGCTTTTACAAAAGACACATGAATTAGATAAAATGACATTTGCAGATTTAAAAATTTCACTCGATCCATCATATGAACCTACAATAACAGTAGAACAATCACGCGCATACATGAAGGATGGCTTAGCAGTAATGGGCGAAGATTACGGTAAAATGTTGGACCGATCTTTTGACGAGCGATGGATTGACTTTGCACAAAATGCCGGAAAATCTACAGGTGCTTTTTGTTCGAGCCCATATGGTGTGCACCCATACGTTTTAATTTCTTGGACTAGCCGTATGAATGAAGTGTTCGTATTAGCCCACGAGCTAGGTCATGCAGGCCACTTCTATTTAGCAAATGAAGCGCAAAACGTTTATAACGCGCGCCCTTCTTTATACTTTATAGAAGCACCATCGACAATGAATGAAATGTTAATGGCAAACCATTTACTAAAAAATTCGACGGATGCCCGCTTTAAACGTTGGGTTATTTCGACAATTATTAGCCGCACATACTACCATAATTTTGTAACGCATTTATTAGAGGCTGCTTATCAGCGCAAAGTATATGACATTATTGATGCAGGTGGTAATGTCAATGCACCAAAGCTTAATGAATTAAAACGTGAGGTACTAGAGCAATTCTGGGGAGATACAGTTGAAATTAATGCCGGTGCGGAATTAACGTGGATGCGCCAACCACACTATTATATGGGCTTATATCCATATACGTACTCAGCTGGTTTAACAATTTCAACGCAAGTTTCCCAGCGCATTCTTAATGGCGACGAAAATGCTGTCGCAGAATGGATTGACGTATTAAAGGCTGGAGGTACTAAAACACCAGTTGAATTAGCAAAAATGGCTGGCGTCGATATTACAACTGAAAAGCCTTTACGCGATACAATTGCCTTTATCGGTGACTTAATCGAGCAATTAGAAAAATTAACAGAAGAAATCGCATACGTATAGTACAATTGAGGCTGGGACAAAATCAAAACATCATTTTTCTCGAGTGAGAAAAATGATGTTTTTTGTAATTGTTGTGGGGACGCTTTCCGTGGGCGTGGCCTGCAGGCGTCACGCCATTCCCCAGGAGTAGCCCCTCCACTACAACCAATTTATTAAGTATCCAATTTTCAATACTGTATTTTATCGTAAATAGAGAAATTTTCACTTCTGTCCCAGTCTCTTCTTTTATCTTACCTTTTTAAATGGCTAACGTTTGTTGCACGACATCTACTTGTTGGAATAATTCTGATACACCTGTTTCAATCGCAGCAGATCCAACAGCTTTTGCTACAACACCTGCTACACGCTCATCCATTGAACTCGGTACAATAAAGTCCTCGTTTAATTCTTCATCAGTAACTAGTGAAGCAATCGCTTCAACCGCCGCCAATTTCATTGCTTCATTAATATCCGTTGCACGCACGTCTAGTGCACCACGGAAAATCCCCGGAAATGCAAGCATATTATTGATTTGGTTTGCATGATCCGAGCGACCAGTCCCAATAATGCGTACACCCCACTTTTTAGCATTTTCTGGAGTAATTTCTGGGTCAGGATTTGCTAACGCGAAAACAATGGAATCTGAAGCCATTGATTCAATATGTGTTTGCGTTAAAATATTGGCTGCTGAAACGCCAATAAACACATCTGCCCCTATTAATGCTTCGTCTAAATTTCCACGTAGCTGATACGGATTTGTTAAATGTGCTACTTGCTCTTTTATTGGGTTCATGCCTTCTTTTCGCCCTGTATAAATAATTCCTTTTGTATCACACATAATAACATTCGTATAACCCATTTGAATTAATATACGTAAGATTGCAATTCCAGCAGCCCCCGCCCCATTAATGACAACTTTCATTTTCCCTACTTCCTTTTTTACTAGTTTATTAGCGTTAATTAAACCTGCTCCTACAACGATTGCCGTACCATGCTGATCATCATGGAAAACAGGAATATTACATTCCGCACGTAATCGATCTTCTATTTCAAAGCATCGAGGCGCTGAAATATCTTCTAAGTTAATACCACCGTATGTAGGTGAAATCGCCTTTACTACTTGTACAATTTCGTCCACATCTTTCGTCGCTAAACAAACCGGAACTGCATCAACATTTGCAAAGCGCTTTAGTAATAATGCTTTCCCTTCCATTACAGGTAGGGCTGCTTCAGGGCCAATATCGCCTAAACCAAGCACAGCTGTTCCATCTGTTACAATTGCAACTAGATTCCCTTTCATTGTATAGTCATATACCGTTGATGGATTTTTTTCAATTTCTAAACAAGGTGCCGCTACCCCTGGAGAATAAGCTAAGCTTAAATCGTACTTATCTTGTACAGGTACTTTAGCACGTATTTCCATTTTCCCACCAAAGTGCTCGTGCATTTCCAATGATTTTTTCATTAAATCCAAAATAACCCACTCCTTAAAATTTTTAGAATTTTCTTTATATTTATGTATGTTATTCATTTCTAATTCGTTTGTCAAGGATAACATTGAAGCAAACGAAAAAACCAATAATAACGATAACAAACCCTTATATACCAACGTTTTATACCAATAAAAACAAAAAATCCAACATGTGAAAACTTACACAATAAATTATTTTAATATATCACTAAAGGAGAGCGATTATTTTATAATGCTAGCTTTATCAGACTAAAGTATGTGATTTTTTACACGAAACATTTTTGTAGTTGTAATATGAAAAATTTCACAAACTTTCATATTAACAATAAAATAAATTTTAAAGTACTTTTTTTACCACAAGTACATCCTATATTTGTTAAACTATTACATACTGGAGGGAGCGATATGACAGAGAAGCAGAATAATGAAGAATTAACCGAAGAAGAATTTCTGCAGTTAGTATTAGATGAGCAAGAAAAAGCATTGGCAAAAGCTCGTGAGGAACGCTTAAATCCAACACGTAATAAGAGAAAAAAGCCAAAGCCTATTATTCGAATTATTGTCTGGTCAATGGCATTCGCATTAATCTTTAATACATTTGCATTAATTATGAATATGTACTCCATTCCTGCCATTGAATTTTTAAAGGTATCTACCCAACTCTCTAAACAAGATAATATCCAGCAATATAAAAAAGCTGTAGTTACAATTGATACACAATCGAGTAAAGGGACTGGCTTTACTGTATCAGAAGATGGCTATATTTTAACGAATGAGCATGTCATTGATGACGCTTTATCTATAACAGTTATCTTCCCCGATGAAAGCTTATATGAAGCTGAACTAATTAAAGCATATGAAGAGTATGATCTTGCTTTACTAAAAATTGCAGGCGACGACTTGCCTTTTTTAAACTTAGCATCTACAAGTAATTACACGGAGCAGGAGCACGTTTACTTTATTGGAAATCCCCTTTATTTTAGCGGGATTGCCAATGAAGGAGAGGTTATTGGACCTACAGAAGGCTCTTCAATTTCAGGTGAGGTTATAATGATGAATGCTCCTGTCTATCGCGGAAATAGTGGAAGTCCTGTTATTAATGATACCGGAGCTGTAATTGGCGTTGTTTTCGCCACTGGGAAACGTGATCCTCACGGCAAAGTTGGACTGTTTATTCCAATCGAACGGGTACATGAAAATTTCAAAGAATTTTTATAAGAAGAGGGAAGGCGAAAATACGCCTTCCCTCTTGACCTTTTACAAATATAAATTATACAGCTTCTCTCTTTCCAAAAATTAGTTTTAATAGCGGTGGTGTAACGATTGTCGTTACGATAATGACAATAATCATTGATGTATAGTAATTAGAAGGGAGTAATCCACTTTCTAATCCCATCGCTGCTAAAATTAGCGCTACTTCTCCTCTTGAAATCATTCCAGCACCAACGCCCATCGAGGATCTTGTATTAAATCCAGCTACCTTTGCCCCTATGCCCGATCCTACGAATTTCGATAAAATCGCAACTACTGAAAACAGCAGAATAAATCCAATTTGATTTCCAATCCCGTCGAATGAAACGGCTAATCCAATACTGACGAAGAAGAATGGAACGAAAATACCATATGCAATTGGCTCCACCTTATGTTCAATTTCTTTTTTATAATCAGTTTGTGCAATCGCAATTCCGGCAAAAAACGCACCGATAATTCCTGCAATTCCTAAAACTTCTGCAAAGTATGATAAACCAAAACATATTATCAAACCTGCACTTAAAATTGATTCAGTAACTTTAAATTTCTTAAATATGCGAATAAAGTGTGGAATAAACCATTTTGCTAATAAAATTAACACAACAAAGAATAAGACTTTTTTACCAATCAACAGCCCAATATTCGTATCAGAACCTGCGAAGAAACTCATGGCAATTGCGATTAAAATAACTACAACAATATCATCAATTACTGCAGCACCTAATAATGTAGAACCCTCTTTACTATTTAACCAACCTAATTCTCGTAAAGCTTGGACCGAAATACTTACAGAAGTAGCTGATAATAAAAGTCCAATAAAGATTGATTCACCTGTGGACATACCATAATATTGCGCACCAGCAAATCCCAATACAATTGGAAGAATGATTCCACCTAATGCAACATAAATTGCTGCCTTTTTATTTTTATTCATTTCTTGTAGATCTGTTTCAAGACCTGCTAAAAACATTAGTAGTAAAACCCCAATTTGACTAAAAACGGCTAATAATTCGGTATCGTGTATCCAACCTAATAATGCTGGACCTAAAATAATACCAACAATAATTTTACCTAAAACAGAAGGTTGCCCCAATCTTGCAGAAATATGTCCCGCTAATTTAGTAGCAAATAAAACTAGAACTATTTGTAAAATAAACATAAATTTCCCCTTTCAACATAAAAAAGACCAGGAGGTGCCGTAGTTGACTACGGCTCCACCTGGTCTTGCATGTTATTTAATGTTTGTAAGATTATTATACTACATTTTTATTCTTAATACAAATGTATCTTTCTTCCCACTAAAAAGTTAACTATAATCATAAAAACGACTTCTCGAAAAAATTCGAGAGCCGTTTAATTATTAAAAGATTAAGCTGAATAAGAAATAGAATAGTCCAGCCATTACTGCGGAAATTGGTAATGTAATAAACCATGTAATTACGATTTTTCGTGCCATACCCCATTTAACGCCTTTAACACGTTGAGCAGCACCAACACCCATTATTGCAGATGAGATAACATGTGTTGTTGAAACTGGTAATGCAATAACTGTCGCACCGAAGATAATAGAAGCTGAAGTTAAGTCTGCAGCTACACCGTTAACAGGGCGAATTTTCATAATTTTTCCACCAACAGTTTTGATGATTTTATAACCACCAACAGAGGTACCTAGACCCATTGCTAATGCACAGGCAAAACGTACCCAGTCTTGTACTTCATCTGTTGACTGCCAGTTTGCAGCGATTAAAGCCATTGTAATGATACCCATCGCCTTTTGCGCATCATTTGTACCGTGTGTGAACGACTGTAATGCCGCTGTACCGATTTGTGTCAAACGAAATGCTTTTGTTGTTGTATACAATGGTGAACGCTGGAAAATAAATTTAAAAATTTTCATAACAATAAAACCAAGAGTTAATGCTAAAATTGGTGAAATAATTAACGCCTGTAAAATTTTAAAGAATCCAGTGTAGTTTAAAATATCAAAGCCTGCTGACGCTACAGCTGCACCAGCAATCGAACCAATTAATGTATGGGATGAACTTGAAGGAATTCCAAAATACCAAGTTAATAGATTCCAAGTAATTGCAGAACTTAATGCTGCTAAAATTACAACTGATCCCGTAACATCCCCTTCAAATGCGTTTAATGAGAATGGGTCAACAATTCCTGATGCTACAGCCTTCGCAACACCTACGAATGTCATAGCCCCGATAAAGTTCATGACCGCTGCCATCAATACAGCTACACGTGGCTTTAATGCACGTGTTGATACAGAAGTTGCAATTGCATTTGCTGTATCGTGGAAGCCGTTAATAAAGTCGAATGCTAACGCAAAGATGACAACGAGTACGGTAATTATTAATAACGTATCCATAGTTTACTCCCTCGATATTATGCGTTACGCATAATGATTGATTCAATTGTGTTCGCCACATTTTGGCAAAAATCCGCAATTTCTTCTAACTGCTCATATAAATCTTTAAACATGATTAAGCGGATAGGATCTTTTTCCGTTTGGAATAATTCTGTAATCGACTTACGGAAAATTTCATCGCACTCACGCTCATAATCTTTAATTAAAATTGCATGTTGACGCATACCAATTAAGTCTTTTTTATTTAATAACTCCATTGCCTTTACTGCTTCATCTGAAGATTTTGCAATATAATCTACAAAGTCACGCATATATTGATTCACTTCTGTAAATGAATACATTTCGAAATGGGCAATTGTATTTTCAATTCCATCTAAAATATCATCCAACTTAATTGCTAGAGCTAAAATATCTTCACGTTCAATTGGTGTCATGAATGAATCGTTTAGCTTCACGATTAATTCATGAATAAGCTTGTCCCCTGCTGTTTCATAAGATTTCATTTTAATTTGAATTTGTTTTAAATCTGCTACGTTTGTAATTGTTGATTCTTTTGCATAATTTGCACCTTGTTGTACATTTTTTGCAATATTTAATAATCCTTCAAAAAATGGATCTGGTTTTTTTGAGTTGAACATGGATGTAAATCCCCCTAAAAATTAAGTTTGTAAATTTAAGCCTAGGTTATCATACCACCGACTTTTCAATATCTTCAACATTTAATAAATTTCTTAACAAAACCTTTACAAAGATAATAAAAGTAGTATTTTTTAAAATACAAATTTCAACCGGAATTCGAAACGAAATATTCTGAAATTAAATAAAAAACAATAATTTATTGCGAATTTCTTACTTTTTTCGACAAAATCCAACAGAAACCTATGTGACATTATTAGTATACCCCAATTCAAAAGCTTTCAATTGTAAAGGAATTGTAAAGGTGAATGTATATTTTTTTAACAATAATAAAAGAGATTCTCTTTCAATCAAATAAAAGAAAATCTCTAATTTTTTTCTTATTATTTATTTAGTACAGATGAAATAATATGTTGTGAATCCCATTCACCTAATGAAAATCTAGTAATCGGGTAGTTTCTCGCAAAAATTTGTTGCTTAATTTCTTTAATAGATAACCCTTCCTCACTCATCATTTGTATGCGATCACTAATTTCTAGTAAGTACTCCAACTTCAATTTTAGCGCTTGTTTCCCATTTTTCACATATCCAGCATGATTACAAAACAATTCTTCAAAATTGTATGTAAGGACTTTTTCAATGGAGGATATAATTTGTGGAATACTCTCTTCTTTTAAAACAACTTTTGTTTTTGGCGATACAAATAAATCCCCAGAAAATAATTGACCTGTTGTCTCATTATAAAATGCAAGATGATCATTTGTATGTCCAGGTGTTTCAATCACAGTCCATTTCGAAGTTCGAGATGTAAAGTATGCATTAATTGGTTGAGCCGAAAATGCAGGTCGGCTTCCCCAAAAGAATTTTCGATACAATGGATATTTCGCTTTTTTTGTACATTCTTCTAGTCTTTTTTCACTCATATAAACAGGTAAATTATATTCTTTTTGCAAATACGAGGCACAGCCCGAATGATCTTCATGGTAATGTGTTAGCATAATTTGATCGACATCCATTTGTTGAAAAAATGGCTTAAATTGCTGCTGGAGTGAAGTCGCTCCCGTATCAATTAGTACTCCATCCACTTCAAAGCAATGTACATTTAAGTGAATCGCTTGAAATTGAATCGAGCCATTTACCATGCGCACCCCGGATCCTTCACTTTGTTCGAACTTTTTCTTGAAAATCACCAATTTTCACTCCTTCAAACGATAAATTTCTATATTTTTACTTTAGCATATCATTTGTAAATTTGCGCCCAATTTCATACAAACATTATGTAAACATGCTTCTTCAAAATTATAGAAAAAGAGCCACTTTGTAAGTTTCACTTACAAAGCAGCTCCTCAAACTAACTATAAATTTTCGCCAGTTTCAATTGTATGATGCTGGATCCAATCACTGTATCCACCCATATAAATTTTAATATTTTTATAACCTGCTTCGACAAGGACTGAATATACAGGTGTCGCCGTAACACCAGAACCACAGTAAACAACAATCTCATCTTCCTTACTCACCTTTTCAAGCAATGAAGAGGTAATTACAAACCCAGATTGATCTTTTAACTGCTCCCAATCATAATTTTTCGCAGTTGGAATATGGCCAGCAATTGGGTCAAGTGGTTCAAATTCGCCCTTGTAGCGTCCATTAGCTCGTGCATCCAATAATGTCGCTTGATGATTACCTTCGACAATATCGAGCACTTCACTTCGCGTCACTAAAATTGAATCATTCCATTTTATATCTAGCTTTGTTGGAATATAATGAGGGATTTCTGTAGACGTATTAAAGCCTGCAGCCACAAGCGCATCATACCCGCCATTGACGATATACGCATGTTCAAAACCTGCGTATTTTAACATCCACCAAGCTCTTGTCGCAAAAGGAGATGCACCCTGGTCATAAATATAGATTGCATCATTGTTTTGTAACCCAGCTTGCTCAAACAACTGCTGTAATTGGTATTTATCAGGCAATGGGTGACGTCCTTCTTTTTTGGTCATATCTGAAAGGTTTTTATCTAAATCCCAATAAATTGCACCTTCAATATGTGATTGTACATAAGTTTGCAGTCCTAATTCAGGATTTTGCATATCAAATCGCGTATCAATAAATCGTCCATCACGTTCTAATTTATCGGCTGTAACAAACACTTGTGCCACCAAAAAAACCTCCTTATGCTTTTAATTTCGCATAGATCTCTTTCCAAATTGCTAATCGACTCTCTTCTTGTAATAATAAACGCTCTGTTGCAATTTGCTCAATTGCTTGCTCAAGCAAATGTTGTCGCAACCCTTCTGCTTCAATTGAGATAAAGCTTGTTGCCCATTCAATTAATTTTGTTTTTTCATTATTTAAATACTTTTGGGCATCGGGTTTTGTTAATTGTTCTAGTGCATCACGAAGCTGCATTTTATCATCTTTTTCAAAGAATGATTTAACATTTTTGAAGTGTGATTTAACGCCTGTATAAGGTGAAGCGTCATTAAATGGACCTGTGTAATCCATTAGCTTAGGCTCAGTTCCCTCATAGGCAATAAATGCAAAGCTTGGGTTTAGTTCTTTTAATTCACGAGCTTCTTCCTTAAAGCGCTCCTTCATTTTCTTTTCAATAAACTGCGCTAAACGGAAATTCGTTACACGTAATTCTTGTGCAAAGTCAAAGCTTAATGCTTGCAATACTTCCTTCAACGCCGTTTCTAAAGCAGCTTGTGCTGGCATTTGAGCAAAAGTCGATGGGTTATAGCTTTCACGGAAGAAGTCTGGATAACGATAATACACACGTTGTAAAACGTAATAGAGTAATTCTTCTAACTCTTGCTTTGTTTCACTTTCAGTCATAGCTGTTTGTGTTGCTTGGAATTTCCCTCGCACATGCTTCTCTAATTGGGACAACTCGTCTAAACGCTCATCTTTACGCTTTAAGTTTTCTTCGGTTTGGACAATTAAATCATGCAAACGAGCTTCTGTTTTGTCTACTTCTTCTTGTAACGCCTGTACCGCAATCCCCATAAGCTCATCATTTAAGAAGTGATGGAATGCATCTTCAAATGGCGCCAAACCAGAGTCATGCTCTTTTTGCTCTTGCTTTTCTTTTAATGCGAGTAGACTTGATACACCGTATAAACGCGGGAAGCGAATCCCAAAGCGTTGTAATTCCGAGCGTACATAGCCCTTAACTTCTTCCTCTTCTTCCATTGTCGATGCTAAGTCAATTGCATTTACAACGAAGAACATTTTATCCAATTCAAACGCATCTTTCACACGTCCTAATTGAATTAAGAACTCACGGTCTGCCTTCGCAAATGCATGGTTGTAATACGTGATGAAAAGAATCGCATCCGCATTACGAATATAATCAAAGGCAACACCTGTATGGCGTGCATTAATCGAATCTGCTCCTGGTGTATCTACTAAAGTTACACCCATTCGAGTTAATGGAGAATCGAAGTAGAAATCAATATTATCTACGAAGCAAGAACGATTTTCTTGTGCAACAAATTTTTCAAAATCATGGCGTTCTACACGGATTGTTGTGCCTAATTTTGTAATAAAGGTTTCATAGCCTTCAGAATATGCTCGAATAAAAGATTTATGCACATTCAATCGCTCATCTGTTAACTGAACAGCTAGCCCTTCCTTTGCACGATCAAATGCTTCTTGCAATGATTGTACTTGTAAGCCAATTGCTGCATAAGAGCCTTGAATATCTTCTAATAATTGCGCTTCGTTCTTTAAATGGACATCAGCCGTCTCATGTGGATGCTCTGGTGTAACGGGACGGATTTTATTAATCGCTGCAGTAGTCGGGTTTGGTGAAACGGGTAATACTCGCTCTCCCATTAGCGCATTCGAAAAGCTGGATTTTCCAGCACTAAACGCACCGAATAATGCAATTGTAAAATCACGTTTCTTTAGCCGTTCCACTTTTTTCGTTAAGAAGCTTGCCACCTCTTTAAAGCCATGGACATCACTGACAACTTCTGCTGTTTTTAATGCCTTTTGAATAACGTTCTCCGCGCTTAAGCCAGAACCAATCTTATCTACGATTTGTTCTGTTTGCTCTACAATTATTTCTTCTTTTGGCTGTAACATTGATTCTTCAAATGGTCGTATATCTTTTAATGCTTGTTCATGATCTCGCGTCCATTTTTCTAAATGAATTTTTGATTCTGCACGTAATTCATTGGATACTTGTGTCATAAGTTTTTGGCTAAATGCTTCAAACTTTTCAATTTGTAAAATATGCTGAATTGCTT
The DNA here is from genome assembly GCF_038005985.1 of Solibacillus sp. FSL R7-0682. Classification (NCBI taxonomy): domain Bacteria; kingdom Bacillati; phylum Bacillota; class Bacilli; order Caryophanales; family Caryophanaceae; genus Solibacillus; species Solibacillus sp. FSL R7-0682. The sequence continues at coordinate 2,652,405 of NZ_JBBOUI010000001.1, forward strand.
GTACTTTGTCAGACATAGCATTGATTTTTAATTTCACTGGTGCTGAAACTTCTGTTGCAACTTGCTCTAATACGCTCTTTTGCTCTAGTTTCCATGCATCTGTTTCCTGGATAAAGTAACGCTTCGCCGCCTCAGAAACACGGTTTGCAAAGTTTAATACCGCATCACCTGTAATGACTGTACTTTTTTGCAATTGCCCCTCTATCACACTAAATGGCATGCCAAACTGCTTCGCATCAATTGCTGCCGCACGCTCATCTGTAAGCGCACCTACATCCTTTAATGCCGTCTTCATAAGTGCTTTCATATGCCCAGCAATTTGTGAGTTCACTACATGCTTAAACGCTTCAAATACTTCTTCAGTACGTCGTTCACGCTCTTCGACCGTTTTCTTTTTCGCAGTAAAGAAACCACCTACTTTAAAGTCATCCTGCTGACTTTCTAAATAGGCACGTAATTTTTCGCGTACATCAGATGGCATAATGGCAGCATTCGCAAGAAGTTCTTTTCGATTTTCATCGAATAATTTATCCCACTGTTCGAACGAGAACAACTCTGTTTGTCGTGTTAATTTTTCATACTGCTCTATAATGTCAAATCGATTTGTCCAGTCATCCTCTGTTACTAACTCTGCATATGTTTCAAAACGATCTTGCTTTTCTTCTACTAAATAGTTTTCATGCTCATGTTGAAGTTTTGTTAATGTATTCTCCGCAGTTAAAATCAATTGTTCCTGCCAGTCATTCATAGAATCCATTACAATTTTTTTTACTTTATCAAAGTCATTGTTCGGTAAATCTTTGTCGCGTAAAGAAGTAAAGAAAATATCTTTCGGATACACACCCCATGCTGCAAAAGAGTTATGCACGGATTGCTTAAATTCATCAAAGGATAATTCCGCATCACGGTGCTTATCAATTTGATTGACGATTAAATAAACATTCGGATTGTATTTCATTAATTGCTTTGTAAATTGGAAATTCAGTTCTGATTGGACATGGTTATAATCCATCGTATAGAACACCATATCTGCAATATGAAGTGCTGACTCAGTACTCATTGCATGGGCATCATCCGTCGAGTCTACACCTGGTGTATCCATTACCGTAACGCCAAGAGGAAGACTTGATTTGCTATGTCCAATCTCAATTTGAGATACAAGCTCACCATTCTTACTTAACTCTTTTACTTGTTTTATATCAAATCCCGCAGAGAATTTTACTGGTTTTTCATTGTGCATGTAAACGATTGCAAAATCCTCTTCTGATTTATGCACTTTTACGATATTTGCACTTGTTGGAATTGGACTTGCAGCTAAAATATTCTCACCAGAGAGTGCATTAATCATGCTCGATTTACCAGCGGAGAAATGCCCTGCAAAGCCAATAACAAATTCCTTTTGTAATAATTTTCTTGCAAATAAATTTAGCTTTTCAACACGTTCTGAATCTTCGTTTTCTTTATAAATTATGTATTGTAAAGCTGATTGCTGTAATAGCTGTTGAATTTTTCCATCAAATGAACTCATAATTATAACCCCTCTTAGCCTTAAAATGTTCACAAATCTATAGTACCATGAACGCAACAGAAAAACGGCTAATATTTCATAAAAATTATTGTTCCAGTCGAGATTTTCTCAAAATTTCAATATAAACAACTAAAAAACTCTCATGAATTTTATATTTAAATAGTAATTTTTTTAATTTTTTTATAAATAAAGCCCCATTTTATACATACCAGCTATATGCTGGCATCTATAATGGAGCAATGAATATTCATATTTTATTTATACTTTATACAATGTCGCCTGATTTCTACCATTTCTTTTTGATTGGTATAATGCTTCATCTGCATGTTGTAAAATCGTTTCTTCATTCTCTAAATCGTTAAATGTTGCACAACCGATACTAACTGTTAAGTGATTAATTGTCGGCCAATTATATTGGGCGATAAGCTCATTATATTGTTGTGCAATTCTTAAAGCTTTCTTTTCATTTGTATTCCCAAGTAATATTGTAAACTCTTACCCACCAAAGCGTGCAACGGTATCAGTTGGGTGAGCATATTCTTTTAATATTATTGCCAAATGTGTAAGGACAATATCTCCTACGTGATGACCGTATGTGTCATTCACTTGTTTGAAATGATCAATGTCAATAATTAGTAAAGAAAAGGGTATTTCTTTTAACTTATATTGCTCCATATGAGCCTCTAATTGCATTTGGAAAAAACGTCTGTTCGCAATACCTGTTAACTTATCCGTATTTGAAATTTCTACGAGTTCATTGTGAATCGCCAATAATTGAAATTGCTTCTTTTCAATTTCATTATAAATTTGTTGTAATTGTTCAAATGCCCTATTTTTTTCTGCATAAGCATCCTCTAATAAAACTTTTGTATGACGCAATTCTCGTTCATAATCAATGCGCTTTTTCATTTGAACTAAAGTGATGTCAATGAAGTACTTTCCATTCCCTTCATATCTTTTAGCATTCATAATAAACGGAATGCTCTCCCCATCCTTATTGAAGAAATGAATATACAGTTCATCCACCTGCTCATGCATTGTCATACACGGATAAAAATACGAATGAAATATTAATTTATTTCCAGGTGGTAATAAATCCTCAATATGTTTCCCCTTTAATTCATCACTATTGTATTGAGTCCATTTGAGAAATGTATCGTTTACTTCCAAAATTTGATATTCCAGATTAAGCGATATAAACCCACAAGGCATAAAATTTATTCGTGAATCCATAACTACTCTCCTAAACTTGATGTAAATATTGTTTAATAATATTTGCTGTTTGTATTGGCTGACTTACATGTGGATAATGTCCCCGAACATCCATAATAACAAGTTTACTATTTTTTATTTGTTTATGTAAGAAATGCCCCACTTCAATTGGTACAATACTATCGTTTGAACACTGTAATATTAATGTCGGAATTTCTAGATTTCTTATTGCCTTTCTATAATCACTATAAAAAGTTACTTCGGCAAATTCACGTCCTACACGAGGATTTGAAGAAGCAAAACTATATTCTAATTTCTTCGTTAGTTGGTGATCACTTTGTTCATCCATTGCGATTGGTGCCATATAGCTCGCCCAACCAGTAAAGTTCATTTCCATCATTTCTAATAAGCCTTCAATATCTTCTCGTTCAAATCCACCTTTATACTCTCCATCATTTAAATAGCAAGGTGATGGACCTACCATAATCATTTTAGAAAAATATTCAGGATACTCAATTGCTGCAATAGCACCAATCATCGAACTGACCGAATGTCCAATAAAAATTATATTTTCCAAATTCAAATCTTGAATAATATCAATAACATCTTGTGCATAGCCCTTCAAGTCTTTGTATTTCTGCGAGCTATAAGCATTTAAATCAGACTGACCAGACCCAACATAATCAAATAAAATTATTCGGTAATCTTCTAAAAAATTTGATAAAATATGCTGCCACATTTTTTGATCGCAACCAAATCCATGAGCTAACATTACTACTTGCTCTCCTTGACCAATAATGTTGACATGATTTCGCGTACGAATATTAACCATTTTCAATTGCCTCATTTCCAGTTTTCTTACCCATTATTTTGAATGATAGTGGCAAAAATTGCTACCTCTTTTCTGGAGTTATCGAAATTTGTCCAAAATAAAAAACCGCATATGTTTAATAACATCATGCGATTCAATAATAAATTGATATATAAGATAAATTGTATTAATTATTTATTAGGCAAATTTATTTAACAGTATTTTTTAAAACATAATTACCAATTGCAAAATATGCTATTAAAGTCACACCAACGAATGTATAAAGCATTCTATACACCACCCTCAGTTATTTGATAATCATTATCAATTCAATTATATATCTCCCTCTTTCAAACGTCAACCGCATTATCTTTTTCTATACATCTACTTAAGTCACATGTTAAGATGGAAAAAAAGTTTGGAAAGGGTGAGACATAGTTGAGTAATTCAAAGCATATACAGACAATTTTAAATGGGACTATCAATTCATTAAAAACGATATTACCGATGAATATAGATGTTTCAACTCCGACAATCGAACCAGAACCCTACATACAGAAAGAGATGGGTGTGCTAATTGGACTAGTTGGTGATTTAAAAGGAAGAATCATTATAGATGGCTCCCCTGAAATTTTTAGTGCAGTTGGTTCAGCGATGTTCGGCATGCCCCTCGAAGGTCCAATGCTAGAATCATTCACAGGTGAATTAGGCAATATGATCGCTGGTAATCTTTGTACATTTGTTGGACAGGACAACCTCGAACTTGATATTACGCCACCAACTGTAATGGTTGGGAATACTAAGCTTTACGGCTTCCAGCAAGCGTTTAAAATTCCAGCAATTATTGAAGGTGCTGGCGACATTTTTATTTTATATACAATTGATAACGAAGAAGAATAGTTACTTTTTGACTAACACGCAAATATTTGCGTGTTTTTTTTCACACTTTTTTCACAAAAACGGTAGTTAATAGTGAAAAAAATCACATCTTCCATCTTTACGTTCCAATATGATGAGAGCAGGAAGACACTTTAAGCGTTGATAGGAGGGTGAACAAATGAGCAAACGAAAAAAGGCAGAAGAAAATTTAAAAGGGACCCTATACATGACTTTTGCTTTAGGGGCTATTATTATTGCCATTTGGGCTTATTGCTTCAATATTTTTATCGAACGTATGTAATGAAAGAGAAGGAAAGGAGTTACTTCCATGCACTTACACAAATATGAAAAGTGGTGGCTCGTATTTGGATGCGGAACATTAGTCGCATTTTTAATTATTTTAGGTATCGGCGCATTCCATAACGGCACTCACCCAAACAATTCGAAGAAAACGATTAATTATGAAAAAGTGAATGAGATCGCACCATTTAATAATCCGGGTATACATAAAGTAAAAGGAAAAGAATGGGATTATGAAGTAGTTATTGTCGCATCGGCTTTCTACTATGATCCTCCAGTAATTGAAGTACCACTTGGTGCAAAAGTGAAATTTATCGCAACAACGAAAGATGTCATTCATGGCTTCCAAGCAGCAGGTACAAATATCAACATGATGTTAGAGCCAGGTTATATTTCTGAATATGTGGCAGAAATGAACCAAGCTGGTGAGTATTTAATTGTATGTAATGAGTATTGTGGTACTGGACATACTGCAATGCATTCTATGTTAAAGGTGGTGGATGAAAATGCAACAGAAAGTCATTAAAAATGTAGATACGAAAGACGCGAAGCTTGTAATGGCACATATTTATGTTGCATTTTTCGCATTACTACTTGGTGGGTTAGCCGGTTTACTTCAAGTTTTAGTTCGCTCTGGTGAATTTACTATTCCAGGTGGCATTAAAATTGGTTATTATCAAGTGCTAACCGTTCACGGTATACTTCTTGGATTAATTTTAACGACATTTTTTATTTTAGGATTCCAAATTGCAGCAGTAAGTCGAACTGCTGGACCATTAACAAATTTACAACGTAAGTTAGGCTGGATTGGTTTTTGGACCATGACTATTGGTACTGCAATGGCTGCTGTCATGGTATTACTTAATAAAGCTACAGTACTTTACACTTTTTATGCGCCTTTAAAGGCCCATTGGATTTTCTACTTAGGTTTAACGTTAGTTGTTGTTGGTTCATGGCTATTATGTGGTACTCAAATTATGAAATACTACCAATGGAAAAAAGAAAATCCAGGGCAAACAACACCGTTATTAACTTTTATGGCATTTGTCAATTCGATACTTTGGATTACGTGTTCTCTAGGGGTTGCAGTTGAAGTATTATTCCAACTTTTACCGTGGTCACTAGGATTAATTGCTCGTATAGATGTCTTATTAACGCGTACATTATTCTGGTATTTCGGGCATGCATTAGTATATTTCTGGTTATTACCAGCATATATGGCTTGGTATGTCATTGTACCAAAAATTATTGGAGCGAAAATCTTCTCTGATTCATTAGCACGTTTATCATTTATTTTATTTTTATTATTCTCATTCCCAGTTGGACTTCATCATCAGTTAACAGAACCTGGTATTGATGGCTTCTGGAAATTCATTCAAGTTACGTTAACATTCTTTGTTATCATTCCTTCGTTAATGACGGCATTTTCCTTGTTTGCGACGTTTGAATTGCGTGGACGAGAGCTCGGTAGTAAAGGGATTTTAGGTTGGTTCAAAAAGCTTCCATGGGGTGATTCACGTTTCTTATTACCGTTTATCGGAATGGTAGCTTTTATACCTGGGGGTGCTGGTGGTATCGTCAACGCTTCTTACCAAATGAACCAATTAGTTCATAATACGATTTGGGTAACAGGGCACTTCCATTTAACGGTCGCGACTGCAGTTGTATTAACATTTTTTGGGGTAGCTTTCTGGCTAATTCCCCATTTAACTGGTCGTGTCTTAACACCAGCTTTAAATAAACTTGGCATTTATGTGGGCGTTCTGTGGGCGATTGGTATGGGAATAATGTCCTTATCGATGCACCTTGCAGGGTTATTAGGCGCACCAAGACGCTCTGATTATTCAGAATATGGTGGTGCTACTCAGGCCATGGATTGGATTCCTTATTCTATCGCACAAGCAGTGGGAGGGACGATTTTATTCGTAGCAATTATAATCATTACGTACATGGTCGTTCAATTAGCATTCTTTGCTCCAAAAGGGCATGAAGAATTCCCAGTAGCTGAAGTTGCTCCAGGTGCTCAAAAAACACCGGCTATTTTAGAGAATTTTAAGCTTTGGGGCGTTATCGTAGTCGCATTAATCATATTTGCCTACACAATCCCTATTATCGAAATCGTAACAAACTCACCACTTGGCTCAACAGGATTTACGCCGTGGTAAATCATGTAACCCTCCCTTATCATTAATTATATTTCATCAAAAATGCCTCTCACCAATTTTTGTGGTGAGAGGTTCTTTTTAAACAAAAATCATAAACAAAAGTAAATTATAAATGATCGTATTTTTTATGAATCGCGGCCAGTTTACTTTTTTAATTCCATTTAAATCGTCCAAATATTCGTTTACTATAATATTAAGATTTAGCGTAAAAAAAACAAAACCAATATGATATGAGCCAAAAATCCTTTCCATAAAATACATTTGAATCACAAAAAATATCCCTGTTATTATTCCGACTTTTTGCGCAGTGATTGACTTTTCTTTCTCCTTCACTTTTCGCTTACGACTCTCTATAATTTCATATATTATAAATAACATTAACCCTATTAGCCCTAAAATTGAATGCCAGGAAAGCCATTTATCTTGACTCCTCACATCATTATAAACATCCACAATCGCGTTTCCTATATTCCCCTTCTCCAATTGAAAGCTTCGTTGCAACTTCATATCTAATACAACAAATGAATAATTCCCTGATAATACTTTAATATAGCGTTTTTCCCCATTTTCGAACTCTAGAAATAAATCATAGGAATCATTATAGTCTTTCAAATTCCCCTCAAACGGCTTAGTTTGTGCAGTTTGAAAAAGGCTTTCTAGCTTTTCCAAATACTGAACCTCTGTTGTTGCCGCGCGATTTGTATAAAAAATTGATGTAATATTATACATCTTTTCTGGTGTATGATTGAGTAGAATTGTCGCTTCCTTTAAATTTCCTAAATCTTTTATTTCGGATCCGGTTAGCTCATTTATTTCAGTTGGAGCTTTCAACGTTTGAAGAAATACAAAAAATACACAAGTAAATAGAATAAGAACTGTTATGTATCCATATCGATTTTTACGTTTTACTTTTTCTAAGCGTGCTGTTATTTCATTTAATTTTTTTGCCTTTGTCTTTTCCGTCAACGGCTTTCTAGCAATCGCTTTAAATTGTTCCTCATGCATGCTCCTCCCTCCAAAAATGATGAATGACTAAGCTTTTTCATCGCGCGCTTTACTGCAATGGCTACCTTCTTTTCGTTCCAGTCTAAAATGTTACTTGCTTCTGGATTCGACTTTGCGCTGGCGCAAAGAACTCCTTTCCGAATACGTGACATCCGCCGGAGGCTTAGGGTACGTTTTTTATATTGAACTGATTATCAAGTTAAGGTTTCTATTCTACCGGGAAATTACAAGACTTACTTAAATTATATGATAATGGTAAAATTTGTTTAATTCAAATAGAAAGTGAGATGTAAAAATTGATTTTGGAATTAAATAAAACAGAATTTTATAAATGTAAAGACTTATTACCCGATAAAGGGCATTTAGAAGCGAGAGCTATCATTCACGGAGTAAACCCAGGCCGTATTTTTGTAGATGACAATAATCACCCGACTACCGGGTTTATTTGGCTAGGGAATAACGATGGGTTTCACTTTATTGGCGATGAAAATAATGAAGGCTTTAATACGAAATTAGATCATTTTATTGAGGCATTCATTAAACCTGAGGCAAAAAAGGTTGGGTTAACTTGGTTTGAGGCAATAGGAACTCATAATAAATGGTACGAAACACTTGAAAAAACGTTTCATCACCGTAAATTAAGTAATTGGAATCAACGGGTTTATACATTAAAAAAAAGCAATTTTAAAGGTAACGAGGCATTTCCTGATGAACAAGACTATCAGATTGTAAAAATGAGTGAAGCGCTTTTTTATAATATTGATCAAACAATTCAAAACATTGAGTTTTTGCATGCTAAACTATCAGAATTTTGGTCTTCAACAAGAAGTTTCTTTGATGAAGGGATTGGCTACTGTATCATCCACAAAAATGAAATTGTAAGCGTATGTTTTTCAGGATTTGTCTTTGAAAACGTTCACTGTATAGATATTGAAACTTTAAAAGAACACCAAGGGAAGAAGTTAGCTCAAAAAGTGGCTTCGACTTATGTGGAAGATTGCTTGACTCATAATCTTGTACCCTATTGGGATTGTATGGAGTCTAACAAGCCTTCCATTGCAGTTGCAGAAAACTTAGGGTTTACAAATACTTTTAACTATAAAGGATATGAATTTCCAATAGACTAATTTTCTTAATTGTCTTTTCCACTTTTACGTTCAATTTAGCATTAAAAAACCCGTTCGAAATTTCGAACGGGTAATTATTATTGTGGCTCTACGGCTAAAATGTCGATGAAGTTTGGCTTAACCTTTGCTTCTTCTTCATTTAATAAAATATGGATATCACCATGGTCATTTGATGTACGAATTAATCGACCCATTCCTTGCTGTAGACGTAGCTGCATAAATGGTAGCTCTACCTCTTCAAATGGATTTTGTGCAAAGGAACGCTTTGCATCAAATAATGGATCATGTGGTGGGAATGGTAAATCGAAAATAATGACACGTGTTAAAGCTTCCTCTGGTAAATCTAAACCTTCCCATAGATGATATGAGCATAAGGTTTTAATATCTCCGTTTTGGAAATCACGTACGATTGCTGATAGCTCACGGTCCCCTTCAAAGGCAACGTTTAGGCGTGTCATTAGACTAAGCTTTGATTTAAAGCCATTCATAGCTTGCTTTGATTTAAATAGAATTAATGTTTTTTCACCATCTTTTAGTAGCTGCTCTACTTTTACTACCTTTTCATTCTGTTTTAATTCATGCAAGTAAATTTTCATTACTTCCTCATAATCAAATGGTGATGGCACGCTAAAGCTCTGATATTTTTCAATCCCTAAACTTGATGCGATATAGCTAAAGTCCTTTTTCACTGATAATGTTGCAGATGAGAAAACAATTGGCATTTTTTTCGAGAATAAAGTTTCAGATAATACATCTGTTATTAAGCGTGGCATTATAACTAATGTCTCTTCTCCATCTGTATCCTCTAACCAATCTACCGCATCACCTTGCGCAACAAAAATGCGAATCGCTGCTGCATAGTGCTCTAAAAATTCTTCCGCCATATTTAATTCATACTCTGGAATCATATAAAGCTCTGACTCGAATACAAACTCTTCTAATAGTTGCTCTACATCAGCAACAACCCGATTCCCTAAAGCAATTAATCGCTCTGATTTTTTAATGCGTTTTCGCTCTTCTTCTGACGGTACTACATCTTCACGTAATTGATCAAAAAATAGTTCATGATGGTCTTGTAAATGTTCCATTGCATATAGTGTACGCTCACGAACACCATCTACCATTAGACGCTCTAACAACTCAACAATTGTGTAGGCTTGTACTTTATATGTTAACGCTTTTTGTGCTGCATATTCTAGTAGATGTCCTTCATCTAATACTATCATCGATACTTCTGGAAGTAATGGTAATTGTCCTTCACGTTCACGAGATTCCTTCGTCGCTAAATGCTCCATTAAGAAATCCTGTGAACAAATAATTAAGTCTGTAGATTTACGATAATGTGCACGGTGCAATGTTTGTCCACAACGGTTGCGTAAATCACAAACAGCACATTGCATAATTGAGTTATAATTCACCTTTTGCCAATCTTCATCGCTCACTGCTGAATAATCCGAACGTTCTCCATATGGCTGTACGGCAATCATACTCCCTTGTGCATAGACGCCGTCTGGAATAGAAAAAGCAATATCGTCAATCCACTCTTCTGTTTCCGTCTTTTCTGCCTCTTCAAAACGCTTTAAACATAAATATTGATCCCGTGATTTTGCTAGACGAACGTCGATTTCTAAACCTAATACATCACGTAATTTATGAATATCGCCGCCCTCTTTTACAAGCTGATCAATTAATGTTTCATCTGCACATGCGATTAATGCAGGCTTGCCTGTATAGCGTGCATAAGATACAGCCGGTAAAAGGTATGCAATTGTTTTACCCGTACCAACACCTGCCTCTGCAAACAAAACATTTTTTTCTTTTAATGCTTGTTCAATTTGATAAGCCATAAATATTTGCTCATCACGGCATTCAAAACCTTTTTCTGGTAGTTCGTCATATAAAACGTCACCCATCCAATCGCCAAGCGAATCGAAAAATGACTTTTCTTTTGATAAATCAAATGGTAAAGATTTTCTCAAATGGATGTTCCCCCTCAAAATGAAGCGGAAGGAACTTTAAAGCATCCCTTCCGCATTTAATTCTTCTTAAATAACCCTTTTAAAAATAATTGACAAATTAGAAATACATTACATTTCCAATCGCTAAAAAATTCCGTACTTATCATTATACTACGTATGTTATAAAAATCCTACTTAGACCAATTATTAAAGAGAAAAAACTACACTAGATTGGATCTAATGTAGCCATTTCAAAATTATTGATCACGCTTAGATTTTTGACCCCAATATTGATAGAAGTCTGTACGAATGAAGCCATTAAATAGTTTGCGTTTTTTCGTTGCTTTTCTTCCGTAATGCACTTCTAAATCTTCCATTGAAGAAAGCATGTAAACTGACCAAGTTGGATAGTTTTGCATAACTTGTCCAAATTGGCGTAGCATTTTTTCGATTTCTTCAAGTTCACCGATACGCTCACCGTACGGAGGGTTTGTTACAATAACACCATCTGTTAACTTCGTAGTAAAATCAGTCGCTTGCATTTGCTTAAATGTGATCATATCACCAAAGCCTGCTTCCATTGCATTTTCTTGTGCAATTGAAACCATGCGATGATCAATATCCGTTCCGATAATTGTTAATTCTTGATCATAATTAGCTAGTGAATCTGCTTCATCACGTGCTTTGTCCCAAACCACCTGCTTCATCCAAGGCCATGATTCTGAAATAAACTCACGGTTATAGCCTGGTGCGATATTTTGACCAATCATTGCAGCCTCTAATGCAATTGTGCCTGAACCGCAGAATGGATCTACAAATGGACGACTTGGTGACCATTTTGAAATTTTCACTAATGCAGCAGCTAATGTTTCTTTTAACGGTGCTTCCCCTTGGCTCGTACGGTATCCACGTTTATGTAGACCGACGCCAGACGTATCAATGGTTAATGTTGCCACATCTTTTAAAATCGATATTTCAATTTTAAATGTAGGACCCGATTCATCTAAAAAGCCAAGACGTTTGTATGCAAGTTTCATGCGCTCCACAATTGCCTTTTTCGTAATTGCTTGGCAATCTGGTACACTAAATAATTTCGATTTGACCGATTTACCTGATACCGGGAAAGAAGCATCTACTGGTAAATACTTTTCCCACTGTACTGCTTTTACCCCTTCAAATAATTGATCAAATGTATGTGCTGGAAACTCAGCAACAACGATTTTAACACGATCCGCTACGCGTAACCAAAGATTCGTACGTGCAATTGCTAGCTCGTCCCCTTCAAAATACACTTTGCCGTTGTCAACACGTGTTTCATAACCTAATGCGCGCACTTCATCGGCAACAATGGCTTCTAATCCCATTGCAGCTGTTGCGACTAATTGAAATTTTGTCATATGTTGTTATATCCTTCCTTGATGTTCGATTTCCCAAAATTGAATAAACTCTACTAATTCTTCAAGCGGCAATGGCTTACTGTAATAATAGCCTTGAATAACATCACACCCTAGAGATTTTAGTAGTTCTACTTGTTGTCCATTTTCTACACCTTCTGCAATCACTTTCATTTGTAAGCGATGTGCCATTTGAATAATCGCATCCACAATCGCTTCTTTTTCTGCTAGCGAACATATTTGCTGAATAAAGCTTCGATCAATTTTTAATGCATCTAAAGGGAAACGCACTAAATAACTTAATGATGAATAGCCTGTTCCGAAATCATCGATGGATAATTTAAAACCTAACTGTTTTAGCCTTACCAATTTACTCACAGTTTCATTCGCACTATTCATGACTGTACGTTCAGTTACTTCAATTTCAAATGCATGAGCTGATGTATTGTTTTTTTCTAAGATGGATTGTATGGATTCTAAGAAGTTTTGTTGTTGGAAATGAATACTTGAAACATTAATTGCAATTGGAATTTTTGAGTAACCTTCTCTTAATAATTTATTATACCCTTTACAAGCTAACTCAAAAATTATTTCGCTTAAAGGAATAATCAGTCCTGTTTCTTCTGCATACTCTATAAATTCTGCTGGTGATACAAAGCCTAATTTTTCATTATTCCAACGAACTAGTGCTTCAACACCTATTATATTTTCAGTTTTAATACAAATTTTCGGCTGAAATGCTAATGAAAAATCGCGATTTTCAATTGCTTTGCGCAATTCACTATCTAATATTAACAAGCGCTTCGTATCTGTGTTTAAGTCATCAAAATAAAAAGAAAAACTATTTCGACCATTATCTTTTGAAAATGTCATCGCCTTATCTGCACGATTTAATAACTCTTCAGTCGTCGTACCATCTTCAGGATAAATACTAATACCTAAACTCGTTGAAACAAAAATTTCCTGATCATGAATTATAATTGGCTTTTCAATTTCTTGAATAATTTGCTTTGCGAACATAGCTGCCTCACGTGGGTGCTGTATATCAGCCAATGTGATAACGAACTCATCTCCACCATAACGTGCTAACAAATCCTTCGTACTTAACAAGCCTTTAATACGTTTGGAAACCTCGATTAGAAGCTGATCCCCAATTTCATGTCCAAGCGTGTCATTTACTTGTTTAAATCGATCCAAGTCCATAAAAAATACTGCATGCTGTACTGGCTGTATAATGTCAGAAGTTGTTTCAATTAATGTTTTCATTTGCTCTAAATAGGCAAATCGATTACATACTTTTGTTAAAGAATCTTGCAATGTTTTCTTTTTTAATTCATTCTCTACAAATTTCCGCTCCGATAAATCAGTAAAAATCCCGCAGTAATTTGTAATCTCGTTCTGTTCATTATGAATCGCAATAATCGAAAGCCACTCTGGATATAACTCTCCATTTTTTCGTCGATTCCAAATTTCCCCTTCCCACATATCTTGTTCCTCAAGTATTTGCCACATACCATCATAAAATGATTTATCATGCCTACCTGACTGTAAGATTGAAGGGCGATTCCCTACTACGTCTTCTTTATTATAGCCTGTAACAATTTCAAAGGCTGAGTTAACTGTTATAATTCGCTTTTTTTTATCTGTAATCATAATGCCTTCAGTTATGTTTTCAAATAACTTTTCAATCAGAAAATCTGGATACTGAGACAACGATAAATCTTGCATATTAGCTACATTAGACAACGTTTCGTTCAACGAATATCACCCTTATACTTATTAGAAATTCACCTTTTTTAAAATATTGATTGTTTCTTATGTATCAATAAAGGGTTTTCCAATCTTAAGCTAGTTACAGCTTAATACCTTCAATTGTTGCTCCCCTTTTGTATACCCCAACATAATTATTTACTAAGAAAGGCCCTCCACAAAAAATAATGGAGAGCCCTTTTATGTGTGAAAAAAGCATCAATAATCAATAAGCCATGTTTTGTTCCTAAGTACTCAAACAGCTTGCGCCTCGTACGACTAGGTAGTAATCATCTATCTACGACTAATATAGCCGTCCCTCCATCCGTTCATTTCCTTCAGGAGAGTGCCCCTACCATAATTTGGGTTTCTCACTCATGGGGTTTACCTCGTTCCACCTTATAACTTTCATTATAAGCTCCGTCACTGTGGCACTTTCAGGAAGTTTCGTCCATATCATAAGACTTAGGAGTTCCTTCCGCCGTCAAGCTAAAGCTTGCCTTACCTTATTTTTTCAGTAAGCACGAACACTACGCGCATCTCAGCAGCGTGTGAGCATGGACTTTCCTCTACGATTTAGAAACCGCAGCGATTACTCGAATATTGATGTACGCTTAGTATACTGCACTCTTTGCGAAAAAACAATGTTTCCGCTAATAATCAAACTATTCGTATAGTTTGCTACCAAACACATGCTTTTCTAAATTTGAAAGACGTTTTAAAATATCAAAATTTGTCGTATTAGTGTTTGGTTGTGTCGGTGTCACTTTTCGACTACTGCTACTTAATTCCTGCTTTAAACGTTCATTTTCTTCTTCCAACGCTGCAATTTTTGTCGCAAATGAATCATAGTCTTCACGAATTAAATCTAAAAATTGATCCACCTCATCCACATTATAGCCCTTCATGCTTTTTTTAAATTCTTTTTCTAATATATAGTCAGCCGTTAATTTAATATCCATTTTCATCGTCCTTCCATAACGTTACTTCTTTGTACATATTATAGCATAGGTCAGACGTTTCGTACGCATTCCTTATCAATCGACAAGAAAAAAACATTCATTTGTGTCATTGTGTAATGATTATGAAAAAAGACTGATAAATGGTTGCTAATCCATCCATTTCAGTCCGTTTCTCAGTAATTTAAGTAACTACATGTTACTTTACTTAAATATTAAATCATTCATATATGTTTTTATTGCTGTTACTGGGCTTAAAACAACATCCCCTGAAAGCTTACTATATATTTCCGCAATATTTGCCATAGAAAGTTGAGCGACTACGACTGTATTTTCATACGTATCTAGTTCAAGAAGTGTATTTAGCACCTTTTGGTCATGGGCTAGTTTTTCACCAGCCAAGTACCAATCAAACACCTCTGGAATGAAAACCACTTCACTTTCTCTTTCTGGAGAGATATATTTTTTTAATCTGGTCATTGTTCCTTCAATTGTCTGCTTATTAGTAAATAAAATTTTTAATGGCAAGTGACTACTCTTTAATTGTTCAAATAATAATTCATCAATTTTCAAAATTGGTATGCTCGTAACAAGCTCCATTTGTTCTAATAGCACAATATAATTGGTACAAGTGACCAAAATTAGTGCAGGCTCTTGTTCAATTAACTCCATCATTTTAGTAAATATATAATTTTTTTGTTCAGCTAATGATTGCTGCTCTCGAATAATGTGTAGCAAATGCGTGTCGACTACATGACGTACTTCAAAAGGCATTTCATGAAGTGATCGTTCCATTATTTCAATATTTAATTCAGAAGCATGTAAACAAATCATTAGGGGGCGCATGTACTCAGCTCCTTTGCTACTTCTTGTAGTATTATAATATGGAAGGTTTAAGTATGCTTTAATTGTTTACACTCAAACAAATTAGGAAAACGTTCCATTATTGCAATTTATTTTGTATACGCACGAGTCGCTTTTTCCAATTTTGGATTTGTTTTTGTTGCTGCTCCTGTTTCATAAAAACAATGCGTTCAACTAAATTCAACCCTATCTCAGAATATGTGCTTGCCTGTTTATAATCCTTCAATTGATGTTCATAAAGCATCGCCAATTGTTCATATGCTAGCAACTGCTTTTTTTCTGGAATGGTAGGCAAAGCAGAATGAAAAGCCTCAACAGCTAGATGATATTCTCCATTTCTCTTTAATTCAAACGCTAAATAAAAATGGGCAAAACCCGTCTCACGCGAATCAAATTGCTTTGTAACAGCCTTTAATATTTCTTCACTCGTTTGTCGTTTTTTTAAATCGCCAAACCATTTTCCGATATTCGTATACGTTGTGGCAGACTCTTCACCGATTGATTGCAAAAGTAAATTAGTTGAATGTACATAAAGCGTAACCAACGAAAGTAAATCCCATTCATTGTGCAAAAGCACCTTCATTAACGTTGTGGCATTTCCACTTTTCACTGCATCAAAATAAATAATTGGTGCTAGATGACCTGGAATATCTCCTTTACGACTGAAACCTAACTTCTCTTGTTCGACCTGGGTTAGCTTCATTTTTGACAAATCATCTTTCCATAAACGTTTTGTACTATGCAGTAAATCAACTTGACGCTGCGTTTTTAATTTAGGAATATGTTGTTTGTTTAATGTCCAGCGAACTTCTAACTGTGGCCAGTCAAAGCTTTTTCCGTTATACGAAACAACGGTTATGAGACGTTGCCATAACTTTGACTCAAATAAAAGTGCAGCTTCATTGGATGGATCTGCTAATACAAATTGAGTTAACACGAATTCTTCATCTGTCGCCTCTAAAAAGCCTAATAAAAAGATATGCGTGCCTGCTCCTTTTAATCCCGTCGTTTCGGTATCAAAAAATACAATTTTTTCATCATCTGTTAACGCAAATGGATGGTCGTCGTCTAAGGCACTCCATCGTTGAAGCGCAGTGAATAGTTCACCTAATTTATAGTGACCATGCTCATAATCAAATGAATAACGTACTTCACGCTTAAACACAATGCCAAACTCATTTTCGATTAGCTCAAGCCCTGCTTGTTGCCATTGCGCTGTATAGGTCGGACGTTCGGGTTTTACGAACTTATGCTTTTCAACATTTTTTTCTGTTTTTCTACCAAGCATTTTTTTCATTTGCAAAATTTTATTTTCATACGACATGTTTTCACATCATTTCATTGACTAAAATATCAAGTATTTTCATAACCTGTTTTTTACTATTGCCTAAACTATCCTGCGCGCCAATACATGAAGGACAGCCATTTTCACACGGACAAGTGAGTACATGTGACCGTGTCTTCTCAAGAAGTGACAATAAAATATCATACACACGTTCACTTAAGCCAATCCCTCCTGGATAGCTATCGTAAATAAATAGCGTTGGTTTTTCATTATGAACCGCCTTAACTTGCGGCACAACGGAAACATCCGAACGATCACAGTGAATAAACAATGGAATAAAGCTTCCCATCGCATAGGCCGCGCCAGTAAGTGCATCTGTTAATTGCTCTTCTGTCCAATTGGGAGGTAAATCAAAGCTCATCCACGTTGCATTTGTATGCATTTCCATCGGTGGAATCGAAATTGGTCCAGAACCGATATTGTCATGTGTGTGAAAGCGAATTTTTTTGAAAATTGTTGGGATAGCAAGTAAACTTACATCCCCAAAGCTAACAGTAGCATTGTTGTAAGTTGCACTTTTATCCTCACTTAATACTTTTAATTCTACCGCTAAGTTCGCATCCGTAAAATAATCTACATCCACTTCGCGTACGAAGGCCTTTTTTTCCTCCCAGTCAAGCTTCTCTACTTGGAATTGAATTCCTTGATGTAAATAGATTGCCTCTTCATGTAAAAGTGTCATCGCACTATACGTATCCATTTCACCAAGCACCTTTGTTTTCGCTGGCGTTGAAATATCAATGATGACGACATTTTCCTGTGCTGCTGAACGTAACGAAACATCATGAGCTGGGAAGCGATCACTCATCCAATGCCATTGTGTACTCGTTTGAACGAGTACACCTTCTTCTTGTAGATAGGCTAGCAATTCCTGAATTTCGAATTCTCCGTAGCTATCTGACATTGAAAAAGGCAATTCAAAAGCCGCACATTTTAAATGGTCCATTAATATCAGCATATTTTCTGGATTAATACGAGCCTCTTCTGGAGAGCTACCTAATAGATAACTTGGGTGTTGTACGATGAATTGATCAAGCGCAGTGGATTGCGCTACATATATTATTAATGCTTCATCTTGACGTCTCCCAGCACGACCTGCTTGCTGCCAGGCACTCGCAATATTTCCCGGGTAACCTGTCATTATACACGCTTGCAATTGCCCTATATCAACCCCTAATTCTAAAGCATTCGTACTGACAACCATTTGAATGGCACCATCACGTAATCCTTTTTCGATTTCACGCCGTTCACTTGGTAAATAGCCGCCTCGATAGCCTTGAATGGAGTCGTCTAAAATTTTCTTAGACGTTAATGACTTTAAATAGGTAACTAGCATTTCAACACGTACACGAGATTTTGCAAAAATAATCGTTTGAATGCCCGCCTCATAAAGTCGTTTTGATAAATCGCGCACTTCTAACACTGCACTACGTCGCACCCCAAACGTTGGATGAATAATGGGCGGATTATAAAATATAAATGTTTTTTTGCCGATTGGTGCACCTGAGCGCGAAATAAGCTCATGTTTCGTATTTGTCAACGTCTCTGCTAACTCTTTCGGGTTTTTGATTGTCGCACTTGTACAAATAATGACTGGATTACTCCCATAAAAGGCACAAATTCGTTGTAATCGGCGAATAACATGTGCCACATGTGAACCAAAGACGCCTTTATACGTATGTAGTTCATCAATTACGATGTACTTTAAATTTTCAAATAGCGAAACCCATTTTGTATGATGCGGTAAAATTCCTGAATGCAGCATATCTGGATTTGTCATCACGATATGCCCGGCCTTTCGAATTTTTTGGCGGATGCCTGGTGCAGTATCCCCATCATACGTATAACTTAAAATTTCCTCGTTCATTAGCTCGATTAATTCATTTAAATCGACCTTCTGGTCTTGTGCAAGTGCCTTCGTTGGAAATAAATAAATTGCACGACTTGAAGAATCCTCTAATATTTTTTGTAAAACTGGTAAATGATAACAGTATGACTTCCCTGAAGCAGTCGGTGTAATCGCTGTAAAACTCTTTCCTTGCTGGGCAAAATCAAAAGCCTCACGTTGATGTGTATAAAGCTTTTCTATCCCTCGTTTATGCAATGCTTTTTTTATTGAAGGGTGAAGGACTTCAGGAAACGTTGCATATGCTGCCTCTTTGCCATCAAGTGTATGCCAGCCAACAATATTTTGCTTAAGCTCTGCATCATATTGCCATTCGTTTAATAGCTGATGAAGTGAACGTTTTTTACTCAGCATCCGAATCACCTTCTTCAAGCTTTCTTTTTAAAATAGATAGCGTATATTGAGCTGATTGTATCGATTGAACAAAACGCTTTTTACTCGTGCCTTTATAAAAGGATTGCACAACAAATTGCTCCATTGCATCAGCTGCATGGTCAATTTGTTGTGCATACAAATTTTTAGGTCTATTTTTTTGAATCCATAAATTTGCTGTATGTTGCCACGCGTTTATTAATGCATGAATTTTGTCTGCATGGGGCTTTACTTCCTCAAAAAAATCTGGATCTTTATCGAGTCGTCGCATCTCTTGGAAGCGATTAAGGGAATTTTGACATTCTTCTATTAATAATTTCGTATCGTTCAATAATTGCATAAATAGCACCTCAAGTAATTTCACATTGTTGCGTTTAGTTTAACAAATTCTATTCATTTGTACTACTAATATGCGAACAAGTATTCTTTACTTGCAAATGCTTTTCTGCTAAGCTTACTTTTTGATAAGCTCCGAGAACTTGAGAATAATATTCATAAATTAACTTGGATTGCTCAAGCTGTACTTGCATCTTTAGTAATTGTTGTGCTACATCAATTTGTTGGACTAACATTGAAATTTTTGACATGGACGAAGCCTCCTTTCGCCTATGATACGATAAAATGAGCGAACATCCATGTCATTCTTTGAAATTAGTCATTTTACGCTAAAAGTTCTTATAATTCATCAAATATTACTACGTTATTATTATCATAAAGTAAGTTTATGATAAACTTATTACGTACTTTATTGTATTTAAAGGAAGGTGATTCCATGGTTTTACGGTATCCAAATGGAAAGTTATATAATGCCTCTCCAAAAGCTGAGACAAAAGAAAAGAAAGACAACAAAAAAAAACGGGAAGTTTCCTATAGTAACCGGGGAAAAAGCTTAGAAGATGACTTAAATGAAACAAATCAGTTTTATTTACAACGAAATTTGGCAAACATTCACAAGAAACCTGTTCCGATTCAAATCGTCAAAGTAGATTATCCGGTAAGAAGTGCAGCAGTTATTCGAGAAGCATATTTTCGAACGCCTTCTACAACGGATTATAATGGCGTATGGAATGGTTATTACATTGATTTTGAGGCAAAGGAAACTGATAGTAAAACTTCCTTTCCACTAAAAAACATTCATCCCCATCAAATGGAGCATATGAAAGCGGTCGTCAGCATGCGAGGGATTGCCTTTTTCATCATTCGTTTTAGCACATTAAACCGTAATTTTTTAATGCCCTATCTTAAAATTGAGGAATTTTGGGTATGTATGCAAGACGGTGGAAGAAAATCAATACCATTAGCTATTTTTGAAACCCATGCTTATGAAATTAAAGAAGGGTATTTACCACGCCTTGATTATTTAGAGGCAGTGGAAAAGTTTATCGCAAACGATATTGTTTGTGAAAGTGAGGAGAAATAACGTGACTGAAAGAAGAAGAACTCGTGAAGAAATTCAACGCGAGCGTCAACAACAAAAAAAACAATCCAAAAAATCCGGTACACCAGCAGGTAAATGGATAAAGAGGATTTTATTAACAATTTTATTTCTAGGTGTCCTAGGTTTTGTAGGGGGCGCTGGTCTTTTTGCCTACTATGTAAGTAAAGCACCTGAATTAGATGAAGAGCTGTTAAAAGATCCGATTTCTTCTGAATTTTATGATGTGAACGGTGAATTATTTGCAACAATCGGGGTCGAATCACGTAAATACGTAAAATATGAGGATATCCCTCAACAAATGATCGATGCGATTATTGCCACTGAAGATGCACGATTTTTTGAACACTTTGGTGTAGATTTATGGCGTCTAGGTGGAGCAGTGCTTGCTAACGTCCGAGATGGCTTTGGTGCACAAGGAGCAAGTACAATTACTCAACAAGTAGTTAAAAACTCCTTCTTTACGAATGAGAAGAAACTTGAACGTAAAGCACAGGAAGCTTGGCTCGCAATTCAATTAGAGCGTCAATATAGTAAAGAAGAAATTTTTGAAATGTACTTTAATAAAGTTCTAATGTCTGGTCGAATCCATGGCTTTGGTACAGCTGCAAAAGAATTTTATGGTAAGGAACTTGACGAATTAACATTGAGTGAAGCCGCTCAATTAGCTGGGATGCCACAAAGTCCAAACAACTTTAATCCATATAAAAATCCTGAGCGTGCGGAAAAGCGTCGTAATATCGTCCTTTCTTTAATGGTACAACACGACAAAATTTCAGAAGCAAAAGCAAAAGAAGCGAAAGAAGTTAATATAACAGCAGGTTTAGTACCAGAAGAGCAGCGTGTTGCGAATAGCACGACAAAATACCCTGCCTTTTTAGATGTGGTCTTATCTGAACTTGAAGAAAATGGCGATGCAGAATTAATTTCTGAGGGGATTAAGGTTTATACAACGCTTGATCCAAAAGCGCAATCAATCGTAGAATCTGTTATGAATGATGACAGTAACTTCCCAACTGAAAATATTGAAGCAGGTGTAGCAGTAGTCGATACAAAAACAGGTGAATTACGTGCTATAGGTGGTGGACGTAATTATACAGGCGAGTTCAATTACAACTTTGCCTATGATAATAAATACCGTTCACCGGGCTCTACGTTAAAGCCTTTAGTTGACTATGCTCCAGCGATTGAATATTTAAAATGGTCTACTGGTAAAACAACAGAAGATAAACCAATGACCTATACTGGTTCAAAACAAGTAATCACAAACTGGGATAGTAAATATTTAGGGACTATGTCAATACGTGAAGCATTATATACTTCACGTAATATCCCTGCGGTAAAGACATTTAAAGAGGTTGGTGCTGACCGCTCGAAAGAATTTTTATCAAATATTGGGATTAAAACAGACAACTTAGTAGAATCTGATGCAATTGGTGGTGGACACGTAACTATTTCCCCAATCCAAATGGCCGCTTCATACGCAGCCTTAGGTAATAACGGGACGTATAATAATGCGCATACTATTTCAAAAATTGTATTCCGTGACGGTAAATCATCAAAATCATATAAAAAAGAATCAAAAATTGCGATGAGTGATTATACAGCCTATATGGTAACAGATATTTTACGTGATGTTGTTAGTAATAAACGTAACGCATCAGCACCACGCGCAATGGTTTCAGGCGTTGATATCGCAGGTAAAACTGGAACAACAAACTATTCTTCCGATGAATTTAGTAAATTCAATTTAAAGAAAAATTCAGTTCCTGATACATGGTTTGCAGGCTACTCAACAAACTATTCGATCGCGATATGGGGGGGTTACTCTCTACGTAAGGATGCCATTACAACATGGGATGAGCGTTGGATGCCACAATATTTATTTAAATCAATTATGACAGATTTAAATAAGCACAATCCAGCTGATTCATTTAAACAACCAAGCTCTGTCGTTTCTGCAACGATTGAGATTGGAACAGAACCTTTAAAATTAGCAAGTGAGCACACACCTTCGAATATGCGTAGAACTGAGCTATTTGTAAAAGGTACTCAGCCAACAGAAGTTTCAGAAGAATATGTACAGAAAGTAGTAGAACCACCAACTAATTTACAAGCAACATACAATAACGTTGCCCAACTTGCAGATTTAACTTGGTCACATCCTTCGTTAACACAAACGGATACGGATGATGACGAAGCAGAACCAGTAACTTTCGAAGTTTCGATGGCTGCAGAAGGTTCATCACCAACAGTAGTAACGACAACTAGTGCAACAGCGGTTCAAATTCCGGGTCTCCTACCTGGCACTGCGTATAAATTTACCGTAACAGCAATTTCTGGAGATATACGAAGTGAACCTGCTTCCGTAACACTGTTTGTTGAAGGTGAAATTACACCACCTGAACCGACCGAGCCAGAGGATCCAAATGATTCAATAGAAGATCCAAACACATCACCACCTGAAAAGCCGGATAATAACGGTGGAAATAACAATTCAGGGAATGGAAATGGCAACGGGAATGGCAACAATAACGGTAACGGAAATGGCAATGGCAATAATAATGGAGGCGAAACGCCAACCAATCCAACCAATCCGTCACAACCATCCGGGCCAGGATCTGGTGAAGAACAACCACCAGATGAATCAAATGACGATTAATATAAAGAACAAAAAAACTCAGCAAGTAATTGTACTTGCTGAGTTTTTTATGTTAATACACTGGAAATACATCGTTATTTAACTAATCGTAACCGTGCACAACGCTTTTTTGTCTCCTTATAAAGCTCGTCCAATTGACGATAGCACGCATATTGGGCAGGACGCTTCTTAATAAATTGAAAACGCTCCATCCCATTAATCGGCATTAACTCATAGTGTCCATCTTTCTCGAACGAGACATTATTCAATGAGCATCCAACGAGAAAATGCTCAAACTGTTCAATTCCCTTTTCCATTAAACCAAAAGCAGAACCATCACGTCGATCATGTGCCGCATGAATTTCTTCACTCAAGCTTTCCCACTGTTCATACCAAAGATCAACTGCTTCTTTTGAAATGGCCTCTTTATTAACAACAATCATGATTTCACCAAGCCCTTTTTCAAACGTTTCTGTCCCTCACGACAATCAGCCAATAGCGGACAAGTATGACATCCTGGATTTTGCGCTTTACAATGATAGCGACCAAAGAAAATTATTTGATGATGGGCTCGACTCCAACGTTCAATCGGTGTTTTTTTCATGATTGTTTCCTCTACCTCTAACACACTATCTTTCCAGCGACAAAGTCCTAAACGCTTCGTCACTCGCTCGACATGTGTATCAACTGCCATTGCAGGTATATCAAATGCAACCGATAATACAACATTCGCGGTTTTCCGACCAACACCTGGCAAAGTTACAAGTTCATCGCGAGAAGCTGGTACTTCACCGTCATATTCATTAAGTAACCGCGCACATAAAAGCTGAATATTTTTCGCTTTATTACGATACAAACCAATCGAACGAATATCGTTTTGAAGCTCTTCTAATGAGACATTTAAATAATCTTGTGGTGTTTTATATTTTTGAAATAATTGTTTCGTCACTTTATTCACTAATACATCTGTACATTGAGCGGACAACAATGTAGCAATTGTTAGCTCAAATGCATTGTCATGAACTAATTCACAATGAGCATCCGGATACATACGATCCATCTCATCTAAAAAATAATTCCACTTGGCCTTTGTTAACACGATTGTCCCCCCTATTCTCGTTCTTCAAGCCAGTTGTAAAACGATACTTTTTTCTTTTGAAGTTGCTGTTCTTGCTGGGTAAACGTAGTTGGAGTAGGTGTCGTTGTATGTTTTCGATACTCTCTACTATGTTTTTCAATTTGCTGAGGCGTTTTAATATTTTTCTTCTTCCACTCCATCAGAATTCTATCGATATAGCGAAAGTTTACCTTCCCTGCAAGAACGGCTTCTTTTAACGCCGCTTTAATAACTTCTGGTGTTTGCTGATCTACATCTATCCACATACCAATCGTTTCAATTTCAATGGGCGATAATAAACGACCGAACTCTTGCTCAAATAGCTTAAAAATTGTTACTTCATCAAGCTTTGTTACCGTATCATTAGCTTGTTGCTGCTTTTGTTCCAATAAATCTAATAATCGTTCCCATAACGGTGAAACCGAATACTTCTCTGTTATTTTCCCAGCAGTATCTGTACTTTGTGAAATTTCTACAAAACCTTTTTGCATAAGTCGCTGTAAAATTTGTGAAATACTAATCATTTGAAAATTAGTGCGCATCATTAAATCATTTGGTGTTGGGAAATCGATTCCCTCTTGTTGGAAACTCATTAAATGAAGCAAAATTAATGCTTCATCGTCTTGAATATTCATTTCGTTATAATGCTGAAAAAAATATTGTGGGACAGTAATATTTCGTTGCTCAGTCCAAACGCGGATTCGATTAAATGCTTTTTTCATGTGTGAATCCCCCTTTGTCGTAATAGAAAGCGCCCGGTTAAATTGCCGGACGCTTTCTTTTTTTAGCTTTTTATATTATGGATATAAACGGTTTAATAAACGTGGGAATGGAATTGTTTCACGAATGTGCTCAGTTCCTGAAATCCATGCTACAGTACGCTCTAAACCAAGACCGAAGCCTGAGTGAGGTACAGAACCTTGTTTACGTAATTCTAAGTACCAAGCATAAGCGTCCATTGATAAGTTGTGCTCTTCTAAGCGAGATTTTAACAAATCATAATCATGGATACGCTCAGAACCACCGATAATTTCGCCGTAGCCTTCTGGTGCAATTAAGTCTGCACATAATACAACATCATCACGGTCTGGATGAGGTTGCATGTAGAATGGCTTAATACCTACTGGGTAGCAAGTAATGAATACTGGCTTGTCGTAGTGGTTAGCAATTGCCGTTTCGTGTGGTGCACCGAAGTCATCACCCCACTGAATGTCATCAAAGCCTTGTTCGTGCAAGAATTTGATTGCATCATCATAAGAGATACGTGGGAATGGTGCTTTAATATTTTCTAATTTAGAAGTGTCACGACCAAGACGCTCTAAATCCATTTTGCAGTTTTTAAGTACAGATTGAACGATATGCTCAACGTATTGCTCTTGTACTTCTAAGTTTTCATCAAATTCAACGAATGCCATTTCGGGCTCAATCATCCAAAACTCGATTAAGTGACGACGTGTTTTAGATTTTTCTGCACGGAATGTTGGACCGAATGAGAATACTTTACCTAATGCCATAGCTGCAGCTTCCATGTATAGCTGACCAGATTGAGAAAGGTATGCATCTTCATCAAAATACTTCGTAGCAAATAGCTCAGATGTACCTTCTGGAGCTGAACCTGTTAAAATTGGTGGATCCATTTTTGTGAAACCGTTATCGTTAAAGAATTCATACGTTGCACGAATAATTTCATTACGAACTTTCATTACCGCATGTTGCTTACGAGAACGTAACCATAAGTGACGGTTATCCATCAAGAACTCCGTACCATGCTCTTTTGGTGTGATTGGGAAATCTGTAGCAGCATGGATTACTTCGATACCCGTAACATTTAACTCTGCACCGAATGTAGAACGCTCGTCCGCCTTTACTTCACCAATAACGTACATTGACGTTTCTTGTGTCATACCTTTTGCTACTGCGAATAATTCTTCGCCAACTTCTTCTTTCACAACTACACCTTGTGCAAAGCCTGAGCCATCACGTAATTGTAAGAATGCTAATTTACCGCTTGAGCGTTTGTTTGCTAACCAAGCACCGATTTTGACTGTTTCGCCAATATGCCCAGGCATTTCTTTAATCATAATTTTCTTCATAATATCCTCCAAAACTAAGACGCAATAGTCATTAATCTTGCCATTTTGATTTTACAAAAGCATCAATTCGACTTACTGCCTCTTCTAATAATTCTAATGATGTTGCATACGATAATCTTACTGTTGCTGGAGCACCAAAGCCTGAGCCTGGGATTACTGCAACATTCGCTTCCGTTAATAATGCACTTGCAAATTCATCCACTGACTGATAGCCAGTTTTAGCTGCTGCTTCAGACACGTCTGGTAGTAAATAAAACGCACCTTGTGGCTTTAACACCTTCACCCCTGGAATGGCTGCTACTTTCGGAAATATTGCTTCTAGACGAGATTCAAATGCTTGACGCATCATTTCAACCGCTTCTTGGGAACCATTATACGCCTCTACAGTCGCATATTGTGCTGTCGTTGTAGCATTTGAAGTTGAATGAGAAGCTAAATCTGTCATTGCTTTAATAATTTCCGAATCACCAGCAGCATAACCAATACGCCAGCCTGTCATAGAGTGAGATTTAGCAACACCATTTACAACAATTGTACGCGCTTTAATTGCATCTGAAAGTTGTGCAATTGAATAATGCTCTACTCCATTGTAAACAAGCTTTTCATAAATTTCATCTGAAACGATTAAAATATCTTTCTCTTCTACAACTTTTGCAAGTTCAGCTAATTCTTCTTTCGAATAAATCATACCAGAAGGATTAGATGGGGAGTTGATAATAACAGCTTTAGTTTTTTCTGTAATCGCATCACTTAATTGTTGTGCCGTAATTTTATAGCCTTGCTCAGCCGTACCTTCAACATAAACTGGCACTCCGCCCGCTAACTTCACTTGCTCTGGATAAGATACCCAATATGGAATCGGGATGATTACTTCATCACCTTCATTTAAAATCACTTGGAACAATGTGTATAGAACATGCTTAGCACCAACACCAACTAATATCTCATTTGCTTTGTATGTAAGGTTATTGTCGCGCGCCAATTTATCAATAATGGCTTTCTTTAATACAGGTAAGCCTCCAGCAGGCGTGTATTTTGTCAAACCTTCATCCATTGATTTTTTTGCTGCTTCTAAAATGTTTTCTGGCGTATTGAAGTCTGGTTCACCAGCTCCTAATCCAATCACGTCAATACCTTGTTCCTTTAGCTCTTTTGCCTTTGCAGTAATCGCTAAAGTTGAAGATGGTGTTAATGTTTTGACACGGTTTGCTAACAATTGTTTCATGGTCATTTCTCCTCTACAAATTCAATATGCGTTTCCACCATTGCCCGTCTTCAAACATGAGATAGACATAATTGAGACTTCCAGATTCAGTTTTGTAAGTAATTTCCCATACCGCACCTGGCTCCTCAAAGCCTAACTTTGTATGAAGAATTTCTTTTGCAGGCGTTTCATTTCGGAAAACATCTAATGCTTGCTCTTCTGTTATTCCGTCCTGTAAAAATACTTCTTGCATTGAATTCTCTTCTAAACTCATCGGGACGAAGATCGCTTTTTCTTTACCGTATTCGTCTACCCCGAATACAGTAACATACGGCTTATTTCCGTTATATACATAGGAATCCGAAACGACGGCAAGCGCCTTCGTTTCGAGTGCAAAAGCCTCTGCTTTTTGTTCCATTTCGTTAAACGGCGCATCAGCTTTCCAAATAACTAACACTGAAATAACAAGTGACAAAGAGACAATAAAAATAACCGAAAAAATAATCCAGTTTTTCATGACTGCACCTGGCTAATTTTATTATATTGTTGTACAGCAAAATTCTCTGTACGAATGCCGAAATTTTGTTTCATATTTGTCAACCTGCTTTCCTTCCTCATCGTTATTCATTATACCAATTTCCTAGCTGTTGTACCATACTATCAAGTGGCAGTTTTTGTACTGAAATTGGCGGTAAAGACTGGATAAATTCATGCCCATAGGATTTCGTTTCAATTCGACGATCGAGGACGATGAACACTCCTTTATCATGACTCGAACGAATGAGTCGTCCAAAACCTTGTTTGAAGCGTAAAATTGCTTCTGGTAGAGAAAGTTCAGTGAAGGCATTTCGACCTTGCTGCTGAATAAACTGGGAACGCGCCTTAAACGTAGGTTCCTCTGGTGATGAGAATGGCAAACGAACGACAATAACTGCTGCAAGTCCATCTCCTGGTACATCAACACCCTCCCAAAAACTATTTGTTCCAAACAATACCGAATGATTAAATTTTTGGAATGACTTCAATAAACGCATTCGGCTCCCAGGTGTGACACCTTGCGCAAAAATCATATAATCGCTTAATAACTCACTTTCATGGATGAGCTCCACTGTTTTTCGAAGCATCTCTTGAGAAGTAAAGAGGACAAAGCAACGCCCATTTGTCATACGGACTGTATTTGTTACTGCATGAGCAACTTCTTCGATATAATCCGATTGTGAAACCCCTTGAATATCAGGCATATCCGTGACAACAATTGCTTTTGCTCCGTCATAGTAACTAGCTGGAGCGTGTAATTTTTCGATAGGAATCGATGTATCAATGCCCAATTGGTTCGTAATAAAACGTTCATTGTTGGGTACAGTTAATGTTCCAGATGTCCAAATAATTGAACTTTTTTCACGGATTGGGTTCATTAACTTGGCAATTGTTTGCGTGACATCAATAGGCTTTTTAAATAATTGAATACTTCCTGGCACACTACGCCGATCAAGTTCTAGCCAGCATGAATAATGCTCATCTTTTTCAAGGAAAACTTCATCCCATTCCGCTAACTTCATCGTATATTCTCGTACCCAATAACGCCATTGATCGATTAAATATTGATGTTCTGGTGCTAGTTCTTCTACCCCTGATGTAAATTGCTGTGTAATATGATGGGCTTCATCAATCCATTGCTGTACGACATTTGACACTTTACTAAAAACATCCATTGGTAAATTTAGTTGTGAAATAAATATCGCGAATTTTTGCCCTTGCTTCGGTTCATTTTTTTCAGCTACTTTAACATGCTGATAGAGCGTTGCAATAGCATGGTCAAAAGCTTGCACCATCTGTATAAAACGCTTCTCAATTTGTTGTAGCATTGGCATATTAATCAAATGCTTTTTCAGGGCAGCTCGGCGTAATTGGTAAAATAATTGTTCATCCTCATATGTTCCAATTTGCCCAAATAAATACTTCCAATTCATATACGTAAATAATTTTTCATCATGGCTTATTGCCGCTTGTATAAATTGATGTGCCTCATCTATAATCCATCCAGCCATAGAATCAAAAATTTGTTCATTACGTACTAAATCACTTAATAGCATTGCGTGATTTGTCACAATGATTTCCGCTTGACGGCTATTTTGTATCGCCCGAGAGTAAAAATCGTATAAGGGCATCGTCGTTTTCGGCAATGTGGTTTTTCTAATTTTATCCAAGAGTAACTGTCCACCACCAGATACATTCAATTCGTTCAAATCCCCTGTTTCTGTTTTCGCAAGCCAAACAAGGGTTTGCAATATTGTAAATGTTTCATCGTAAGAATCATCTGGAGATTTTAGTAATTGCTCAAATTTTTCTAAATCAATGTAGTGATTCATTCCTTTTAATAAAGCAATTTTTATCGGCTGCCCTAACGCTTGCTCTAATGTTGGAATTTCATTTTGTAATAACTGATCTAAAAGATGTGCTGTATATGAACTAACTCCAATCTTTTTACCTGTTTGCTTCGCATAAATAATAGCTGGTACTAAATAACCTAGTGTTTTCCCAATACCTGTAGATGCTTCTATAACATGTTCTGATTTGGTGTTCAAAGTTTGCCATATGCTATCCATCATTTGAAACTGTTTAGGTCTTTCTTCAAAATCAACAATGGCCTTTTGAAGAAGCGATAGTTTTTCTTCTGTAGTAGAAGGAAATGTAAGCATTTCTGAATTGATTTTTGGTGTAGGTGCCATTTTACGAATGGCGATTTTATTGAAATAGACATGTTCATTTTCATCAAGTGCTTTTGCACGTTTCACGACGAGTACATCAAAAAATAATTGTGCTAAATTCGTTTTCAATCGGAACGAACGTTTATGAAGCTGCTCTATTGTGAGTAACGGAAGAGATAAGAGTTGTTGCCAACAATGCTTAAGTAAATACGCTGTCGCAAGTGCATCATCATCCGCTCGATGCGCACTTTCCAATGGGATATTTAAATCATTTGCTAAATCCCCTAATTTATAACTTAAAGACATCGGAAATAATATTTTTGCTAGCTCTACTGTATCAATTTTTTTCCCATACCATTTTGGTAATCCCGCACGCTTAAATTCTGCCTGTAAAAAGGACAAATCAAAATCAGTATTATGGGCAACAAAGACTGCACCTTGTAGCAGTTCAAAAATATACTCAGCATGTGCTTCAAAGGGCATCGCATCCTTTACATCATCATCCGTAATATTCGTTAAATCCTGTATAAATAACGGAATCGATTTTCCAGGATGGATGAATGTTGTGTATGTTTTAATTATTTGCCAATCTTGCATAAGAACGATCGCAATTTGAATCATGCGATCCCCATTTGCTGGAGAGTGTCCAGTTGTTTCAATATCAACGATGGCATATGTCTGACTTTCATTCATGTATGTTCAACTCACAGTTCAAGTAATATAACGGCATTTTATCATAGTCTATTATGAAAGGTCATGTAAATGTACATTGATTCTTGCGTATGTGTCCTATTGCTAGTAAAACAAACAAAAAACCTAGAGCTGCAGTTAAGCCACTCTAGGTTAAAATTTTATGTAAGGTGTGCAGGGGCTCATCTCCCTGCACAATGCAAAAGTCTCCCAGCAAATCCGTGCTGTTGGTGGAGGCTTTTGTTGTGAAGTCTAATACTTCACCGAGGTTTTGGCACCTAAATAATAGATTAATTGATTTGACCATAAAATTCAAGTGTAAATCATTATGTTTAATCTTATTTTTGTGTTTGACGGTCTCCAAAAATCCCTTTTAACATTGGTGGCGTCACTAATGTTGTAATGATGATTACGATGACCATCGGGGTATAATCTTCAGCTGGTAATAATCCGCTCGTTAAGCCCATACCTGCTAAAATTAACGCTACTTCCCCTCGGGAAATCATCCCAGATCCAATGCCGATTGAAGATCTCCAGTTGAAGCCTGCTAATTTGGCACCAAGACCTGAACCGATTAGCTTTGATAAAATAGCAACGATTGAGAAGATGACTAAAAACCAAATATTTTCTGAAATACCAGCAAACGTTACAGATAAACCGATACTCACAAAGAAGAACGGTACAAAAATACCACTCGCAATTGGTTCTACCTTATGCTCAACTGTTTCTTTAAATTCGGTACGACCAATGGCAATCCCCATAAAGAATGCACCAATAATTGTTGCAATACCAAAATAATGCTCCCCAATATACGCAAGGGCAAAGCAGGCTACAAGCGCTCCACTTAATACTGCTTCTGTGACCTTTAGTTTACTGAATGCTTTTAAGAATGGTGGAATAACCCATTTCATAACGACAAATAATAGTACAAAGAAGAATATTTTCCCTCCGATAAGCGTTGGAATTGACACGTTTTCGCCTACTAAGAAACTCATTGCAATTGCAATTAACACGACAACGATAATATCGTCTAATACGGCTGCTCCAAGTAGTACAGACCCTTCTTTACTTTTTAACCAGCCAATTTCATTTAATGTTTGCACAGAAATACTTACAGAAGTAGCTGCTAACGTTAATCCGATGAAAATCGCCTGTCCTTGTGTTAACCCGAATGTTAGTGCTAGTGGATAACTCATTGCAATCGGTAATAGGACACCGCCTACGGCAACAAGCACAGCCCCTTTCATATTGGCATTCAGATCTTCTAAATCTGTTTCTAGACCTGCTAAAAACATAAGTAAAATTACACCGATTTGACTGAATGTTTGCATAATTTCATTGTCAGTAATCCAGCCAAGCATTGCAGGACCAATTATAATACCAATTAAAATCTTACCAAGTACAGATGGTTGCCCTAGTCGAACACTAAAATGTCCAGCTATCTTTGTTGCGAGCAATACAATGACAATCTGAAAAATGAACATAAAATTCCCCTTTCCTTATACAAAAAGGCATAGTAGTGCCAGAATTGACTGACTCCACCATGCCTTACTTATGTATTAGAATAATAATTATTCTAACTCTAGTCTTTTAAAAACGCAACTATTTTCGTTACTTACTAGAGAAATATAGTATTATTCAAAGTGTGAAGACGTTATCAATAGATATTTTTAATTAGAAAAAACTAGGTAATATTTCACGCTTATAACGTTCATTTTTTCGTAACCACACATTTAAAATTTGACGATGGGTTAATAGTTTTCCTCGTGAACAATATCGCTTTTGTGTTTCTTCTAAACTCTCTAACAATATTGCTGTCTCACTTAAACAATGTTGAGGATTTTCGATAATCTTTAAGGTTGGGCTTATAAAGCGATGTTGTTGAAGCAATGCCAATAATTTTGCGAACAATCGCCCCATTCCAACATAATCTTCTTCTATTTTTAACTCGATACATTGCCATAATGTTTGCTCAACTTCTCTCTCAACAAACTCAAATGTACGCTGTTCCATACTTTCACCTCATGCAATTACAGTTTCCTCATAATTATACTGCAGGTGTTAATGAACTGAAAGAAATTGGGTTTTTGAACAAAAAAACACTATGAAACAAACATTGCCTCATAGTGATATTTTTTAAGCATGAATCGCTTTACCAAAGACAGAACGAGCTGCGTCACCTACATGTTCACTTACTGTAGGATGTGGGAATATTAAGCGGGCTAAATCCTTTACCGAGCCACCTAGCACTTTTGCGGCAAGCATCGAGTTAATCATTTCTGTTGCACCATCTCCTACAACACACGCCCCATAAATATCGCCTTCTGGACTTGCAACAAACTTCATAAAACCTTGTGTGTTGCCTTCTAGCAATGCTTTTGGATTTGTCGGCAAATACATTTTCGTGACAATCGAATCCGCTGGTGCTTCATGCTCGAGCATACCGAACGTTGCAATTTCAGGATGTGTGTAAACACAGCGTGGAATCTCTTGTTGATTAATTACCTTCGGATGCTTTCCTAAAATATAATCAACCGTATGAACTCCTTCAGCACTTGCTGAGTGGGCAAGCTGGAATCCTCCTACTAAATCACCGATTGCAAAAATACCTGGTATGCTTGTTTCATAATGATTTGTTACTTTAATTAAGCGCCCATCCATTTGCATTTCAAGGGCTTCCGCAATTTCTGTATTTGGGCGTCTCCCAGTGGCAAATAATAAATTTTCAAATGGAAAATTGCCAATTGACGTTTGAATCTCGTTCGGGTGAATTTCTTCAAATGTGAAATTCGTCACAAGTTCAATTCCTAGATGCTTCATTTTTTCTTTTATAATTGGACGAGCATCTGGTTCTTCAGTTTGCAATATATCTTTACTATGATTTAATACCGTCACTTTTGTTCCCATTGGTGCCAACGCAAACGCCATCTCAATCGCAATTACACCACCACCGATGATTGTCAGCTGCTTCGGCAGCTCTTGTATGGAGAAAAAAGTATCTGTCGTATAGTAATTCGCCGTTTCAATACCTTTAAATGGTGGCACGAATGGCCGACTACCTGTTGCTAAAATAACATGATGCGCTGTAAATGCCACGTCGCCAACGATTACTTTTTTTTCGGCTGTCACTGTAGCTTCTCCGCGAAACATTGTAATTTGGGCGCTTGAAATAAATTGTTCAATATTCATTAATAGCTCTTCTACCACTTGATCTTTTCGCTTCATTAATTTTGGGAAATCTATGTTAATTGTAGGGACGGTTACTCCCCAATCTGTACCACGACGAATCTCTTGAACAAGTTTGCTATGTTCCAACATGATTTTAGAAGGTATACAGCCAACATTGTAGCAAGCTCCCCCAACTTTGTCTCTTTCAACTAACGCCACCTTTAATCCACTTTTTGCAGCATGTATCGCTGCAACATAACCACCAGGGCCAGCACCAATCACCGCTAAATCAAATTTTTCCATTTTTCCCACCTCGTTTTTCACCATATCACCACCCTATATGTAATGCAACTTAGAAATAATTTTTTAAAAAAATTATAAAACGGCGATCAATACACACACCCAGCCTGCTATAAACAATAAGCCACCAAGGGGTGTAATAGCCCCAAACTTACGAATTCCCAATATTGACAACATGTATAAGCTACCTGAAAACAAAATTATGCCGCCAATAAATAAATAAGTTGCTACTATTAAAGTTTGTATTTCCCCAAGTTGCCCCATTAATAAACCGACCAAAAATATAGCTAAGCTATGATACATTTGATAACGTACTCCCGTTTCAAAGGTTAGCTCATATTTTTCTTCGGCAAACTTCCCCTTTAAAGCATGTGCACCAAATGCGCCGATAATAACAGATAACATTCCTAAAATTGAGCCAATCGCAATAATTGTGTTCATTTTCCATCCTCCATATACGATTTAAATTCATACCGTTTCATTATACAAAAAAAGTATTAACAAAAATTACATTTCTTTCGGTTAATTTTGGAAACAAAAAAAAACAGCAATTGATTCGCATCAATTACTGTTTCATAATTACATTATTTTAAAATCTTAATCTTTACTTTTTTTCTTCCCCAATTATAGGCTATTTTTTTCGTTTTAACAAAAATATCAATTTTATGTCCTTTAATCGATCCACCTGTATCACCAGCAATCGCTATACCATATCCTTCCACCCAAACTTTTGTCCCAAGTGGAATTATCTTAGGGTCGACTGCAATTAACTTTATGTCGGGATTCTGTTTTAAATTTATACCATATGCGGTTTTACCAGTACAACCTTTACATTCAGCAGTAAAGGCACTTGCCTCGACAGTAACTGTTTTTAATACTTCATAATTATTTAAATCTTGATCAACATTATTCGTTGCTTTTGCATTAATTTCGAAAAACATGGCACTAACTAATACAAAAAATAGGCTTAATAGTAATTTATTTTTCAACACTTTAGCTATTTCCTCCTGAATCATTTGTAATATTTAGTAGTGTTTCATTGTTTCTAGTTTACACACGAAATATTTCAAACAGATTACAGTAATATTTTTTAACAATTACAAAATTTATATAAATTAATATGATTTGTAATAATTAAATTTTGCATACTAAAGTGTTTATACATTCTAAATAAAATGCCCTGAAAAATCTTCAAGAATTTTGGGGCAAATAATCGTGATTTACATAACCGTTGCTTCTGGTTCGTAATGAATCATTTCTTTAATCGAATTCCCTTCACCCATGATAGCTACTGTAGGTTTATGATTCGCAACTTCATGATTCTCAACGTAAACGTACGAAATAATAATAACAATATCGCCTTTTTGAACTAGACGGGCAGCTGCACCATTCACACATATAACACCTGATCCGCGCTCACCTGCAATTATATAAGTTTCAAAGCGAGCACCGTTATTATTGTTAACGATGTGTACCTTTTCGTTTGGCAACATTCCAACGGCATCTAAAAGATCTTCATCAATTGTAATCGATCCGACATAATTTAAGTCTGCCTGTGTAACTTGTGCACGGTGGATTTTACTGTTCATCATCATTCTAAACATGAGCTACTTCCCCTTTTAATGAAAAAATTAAATTATCAATCAATCGAGTTTTTCCTATATATACTGCCGCAGCAAACACAACTTGCTTCGTTTCTTCAGTTACCTCATTTAAATCTGGGTATGAAAGGATTGTTAAGTAATCGATTTTCCCATTTGAATTTGCATGAATCACGTTTGTTGCTAATGCGACGGCTTTTTCTGGTTTCCCTGTTTGTAATATTTCAAGCTTAGCTAATTGTAGCGCCTGTTGAATGACAGGTGCCTGTGCACGTTCATCTTGTGACAAATAGACATTACGACTTGATTTTGCAAGTCCGTCCTGCTCGCGAACGACAGGAACCGTACGTATCGTAACAGGGAAGTTATAATCCCGCACCATTGTTTCAATAATAGCTACTTGCTGCGCATCCTTTTGACCAAAATAAGCACG
Organism: Solibacillus sp. FSL R7-0682; assembly: GCF_038005985.1. Lineage (NCBI taxonomy): Bacteria > Bacillati > Bacillota > Bacilli > Caryophanales > Caryophanaceae > Solibacillus > Solibacillus sp. FSL R7-0682. Next base: position 2,689,369 of record NZ_JBBOUI010000001.1, read on the forward strand.
GTCAGGTTGCACTAAGTTAAATAACTTAGCCACCACCTGTAACACACCATCAAAGTGACCTGGGCGACTTGAGCCACATAATAAGGATGCTTGACGACCTGCTTGAATTTTTATTCCGCCGTTATGTGGGTACATTTCTTCAACTGATGGTGCAAAAATAAAATCTACCCCAACAGATTCAGCCATTTTTGTATCCCGTACTAAATCTCGTGGATAAGATTCAAAATCTTCATTCGGTCCAAATTGAGTTGGGTTTACAAAAATACTCATGACAACAATGTCATTTTCTTTTCGAGCATTAGTCGCCAACGTTAAATGCCCTTCATGCAAAAATCCCATAGTTGGCACTAAGCCAATTGTTTTTGCAGACTGTTTTAATTGGCTAATAATTTCCCGTAATTGTACAATTGTCTCAATGACTTTCATTATTTGACGCCTCCATAAAGCTGCGTTAATTCCTCTTCATTCATCGTAAAGCTATGTGCAAGTGTTGGGAATGTGTTTCCCTTTACTGCTTTTGTATAGCCCTGAATTCCACGTTCAATTTCTTCACCAACTTGTGCAAAGTTTTCCACAAACTTTGGTATGTGATGATTACCACATTTTAGTAAATCGTGGAATACTAGAACCTGGCCATCGGCTTCTTGTCCCGCACCAATTCCAATCGTAGGTATCGTTAATCGTTTTGATACTGCCTCTGTTAATTGATGAGGGATGCATTCTAATACAACTGCACATGCTCCCGCTTGCTCAACTAATAATGCATCTTGAATTAGCTTTTCAGCCTGCTCAGCCGTTTTCCCTTGTACTTTATATCCGCCAATTACTCCAGCTGATTGTGGAAGTAAGCCTAAATGTGCAACTACAGGAATACCTGCATTCGTTAACTTTTCAATTACTTGAATTACCTCGCCTGCACCTTCAACCTTTAATGCGTTCGCATTTGTTTCTTGCATCATTTTTACAGCGGTTTTTAATGTTTCATTTAAATCACCATGATACGACCCGAATGGCATATCAACTACAATAAATGTATCTTGTGCCCCTCGTCGAACAGCTTTGCTATGGTGAATCATATCTTCAACCGTTACTGGCATTGTTGATTCATACCCTAATACAACCATACCTAATGAATCGCCAACTAAAATCATATCGACCCCTGCAGCTTCTGAAAATTTAGCCGCTGGATAGTCATAGGCTGTAATCATGACAATTTTCTCGCCATTTTCCTTCATTTTTACAAACTGAGTTGTAGTTTTCATGTTCGTCCTCCTTATTAAAGGAAGAAAACAAAAATACCCTTCCATCTAAAAATAGACAGAAGGGTAGCGTCATACGTAAAAAAAGTTTAAACGCGTGTTTTCTTCCGTCCCTGTCTGTATAGATCAAGGCAGATTGTGTAATGTTTTTTTGAAAATTTTTAGGTACAGTTCGATTCGATACTGTCCTAAAAACACTATAACAAGTTTGAAAGAAAACGTACAGTATTTCATTTTTTTACATGAAGGCTCAAGTTGAATCATTTAGGTTTTTTATTTTCAAAATACTTCAATATCTGCTGAATAGACCCCTTTAATATCTCCATTCGCTTGACGAATTTCAAGAACACCATTTTCAGTAATGCTTATTGCTTCACCTTCAATAACTTCCCTTAAGGTAGTTGCTCGAACTTGCTTGCCTATCGTTCCAGAAGACTCTTCCCAAAGCTCTTTAATAAGCGGGAAGCCATGCTGCACGTAATGGTCACTATAATGTTCCAAGGATTCTAGTAATCTTGCTACAAGTTGTACACGATCTACAAATTGCTGTTCTTCAATACTAACTGACGTCGCGATTCCTTGTAGTTCTTCCGGAAAATCTTCTATTGATTGATTTACATTAATCCCTATACCAACTAACAAAGCTTGAACACGGTCTGATTCAGAAATCATTTCTGTCAAAATACCCGTCGTTTTTTTACCATTAATTAAAATATCGTTTGGCCATTTAATTACGGGTGTGAAGTTTTTGAACATTGCCTTCATTGCTTTAACAACTGCAACTGCTGTCACTAATGTAAATTGTGGTGCCTGATGTGGTGCAATGTTAGGTCGAATAATAATTGTTAGCCAAATCCCTTTTCCTTTAGAGGAATCCCATTCACGCATCATACGACCTCGACCCGCAGTTTGATGCTCTGCAATGACAATTGTACCATCGGGAACGCCCGAACGAACAAGCTCATGGGCGATTATTTGTGTCGATTCTACGGTATCGTAATAATGTACTTGCTGACCATAGCGCTTTGTATGAAGTACTTGCTTTAACTGTGCAATATCTACCTTATCTGGTGTAGCTACTAAAACATAGCCACGTTTTTTTATCGTTTCAAATTGATAGCCTTCCTCTTGCAACACTTGGATATGTTTCCAAATAGCCGTTCTTGAAACGTTAAAATTGTCAGCTAATTGTTGACCAGAAAGTGGTTCACCTTTTGCGTTCAAAAATTGTTGTAAAATTTCATCCTTCATCGTTAAATGCATGAAACCATTCCTTTAATTGTTGTTTATCATTTGCCACTTGTCCAGTTACAACAGCGTCTAATGCTGCATCTAATACTGGTTTAATCCATGGACCTCCCTTTTTGTCTAACCAGACAATAACATCATTGCCGGTAATAGCTAATTGCTGACGTGTTTGAATAGGAAGTTCATTCTTTTTTATCGCAATATCATCGAATGTGATTGTCAATTGTTTGCTTTGCCACTGTGCAAAATGTAGCGCAGTCTTTAAAATGTCTAAATCAAAAGTAAAATAGTCCATCGATTGCCATCCATCTAGTAGACGGTCATAGGCATCAAAAACTAATTTTGCAAATAGCTTATCTTTATTCGAACACTTATATTGTGTGAGTAGTGATATCTCCCGATCATTGACGAAGCAAAAATATGCCCATCCAACTTGTCGATTGCCTCCATTAAAATATTGCCAATCGGAAATTGCAAACTTGCCTGGTAAAAATCGTTCTAACCCTGTTTGCTGAATATAATCGATTGCAATTCGTGCATTATTAGATATCCAAATTTTCGAAAATTCCACTTGAATTCGCTCCATCGCAATAAACGAAATTGATGAAGATTGTTGGAGCACTGCTTGGAATGTCACAGGTTCAATGGAAAAGCCAAGTTGCGCTGCAAAACGAATTGCGCGAATCATCCGAAGTGCGTCCTCTCGGAAACGTTCGTCTGGATTACCTACTGCGCGAATAATCCTGTTATCAATATCTTTACGACCGCTATAATAATCGATAAAATCCCCATCTTTATTTAAAGCCATCGCATTCATCGTAAAATCCCGACGTTTTAAATCCTCTGTTAAACTCCGGACAAAATGAACCGCATCTGGTCTTCGATGATCACTATAGGTGGATTCCGTTCGAAACGTGGTAACTTCAATTGGTTCACCGCAATCTAAAACAATTACTGTTCCATGTTCAATCCCAACATCAATTGTATGATTAAAAATCTCTTGAATTTCATTTGGCAAAGCGCTCGTAGCAATATCTACGTCATTATTTTCTTTTTTCAAATAATAATCGCGGACAGCTCCACCAACTATAAATGCTTCAAAACCGGCTTGTTCAATAATGTTAATAACCTCGGTTGCTGCCTGCCACTGTTTTGGAATCATTTTTCTTTTCCGCCACTCTTTCATAAATTCTTTCGTATTGTTCGATGATTTTGGTTTCATGGAATTGTTCTCTTACCGCATTTAAAGCTGCTTGACGGAATGATGCTAATTTTTCCTCATCTTGTAACAACTCTACTGCATATTTGGCAACAGACTCAGTATCACCTAATTCTACTAAATAACCATTTACTCCGTGCTCAATTACTTCAGGAATACCTCCAATGGATGTTCCAATACCAGGTACACCACATGCCATTGCTTCCAATAAAACTAGTCCGAATGATTCCTTCTCAGAAAGTAGTAACTTTAAATCACTAATAGCAAACAGTTCCGTAATATTTTCTTGCTTCCCTAAAAATAAAACATCATCTTTATACGGAGAAACTTTCACCATATTCATAATACGATGCTTTTCAGGCCCATCTCCGACTAAAAGTAATTTTGCTGGCATTCTTTCTCGAATGCGCATAAATGATGCAATAACATCAGGTAAATTTTTTATTTTACGGAAGTTTGAAATATGAATTAGTACTTTTTCATGTTCTTCTATACCAAATTGTTGCTTTAGATTACCTGGATCTACTACTTTGAATACATTTTCATCTACAAAATTATAAATCGTATCAATTGGCACATTCGTATCAATTAAATCATAAGTTTGCTGTCTCAAAGAATTAGATACCGCAGTAACGGCGTCTGACCGATCAATTCCATACTTGATTGCTTGTGCTAACGTGGAGTCTTCACCTAATACTGAAATATCTGTTCCATGAAGTGTCGTTACGATGCCAAAGTCTCTTCCACTCATATCTCTGGCTAAAACAGCACAAACCGCATGAGGAATTGCATAATGTACATGTAAAACATCCAACTGCTCATCTTTCACAACATCTGCCATCTTACTCGCTAAAGCAATATCATAGGGAGGATACTGAAAAACAGAGTAATTATTCACTTCAACTTCATGGAAAAAGACGTTTGGGTAAATTTTATTAAGTCGAAAAGGTACACTCGATGTAATGAAGTGAATTTCATGTCCTCGTTCTGCTAACATTTTTCCAAGCTCTGTTGCAATGACGCCAGAACCTCCTACTGTCGGATAGCATGTAATACCAATTTTTAATTTTTTCATTCGTCTCTCCATCCTTTCTAAAGTTCAATAAAGTGAAACGTCAAATCATTTGGCACATAGATTTATTGTCTACGCTCCGAAAGCGTTCGCCAATCGACAAAGCCTTCTTGTAAACCTTTTAATAAAATTTCCGCAGTTCCCATATTCGTTGCTAATGGAATATGATACAAATCACACAAACGCACAAGTGCCATTACATCTGGCTCATGCGGCTGTGCTGTTAATGGATCGCGGAAGAAAAATACCATATCTAAATCATTATCGGCGATTTTCGCCCCAATTTGTTGATCTCCTCCAAGTGGGCCAGAACGAAATTTGGTAATAGACAAACCTGTTTCAGCTTCAATCATCGTTCCTGTTGTACCTGTTGCAAATAGATCATGTTCCCCTAAAATATCACGATATGCAATCGCAAATTGAATTAAATTATCTTTTTTACGATCGTGTGCGATTAATGCTATTTTCATATTCATTCATTCCATTCCTTAAATGATGTTCTCTAATCCATAAATTAGGTTGTCTATTTTCATGACTTCTTCAATACAAAATGCGACGCCTCCCATAAAGCTGCCTCGATTTAACGAGTCATGGCGAATCGTCAATAATTCCCCTGTACCACCAAACAATACTTGCTGATGCGCAACTAAACCTGGTAATCGAACTGAATGAATACGCATCCCCTCATAATCGGCTCCACGTGCTCCCTCATGCGTTTCTTTTTCATTTGGATGACCTTGAGTTTTCTCTTTTCGTATTTCACTAATCATTTGTGCAGTCTTTATACCCGTTCCTGACGGTGCATCCAACTTTTGATCATGGTGCATTTCGATAATTTCTACATCTGGAAAATATTTTGCTGCTTCTTTCGCAAATTTCATCATTAAAATTGCACCAATTGCAAAGTTTGGTGCAATAATGCAACCTAAATTCTTTTGCTGAGAAAGACCTTTTAACTCCTGTAATTGCTCATCTGTAAATCCAGTTGTCCCAACTACAGGGCGTACATTTAATTGCAAAGCTTGCTTTGTATGTTCATAAACAAAATGTGGATTTGTTAAATCAACAAGTACATCTGGCATTGTCTCCGCAACCAGTTGTTCGAAATCAGTATAAATCGGAACTTTATAATGATTTGGAAATGTTTCAAGCTCAGCTAAAGTAGTGCCGAGTACTTTATAATCCAAGGCAGCAACTAACTCCATTCCCTCATTATTCATAACAGTATGTACAGCTTCTAGGCCCATTTTTCCTCGAGCACCAGCAATTGCTACTTTAATTGACATTGTTAAAACTCCCTTTTGCATTAAATTTTAAAATTTTTAACTCTACAATATGTATAAAAGCACTAATAGTAAGATACTAAACATATGACAATTCAATGCGTTATTTCTACATTTCCCCTAATAATTATTGTCAAAACGAGAAAAATACAACATAATTAACGATGGAACAACAGTAATTCTATGAACGAACCGCAATTTTGACATCCTAGGGGGGCTTACAATGCAAGGAATAAAAATTCAAAACATTATCGGAATACTACTAGGAACTGCACTGTTTAGTTTTGGTTTTGTCCATTTTAATATGCAAAACCAACTTGGTGAAGGTGGATTTAGTGGTATTACACTTATCTTATATTTTACACTAAATTGGGACCCAGCATTAATGAATTTACTACTAAATATCCCTATGTTTATTCTCGGTTGGCGTTTGCTAGGTAAAAAGTCATTTATTTATACAATTATCGGAACAATTGGTGTATCATTTTTCTTGAAAATTTTCCAAATATACGAATTTGAAATGAGCCTACAGGATGATTTATTTCTTGTCTCATTATTTGCTGGTGTATTCGTCGGTGTCGGATTAGGAATTGTTTTTCGATTCGGTGGTACTACTGGTGGTGTAGATATTTTAGCACGATTAGCACATAAATATCTCGGTTGGAGTATGGGCAAGACAATGTTTGGCTTTGATTTTATTGTCATTATTATTTCTTGGATGACATTTTTAGATGCTCGTTCAATGATGTATACACTCGTTGCAGTTTATGTTGGTGGGCGCGTTATTGATCTTGTTCAAGATGGGGCTTATTCAGCAAAAGGTGCATTTATCATATCCAATAAATCAGATGATATTGCGGCATTAATTACGAAAAATATGGAACGTGGTGTTACAATATTTGATGGTCATGGGTATTTTACGAAGGAGCATCGTGATGTGCTTTATTGTGTTGTCGCTCGTAATGAATTAGTCCGTTTAAAATCGATTATTCACGCAGTAGATCCTCATGCCTTTGTTTCCATTATGGAAGTTCGAGATGTCGCTGGTGAAGGCTTTACACTAGATGAAAAGAAACAGCCAATTCATTAAAAAAATGGTGTTGGGTTTAAACCCAACACCATTTTTATGTGAACAATTAGTCTTCAGATGAGTTCATTCCTGTATAGATTAAAATTAGACGAACTAACTCTAGAACTGCAACTGATGCTGCAGCAACATACGTCATTGCCGCTGCATTTAATACTTTACGTGCCGCACGCTCTTCGCCATTATTAATAATACCTAACGAAACAACTTCATTCATCGCTCGATTCGAAGCATCAAACTCAACAGGTAATGTAATTAATTGGAATACTACTCCAGCAGCTAATAACACGATACCTAGTAATAATAATCCAGACATTGAAGCAAGCATACCAATAATAACGAAAATCCAAGAGAAATTAGAAGAAATACTTGCAATTGGGGCTAATTTCGAACGGAATGTTAAGAATGAATATGCTTCCGCATGTTGAATCGCATGTCCTACTTCGTGTGCAGCAACTGCTGTACCTGCAATAGAGGAATTATAATAGTTGTCTTCCGATAAAGCTACCGTTTTTGTAGCTGGATTGTAGTGATCCGCTAAATATCCTTGTGTCGGTACAACTCGGACATCTGATAAACCATGTTGATCTAAAATATAACGTGCTACTTGTGCACCTGTCATCCCTTTTTCTGCTGGTACCTTTGCAAACTTTTTATATGTGCTTTTTACTTTCATTTGCGCATATAAAGGTAGCAACATAATAATTAAGAAATAAACAATATACATTCCCATTTTATTAAACTTCCCTTCTATATCTACAATTCATAATTAATTTTATATAGTTTTTACATCTGTTGCAAATATTCGCGCTTGCGACTTTCTAAAAAAGCGAGCAAAATGCAAGCAATAGATAGCCAAAATGTGAAATAACCAATTTCACTTGGATACTGAGTAATAACACGGTAAATTGGCATTTGTCCAAATAAATAATCGATCACATCATTATGCAACGTCCAAACTGCTGCCACAGCAACATGCCACATTTCAAAACGATAATTAGGTAAATACAATATAGCTTGTACAGCCATTAAAAAGTGTGATGCAACGAGCATCCAACCCATCCATCCTAATTCACCTGTCTCGACAAACGTTAATAAATTCATTACGACTGCCCATAATCCATATTTGATAAGGGTTATAAGCGCTAAAACTTCCATTAATTTAAAGTTTTTCCCTAAAAGCCAGCCAACGATTGCAATGCAAAAAAAGAGACTAGCTGTCGGTGAATCCGGAACAAAAATATAAAATATTGGCTCAGTTATCGCAAGTTGTCCTTTGTACCAATAATACCCATAGGCTGTTCCAAATATATTGATGACAAGTAACAATAGTAAAAAAGCGCGATGATTGAGCAAATACCTCCATTGTATTAAGAGTGCTTTCATTTGTTTCTCCCCTGCTCTATAAGTAACACTTTCGCATCACTACAATTTCTTATGTATTTTGTGCAACTTTTAACGAACTATTACGTCTTTAATTATATACGGAACGTATCGATAAGCAAGTTTCATATGCCATTTTAATAATTAATTGTTCATAATTATTAGAAAAAAAGAGAGCCAACAAACCGGCTCTCTTTAAAAAATTATTTTTCTTCTTTTAAACTAGAAATGAAATCAGCTAACACTTGTAGCTCTTCTTCAGTACCCGTGAATGTACCTGCTGGCATACCACCACGACCATTCGCAATTACTTCTGCTACTTCTTCAGCTGTTAATTCATTGCCTAATAACATCGGGCCAGACACACCCGCTAAATCTCCACCGTGACATCCAATACAAGAAGCTTGTGCTTGGTAAATTTCATAACCTTCGGAAGTTTCATCAACTTCAACATTTGGTAATAAACCTAAATGTTTGTCAGTAATTTCACCTTGTATATCTACTGCTTCCCAGTCTGTAGCTGCAACAGATTCCCAAGTAGTATAAATGAGTGCAGCAATTGCTAATAACATGAATGCTGTTGGTAATGGACGTTTAGATGGACGACGCTCTGGCGTTGTATCTAAGAACGGTGCTAATGCTAATGCACCAAATGCGATCCCTGGAATAATCGCTGCTCCGATAAGGTTATATGGACCTGATGCATAAGTATATTTTAATAATTGGTACATTGATAAGAAGTACCAGTCCGGTAAAGGAATATAAGATGAGTTTGTTGGATCTGCCGGACCTTCAAGTGGTGAAGGATGTGCGACAGTTAATAGTAAATACCCAATTAAGAATACAGCACCAACCATCCATTCTTTTAATAAGAAGTCAGGCCAGAAAGCTTCTGTTTTCCCTGGATATTCGGTATAGTCTTTCGGCACGTTCGCCATACGATTAGTAGCTTTTACACGAGAATCGCCTACGAACTTCATACCTTTTCCGCGTTGCATAATGTCCCCTCCTTTAGTAAATCATACAATTCATTCAGATCATAGAGGACCTGAAATACCTTGACGGCGGATCATAATAAAGTGAACTGCCAATAATGCAAATAAAGCTGCTGGTAAGAAGAATACGTGAATTGCAAAGAAACGAGTTAATGTTTGTGCTCCAATTATTGTTGAATCCCCAGCTAATAACACTTTAATCATTTCACCAATAAATGGCATTGAAGCGGCAATTTCTAAACCTACTTTTGTTGCAAATAATGCCTTCATGTCCCAAGGTAACAAATAACCTGTGAAACCTAAACCTAGCATAACTGCAAAAATACCTACACCAACTAACCAGTTTAATTCACGAGGCTTTTTAAATGAACCTGTGAAAAATACACGAAGAGTATGTAAGAACATCATTACGATTACCAATGAAGCTCCCCAGTGGTGCATACCACGTACGATTTCACCGAACGCTACTTCGTTTTGTAAGTAATAAACTGATTTCCATGCATTCTCAACGTCTGGAACATAGTACATTGTTAAGAACATACCAGATAAGATTTGAATTACTGTAATGAAGAATGTTAGTCCACCAAAACAGTATACGAATGCTGAAAAATGATGTGCAGGGTTAACGTGCTCTGGCACTTCATGGTCGGCAATATCACGCCAAATAGGAGTAATATCTAAACGTTCATCGACCCAATCATAAATTTTATTTAGCACTGTGTCGTACCCCCTAACTTATTAACTAAAAGTATTTGCGATTTTTTTCCCAAGCATTAAGAAGCCGTCGTTGTCTGCCACTTCATATTGATCAAGTGGACCTAACGGAGGTGTACCTTTAACGTTTACACCGTTCTTTTCATAACGTCCCGCGTGACATGCACAGAAGAACTGATTCGCATGCGCTGGATCACCAGCCCAGTTTACTGTACAACCTAAGTGTTTACATACAGGTGAAAGCGCTATAATTTGATCGCCATCTTTGTATACCCAAGCTGCATCTGATACATTTGATTTGTACCAACCATCTGTTTGTTCGTACGAAAAGTCAACTTTTACAGGCGCTTCTGTAATATCAGAAATTTTAGTACTTGTTTGTACGAAATCCCCTTCCTCCTTCGTTTGAAGAACTGGATCAATCGCAAAACGAACCATCGGCATTAACATACCAGCTGCCATAAATCCGCCCACACCAGTAATAGTGTAAGTTAAAAATTGACGTCGTGTAACTCGATTACTCATCCTTTTCCCCCCTCTTACTAAAAGGTCAGTCCAACGGACATATACTTTTACAAATAGTAAATAACTAGGACATATCTATGATACTTCAAGTGAATAAGTTGGTCAATATTGCATTCATTTCCATTTGTATACTTTGTGAACATTTGATGAAACTAATGACTCACTTTACAACCATACTTTTGTTAATATCGGAAGTATTTGTTTTAATTGTTCTTCCAAAATACGCTGTTTAACAGTATTATCCATTGATTCTAGCGGTATAGCAGGTAACCACAAGACATTTAGTGATTCTTTATACCTATCCCAGTGGTGATCGCATGTTATGAATATGACAGACTTAAAACCAGCATTATGTAATTTACTTTCTAGTATAGTAAGTAATTCCTCATTTTTTGTTTCATTTATATAAGTAAATGGAGGTAGCAACATTATTCTCCCTCTAAATTGTTGCTCTATAAATGTTGTTAAAGTCATTAAATATTCTGAAGCTGAGCTACTTTGCTTCATTGATTCATCTAATAAATCCAACTGCAATAATGGGACAACTGCTGTATCGATAAATTGCTTTTGCGCTTGAAATTGTTCTACATCACTTACTTTAAAAATCATGAATATGCCTCCTATTTAATAGGCTATTTAATATATTCATATTAAATAGCCTAAAAATTTATAAATTATACTTATTATATCTTATTTTTGGAATTTTAACGCTTGTAATAAATTTGATAATTCAAAGAAACGCTCTTTATCTCCTGCATCAAGGGCAGCGTCAATTTCTTTTAATAATTGCTGCTCTTGAAACTCTAACACACTATTTTCAAGTAAACGCGCTGCAGTCAGACGATCTTTCTCACTTATAAAGACATCATCTGGAACATATGGATTTTCCTCTAATACTGCCAAATAAATTGGGTATGGGGGGATATTAGGGAAATTCAATTGCATATACATCGAATCTTTCGTATTTAATCTTAAATCATGAAACGATTTTTCTGCGTCCGATGTCATTATATTATTTTTATAAAATCGAAATGGGATACTAGTAGTGTCTACTGTTGACATAACGATTGCCCTTGGACAATAATGGGCTTCGTCAACAAAGTGAACATTTTCCAATAACTCATCATTACTAAGTAAATAATTTAAAATCCATACCCCTTCGCGACGTTTCAATTGAAAATTCTTTAAGAACCATCTAATGAAGATTTTTTTATCATTTAGTGGTACGGAATAAGTCAACATGGAATCCTCCCTTTACTCAAAGCGCTCTAATAAGTCCAGCCATTGCTGCTCTGTAGGCTGTAATTGTACTAATCTTTGTGCAATTTCCTTTGCCTCTTCCCGTTTCCCATCTTCCACTAAGAATAAGCAATAGTTTTCTAAAAATTGGACGTCTTCATTGAATTCATTATATGCTTGCTTATAAATTTCATATGCTTTATCAAACTGTTCTTCTTCATTGTAAGCATTGGCAACAAATGGATATAAAGATACCCACTCAAATTCATTTTGTTGGAGCTGTTCATATAATTCAATGATGGCTTCATACTGCTCTTGTGTACTATATACGGACATTAACACTAAAATCGCTTCCATATACTCAGGATCAAGTGCAATTGCCTCTTGTAAATAACCGATTGCCTCATCAGGCTTATTATTTTTCAAAGCCATTTTTCCAGCAAATAAGAATAATGATTTATCATATTCATCACGTGCTAAACCTTCTTTAATTACTTTTAATGCAGATTCGTTTTCCTCTTGCATTGCATAGCTTTCAGCTAATAATAAATACGCCGAAAAATAGTCTGGATCGAGTTCTTTTAAATCTTCTAATTGCTTCGTAGCTAGCTCATATTTTTCAATTTGGAATGCTGCATATCCTGACCCGAATAATAAATCCGGTGTCACTTCTTCTTCTAGTGCTTCCATATAGTAATCAAGTGCTGTTTCATAGCCAGCCCCCGCTCGATAAACTTCAGCTAATCGTTCAGCTAGTAAAGTACCTGCAAATTTTTTATCAATCGCATATAATTCCTCATAAATTCGAGCAGCCTCTGAAAATCTACCCGTTTCAAATAAAAGTTCGGCTTTCGCAAATTGTAATAATGGTTCGTTCGGTAAAATTTGTAACGCCTCATTAATACGTAACTCAGCCACTTCAAACAATCCTTGCATCTGATAATAATCCGCCAACACGAGTAATGCCTGTGGATATTCTGGTGCTTCATCACTTATCCCCATTAATAAGTTTAGTGCCTCATCTTCTTCGCCAAGTTCAATTAAAACTCCTGCCCGATCAATTGCAATTTGTGCTTCTTCTGGGAATAAAAATTGTAAATGTTCAAAAACTCGGTCCGCTTCATTCAAATAACCGTAGTGTAATAATGCCTCAGCCATTTCATATTGTGTTGCTGGTTCTGCATCCATTAAAAACGATTCTAATAGCTGGTTAATTAATTGCAAATCGCCTTCTTGGATGGCTTGTAGTAATTGTTCCATATGTCTATCACCTTTTTCTTCTTTATCCATCTTATGCTACATGACAACATGAAGCATCTCAAGAAAAAGCGCATAATTGTTAAAAATTTATACTTGTAACGATTGCGTTATTTATTATTTTCTTATTAATTACAAAAAGCGACGAAAAAATATTCGTCGCTTCTTTATTTATCGTATCAATTGTTCTACATGTTCGAAGAATGTTGGGTACGATACAGCAATACATGCTGAGTCATCAAGCTCGACTTGACCATTTGCAATTAAAGCTGCGACCGCGCCCATCATGCCAATACGGTGATCACCGTATGTATTTAAAGAGGCGCTTTTTAATGGTGTCGGTCCTTCAATAATCATACCGTCATTTGTCGCTTCGATGTTTGCACCTAATTTTTTTAATTCATTCACAACGGCATCTATACGATTTGTTTCTTTTACTTTTAATTCTTCTGCATCTTTAATAATCGTTTTCCCTTGAGCTTGCGTCGCTAATAAAGCAATAATGGGTATTTCATCAATTAACCTTGGGATAATTGCACCTGAAATTGTCGTTGCTTTTAACGGAGACGATTCGATTGATATCGTTGCTGTTGGCTCTGCTGCATTTTCCTCATCGATTTGTACAGTCATTTTCGCTCCCATTTTACGTAATACTTCGATGATTCCATCTCGCGTTTCGTTCACACCGACATTGTTTAAAATAATTCGGCTGCCCTTTGAAATGGCACCCGCTACTAAAAAGAACGCCGCGGAAGAAACATCACCTGGCACATTGACATGGGTTCCTGTAAGCTGTTGGCCCCCTTCGAATGTAATAACACCATCCTGTACTGAAATTTGAGCACCAAATTGACGCAACATACGCTCGGTATGATCCCGCGACACTTCATTTTCACGGACGATTGTTGTCCCTTGCGCACGTAATCCTGCAAGTAAAATAGCTGACTTGACTTGGGCACTTGCAACAGGCATTGTGTAATCAATTGCTTTTAACTCAGAGCCTTGGATAGCAAGAGGGGTAAATTGGCCATTTTCTCGCCCAGCAATTTTAGCACCCATTAAACGTAAAGGATCTGCTACACGACGCATCGGGCGTTTCCCAATCGATGCATCTCCCGTCATTACTGTATGTAATTTTGTTCCTGACAAAATTCCAAGCATTAAACGAGTTGTAGTACCAGAATTGCCTGTATATAATACTTCACTTGGCTCAGACCATCCATCCATTCCAGGACTATCAATTGTAACATTTGTCCCATCAACATCAATTTTCACACCTAGTTTTTTAAAGCAATCTATTGTACTTAAACAGTCTTCCCCTAATAAAAAGCCAGTAACTGTCGTTTGTCCTTTAGCAATCGAACCAAACATTACTGAGCGGTGTGAGATTGATTTATCTCCAGGCACAGTAATTTCTCCTTCTAATCTCGGTTGATTATAGCGCAATGTTTTCGTACTCATACTAACCCCTCCTTAGAAAAATACATCTCGCTTTTAAGGCGAGATGCTAATTTTGTTCATTCTTTTATTTCACGAAATATGCGTATCATAATTTGCCTTATTAGCAATACATTTTGCCGCACGTTCCCGATCTTCATTTGATTGGAAGCTAATTACTAATATACCATACACATCAACACGTGTTTCAACGATACGGATATTCGTAATACTAATATTTTCTTCTGCTAAAAATCCTGTTATTTCAGAAATAACCCCTGGATAGTCGGGAATATCTACATATAAATCGTACGGCATGTACAATGCGCCATTCGCGATTGGTAAATTATCTCGAACATCTCTTGCCTCTGAGAAATACGTTTCAATCGCTATCTCATTGCCTTCATCCAATAATTGTCGAACACGTGCCATTTCGTCTAACCAAGTATCTAATTGACCGACAAGTTCTTTACGATTTTGCATCGTAATATCCCGCCATAGCGCAGGATTTGAAGAAGCAATTCGTGTAATGTCTCTAAAACCGCCTGCCGCAAGAGAAGATGTCATCGGAAAAGTCTTTTTTTCTCCATTTAATTGATGCACAAGTGATGCAGCGATAATATGCGGGAAATGGCTAACAACGGCTGTCATATGATCATGTACTCTCGCATCAACGACAACCATTTTTCCTAATGTAAATTTTAACAAATCATCAAGAGCCGCAAGCTTTTCCATTTCCTCTCCCTCATTCGGAGTCAGCATATAATAAGCATTTTCAAGTAAATATGGCTTGGCAGCGGTAACGCCACTTTTGTGAGAGCCTGCCATTGGATGGCCTCCAATAAAAGTGATACCGAGCTCTCTTAATTCTAATGCTTTTTCCATTATTTGAGCTTTTGTACTCCCTGTGTCCGTAACAATAACACTCTTTTTTAATTTCCAAGATTTTAATTGTTCCATAAAATTAAGCGTAATGTTTACAGGTGTACCAAAAATAATAATATCGGCCTCCTTAGCAAATTCAGCCGGATCTTCCACCACTTCTTGCACAACGCCTAATGTGCTAGCTAATTGTCTTGTTTGTTCATGATAGTCATAGCCAAACACTTTCGTACGCGGAGCTTTTTGAAGTGCTAATGCGACAGATCCACCTATTAGCCCAAGTCCGATTACGAAAACATTACGTGTCATGCCAAAACTCCTTGCTCCATTAATACTTCCTCAAGCAATTGTAAAAACTTCGCATTTTGAGCTTCTGTACCAATTGTTACACGAATATAGCCTTCTAAACCTAATGCAGCACCACTTCGAATAATAAAGCCACGCTTCATCATTTCTTCAAACACAACATTGCTGCTTGCCTTCACTTCAAACATGACAAAGTTCGTTTGAGATGGGAAATAGTTTAAGCCATGCTTCTCACAAAAGGCTACATATTGCTTTTTGCCTGCCTCATTGGCTTCACGACAGCTAACAATATAGTCTTGGTCCGCTAATGCAATTTGCGCTACCTTTTGACTTAAAATCGTATTATTAAATGGTGCTCGAACAGGGTCAAGCTTTGCGATGACTTCTGCTTGTGCGATACCATATCCAACACGGAATGATGCTAACCCATATGCTTTTGAGAATGTACGTAGTAAAATTAAGTTTTTGTAGTCACGGTAATAATGCAATGTATCGTTATAAGCAGAATCATTGACGTATTCAATGTACGCTTCATCTAACACAACAAAGACATCCTCTGGCACCTTATCTAAAAATGCGGCTAATGCTTCATCTGAAACGATTGTACCTGTTGGATTGTTTGGATTACATACCCATACAACAGATGTATTTTCATCTATAGCTTGTAACATCGCTTCTAGGTCATGTACGCCATCCTTCATTGGTACTTTACGTACTTCCGCTCCTTCAATCTCTGCATTATGCCAATATTGTGAGAAGGATAGATCCGCCATTACTGTATTTACACCTGGATATAATAAGGCACGTGTAATAATAGCGATTAAGTCATCTGATCCATTCCCTAAAATAATTTCATTTTCAGCAATCTCATAAAAGTTTGCTAATGAAGTACGTAAATTTTGTGCATAGCCATCTGGATAAATGGCATGATTTGATGCATCCGTTTGTAAAAACTCTTTTACTTTAGGTGAACTACCAAATGGATTTTCATTTGAAGCAAGCTTGATTACTTCATCTAGTCCGAACTGTTTTTTTACCTCATCAATTGGCTTTCCAGGTTGGTAAGCTTTCATTCCGAATAACTGTTGTTTCCACTTCATCTCAAATGTCTCCTCTATCTTGCACTTATTTCACTAAGTCTGGTCGTAATTTTACAGCTTCGTTTAAGTAAATATGATGGATCTCGTGCTGTGGTGTACTCGTATTAACATGAAGTAACACACGTATACATAACGGTAAAGCTCCCGGTACGTCCATTTCATGCATGCACATGATGGGCACATATTGCCAACCTTTTAATGAACGTACGGACTTTGCAGGAAATGCTGAACGAATATCTGGAGTTGTTGAAATTGTTACAGAAGCAATATCTTCAGGCTTGATATTGTTGGCTTTCACTACTTCTTGTACAAGTTTGGCAGTCTCTTCCCAAACATACTGTGCTTTATCTTCTTTGATTGTTATCGCGCCACGAATGCCTCGAATCATGCTTGCACCTCCCCCAATAAAGTTCTTAGTTGTTGATCGATTTGGGCACATTCTTGTAGTTCAATTATTTGAATGAATGGTTTTCCGATTGTATCTAATAACACAAATTGTAACTGTCCATAATCTGCTTTTTTGTCTTTCATTAAATACTCTGTTAATTGCTCAAATGTAAATTCATGTACAGCGCCAAATGGATAGCCATTTTCAAGAGCAAATTGTAAAAATCGTTTTGTAAATACGTGATTGATTTTTCCGTAACGTTCGCTTAAAAGTAAGCAGTAAACTAAGCCAATCATGACTGCTTCCCCGTGCGCAACACGACCATAACCCGCTGCAGCCTCAATTGCATGCCCATACGTATGCCCTAAATTTAAGAATTTACGTACAGATTGCTCCGTCTCGTCTTGTTCTACAATCGATGCTTTGACCTGAACACCATGCGCGACATAATTCGCTAATAATTGTTCTGGCAATTTTGTAACAAGTTCACCTTCAAGTAATTCTTCAACCCACTGTGCATCAGAAATTAACGCATGCTTGATTACCTCAGCCATGCCTGAGCGAACTTCCTTCTCATTTAAGCTATGTAGCAACTCTGTATCGTAAAATACTGCTTCTGGCTGATAAAATGCTCCAATCATATTTTTCCCTAATGCATGATTAATCGCAGTCTTACCACCTACTGCCGAGTCGTGAGCTAAAATCGTTGTCGGAATTTGTATAAACGGAACGCCACGCATATAGGTTGCTGCGACAAAACCCGCTAAATCTCCAACTGCCCCACCACCAAAGGCAAGTATGAGTGATTTTCGTGTACAGTTTTGCTCCAATAAAAAGGTTTGTGTGGCTAAGTAATTATCAAAGCTTTTGCACTGCTCACCTGCTGGCATAACAAATACTTCATAAGGATATGAAAACTGCTCATCAAAGTAATGTTGTTGTGCAGCCCACACATGTTGATCGGTTAAGACGATAATTTTATCTGCTTTATTAAAAATTACATCATTTGCTTTAACAGCTTCTTTTAAAATGCCTTTCCCAATCGTCACTACATATGAGTGGGATGCAGCACGAACTGGAATCTGCATATTAATACCCCTTCGTATATTGACGTAATTCATCTAATTGTTCTTTTAATTGTGGCAATTGATCACTATGGAATTGGTCTACAATAGCACTTGCAATTTCCCAGGCAATGACATGTTCTGCCACAATCGATGCAGCTGGTACAGCACAGCTGTCAGAACGCTCAACACTTGCTTTAAACGGTTCTTTCGTTTCGATATCTACACTTTGTAACGGTTTATATAATGTTGGGATAGGCTTCATGACACCGCGAACAACAATTGGCATGCCAGTTGTCATACCACCTTCCAATCCACCTAAGCGGTTCGTAGCTCGTGTGTAGCCATTTTCCTTATCCCAAATAATTTCATCATGTACTTCAGAGCCTTTTTTACGAGCCATTTCAAAGCCAATCCCAAATTCTACACCTTTAAAGGCATTAATACTTAACATCGCTGCTGCTAATTTTGCATCTAGCTTACGATCGTAATGTACATAAGAGCCAATTCCAGCAGGCATACCTTCTACCACGACTTCCACTACACCACCGATAGAGTCCCCTGCTTGTTTTGCATCATCAATGGCTTGCACCATTTTTGCAGATGCTTCAGGGTCTATACAATAACATGGGTCATTTTCAACAATAGTACGAATTTCATCAACTGATTTTCCTTCTAACAATGCTGTGTCGGCTTTAATCCCTACGATTTCTGTTACATGAGCAACAATTGAAATACCTAGTTCATTTAATAAAGCCTTTGCTACCGAACCAACTGCTACACGGACCGTTGTTTCACGAGCACTTGAGCGCTCTAACACATTACGCAAATCCCGATGACCATATTTCATGCCACCTACTAAATCTGCATGGCCTGGACGTGGTCGGGAAATTTGTCGTTTTATTTCAGTTGGATCGATATCTTCAGGTAGCTCTTCTGCTCCCATAATTTTTGTCCAGTGCTTCCAGTCATCATTTGTTACAACAAGAGCTACTGGAGATCCAAGAGTTTTTCCATGACGTACACCTGAAACGATTTCTACTGTATCTGTTTCAATTTGCATGCGGCGTCCGCGTCCATGACCACCTTGACGACGTTTTAAATCATAATTTATCTTTTCTGCTGTCACTGGTAATAGTGACGGCAATCCCTCAATAATTGTAGTTAATTGTGGTCCATGTGACTCACCTGCTGTTAAATAACGCATAAAACACTTTCTCCCTTCAACTCGCTAAAGTATGTATTTTTCACTATAACATATTTTATTTTAAATAACAGTATGCTTTAAACTTATTTATTACCTATTTTAGAATATTCTGAACGTTTTACTTAAAAAACAACGCATGGATGAGCGAAAACTTTGAAAGATTATTTTCAATAAATCGTAACTTGAAGACTCCTGATTAAACAAAAAATACACTTTTCGCTTATTGTACGAAAAGCGTATTTAATCTCGCCAATTTTGGCTGTAATCATCTAATGAAATAGTCCTCACCGTAACTTTAGGTAACCTTTCACTACACACATACATACATAGCATTTATAATCGTACCATTATTTTTTTCGATAGAAGAATGTATCTTCTATTTCAAAGCCATATCGAGCTGGGTTAAAAATTTGCTCGGTTGAACCAACAAATAAAATCCCACCAGGTCGCAGTGCTTTACTAAAGTTTTCATAAATTTGATCCTTCGCTTCTTCCGTAAAATATATCATTACGTTACGACATACGATTAAATCAAAATTTGATTCATAATTATCTTTTAAAAGATTGTGCTTTTTAAAAGTAACTGTTCGTTTTATTTCTTCTTTTACTTTAAAAAATGGTCCTTCAGCTGCAAAATATTTTGCTCGGACATCCTTTGGGACCTCGGCTAATGAGCGTTCTGGATACAGACCTAATTTAGCTTTCTGAATAACATTCTCGTCTAAATCCGTTGCCAGTATACTTATTTGCGGAAGTGGTAAATGATGGGATAACACCATAGCTAAACTATATGGCTCCTCACCAGTGGAGCATGCCGCACTCCAGATTTTTGGACGTTTATTCGTTTGTAACAGTAGAGGGAAAATTTTATTTTGTAATACTTCCCAACGCTTACCATTACGATAAAACTCAGATACATTAATCGTCATACGGTCTAAAAATTCATTCAGTAAATCGCGATCTTTATCTAGTGCTGCATAAAACTCAACAAAGTTTTTATAACCCTTTTTTTCATATAGAGAAGTTAATCGGCGTTTCATTTGAGCTTCTTTATATAACGCCAAATCAATTCCTGTTTTACGCTTAATGCCATCAATAAATTGTACATAATCTGACATCCATCATCTATCCCCTCAACTATCGTAAGCCTATTATAGCCGAAAATTCCATATACTGAAATAGATTTTGTACACAACGACTAGTCCTTGCGTGTTTCGAGCAAAAGTTGCTTAGATTGTTCTAGCTCAAGCTTCATTTTTTCTGTTTCAAATTTATAGCTCTCTAACCGGATTTGCTCAAGCTCTGCCTCTTTTTCAAGCATTTTAATTTGTAGTTTTAAATCCGATCGTTTATGTGCTGTCAGGATAGCTGTTAAAGCAATTAAAGCTCCTGAACCAAAGATGATCGACAAAATTATAATATCTTCCATACGCCAATTTACGCTCCCTTAATCGTTTTTCTTTTCCAAAAAGCTTACTGATTGTTTATTTTCCAAAAGCAGCTGTTTTGAATGTTCTAGTTCAAGTTTCATTTTTTCCGTTTCTTTTTCATAATTATCTAGGCGCAATTTTTCCAGTTCAATTTCCTTATCAAGTCGTTTCAATTCAATCTTTTTATTCTTTGTATACGTATCTGTTAAAATTCCTACTACCGCAATTACCATAATTGCTCCCCAAAAAAACATATTACTACTCCTTTACTTAGTTGTTCGATATGTAAATATGTTAATAATTAATTTTATTATTTTTCTTAATATTGTATTAATGTTTGTTTTTATGTTTTAATTCTAATCGCATTTTTCAGTCCCCCTGTTTTTTTCAATGATTACTTTATATACGCAATAGGTTTCTATATAGTTTCATTATTCAGATACATTATAACATTGTTAAAGGTAACTTATTAGTAGAATTAATAAATTTTTCCAATAAGGTGTGATATTAGCCGCACTGTGGAAAACGCTAGTCATTCTAACAAACATCACTAAGCAAAATACAATTATAAAAATAAAAAAAGCTACCACTTAAAGTGATAGCTTTTGTTAAGTCAAATTATTCAGCTAAACCTTCTGGGAACCATAAACCGATTTCACGCTCAGCAGAAGCTAAAGAGTCAGAACCGTGGATTACGTTGTGTGATAAAGTTACAGCGTAGTCACCGCGGATTGTACCTGGGTTTGATTCTTCAGGCTTTGTAGCACCCATCATGATACGAGATAATTGGATAACATTTTCGCCTTCCCATACCATACCGAATACTGGGCCAGAAGTGATGAAGTCTACTAATTCACCAAAGAATGGACGCTCTGAATGCTCTGCATAGTGTTTTTCAGCTAATTCACGAGAAGCTGTCATTAATTTTGCTCCACGCATAACGAAACCGCGACGCTCAAAGCGGTCTACGATGTCACCGATTACTTGACGTTCTACGCCATCTGGTTTAACCATTAAAAAAGTTTTTTCGATTGCCATTGTTATAACACTCCTTAAATTTGAGTTAAGGTTTTTTTCACCTACCGATAAATATTACCAAAGTAGAGCATAATCTGCAACAAATATTAGAATAACACGCATCTTTGCTATTTTAATTAATTACATTTCGCTATCTTAACAGGCTCTTGGGACAAGTTAAAATTTACGTTTACCCATATAAATTGCTAAATCACGTAATTTCTTTTTCATCGGATGATTTGGTAAACCTTCTACTTCCTTTAATGCTTTTTGTAAATACAAATTGCTAATTTTTGTTGCTTCTTTTATTGCATTCGATTTTCTAACTAATGTTAGCATTTCTTGACGTTCAGCTTCCGTTAATCCGTTCGTAGATACTTTTCGTAAATACGGTGTCAGTTGTGGATCATCTTTCATCAATAAAATTGGCAACGTCACATTCCCTTGCATTAAATCGCTTCCTGCAGGTTTTCCTAATTGTTTATCTGTGGCTGTAAAATCTAAAATATCATCGACAATTTGAAAGCTCATGCCAACAAAATAACCATAGCGCTTAATGTGGCCTATCGTTTTTTCATCCGCACCACTTACTACCGCCCCTAATTCACAGCTTGATTCAATTAGTAAAGCTGTTTTACGCTTAATACGACGGAAATAATCCTTTAATGTTACATCTAAACGAAACTTATCTTCAATTTGAATGATCTCACCATCACAAAGCTCCACCATTGTACGTGCTAATATTTGATGGGCCCGTGGGTCTTCAATAATTGTGACATATTCTAAAGCTCTTGCAAAAATAAAATCCCCTGTATACATTGCGACACGGTTATTCCATTGTGACTTTACCGTATGTCTCCCACGTCGCAAATCTGAATTATCAATGACATCATCATGTACTAACGAAGCCATATGAATCAACTCTAATGGAACAGCGATATTTTTCATTCGCTCAATATTATAATCACCAAATTTAGCACTTAGTAATGCAAATACGGGTCGAATGCGTTTTCCACCTGCTTGAAGCAAATGTAATGATGCCTCATTCATTAAGTGTGAAGATGAATTTAACGCTTTTTCTAATTCTTTTTCGATGATTTCTATATCTGATTTAATATCCGTATATAGTATTTTTAACTTCATCTTATCCACGCGTCAAAACCTACTCCCACTTTTATTTCTGTTTATACCCCATATGCACTGCAGCTGCACCACCACTAAATGGTTTATATGATACATTTACTAATCCGGCTTCTTTAAACATTTGCGCTAATTTTTTCATACCTGGGAAATCATTTGCGGACTCTTGAAGCCACGAATATTCTTTATAGCTCTTCGCGAAAATTTTACCAAATATCGGCATAATATATTTAAAGTAAAAACGGAACAATTGACGATAACCTGGAATTTCAGATTGTGAAGTTTCTAAGCATACTACCATTCCACCCGGTTTAACAACACGGTGCATTTCTCGTAACACCTGCATATAATCCGGTACATTTCGCAAGCCAAACCCAATTGTTACATAGTCAAAAGTATTATCTTCAAATGGTAATTCCATTGCATTCCCATGAATTAGTTCCACTTGCGGCATAGCAGCCGTTTTTTGCTTCCCGACCTTTAGCATGTTTTCACTAAAGTCTAAGCCTTTTACGACACCCTCTTTACCTGTCGCATTGGCTAAAGCAATTGTCCAGTCAGCTGTACCACAGCAAACATCTAAGCATTTTGAGCCTTTTTCGACAGCCATACGCTTCATCGTACTCTTTCGCCAAAGAATATGTTGCTGGAAGCTAATAACAGAGTTCATTTTGTCATAATTTTCCGAGATACTTTCGAAAACTTCATGTACATGTTGTTCTTTCGATTTTGTCATTTTTTCAAAACCTTTCTTCTTCACCTATGAAGTGATGTATTGCTTAATAAATTGTTTTAAGTCAACCTGTAATTCAGCTTGCTCCACAATTTCTAGCAATTCACGTTTTCGCTTCATTAGTTCTTCTTGCAGTTCCGTATCAATGGAAACAATTGCATTTTCGCCATTATGTAGCGCTTTACTTAAATAGCTTTCTTGACCTCTTAAAATGTTAGAATGCTCTTCTAATAAGCGCAAATACGTTAATGTTTTTGTCATGATTGTTTTGTAACGTGTAAATTGATAAACATCATAAAACTGTGCAATTAGCTCACACTCAATAACCGTAAGGCTTTCAATCCATTCTTGAAGTGATTGCTCCAATGGCTCATATAATTTTATTTGATGCTCACATCGTGTGACAATTCCTTTTGATAACTTTTGAATGAGCAAAATATTTTCAGTCTGCGCTAATAATTGATAATAGCGACCACTATAATAATCCCCTGATAAAACAGTCAATTGTTGAGATTTACTTGTTGCATTGTATTCTTTAATTTTTTCATGTTCAAGAAGTGACGCATGTACAATTCCAACAGTAGTAGCGCTCATAATACGATCTTCATTTACTTGTTCCCCATTTAAAAAAGGTAACTGTATAAAAAACAGTTGTTCCTGTTTTAAAGATGGTTCCCCTACATTTTGTAGTAATGCTCTATGACGAACATGCATGAAAATATTTGATTGTAACGCTTGAATCGATTGTATAATAGATGTTGCACTCATAGAAATTACTCCATTTCAGTGTTTTAAAAATTGATTATTTTTTACTTTGAACCATACCATGTACTGAATGAATTTTAGCTTTTCCACGAATTTTCATAGCCGACGTATGTTCGGTAAATTGTGCAATCATCACTTCACCAGCATCTAATTTTTCAGAATGGTGAAATTTTGTATCAGAACCTCTTGTTAATCCAATTACATGTACGCCATCTTCTTCAGCTTCAATGATAATATATTCTGATTGTGCCATCGTAACAGTCTCCCTACCATCTTTTTTCTTTGTTCATCATACCATATTTTTTATACTTTAAGACATTTGTACAAATGTAATAACTTCATTTCTTTTAATGTCGTCATGTTCATAAATTCCTCGTGCTACAGATGTAACCGTTTTTGAACCAGGCTTTTTTAAACCGCGCATTGTCATACACATATGCTCTGCTTCAATAATCACATATACCCCTTTAGGCTCAAGCATTTCCATAATTGTATCCGCAACTGTTGAAGTAATACGTTCTTGTAGTTGTGGACGTCGTGCAACAGACTCTACACAGCGGCCTAATTTACTTAAACCTGCTACCTTACCATCTTTCGGAATATAGGCAACATGTGCTTTCCCGTAAAAAGGTACTAAATGATGCTCACACATTGAGTAAAAAGGAATATCTTTTACAAGTACTAGCTCCTCATGGTCTTCGTGGAATACAGTACTAAAATAATCTCGTGGATCTTCATTTAAACCGCTAAACATCTCTGCATACATTTTTGAAACACGTTTTGGTGTATCGAGTAAACCTTCACGTTCAACATCTTCCCCTACGGCCTCTAAAATCATCTTTACTGCTTCTTCAATTTTTTTTAAATCGACATTTGTCATGAAAAAACTTCCTCCTACAATACCAAAACGACATTTTATATTTTATGTATCCAATTACTAACTGTTAAATATATTTTAACAACAATAAAAATATTGATTCACTCATATTTGTTAATTTTACATCTCTTGAATCGTAGCATATATGAAGCATAAGTTCAAAACTGTTCTACTATTTTAAGCATAGTTGTTCATAATCTATAGAAAAGCGCAAAACTGTCCTTTTATATAAGACAAGCACTGAAAACTCCACTAAATATCAAGCGAATTAAACCGTTTAATTTAGTCAACTTTTTTGTATATACCATTATAGTAAAAATAAAAGTAAAAAGAGCAGTCCTCAGCATAACTGAAGACTGCTCTATGTAACACTAAGATCACTGTATTATTTTACAGCGTCTTTAAGCGCTTTACCTGGCTTGAAAGCCGGTACTTTGCTAGCAGCGATTTCGATTTCTTTACCAGTTTGTGGGTTACGACCTTTACGAGCCGCACGTTCACGCACTTCAAAGTTACCAAAACCGATTAATTGTACTTTGTCACCCTTTGCAAGAGCATCTTGAATTGTATCAAATACAGCTTCAACTGCTTTAGAAGCGTCCTTTTTAGAAAGACCTGCAGCTTCAGCAACAGAGTTTACTAATTCTGTTTTATTCACACCATTCACCTCCTCTCAAAGGGTCATGAATCTAAATCCTGTAAAAAGAGTAACACACTGAAAACCGCTACGCAACTGAATTCAACTATGTTTTCATGTTTATTTTTCTTTTTTCTTCAAAAAAACATAAATTACAGGACAAATCACCTATAAAAGTGATCTATCCTGTACGCTCATCATCATATTTATTTAACTTTGTTTTTTTAAATAATAAATGTGATTAATCCTCTTTCGCCCTCATTAATCATTCTTTCCAACATGAGTCGCATACGATTTTTTGCACTTGAAGGAACGTTACGCATTTTGTAACGAATGCTTTCAGTCATTACTTCATGTAACGGCGTCCCAAATAATTGTGTTTCCCATAAAGCTCGGCGGTCATTATCATATGCATTTTGTAAATCCTTCAATAAATGCTGACTATGGAACTCAGATCCGATTAATGGTGAAAATTCTGCGTCCATATCTATTCTAATAATGTGGTACGAAGGAGCCGTTGCCTTCATCCTTACACCATAAAAGTTATTTTGTTGAATTAATTCCGGCTCACTTGGTGAAAATTCATCCATTGCCGGCAATGTTACACCATAACCATCTTCTTTTGCCTGTTGAATTGCTTCTCGGAATCTACTTTGTGCAGCCTTTGCTTCAGCAGCTTCCTTTATGAATAGTAACCAATCTTTTTTAGAATCAACTGGCTTTTCCAACCATTGTCTACACACATTTTTATACGTATCACCATCGACAGATACACGCAATGTTGCAATTCCCTGACCAGCGTCAATACTTTCTACATGACACTTCTCTACAAAATCGATATCTTGTAAAATCAAACTTGCCGTTTCAACATCACGAAGTTTCATCTGACCATCTTCAAGTTGGTTAACAGCAAATGCTAACGTTTCATTTAACTCATGTCGATCATCTAGTACGTCTAACCAATCTGGTTTTTCAACTACGATTTGATTGACATTAAATTCATATAAAGCTTCCTGTAAAATTGCTGCAACGTCCATCGGTTGCAATTTATCAATCGACGTTGCGATAACAGGAACTTCATATTGCTCCACTAAAGATTGACGAAGCAATAATGTATCATGGGCATTTGGTGTCGTGCTATTTAGTACGATAACAAATGGCTTTCCAATTTCCGTTAACTGTTCGATAATTTGTTGCTCAGCCTTTTGCGCAGCTGATCGATTAATGCCGTTGACTGTACCATCCGTCGTTACAAGAACACCTATATTAGCATGATCTCGAATAACTTTGTCGGTTCCAATTTTTGCTGCCTCTTGAAACGCTATTGGCTCATTATGCCATGGTGTATGCACATATTTTGGACCAGACTCATCTTCATACCCTTTTGCACCATCAATAACATACCCTACACAGTCTACAAGCCTAACTCGAAATGGAATTGAGTTTTCACCGATTTCGATTGTCGTTCCTTGTGCGGGCACGAATTTCGGCTCTGAGGTCATAATAACGGGTCCAGGTGAACTTTGGGGTAACTCGTCCATTGCGCGCATACGGTCTTCTGCATTTGAAATATTCGGTAAAATAACACCTTCCATAACCTTTTTGACAAATGTCGACTTCCCTACTCGAACGGGTCCTACAACGCCAATATAAATATCGCCATTTGTACGTTCGGCTAGTTGTTGAAAAATTTGTTCGCTAATCGCAGTTCCTCCTTTAAAAGCATATAACTACGCGAATTTCCCCATTAGGAATACTTCATTGCACTGTCAAAACCACTATATGTATCGACTTATCCAAATATGAAAAAACTCGCACAGCAAGTTGTGCGAGAATGACAAATTTTTATTTTTTATTTATTGGATCGTAGACAATGACTGGCTCATTATTTTCATCTACTGTGTAAGGTAATGAATAGGATGGGACAACAGGGAAGGCATCCACTAAAATTTCTCGGATATCATCGCCCGGTGTTGCTTTAATCTCATTTTCTTTCATATAGGTATATAAATCAATTGAATAGTCTACATACAAATCCCCCTCAGAGGAGACTACAATTGGAAGCTGATTATTTGAATAGGGACTTTGAATTGTCACTTCTTTATCATAACCAATATTTTTAAAATTAACTGTATATACATGTTCTACTACTTTATCCTTAAACTGTGGATATTTTGTAGACGCGAATCGGATATTAACCTCACGCATACGTTCTGGCACCCGCAAATCTACTAGTTTTACAGTTGGATTTTCCTCTGCATCCCAAATCATATATTGGAATATGCCGCCCTTTTCATAGGAGTTTGCTGGTGGTGCACCGATATATTTTGGGACAAGTCTATCAAAATCAATTAAATATTTAATAAAAATATCTGTATCCTGATCTCTATTTTTAATTGGTAATACACCTGTATCTTTTTGGTATTCTTCTACAGCACGTTGGACACCCGCAAGCATGTCCAAATCAGGCCGTAAGCTGGATTGATCAAAATTTGTTGTTGATCCACAACCCGCAAGGATGATTACACTCATCGATAAGAATATAAACAATTTAGACCATTTCATATCAATTCCCCCATTACTAGTTTGGCCACGTAAAGACTACGAGTACCATTAATACGGTTCCTACTAAAAACATTCCAAAAGCAATTAAACGAAGAAGGAATGATAAAAATGCGTTATGTATCCATTTACGGACAGCCGATATAAGTAAAATTGAAATAAGTAATAAGCCAATCGAATAAAAGGAAACCCACATTACATCAAGTGCGTGCATACTTGCTAAAGGACCACGAGCAGACGCTAATACATAATGAGATGTGAGATTAATAGATTGCAGTAGATGATGCAAAGTTAAAACCGCCTTTCATAAAATTTTACAACTATTCCGCTAATTATTATAGCTGTTTCAAAACAAAAAGAATAGGAGGCATGCATGCATACCTCCTTAATTGTGACAATTTATTAAATTTTTTACTTTAATTTTTATTAATTAAACAGTCGAACTTGCAAATTTACTCGCCTAGTTCATCAATTTCGCGTTTTTTCATACGCAACATTAATTGATCTACTGCATCTTTTGTGTCTTTTTCATTAAATAAAACCTCATATAAGGCCGAAGTAAGTGGCATTGCTACATCATATTTTTGGGATAATTGGTGTGCAGCCTTTGTTGTACGAACACCTTCTACTACCATGCCCATTTCCTCAAGAACTTGATTAAGCTTCATACCTTTGCCAAGCATATTACCGGCGCGCCAGTTACGGGAATGGACGCTTGTACAAGTCACAATTAAATCACCCATTCCTGAGAGACCTGCAAAAGTAAACGGATTCCCTCCCATTTTCACACCTAGCCGTGTAATTTCCGCTAAACCACGTGTAATTAAAGCAGCCTTTGCATTGTCCCCGTAATTTAAACCATCTGTAATTCCTGCTGCTAAGGCAATGACATTTTTTAATGCTCCGCCAATTTCAACACCAATTACATCATCACTTGTATAAATGCGGAAATATTGGTTCATAAATAAATCCTGTACTTTTTCAGCTGCTTTTAGATTCTCACATGCTGCCGTTACTGTAGTAGGATGCTGTAGAACTACTTCTTCAGCATGGGATGGACCAGATAATACAACAATGTCACTTACTACATCATCACTCAAGCTTTCGTTCATTAGCTCAGAAATACGTAACAATGAATCTGGTTCAATGCCTTTAGAAACATGGACAAACAATACTTTTTCAGTTAGAAACTGCGATAGGTTTGCACATACTTCTCGAATTCCTTTTGTAGGTACAGCCATTACTATCGTCGTAGCATGCTTTGCGGCTTCTTCCAACTGATGTGTTGCCTTTAAATTATTTGGTAACTCCGTATTCGGTAAATATTTTTTGTTTGTATGTTGATGATTAATCTCGTTTGCCTGGTCTTCTCTATGTGACCAAATTAGTGTGTCATGACCATTTTCAGCTAACACGACAGCTAATGCCGTCCCCCAAGAGCCAGCTCCTAATACAACTACTTTTTCCATAAAAATTACCCCCAACTTCACTCAAATTCCAATTACGTTATTCGACTTGAGCTAATTTCTCCCTAGTGAACAAAAACGCTAGTTCATTTTCATAAACTAGCGCATTTTTATAATTAGTCACGAGCACGTGTAATTAATCGAATTGGTGTCCCTTCGAAATCAAATGTTTCACGAATACGGTTTTCTAAGAAACGCTCGTACGAGAAGTGCATTAACTCTGGTTCATTTACGAATACGACAAATGTTGGCGGTTTAATTGCCACCTGTGTTGCGTAATAAATACGTAGACGACGACCTTTATCTGTCGGTGCTGGATTACGTGCTATTGAATCTTCAATTACTTCATTTAAAATAGAAGATTGGATACGCATTGCATGGTTTTCACTTACGCGTTTAATAATCGGTAGAATGTTATGCACACGTTGTTTCGTTTTTGCCGAAACGAAAATGATTGGTGCATAATCTAAAAATAAGAAATGTTCACGAATTTGCTCGGTATAGAAGTTCATCGTTTTTTCGTCTTTTTCAATTGCATCCCATTTATTTACGACGATTATAACTGCTTTCCCCGCTTCATGGGCATAGCCTGCAATTTTTTTATCTTGTTCTTGAATGCCTTCATCCGCATTTAGAACGACTAAAACAACGTCAGAACGTTCAATTGCACGTAATGCACGTAAAACCGAATATTTTTCAGTCGATTCGTATACTTTCCCTTTTTTACGCATACCTGCTGTATCAATAATGACATAATCTTGATCATCATATGTGTAAGGTGAGTCAATGGCATCACGAGTTGTCCCTTGAATATCACTTACAATAACTCGATCATGTCCTAAAAATGCATTAACTAAAGAAGATTTACCTACGTTCGGGCGTCCAATTAATGAAAACTTAATTGTATCTTCATCGTACTGCTCTTCATCAGGTTGTGGGAAGTGTTTTGCACACTCATCAAGCAAGTCACCTAGTCCTAATCCGTGGGAACCAGAGATCGGCCAAGGCTCACCAAAACCTAACGAATAGAAATCATAAATCATATGGCGCATATCTGGGTTATCAATTTTGTTAACCCCTAATACGACCGGTTTCTTCGTTCTATATAAAATTTTCGCTACTTGTTCGTCAGCAGCTGTAACACCTTCACGACCATTTGTCATAAAAATAATAACGTCCGCTTCATCAATCGCGATTTCTGCTTGTTGGCGAATTTGCTCTAAAAATGGCTCGTCACCAATGTCAATACCGCCTGTATCAATAATATTAAATTCATGTGCTAGCCAATCAGCCGAACTATAAATACGGTCACGTGTTACACCTGGAATATCTTCCACTATTGAAACACGCTCACCAACGATTCGATTAAAGATCGTTGATTTACCTACGTTCGGACGTCCTACGATGGCGATTACTGGTTTTGTCATCTGTACTTCATCCTTCCAAACTCTATCTCATTGTATTATACACGAATTTGTCTATTATATCATTTTTTCACAACATTCAAAATGCATCGTCCACTTATGTAAATGTATTCATCCATAACATTAAACGGGAAAATAAAAAGTTGTTAGCTTGAGGGTACTCAAACTAACAACTTTATGACAAACATAATTTAAAACGGGTATATAAAACTCATTTCTCATGCTTGTCCTATTCACTTTGCAATAGCTGACTATTTCAGCGTAGTAAAAGGCATATGAAAAGGTTAAATTTCTATTCGAAAACAATTATTCTTTCGTAAATTCCTTTAATTTGTCACCAATTACATCGCTAAATGAGAACCCTGTATTTTCTTCAGGTAGTTCATATTCGAAGTTTTCTTCGTCTTCTTGCGCTTCTTGTAATGCTTTAATGCTTAAAGCGAGACGTTTTTCAGCTTCATTCACTTCTAATATTTTCACTTCTACTTCTTGGCCTTCTTTTAATACCTCATGTGGTGTATTAATATGTTTGTGTGCAATTTGAGAAATATGCACAAGCCCCTCTACACCCGGAAATACTTCAACAAAAGCACCAAAAGTTACAAGACGCTTCACAACACCTGGTAATACTGTACCTTTAGAAGCTTTTTCCTCAATATTTGACCAAGGTCCAGGTAAGGTATCTTTAATAGATAAAGATACACGCTCATTTTGTGGATCTACAGATAAAACTTTTACTTTTACTGTTTGTCCTTCTTGTAGAACAGTTGAAACATCATCTACATGCTCATGTGCTACTTGCGAAATATGGACTAGACCATCAATTCCACCAAGGTCGATGAAAGCACCAAAGTTTGCTAAACGCTGTACTTTACCTTCTAAAACGTCGCCTTCTTGGATTGTTTGAATAACTTTTTGCTTTTTAGACGCTTTTTCTTCTTCTAAAACTGCACGGTGAGACAAAATAAGGCGTCCTTTATCTTTATCTAATTCTGTAATTTTAAAGCTTAATACTTTTCCTTTATAGTCATCGAATTTTTCTACAAAATAATCTTCAACTAGTGAAGCTGGAACGAAGCCACGTACTCCTAGATCAACTACAAGTCCGCCCTTCACTACATCTTTTACCTCTGCTTCGAATACTTCGCCTGATGCAAATTTTGCTTCTAATTTATCCCAAGCATGTAGTGCATCTACTTTACGTTTAGATAAAACAAAATTTTCTTCTTCTACTTTTGTAATCATTAGCTCTAGTTGATCTCCTACAGATACAACATCAGAAGCTTTTTCAATGTGTAAGCTTGAAAGTTCGCTAATCGGTATAATTCCATCAAAAGGTGCTCCCTCGATTGAAACTGTTACTGACTTTTCTTCTACTTGCTCAGCAACACCTTTCACAATATCTCCTTCTTGAAATTGTTGGTTTGACCCTAAATTCATTTCCTCAGACATATGTAACCCTCCTTCGCATATTCCACTTTTTATTTTATTCGAAAAGTTCTACAAAGACAAAAAATATCCCTTTTATTTCAGAAATTTCATATTACGCATACAATAACCATCGATTTAAGCCATTTTTTCTTTTGCAAGCTTTAAAATTTCTTCCGCTGCCTCATCAATTGATAGGTTTGTTGTATCTAAAAATAATGCATCCTTTGCTTGGATTAGTGGTGATGCTTCTCGCTCACTATCTAGTTTATCGCGTAAGGCAATTTCCTGTTGCAGTAATTCAATCGTTGACGGAATACCACGACGCTCATTGTCGATAAAACGGCGACGTGCACGCTCCTCGACAGTTGCTGACATAAAAATTTTCAACTCAGCATCTTTTAATACATGTGTTGCAATATCACGTCCGTCCATCACAACACCACCATTAGCAGCAAGTTGTTGTTGCATCGCGACTAAAATTTCACGAATATTTGCATGAGCTGCCACTTGTGAAACATTTGCTGTCACTTCATTGGAACGGATAGCTTGAGATACATCTTCACCATCTAAAAATACTAATTGGCCTTGCTCAGATGGCTCTAAAGCGATTGTTGTATCATGTAGCATTGCTTCGATCGCCACTGCGTCATGTAATTGTATGTTTTGTTTCATAGATTTATACGTTACTGCACGGTACATAGCACCTGTATCAATATAAGTAAATTGCAATGCCTCCGCTACAATTTTAGCAATTGTACTTTTCCCAGCTCCTGCTGGGCCATCAATTGCAATTTGAATTTTTTTTGCCATAAAATATCCCTACTTTCAGTTGATATTGTATCATATCCTAAAATAGATATCGCTTTAATCAGCACTTTTTCAAGTAAAAAACGATGAATTATTTTAAACGAAAAAAGAGATCTAAAAAGTATTCACCCTTAGATCTCCCTCATTTCCATTAAATTTCATTTAACTCTTTTTTTCGAATCATTAATTGTCGCTCGAAGCAAAAGCGAACGATATGTTGTTGATCAATGTCATCTGTATTCGTAAATTGAATGGATGCAATGTTAACATCATCCCTTTCAAAAATACGCACGACATTTGCTTCTGTTTCAACATAACGCATATCACCATTAGCAAATGGAAGAACAATAACAAGCTTTACAATTTCTCCTTCAGTAAATCCAACTGGTGATTTTAAATGAATGGCTATACCACCAGCACTAATATCTTCTGCAACCAATTGATAGTAACGATTATTATGCTCGATTGCAACATCAACAGGTGTTTCTACGCGAACATATTCTCTTCGTTGGATTTTTATAAATTCATCCTCTGGAGGACATGACAACAAAATCATCTGAATATCGCCACCTCTACGGCCTAGAACTTCCGTATTAAAGCAAAAATTCTCTCGTTTATCTGTTGTAAATGTTACT
The DNA here is from genome assembly GCF_038005985.1 of Solibacillus sp. FSL R7-0682. Classification (NCBI taxonomy): domain Bacteria; kingdom Bacillati; phylum Bacillota; class Bacilli; order Caryophanales; family Caryophanaceae; genus Solibacillus; species Solibacillus sp. FSL R7-0682. Next base: position 2,723,958 of record NZ_JBBOUI010000001.1, read on the forward strand.
CGAAATTGTGCTCCATCTACTAAAAATGCCGTTTTATTCGTCATAACATTGATTGGATAATCAATAAAAATTATATTATTTTGTCGCTCCACAATTCTACAACGAAACTTTTCGATGCGATCCGTATAAGTTGGTTCTAAAGTTAAAAGCGTACCAATTTTAAGTTCCATTTGCTTCTCCCTGTGCTATAAAAGATTGATAATACCATTATCTCACGGGATAGAAAAATTAGCTATATGTTACTATGGAAAAATTGGTAATTGTTAATGTAATTTTTCTGTTTTTATTACTTCATGTGTTTCTACATCGATGACGATACGGAATGTATCCTGCAACTTATTGTCTAATCGTACAATCGTTTCATAGCATTTACGTAGCTGTAGAGATTGGTTCGCTGTATATATTTTTTTCACTTCTTCTACTGTCGCATTTTCCGCAAAAAACGTATCCCAATCAATTGGAATTTCACCCTGCTGTGGAATTACCTCTTCTTGTATATACTCCATTGCGTTTACACCAAGTACTTCCCCATTATCCTTCGCTACTTTCACTTGAATACTATCCGGATAGACAAGCGCTTGATCGTCACCATGAACACGTGTAAACACATAGTGCCATGCTTCATGATTTTCACGAGATTCAGTAAGCACTACATCCGTATACCCTACTTTTTTCATAAATTGTTGGGCAGCATTTGCAATGTTTTCATGAGACTGCGGATTTTTTAACACTGGTCGCTCTAATAAGAATGATAGTAAATGGCCACCTTTTTCAGTAATATCTGCATAGCCTATCCTTGAGCCTCTAATAAATTGAATATGATAAAACGGATAGGGTGCATCGTCACTGCTTTTCGTAACCGTTACGACCGCATCATTAATTTCAGGGAAGAAGGTCTTTAATTTTTCAATCGCTTGCTTTTTCGTTATTTTTTCATCTTTTAAATGCTGTAAATCTCGTTTCTTTTCATAATCTGATTCACTAGCCGTTAACGGGAAATCCGTTTCATTATATGACTTCAATTGTTTCGATGCTTGAAGAAATGGTGAATCTTTTAAGTCTGTTGTACTATTATTTGTCCATTTAGAAAAATCACCATCGTTCTCATAAAATTGAATTGTGGCAACTTTCCATTCTTCCGCAAAGGATTGTAAGTTGGTTGAGACAGTTGTCATTTTACTTTTCCAGTTTTCTATATCACCGGTAGTAGCGGCTTGCTTTGCACTATCTCCTACTTTACCTAAATAGCGTAACCACTCATTTTGAACTTCTTGATGTAATGGTAAATTTGCTACTGATTTTCTTAATTCGCTACTCATTCGCCAAATTGAGTCTAATTCTGTTTTTAACGCCCGTTCATCTTGGAATAATAATGATTGAGAAATTGTTTGATGCAGTAAAGATAGTTTTTCAGTAGCTGTTGATAAATCTCTCGATTGAGTCGCATATACCGCGCGCTCTAATTGCTTATTTTTATCATAAAAATCATAGGCAACAAAGGCTAAAATCACAACTAATAAACCTAATAAATACGATAAATTTTTCATTAAACCACCTTCTTACAAGCAAAAAATATGCTCGCCAATTTGTTTGATTTGTGGTCTTGACCAAATCCATTTACTTGTTGCTGTTACTGGATTAAAGTAATAGAGTGCATTTTCAGAAGGATCCCATCCGTTAATTGCATCTAAAACAGCTTGTTTTGCACGTTCATTTGGTTTCAACCAAATTTGACCATCTGCTACTGCAGTGAATGCAAGTGGTTGGAATATGATTTCTGAAATACTATCAGGAAATTCTGGGGATTCTAATCGATTCAAAATTACCGCTGCTACAGCGACTTGTCCTTCATATGGCTCACCACGCGCTTCCCCATAAACTGCATTAGCCATTAACTGTAAATCCTGCTCCGTATAGTTTGGTGGAAGTTGTATTGAAGTCGTTGAATTAGAACCAGTTCCACCTCCACCTCCACCGCCTCCTTTTTTCACTTGCTGCTCAAGCGGCATTCCACCATAGTACGTAAATCGGTTGCCAGACTCAATTTGCTTGTGCACATATGCTTTATCAAAATCGGAATTATTAACGAGTTTCTGCTTTGTAGTTTTTCCTGCAATTCCGTCAACTGGTAGACCGTATTGCTCTTGAAAATTGCGTAATGCCCAATAGGTACCATAGCCAAATTTTCCATCAATTGTCCCATGATAAAAGCCTAAGTATTGTAATCGTGCCTGTAATTCAATAACATCATCACCAAATGCACCACGTTGCACTTCTTGATTCGAAAATGCTGATGCGTTTATTGAAAAACTTAATGACAGTATTAAAACGGAAAGCACTATTTTTTTCAAAGTTTTTTCACTCCTTTTTTTCAGTAGCATGTAAAAAATAGAGATTTTTATACATAAGAAAAGCTATTTAGATGAAATAAATATCTAAATAGCTTTTTATCAATTATTTAATTTTGTTGACGAGATAAATGTTCTACTAAATGTTCATGTGCTAACTTCACTTTTCTTAGCGCAAACCACCATAAGAAAAACATAAACGGTAACATGACATACAAAAAATATTCTTCCAGCATTAAAATTGAATTATACATAAAATGTAAGCCCATTGGCGCAAAAAGGGCTAATGCAATATATTTTTTTTGAATACTCTCTGTAGAAAATTTACCTTTTCCATAATAAAAGCCCATTACAACACCAAATAAAGCATGACTTGAAACAGGTAATAAAGCACGCATAAATGCTTGATCAATTCCAAATGACAATAAATAAATGACATTTTCAACTGTCGCAAAGCCTAACGAAACTGCTGCTCCATACAAAACGCCATCATATGGATCATCAAATTCTACATGATTTAAAATAATCGCCAATATAATTAGCCACTTTACAAATTCCTCTAGTATGCTTGTAAAGGTAACATTTATTAAAAATGGATTCGTAAAGGTTTGCTCTTCTTCTAAAATAAATTGGATGAATAACACCGGAAATGTAACAATGCCACCATAAAGAAAGGAATGTAACAATGTTCTTCTAGGCTCTGTATCCATTTGATTGCGTAAATAAAAATAGCTTAAAAGGGCTAAACCCGGCGCAATGGCTGCTGATAATAGTATGAACATAGTGCCGGCTCCTTTCGTTTATAACGTACTATAAGTATAACACTTTTTAGTGCATTACAGTGATGCGCATATTACTATTTAACATTTCCAATTATGTAAAAATGAGGGCATAGATTAAAAAATAAAAACGCTCGACGTATTATATGCCGAGCGTTCAAGATTTAAATTTATTAATGCATAAAGGAATCAAAGTCTGTGTTTGCATTTGCAAGCATTAACAATAATTTTAATCGCGCCTTTTTCGGTTCAAAGTCGCCACCCATAATAACGCCCTGATCTTTTAAGTTATTCGCACTACTATAATAATCATAAGTTGGGAATACCCGTCCCTCTTCAGTAGAAGTAGTTAAAACGACCTTCGTCCCATTCTGGCATAGCTTTTCAATTGTGTTTGTCATCCTTGGTGTTATTTGACCACGTCCAGCACCAACTAGAATAAGACCTTCAATTTTTGCATCATATAATGCATCCAAAATAATTGAACTTGCACCTAAATAAGCAAGTACAATTTCAACGTTAGGATAAGTTTCTTGAATTTCATATACTTCTTTATTGGTTGGCTTTTGATAAATGACAACCTCATCATTATCTATAAAGCCCAACATTCCATATCCAATTGCGCCAAACCCATTAATGCTTGAAGAATGGACCTTTTTTACATATTTTGAGTGAATAATTTTCTCATTGAATACAACACATGTTCCGATATTTTTGGCTTGATCACTAGAAGCAACCAATAACGAATTACGTAAATTCGAATACACATCTGTTCCTATATCTTCAGGTGATTTTTGTGAACCCGTTATAATAATTGGTCGTTCATCATTTACAGTTAGCTCTAAAAAGTAAGCCGTTTCTTCTAAACTATCTGTGCCATGTGTAACAACGACACCACTTACAGAAGGATCTTCGAATACTCGATGAATTGTTCGATTTAAGAGATTTAAATTTTCAAATGTCATATGCATCGAAGGGATTTGATATAGATCAATTAATTCAATATTCATCTCATTTTCAAGTTGGCACATCGACAAAATCGCATTCCCATCAAGCTTACCCGATTCTAATTTGTTTTTATCGTTTCGCTTACTAGCGATTGTACCCCCAGTCGTAATTAAAGCCACTTTTTTCTTCAAAACATTCACCTCTTATTTAATGTCAATAGCAATTTTATTTGCAATTAAGCCTCCGTGGAAACGGCCATTTTCTATAAAAATCTCGTTTGCATTATTACCTGCTGCCAGTACCCCGGCAATAAATAAGTTTTCAACATTTGTTTCCATTGTTTCAACATGATAAAACGGACGCCCAGTCTCATCATCCATTTCAACCCCCATTGCACGAATAAAACTGTGATCTGGGTGATAGCCGGTCATCGCAAATACAACTTCATTATCAATTTTTTGTTTGACTCCATCGATTGTCACAACGACCTCCTGCTCACGGATTTCATTGACACTCGCATTAAAATGCATCGTAATTTCACCATCTCGAACTAACCCTAAAAACTCTGGTAACACCCACGGCTTAATGCTCGGTGAATAATCGGCACCACGGTAAATAACGGTTACATGTGCGCCAGCTTTATTTAGCTCTAACGCCGCATCAATTGCTGAATTTTTCCCACCAATAACTAATACATCCATATCAAAAAATGGATGTGCCTCTTTAAAGTAGTGGTGAACCTTTGGTAAATCTTCACCTGGTATATTTAAATAATTCGGATGATCGTAGTAGCCTGTTGCAATCACTACATAAGGTGTTTCATACGTTTCTTTATCAGTTTGTACGACGAAGGTATGTTGATTTTTTTCAACACTTTTTACCATTTCGAAACGATTCACCTTAATTTTTTTCGCCTTTACAACTTCTCGATAATAAACAAGCGCTTGGTTTCGCTTTGGTTTGCGTTCTTCAATTATAAATGGTACATCCCCAATCGCTAACTTTTCACTCGTACTAAAAAAGGTTTGGTGTGTTGGATAATTATAAATTGCATTAACAACATTTCCTTTTTCTATTACAACTGGTGATAAACCAATATTTTGTAGTTCAATCGCTGCTGATAACCCACATGGGCCACCTCCAACAATGATTGCGTCTACTTTTTGCATAGTAACATCTCCTTAATACTTCCACACTTTCATTGCAGTACCTTTAATTGCCCGTACTACACGGTTCAACTAACAATCAGAAAAACGCAGATTGAGTTTCACTTTATTATACTGCTATTTTATTTTTGTAGTTTAATTTTGCTTGAAATTTATTTCAATTATATGGCATTCTGGCTTTGCTCCAAGTCGTATCGGGAGTAGCGTCGTCCCATATCCATTACTGACTAATTTATATAAGCCATCTACTTGGTTAAAATAACCATGTGGCTGAATTCCATATTGTCCGAGGCGAATTTGCCCACCATGTAAATGACCAGCTAAGCTTAATAGCGGCTTAAAATGACGATACACGACTGGGAACTGCTCAGGATTATGGGCAACAAAAACTGTAGATGCTTCCTTACATTGATTTAATGCCTCTTTAATATTCTGCTCACTTGGACTATATATAACACCGCTAAGCGCAAGTTTATTTTCACTTGCTAGTTCAATTGAGTCATTTTCAATAATTGTAATTTGATGCTGCTGAAATAATTGACGTAATTTTTTTTCGCCAATTTCTTTATCATTATTCCCCCATACAAAATAAACAGGCCCTAATTTTTTTAGCAATTGTATGTTTTCATCTATCGTTCTTTCAGAGGTACGGCGGTCTACAAAATCTCCACCAATTACGACTGCATTGATTGGTTCTGTAATTGAGGCAATCATCTTTTCATTTATCTTTCGTGCATGCGTATCCGAAATAAAAAATAAACGGACCTTTTCTTCGATGCCTTCTGCGTGTATGACGTGTTTACGGATATTATTTTCATTTGCTTGCTTCCACATGAACAACAGTAAAAGAATACCAGCAACAACGACGATTATAATAACCGTCATATATTTTCCTCCAATTCAAAAGAAAAAGACGAGATCCAAAAACGGTTCGTCTTTTTCATATTCGGTGTACAAAGGGCAAGCTACGGAAGAATAACTAATACTTGACCTGCCGAAATGCTATCTGATGATAAATTGTTCGCAGCTTTAATTTTCTCAATATTAGCAGGACTTCCGTTACCATAATATTTTAAAGCAATACGATATAAATTGTCTGTTGATTGTACAGTATGTGTTTTTTGCTTAGCTTGTGCCTCAGCTTTTTTCTTTTCCTCTTGCTCTTTCGCCTTTTGAGCAGCTATTTTTTGGGACTCTTCTATTTCTTTCGCTTTCTTTTCATCAACTAACTTTTTTTCTTCCGCTTTTTTCGCTTCTTCTGCTGCTAAACGTTCTTTTTCCTTCTCATCATTTAAAGCAGCTTCTGAATCTTTTTCTTCTTCTTTATCGTCGTCATTTTCTGTAATAGCCGTCGCCGTTTCTTTTGGGTCTTGCTTATGAATTTCAACTAATTGATCCTTTTCTTCATTCTCTACTTTTTCTGCAGTCGATGCACTTGGATCAAATATAAATGTGACATAGCCTAAAATGCCCAGTGGTATAAAAATAAAGACAACAACCAATATGGTCATGATTGGGTTTTTTTGTTTTTTTTCATTTTGTTTACGATGCCGGCTAACTCGAGACGTTTTGGAAACTGATTCATTATGTAATTCAATCTCTTGACGATGCTTTTCTACCTTCTCGCGGTAATTTTCTTTTGTCATGGTAGCTACCTCCAACTCCTATAACATATAAATATATTATGACGAATTTCTACAAAAAAGTAAACGGTATAACACCAGTTTACAAGTTTCGTAGTAGGATTTGGTGCAATCTTTGTTGCCAATTTGTCATTTCATTTTTCAGGCTATTCTCTTGGCGTTCATGGATTAGCTTTGAAAGCTCCACACCACAGTCGGAACAGCAATTTTCTTGTTCAGTTAAAAGTTTTTGACCAAAATATGCAACTAACTGTTTACGCATACAATTTGACGTTTCTATTAATCTTTGCATTTCTAACACTTCTTCGTACTTTTTCATTTGTAAGTTTTGCATGCGTTGCTTCACACTTTCTACTGATTCTTTTTCCAACCAATAATTCAATACACGAAATGCAACTTCAGATATTTCTCCGTTTCTTAGCATAGCACTTGGTTGTTCACCTCGGATAACATATTCCATATAACGAGTTATTTGCGACTCCTTTGGTAAATCCTCCGTCACGATAAACTTGGCGTACTGTTCATCTCCTTCGCAATACAATAAAATTGCTACCGCAGATTTTCCATCACGCCCTGCACGCCCAATTTCTTGCATATAATTAGAAATGGTAGAAGGCATCATTTCATGAATAACCTGTCGAACATCATCTTTATGTACCCCCATGCCAAATGCATTCGTCGCGACGATCCATTCCAATTTTCCCGATAAAAATTGTTGCTGAATAAATTGACGATCTTGCATATCTTTACCTGCGTGATAAGCTGCTACCGCAATATTTTGTTGCATTAGAAGTAAACTGATTGTTTCCGCTTTCGAACGTGATTGGGTATAAATTATGCCAGGACCTGCTGAGTGTTTAACATGCTCTACAATCCACATTAATTTCTCTTCCTTTTGGGTAAAATGCTTTTTGACTAAATGAATATTTGGTCGGTTCACCGAATGAATATAGGTGAAATATTCTTTCATCTGTAAATACACGGTAATATCCTTTAGTACATCGTCAGTTGCTGTGGCAGATAACGCCAAAATTGGTGGACGATTTTTTTTAGAAATAGCCTCCCCAATACGTAAATAATCAGGACGAAAATCAAAGCCCCACTGTGAAATACAGTGCGCTTCATCCGCCACAATTAATGAGAGTTCCATAGTTGATAGCCTCTCCTTCACTTGTGGTTGAATAAGCATTTCAGGTGAAATAAAAATAAAACGATATTCGTGAAGAAAGTGAAGCGCATAGTTTTTTTGTTGCGTAGATAAAAAGGAATTAAGTGCTACTACTCGCTTTTCACCCATTTGTTTTAATTGATCTACTTGATCTTGCATTAACGATAATAGCGGGGAAACGATTAAAACTGGCTTATTAAATACATAACCCGGCAATTGGTAGCAAAGTGATTTCCCCATTCCAGTAGGTAATATTGCCACAACGTCTTGTCCAGCGATTAATTTTTCGATAATCTCTTTTTGGCCTGGTCGAAAGGTTTCATAACCAAAATAATGTTGTAGCATTTGCTCTAATTGCATTAAACTTTTGCTCCTTTCGCTAATGTTAATCGAAGTTGAAAATAGCTAACATGTGGTAGTATTTCTCGCAACGTTTTAAGTCTTTTCGTTTCATAGTCTTCAGCTGCAGCTAATATTAATTGTTGATCTTCAACCGATACAAAAGGTTCAATCGAAAAGCTGTCATCATTCATTGCCATTTCTACAAGATGATCCTCAATCGTACTTCCCTTTAGACGACGAATATGTACAATTTCATCCATTGAATACCCTTTTTTATAAAGCTTTGCTGTTTCATTTGCGGAAGAAGTCAATAAAGTCTCTACGCGAATATTTGTAGCCACATGTTGTAACAACGGATAATGTGAAGACTTTTGATTAATTTCGTTTAACCACATATGTAAACCACTAATATATAAAAGCTGTACATCCATCTCCTGTAGATGGAAACTGAACGCAAGTTGCTGCCACGTTGAACCAACTTCCTCATAGCCTGATAAACGATAGATTAAAATATCTTTTACTTGATCATCGATTAGTAAGCTAGTAAGACTTTTTTCGATTTCCTCATAAAATGGCTTTTGTAATAGTTTTGTTTGATAATGATGTTGAATTAAAAATTGACGTACCCAATGCTGAACAGTTTCATTTCGTTCAATTGGAATAAATACCTTTACGTGACTTACTTGATAGGACAAGCTTTGTACTATGAGTGACAAACGACTAAAAAAGAGATGCTCATTTCCGCGATAATGCCAGCCATCAAATGATACAGTAAGTGGTGTTTTGGCAAGCTCTATACCTATCTCAGTCATCGTATAATAACCTGTTTCTTCTATAATAATCATATTTTTTGCAAACAATAAATCGATTTGCTCATCGAATTTTTTCCGAGATAATTTAGGTAATAACCCAAAATAAGGGTACAATTTAAAGAGACCAACATCTTGAATCGTTTGACCAGAACGTTTCCCTTTTAATAGATGATAGGCAGCAGAAATCGTTCTTTCCTGTGAGAACGCCAGTAATATTTTTAAAAGAATTTGTTGAATTAGCAAATCAAATCCCTCATTTTCGTAGTATTAGGTTGAAATGTATTTAAAACACATTTAGAATAAATAAGAGCTTAATGGAAGCGAACGGACAAAGGAGAGGTAACAATGCCAAAATATACAATTGTAGATAAAGACACATGTATTGCTTGTGGCGCTTGCGGCGCTGCTGCACCAGACATTTATGATTATGATGATGAAGGAATTGCTTTCGTTATTTTAGATGATAACATGGGTACTGCTGAAGTTCCAGAAGATCTATTAGAGGATATGCAAGACGCATTCGAAGGCTGCCCAACGGATTCTATTAAAGTGGCAGAAGAAAAATTTGATGGCGATTCTTTAAAATTTGAATAATATGTATGTTAGCAAAACGATTCTTTAATTTATTGATTAAGGAATCGTTTTTTTTTGCGGAGTTTTATAGTTCATGATGCACTTCAACCATTTTAATCATATCCCTTTACAAAAAACTTATTGCACATCAATTTCACGAATGTTATAGTTATTTCTAGTAGCAGGTACTAATAACAACTAACTATTCTAGGGGTGTAGGGATGGATTTATTACAATTACAGGGAAAGAATATTGTCGTAATGGGTGTTGCCAATGAACGTAGTATTGCATGGGGGATTGCAAAACGATTATTTGATGTTGGGGCAAATGTTATCTTCACTTATCGTAAAGAGCGTTCAAAAGGAAAAATTGAAAAATTATTAGCTAATTATTCAGAGCATACAACGGCAATTGTTGAATGTGACGTCAATAGCGATGAAAGCATCAAAAAAGCGTTCCAAGAAATCGGGGAAACGTTTCAAGTAATTCATGGAATCGTGCATTCAGTTGCTTTTGCAAATGCAGAAGATTTACACAACCGATTTTTTGAAACAACCCGTGATGGATATGCATTCGCTCAAGATACAAGTGCCTATTCTTTAATTGCAGTCGCAAAAGCAGCAAAACCATATCTGGCAGAAGGTAGCTCAATCGTAACGATGTCTTATTTAGGAGCAGAACGTGTGCTTGAGGGATACAACGTAATGGGCGTAGCTAAAGCAGCATTAGAAGCTTCAATGCGTTATTTAGCAGCAGATATCGGCGCGGATAATATTCGTGTGAATGCTATTTCTGCTGGAGCTATCCGCACATTGGCTGCAAAAGGGGTGCCAAGTTTCAATCAAATTTTGCATAAAATTGAAGAAACTGCACCACTAAAACGTAATACAAATCAAGAAGAAGTCGCAGATATGACGATCGTGATGCTTAGTCATCTTTCTCGTGGAGTCACAGGTGAAACGATCTATATTGATAGTGGCTATCATATTATGGGTTAATCGTTGGCGATTTCACTTCCTCTGTGAAATCGCTTATTTTTTATAATTTATATAATGCATTTTTGCAAATAAAACCAAATATTGTTTACATTACATTATCAAAAGTGTAAAATTACACAAAACGAGTAAAATTACTTCTATTTAGAGAGGAGAGCAACATGGAAAAAGAAGCAAAAATACTCGAACGAGTTATAGAGCTTGAAAAGGAAGTTCTGCATTTACGTTCGGAGGTGAACCACTTAAAGCAACACATAAAGATTGACGTCTTTGAACCAAAAAAGGTGAATCCCACTCCACAAAATTCAAATGTAACACCACTTAAACTGGAACAAGATGAGGTATCCGATAAAATTCCTGCACAACCAGTTGAACCGGTACTTCAAAAGGAAAAACGATCACTTGAGGAAATTTTTACGCGTGCGTTACCAAGAATTTTTACGGTCATTTTAGTACTAGGGGTACTTTGGGGGTTAAAGCTAGTAAGTGATTACGGATTTTTATCTGACAGCATTAAAATTATTTCAGGCTTTATATTATCACTTGGGCTAATTACTTGTGCATTTGTTATGGAAAAAAAGCAAAAAGGTTCGCATATTGTGGCGCTTTCAATTTATGGTGGAGCTTTTATTGTAGGAATATTAACAACCGCTGCTGGAGCGATCATATATGATGTGCTCGGTCTTTATACCGCCCTCATCATTGCGCTCATTTATATCGTTTACGGTGTCGCAATAAGCTATTTGAAGAGCAATGAAGCATTAACAGTGCTCGTCATCTTCACTTCACTCTTGCTACCGTATTTATTAGAATACATGAATTTTGACACGAAGATTATTGGCATTTTTATTGTCCTGCTATTTACTGGAGTGCAAGTCGTTATTGTAAAACACGCACAGCGTAAAGCACTTTATATCGGCATGGCTTTTTCAGTTTTAGCACTTACTATCGTTTCAGGATTTCATATGGAACAAAGCGTCTTTTTTGCTGTAGCTCTCGTTGTACTATATAGCGTATTTTTAGTAAGCTATTTGCATTTGTATCGCAAAGAAAGCAAGCGCAATGCAGCTATGCTATTTAGCTTTACGATCTTTATATTAACAACGATGAACAGTCTACTATTTACTAAAGAAACAACACTTACGATAGTGTTATTGATAATGTTTGGCATTTTAAGCTTTGCAACGTATGTCGTATTTAAGCGTAAGTATAAACTGCTCATTGATATATTCGGGACGTTAACTTTGCTGACGTTACTAAATGTAATTGCACAGCTAAATATTTCTCGAGACTTTATTTTATTATTACTTGTCATTGTGGCGTTTGCAGGTCTAATGCTTGCCATTAAGCATGCAATTACATTTATGAAGTGGGTTTATAGCCTAATCTTTACTCTCCTTGGGCTAATAGTTTTAGTTTTCTGTAACGTACAACCCTTTTTATCAATCGAGCATGTGACATTACTTGTTTTAATCGTGCTGCTCGTAATACTTTATCTAGCACTTCGTCACTTTATTGTATTGACTGTTGAGAAAACGAATTTTATGCTTTCGAGTGAAGATGTGTTTCCAATAATCATTTATTTTACCGTGCTCGTTTACATTTGGAAAATCGACCTGGCATATATGCCCACTTACTTTACGACGTATATGTTGTATGGAGCGATTGCGATTTTCTTTGTGACTACACTCATTATGAAACACCATATAGTTGGTCGACTACTACCATTAATCGCCGCTACTGTATACGGTGTAGCTGGACTTAAGCTATTCTCGAGCATCTGGATAGATGATCAAACTGTCATCATAGCTCTTGTTATGCGCCTCATTTATATCGGTCTTCTATGGGCAATCCTTGTTGATGCCTGGAAACAGGGGGCTATTTATAAAAATTACGCAACCATTTTCGAGCGTTACACGGAGCAGTTAACAATTGCAGGAATGATTGTTTCAGTCATTGTGATGTTTAACTTAACAAGTTATATGGATTGGCATGATCTAATTAACTGGAACTCAGCGGTTATTATTAATACGGTATCAATTTTTATTGCCGCTTGCTTATCGCTTTATTTGGCTGCTATACGTAGTAGCTATCGCAACTTAAAGCTAACAGGCATTGGATTATTATTTTTCGGCATTATAAAAATGATTTTCTTCGACCTTTCGGCACTCGACTTACTAATCCGCTCAATTTCTTTCATCATCATTGGGGCAATCGGGTTAATAATTTCGAATAAGTTATTAGTTAAGGAAAAGAAATAACGTATAGCGAAGGAAACTTTAAAAGTGCCACGCAAATAAAATCACATATAATTAATTTAAGAGTACACGTATTAAATGAAGGTATAGGTGTGAACGTACTATTTTATAAGGTAGGTAATGACATGAATATTATCGCACATCGTGGAGTAAGTGAAAAATATCCTGAAAATACACGTATCGCTTTTGAAGAGGCTGCAAAATTAAATATTTGGGGTGTTGAATTTGATGTTCATGTAACGAAGGATCAAGAGCTTGTTGTCATTCATGATGAATCTCTTAATCGTACATCTAATGGCAAAGGTTTCGTAAAAGACTTTACGCTTGCGGAATTAAAACATTTGGATATTGGAAGTTGGTTTGCCCCTCAATTTGCAGGGCAACAAATATTAACATTACGTGAAGTGCTAACAATCTTCCGACCAACTTCACTTCAAATAAATATAGAATTAAAAACCGATATTTTTGAATATGAAGGAATAGAGCAGCTCGTTGCAGATGAGATTCAAGCACTTCAATTAGAAAATCGAGTATGGATCTCTTCCTTTAATCATGAAACAATTGCACGCTTTAAAAAAGTAAATCCGAACGTCAAAACTGCTTTATTGTTTTCATCGCTCATTACCGACTTAGAGGAATATGTTCGTATTTCTAATTGTGACGCTATTCATATTCACTACTATCACTGCCTTCGTCACATTATTCAACAGGCAATTGCCAATGGACTGATCGTACGTGCTTATACAGTGAACGACAAAACGATTGCATGCCAATTGGCAGCTGCCGGTATGAAAGCGATTTTTACGGACCGACCTAGTGCATTTTTATAATCTACTCTACTAAGAATTGCGCTTTTAAAAAAGAGAACTTCTGTTCAATGAAGTTCTCTTTTTTATTGCAGTTTGGCAAAATGATTTAATTTTTGAAAATGTTTAGTAGCTAACGTGAAGTATGGGAATGTATTTGTTTGTATCTGATTTAAAACTTGATGAAAGGTATTAAAAGCTAGCTCATATTGCTCACGTGTTATTATATTATTTTCAAGCGCAACTTGTAACTCATCCTGGTCTTTTTCTATGATTTCCCCTGTTGGTAAAACAATAATATCTAAAAATAGGTCATCCATGAAGGCTTCCCCATTTTTGATGCCATTTTTATAAGTGATGTCTATATACCATTGAATGATATTATTATGGCTATCGAACATAGTTGTTATTGCAAAATGCTCATTTAACGGTAATTGATAAAGCCAAGAATATTGATGATCAGCAATACATATCTCTTTTTCTAAATACTTTACAACAAGTGGCTGAGAAACTTCCTTCATCTTCAGCAAAGAAATATATCCATAAAACCCCTCTTCATCTATTTGTAATTCCTTGTATTCTCTACTTACAATTCGTTTCCAATCATTTCGATGTAAATAACGTCTTTTCATAGCTTCCCCCTGTTCTTTTTTATTTAGCAAACATTTGTACAATGCTTACTATTAGCGAATTTACATTAAAAGAGGCATTGAATTTCCCACATAGTTGAAATTCCAATACCTCTTCTTTATTCGTTATCCTTGCTAGACAATTTCATGATAATACATCGCGTATAAATCATTTAATGTTACTTTCCCAAACGCAAAATCATTCATCTGTTTGTCCACTAAAAATGCAGTAAGATCACTTAAATGTGTGGCTTCCGAGCTAGGTAAATGAATAAGTGTCATATCATTTACAAGCGTTTCAAACTTAAGCTCAGGATAGACCTGTTTCATTTGTTCTCTTGTATCTTCCGGCATTTTTTTCACTCGAATCGTTTTAATACTTGCCTCACTAAAGCCGTTTACGATTAAATTCGCATCTACTAGCTTCCCTTCACTAAATAGGAAAATTCGATCTGCATACTTTTCTAAGTTATCAAGCAAGTGGGATGCGATAATGATCATCTTACCTTCTGCTTTTTTCTTCATTAAAATTTTTGATATAACCTCTACATTATTTGGGTCTAGACCATTCATTACCTCATCCATCATCATTATTTCTGTATTTGCCACGATTTGCATCGCAAAACATAAGCGCTGGCGCATTCCTAATGAATACGTACCTGTTTTTTTGTTCACATAATGCCCCATATTAAGGGCTTCAATCGTTTCATCAATCAGCTTCATATCTGACTTCCACATTGTTGCAAACATTTTTAAATGTTCTCGACCACTAAGGTGATTGTATAGATCACTTTGATCTGGCATCATTGACACAAACTGATGAATTTTCACTTCATTTGATTTACTTGAATAGCTTAATCCTTTATCAAAAATAACTTTTCCGCTCGTTGGCTGTAAATAGTTCATTAAGACATTCATTAAGGTTGATTTGCCAGTCCCGTTTGGTGCAACAAGACCAATTAACTCCCCTTGTTCAAATGTAATTGAAATATCATTTAATACTTTCTTTCCACCAAATTGAACCGTAATATTTTGGATATTTATCATTTATCTTCCCCCTTATTTCACTAGCTTAAATCGTTTATTAAATGAAATTAGCAGCGTAATAATTAGTACAACTATTGCGAAAATTAATAACAGCTGTAACCCTAAACGGTAATCAAGCCCCTCGCTAGCAAAGTAAAAATTTTGGTATTTTGAGATAATCTTACCGACCTGTATATAAGTCGTTGGATAAATTTCAACATCCCAAAAATAGCCGACACCGCGACTTGTGTAAAAACGCTCTCCAAAAATTAAAAGTACTCCTACAGCTAAATTCAACATCTCAAGGCGGAATAGTACACTGCATAGCAATACAACACTTATTATTACGACAAACCATAAAATCAGTAATACGAGTGACTGTGTTAAAAATGTACCAAGCGTCATCATTTCAAATAATCCATCCTCGCTCCATGTCATCTGTAGCAGTGGTGAATATACCGGAGACGGTAGCTGAAAGTGCCCAAAGCCTGATTGAATACCGATAATAATAAAACCGATAAGTAGCGGGAGAAATAATGCCAAGCTCCCAATTACAGCAACGCTCATTTTCACAAGCAGCTTCTTCCAATCCGCAATTGGGAAGCCCTTTAAAACGGAAGGATGAAGACGATCCTTCGTGACAATGTCAATTGCTAAAAGTAGTGCACAAATAACTAAAATTATAGGTAAAAACCCTTTCAATAATCTTTCAAGAGTTTGTAGGGCTGTACGCTGTTCAAAAACTTCAAATGACAATTCATAATCGGCTTTTTCAAATGCTTCATAGCGCACATATTGATCTAACGCATTGAAAAGACCATCTACATTTGCAAATTCTCGATCCTTCACATAATAGCGCTCATTGTAAGAAAGATGCTCATTATAATACGTCATATAATTCATTTTGAAGTACCAATCACTTGTAATTTCAGCATATTTTTGCAAATCATTGGCATCAAGTGCATTGAGTCTTTCTTTATCCATTGGATTGATTTCACTAAACATAAAATAAGCATCTACTGTAACAGGGTGTACTTCCCAAAGATCTCGTCCTTGTATTCCATCAATAAATTCCTGACGTGTTAAATAACGTGCCTCAATCTCCTCATAATCTACCTTTTCAATTGGATCATAGGCAGGAGCTACTTTGAAGGCATAAAAAATTGCAGCAAATGCGAGTAAAAAGTAGATAGCTAAATTTTTCTTGTTCGTAAAAAATTGCTTAAATTCAAATTTCAAATAGCCCCACATGTCGTTCCCCTCCTATGCTCTTTTAATTTTCCCTGTTGAGAAAAATGTTTTAATGATAAATAGCATAATTAGGATACAAACGCCCATAATTAGCATGCCTAAATTCATCGTAATATCAACCGGCTTCACTAAATCAATTGGCATACCCTTTAATATTTCATTAAAGTTCATGAAATGGAATGGATTGTATGGAAATAAGCTAATAAGCGATGGGAAGATTGTAGGTAAAAAGAACATGATAAAATGAACAAATAACGTTAAATACATGTTTTTCAGGAGCACGTTTAATATGATTGAGAGTAACATTACAAATAATGAAATAACAATCATATAGCCAATGCAACGTGCAATATACCCTGCACTTGTGATGAGTGCTGCTTCATCTAAATATACTTTTACAGGTTCAAATGGGTCACCTAGCCCATTAAATAATAGCGGTGTAGCACAAACAAAAATGAGTGCGGTAAAGGCCACTACATATAAAAAAGCAATTACACATTTTGATAAGATATAATGGTCAAATCGCACCGGATAACCTTTAATAATGCTGGAATGTTCAAAGTCATCTAGTAATATTGAGCTCGTATAAAAACTAATAAATATGTACCAACCTGCTCCAACTAAACTAAAGAAAAACAATAAAAATGGAATGTAGTAAGATAAATTACTTACACTAGCCTTTCCTTCGTCAAGCATCGTTTTAAAATAAAGCAAGTTCATTGCGTTTTGAAGTTTTGAAGGAAGGAGATTGGATACTTTTTCATATTCCTCCAAATCAAATGCTTGTTGACGTAGCTCCGCTATTCGTAAAGACGCTTCATAATACATTGGATAGTCTTCTACGGTTAATGCTGCAATTTGTAAGGCAATTGCACTTTTTTGTTGTGTTAAGTTTTTAAATAAGTTACTTCCATCACCATTTACCGAAGCATCCTGTACTTGGAACTTTGAGAGTACAGCACGTGAATTATAGTAATCGCCCTTTTTCTCATTAAGTTGATCCCCTACAGACTGCGCTTTAATAAAGAACATGCACCCAAATACAATTAAAGCGACAACAAGTAGTGCTACAATATTCTTTCGATTTGTGCGTTCAATTAATAATCCGACCTTTAAAGCTTGAAACACTCCTCATCTACCTTTCTATATTTAATTTCGATTATTCTAATACTTTAATAGTATAATGTTCTTTTCCATTTTTTTCAATATTTTAAAAATACTAAAAACCGTTAGAGATTTATCTAACGCCTTTAATAGCAATCCCTATTTAATTAATCTAAAGCGATTCGATAATGAAATAAGTAGTTTAAAAACAAATAGGATGACTGCACTTATTAACAGTAATTTCAAACCGAGCACGTCATGCAACCCTTTACTTGTAAAATAGAAATTTTGATATTTCGATACTATATTTCCTACCTGTACATAGGAAGTTGGGTAATATTCGACATTCCAGAAATATCCGACTCCGCGACTTGTGTAAAAGCGTTCTCCAAAAATAAGTAATGCACCTACCACCATGTTGAGCAACTCTTGGCGCAATAAAATACTACATAATAGTACTGCTGAAACGACGACTACCATCCAAGCCGCTAATAATAAGAAGCAACGGAATAAAAACATCCCCATTGACATATAGACAAATTTGCCTTCTTCATTTGCAATCATGTCATAGCCATATACAGGAACTGGTAAGTCAAAATTTCCAAAACCAAATTGGAAGCCAACAATCAGCAACCCAACAATAATTGGGATCCACAGAAGCATACTACCAATTAATCCTATACATGCCTTTACGAATAACCGCTTCCAGTCTGCAATTGGAAAACCTTTTAAAATTGATGGATGACGACGATCTTTCGTCACGATATCAATTGTCAGTAGTAACGTGGCAATTAAAATAATGTATGGTAAAGGTCCTTTCAATAAGCGTTCTAATGTTTGAAGTGCCGTTCGTTGCTCCAAAATTTCAATCGTTAAATCGTACCATACACGTTTATACGCATCATAGCGCTGAAATTGTTCAAGATAAGCATAATAAGCTTCATCTTCAGCAAATCGTCGGTCGTCCATATAATAGCGTGGATTGTATGCTAACAAATCGTTACGATAAGTATAGACATTTGTGTAAAAGTACCAATCCCTTGTTGCTACTACATATTTGCGTAAATTACCGTCATCAAGAGCTTGTAGACGTTGCTCATCATATGGGTTCAAGAAGTCAAATATACTGACAGCGTACTGAACAGAATCATGATATTCACTTAAATTTTTACCAAACATCGAGTCTAAAAACTCCTCACGAGTTAAATACCTCGCCTCAATTTCATCATAATCTACCTTTTCTATCGGGTCATAGGCTGGCGCAAGTTTAAACACATAAAAGATCGTCACAAATGTTAGTAAAGCGAACACTGCAATATTTTTTTTGTTTGTAAAAAATTGCTTAAATTCAAAGTTAAAATATCCCCACATAACTGTCCCTCCTTACACCCGTTTAATTTTTCCTGTTGATAAGAAACGCTGAATGATTACTAACATCAACACAATACAAATGACAATGACCATAAGTCCCTGATTCATCGTAATTGATGTCGATTTCTCTAAATCAACTGGAAGCCCAGATAAAATGTCATTAAAGCTCATAAAATTAAAAGGATTGTAAGGGAATATACTAATTAGCCTTGAAAATACAATTGGTAAAAAGAATAAAATAAAGTGGATAAACAGCGTTAAATACATATTTTTTACTAAGACGTTCAAAATAATCGACAGTAGCATAACAAAGACAGAAATTACGATCATGTATAGAATTGCACGTCCAATGTACGAAATACTTGAAATAAGTGCCGGATCACCTAAAAACACACGTACAGGTTCAGTCATATCACCAAAGCCACTTTTTAAAAGTGGCAATGCACATATAAAGATGAGGGCAATAAACACGACCACATAGCCCAACGCAATGATACATTTCGAGATAATGTATTGGTCAAAGCGCACTGGATAACCCTTCATCAAACTCGTATGTTCAAAATCATCCAATAAGATGGAGCTAGTATAAAAGCTAATAAAAATATACCAACCAAAGCCTGCAATACTAAAGAAATAAAGTAAAAACGGTAAGTAATGTGATAAATCACTAATTCCTTGTTTTTCGGAGTCCACTAGCCATTTAAAGTACATATAGTTCAACGTATTTTCCAGCTTTGTTGGCAATAAATCTGCCACTTTATCATAGTCCTCAAGATCAAATGCCTCATTTCGAAGCTCTGTTGTACGCATCGAAGCCTCATAATAGAGCGGATAATTCTTCATTGTTAACCCAGCAATTTGTAACGCAATCGACCTATTTTGCTCGGTCAAATTTTTATAGAGATGACTGCCATCTCCATCTTCGGATGCATCCTTCACCTGAAACTTTGATAACGCAGCACGCCCATTGTAAAAATCACTCTTCTTATCATCAAGCTGCTGTCCTACCTCTTGTGCCTTAATGAAAAACATCATTCCAAATACGAAAACAGCAACAGCCAACAGTGCTACTAAGTTTTTACGATTTTTACGTTCAATCAGTAGCCCAATCTTCAACGATCGAATCATAAATAACCACCTTTATTTTAAATTTTTGGAATATTATGTATCTAGTTTCAGAGTAATCTAATTATTCACCATTTACAATGTCAATACTGAAAAACCACCAGAGCACGCTACCCTGGTGGTTTCCATTTCTCACATGAAAATGTTATTAAACTCTTAATACATCTTCAAATATTGGTCACGTTCCCACTGTGTTACAGTTGTGCGGAACATATCAAATTCTACTTCTTTCGCTTCTTTGAAGTTTGCATAAATATGTTCGCCTAATGCATCTATAATTACTTGGTCACGTGCTAGTGTAGCTAATGCTGCATCTAAAGAACCTGGTAAACTATCGATTCCGCTTGCAGCGCGCTCTTCTGCGTTCATTACGTAAATATTACGGTCAACTGGTGCTGGTGGCTCAATTTCGTTTTTCACACCATCTAAACCAGCTGCTAAAATTACCGCCATTGCTAAATAAGGATTAGCAGATGGGTCAACTGAACGTAATTCAATACGAGTTGATAGTCCACGAGACTCAGGAATACGTACTAGTGGAGAACGGTTTTTTGGTGACCATGCAACGTAGCAAGGTGCTTCATAGCCCGGTACTAAACGTTTATAAGAATTTACCGTAGGATTCGTTACAGCTGTAAAGCCTTGTACGTGCTTTAATACACCCGCAAGGAAGTTTTTAGCAGTTTTTGATAATTGTAAATCTGCTCCTTCATCCCAGAATGCATTTTTATTTCCTTGGAATAATGATAAGTTAAAGTGCATCCCAGAACCGTTTACACCGAATAATGGTTTTGGCATAAATGTAGCATGTAAACCGTGTTTACGTGCTATTGTTTTAACTACTAATTTAAAAGTTTGGATGTTATCGCAAGCTTCAATTGCATTCGAATATTTAAAGTCAATTTCGTGCTGACCAGGTGCTACTTCGTGGTGAGAAGCTTCGACTTCAAAGCCCATTTCCTCTAACTCTAATACGATATCACGACGGCAGTTCTCACCTAGATCTGTTGGAGCTAAGTCAAAGTATCCACCATCATCATTTAACTCAAGTGTTGGAGCACCTTTTTCATCTAATTTGAATAAGAAGAATTCAGGCTCTGGTCCTAAGTTAAAGTCTGTAAATCCAAGTTCCTCCATTTCCTTTAGCATACGCTTTAAGTTTGAACGAGGATCACCTTCAAATGGAGTGCCATCCGGACGAGCGATATCACAAATTAATCGAGCAACTTTACCCTTTTCAGCAGTCCATGGGAAAATCATAAATGTATCTAAATCTGGGCGTAAATACATGTCTGATTCTTCAATACGAACAAACCCTTCAATCGATGAGCCATCAAACATCATTTTGTTATCTAATGCTTTCTCTAATTGACTAACTGGAATTTCAACATTTTTGATAGTACCTAAAATATCTGTAAATTGTAGACGAATAAACTTAACGTTTTTGTCTTGAACGATTTTTTTAATATCCTCTTTAGTTAATTTGCTTGTTCCACTTACCACTGTATTTGTCATTACTCAACACTCTCCTTTATTGGTCACTACTCATTTTTATACTGAAAGAAACGCGATAAATCGCCTTGACGTAGCGAAGTTTTTTGCAAACGTTGCGCCTGCTGCATTTCTTCACGTAATATTGCTCGTAATTCTGCATCCGACATTTGATACGTGTCAGAACTTCTAACATAATCATCATTCCGCATTGCAAACACTTTTTTAATGCCTGCCATATTAATGCCCTGGTCTAGTAATTCTCTTATTTCTAGCAAAGCATCAATATCATCTAAAGAAAACATCCTCCTGTTCCCTTCCGATCTTGCGGGGACGATTAATTCATGTTCTTCGTAGTAGCGAATTTGTCTTGCCGTTAATTCTGTTAATTGCATGACCATGCTTATTGGCAATAACGGCATTGCTCTTCGAAACTCTCGACTCATCATCTCGCCTCCCTTTCTTAATACTTACTTTAATCTAATGTTAGTTACTTTGTCAATTCAATGTTATAAAAACTAACATACAGATATTAGATAGCTTTTATCTAATATTTCGAACATTTATTTCCATAAAATAAGCAATCCATGTTACCTTTAAAGACAAAAAAAAGCTGTACGAATGCATTTTCATTCGTACAGCCATCCCTAACCTGTTATTCTTTTAGCGAAACCGTTTCTCCCGCTCGAACGAGAGATGGGCTTAATTTTATACAAAGTGTGACAACAAGCATTAATAAACCTGTTCCAATTAATATGTGTTCTACTGCTACAATATCCGCTATAGGACCAAATATCAACATTCCGAGAGGCATCATCGACGTAGAAATCATACCAAACACACCAAAAATACGCCCTAAATAGTTAGGGTCTACCTTTTCTTGTATAATCGTCATCGTAGGAGTATTAAATATTGGCATCGCAAGTCCAAATAAGCCCATTGCGCTTAAATATAACCAAAAGACTGGGATCAATCCTAACAACACTGTACATACACTCATAACAACACCCGCAAACATCATTGTATATACTCGATTTTTAAATCCACCCCACGTGGCAATAATTCCACCACCTATTACCATCCCAATCGAAAAAGCAATTTCTATTGCAGTTAACCGCCAAATATCATCCCCAAAACTCCGTGTAACCTGGAGTGGCGTAAGGAAAGCGGCAGGTGCCATCATGATAAATAATAACGCGAAGAAAATAAAGAAACTCTTCAGGAAATCTTTTTCACGGATATAAGCAATACCTAATTTGAAATCTTCTAAATAACTTATACGTTGATTTTCTGTTGCTTTTTCATGTAAAGGAATTTTCAATAATGTAACTAACACTAAAATGGCAATCGTTGCTGTGACAACATCTATGAAAAAAATCAATTCCATCGTCGTAAACGATAACAATGCTGCACTTACCATTGGTGATATAAACATGATAACCGCTTGAATCGTCCCATTAATACCATTAACTCGCAATAAATGCTTCTCAGGTACGATTTGAGGTAATACCGCACCTACAGCTGGTGTTTGAATTCCTGTTCCTATAGCACGAATCGAAGCCATTATAAATAACAACCAAATCGATTCATACCCCAATAAATATAATATTGCTAAAATCAAAGTGGAAATAGCAATCAATCCGTCCGCATAAACAATCAGTTTCTTTCGATTAAATCGATCCGCCCAAACACCTGCGACAGGTGATAATAAAAACGTTGGGATAAAGCCGCAAATAATATAAATCGTCATCATAATACCCGATTGCGTCGAAAGTGTAATATACCACATCATTGCATATTGAACGAGCGATGAACCAAATAATGAAATCGTTTGACTACTTAAAAATAGTGTTACATCTCTTTTCCATCTTTCCTTTTGTAAACTTGTTGATACGGTCACACATTCACCTCATTTCTTTTAATAATAAATCCTTACTCTTTAATGTTCACTACTAGATTATACATCAATACATTTCCTTCTAAATACTTATCGAATTAATACTTATATACAAAAATCTTATTTAATATCACTTTTTTCAACTATTTTATTTGCGAAAAAAAGAATTTCAATAATTATTCGTGTATACTTATAAACAATCGAATAGTAGGAGGAGTATTATGGCAAGTCAAGGGGTAGCTAAGTCAATTGGACAAAAAATCATCATTATTATTGGCGGTCTAATCGCCGCTTACGGATTAGAAGCTGTTTTAATCCCAAATAACGTATCAGATGGAGGGGTTACAGGAATTAGTATCGTGATATCACAAGTCACACCGATATCTTTAGGAATATTAATTGCTGTACTTAACATTCCATTTATTTATTTAGGCTATAAGCAAATCGGAAAAAGCTTTGCCATTAATTCGGTAATCGGTATTGCATCATTATCGATTGGTACATCATTAATGCACCACGTACCTACAATTATCGAAGGAGATGCGTTATTAATTACTGTAGTCGGAGGGATCATCCTTGGGCTAGGAATGGGGTTAGCGCTTCGTAACGGTGGAGCATTAGATGGAATCGATATGCTCGCTGTTTTACTATCTAGAAAGCTACCATTTGGAACAAGTGATTTAATCTTATTTTTAAATTTCTTCGTATTCATTGTTGTATCTTTAGTATTCGGCTTTAAAGGGGCCTTACTTTCTGCAATTGCTTACTTTATCGCTTCAAAAGTAATACACATTGTGGAAGAAGGTTTAAGTGGCTCTAAAACATTTAAAATTATCACAGTTGAGCCAGTAGAAATGGTCGAAACAATTCGCGATCGTTTAGGTCGTAGCGCAACGTTCAATACGGTACAAGGTGCTTATTCAAACCAAGAATTTAAAGAAATTACATGCGTCATCAACCGAATGGAAGAAAGTAAAATGAAGGCAATCATCCGCGAAATCGATCCGAACGCTTTCGTAACGATTTATGAAGTTGTCGAAGTTAAAGGTGGTAACTTCCAAAAGAGAGACGTCCATTAAGTTCAAACATAAATGCGGTAGCAGCACAATATTTTGTGCCGCTACCGCATTTATTACTTTTTCGATGGAATAATTATCCCAATAATAGCTCCTACGAGAGCAGGAACAATCCAACCTAACCCAATCGAATATAAAGGTAAAAATTCTTTATAAAATTCAGCAATTGATGATAAAAAACCTATTTCGAAGGCAGGTACACTGTCAATTAATGCATTATATCCATCAATAATACTAATAAAGAACGTAAATAAAATCGCCGTTGCAAAGACTAACTGTTTGTTTCTAAACAGCGGTCCAGCTAATGCAAGTAAAATTAATACAATTGCTAATGGATATAAGAACATTAAAACAGGAATAGCAAATGTTATAATATTCGTTAAGCCAAAGTTAGCAATAGTAAACGATACAATACAAAGTACTACAACGAAAGTTTTATAGCTGATTTTCGGATACACTTCATTAAAAAATTCACTACAAGCAGTAATTAAACCAATACTCGTTTTCAAACAAGCTAATACAATAATAATCGCTAATAAAATCGCACCGTATGACCCGAAATAATGATCAGCTACGGCAGCAAAGATTTGACCCCCATTATCATATGTACCTATTGCTGTTACACTTGATGCGCCCATATAGGCAATAAGCCCGTATATTAACATCATTAAGGCCATCGCAAAAATACCTGATTTCCAAGTTGCTTTAGCAATTTCCTTTTTATCTGTGATTCCTGTTCTTTTTATTGCATTAATGACGATAATACCGAACGCAAGGGAAGCAAGGGCATCCATTGTGTTATAGCCTTCTTTAAAGCCCGTCATAAACGCTTCATTTATATAACTGCCTACAGGCTCAACGAAATTACCCATCGGTGAAAACAAACTAACAGCAATTAATATAAATAAAAAAATTAAAAATGCTGGGGTTAAATATTTTCCGATATAATCCATAATTTTCGCTGGATTTAGCGAAAAATAAAAGACAATAGCAAAGAATATAAAGCTAAATACGGCGAGCCATATTTTCGCCTGCGATGGGTCAATAAACGGTTCAAATCCTACAACAAACGGCACCGTTGCCGTACGTGGAATTGCAAAAAACGGACCAATTGTTAAATAGAGTGCTAAGGCAAAGATGACACCAAATACTGGGTGCACTCGACTCGCTAAATCTCGTAAACCATTGCTCCCTGATAAGCCTATTGCTAAAATTCCTAAAAACGGCAATCCAATCGCCGTTACTAAAAAACCAAATAGTGCTAGCGAATAATTTGTACCTGCAAGTTGACCCATTTGGATTGGAAAAATTAAGTTACCCGCTCCAAAAAACATCCCAAACAGCATCGTACCAATTACCGCATACGTTGAAAATGGTATTTTTTTATCCATTGTCGTCTCTCCTAAGATGAAAAATTTCTTTGTTGAGTATTGACGAAATATATCGATTTTTCACAACAATAGACAATATGATAACAGGCAATTAAAGTGAAAACAATAGCAAATCTTTAATAATGAAATTTTTATTCAGAATATTACCGAAAATCTACTATTTCAAAAAAAGGTTCTAAGTCAAATGTTGGGGTAATGTCATAATGATTCATTAATTGGCACTACCTTTTTGTTTTTTTCTAAACAAGTCCGTTGATTTCCATTACGGGCGGACGCTTTCCGCGGGCTCACAATTTTCTAAGATTAAACCTTTTAATCCTGGGATATTCATATAGCACAAATTGAATAGATACCCCAACAAATATTATAGAACCCAAAAAAAGAGCTGCACTGTGAATACACGTATTCATAGTGCAGCTCCTACTATATATTCATTATGCAATATATTGACGACGCTGATTTTCAATCCACACACGCATTGTACGGTAAATCATCGTGACAATAACTAGCATCATAATTCCTTTAATAAGATTGAATGGTAAAATACCTAATATAACTGTTTCATACATATCGAATTCTGGCATTCCTAATAGATACGTATACATAGGTAAAAATGCTAAATAATTTAACGCTGCCATACCGACTGACATCACAACAGTTGACGCAACCAAGCCTATAATTAAACCTTTTACAGTTGGAATTTTTTTATAGATGAAGTAAGCAGGTAAAATGAATAATACACCTGTAGCAAAATTCGCTAAATGCCCTACAGGAATCCCTTCAGGCGCTCCTGTGTATACCCAATCTAAAATATTTTTAATAAGTTCCACTAAAATACCAGCAACCGGTCCCATTGTAATTGCCGCTATTAATGCAGGCACATCACTAAAATCGATTTGTAAAAAGACAGGAAACCACGGTAACGGGAAGTTAAATAACATTAATACAAATGAAATCCCACTTAGCATTCCGATTGTTACGAATGAACGTAACTTTAAACTTTTCTTTTTCATACTAAATCTCTCCTCATTGCTGATTCTATCTCGCAAGAAGAAAGGACGGACATACCATTTTCATGAAAAAACCCTTATGTAATATTTACATAAGGGAGAAATAGGCACACTTAAATAAGGGTCTATCCGTACATTTGTAGTTATAACATCCTATTTTTTGTATACAAAAGAAGCCTTTATACAAAAGGATATTTTTATTGTACTACAAGCGTACGACATTTTTCATAAAATGACGACCGTACCTTCATCTTCTCCCATCCAGACTATACTGTCGGCTTTGGAATCACACCAAATCCTGCACACACAAAGTGGCTCGCGGGCTCGAAAAGTTTTGACGCAACGTCCTCCAAGTGAATGGTCAGAGGTTGACACTTTTATTACCGCCGGTCGGGAATTACACCCTGCCCCGAAGATGAATCAATATTAAATTATGTTACACTACCTATTATAAATAAAAAAAAAGAATTGTAAAGACTATTGCATACAATTCCTAGTAAATTTATTTGAATTTATAGATAAGGTTTCATCTTCCGACCATTACGTAAGATGAAACCCCATGATTTATAATTATTAATAATAAAAGATATTTGCTGCAATTGGTTTATCTAATGGCCCTGTAAAATTAAAGCCATTCCACTCTTCTTGGACAATTTGTTCGAACTTTACTTGTCGATCAAATTGGGCAGCTGTCATTAATATCCCTTCGATCATACGCATCACTTCAATGGCATCAAATTGTTGTAAATCAAGTTCATTATCAAATTTCACAGTAACTACATTCTTATCGCTCTTCACTGTGTAAGTTACATTTGGCAAAATTACTGTTCGATAAATATCATTCGCTTCGGTTGTCATATTTTGTAGTGCTTCTTCCACTGTGGAATAGCTCATACGAAAATTAGGACTTAAATAGACCGCGCCAGTACTCATTTGATAAGCATAATAATTATATTTTTCCGACGAACTTCTTAACGAAATCGGCTCTTTCACCTCGCCCACATAATCAAGGTCAATACTTGCTCCATCCATGTTTTCTAAATACACTTGCTCATAATCATCACTAAAAGTATCAATAAGGGTACCAGTATAATTCGATAATGCCCCTAAACTTGTATCATATGGATGATCTTTAGGCAATTGATGAACTAATTCTCCATCCTTTTCCAGGAATTTCCCCTTAAAAGGATGGAATTCTCTGAAACCTCGCCCCTCTTCATCAATTAATGGAGCAAATGCTTCATACAACTGCAACTTGGTTGGTGCTGTCGTTCCTAATTTTTCATTGACAATTTCATTGGGAATTAAAAAACTAACTGGTACACTTTCTGCATTATCACCTGATAAGCCAATTGTGAATAGCGTTACATCTTGTAATTGTGACTCATATACTAACGTATGTGCAGCTAATGATTCATCCAGAGAAAAGGATGAGGCTTCTTCCGGCAAAGCCAATCGTTCATTTTTCGCTGCGCTATCAGCCATTTTTAAAGAGCTTTCGGTTAATGCCTCACTTGCTTGATCCTGTGCTACATTATTTGACGAACCAATAAACTGTCTTGCAAATACAACAATTAAAAATAGCGAAGCAATAGAAGCAATTAATGGCGTCCAGCGAATTCCTTTCGGTTTAACAACTTTTTTTTGTGGCTGAGGCGATTGTTCACTAAATGCACCTTCATCTAAAAGTCGCTGGAAAACTTCCTCTTTGGAACGATTGTCTGTAACTTTTGGCGACTGCTTTAATAAATTTTCAATCTCACTCTCATCCCAATGCTCTTTTTTCATAATGAATTCGCCTCCTTTCCATTATTTCGATCAAGTATTTGGCGTAAGTTTTTCAGTGCTCGATGCTGTGTTGTTTTAACTTTACCAATTGTCCAACCAAGCACTTCTGCCGTCTCTTGTATCGATAACTCTTGCATGTAGCGCATTATGACAACCATTTTTTGATCTCCAGAACATTCTTCTAATGCAACTAATATTTGCTGCAATTGATCATTATGCTCCGTATACTCTTCAGGTGAAGGTACCGGTGAAACAAGTTGCTCTGTCTCCCAATCAAATGCTGTAAACGCATGCTTATCTCGAATTTGTTTCTTCCGAAAATGATCTATCGCTACGTTTTTGGCAATAGAGAATAGCCATGTCTTTTCACTACTTTTCCCTTCAAATCGATCATAGGATTTCAATACACGTATATATACTTCATGCGAAAGATCTTCCGCAACTGAACGATTTTTCACTAAATAAAACAAAAAATTAAAAACATCTTGATGATACATGTCGTATAATCGATGGAATATGGATTGTTGCACCCATCCCACCTCCGTTCTATTAATTTGTCGTTTCAAAACAAAAAAAGTTACAAACCAGCAAATAATTATTAGTTAGTTAGGCTCATCTACTCAACATATGAAGAAAGGAGCTGCTCTGAAAGTAATTACTTACAGGACAACTCCCCTCTCCTTGCATATTTCCATTATAGTAAAAAGTCATACACTGTGCCAAATTGTACCTCATTAAACATTTTTATGATAATGGTAAATAAAATGTAAAAGTAGTACCTTGCTGTTCGACACTGTCAACAGAAATTGTTCCTTTATGAGCTTCAACAATGTTTTTAGTAATCGCCAAACCAAGTCCTGTACCACCCTTTGAGCGAGTACGCGCTTTATCTGCTTTATAAAAACGCTCAAATACGTATGGTAGATCGTCTTGAGGAATTCCTTGGCCAGTATCCTGTACTTGTATTTTTGCAAAATTTTGCTTTTGCTGAATCGATACTGTTACCAAACCTTCAGCTGACGTATGTCGAATAGCATTATCAATTAAATTCGTTAAAACTTGTTCAATTCGATCTTCATCAATATGAATTTCCATATCCTCTGGAATATCCGTTTCAAACTGCAAAGTAACGTGATTTTCTTTTGCAGCTTGTCCAAATTTTTGCGTCATACGTTCAATCACTGTAACAAGTGAAACATTTTCTTTATATAAAGTCATATGTCCTGATTCCATACGCGCCAAATCGAGTAAATCTGTAACAAGTCTTCCCATGCGCTGGGATTCTTCATAAATCACTCGAATCATATCATTACGCTCTTCTTCTGTTGTGACGACACCATCGATTATTGCTTCTGAGTAGCCTTGAAGCATTGCAATAGGCGTACGCAGTTCATGAGAAACATTGGCAATAAAATCAGATTTTAATTTTTCAAGCTTTGTTTCCTCTGTTTTATCGCGAATAACAGCTACAGCACCACGAATGGCATCCCCACTATAAAGAGGGTTAATGGAAATACTATAATTGGATTTTCCGATCTCTAATTCCTCATCTAAATGGTCTTCAAAATTTAAAACATGATCCAACATATGATAAAACTCTTCCGGAATAGGCTTCGAACTATCCAATCCCTTTGCAACAAACCATTTTTGTAATAATCGCTCTGCTGGTGGATTGCTCAGCAAAATTGTTTTATCTCGGTTAAACGTAATTACAGCATCACTCATCGAAGTCAAAATACTCGATAATTGTTCTTTTTCTTGGTTAATAACCTCTAAATGATGACTTAGTTGACGCCCCATTTGATTAAAGGCAACTGCTAACTGACCAATTTCGTCATTTTGCTTCGTTTCAATTTTCGCATCAAAACGTCCCTTCGCTAATTCAAATGCGTGTTCTCGCATTTTCCTTAAGGGGAAGGTTATTTTTGATGATAAGAAAAAGGCAAAAATTGTTGTTAATATGAAAGCAATTGCTGCAGCTATAAAGACAATTTTCGTCGTCTGTCTACTTGTTTGATAAACAGCATCCGGATTTTTATAAATAAATACAGCTCCATGGGTTTCCTCTTCACCCTTCAGTGGGAAACCAAGAACAATATAAGTACTCTTCTTATTGTTCTCTTCATTCGAAGGGAGTACTAGCTCTTTGACGATTGGTTCTGTTGTAGCGTATACTTTTTCAAATGCTCTATTCGAAATAATATCCTGCTGTATTTGTTGTTGATTTACACCTATTTGCTCTGCATAAAGTACTTCATTTGGATTTTTTGCTATGAGTACATTTGTTGATTCAGTTAAAATTTCTGAAATAATTGTAAATTTTTTATCATCAAGTCCCTCATCATCAACAATACTTGCAATGGCTGCCGCAGTTTGACGTAAGGATTGTTCAGACTGTTCATTATGGTATTTTTCTAAAAACTCCAGCATAAAGACCGTAAAAATAAAAAGTACAAACGAAACGAGAAGCAAAATGGTTACCCATAGCTTCCCGACAATACTTGTTGCTATTCTATTCATTTACAACCTCAAATTTGTAGCCGACACCCCAAACCGTTACGATCATCTTTGCCGCATTTTCAGAAACACGGTTTAATTTTTCACGTAAACGTTTTACATGTGTATCAACTGTACGTAAGTCACCAAAGAAATCATAGTGCCATACTTCTTTTAAAAGCTGTTCACGGTCAAATACTTTATCAGGTGATTTCGCAAGGAAATATAATAACTCGTATTCCTTAGGAGTTA
This sequence comes from Solibacillus sp. FSL R7-0682, assembly GCF_038005985.1. Lineage (NCBI taxonomy): Bacteria > Bacillati > Bacillota > Bacilli > Caryophanales > Caryophanaceae > Solibacillus > Solibacillus sp. FSL R7-0682. The sequence continues at coordinate 2,755,703 of NZ_JBBOUI010000001.1, forward strand.
AATTCACTTCTGTGCCATCAGCAGTAACACGGTGCGCGTCATGATCAATTGTTAAATGTGGAAATACCACTAAGTCTTTCGATGATGATGCATTTGATACTGGTGAGAATACTGCAGATCGACGTAAAATTGCTTTTACGCGTAGGACAACCTCACGTGGACTAAATGGTTTCACTATATAATCATCTGCTCCAAGCTCAAAGCCTTGTACACGATTTGCTTCTTCACCTTTAGCAGTTAATAAAATTATAGGTGTTGTCTTCTTTTCTCGTAATTCTGCACAAACTTCTAGTCCATCTTTTTCAGGCATCATAATATCTAATAAAATACAATGATATTCTTTTTCAAGAGCCATCGTAAGCGCTTGCTCACCATTCTCTGCCTCATCTACTAAATAACCCTCACGCTCTAAATACATTTTTAATAAGCGACGAATACGATCCTCATCATCTACGATTAATACAGAAATATTTTCAGACACTGGTGTTACCCCTTTCAACTCTCTATTCACTCTTCTATTGTACCTTTTCAAATTGCGATTGAAAAGAAAAGCTCTACCAAACATGGAAGAACTTTTCTAAAATTATGATATTTTGTTAAACTTATGCGTAAGAATGTAAGCCGGCAATAACTAAATTCACTACGACTAAATTAAAGAGAATAATTAAGAAGCCGATTACAGTTAACCAAGCTGTTTTTTTCCCTTCCCATCCTTTTGAGAGACGTAAGTGTAAAAAGGCAGCATAGAATAACCAGGTAATAAGTGCCCACACTTCTTTAGGATCCCATCCCCAGAAGCGACTCCATGCGATTTGCGCCCAAATCATTGCGAATATTAACGCACCTAGTGTAAAAACAGGGAAGCCTATTAGTACAGCACGGTACGCAATCTCATCCATTAATGTCGAATTAACACGGGACACTAACGGCTGTAACATTGTAGAAACTTTCTTTCTAAAAATTATACGAATCAATACATATAATACAGATCCAAAAATAATAGACCAAACGACCGTCGTTAATTTACGTGCATCAATTAATGCAGGTAATTCAAAAATTGGGGTCATTTTGTTCGTTGAAAGCTCAACATATTCATTCATCCCAAAAATTGCAGGCATCGTATAGGTAATTTCTTCTGTATTATCCATCGTATCTACATATTCAAATTTGGCTTCATAGTTCATTACGTTAAAAGTTGTCGTTGCAACAACAAAGCCAACTACAAGTACGCAGAAGAACATGACAAATTCAAGCCAGAAACTTTCCTTTGAGCGTACCTTCGTATTAACGTTTTTCAATAAGTATATTAACCCTGCTACTGCACTAATCGCAAAAATTGATTGCCCTAATGCTGCCGTAATAACGTGAATTGTAAGCCAATGACTCTTTAAAGAAGGCACAAGCGGACTTACTTCACTCGGGAACATAGAAGCATAAGCAATAATTAATAAAGCAATAGGTAGTGCTACAACACCAATTGCCGATACTTTATACATGAAATAAATCACAATAAAGGACAGGACAATAAACATCCCAAATGCAGTAGTAAATTCAAACATGTTACTTACAGGTGCGTGTCCCGTATAAATCCAACGTGTAATAAAGTAACCAAGCTGTGCCACAAAACCGATAATCGTTATAATAATCGCAATCTTACCATACTTGTTTGCGCGATTAGCTGCCGTGTCATTTTTTTCTTTTATAGCACCACCAAATAACAATGTACCAACTAAATAGCAAATGAACGCAACATATAGTAAGTTACCACTTAAATCGATTAAACTCATAAGGTTTTACCTTCCTTTTCGTTTTCTTCATTATCTAATTGTTCAGACTCTTGCTGATCAAAATATTGCGGCAAATATGCATGTACTGTTAATGAATCTAAATCTTTCTTCATACTAAACCAATTTTTGTTCGTATGAGCTGCTAAACGAATTGTGCCATCTGAAAGTTGTTCCACCCATATACGGCGGTGATTCCAATAAGATCCGATAATGACACCAAGCATAAAGATAAAGCCGCCGACAAATAGTATTGGAAGTGTGCGGTCGTAACGAATCGTCAACCCAGACATATTACGCATTTCGACATTCGAGAATTTCATTTTGTATTGATTTTCACCGTCAGGCTCAAGCGTTTGTTGAATCGCTACAAAGCTTGTCTCCCCATCTGGTGTTTCGGGTGTGAACATTTTAAATATAAATGCTGGATTATTTGGGGTTTGTGTTGCTGTTTGTGGCACCCCTTCTTTAAATCCTGAGAAATCCGGATAGTAACCTAGTAAATTTACTTTTGCCCCGTTTTCTAAATCATACGTATCTTTTGGATCAGTTAAATCAATGCTAACTTGTCCTAAAGAAACTTCAGTCTCTTTATTTGTTAACTCAAAAACCATCGTTTTTAATTCATTTAAACGATAATCCATTTGGTAGATTGCATAGCCCTCATGTTTAAGCGGATGGTTCACTCGAATTTCATAACTTTTTATTTCAGCCAAATTCTCAGATTGACCAGCAACCGCTCCCTCTTCCTGTTTAAAAAGGGTCACATCCGTTTGGAAGTTTTTTGCTACTACGTTAACCCCTTGCTTTAATTGCTCCCCTTGTGGATCATTGTCGTAAGTTTCTAAAATAAATCGATCGTTATGTAAGAAATAGCCGTCCATGCCTGGAATAGCACGCGTTTCTCCTTCACGTAGCCACATCGATTCATCAACATAAAAACCAGGTACTAAATGAAGCATAACACCAATTATAAAGACAATTAGTCCAACATGGTTAACATAGGGGCCGTAACGAGAAAAACGCCCTCGCTCCGCTAAAAGTGCATTGTCTTCTCGACGTACATTATAATTTAATTCTTTTAATTTTTTCTCTACTAACGATAACGTCTCTTCCTTATTTTCAGTAGGTTGTCCCTCTGCAATAATGCGTTGTCGTTTCATAAAGCTTTGATGTCTTTTTACTCGCTGATTTTTTAATGATTTATGTAAAGGAATTCCTCGGTCAATACTGGCAATAATAATGGATACACCTAACATTAATACAAGTATTTGGAACCAAATAGATGAATAAAGATCCGATAAACCTAACGTATAGTATATTTCACCGAACCAACCGTAAACATCTGAATAATACGCTTCCTTCTCTGCGTCAGTTGCTACACTAACATAAAATTCTTGAGGTAAAATTGTACCAATGGATGCTGCTATTAAATTTAAAATGATAAGTGCTATACCAACTTTTACACTCGAGAAAAAATTCCAAACTTTATCGATTATTGATTTGTTATACGTTTTTGAACGAATCGCAGTTCCTTCATAACGCATGTCTGCAATTTTTTTATCTTTTTCCTCTGCAGTAAGCGGCCTTCCACATTTTTGGCAGAGCTTTGTACCTTCTGGATTTTCGTGCCCGCATTCACAAATAATTTTATTCATTGCGTTAACTCCTATTCCGGCTTAATCGAATCCATATACTGAGCTATTTGTTGCTCACTCATTTCACCTTTAGTAATGCGTTCGATTTCACCATTCGGTTTAATGAAAATAGTAGTTGGGAGTGGACCAATATTGTAGGCAGTAAAAACACTCTTTGTTTTATCAATGGCAACCGGGAATGTCATGCCCATATTAGCAACGTAATTTTTTACTTCAAATTCAGATTGCGCAAAATTTACTGCTATTATTTGAACACCTTCATTTTTAAAAGCTTTATATTGTCTCGTCATCGCTGGGAATTCACGTTCACATGGCTCACACCAAGTGCCCCAAAAATTTAAAACAACGCCTTGCCCCTCATAATCTGCTAAACGATGCTTTTTACCATTTAAATCAACTACTTCAAAATCCGGCGCCTCTGCCCCTACTTTAATGATTTCTATTTTATCTTTTGTAACAGCTGCAAAAACAGTGTACCCTATGGCAATTGCTAGTATTGCTAAAATAATACCACGTGTAACAGAACGACGCTTTTTCTTTTCCAAATAAAAACCTCCTTTCTTTTAGCAAACTTCTGTTGCCTATTATAGCAAATTAATACAATTAACTAATGATTTTATTATGAAGGATTTATGAACGTTACTACTATATTTCCGGTGTTAATCTAATTTACCTGTTTCCGCTAATACACGTAACAGCTTTACTTCGTGTTTTGTTAACTCACGGTATTCACCGGGTGTTAACCCTGCTAAGTCTAAAAAGGCAAAGCGCTCACGCTTTAATTTAACAACTGGTGTACCGATTGCTTCAAACATTCGACGTACTTGACGGTTTTTTCCTTCGTGAATCGTAATTTCACAAATGGCTTTACCTGCCTTTTCATCAAAGCTTGTCATACTTACTTTTGCAGGCGCAGTTTTGCCATCTTCTAAACGGATTCCGCCTTGCAGCTTCATTAAGCCTTGTTTTGTTGGGACGCCTTTTACACGTGCAATATACGTCTTATCAATTTTAAATTTCGGATGAGTCATTAAATTTGAAAATTCACCGTCATTTGTTAATAATAGTAAGCCAGTTGTATCATAATCTAGACGACCAACTGGGAAAATTCGTTGGTGAACACGCTTTTTAAAAATATCTGTAACTGTTTTACGACCTTTATCATCTGTTACTGCTGAAATGTAGCCACGTGGTTTATATAATAAGAAGTATACTTTATCTTCTTTTTCTAATTTCACGCCTTCAACTTCGATCTCGTCTGAATTTGACACCTTAGTTCCCAATTCGCGGACGATATTACCATTTACTCTAACTTTACCTTCTAAAATTAATTGCTCTGCTTTTCGTCTTGATGCTACTCCTGCATAAGCAATAACTTTTTGTAATCTTTCCATAAGTTCACCTCATTGATTGATAAATTGCAGTAAACGTATACCTTCACAGCATTCGCCTCTGCATATTTTAACTGTTGAAAATTATGTCATACTTTCCTTCAATATTAAAGAAAATTAACTTTTCTAATAATAGGGTAACATTTACAAAAGATTAATTTCTTCTTACTAGTTTCGTCATGAGTAATTCATCTTTTAAATACACATGCCAAACTGCACGTTTCGATTTATCAACCCTCGATAAATAAACAACATGACGAAATTGCTCTAGCTCGCCTTTTTTAATGAGTACACGCATAGGCTCTTGTAAATAAATTGTCACATCGTTTTGTTTGTATGGCCCTTTATCGGCGATTGTAACAATGTCGTATTCCCGTTCGATTTCATCGGCTAAATTACGGTGGACATTCCAATCATTTCCTTCATTTATTGTAACGATAATAAATTGTTTTTGTTCCCGCTCAAAAAAAGTGGCGAGTGTACGTCCTGCGACCTTTGTGTAGCCTGTCTTACCAATTGTCGCTCCAATGTCCTGATGCAACAATCGGTGTTTATTACTCCAATGTGCACCTTCTTTATACAATTTTGTTGATGCAATTTTACGAAATGCTTCATTTTGCATCGCTATTTGCAACATTTTCGCCGTATCATAAGCTGACGCTAAGTGTGTTGGCTCATGGAGGCCTGTCGGATTATCAAAATGTGTTTGCTTAAGACCATTGTATTGTGCTTGTTCATTCATAAGTTGAACAAACCCTTCCACTGAACCACCAACGTGCTCAGCTAAAGCCACTGCAGCATCATTTCCAGAACGCATCATTAAACCATAAAGCAAATGCTCAACAGTATAGACTTGCCCTTCCTCTACATAGATTGATGAACCTTCAACTAGTGAAGCTCGTTTTGAAATTGTCACTTCGTCTGATAGCTCACTATTTTCAAGAACGACATATGCCGTCCAGATTTTTGTCAAACTGGCAATTGGAAGCGGAATATGCTCATTTGATCCCATTAATGTTCGACCATTTTGCATATCCATTACAACATAGCTACGTCCTTGCGCTTCACTAGTAGAGCTATTTAAAAACACAAGTAAGCCTACTACTACGCACACAAACCACTTTTTCAATTAGTCACTCCTTTAGTTTTGATTAAATGTTTCCTGGAATTTCGTTAAAAATAAATCCGTTGGTTGATCATCATCCTGCTCAACATGCTCAGGTAATGGCGGCAATTCGTTAATATTCTGTAACCCGAAATAGTTTAAAAACTCTTTCGTTGTTCCATATAGAATCGCTCGACCTGTACCTTCTGCTCGACCTACCTCTTGTACAAGAGCACGTGAAACAAGTGTAGCAATTGGTCGTTCACTTTTCACGCCTCGTAAATCCTCTACCTCAGCGCGAGTAATTGGTTGCTTATAGGCAATGATCGCTAATACTTCAAGGGAAGCACCTGTTAAAACTTGATTTGTTGGGTTTTCAATTAATTTTTTTAACGTTGCAGACATATCTGGTTTTGTTGTTAATTGATACGTACCGGCTAGTTGTTTTATTGTAATGCCACGCATTTCGGATTCATTATATTGTGATTCCAATTCGCTTAATCCAGCTTCAATATCCATCGTGTCTACTTCTATATATTGTGCTAGTTGCTTAACAGTCATTCCTTCATCCCCAGCTACGAATAATAGTGCCTCAATTCGGCTCAATAAATTGTTCGAGTTCATCGCCAATATCCTCCTTTTGTAGCAATACAGTTAAATCATCGAAGTTATTTTGTTGCTCCACAAAAACAACTTGGCGCTTCATCAATTCTAATAATGTTAAAAATGTTAGCACAAGGGTTGGTTTATCATCTGCCTCAAAAAGCGTTGAAAACATAACTTTCCCACCTGCGCCTTTTAAAATATTTACGACCGTACGCATTTGATCTTTCACTGAAATTTCTTGTCTTGCAATTCTTGTAGCTAAAGGCTTTTTCAATTGCTTACGACGCATTAACTTTTGGAAAGCACTTAACATATCATACACATTTACATTTTGGTCAAATAATACAAGCTGTTCATCCGGCATAAATTCCGACAAATCCGCTGGTGCTTTCGTGAAAACTTGCCCACGTTCGCTTTCTAATTCTTGCAATTGAACTGCAGCTTCTTTATATTTTTTATATTCGATTAAGCGAGCTACTAACTCATCACGTGGATCGGGCTCGTCAACTTCGAGTTCAGTCTCGTCTATTTCACCTTCATGAATTGGGATTAGCATACGACTTTTAATAGCAAGTAATGTTGCAGCCATTACTAAATATTCGCTTGCTTCATTTAATTCTAACGTTTGCATCGCATGGATATGATCAATATATTGTTCCGTCAGTTCTGCCATTGGAATATCATAAATATCAATTTCCAAGCGATGAATTAAATGTAATAATAAATCTAGTGGCCCTGAAAAGGCATCAAGCTTCACTTCATAAGACATTTTATTTACCACCTGTCAATTCTAGTCGAAAATTGAAGCATCTTGTACAACTTTCACTCGGAATAATTTTTTAATATTTCGGTCTTAGTAAGACCAAATTCATAACGCAAAAATTAGCGAAAAATACACGCTGATTAATGCTCCACTTTAATAGTATAAAAGAAAGGTGAGAACAATGCATCCTTTGTTTCATCCACTGTTTGTCGATTACTGTGCTTATTTTAACGACAATAAAGATTATTTTGAATGCCACGAGGTATTAGAAGAATATTGGAAAGAAATTGCACCAGGTGAAAAGTTTCATCCGCTCGTAGGGTATGTGCAATTAGCGACGAGTATGTATCATTGGCGTAGAGAAAATTTTGCCGGTGCGAGTAGAACTTTGCAAAAAGCAATCAATAATTTTGAACAAAATCAATTTGATATATTTTTCTCATTTATTGACCTTCCACACCTTTTAAATGATATGAAAAAATGTCACTTCAACATGATTCATCATAAGCCTTTTTCTGAAATTCTATTACCTATTACAAACAAGGAACTTCAACTACTAGTTAATGAAAAAATAACCACCCTTCCTTCACTTTCAAAGCAGTTTATTTTCAATAAGCATATGCTAAGGGACCGTTCAGAAATTCTTTCAGCAAGAGAACAGAAAAAAAGAAGTCGAGATTAGTCGACTTCTTTTAATATAGGTATACATTTTTCAACGAAAGTCTTCGTTTCTTCATTTGCTAAAATTTGCTCATATCCATGCTCGCGAAGCTCTTGCAACATCTCAAGTGCAACACCTTCACCTCTATAAGACGGGATTACCGTTATATGTTGAATAGTTGCAATATTATTTTCCTCAACTAAACCTACTGATCCAACGTATTCTTCGCCTTTTTTCCATAAATAAAGTGTCCAATTTTCGTTTTGCTCGTAATGCTGAATGGTTTCCATTAAGCGCTTAATGTCCTTTTCTTGTGGCATTAATGAAAGTAAGCCCATTGCAATTTTTTCAAGTGCTTTTTTATATCGAACTAACATTTTCACATTCCCTCAATTCTACCATTGCAAATGCTATCAAAAGTTTGATTGAAATGCAATAACACAATTTTCCAACGTTCCAATGAGCGGCACGGCACATTACGATTTCGTAAACATGTAAACTAACGGACTAATGACATAAATAAATAGTAGAGACCAAAGTATAACCCCGGCTACTAAACCGATTCCCCATTTTGCTTGTTTTGATAATTTCATCGATTACTCACCCTTTTTAAATGCTAGCGGGAGATCATTTGCGACGATATCTTCATAGCTTTCTCGCTTAATTGCTAACTGATGCTCGCCATTTTCTACGAATATGACTGCAGGTCTTGGTAATCGATTATAGTTTGATGCCATTGAATAACCATATGCTCCGGTACAGAACATCGCCAAAATATCATCTGTTTGTGCTTGTTGTAATGCTGCATCAATAATTAATTTATCGCCTGACTCACATAACTTTCCTGCAACTGTGTATGTACTAGATTTTGCTTCATTTGCTTTATTAGCAATGATCGCCTCATATTTTGCATCATATAATGCAGGACGAATATTGTCACTCATCCCACCATCTACAGCAATATACTCACGTACGCCTGGAACTGTTTTTTGTGAGCCAATTGTATAAAGTGATGTCCCTGCATCTCCTACAAGAGAACGACCAGGTTCAATCCAAATTTCCGGCATTGCTAATTTTAACTTAGCACTTTCAGCCTGTACAGTTTTGATCATATCTTCTACATATTCATGGGGTTCTAGCGGTGTATCATCTTCTGTATATCGAATGCCGAAGCCACCACCTAGATTTAGAACAGTTGCTTCAAATTGATAGTCCTCTTTCCATGTACCCATTTTTTGCATTACTTTTTCTGCAGCTAAGCGAAAGCCTTCTGTTTCAAAAATTTGTGACCCGATATGACAATGTAAGCCTAAAAGTTGAATATATTCATCATTCACCACTTGCTCAAAAGCTTTGTCTGCTTGCCCGTTAGTTAAGTCAAATCCGAATTTAGAATCCGCTTGTCCTGTTGTAATGAAATCATGTGTATGTGCCTCTACACCTGGTGTTACACGTAATAATATGTTTATTTTTTGCTTTCGTGCTTGTGCAATCTCTTTAATCAGTGTTATTTCATAAAAGTTATCCACTACGATACAGCCAATACCCGTCTGAAAAGCTAAATCTAGCTCTGTAAAAGATTTGTTATTCCCATGGAAATGTATACGATCAGCTGGGAAGCCCGCTTTAATTGCTGTATATAATTCTCCACCGGAAACAACATCTAGCGATAAATCTTCTTGTGAAGCTAATTGATAAGCAGCTACGCATGAAAAAGCTTTTGAAGCATATGCAACTTGTGCTTTCACACCTAATTTTTTAAATGTGTTAATAAATCCACGCGCACGTTGACGAATTAAAGCCGTATCGTAAATGAATAATGGTGTACCATAGTGTTTTGCTAGCTCTATTGTATCTACGCCACCAATTGCTAAATGCCCATGCTCATTTATTTGTTGAGTTCCGTATAAATGCATATTATTCTCCCCTAACTTAGCCAATCCGCGCTAATATTCTTAAAAGTCACAAAATAGTATATGTGAACTTTAACATAGGAGAGAATGTCATGCAATGTGCGTCTATACCCTTTTTCGCTGTTTTGCACCTACAACAAAAGGTCTGAGCGCATCGTTGGACATCGGGAAGCGAATAATCACCCGCGCAAATGCCTTTGGGAAGAATGGAACAAGTGGCCATAAATATGGAACTTTCATCGGTTTTAAAGTACATAAATACGTGAAAATAAGGAAAATTCCAATGAAAAAGCCGTTCATACCTAACAGTGCCGTAATCGCCAATAGTAGGTTTCTGAAAACTTTAATGGATATACTTAATTCATAGTTCGGAATTGCAAAGGTAAAGATCGCTGTAATTGCCGTATAAAGGACAACCTCACTTGAAAATAACCCGACATCAATTGCTATTTGTCCAATGATGATACCGGCAATTAGTCCCATTGCGGTCGATAATGGGGTTGGTGTATGAATAGCAGCAATACGTAAAAATTCAATCCCTATATCTGCAATTAATAATTGTAAAAATATGGGTATATCACTTTTTTCATTAATACCTATAAAGGCTAAACTATCAGGTAATAAATGTTCATTAGTTACTAATAAATACCAAAAAGGAAGCAGTATAAAGCTCAACATTACAGCTCCATAGCGGAGTATACGCATCATCGATCCAATAAGTGGAGCTTGCCGATACTCTTCTGCGTGTTGCAATAAATGAAACATCGTAACAGGAAGTAACATAACAGAAGGTGAAGTATCGACAATAATCGCAATATGACCTTCTAAAAGATGGGCTGCAACAATATCAGGCCGCTCCGAATAGCGGACAAATGGTAAAGGATGATATCTTTGCTTAAATAACCATTCTTCTAATGATTTGTCCCCCATCGTTAATCCATCATGCTGTATTTGAGAAAGTCGATCTATTACCCATCGCAAATGATCCTCATTCACTAAATTTCCCATATAAGCAACGACGACGTCCGTCTGACTGTAAGTAGTTACTTTATGCATTTGATATCGAAGCTCTGTACTTCTAATTCTCCGACGAATTAATGCGACATTTTGAATGACATTCTCTGCAAAGCCATCGCGCGAACCTCGAATTACCTTTTCGTTGTCGGGCTCTTCTGGGTTTCGACCTGGGTACTCTCTAAATTCAGCTAGGAAGCTATAACCACTTAAAGTAACAAAGCCTACTCGTCCACTTAAAACTCCAAGTAAAAAGTCATCGATCGATGTTGCTTCTTCTTTACCATGATAATTAAAGTGTGCATTAAAATAAGCTACTTCATCTTCAATTTCTTCTTCTTGCTCCCACTGTAAATTTGTAAGCATCTCTGCAAGACTTTCACCGTTGACTAATCCACTGATGTATACGACTAGCGTCGGTAAATTTTTAATCGTTATATTTTTAATACACACATCGAATGTGTTTTCCGAATCAAAACAAGTTTCAAAATACGTTTTTGCGATCTCATATGTTGCAAATAATTGATTCGTCATTTTTTCACCGTCTTTGCATTATTCGAAACACTCATCCAAGTTTTTAATTGGGCTAAAATTTTCTTTTCAAGTCTTGATACTTGTACTTGTGAAATACCTAACCTTTCCGCAATTTCTGTTTGCGTTAAATCTAGATAATAGCGAAAATAAATAATGGATTGCTCACGTTTGCCTAACCGTTTCAGTAAATCCTTCAACGGAATGTAATCGAATGGTAGCACCGATTTGTCGTCTCGCATTTGATCCATTAGTGTAATCGAGTCGCCATCATTTTCAAATAATTGATCATGAAGACTTGCGGGATCTCGCATCGCATCGGTTGCCATTAAAATATCATCCTGGGAGACATTTAATATCGCAGCTAATTCTGCAATAGATGGCGATTTTTCATTCGTTTTTAAATATTCATCTGTTGCATGACGAATTTTAAAATTCAATTCCCGAATGGATCGACTCACCTTTACCATGCCATCATCTCGTAAAAAGCGTTGAATTTCCCCAATAATCATCGGCACCGCGTATGTCGAGAATTTCACCTCATAACTTAAATCAAATTTATCAACGGACTTCATCAATCCAATGCAACCTATTTGAAATAAATCATCGAGTTCTACACCACGAGAAGCAAATCGCTGAACGATTGACCAAACAAGGCGAGTATTCCCTTCAATCATAATTTTTCTAGCGACTTTATCTCCTGATTGAGAACGGGCAATAAGCTCGCGCATGTAGGATTGCGTTAATAACGTTTCAGATGACTGTTCGATGTTCCTCACCCCCTAAAGTCGTCACGTAACAAGTGTGCGTACAGGTGAAATATGCTTTGTAAAAGTTATAACTGTTCCTGCACCAACTATTGATTCGACTTGTAAAAAATCCGCAAAGCTTTCCATTATTGTGAAGCCCATACCTGAACGTTCCATTTCAGGCTTCGTTGTAAATAGAGGCTCTCTAGCACGTTCAATATTTTCAATGCCACAGCCTTCATCCTTAATTACTACGCTCATTTCTGAACCATTTCTAACAGCGTGAACGGTTATAATGCCGTCAGGATTATTGGCGTAACCATGAATAATCGCATTCGAAACGGCTTCTGATACAATTGTTTTGCATTCAGATAACTCTTCAATCGTTGGATCTAATTGCGCCATAAAGCTTGTTACAGCAATACGAGCAAGTCCCTCGTTTTCACTGCGTGCTAAAAATGTTAGTGTCATTTCGTTATCCATTGACAATCCCCCTTGCCTGTAAAATTGCATCATGTTCAGAACCAAACATCATTAAGTTGCCTAGTCCTGAAAATTTAAATATTTTTTGCATCGTACTTGATGGATTTAGGATGATTGTTTGTCCATCAACAGCACGAAGTTCTCGCATTCTGCCTAAGACAAGCCCAATCCCCGCACTATCCATAAAATGCAGGTGCTCTAGGTTCCAAATTAGCCATTTTACATTTCCTTGAAAAATAGCCTTTGATATTTGTGTACGTATTTTTTCCGTTTCATGGTGGTCAAGTTCTCCAAATAGTTTTATGACGAGCACCTCATTTGGATGCAAAGTGATATCAAATTTCATAAATGCCGCCTCCTTCTTCTACGCAAATTCTCTAGTCTTTTGTCTTTTCCTTTACGATTGACAAAACTAGTATCCATTCGCTAAAAGTAGTGTTGTTGCGACAACTGCTAGTAGTATAGGAAAATGTGAATTGTTTTAAACATCGAAAATTTAAATTGCCTTATATATTTACGAACAAAAAAAGAGTAGTGGTTATGTCCGTGCGAATAGACATAACCACTACTCTTTTCGATTTTCATAGCACTTGAAATTCCTTGTAACACTCAATTTAACAGTCGATTTCTACGATAAAAAAAAGAATATTTTTATATTCGTATGGATTCACCTAACATGCAGATATGAATAAAACCACCTAGAATAGAACTCTAGGTGGTTTTGTATATAAGCCAAATGTTTGTTATTTAATTACAAATGCTTGTTCGGCCTTTTTAATCATGTCTTCAGTAATTTCTTTGTTCGAGTATAATTTTGCAACTACATCACCTTGTTGAATGTGCATACCTTTTTTTCCAACTAAAGCTACACCCGCATCAAAGTCTAAAGTAGACTCTTTTGTTAGACGACCAGCACCTAATGCTAAAGAAACTTCACCAATTAATAAAGCATTTACTTTTTCAACAGTACCGCTATTCCCCGCCTTAATTTCTTCTATATATTTTGTTTCATTCAGGTGAATATCTGCAACATCTCCACCTTGGATAGTAATTAACTCTTTAAATTTCTCAAGCGCTTTACCGTTTTCAATTACTGCTTTAACAGCTTCAACAGATTCCTCCGAAGTTTTACTTGTTGCAATTTCATACATTAATGAAGCAATAATTACACATTCTTCATAAAGATCTTCATGCGTATTATTCATATTACCTGAAAGCAAGTCCATTGCTTCCACAACTTCCATTTTATTACCAACCATTAACCCTAGTGGATTATCCATATCCGAAATATGGGCTACAACTTTTCTACCTAATTTTTCACCGATTGACGACATTGTATCAGCTAATAACTTTGCTTCTTCATAAGTTTTCATGAATGCACCTGAACCACATTTTACATCTAATACTATACCATCAGAACCGCTTGCAATTTTCTTACTCATGATCGAAGCTGCAATTAAAGGAATCGAATCAACTGTTCCAGTAACATCACGTAATGCATAAAGTTTTTTATCCGCAGGTACTAAATTTGCAGTTTGACCAGCGACTGCGATTTTGTACTGATTCACATTATTAATAAATTCTTCTGAAGTTAATTCCGTTCTTAATCCCTTTACAGACTCTAATTTATCTATTGTGCCACCAGTGATTCCTAAACCTTTACCGCTAAATTTTGCTACTGGTATACCAAGAGCGGCAATAATTGGCGTAACAATTAACGTAACTTTATCACCAACACCGCCCGTAGAATGCTTATCTACTTTAAATCCTTCAATAGAGGATAAATCAATAACATCACCCGATTCAATCATTGATTTCGTTAAGTAGAATGTTTCATTATCTGTCATATCATTTAATCGAATCGCCATTAATAATGACGAAATTTGGTAATCAGGAATTGAACCGTTTGTATAGTTTTGAACGAAGAAATCAATTTCTTGAGCATTTAATTCGTGTTTATTCTTCTTCTTTTCAATAATTTCTAAAATATTCAAATTAATAATTTCCCCTTTAAAGTTATTTTCTTTTCTCCCAATTCACGATTTTATTTCAACTCAGCTAAAAAGCTTTTTCCAAATTCAGGTGCTTTTAACTTGAAGTTTTCTGCAACTGTTGCCGCAATATCTGCAAATGTTTCGCGTAAAGGTAATTCCAACCCTTTACTAAATCTTGGTGAGTAAACAATTAATGGTACATATTCACGTGTATGATCAGTACCTGGGAATGTCGGGTCGTTTCCATGATCTGCTGTAATGATTAATAAATCTTCATCTGTTAATGCATTTAACACTTCTGGTAAACGACGGTCAAATTCCTCTAACGCTTCCCCATACCCAATTGGATCACGTCTATGACCAAAGTTTGCATCAAAATCAACTAAGTTTAAGAAACTCAAACCATGGAAATCACGCTTTACTACTTCAGCAATTTTATCCATGCCATCAGTATTATTTTTTGTACGAATTGATTCTGTCACACCATCATTATTGAAAATATCAGAAATTTTACCGATAGCAATCACGTCAAGGCCAGCGTCTTTCATTTCAGCCATCGTTGTACGACCAAATGGCGTTAGTGCATAATCATGACGATTGGCTGTACGTGTAAAGTTACCTGGCTCGCCAATAAATGGACGGGCAATAACACGACCTACTAAATATTCAGGGTCTAACGTTAACTCACGAGCAATTTCACAAATTTTATATAATTCTTCAACCGGAATCACGTCTTCATGAGCAGCAATTTGTAGGACTGGGTCTGCCGAAGTATACACAATAATGGCACCTGTTTCTATATGTTCCTTTGCATAATCGTCAATAACAGCAGTACCACTGTATGGTAAGTTACAAAGTACTTTGCGACCAGTTGCTTGTTCTAATTTTGTAATGAGCTCTTGTGGGAAACCATTAGGATATACTTTAAAAGGCTGATCAATATTAAGACCCATAATTTCCCAATGTCCGGTCATTGTATCTTTTCCGACAGATGCCTCTTGCATCATGCCGTAAAATGCTTTTGGTTGCTCAGCTACTTCGACGCCCTGTAATTTTCGAATATTCGATAAACCTAAGCTTTCCATAACAGGCATTGATAATCCATTCATTTTTTCAGCAATGTGACCTAATGTATGAGAACCAACATCGCCAAACTTCTCTGCATCTGGTGCTTCACCAATTCCAACAGAATCCATTACAATCACATGAATTTTTTTAAACGGTTGCATTTTACTCTCACTCCTCTTTTATCCTTTATTATTTTACATAAAATATCTTAATAAATAAAGGTCAGACATCTGATTTCGATATAATTTATAAACAGACACTACGAAAGGATTATGCACGCGGATGAAACTGTTTATATACTTCAGATAATCGGGTTTTACTTACATGGGTATATATTTGTGTCGTAGAAATGTCTGCATGTCCTAATAACTCTTGAACAGCTCGTAAATCTGCCCCATTTTCTATTAAATGGGTCGCGAATGAATGCCGCAATACGTGAGGCGTTATTTCTTTTTTTATACCCGCTACTTCTGCATATTCTTTAATGATTTTCCAACATCCTTGTCTTGTAAATCTTCTCCCTCTTTGTGTGATAAAAAACGCATTATTTTTTGGTGCATCTCCAAGAAGTTTTGGTCTTGCTGTATCAAGATAATGAATACATGCTTCTAATGCTCCTTTTCCTAATGGAATTATACGCTCCTTACCACCTTTACCAAATACACGAACGAAGCCCATCGTAATATGCACATCTTCTAAATTCAATGATACTAGCTCACTAATACGCATTCCAGAACCATAAAGCATTTCTAGTAATGCAATATCCCGAACTCCTTGAGGCTTATCAATCGTAGGAGCAGAAATTAAAGCATCGATATCTGCAATTGATAATACTTTAGGTAAAGTTTGCTCCTTTTTTGGCATTTCTAAATGCACAGTTGGATCTTGGTCCGTTACTTTCTCACGGAGTAAAAATTGATGAAAAGAGCGAATGGAAGAAATTTGACGCGATACCGTCTTAGATGACTTCCCTACCGCTCTAATACTATCTAAATATAATAAAATATGTTCCCTTGCTACTTCATTAAATGTCTTTATTTTTTGTTCATATTGTAAATGTCGTGCATAAGCAACTAAATCTCTTTTATATGATTGCAATGTATTTTCAGATAATTGACGCTCAACTTTAATAAAATGAAGATAATCTTCGATTGGATCATTTAATAGTTGCAAAAAAATCGCCCCTCTCAATATCTCTTATAAATGATTTTACCACTTCTACCAAAATAGGCGGTACAAATCACTTTTTCTATTTTTAATTTATTTTTCTAATATATTAAACTAACAGATTCAAATTTAGTTCGATTTATTTACAAAAAGATACGATTACGTTATGCTTTATAGTAAAACGTGTTACATTGAGGTGATCATTTTGGGATCGAGAAATTAAAAATCGGAGAAATTGCCGCTGCAACGGGTGTAACAAAGAGAACAATAGATTATTATACAAATTTAGGACTTTTAATAGTAGAAAGATCTGCATCAAATTACCGTTATTACGACAAATCAATGATTGAACGTATTCATTGGATTGAAGAACAAAAAAAATTAGGTAAATGCTTAGATGAAATCCATGCATTAATAGAACCAACTAAAGTAGTGCATGAAGAAGAAATTGATATCCAAGATATTCGCTTGCAAATGCGCAAGTTAGAGCATGATGTAACATTATTAATGGAAAATTTAGATGATAATGAACGTCAAAAATTGCGAAAAAAAGTTTCTCCAGAGAGCGTTGCACTGATGCAATCCCTATTATTAATTTTAAATAACTAGGAGGTGAACGTTCTACTTCGTGAGTAGAACGCTTGTTTGACCACAGTCATTAATTTAATTATTTTCGCGGTGTTAATCGCGTTAACTGCATTCTTCGTAGCAACTGAGTTTGCTATTGTAAAGGTGCGTCAATCTCGTATCGATCAACTTTTAGCAGAAGGAAAGACTGGCTCTGTTGCCGCTAAAAATGTGACAACACATTTAGATGAATATTTGTCTGCATGTCAGCTTGGTATTACTGTAACTGCACTTGGTATTGGTATGGTTGGAGAATCGACATTTGAATTTATTTTGCATCCTCTATTTGAATCTATCGGTATTCCACTAGATTATATTCACTGGTTTACAATTGGCGGTGCGTTCTTTTTAGCAACTTTCTTCCACGTAGTTGTTGGTGAATTAGCGCCAAAAACGATTGCGATTCAAAAGGCAGAGGCGATTACATTAGCTTTTGCAAAACCTATTCAAATTTTTTATAAATTGATGTTCCCACTCATTTGGCTACTAAATGGTTCTGCTCGTTTATTATTAAAAGCATTTGGTATGCAGCCTGCAAGTGAACATGAATTATCTCACACAGAAGAAGAATTACGTTTATTACTTTCTGAAAGCTATAAATCTGGTGAAATCAATATGAACGAATTGAAATACGTAAACAACGTATTTGAATTCGACGACAAAATCGCGCGTGAAATTATGGTACCACGTACAGATATCGTTGGTTTTGACATAACAGCTACCTTTGAAGAAGTATTAACCCAAGTATCGGAAGAGCGCTATACACGCTATCCAGTTTACGAAGGTGACCGTGATACTATTTTAGGTTTTTTAAATATTAAAGACTTTTTAACATTAGGGATGAATAATCGAATTCAACCAGCAAAATTTAAATTAGAAGATTTCATTAACCCTGTCATACTTATAATCGAAACGACGCCTATTCAAGATTTATTACAAATTATGCAGAAGAAACGCAGTCATATCGCAATTTTATTAGATGAATATGGTGGTACAAGTGGTATGGTTACCGTAGAAGATATTTTAGAAGAGCTTGTTGGAGAAATCCGAGATGAATTTGACGATGATGAGATTCCTGATATTCGAAAAATCGGTGAAGAACATTACTTAATCTACTCAAAAGTTCTATTAGACGATGTCTCAAAGCTTTTATCCCTTGATTTAGAAGATCCAAATATCGACACAATTGGCGGATGGTATTATACTAATATGCCAGAATTAAATATTAACGAATCGTTTATTTATGAGAACTTCGAGTTTAAAATTCGTGAAATTGATGGACACCAAATTCAGTATTTAGAAATAAAAAAAGTTTTAGCTGATATTGAAATAGAAAATTGAGTACAAAATATTCAGATACACATATAGAGACTAGGACAAAACAAAAATACAATTTTTCTCTACGGAGAAAAATTGTATTTTTTAATGCGCGTAAATTGGTTCTTCCGTGCACGCTTTCCGCGGGCACGGCCAGAGCCTGTAGCCTCAGGCGCCGTGCTGTTTTTGCTGGTGTCGACCCTTCACTTCAACCAATTTAAAGAAAGTTTATTTTTATTATTTAAATATTGCAAAACACAAAAACTTTCTACTTATATCCTAGTCTCTTTTTTGCGAAATTCACTCATTTACCCTATAAAAATATTAGATTTATGTTTATTGATATATATCCACGGGTATTAAATAACTAATCACAAAAAAGGAGTGATGTTAAAATGGTAATGATGAAATCTGTAGAAAATGGTGTACAAGCACAAAATGCAATTGAAAACTTTATTTCTGAAGGGTATGACCGAGATCATATTCATGTTTTTGCAAACAGTAACAAACGCGCGGAAGATATTGCAGAATTTTATAATGTAGACGCGGGTTCGACAGCCGAAACTTCTGGTGAAAATAAAGGTTTTATTGAAAGCATTAAAAACTTTTTCCAAACAACTCCAGAGGACTTCCATAATCATTTAACAAAGCTAGGATTATCGGATACGGATCAAATAACAGCTAAAAATGACTTAGATTCAGGTAAAGTAGTTATCGTCGCACACCATCCAGAAAGATATTAAAAAGGATACAAAAAAGGAGCAGCCCCTCAGCTGCTCCTTTTTTGTGTTGATTTACTTATGCATTGCTGTCTCCAGAATCATCTTTTCCATCATGACAACGCCAACAAATGCCATGGAAAGTTAGGCGGTGATCTTTAATAATAAAGTTCCAACGATTTTCCACGATTGCTTCTACGTCTTCTAATAAATCTTCTTGAATTTCATCTACTGCGCCACATTCGATACAAACTAAATGATGGTGGAAATGCTTTGCACCTTCCTGACGTAAATCATAACGAGATACACCATCACCAAAATTAATTTTATCGACGATTTTCAGCTCTGTTAGAAGCTCAAGTGTACGGTATACTGTTGCTAATCCAATCTCTGGTGCTTTTTCTTTTACTAATAAGTAAACATCTTCAGCACTTAAATGATCTTCCTCATGCTCAAGTAATACAGCTACAGTTGCTTCTCGCTGTGGCGTCAGCTTATAGCTCGCACTATGCAGTTGCTTTTTAATTCGATCAATACGGCTCTCCATATGTGACGCCCTCCTAAACTCATTCCATTATACCAAATGAGTAAAACTTATTACAAGACAATGATTTATTTAAATAAGTAAGATATTACGAAATTTTCTAAACCAAATAATAGAATCATCACAAGTAATAATTGTATTACCTTTCTCCATGGTGTAGTAGCTTTTAACGCTCGTCCATTTATCTTATTATTTTTAAAGCAATTATTATAAAGCACAATTAGTAAAATACAGTAAAATAACTGAAAGGGAAACCACCAAAGGCCATAAAATTTAACAGATTGATGCTGTACGAGTAAAAAAACCGAACTAAACCCTAAAAAAGTGAGTTTTATCGCAATAAAAACTGGTGCAATGACCGTTAAATATTTATGCGTTGAAAAAAATAATACAATACTTATCGCTACAATGAAAGGAACTGCACTCCAAATCAAAGTAGGCTTGTCCAATGTTAAAAGACGCCGATCGCCCCATTCAATAATTTGCTTTACTTGTTCGATATGGAATAATTGATAAATGGCTACACCACAGACAAAACATAGTACGATCATCGTTGTGTATTGGACATACATCGCTTTTCGCATATTGGACTCCCCCTTGTCCATACAACTTATGCTATTGTCTTGTCCTTATGCGTAAAAATTATTGATTCATTTTCAGCCATAATACGGCAAATGCTGTTTTTGCATCAAAAATTCGACCATCAGCAATCATTGCCTCTGCCTCCTCTAATGAAACTTCCAATAACTCTACAAACTCATCCTCATCCAGCTCAGCAGGTGTTGACAATTTCGTTAACTTTTCCGCTAAAAATACATGGATAATTTCATCAGCAAAACCGGGTGATGTAGCAAATGCTTGCACAAATTGCAAATAATCTGTTGTATAGCCTGTTTCTTCTTCTAATTCACGGCGAGCAGTGACAATCGGTTCTTCCCCTTTTTCAAGCTTCCCTGCAGGAATTTCAATTATTGAACGCTCTAATGCCTTTCGATATTGCTCAACAAGTAGAATTTTGTTGTTTTCTGTAATGGCAATAACTGCGACCGCACCTGGGTGGTTAATAATTTCCCTTTTGCTCATTTCTCCATTTGGTAATTTGACATCATCAACCTTTAGTGAAATAACTTTTCCAGTGTAAATCTCTTCCGAGTGAATGGTTTTTTCTTCAAATTTCTTCATTACGAGTCCTCACTTGTTCTATTTGTTGATTTCATTGTACCATTAGTAAGAACTTTTCTAAAATATTGAACGATTGGGGATTTTTCGTTGAAAACACGTACATTAGGAAACAGCACATTCGAAATTTCAGAAATTAGCTTAGGTTGTATGTCATTACCTCCAATAGAAAACGAAGCAAAACAAGTTATTCATACAGCAATTGATGCGGGAATTAACTATTTTGATACAGCAGATCTTTATAACTATGGTGAAAACGAAAAAGTTGTCGGTGCAGCACTTAAAGAACACCGACAAAATATTTTCATCGCATCTAAAGTTGGGAACCGCTGGGAAGATGGAAAGAATGGCTGGGGTTGGGATACTTCACCTACCTATTTACAACAGGCATTAAAAAATAGCTTACAGCGCTTACAAACGGATTATTTAGATGTCTATCAATTGCATGGAGGCACCAATGAAGATAATTGGGAAGAAGTTATTGATACGTTTGAGGGACTAAAAAAAGAGGGGCTTATTCGAGAGTATGGGATTTCCTCCATTCGTCCAAATGTTTTTATACCGTTCCTAAAAAATAGTCATGCCATTAGTAATATGATGCAGTTTAATATTTTGGATGAACGCGCGAGTGAATTTTTCTCACAAATCCAATCATCTGGTGCTTCAGTTGTGACAAGGGGATCTATTGCAAAGGGCATTTTGACAAATGAGTGGAGAGATCGTTTAAAAACTTATATGAGCTATGATGAAACAGAAATAAAAGAACTGTTGTTTCAAATTGAGCAAAAGTATGAAGATGTCCATGCAACTGCCCTTGCGTTTAATTTACAAAACGATGCAATTGCTTCCACAGTCATTGGCGCAAAAACACCACAGCAGTTACAGGAAACGTTGAAAGCATATGGAAAGGCATTAACATTAAACGGAGTCTCTGAAATTTCAAAATGGACGAAACAAGACCGTTATACGGAGCATCGATGAAAAAAATCGTTTTCTTTGTCGCAATTGGCGTTATGCTCGTTGTCATTGCTTCCAATATGAGCTATCAACAACAAACGCTTATACCTTCACTGCAACTTCTCTTAAAAGATAAGCCATTTTTAAAACTGTTAAGTCAACTAGAAATCCCTTATTGGGGCACTACTGTTTCTGTTGAAACAAGAGGCTATTATTTCTTTGTTGAGTTTTTAATGCGTAAGGGTGCACATTTTTTCGGTTACGGTATTTTAGCAGTAATTTTTTTTACTTTATACACTAAATTAGTGTGGCGTTTCCCTGCTGTATTAGCATTTTTTACAATACTCCTTATCGCAAGCTTAGATGAATATCGTCAAAGCATGATCCCTGGTCGTACAGGCATTGTAAGTGATGTCATTCTTAATGCTACAGGTGCAATCACTTTACTATTAATTGTAAAAGGAATTCATTTGTTAAAAAATATCATTAACAAGAAAACTGCTGAGCAACGATAAATTTGCTCAGCAGTTTTCATTTAGTTAATATTTTGAACCTTTATCCCCATACTGATCTAACAATTGTTCAAAACTCATATTTTTTTCCCGTTGCTTTTTTTCGAATGCAGCTTGTGCAAGACGTTCTTCTTCTTTTACCTTTTCATCCGCTACCATTTCTTGCTTTGCTGCCTTCAGCTTTGCAAGTATATCGCCACCTAATTGATCAGCTAATGTGGCTGCCTTTTCTTTTGGCAGTTCAAATTCATTTGTTTGGCGTTGTTGTTTTTTTCTTGCCATTTTGTTCACCTACCAGTTATTTTTAGCGTCGAACGATTGTAGCGACTCCTTGTCCGCCTCCAATGCATAATGTTGCAAGCCCTAAATTAACGTCCTGCTTTTGCATTTCATGTAGAAGCGTAACTAAAATACGCGCACCACTTGCTCCAATTGGATGTCCTAGTGCAATCGCTCCGCCATTTACATTTAGTTTATCATGATTGAAAGCTAATTCGCGATCAACTGCAATCGCTTGAGCGGCAAATGCTTCATTCGCCTCAATTAAATCGATTTCATCTAAAGCTACATTTGCTTTTGCCAAAGCCTTTTTAACGGCCTGTACTGGACCTACCCCCATAATCGCAGGATCTACACCTGCACTTGCATTAGCTACAATCGTTGCCATAGGCGTTAAGCCTAGTTCAAATGCTCGCTGCTTTGACATAACAACAACTGCAGCTGCTCCATCATTAATACCTGATGCATTTCCTGGAGTTACCGAGCCATCTTTTTTAAATGCTGGACGTAAGCCTAATAATTTTTCTGCTGTCGTTCCTTGTTTCACATACTCGTCTTGTGTAAAGAGCAGTGACTCTCCTTTACGTTGTGGAATTTCCACAGGAACAATTTCATCGACAAATTTCCCTGCTTTCAATGCCTCTGTTGCACGTGCTTGAGAACGAGCTGAGAAGGCATCTTGCTCTTCGCGAGAAATGGAATAGTGATCACATAAATTTTCTGCTGTAATGCCCATATGATAATCGTTAAATGCACACCATAAACCATCTTTAATCATCGTGTCGACTACTTTTTGATCACCCATTCTGAACCCTTCTCGAGCATTTTGTAATACGTATGGAGCTTGACTCATATTTTCAAAACCACCTGCAACAACAATTTCTGCATCCCCTGCTGCAATTGCCTGTGCTGCTAAATGAACTGCCTTTAATCCGGAACCACATACTTTATTAATTGTCATCGCTGGTACAGTCTCCGGTATGCCCGCTTTAATACTTGCTTGTCTTGCAGGATTTTGACCTAAACCAGCTGCTAACACATTCCCCATAATGACTTCATCCACTAATGCCGGATTTAATTGAATGCGATTCAATGCTTCCTTCAAAACGATACTCCCTAATGTTGTTGCTGGGATATTCTTTAACGATCCTTGAAATGAACCAATTGCTGTTCGCACCGCGCTTACGATCACTACCTCTTGCCCCATTTAATTTCCCCCTTTAGCTACTTCCCTTTGTGCTCCGAATATTATGTATTCGTATTAATCATTTTATCAAATCTTTTTTCCAATTTATAGAGATGAGTAAATATTCAATTTCTTATTGGGAATAGTTGATTAATTCAAACAAAAAGGAAATAATGAAATAATATATAATAAAATACGTCAGTGAGGTGCACGCTTTATGAAGAAAAAATATGTGCTCGCTTCAGGACTTGCTACAACCGCTGTCGCTACAGCCATTACTGGACTTCTACTTACAAATCGTCTCATGTATATAAAGAAGAAAGATGATAACGTCATCTTATCAAGAGAACAGGAAGCAAAACGTTTTGATGAAGTATGGTATGAAAGTTGTCCAAAAGAGCAATTAACAGTAACTTCTCCAAGTGGCTATGCAATAAAAGGAATTTTTTTAAAACCGCTCGATACGACAAACACGGTCATCATCTGTCACGGTGTCACTGAAAATAAAATTAACTCCATGAAATATGCACGGATGTTTGAACGTCTTGGTTTTAATGCAGTTGTTTACGACCATCGGAGACACGGAGATTCGGAAGGAAAGACGACAAGCTACGGACATTACGAAAAATTTGACTTACAAGCAATGGTGCAAGCAGTACGCGAAACAATTGGTAACGACGCTCTTTTAGGTATTCATGGGGAATCAATGGGTGCAGCAACGACCATTTTATATGCAGGTAGTTTAGAAAGTAATGCTGATTTTTACATTTCGGATTGCGCGTTCTCTAACTTCCCAGATCTATTAACGTCAATTTTTAAAGATTCACTAATCCCTAAATATACAATTCCTTTTGCAAATGTTTTTTTGCGCTTACGGGATGGTTATTCGCTATCTGAAGTAAATCCATTAAAAGCAGTAATTGATATTGAAAAACCGGTATTATTTATTCATAGTGCGCCAGATACGTTCATTCCCGCAGATATGTCGAAACAGTTGTATGAAGCTAAAAAAGGGAGTAAAATGTTGAAAATTTTCGAAAAAGGAGCTCATGCAAAATCCTTTAATGAATCACCTTTAGAATACGAGCAAACCGTCGCTAAATTTCTACATGATTATGTACCTCAATATCGGATCGAAAATGACACTCTTGCATCAGATCAACTTGATTAACATAAAAAGGATGAACGCTGTAGGAAACAACGTTCATCCTTTTCTTACTCTTCGTTAAATACAATATGCCATTCCGTGCGTTTTTCTAAAAATTCCTTCGCTAGCGCCTGTGCACCTTCTAAACTATGACTTGCAGCCCAGCCGCATTGTACTTCATTACATGCTGGAACAGAAGTAGCAGCTAACACATCCTGTGCTGTTTTTTCTAGTATTGTTAAAATCCCCTCAAAGTCATCATAGTTAATGAATGATACATAAAAACCTGTTTGACAGCCCATTGGTGAGAAATCTACAACTGCATCAGAATGATTTCGAATGCGATCAGCCATTAAATGCTCTAGCGAGTGTAACGCAGGCATTTCCATATGGGCTTTATTTGGTTGCTTAAAGCGAATATCGTATTTTGTTACAACATCCCCTTTTTCGCCTACCTTAGTTCCTGCTAGACGCACATACGGTGCAACGACTTTCGTATGATCTAAATCAAAGCTTTCTACGTTTGTCTTTTCTGTTGTCATGCTATTCCCTACCTCCAAAAATTACTTCCTCTTTAGAGTAGACTACAAAACCAACTAAATCAATAGAATATTCTGATTTTTATAAATAAGGTGAACCTTCTATGGAAAAAAGGACAAACAAAAACTACCTATATAATTTATGCAAATTAGAAAGGTAGTCATTCATAATTATTTGTCTTGGAACTTGTTCATTTGTGCCATCATTTGGCGAACTTGCTTTTCAGATGGTTTACGTCCCATTTGTGCCATCATCACACGAATCATTTGCTCGTTAATTGGTGGATTATCTTTTAAATACTTCATCATATATTGACGAGCACCGTAGAAACCAATCGCTATACCTGCGATTAATGCAACAATAATACCTAAAATCCATGCCCATGTCATAACTAACTACCTCCTCCACTACCGATATCCCGAGAAAAACTCTCCATGAAGGATTATACACTAATTTTATAGGCGTTTCTATACATTTAATTTGGACATGTGTGTCTTAGTTATTCTCAGCCTCTAGCCCTAGATGAAAATACAGTCTGGGGTCGTTATCGAAAATAGAAGAAAAAGGTACGATTAATACATCACGAACGAGGAGGAACAAATCATGAAGAAATTTTTACTTTATTCTGCAGGCTTCTTTGCAGCAATCTTTGCAATCGCATTGCTCGCACCTGTTGCAGGACTATTAGTCTCAGGGCTACTGTTAGCAGCTGGACTACATTACTATACAGAAAGCACATCTACTTTTGTAAAAGTAATGAGCTTAGTCATTGCATTAGCAGGCTTAGTGAGTGCATTATCGAACATTCCAGGCTTTATCGGATTAGCAGCTATTGGAATTTTGTATTACATTTTTAAAACGCGTAAAAATGAAAAAGTGGAAATTTTCCCGACGAAAGAAGAAGACCCTTTCACTAACTTTGAACGAGAATGGGCAAAATTAAACAAATAAGGAGCGGATTCAACATGAAAAACTTATTAACAAAATTTAAATATTCAATTCAAGCGGACTTACACGATTTATTCGATAAAAAGGTCGAAAAAAATCCAATCTCTATTTTAAATCAATACATTCGTGAAGCGGAGAAGCAAACAGAGCAAACAGGTAAATTACTTGCTCGACAAGCACAACTAAAAAACGAATTAGAACAGCAGCTTGCACAAACAATTGACATGCTTGAAAAACGTGAAAAGCAATTAACACTTGCATCATCTACAGAAGAAACTGAATTAATTGCCTTTGCCCAAGATGAAGTGACAGCTTATACTGCACGTAAGCAATCTTTACTAGCAAGCATTGATGCAGCGAATGCAGAATATTTTACTTTAGAGCGCAAGTTTGAAACGATGAAGCATAAAATTAAAGATATGAAAGTTCGTCAGCTTCAATTAATGGGGAAGGAAAATGTCGTTCGTGCACATCACCAAATGGATAAAGTATTAACAACGAATAAAGCAGATAACTTTGATGAGTTATCTACTTATATTGATGACTTAGCTCAAAACATCGATCGCAAATATGAAGTAACAACATTTGAAGCACGTTTAGCTCAATTAGAAAAAGAACAAAAATTAATCGAACAACCAAAATAATGGTATACTGCTAGAGGGAGAAGGCATTTTGCTTTCTCCATTTTGCACGTTTTATAGGGGGAAGCTTAATGCCTAAACTAACATCCGATCAATTAGCTATTACAATCATATCGATTGCCTTAATCGTGTTAATTGAATTGACACTATTTAATAATGGTGCGGTCTTTTTATTAGTCGTTGGTGTTCTTTTACTTTTTATGAGTTTCAAAAGGAAAAAACAGTTTCTATTATGGGGTGGACTTGCATTTTTGTTTTTAGCTATTATTAATCTATGGACATTACGCCTCCTTATAATTGGTTTGTTAATCTATTTACTTTATAAATATACGACTAAAAAAGAAGACATCATTGAGATTAAAAATCCTATTGAAAATTATTCAACCGAGCAAAATCAATTATTAGGAACAGCACCAACTACTTCTGAAGCTTATAAATGGAATGACCTCCAAATTCAACGGTTTATTGGAGATACAACAATCGACGTAACCGAAACAATTCTGCCACATGGAAAATCTGTTATCGTCGTTCAGCAGGCTTTAGGGAAAGTACGTGTTATCGTACCTTATGAAGTAACAATTCAACTGCATTATTCTACGCTTTATGGAGAAGCAACATGCTTACACTATGCGCCAAAGCAATGTATCAATGAAAAGCTCCAATTTGAAGATGGGGATGAAGATGCTAAACGAATACTTGTACTGTATGTGACATCTTGGATTGGAGATGTGGAGGTGCGACGAGGATGATCGCTTTAATTGCTCGTTTTTTTATATTACTATGTATAATTGCAACATTTACAATAAGTATTTTATTTTTTATTATTGGAGAGCCAACTGAGGAAAAATGGGCATTTTTATTGGAAAAAACATCTTATGGGCTTCCTCTCGCTGGGATTTTTATTATAAGCGCTAGCTCCATTAGTTTTTTTTTAGCCCTTTGGATGAGTATCTCTATTAAGCTTAAAGAAAATAGTACGACACGTTACGTCAAAAAAGTAGCTGACCCTGACTTTGCAAAGATGCTAAAAAAGACGAGCGGATCATTAAAAAAAGCGCTTAGAGATGCGAATGACTTAATTGAAACCCAGCGTTCTTCTCTTCAACGACTTGCAAGTGAAAAAGTTGAAACGAATGATGCCATTGTCCAAGAACGCTTACTAGCTGAGCGCCAACGACTCGCGCGTGAGCTTCACGATTCTGTGTCACAGCAATTATTCGCTGCCTCTATGCTGCTATCCGCGCTAACAGAACAAGAAAATGATGCCCAATCACAAAAACAGCTTGGGCAAGTGGAAAAAATTGTTCAGCAAGCCCAACTAGAAATGCGTGCGTTATTGCTTCATTTAAGACCCGTCGCGCTTCGCAACAAAAGCTTAGCAGAAGGCTTAGAAGATTTAATTGTTGAATTACAGGAAAAAGTGTACTTTCAGATTGATTATCAAATAGAAGAAATCTCTTTATCAAAAACAGAAGAGGATCATTTATTCCGAATTGCGCAAGAAGCTTTATCGAATACACTTCGTCATGCAAAGGCAACCGAAGTAGAATTACTTTTGATTGCCAGAGATCAGCTCGCCATATTGCGAATACAGGATAATGGATTAGGCTTTCATAATGAAGGTGATAAAACCTCTTCATACGGCTTAAAAAATATTGCTGAACGTGCTGTGGAGATCGGCTGTACGTATAAGATCGTCTCAGTGCCAAATGAAGGAACAATAGTAGAGGTAAAGGTTCCAATAACAAAGGAGGAACAAATAAATGATTAAAGTCGTTATTGCCGATGATCATGAAATGGTACGTATTGGTGTATCCGCCTATTTATCTGCTCAGCCCGATATAGAAGTAATAGGTGAGGCAACTAATGGACAAGAAGCAGTTGATAAAGTTTTAGCATTACGACCAGACTTAGTGTTAATGGATAATGTTATGCCAATAAAAACAGGGGCGCAGGCAACAGCCGAAATTTTAGCACAATGGCCTCAAGCAAAGGTAATGATGGTTACGAGCTTTATCGATGATGATAAACTTTATCCCGCTTTGGAAGCTGGTGCAGTCAGCTATATTTTAAAAACATCAAACGCAAAGCAAATTGCCGATGCGATTCGCAAAACAATGGCTGGAGAGACCGTACTTGAACCGGAAGCAACTACAAAAGTAATGGCTCGCATGCGTGGTACCTCTCCTGCTCTGCATGATCATTTAACGGAACGTGAGATGGAAGTATTACAATGCATGTCTCGTGGAATGGCCAATCAGGAAATCGCAGAGGAATTATTTATTGCGTTAAAAACAGTAAAAACACATGTTAGCAATATTTTAAGTAAATTAGAAGTACAGGACCGTACACAGGCGGTTGTATATGCATTTCAAAATGGATTAGTAGATTAAAGGAGCGACCTATGGAAAAATCATTTACGTACGAAAAATTCGCCTCTGACGGCACATTAACATTACTTGACCCATTATTTACCCTGATCTTAATCTTTTCCGCACTTTTTGTGATTGTGCAACTACGCTTTACAGTAAATTCAAAAATCATGCTTTTTATTGGGGCGTTTATTATTTTATTAAGTGCACAAATGCTTTCGATTACTGGCATTTTAGCAGATGAAATAAATTTAAGTAGTTCACAAAAAAACTTTTATATGTTCATCGCTATTGTCATCATCCAGCTTGGTTTAATAATCTACTCTTTCATCAAGGAAAAGAAGAAAAAATAGTGCACATAAATTGAGCTACCCATTTCATTAAAAAGGGTAGCTCGTTTTCATATACATAAAAAGGACCAAATGCTTTCTGCTCAGGATTCACAATAGCTCCTTCAATAAAATAGTAGTACAAACTATAAACTTTGTTTGTACTACTATTAATTAATTGATTATTTTCTATTTAATGTGTTTTCGTTTTTGTCGCTACAACAAAGGCTGCTAACACTGCTAAAATGACAACAATAAACGGTGCATAAAAAATTAATAAGTCATTCATTGTAACCTCTCCTTATACATGCGTTTCATCTTCCCCTGAAATATAGCCTTTATTGAAAATAAACAACTTAAACACTAAATACATGGAAGGAATAAGTAAGCCAAGACCTGCTATAAACGCGACAACAAGTGCAATCGCCATCGCTTCATTTGTAAAGCTATCATGGATTGTTAAATATGGGTAAAGTAAATATGGATAATGCGATATCCCGTACGCAAAGAAGGCGGTCGCAAACTGTAAAAACATGACTACTACAGCTAATCCATACTTAACTTTTGCCCAAAGTAACCAAATTGTCGCTAAAAACATAATTCCTGATACGATGAATAACCAAGAGATGTCTACCATTTGCTCATAATGCCAATTTCCTGTAGCTTTCAGTTCAATAATAATCCCAAAAGCACTAACGATTAAAGGGATCGCCCAAACAAGAGCATACTTACGCATTAAATCGCTCGCTTTTCCATCGCCAGCCTTTTTCGCATACCATGTTAAAAAGACAGCTGAAATGTAAAGGACGGCGGTTATACTTAAAACGACAATGGACCAAGCGAGTGGACTTGTAAAGAGCGTTAAGTAATCGAGTTTCGGACCTGCTTCGTTCATTGTCACAAAACCACCCTCAGAAATCGTTAAAACAACAGATAATGATGCAGGAATGAATAAACCCGCTAAACCATATGCAACCGCGTACCCTTTATGACCTCTTAAACCACTGTAAGATTCAAACGCATAATAGCTGCCTCGTATTGTGAGTAAAATTAAAGCAATCGATGCTGGCACCAATAAAACTGTACCGTAGTAGTAAGCTGTTTGTGGGAAAAAGCCGACAATTCCAACGAAGAAAAATACTAAAAATACATTTGTAATTTCCCATACCGGCGATAAATAACGCTTAATAACTTTTGATAAAATCTGATTTTTCCCTGTTACAAGGCTATAAGCGTTGAAAAATCCAGCTCCGAAGTCAATGGATGCTACTATGACATAGCCAAACAAGAATATCCACAAGACAGAAATTCCTAATATTTCTAACCACATTATTTCGCACCGCCTTTACGTAATGCTAATTCCTTTTCAACAGGGTTATTTTTAAACATTCGACGTAATACTACGATACTACCAATCCCTAATACTAAGTAGACAAGACCAAATGCAATAAATAACCATTCTACCCCTGTTGCGGTAGTTGCTCCTTCTTCGGTACGCATAATACCATATAAGATCCATGGCTGACGACCTAGCTCGGCTAACCACCAACCTGCTTCAATTGCAACGAGGGATAAAGGACCACTTAATACAATGAACCATCTAAATAACCGAGATTCAACCCATTTCCATTGTCGCCATTTCCCTATCACAAAGGACATTGATAAGAAAATCATCAGCATGCCTATTGATACCATTACATCAAAGAAGTAGTGTGTAATGAGCGGTGGTCGTTCATCTTCTGGAAATTCTTCAAGTCCTGTCACTTCCGCATTAAAATCATTGCTTGCTAAGAAGCTTAATACTTTCGGAATACGAATCTCATATTTTACCTCATCCCCATCAAGTACACCAAAGAAGATTAGATCGGCACCTTCTTCTGTTTCAAAGTGCCATTCTGCTGCAGCTAATTTTTCAGGCTGATATTCCGCTAAATATTTCGCTGAAAAATCGCCAACAATTGCCGTAGCAATTGAGAATATAATACCGAGCTTCATCATTAAATAAAGCGCTTTTTTATGATAAACTTGTTCTTCCCCTTTTAGTAGTTTGTAAGCGGCAATCGCTGCTAAAATAAAGGCTACTGTCATGAAGCTTGATGTTAAAACATGCCCAATTTTTGTAGGCATTGCAGGTGTAAACATTGCTAAAATCGGTTGAATATTAATAAGCTCTCCACCAACAATATCAAAACCTCTTGGCGCGTTCATGAAAGCATTAACAATCGTAATAAACACCGCTGACATGGATGCTCCAATTGCTACTGGAATAAGCAGTAACATATGGTGTTTTGGATTTTTAAATCGGTCCCATGTATATAAATAAATTCCTAAAAAGATTGCTTCAAAGAAAAATGCAAAAGTCTCCATGAAAAGTGGTAACGCAATAATCTGACCTGCTATTTCCATAAATTGCGGCCATAAAAGAGACAGCTGTAACCCAATAACTGTACCAGTCACTACTCCAACCGCTACTGTAATGGTAAATCCTCTTGCCCATCTACGTGCCATTAAAGTATAGTGTTCGTCATTTCTTTTATATCCAACATATTGTGCAATCAAAATCATCAGTGGCACACCGACACCTAGTGTTGCAAAGAGTATATGGAAGGATAATGTTAACTCTGTAAGTGCTCTACTCCAAAACACTGCTGAATTTTCCATTTTATTTGCCTCCTATCTCTAAAAAATTGCTGAAACAATTACAACCATCACAATTGACGATACTATGAAACTTACAACCCTAAATTTTTTACTCATATATACTCACCTCTTATAAAATATCTATCCATGTTTTTATCGCTGTGCCTAAAATTAAAATAGCTAAAATAAATTGCAACATTTTAACGTTTAATTTATTGCCCAGTTTAGCACCAAGTGGAGCTGCAATAATACTTGCAATAATCATGACAGTTGCAGGTCCGTAATCAATTTGACCTGTCATCACTTTCCCAACGGTTCCACCAATCGATGAAATAAACGTTACGGCTAAACTAGTCGCAATTGTCATACGTGTTGGTATTTTTAGCACCACTAATAAAATTGGTACTAGTAAAAATCCGCCCGCCGCACCGACGATACCAGATCCGATACCTACGATAAAGGCTAATCCTGCTGCTACTAGTTTGTTAAATGAGATTTCATGGATGGATTGATCATCAATTTGTTTTTTAGGAATAAACATCATGATGGCTGCAATAAGCGCCAAAAGCCCGTAAACAAGATTCACTGCACCTTCTGATAAATAGCCCGATCCAAAACTACCGATAAAGCTACCAATTAAAATGGAGCCTCCCATATACATGATCAATTCTTTATGCAATAATCCACTTTTTCTGTAAGCCCACACACCCGCAATCGATGCGAAAAACACTTGAATTGCACTAATACCTGACACTTCATGTGCAGAGAATGCGGCTAATCCAAATAATGGTGGAATGTAAAGTAGCATTGGATATTTAATAATTGAGCCCCCGACACCAACCATTCCAGATACAAAGGAGCCAATAAAGCCAATTAAAAATATGACAACGATGAACGAAAGATCCATCGTACACACCTTCCTTCTAACTAATTTAAATTAAGTATAGTAAGGTTTGTCATCATTAAATATAGGGGTTTACCACTATAACCGCTTTAAAAGCCAATCAAATTTGACGTTTTTTTCACATAAAAATACCCAACATTAAAGTGTGATGATTACTTTAAGTTGGGTTGATTTTCTTATTGTATATAGCCATTCGTAATACCGTATTGAATTAACTCTGCTTTACTTTTTAAGTTTAACTTTTGCATAATGTTAGATTTATGACTCTCTACTGTTTTTGAACTAATAAACAATTTTTCAGCTATTTGCACATTTGTATAGCCTAAAATTGTTAGAC
This sequence comes from Solibacillus sp. FSL R7-0682, assembly GCF_038005985.1. Lineage (NCBI taxonomy): Bacteria > Bacillati > Bacillota > Bacilli > Caryophanales > Caryophanaceae > Solibacillus > Solibacillus sp. FSL R7-0682. Next base: position 2,789,768 of record NZ_JBBOUI010000001.1, read on the forward strand.
GCACAATTTCTTGCTCCCGTGTAGAAAGAACATCTGCTTTTTGATTTCCTTTATTTTTAAATAACTTTTCAATCTGTTCCTTAGGTAGACCTACTTCATAATAAGCTTTATGATTATAAACGTTTTGAATTGCCTCGTACATAATACCACCCTGGCTATTTTTTAAAATGTAGCCATCTGCCCCGATTTCTATTGCTTGTTGAATATAGGCAACTTCATTATGCATTGTTAAAATAATAATCTTAATTTCAGGTAAATTCTTTTTTATTTCCTTTGTTGCCGTAAATCCATCAATTCCATTCGGTATTGAAATATCCATTAAAATAACATCTGGACTCGTCTGGTAAGCTAATTGAATCGCTTCCTCTCCGTCACTTGCTTCTCCTACTACGGAAATATCTACGTGATTTTCAAGTAACAGTGCTATGCCCCTTCGAATAAGAACATGGTCATCTACTAATAATACTTTAATCATTTTGTGGTCTCCACCTTGGTAAAACGATCGTAATACTTGTACCGTTTCCTAAATTTGAATGAATTTCGAACTTGCCGCCCAATAGATCAATACGCTCTTCCATATGTTTCAATCCTAAGCCTGCACTCTTAATTTTTCCTCGGTCAAATCCGATGCCATCATCGACAATATCCATATAAATATGTGTTTTGTCCTTCACAATACGAATTTGAACATGACTAGCATTTGCATATTTCACTATATTATGGAGTGCTTCTTGAATAACTCGATATAAGTTAATTTCTACGACCGGATCACATCGATTTAAACCTTTTGTTATTAAATCAATTGTAAGTGAAGGTAGATTTTTCATAATATTGTCTATCATCATCTGAATTGTTGGTTCTAAGCCTAATTGATCTAGACTATGTGGACGTAATTGATGTGAATACGCATTAATATCATCCATCGCCTTTTGAAGTTCATCCTGCACTTCGTTAATATATGTATTCAGTTTTGGGTTATCTTTTACAAATGATTCAACTGCTTGCAACGCAACAGATACTGTAAATAAAGATTGCCCTATCCCATCATGTAATTCTTGTGCCAGACGTTTGTGCTCCGATTCTTTTGCTTCAATAAGCGCACGAATCATTTTTTTCGTATTTTCAGTTTCTTGGGCTTTTTTAAAGGTTTCTTGATCACGTAATACTAGTAAGTACTCGACTTCACCCGTTTCGTTATTTTCATAAATAGCGGCCGTACTCATTTCCACATCAATTTTTTTTCCATGATATGTTGGCATTTGCGAAAGAAAAGAAGGTACTTCACTATTCGCCATCAAATAGCAAGTTGCCTCACCGTCTTTTTTTTGCCTTGTCATACAAAATGTACAATATGGAACAGAATCTCCAATGTTCCAACCTGTTAGTTTTTTGGCTGCGGGATTCATCATAATAATTTCACGAGTCGCTTTCATAATAATGATTCCATCTTGTATATGTTCATAAATTTCCTGTAAATAATCACTTGGTAAACGAGCAGTCATTTATTCTCATCCCCTTCCTTTATCCATATTCTCACGCACGATTTTTAACATGCCATTTTCTATTTAATATTTTAATACGAAGCGTTGCAAAATAAGTACTAAAAGGTACCCTCTCTTAAGAAGGTACCCATAACGATTATTTTATTTCATTTTTCCAACGACTATAGCCACCTGTCATATTCACTAAATTATGAATACCATTGGCTTTTAAAATACTTGCCGCAATTGCTGAACGTCCTCCTGCCTGACATTGGACAATTAATTTTTTTTCTGGAACTTCTGAAAGTCTGTTCTTTAACGTACCTACCATAATGTGCTGAGCACCTTCAATATGACCTTCGTTGAATTCTGTTAAATTTCGAACATCAATCACTTCGACATCTTCAGATTCCATTAGAACTTTTGCTTCAGATGGTGTTACATTTTCATAGCTATCTAATGTAAGTGATTGTTCAACAATTAAATTCACATTCGCATAACCTAGCACTAAATCAATACCAATAGAATGTAAAGCAATCATCATTTCTTCTAAATATTCTTCATCCTCAACTAAAAGATATAATGGTTTTTGGTAGTCGACAATCCATCCCATCCAATTCGTAAAAGAGTTATTGAATGGAATATTTACCGTTCCCTTAATATGTCCTTCTGAGAAGCTCTCTGCATTTCGGGTATCTACTACTAAATGACCAGCTTCTAAAATTTCATTAATCTGTTCTACCTTCGTGATTACTTCGAGTGTAGGTAGATTTTTTAAGAGCTCGATTCCAATTTTATTAACCGATTTCATAATAGCAAAATAATATGGTGGTTCTGGCTGGCCGTCTAACAATCCTTTTACAAAATCAGCTTCATTGTCAAACTGCATTGCCCAGTTAAATTGTTTCTCATAGCCTACTGTTGTAGATGGAACAGCACCTAACGCCTTACCACAGGCACTACCCGCTCCATGAGCTGGCCATACTTGTAAATAGTCTGGTAACTGTTTGAAGCGTTCGACAGATTGATACATCACTTTTGCTCCTGAATCAGCTGTCCCTTGAATACCCGCTGCCTTTTCAAGTAAGTCTGGTCGTCCAATATCGCCAGCGAAAACAAAGTCACCTGTAAAAATCCCGATAGGCTTATCTGCCGCGGCACCATCCGTTAATAAAAATGAAATTGACTCTGGTGTGTGACCTGGTGTATGCAAGACCTCAAAAACAAGTTTCCCTAGCTCGAACTTGTCCCCATCCTTTAAAAGGACATGATTGATATTTTCTAAATTCGTATATTTCCAACTCTCATCCCCTTCGTCAGAAATATACATCGTCGCACTGAAACGATCTGCTAATTCACGTGAACCCGCTACAAAATCAGCATGAATATGCGTTTCTAATGCACCCACAATTTTCATATTTTCTTTATTTGCTACCTCAATATATGGCGTAATATTACGCATCGGATCCACAATTACAGCTTCACCTTTTTGCTGACACCCTATCATGTAGGAAGCATGTGCTAATTTTTCATCATAAAAATAACGTAGTAACATATACCATTCACTCCTATTCGTTGTTTTTATTCAAGACCTTCAATGTTGCTTGGATATATTTTAAAGATGTTTGTACACCTGGGTCTTTTAACCATTTCATTAACGTAAATAATTTTATTGGTTCCTCAATTGTTTTCACTTCTTGTTGTACTTCTTTCAATAAATCAAAGCCTTGTTTCCCTTTTGTAATTACAGGATCTGTATATTCTTTTAAGCTTTGTTTGGCATAATCGAGAGAAGTTTCATCTGTTAAGATCGACGTAGCAAAATTCAATAAATTCTCTACTTGATTTAATTTCTCGAGCACATTTGGTAGCTTTTCGAGCAACTCCAATAATGCTCCTAGCGTGTGAATATTAATATCATAACTTCTAAAAATTTCTTCATATTTATTAAGTGCATTATCCGCTAATACGGCTTGGCCAAATGCGCTAAGATTATTCATAGCTTCTAAATTCTTCGTATACTCCGGTAATTTTTCTAATAGAGAAAGTAGCGCTGTTTGCGTAGCAGGGTTATTTAATTGTTCTAGTAGAGGGTTATGTTCCACTATGCACACATCCTTTCTACATCGTTCCTTTTAACATGCCGTTCCAGTACATTAAAGGAAGGAGGTCTTTTTTCATTACATACATACTTGTTCTCTCTACAGCTTGGTTAAATGGCATTGACTCTGCAGGCTCTTTTGAATAATCAAATTCTGCTAAAATTAATTTGTTATACCCTGTAACAATCGGACAGGATGAATAACCGTCATAGTGATGTGTAGTAGGCTGGTTTCGAATAGAAGCGACAATATTTTCCGCTACGACAGGTGCTTGTTTGCGAATCGCTGCCCCTGTTTTAGATGTCGGTAAGCCAGCACAATCACCTAATCCAAATATGTTAGCAAACTGCTTATGCTGTAGCGTGTGCATGTCCACATCTACCCAGCCATCCTCATTTGCTAAAGTGCTTTCTGCAATAAAGCGTGGTGCTCTCATATACGGCGTAACATGAATCATGTCGTATTTTATTTCCTCTTTTTCACCTGTTTCTAAATTCTCAAAAATAGCTAATTTTTCATTCGCTTTAATTTCAATTAAATTTCTTCTAAAACGAGCATCAATCTTTTTACGATCAATTACTTTTTCTAAAGCGTTTCGATACTTTATGACATCAAAAATGGCTGGGTTAGCAGAGCCAAATACGACATTGATATTTTTACGTACACCCTTATGTTGGAAATAGTCTTCTGCTAAATGCATAATTTTCTGTGGCGCTCCCCCACACTTCACAGGTGAATTCGGATGTGTGAAAAGGGCTGTACCAGTTTTAAAGTTGCGTATCGTTTCCCACGTATAATCAACATGTTCAAATGAATAGTTACTACATACAGACTTCGTACCTAACGCCTCTTTCAATCCTTTAATAGCACCCCAGTTAATTTCGATGCCTGCTGCTACAACTAAATAATCATAATTAAGTACTGTTTCGTCCTTTAATAACACTTGATTTTTGTGAGGAACAAATGCTTCCACATATTCATTAATCCAAACGGCGCCATCTGGTATTACAGATTCCATAGAACGCTCTGAATCTTCTTTTTTGGCTGCTCCACCACCAACTAATGTCCATAGCGGTTGATAGTAATGATTTTGGGCTGGATCAATAATCGCAACCTCATTGGCTAAACTTTTTGATTTATTGAGAAGTCGGGCAGCGACTGAAATCCCAGCAGTTCCACCACCTACAATGATGACTTTAAAAGAGCTTCTCATTATATATAAACCTTCTTTCTGATAATCTTTTATTCTTTACACACACATCATAAGGAAAATCAAAAATAAATAGTATAGGGGTTTCCCCCTAATCAAACAAACTTTTTTAGTGGTAAACCCCTAGTTTTCTTTTACACAAATTTGATTATTATATAGGAAAGGAGATGATTAGATGCCATTTTTACAGCATTTAATACGTGTAAATAAATCCAAAATCATTATTTTATTTTTCTTATCACTATTTTTGGGTGGTAGTATTCTTTTACAAGGCATTAGCATTGTAGAAATTGTGAACCTTGTCTTTATTGAAAAAGCAGCATTTTCAAATACGTATATATTTTTTTTATTCTTCTTATTAGCAATTATCGTAAGGCTCACGTCACAATTTACAATGGGGCGAGTGGGGGGCTTATTAGCAGCGGGCGTAAAGGTTTCAATCCGAGAGCAATTAATGCAGCATTGGTCATTAATATCGATGGAAAAGCATGTGTCCTTTCAAACAGGGGAAAAAGTAACGCTTTTAGTGGATACAGTAGACCAATTGGAAAGCTATTATAGAGAATACATTCCACAAGTTATTAAAACCGTTGTTGTACCGATTATGATTTTAATTGCGGTCTTCATTGTGCATCCAAATAGTGGGTGGATTATGCTCATTACAGCGCCTTTTGTCCCGATTACTTATATTATTGTTGGGATGCAAACGAAAAAAAAATCAGAAGAACAGTTAGATGCACTCAACCGTTTTTCTGGGAAGTTTTTAGATTTACTGCAAGGTATACAAACGATTCGTTTATTTGGACAAAGTAAACAGCAAGAGAACATTTTAGCAGAAAGTAATGAAGGCTTTATGAGCCGTACATTAAGCGTATTAAAAATTGCTTTTGCCTCTACACTGTTTATTGAACTAATTGCAACACTTGGCATTGGTATAGTGGCACTTGAAATCGGGTTTCAAATGATTGTCTTTAAAACACTTACTTTTGCACCCGCTTTTTTCATTTTGACATTAGCACCCGAATATTATAATTCGTTGAAAGAACTAGGTGCAGCATTCCATACAGGACGAGGAAGCTTAGGGGCTGCAGCATTAATTGAAGAACAATTACAGGAAGTAAAAAAGCCTGTTCAATGGGGAAATCAAAAACTAACTAATCAGCCTGAAATAACGGTTGACAATGCAAGTTTTAAATATGCGAATGGTCCAACAATAGGCCCACTATCATTTACAATTCACCCTGGACAGACGGTTGCATTTATCGGACAAACCGGGCATGGTAAAACAACAATATTGAATCTGTTATCTAGTTTAACGGAGTTAGATACGGGTGAATTGTTTTTAAACAATAACCTTCGGAATACGTATTGTGCAGATGATTGGTACGCACAAACAAGCTATATTTCACAACATCCTTATATATTTTCAGGGACACTGCGGGAAAATATTTGTATGGGGCTTGAAGTTTCAGATGAAGAAATTTTTGCCGCCTTACAAAAATCCTATTTGTTAGATTGGCTAACTACATTACCGGAGGGACTTGACACAGCACTCGGTGAAGGTGGTCTCGGACTTTCTGGTGGTGAGAAGCAAAGGGTTGCGATTGCAAGAGCATTCTTAAAAAATCCGTCCATTGTCTTTTTTGATGAGCCGACTGCAGGATTAGATGTGGTAACCGAACGTTTATTAATAAAATCGATAAAAACACTTCGAGAAATGGCTACCGTTATAATCGCGGCTCATCAGTATGAAAGTATTCGCTTTGCAGATGTCATTTATATTGTTGAAGGCGGGCAAATTATAGCTTCTGGAGCACCAGAATTACTGAAGAATCATCCATTTTACAAAAAAATTACTGCAGGGAGGAAGGAATAATGCAACAGTTATTTAAACTAATCTGGCAAGATAAGAAAGATGTGTTACTTGCATTACTAGCAGGAACGGTTAGTGGTTTAACGGCTGTAGCATTGTTTGCACAAAGTGGTTTGTTAATTTCAAAGGCTGCGCTCATGCCCCCCTTTTACGTTATTTTAATCTTAACAGCCTTCTTAAAACTTTTTGGAGTAACTAAATCAGCCAGTAAGTATGCTGAACGCCTTATCTCACACCGGGTTACATTTAAATTTATTAGTATTGTACGGATGCGATTCTTTAAAAAGCTTCTCCCACAAGCTCATGTGCTTAACACCTATAAAAGTGGTGATTTACTAACACGTATTACAAGTGATGTTGAAATGTTACAAAACTTCTTTTTACGTGTGCTGTACCCACCCTTTATTGCACTGTTTGTTTTTTTTGTAACGATATTATTTACATTATTCTTTTCGCCATGGATTTCACTTCTTTTATTTGTAGGAATCGTGCTTACGAGTATTGTGATCCCGTATATTCTTTATCATCGCCCTTATCCAACCGGCGTATTAGAAAAAAAAGAGCTAACTGTTCAAGCAACAGAATATTTTTATGGCTATCGTGAATTACTTCTCCATAATCAAAATCAGTCGAAAAAAGAAGAATTATTAGCATTGCAAAAAGCCTATGGGACAGCACGAAGAAAGGAACTGAACAAAGAACAAACTTCTTACTTATGGAATCAGTTAGTAGCTTTACTTACAAGCTTTAGTGTTGTTTTTACAGGCGCTTATTTAACGTCTACTGGGGAATTAGAAGGTGTATATTTAGCTCTACTTGTACTCATTTCATTAACTGTTTTTGAATCTGCAGTTCCACTATCAATGGTGCCAATTTTTGCAAGACATACAAAAAAAGCTGTGGATCAACTAGATGAGGTGACCTCACAAGAAATAATTGATGGGACGATTCAAATTCATGATTTAGTAAAAGACATTCAATTACAAAATGTAGCTTATAGCTACCCCTCAGCTACACGGCAAGCTTTAAAAAATATTACGCTTCATATTCGAGCAGGGGAAAAAATTGCAATTATTGGTCCAAGTGGCTCGGGTAAATCAACACTTTTACAACTTCTCATGAAGGAATTTAGAAGAACAGAAGGGGCATTTTTCGTTGGGGACGATGATATTGATTCCATAAGTTCACATTCTATGTATAAACATATGAGTACGATGCTACAGCACAATCACTTTTTCTCTGGGACGATTAGTAGCAATTTACTTTTTGCAAAACGTGATGCAACAGATGATGAGTTACAAATAGCACTTAAGAAGGCCGCGTTAGACAAAGATTTAGAGGATCCGGTTTTTGAAAAAGGCGGGAATCTCTCAGGTGGGGAAAAACAACGTCTTGCCTTTGCTCGCCTATTATTAAAAGAAAGTAACTTATGGCTCGTAGATGAGCCCTTTACAAGCTTAGACGTACAGACAGAAAAAACATTGTTCAACACATTACTGTCAGAAGCAGCTGATAAAACACTTATTATGGTTACGCATAAGCTAACAAACCTAGACCTTTTCCACCGTATTTACGTCATGCAGCAAGGGGAGATTGTTGAATTTGATACACATGATCAATTATTAGCGAACAAAGGACTCTACTATTCAATGTTTCATAAAAAATAGATGATTCCTCTCTTTTAGGAAAAATAAAAAGCCCATAACGCCCATTTTAAATGTAGTAGTCCTTACACGTACATTCGGGAGAATCGTTATGGGCTTTCTTATGTACAACACTACATCAACTATTAGAATAAGTACTCTTTTAAATTCTCCAATGTTGAATCAATACCATTTCGTAATGTTACTTGATCTGCACGACATAACTTCATTGCTTTTTCAATGGCCATTAGGGCATTTTCTAAAAAAGCTTCTACTTGTAAATCCTTATATAATTGTGTTAATACTAACGCTTTATTCCATTGCCAACGCGCATTATGTTCATCCAATTCAATTGCTCGCTCAATGTAAACCATCACGTCGAATGGTGACCAATTAAAACGGTTCATCGTTTGTCCTGCAAATCCATAATATAACGCCTTGTTCGGATTGTGTTTGACTGCTTGCATAAAACAATGCACACTTTCATCATAATGATGTGCCATCAAAAATAAATGCCCTTGTATAAAAAAGGATTGGGCCTTTCGTTCGTCATTAGCATTTTTGGCATCTTCCTCAAGCTGTTTAATTGCATTAGAAAATCGCTCTTCATCTTTAATTGAACGAATTTGCTCCACTTCATCAAGCTCTGGATAAGTTTCATTTGCACGCTCAATACTTTGCGTAACAGTTTTAGTTACTTTTGGGAACTTTTCATATTCATATTTTGAGAACACATTCAAAAATTGCGTGGCCATTTGAGCATTTTCACTATTTTGCTGTAAAATTGCATCATTAAAACATTTTAAAAACTGTCCATCATAAAAATAACGTTCCATAGTTTCCATGAGATTCCCCTACCTTCAACTAAAAATCCTCTATAAGCATAAGAGGGGCTACCAAAGATCAGGTGAAATCTGATTGACTTTGGCAGCCCCTTTTTGTTTAGCTTTATTTTGAAATTGACCCTACTACTTCTGCAACGACAATTTGTGAGCCTAACATTGGAGATTCCGCTTGTTCACCATGTCCACCATGTGAGCTTTCTGGACGTTTATGTGCTTCTTTAAATGCATCACTTTCACGCCATGCTTCAAAGTTTTCTTTTCCTTCCCAATACATCACGACACTCATCTCATCATATTCTTCAAATTGAGTTGCTACTAATACTTCTACTTTAATAAAGCCTTCAAATTGTTGTAAAGGACCTGCCTTAACAAAATTAGGCGCCATTTTATCTGCAAATCCTTTTTTTACTTTAATACGGTTTGTTACAGTAATCATCTGTGACATCTCCTTTAAATATATACGCTAAATTATTTAACATGTTTATTTAATCATTTTCAGAACAGTTGCGCAATGATTAACTCCGCAGTTCATCAATTCATACTACACAAGGAACATAAACCGTTATACTATTTATATAAAGGTAAAATAAAGGATGATTCAACATGAAATTTTCTATTATTGCAACGAGTGACATTCATGGGCATACAGAACGTTTTTCCCAACTTGCCACCATGATTCAAGCACGCAGGCCCGCCCTTCTCATTGATAACGGTGATTTTCTTCAAGGAAGCCATTTAAGCTTTTATTATGAAAACTATTTAGATGAAAAACACCCGCAAATTACATTAGCTAATAAACTCCGCTATGATTTAGCGGTTTTTGGCAACCATGAATTTAATTATCCTTTAAAAACGATTGAAGCAATGCGTGCAGCATGCCAGTTTGAGTGGATTGCAGCTAATATAAAAGATTTTGCAAAACCCTTTTTTATTAAAGAAGTTCATGGTATACGGATTGCCGTTATTGGTGTTGTAACGCATTATACCGCGCTCTGGGATGAGGGAGAAGCAACAAAATCACTTTGCTTTGAGGATGCTTTTTTAGCTGCTCAAAGAACCGTAAAGTTTGTGCGTGAGCATGAACAGGTACAGCTTGTTATTTTAAGCTACCATGGCGGCTTTGAGCGAAATATCGAAACAGGTGACCTAATTGACATAGAAATTGGTGAAAACCAAGCTTATCAAATGCTACAAGAAATTGATGGCATCGATATTTTCATTACGGGGCATCAGCATTTAGAAATTGCGTCAAAGTTTCGTGGAGTTTCTGTCGTGCAACCAGGGTCGAATGGCAAATGCTTTGCTCAAATCGACATTACAATAGAAGATAAGCATATCTCTCATATGCCTTCACTTGTTTATGTAGATACATCAATAGAACAAGTTAACTTCCCTTCTTTTAACGAGTGGAAAAATGAAGTGTTAGGAATTGCGTCAACGAATTTAATATATGAAGATTTTTTCACACCACGCCTTCAAGCAACGACTTATACGCAATTTGTACATAATATGCAATTACATTATACGAATGCCCAGTTGTCTGTGATTGAGCTACCCTATCATTCACATGGGGGGTTTCCAGAAAAAATTACGCGAAAAGATGTTTTACACAATATATCCCGTCAAAACCGGTTGCAAGTTATCCAATTAAATGGTTTAGAAATTCGTCAAGCGATTGAGTTAAGTGCAAGCGTTTTTGCAATTAATTCACAAGGGGCTATCGATTTTAGTATGAACGTCTATTTCCCTGAACCTCAGCCATATACTTATGATATTTGGGGCGGTATTGATTATGAAATTACATTATCAAATCCGGTTGGAAAGCGTTTGACAAAGCTTCAATATGGAAATCAAGACATCCAAGATGAAGATGTTTTTGAAGTGGTCGTCAATAGTTACCGTGCAACAGGTGCACATCAATTTACAATGTTTAAAAAAACGCCTATTCGTGAAACAACGCTGTACGTTCCACACTTAATGATGCAATACATACTACAAACAAGCCCTATTCAAGTAGAAGTGAATAATCATTTTCAATTAAAGAAGTGATTATCACTTCTTTTTTGTATCAACTACTAGTGAAAAGTTCCCCAAAAAAGTAATTAAATTTATAAAAATTCCTTATTTTATGAAACTAAACCCATTTTTATCCGTATAGTTTAGTACAATAATAAAAGGAGGTGACATTGTTGTTTGGTTATTCAATTGAAATAATTTATTTAACAGTTTTAATTGTTATTGGCTGTTGTACAGTTCTCTACTTATTTTTTGCAGATATTGCAGATGGTTCATTTGAAGCAATTCCTTTTTTTGATCCTGCAGTCATTTTATCCTTTATTACTTTTACAGCAGCTGCGGGCTACTTTTTCGAACGTTTCTTCAATTTTTCTAGCCTTACGAACTTTATTATTGCAATTGTTCTCTCCTCAATGTTTACAGCACTACTTTATTATTTTTTACTCGTTCCTTTGCGATCAGCTGAAGTTTCACTCGCATATACAGATGAATCATTAGAAAGTCAATTAGCAAAAGTGATTGTACCTGTACCATTAAATGGATTTGGCGAAATTGTCATCGAAACAGCAAATGGCATTATCTCAAAGCGTGCAGCTAGCTATCATGATGTTGAAATACCATACGATAGCCAAGTACTAATTATTGAAATGAAAGATGGAACTGCCTTTGTTGCGGTCTATGAAAATGAAAACTTTACGGTTTTAAATTAAAGGAGGATGTTTATGTTAACTGGAACTATGTTAGGTGGATTAATTGCGGTAGGTGTCGTGTTATTTTTAATACTAGCAATCGTAGGTGTATACATTACAAAATATAAAACAGCCGGGCCAGACGAGGCTTTAATTGTAACGGGAAGCTATTTAGGTAGCAAAAATGTACATACCGACGATTCTGGAAATCGAATTAAAATTATTCGTGGTGGTGGTACATTTGTGTTCCCTGTATTCCAACAAGCGGAGCCATTAAGCTTATTATCAAGCAAATTAGAGGTGACTACACCTGAAGTTTATACAGAACAGGGCGTACCAGTCATGGCAGATGGAACAGCTATTATTAAAATTGGTGGGTCCATTTCAGAAATTGCTACAGCTGCAGAACAATTTTTAGGAAAAGAGAAGCATGAACGTGAAGGTGAAGCACGCGAAGTATTAGAAGGTCACCTTCGCTCAATTCTAGGCTCGATGACAGTAGAAGAAATTTATAAAAACCGTGATAAATTCTCTCAGGAAGTACAACGTGTCGCGTCACACGATTTAGCGAAAATGGGATTAATTATTGTTTCGTTCACGATTAAAGATGTTCGCGATAAGAACGGATACCTTGAATCTCTTGGTAAGCCGCGTATTGCACAAGTAAAGCGTGATGCAGATATTGCAACTGCAGAAGCGGATAAAGAAACACGTATTAAACGTGCGCAAGCTGCTCAAGAAGCAAAAAAAGCGGAATTAGAGCGAGCGACACAAATTGCAGAAGCCGAAAAAGAAAATCAATTAAAAGTAGCTGAATTCCGTCGCGAACAAGATATTGCAAAAGCCCGTGCCGACCAAGCATATGAACTAGAATCTGCTCGTGCAAAACAAGAAGTTACAGAACAAGAAATGCAAGTTAAAATTATTGAACGTCAAAAGCAAATTGAATTAGAAGAAAAAGAAATTTTGCGTCGTGAGAAACAATATGATTCTGAAGTTAAGAAAAAGGCCGACGCAGATCGTTATGCCATTGAGCAAAACGCGGAAGCACAAAAGCGAAAAGAACTTGCTAATGCAGATGCGGAAAAATATCGTATTGAATCACTTGCAAAAGCGGAAGCGGAAAAAGTTAGATTGGACGGTATCGCAAAGGCCGATTCAGAACGTGCACAAGGTGAAGCAGAAGCAGAGATTATTCGCTTGAAAGGTTTAGCAGAAGCGGAAGCGAAAGAAAAAATAGCAGAAGCATTCGAGCAATTCGGTCAGGCTGCTGTTTTAGATATGATTGTTAAAATGCTTCCAGAATTTGCGAAGCAAATTGCAAGTCCTCTTTCAAATATCGATAAAATTACCGTAGTGGATACAGGGGGCGGCGCCAATGGTGGTGCCGGTAAAGTAACTGGATATGCTACAGATTTAATGTCATCCCTACAAGAAACGTTAAAAGCTTCTTCAGGAATTGATGTAAAAGATCTAATCGAAACTTATGTAGGGAAAAATGCACCTACTAAAGAAGCTTCCATTTTAGACCATACTATTTTTTCAAAAGAAGAGGAACTAGTAAAGAAATAATCAACTGATAAATTGAAAATAAACGTCAAAATGACATAGGAAATTATTATGATTTCTTATGTCATTTCGTATATGTCTTGAAGTTTTACAAAATGAAGCGATACGTTTTTAAAATATGCGTTTGGGAGGTGTCGTTCATTAATAAGATGAAGAGTGTACTTGGATTATTGTTAATCGCTATGCTTGCCGTCCTATTAATAGGCTGCAACAATAGCAAAGGCGAATTAAGGAAAGAGGAATGGGTGCAAAGCTCTTTATTTAAGTCAGGTAGTTTTTCGATGATTGGTGTGAAAAGTAAAATTGGATTTATTTATGAGGATAAAGATGAATTACGCTTTTATCCAAATAAGGCACAAAAATATATGTGGCATGTATGGTTGGACGATCAAACAAACGCGAAATTAACTGTAAAGGCAATTTATCAAAATACGAATGAAGAAGTGTTAATAATCGACAATCAAGTTTTAGGTGGCCCTAATAATGGAGCAGATGCTCACCTTCCATCACTCATCTCATTACCACATAGCGGAATGTGGAAGTTGGATACTTATATTGATGGCGAATATTTTGAATCCATCTATGTAAAGGTACATGAATAATAACACCAAAAAGGTAAGCAATCTTTTTTACAGATTTGCTTACCTTTTTCACGTAATCTTTATAGTGCTATTTTACCTTATAACTTAATTGTCCAACCAAATGGATCCTCTATTTTTCCGTATTGAATACTTGTTAAAGTATCATAAAGCATTTGCGTCACTTCACCAATTTCACCGTTGTTTACTTTAATGATTTCATCAAGCCATTTTAGCTCCCCAACTGGAGATATGACTGCAGCTGTACCTGTACCAAATGCTTCTTCTAGCGAACCATTTTTCGCTGCTTCTACAATTTCAGCAAACTCAATTGCACGCTCTTCAACTGGAATATTTTTCGATTTCAACACTTGAATCATTGAGTCACGTGTAATACCTGGCAGAATACTCCCGTTTAGTGCAGGTGTTACAACCTTGCCTGCAATTTTAAAGAAAATATTCATACTACCAACTTCTTCAACATATTTATTTTCTTTTCCATCTAGCCATAACGTTTGAGAGTAACCTTGCTTCGCAGCTATTTCTGAGCCTTTTAAGCTTGAGGCATAATTCCCAGCTGTTTTCGCTTCACCTGTGCCTCCAACTACTGCACGTACGTAGTGCTGCTCTACAAGAATTTTGACTGGATTAATTCCCTCTTTATAATAAGAACCAACCGGTGACATAATAATGATAAATTTATAATTTTTTGACGGATTAACTCCTAAGTAAGGTTCAGTAGCGATAATAAATGGTCGAATGTATAAAGAAGTTCCTGGCGCAGTTGGTACCCACTCACGATCGACTTGGATGAGTTGCTTTAATGCTTCAAGCGCGAACTCTTCATCAATTGCAGGAATACATAATCGTTCATTCGAAGCATTTAATCTTTTAAAATTACGGGCAGGTCGGAATAAAATGATTTCTCCGTTTTCAGCGGCATATGCTTTTAAGCCTTCAAAAACAGCTTGCCCATAATGGAATACCATCGCGGCAGGATTTAATTCAATTGGCGCGTAAGGGGTAATCGTAGCATTATGCCATCCCTTGCCTTCTACATAATCCATAACAAACATATGGTCAGTAAATACTTGACCAAAACCAAGCTGTTCAGCAGATATTTTTTGTTTTTTTGATGTTGCTAACTCCGTAGCAATTTGAATTGTTGTCATAATAAATGCTCCTTAACAAAATAAAATTGATACATTCTATCATACCACTTTATTTTTAGAAAATTTATAATTTTTTAATTTTAAATAAAAAATTTATTTATTGAGCTAATATCTGAATAATTATAGCTTATCGAATATAAACAAATTAAAGTATCCAATTAGCCCAATTCCGATCACTATATTTAAGTTGATTGGAACAAATTTATGTAAGTGAATATGAAACATCTCGAAAATAATACGATACATATAGTAAAAAATAGATACACAAATAACAAAGAATAATGGAATACCCGTACTTAAAATTATTTTTCCTGTTACACTAATATCACCCGGTGGTATATCTGCTGCAGTAAAACGAACTCCTGCAATAAACATCCATAATAGCCAATAAAATAGATATGTAGTACCTATAGTAATTGAAATATAAGTGGTATATGCCACTGCTTTTTTCATAATTTATTCCCCTTCATTTTTAAATAGCCTTCCATCCCCTACAATAACAAAAACAAGCGTACACGGCACATAAATTAATTCCATCTATTGCAAAGAGGCTGGGTCAAAACCAAAACATCATTTTTCTCGAGTGAGAAAAAAGGACTAACCTAATTTTATAAGACAACATAAAACACCACTAAAATGGGTATGTATGTAATACATGCTTAATCATTTTGGAGGTGTTTTTTTATGACAAGAGTAAGTTATTCTTCAGATATTAAATGGTCGGTTATAAAAGATAAATTAGCAGGTAAATTAACGACAAAAGAAATTTTGGCGAAATATAACATTAAACATCGCTCTCAAATTAATACATGGATGCGGTGGTACAAAAATAATGAACTTTACCGATTCGATCAACCTGTAGGCAAGCAGTATAGTTATGGACAAGGGCCTGAAGGGAAAAGCGAACAAGAAATGAAAGACCGCAAAATGATGCATCTAGAAATGGAAAATGAAATCCTAAAAAAGTTTTTGGCCATCAAAAAGGAGTTGAACGGCAAGTAGTTTTACAAACTGTGGAGAATCTGCGTAAGAAATATACAGTCACATGTATTTTAAAGGTGCTAGGGATTCCTCGTGCAACCTATTATCGTTGGATGAAAGAAGGAATCCGAGGATTTTCAGCCATTGAAACAGTACTGATTGAGCTATGTAAAAAAACGAAATATCGTTACGGTCATCGTAAGATAAGATATTTACTTCAAAAAGAATATGGTTATCAATTGAATCGCAATACGGTACAAAAGCTGATGCAAAAGCACAACCTACAATGTCGGGTGAAAAAGAAACGAAAATTTAAAATAGACCAAGGGCCAGAAATCATTGCCCCTAATTTATTAGCACGCTGTTTTACAGCTACGGCACCCAATGAAAAGTGGGTAACAGATATAACGTACATTCAATATGGTTCTACAACGATGTATTTGGCAACGATTTTAGATTTGTTTAACAATGAGATTGTCGCATATAAATTATATGACCATCAACAAACACCACTTGTGATGGATGTGTTAAAGGCGGCTTTAGAAGAAAGAAATTATCCAAAAGGAATCCTTGTCCATTCAGACCAAGGAAGTGTGTATACATCGTATGCCTATCAAAATTTTTTAGAGGAAATGAATTGTCGAGCAAGTATGTCACGACGAGGAAACTGTTGGGATAATGCGGTGATTGAGTCATTTCATTCACATATTAAAAGCGAAGCATTTTTACGTGTGAAAGCTCATTCACTAACGAACGATGAAACGAAATTACGTGTAGCAGCATACATGTTCGAGTATAATCAAGAACGTATACAAGAAAAATTAGGCTACTTAACTCCCCTTGAATATGGAAAGCAAGTAGCTTAATTAGGTGTTTTATGTGTGTCTCAAATGACTAGGTCAGTTCAAAATGATGTTTTTTTGTAATTGGTTTCCGTTGCGGAGACGCTTTCCGGGGGTGTTGCCTGAGCCTGTAGTTTCAGGTGTCACCCCTCCACTACAACCAATTTATTAAGTATCCAATTTTTAATACTGTATTTTACCGTAAATAGAGAAATTTTTACTTCTGTCCCATCCTCAACGCAAATTTTTATAAATCGTCAAAGCCGTTATCTTCCACATTAATTTTTGTATATTGACGTGAGCGTTGTTCAAAGAAATCTGTTTTGCCTAAATCTACTTCCTCATAGGCAACGATCCATTTCATTGGATTTTTACGGTAACCTTCATATGGACGTCCATGCCCTAATTGATTGCACCGAACATTTGCATAAAAGTAAATATATGCTTCTACATCCTCTACATCAAGACCATCAATTTTTTCACCAATAACTTCACGAGCCCAGTTTACTTCTAGCTCTGCAGCTTCTTTGAAGATTGCTTGAACTTCCTGTTCCCACTTAGGCGAATTGTATTCTGGATATTCCTCCAATATTTCTTTATAGATCTTTACAAATAAATCAACATGTAGCTGTTCATCACGATTAATATAATTAATCATTGTACTTGTCGCAACCATCTTCTGCTTGCGTGCTAGGTGATAAAAGAACGCAAAGCCAGAATAGAAGAAAAGTCCCTCTAAAATAACATCATACACTATTGCACGTAACATATTCTCTACAGTAGGATTTTCTGAAAAGTCAATGTAGCCCTTTACGACAAAGTCATTTCGCTTTTGTAGCACTGGTTCCGTTCGCCAAAAATCAAAGGTTTTATCTTGTACATCTTTTGTTACAATACTTGAAAGAATGTAGGAATAGGAGTGATTATGAATAACTTCCTGCTGCGCTAAAATAATCATCAATGCACTTAAGCTTGAGTCCGTTAAATAATCTGCTACCTTCCCGGCAAAGTCTGTTTGAATACTATCTAATAATGCAAGTAAGCCAATAATTTTTAAAAATGAATCTTGCTCTTCCTTTGTTAATTCAGGAAATTGCTTTACATCCGTACTCATATTTATTTCAAAGGGAGTCCAAAAATTGGCGAGCATTTTTTTGTACTTCGGATAGGCCCAGCTGAAACGAACATCATCCCAGTTTAAAATATTGGAGCTTTGCCCATTAATAATCCCCGTTGAACGGTTTGGTGCTGTTTTTTCCATTAGGTTTCTTTTCGTAACTTGCATCCCATTTCCCCCTTAACTTGAGCATGATTCACATTCAAGTAGTTCGCTTGAAGTTGAACGAACATAATATGTCGTTTTAATTCCATTAGCCCATGCATCTATATGAAGCTGTAATAAATCTTTTGCTTTAATTGTATTTTGAACATATAAATTAAGCGATATCCCTTGATCAATATGCTTACTACGTGCAGCATTTTGCTTTAAAGTCCATCGTTGATCAATGAAGTAAGCTGATTTATAGTACCATGTTGTTTTTGAATTTAAGTCTGGCACTGTTACTGGAATTTTGTAATCCTTCTTTTCTTCAGAATAAGATTTTTGGAAAATCGGGTCAATTGTAGCGGTAGAACCAGCTAAAATAGATGTTGAGGAATTCGGTGCCACAGCCATTAAATAACCATTTCGCAAGCCTCCTGCTGAGACAAGCTGTGCTAATTCATGCCATCTTCCTTCCGTTAATCCACGCTCCTCAAAATAGGCACCTGTTTGCCAATCAGACCCTTTAAATAACGGGTATGAGCCTTTTTCCTGAGCAAGAGCATTCGAAGCCCGTATCGTTAAATAAGCAATTTCTTCATATAGCTTATCTGCAAATTGAACGGCCTCTTCTGTTTCCCAGGCAATTTCATGTAGCGCTAATAAATGATGCCATCCAAATGTACCTAGACCAATTCCGCGATAACGTTTGTTTGTTAAATCTGCTTGCAGAACTGGAATGGTATTTAGCTCTATGACATTATCAAGCATGCGGACTTGAATCGGTATTAAACGCTCAAGCACACCCGCTGGTACTGCACGCCCTAAGTTGATAGAACTTAAGTTACATACAACAAAATCCCCTGCTTTACGACGCGTCACGATTGTATCATCATCTAGTTGCTGTGACTCGAATTGTGTAGCACTCATATTTTGAGCAATTTCTGTACACAGATTACTCGAATAGATCATACCAGCATGCTTGTTTGGATTTTTACGATTGACTTCATCTCGGTAAAACATAAATGGTACGCCTGTTTCCAATTGACTACGCATAATGCGCTTCATAATTTCAATTGCTGGAATAACTTCCCGTGATAAAGCTTCATTCGCTACACATTGTTCGTATCTTTCGCGGAATGATCCTTGTCCACGCTTCTCATCATAAAAATCCTCTAAAGAAAAGCCCATTACTTTACGTACTTCATATGGATCAAATAAATGCCAATCATTACGTGCTTCTACCGCCTCCATAAAAATATCAGGTAAGCATACGCCTGTAAAAATATCATGTGCACGAAGACGTTCATCTCCATTGTTTAAGCGTAAATCTAAAAACGTTAAAATATCACGGTGCCATACATCTAAGTAGACAGCAATTGCCCCTTGACGTTGTCCTAATTGATCAACAGATACTGCTGTGTTATTTAATTGCTTAATCCATGGTAGCACCCCACTTGAAGCACCTTTATAGCCACGGATTTCAGAGCCTCGACTGCGCACTTTCCCCATATAAACACCAATACCACCGCCGTATTTTGAAAGCGTTGCAACATCAGTATTTGTATCATATATACTTTGAAGACTATCATCGACCGTATCAATGAAACAGCTCGATAATTGGCCATGCGTTTTACCTGCGTTTGATAAAGTCGGTGTCGCAACAGTCATATATAAATTGGATAATGCCCAATACGCTTCTTCTACTTTTTGAAGGCGGCTGTCCGTTTCATTCATCATTAACGTCATGGCAATAATTAACCAACGCTGTTGCGGGAGCTCTGCAATCGATTTGTCAAAATCACGAACAACATAACGGTCTACTAACGTACGTAAGCCGATATACGTAAATAGATCATCTCTTGAAGGTTCAATAATTGTTCCTAATAATTGACGCTCTGCTGCCGAGTATTTTTCCACTAGTTGTGGATTTAATAATCCTTTATCTACAAGATGTAAAATCCAGTCATTAAAGTTTGCATAAGGCTTTTCCACATTAAATTTTTCCATATACTGAATAGAAATTTTCTCATTTAACAGTTTTGCAGCAACATATGTCCAATACGGCTCTTGTTCATCGATATAGCTTATCGTTTCTAAAATACTTGCATCTATCCATTCAATAACAGATGCCCCTTCATTTTTCCTCATCCATTTTTGTGAGAAGCGAATAAATTGTTCTAAATCCTCCTCACCGAATTGATTCACTAAGTTTTGCAAGTAATTTTCTTGTACAGCTATCATGACAACACTCCTCTTCAAAAATCAAATCCACCTCGGCATTATTTTTGTACGTTTGGCGTTATACTTTCATAAAGTACGAGTACTCCATTCCAAATCGTATAAATCGCCTGAGGTTTTACTACTTTCAGTGTCAGTTGAAATCATTCATCAACCCTTACAATGTAGATTTCTACTTGAAAGAAATAAAAAAACGAACCCCATTCATTCGGAGTTCGTAGTATGTACGTATTAGAAATGGAAAGAGAGTTATTGCCTAGGAAATAGAGCTCTCGCTTCCATTTCCTATCCCCCGAAGAAATGCATTGCATATTTACATGGCAGGTCTCCTGGCTTCGCTTCATCCTTCTGATTCCCCTTCCCGTTTTTAGACAGTGGGCTATGAATCATCGTCAGCGTTACAGTTGCGGGGACAGCATCAGCATTGAACTGATTTCCCTTTTAATCTACATATTGTAGAACCAAATAAATAACGACACTATATATTGTGTTTTTTATTAACTGTTGTCATTGTATCATAGCTAATTTTTTAAGGCAACTACTGTTTATTCTTTTATAATTTCTGTGATTGGAGCCGAGATTTGCTGTGAAAACTGCTCTACATGTTGCTCTAACACGGCTACAAGTACTGCACAGGATGGTCCAGCAGACGTATGCAAATCCAACTCACAAAAGTAATTTCCACCAATAAAACGCGTTATTTCTGCCCCAATTCCTTTTGATCCAGTTGGCCATATTGCTTGTATCCACCCCTCTGTTAGCCCTTGATATAACTCATTTAATTGTGCAATTTGTTGCGGATTTTCAATAACTTCATTGCCGACTAGAGGCTGTCCAATGACAAAGTAGTGACAATTATTAATTGTACGTGAAATAATTTTTTCACCAATCATTGTCAGTGAAACAGCAGATTGAAGTGCATTAAAATTCGTTTCACTTGAACCGATGATTGGCGGACATGGAATTCCAATTTCCCCGAATACGCGTCGGATACCTTGCTCGTATTCCATCCAAACATGATCACCAGAAAAATTCGCCATTAATAGTTGGATTGGCATCGCTCCAGCACACCATTGCTCTAAAATAGCAGTTCTTGTAGTAAAATAAGCCGTTATCTCATTTGGCACTTGTACTGCATCAAGCTCCTTATTACCAATACACCCTGAGTTATCAATCGTTACGATTAACCCATTTACCTCTACCCCATTTCTCATGATTGAACGCCTGATCTTATCATCACAGTTTTAAGAACGGGCATCACGATTATCGCAACTACTACATTTATAATTGTTGCAACAGTTAATGACGCAATTGATCCAATGTAAAATTCAGGTGAAATGAGAAAATAAAATGGAAGTGGTGCAATGATGCCATTTGCTACTATCATAAATGACCATTTTAATAGATGTTGACCTTTTCGATGTAATACTGTAAATAAAGTAATGATAATAAACATTTCTAGTGCAATAATTCCGTGGAATACACCAAGTGGGAAGCCAGAAGTCAACCCTGTAGCAATATGTCCAATTGCCCCTGCTGCTCCTGCAAAAATAGGTGGTAAAAATGCAGCACCAATCATAGCAGGTGCTGAATCAAGTGCAGCCGTAGTAATAAAGCCTGGTACTTTCACAAAGCTACCTATAACACAAATTGCTGCGACAAAAGCTGTTAACGTCATATATCGTAATTTATTTTTATCCATGTTCCTACTGCTCTCCTTTTAAATATTGAGGGATACCGTACCATACGCGAATTACCGTATTCGCGTTTTGGCATAATTGTTGATAAACTCTTCCACACGTATCTCGTAGTTGTCTCGCCTCTTTTTCAAGAGGTACTACACCACGACTCATATCTGTACAAATACAAATTATTTCCGTCTGTTTTGATATGGTTAAAATATGGCCAGCAATTTGTGAAGCCACCTCTTCTTCTTTCAAATGGAGATAGGGCTTTACAATTTCCTCGAAGCGTGAAATAACATACCGCTTATTAGTACTTGCTTGGATTATTTCAGGTAAAGAACCATCACAATAAATCGTTTCCTTATTTTCCATCGTGGTAATTAACCGATCTACGTAACTTCGTTTACCGTTATATGCCCCTCCGATAATGACGTACATCTGGCACCTCCTACAAAGTGTTCTATACTATCCCATGCTAATGAATACATTGTACGGTGATTCGCTAGTACTTGTTGAAATATTTGCTCTTCGAAACTTAGCTTTGCCAATAACAGACGGATGACCCCACCATGAACAACAAAAGTATATTCGCCGCCTTGTTTGACAATTTCATACAATGCGTTTAACACTCTTTGTTCGAACATTTGAAAGTCCTCTCCATTCGGTGGCACAATTTTAAAAGGGTGATCAATCCATTGACGATAAATCTCATTATACTTTAATTGATCGTAGGTTTTCATTTCAAAGTCACCAAAATTCAATTCACGTAAAGAAGGCACTGGAATAAATTGTGCCCTTGGAAAGTAACATAAAGAAGTTTGCTTACAACGCTTTAAATCACTTCCATATACAATGTTTGGCTGAATGTTAATGTTGAAATTAGCTTGGACATTCATTAAAATCGATTCATCTGTCCAGCCAATATATTTCCGCTCAACATTGGCAGCTGTTTTTTCATGACGAATTAAATGCAAAACAACACGACTAGCCACAATAAAACCTCCAAACCTTCACCTAATGCGCCTAGCAAATCTCCACTCATTCCGCCAAAATGCTTCGTTGTCCACTTTCGATACAACAAGATAGCTACGATCATAACAATGAATACGATTAGTAAATTTAAAAATTTAAAATAGCACACGAGAATAATAAAAATTGCAGTAAAAATAGTTAAAATAAGCCAAAGCATTTTTGTGATTACTTCACCCTTAAAATATGCTGCTAATCCTGTTTTTTTTGATGTAGGCATCGTTAAAAAATATAATAACATGCCAATGCGTGCAATAAACGGAATAACGGCAATATAAGCAATCACTTCCATTTGCCCTTTTTCAAGCGTTTCAAAAATAAAACCTACTTTTAATAATAATAAGCAAACAACACTTATTACACCAAATGCACCTGTACGAGGATCATCTAATATAGCAAGCCGTTTCTCTTTATCTCCATAAGAAAAAAATGCGTCGCTCATATCGGTCCATCCATCTAAATGAAGCCCACCCGTTAAGACTATCATCCCAACGACAAGTAATATGGCTAGAAGTATATTCGAAAGATTACTAAAGCTCCATATTAGATAAATACCTGTACCTAAAGTACTCCCCATAATAAGACCAATAATTGGTAAGCTTGCATACATCCACGTAACAGATTTTTTATTCATATGTAATTGTTTGTTTACTGGCACTGAGGAGAAAAACTGCCATGCTAAAAAAAATCCAGTCACACTATTTTTCAACTTGCTCACCCCTTATTTCCAACGCTGTACAAGTTGAAATTGTACCTCATACGCTTCTTCACTTTGTTTCACTAGCCATTGATGAAGCCCACCAAGTAATTTACGATATTGATTTACTTCATCGTACTTTGAGGCTGGTTCATCTAGTATTTCATTCGAAACAATAATCATTTTAACACTTCGCTCCTGCCAAAAAAGCAGTTGTTGTTGAAATAAAGCAATTTGCGTATGAATAAACTGTTGTGGGTCTTTTACTCTTTCTGCAGCATACATAACATTTGAAAGCCATGTTGTGACACATTCAAACAATAGTACATCATTTCCCGAAAAGTTTTTTGCATTTTCAGGAAATGCCACTTGCATTTCAATTGTATGCCAATTTAACAATTGATTTTCACGATCCATCCTGTGGCGATGAATGCGTGATTTCATTTCTTCGTCAAATGGAACACCCGTCGCTATATAATGATAGTGCTTGTCTAACCCACATTGCGATATCATCTGTTCCGCTAATGCACTTTTCCCACTTCTTACGCCACCCGTAATAAAAATCAACCAGTCCACCACCTTGTAAACGCTAAAAGAAAGAACAAGCTTCATTAAAAGCCTGTTCCTTTCATTGTAACCTTATTTAAATAATTCTGGGTAGACTGCTTCCGCCATATTTTGAACTGCCTTACCTATACGTGGTGCTGGACGTGACATTATGTCGCCATCTACTAAATAAACTTGTTTATTAGCTACAGCACCTATTTTGTCCCATCCTGCACGACCTAAAATTTCACCAATAGCATCTTCCATATATGTAGCAGGTGATAAAATTACTTCAGGATTTCTTGTGATGACATCTTCTTCCGTAACACTTAACCAGCCAGATTGATCTGCAAATATATTTTCTACACCAGCCGCATCCATAATCTCTTGCTGGAATGTCTCGCTACCTGTTGTCCAAATGTCTGGAGCAGGTGAAACTTCATAGTAAACTTTACGTTTTGTTTCTACAGAAGCTGTTTTTTCCTGAACCTCTTTAATTTGCCCCTGTATTGTAGTTACTACTTCTTGTCCCTTTTCTTCAATTGCCATTACTTCTGATAATTGAATAATATCTGAGTAAACATCATCAAACGATGTAGCGGATGCAATAACGAATACTTTTAAGCCTGCATCTTCAAGCTGTGTAATTTGTGCTTCATCTCCAATTGTATAAGCAACAACGACGTCTGGATTTAACTCAACAATACGTTCTGCATTAATTACTGTAGAAGTTGAAACTCGTTCAATTTTTTGTGCTGCTTCTGGATACGTATCATAGTCCGTAGCACCAACAATTTTATCGCCAACACCTAGTTCAAATAAAATTTCTGTATTACTCGGCTGTAGTGACACAATCGTTTCTGGTACTGCGTCAAACGTCACTTCAATTCCACGGTCATCTACTACCGTATAAGGCCCTTCTACTACTTCCTCTTCTGTATGTTTAGCTGTGTCACCTTTCTGTGTTTCCTTTGCAGAATCCTCTGTTGAATTACATGCAGTTAATAATAACGCTGCCGCTAGTGGTGCGACCCATTTCATCTTAAATTTCATCGTTATTCTCCTTTTTCTTTTTCATCGGGTAGGATTTACTAATAAATGGTGTTTCACTATGCGCATGCTGTTTGTTTAAATAAACCGCCATAACGAAAAATATATTTGCTAGTAATCCTAAAAAATCAAATAAAATTTCAGGTATGTCACGTTCTTCGCTTACTTTATGTAAAGCACGGTATGACTTTTTCGCTTCACTTCGACATATATGAAGTCGAGCAGCACTTTCAACACCTTGTGGTAATAAAAACTGCTGAATCGTGTCTTTAACTTGGCTGACATAAAAGTCATAACGCGCACTTAACCAATTTAAATCGTCTTCTGTAATGGCTAGCTTTCCACGAACCGAACCATTCACATGGTAAGCAAGTGGATGAATGACTTGTAAATCCTGGAGCACTACTTGCCCTTTCTCATCATGCAATATTGTTGGTAACACAGCACCAATCCTTGTCGTTAATGAATCCGTACGTATTTCATAATCGACTAACGAGCTTTTTTCACGCATGAATGGATAGCATGAAAAGCGAATATCTTTTTTCATCTTATTTCCCCCTTAAGATGCTCTATTTCCCCTTGAAACAATTGAAAATGGCAAATAAAAATAGCCATCCAAGACAATGGATGGCTAAAAACGTCATATTATAAAATAATAGAATACGAGTATTCTTTGCCGTACATTCTCTTTAATTCCGAAGAGGGTTGTTACGATTAGAAAAAGATTGGTCTCCTGGCTTGCACTTCGTTTTACTAACAAGTACCTTCCCGCTTAAAAAGCAGTGGTCTATTTACTCGTGTTCATCAGTGCTTACAGTTACGGACATAGCTTCGGATTTACACCGAATTCCCATTTATGCAAAAAGCATCTTTTTCCTGCAAACTTATTCAATTTGTAAATTCACTTTAACATATCCTCTAAATTATGCAAATAGTTTTTCAATACACACAATTTAAATGGATGAAGTAGCGAAATCTTTAATAATTCGTTCACTTACAAACACTCCGGGCATTTCCCATAAATTTCAAATTTATGTGCTTCAACCGCATAGCCTGGAAGCTTCTCTCCTAGCAATTCCATCGGACAAACTGACAATTCCTTCACATTTCCACAAT
The DNA here is from genome assembly GCF_038005985.1 of Solibacillus sp. FSL R7-0682. Lineage (NCBI taxonomy): Bacteria > Bacillati > Bacillota > Bacilli > Caryophanales > Caryophanaceae > Solibacillus > Solibacillus sp. FSL R7-0682. The sequence continues at coordinate 2,816,394 of NZ_JBBOUI010000001.1, forward strand.
CTCGACAAATAAAATGGTGATGATGATGATCCGATTCACATTGCATACGGAAATTTCGCTCTCCATTAAGCTCTGTTTCTTCTAATATACCTAATTCTACGAATGTTGCTAAGTTACGATAAATTGTATCAAAGCTCATCCCTGGGAAGTCTCTTTTAAGTACAACTAATAGATCACGAGCTGTTAAATATTTATCAGTGGCTGCAAACATATTTAATATTAACTCTCGTTTATCTGTTTTTTTATAGCCTTTATCTTTTAATATTTCCCACGCACGCGTTATATTCACAGTACTTCTTCCCCTTCCGCTTTTGTTGTCATTTTTAAGACAAGTTTTTTACTTACTATAACGAATAATAAAATAACGATTGATGTTACAACAATTGTACCACCTGGTGCTAAGTTTAAGTAAAACGCCGATACAAGTCCAATGATTACCGCTAATTCTCCAAATACAATAGAGTAAATTATCGCTTCTTTAAAGCCGCGTGCTAATCGCATCGCAGCTGCTACTGGTAAAGTCATTAAACTTGAAACAAGTAAAATCCCCACAATACGCATGCTCGCTGCAATGACTAATGCGACGACAACCATAAATAATAAATGGATCCACTTAGCTGGGAGACCACTCGCTTTTGCAAATTCTTCATCGAAGGATAAAACAAATAGTTCTTTAAAGAAAATTAATAAAAATACTACCACTACAATAGCAATTGCAAATACTACATATAAATCCTGTCTAGATACTGCCGATACCGATCCAAATAAATAACTCATTAAATCTGTATTAAAGCCACTTGCAAGAGAAATTAGAATAGCACTAATACCAATACCACCTGACATAATAATCGGAATTGCAAGCTCTTCATAATGCTTATATAGCCTACGTAAGCGCTCAATTAATATAGAGCCACTTACCGATGCGATAATCCCTAAATAAATAGGATTTAGCAACGCTAACCCAACAAACGTTTGACTTAAATATAAGCTCCCAGCAATCCCTGCTAGCGTCACGTGGGATAGTGCATCCGCTATTAAGGATAAGCGGCGTACGACTATAAATACACCAAGTAATGGAGCAATGACCCCTATAATAAGCCCTGAGAAAAAGGCGTTTTGTAAAAATTCATAATTAAATATCGCTTCTATCATTTCTGCCTTCTCCTCTTAATGAATCTTTCGAACAGAATGACCGTACCAGCTTGCCCGCTGCTCTTCAGAAATCGTATCAAAATCATTTTTAAAGCCATGGAAATGGATCGTTTGATTTAAACAAGCAACATGGCTCACTCGATCCGATACCGTATCCACATCATGTGTTACTAAAATTAATGTCATATTATGGTGCGCATTTAAGTGTGCGAGCATATCATAAAATGCTTGCACATTTTCGTGATCAATCCCAACTGTTGGCTCATCTAAAATAAGTAATTTAGGTTGTGCAACTAATGCTCTGGCAATAAATACACGCTGCTGTTGACCACCAGATAATTGTCCTATATTACGTTTTGCATACTGTTCCATACCAACATCCGCTAAAGCACGTCTAACTAATACATCTGCATCTTTTGGTAATCTTTTAAATAGTCCAGCCTTTTTTGTTAAGCCGCTTTTCACCACTTCTTCAACCGTTGCAGGAAAGCCTGAGTTAAAGGCATTGGATTTTTGTGACACATAACCAATCCATTCACGATGGTTGAATTGACTTGCCTGTTCACCAAATAAGTAAATTTCACCTGACATGGGCTTTAACAGCCCTAAAATCAACTTTAATAGTGTCGATTTTCCAGAACCATTTTGCCCTAAAAGTGCTAGAAAATCTCCTTCTTCGACTTTCAATGAAATATTTTTCAGTACTTGCGTATATTCATATTGAAATGACACATTTTTTAGTTCAATTAACGTTTTTTTCATTTCACTCGCTTCTTTCTAATTCAAAATCATTACGATTTACAATTTGATAGTATAAAGGACTTTTATCTATATGTAAAGGAAATAAACTTGAAAGGATGATGAAAATTAGCATGTTAGAGTGGGCTGAAAATCTTCAGAAAATGAATGATAAGCAAGTTCAGCAATTTGCCAAAAAGAAGAAGATTGATTTATCTTTAGAGGAAATAAAAAAATTGCGTAAGATTTTTTCAAAAGCATCGATTACTTGGGGGATTTATGGGATACCAAAAGATGTTTTAAAGGAAGTAGAAGATGTGATTGGACAAAAAAGACTCAATCAGCTTCGAAAAGAAATTGGTATATAATCATTGTTAAAAGACATGATTTGTAATTAAAACAAATCATGTCTTTTTTATTGTATTAAAATAAAAGTATTTCTTCTTGAACAATGGCACGTAAATCTTCATTACGAAATGTTTTCCCACGATATGTACGACTTTCACCTTGACGTTTTAATGCAAACACCTTTTTAATCCCCGCAATATTAATGCCTTGCTCTAAAAGTTCTTGGATTTCTAATAACTCATCTACGTTTTGAAGTGAAAACATACGACGATTTCCGTCAGAGCGAACAGGCTCCACTAGCTCATGCTCCTCATAGTAGCGAATTTGTCTGGCAGTTAAATTTGTAATTTGCATCACTGTTCGTATTGGTAAAATGGGCATTGCCTTTCGATAATCTTTGTTCATATAATTCCCCCGCCTCTCTACTAATAATTTACAACGGATTGACATTATACAACAATAATTTATTAGCTTTTATTACATAGCTTTTTTCGAAGAGTTCTATCGAAAAATGGCATATAGCATTAAAACAACAATGTAAGCTCTTTCATTATGGAATTTTTCATTAATTTTTGACACATTCTTCCAAACATAATTTGATTGCATTAAGTAAATCCCTTGATGACCATCCTGGAATTCGACCATTCGCTATTGCCAATTCGAAAGAAGCAGGAATATGAATAAAACCTGCCACTACATTTTGTGTCAAGTTAGCATAGCGTAGTCCTTCATACATCATGTTATTGCATAAATACGTACCTGCTGAATTAGAAATTGTTGCTGGATAGCCTGCTTCATTTAAACGATTGACCATCGAACGAATGGGTAGGGTTGAAAAGTAAGCCGCCTCTCCACCTTCAACAATCGGTGCGTCTTCAAAAGTTACTCCATTATTATCTTTCTCTCCATCTTTAATATTAATCGCTACTCGTTCTGGCGATATTTTTGTAATACCTGCAGCTAGGCCTAATGAGACAATCATTGCTGGCTTGATGTCCGCTAGTAATGTCTTAAACTGTTCTGGACCCTTCGTAAAGTCAACGCTTAATACACGACCAATTACTTCATATTCTCCAAACACTTCACCATCCAATGCATTAACAATATCCATCGTAGGATTAATTGGATTCGTTAGAAATGGTTCAAACCCTGTTAATAAAAGTTTTTTCATTTTAAAAATCTCCCCTTTAACAATGTCAGGTAAGTATTGCGTCACTTTATAATTGCTTCATAATTGCTGTAACTGCTTTATCAATATTGGCAATACCGTTTGCACGATTTTCAATCATAATTGAGAAAATATATTGTTTCCCGCTTTCTCCCTTCATATAGCCTGAGAGCGCATGTACATTGGATATATATCCTGTTTTAGCAATGACTCTCCCTTGAAGTTGCGTTGATGTAAAACGTTGACGAAGAGTTCCGCCGATGCTCCGCTCCTTATTCCCTGCAACTGGGAGAGACTTATAAAAGGTTTGATAATAAGGTTCACTCTGAATTTCGTACAGTAGCTGTGTAATGCCAATCGATGTCATACGGTTTTGATTGGACAATCCTGAACCATCAACAAAGCGCCAATTGCCCATTGAAATATTTTTGGTTTTACTATAGTCCATCATGACATTTGCACCAGAAGGTAAATCACCAACACCATATTGTTGTTGTCCCATTGCTTTGGCAAAAATATCGCCCATACTGTTATTACTTAACTTCATAAAAACAGAGAACATTTGCGAAAGTGGCTTCGATTCATTTGAAAATACGAGCCTTGCTTGTTCAGGAACTTGTTGTCTTATAATTTTTGACGTTTTATCAAAGCGAATTCCCATATTCATCATCGATGTTTTAATCGCATGAAGTGTGTTAATTGTAGGATTTGGTACAGTCACCCAATCTTTCGATGTACTTCCAACAGGTAGATTCCCTGTTATAACGATTCGATTAGAATTGTAAGAACGTTTAATTGAAATCGTATTTTTTTGACCATTTTTCACAGTTTTTGCTTGATTTGAAACAACCATTCCACTTAAATTAGGCGTTACACCATAGGTAGGCGCTGCACCAACTTTACTCGGAAAAACCGTTACAATTACTGTGCTTGCGTCATAATCCTCGTTTGGTGACATTGTAATGGCTGACGTACGTGCTGCAAAGTAATACGATTCATCCTCCTTCTCCACACCAGGGGAAAGTGTATTTCCGGAGAAAGCACTGTCATCACCAATTAAGTTTCCGGTAACGGAGCGAATCCCCAATTTTTGAAGTGCTCTTGAAAATTCCTGGAAATCAACGTTATTTAGCGTCGGATCCCCACTTCCTTCTATGTAAACATTGCCGAATAATACATTGTTTTCGATTTCACCATCAATGTAAAGATTCGTTTTAAAACGATAATTTACTCCTAATGTTTCCAATGCTGCAGCGCCTGATAATAGCTTTAAATTCGAAGCTGGTCTCATCGCCTTGTTCCCATTATGGGAATAAACAATTTCACCAGTTTTTGCATCGCGAATTGTAACCGCAGCATTATCAACCCCTAAATTTGTTGCAACTGTCGTCTTAATAGAAGAAGCATAGCCTTGTAATGGTAATGCAAATAATAATGTTAGTAGGACGAATAGCTGCGTCAGTTTTTTCATTGTATAACCACCTCTCAATATTCAGAATTTACAATTAATGATTATAACAAAAAATTACATCATTTGCATTATTAAGTACAAATTCAAAAAGCACATTTCCCATATTCATGTGAGAAATGTGCCTATTATAATTATTCCCCGCGCATTGCATTAATTAGTTCAGGACGGAATTCACCATCACGTAACATCGCGATTTCATGCGTATAAGGAGCTTTTTTATTTTTTGCATCAATGCCTACAAATGGCGTTTCTAAAATTTTTGGTCGATCCATTAATTGAGGATGATGGACAATGTACTTCATTGCTTCAAAGCCTATATGACCAAATCCTATATTTTCATGACGGTCTTTACCTGCTCCACAAACATTTTTCGAATCATTAATATGCAATACTTTTAAACGGTCTAAACCAATGATTTTATCAAATTCATTTAATACACCATCAAAGTCATTCACTATATCATAGCCTGCGTCATGTGTATGACATGTATCGAAGCAAATGGATAAACGTTCATTATTCGTAACACCATCAATAATACGTGCTAGCTCTTCAAAATTACGGCCAATTTCTGAACCTTTACCAGCCATTGTTTCAAGCGCAATTTGAACCGGATAGTCCTGCGTTAACACTTCATTTAAACCCTCAACAATTCTAGCAATACCCACATCGACTCCTGCACCAACATGAGCTCCTGGGTGTAATACAATTTGAGTTGCCTCAAGGGCAGCTGTTCGCTTAATCTCTTCTTGTAAAAAATTCACACCAAGTTCAAAAGTTTCTGGCTTTGTTGTATTTGCTAAGTTAATAATATACGGTGCGTGGACAATGATATTACTCATACCATTTTCCTGCATATGAAGTAAACCCTTCATTATATTCAGCTCTTCAATCGGTTTACGACGTGTGTTTTGAGGCGCGCCAGTATAAATCATGAATGTGTTTGCACCATAGCTTAACGCCTCTTCACTTGCACCTAATAACATTTTCTTACCGCTCATTGAAACGTGTGAACCTAATAACATACTTAAATTCCCTCCAATAAACAAACAACAGGCTGCGAAGAAAGTATTCTAAGCAGCCGTATTTGTTTCTTATTTATTTGTACGGCGTTTAATACGACGTTCACGTTTTTTAATTTTTTCCATTTCCCATCTCATATTACGTTTGTAGCCTGGTTTGACCTTTTTCGGCTTACGTACCATAGATTTTGCTTTTGCATCGATTTCATCTTGTTGGCGTTCACTTTTACGATTTGCACGTTGGTGACGATCTTTTAACTCCGACCATTCCCCATCTTTAATATCCTTTTGAACGAATGGAATACCCATTTTTTCAACTCGAATTAATGCGTCTTCATTTTCAGGTTGGAATAATGTAATTGCTGTACCTTTAGAGCCTGCACGTGCAGTACGTCCTACGCGGTGGATAAAGAACTCTAAATCATCTGGAATTTCATAGTTAATAACATGTGAAATACCTTGAATATCAATTCCACGTGCTGCTAAGTCTGTAGCAACGATATATTGGAATTCTAAATCACGAATTTGCTTCATCATTTTCTTACGATCACGTGGTGATAAATCCCCATGAATTTGACCGGCACGAATACCTTGCTCGGCTAAGTAACCCGCTACTGCTTCTGCTGTTTTGCGCGTATTACAGAAAATAACCGCTAAAAATGGATTAATCCCTTTAATTACATCCATTAAACGTGTATTACGAGATTTTGAACGAACAGGAACTAATATGAATTCAATGCCTTCTGCTACCGGGCGCTTGTCGTTCATATGGATATGAATAGGCGCATCCATGTATTTCTTTAAGAATGGCTTTAATTTTTCAGGAATTGTTGCTGAGAAAACAAACATCTCAAGCTTTTCTGGCATATGAGATGCAAAACCATCAATATCTTCAATAAAGCCCATGTCAAAGGCTAAATCTGCTTCATCAATAACTAAAATAGGCGCTGTGTGTACTAATAACGCATTTTCTTTTACTAAATCATTAATACGACCTGGTGTACCTACAACAATTTGAGGTTGAGTTTTTAAACGATCAATTGAACGTTGTTTATCTGTACCACCAATAAATAGTTTTGTTGAAATTTCTGTTCCTTCAACCAGTTGATTTAACGCATCAAAAATTTGTTGCGCCAGCTCACGAGTTGGTGACGTAATAACAGCTTGTACTTCTTGTTTTTCTTCTACAATACGTTGCACGATTGGTAGTAAAAAACTGTGCGTTTTCCCTGTACCAGTATGTGCTTGTCCAATTGCACTCTTTCCCTTTAATACGAGTGGAATCATTTCTTTTTGAATCGGTGTCGGCTCTGTAAATCCAAGCTTTGCAACGGCGTCCTGCAAGAATGGCTTAAAATTGTAATCAGTATATTTCGACATTTTTCGTACCTCCTAACATCTGTCCTATTGTACCATGTTTCGTACATTTAAGTGACCATCTGCATATCATAACGATAAATAAGATTGACGTCAAACAGTTGAGAAGAAGTTTTTGAAGAAATGTCTTAATTTATACTGATTTTGAGAAAGGAGCTCGTTATGCGTCCCCCATTTTATGTTCCACCTAGTGTTCCTGGATTTATGATGAATCAAATGCCCATTCCGCCACGATTTCCGATGTACGCGCCACAGTTCATGAGAGCAGCACCACAATTTATGAGGGCAGCACCTTTTGTTTCACAAATGCCGATTCCACCACAAGTACCTATGCAAGTTGCTCAAGCTGCCGGTGCTGCACAAGCAGCGCAAGCAGTTGGTGCTGCGGGTGCTGCAGGTGTTGCGGGTGCCGCTGCGGGTGCACCACGTTTAGAAAGCTTATTAGCAGGAGCCAATTCTTTATTTACAAATGCGCAAAAATATACACCGTACATTCAACAAGCCGCTCCAATGTTTAAAAATTTGCCTGCACTTTGGCGACTTTATAGAGGCTTTAAAGATACACCGGATCCATTAGAATCTTCGACGGCGATTGCACCTGAAGCTACAACTACGCCTTCCAATAAAGAACGCAACAGAAGACCTAATAGATCACGACAGCAGGAAACTCAAACACCTAAGTTAACGCAACGTCCATCAAAACCAATGATTTTCCAGCCTCCATTTAATGAATAATTCCAATAAATAGAGGCTAGGAAAAAACAAAAATACAATTTTTCTCTTCGGAGAAAAATTGTATTTTTTAATACGCGTAAAATTATTTCCCGTTCCAGGTACGCTTTCCGCACGCACAGCTGGAGTCGCCCCTTCACTTCAACCAATTTAAATAAAGTTTATTTTTATTATTTAAATTTTGCAAAATACAAAAGCTTTCTACTTATATCCTAGTCTCTTTTGGTGTTTATATAGTTCAAAATAACAGGAGGAAAATTAATAGGCTTTTGCTAAAAGTTCAATTTTTTCCGCTACATCATAGGTCGTTACACGTTCCGTGGCAAATTCCCCCACTTCATGACTTCCAACACACACACTATAAATTGCTTGTTTAAACATTAGTAGGTCATTGACATCATTACCAAATGCAATATATTCTTTAACCCCTAATCGCTCAAGTCCTTCTACTTTATTTAAATTTAAAGAACATATGTCGAGTATTTTTTCCTCTGCATATTCAAAAACAGTAACCGGTAGTGTTTGTACGTATTTTTTCACTTTTGCTGGCGGATCAAATAACAGCACTTTCGAAAAACCATTTAGTTCGTGAATATTTAGTTTTCTTGCTTTCTTCTCACTATCAATACCGCGATACATCGGATGCTCTACACTTCCTGTATAGGCATAATCCCAATCACTATCTGCTAAATAGGCTAATTGATTAGTTACTACCAATTCCATTATTTGCGATTGAATTGTCGTATGTAGATATTTCACTTCAATATGCCCCTCAGCATATGTAAATGCTCCGTTGCTTCCAATCATACGGCAAGAATGAAATACTTTAGGAATAACCGGAAGCATATCTCGTATAGGACGAGCTGAAGCAAAAATCACTTCATGACCTTGTTGCTGTACAGTATGTAGTGCACGTACTATTTGGTCATCTAACGGTGCTCCTTGAAAACAAATCGTCCCATCTAAATCAAATACAAAAATCATTTCGTCACCTCACAATCCTAGGATAGCTTAAACTAGTAGAATTTTCATTAATTAGAACAGATTTTTGAAACATTCCCCGATTTCAGACGTATTAAACGTAACGTATTTTTAGAAAGTTGGGATAGCATGATTCGAAATTGTCCAGATTGTTCCACTGAAATGGAGATGAATTGCTTTATCGTCAATCCATATGGTATTCAAATTCAAAAAAAACGGAAAGGTTTATTCAAAAATACAAAGAGTGTCCCAAAGGCGGCTGTTTGTACAAGTTGTGGGCATGTTACATTATATGTAGATAATTTTAAAGCGTATAATGATTAAACAAGAAACTATTCAAAATAATAGACATGCCCTTTTCAATACAAAGGCATGTCTTTTTCCTTTTTTATGTCACAGAATTAACTTGTAGTTCTTCTTCCACTGCCTTTACTAACGTCTTTGAATCTTCTGCATGAATAATTTCACCGTTTACAATCGCAAAGAATTGATTTTCACATAACTCACAATTTGATGTACAACCAGTTTCAATTATCTCAACATCTTCACGTTCACTTAAAACATCATAGGCATCTGAAGAACCAAACGATAAATTCGTTATGCAAAATTCAATTTGATTTTTCAATAGTTGCTCATTTTTACGCTTAAAGAATGAAAAAGCCATATAAATCCTCCATCTAGCACCAATTTATTTGTAAACATTATACAAATCTTTTTTAATTGTTATTTACTTTTGCTCTGAAAATATGAAAAATCCCGTTATACCCATGACAATTTTATGTCAGTTCATTAATAGCACGTAAAATAGTGAACGAACTTTGTATAAAGCATCAACGTCCTATATAATAGAGTTACTGAGTTTTGAAAGGAGTTTGCCCAATGAAAGTTATTAAAATTAATCCACGTGGTTATTGCTATGGTGTTGTAGATGCAATGGTCATTGCGCGCAATGCTGCACTTGATAAAACATTACCAAGACCAATCTACATATTAGGTATGATTGTGCATAATAAACATGTTACAGATGCCTTCGAGCATGATGGCATTATTACACTTGATGGTGATAATCGAAAAGAAATTATAGAGCAAGTAAATGAAGGAACAGTTATATTCACAGCACATGGTGTTTCACCTGAAATTCGTGAAATCGCGAAACGTAAAGGACTTGTATCAATTGATGCGACCTGTCCAGACGTAACAGTAACACATGATTTGATCCGTGAAAAAACAGCAGAGGGCTATGATATTATCTATATCGGAAAAAAGGGCCACCCAGAGCCTGAAGGGGCAATCGGTGTCGCACCGGATCGTGTTCATTTAGTGCAATCCATGAAAGATATTGAAACTTTAACCTTTGAAAATGAAAAGATTCTTGTGACGAATCAAACAACAATGAGTCAGTGGGATGTAGCCTTCCTTATGGACAGTTTAAAGGAAAAATTCCCGCATATCGAAGTGCATAAGGAAATTTGCTTAGCAACACAAGTCCGTCAAGAAGCCGTTGCAGATCAAGCGGGTGCAGCTGATTTATTAATCGTTGTAGGTGACCCAAAATCAAACAATTCAAATCGTTTAACACAAGTTTCTGTTGAAATTGCGGGAACGCCTTCCTACCGTATTTCGGATGTTTCAGAGCTAAAGCTTGAATGGCTTCAAGGGATCGAAACGGTAGCAGTTACTGCTGGTGCTTCAACACCAACCCCAATTGTTAAAGAAGTCATCTCATTTTTAGAGAAGTTCGATAAGGAAGATCCTTCTACTCATGTCATTACACGTTCTGTAACATTAGACAAAATACTTCCGAAAATTAAAGAACCAAAACCTGTTGAAAAAATTATGCCTAATCAATAGGTCATTAAAAAAGCAATAGCACACTCACCTCTCAAGGAAAAAGTGCTATTGCTTGTTTCTATTCTTCAATAAAATATTGATTTACTGGTCGACCTACACTGCCATACTGAATATCAACACGAATAAGTCGATTTTTTTCCATAAAATCTAAATAACGTCTTGCCGTCACCCGTGCCACACCAATTCCTGTAGCGACATCATCCGCAGAAGCACCATTTTTCGATTGTTTCAAGTAAAATATTACCTTATCCAATGTTGCACGATTAAACCCTTTTGGAAGCTCCTGTGATAATTGAATCGCTTGCTCTGCTTCTTCTCTTTGCTGTCTTACTTGACCAATCATCTCATCGAGTTCTTCTTGTGTCACGTCATCATTTGATTCTATCTTTTCTTTAAACTGACGATAATGAATTAACGTTTGCTCCATCCGCTCATACGTAAACGGCTTCATTATATAATCAAATACCCCTAAATGTAGTATTTGCTGTATTGTTTGTACGTCATTTGCAGCGGTAACAGAAATACAATCTACATTTATATTTTCATGGCGTATTTGACGTAACGTTTCGATTCCATCCTGCTCTGGCATAAAAATGTCCATTACAATTAAATCTGGTGACGATTCCTTAATTTTCTTAATACCGGCTATGCCATTTGATGCCATATCAATGACTTTAAAGCCTTCTACACGTTCAATAAATTGACGATTTACTTCACGTACCATTGGATCATCTTCTACTAATAATACTCGAATCGTTTTCACGATAGAGCCTCCTCCTTCGTTAGACGTATCTTTTTCAAGAATGTCTTAACGTCTCTGGTATAACTTTCAAAACTAGAATTATAATTCAAACGTTAATATAAAGGTCGTCCCCTTATTTTCCTCACTCGCAATTTCGATTGTTCCATTTCCTTTTTTCACAATTTCGTTAATTAAAAACAGACCGATTCCACGATTTTCATTTTGCTTCGTAGAAAATCCATTCTCGAATATTTTATCTAAGTTGGCTTTAGGAATGCCAATGCCATTATCCGATACCATAATCGCTAGCATCCCATCATTGTCATCAATAGAAATAGATACTTCCTTTTGTTCACGCTCTACTCCTATTAACGCATCAAACGCATTTTCAATTAAATTCCCGAACAATAATACAAAATCATGGTGATCTAGCTGTTCAGGGAATTGCGTAAGTTTACTCTCCTCATCAATCGTAACCTTAATATCAAGCTCATTTCCACGACTAATTTTACTTAATAATAAACCCGAAATGTTTTCATTATAAATTCGTTCATTTAAAAATTTCGTCACATGATCATGTTGAATTTTTACTTGTGATAAATAATCGAGTGCTTGCTGATTATGTCCTAATTGTAATAGACCAGCTATAGTATGCAATTTATTTTTATATTCATGGGTTTGAATGCGAAGAGCTTGTACGAATGCTTTTACACCCGTTAATTCCTCTGCAAGCTGCTTAAATTCCGTTAAATCTTTAAAAACAGCAACCGCGCCAGCTGTTTTACCATTGACGAATATTGGGATCCGATTACTTAAAATACTGTGATTATTCACATAAATTTCCTGATTATAAACAGCTCGTCCACTTTCCACAATTTCCGGTAAACGTGTGTCAGGTATCACATCATAGATATTTTTTCCGATGTAAATTTTCGGATTTCCCCCAACACCTAAAATGCGACTCGCTTTTTTATTAAATATTGTAATCACCATATTTTTATCAACAGCGATGATCCCCTCATGCATCGCATTAAATGTTTCAGTACGCTCTACATAAATCTTTGCAATCTCCTGTGGCTCTAACCCAAACATTTGACGTTTTATATGTCGCCCTAACGTATGTGCGCCCCAAATACTAAATAATATTGATAATAACACTGTCACAACAATTTCATTAAAATTTTCCATAAATAAATCCCAAAATGTTGGAAGCGCAAAGCCCACAACAACGACACCAATTTGTGCACGAGCATCATTTAATATTGGGACAAACGCACGAACCATCGTTCCTTGCTCCCCAACTGCTTTTGAAATATAATAATTTTCACTAAATGCCGCATGTAAGTCTGTTGATTCACTTCGTTTTCCAATTTGCTTTGGCGAAGGATGGGATAACTTAATACGATCCATATTCATAACGACAATATACTCTGCCTTATTAATAATCTTAATATCATTTAAGATTTTATTAATATTATTTTTTGCTAGTGTAAGATCCTCTAGTTCTAAGTAATTATGAATATCAGGTAAATCGGAAATAGTACGGGCAATCAACATTGCACGATGACCTAAATCCTTCTCCTGCTCCTGTGCTAAATTACTTAACAGCAAAATACCAGCCACTAAAAAAGAAAAGGCAATGATGAAAAATGTAAGCAGCACAATTTTTCCGTTCATTGTTAATTGTTTTATTTTCATTTTGTGCCCCCTTTTTTGCTATATAATATAACAGACAAATTGAATTGAAAGTCAATTTCGACAACTTTTTAAAAAAATTCACGACAAAAGAGGAGATATTATTGCGTTTTTACATCATTACAGCCATTATCACAATCGTTTTATTAATTGCGACTATATCATTTCGATTAGATGTATGGAATACAACACCACTGCCATATGATGATGAACAAGTCGGTTTAGATGATCAAATTATAATTAATTTTAGTCATGTCGTTGCTGAAAATACACCAAAAGGAATTGCTGCAAGTAAATTTGCTGAGCTTGTTAAAGAAAAATCTAATGGTAAAATCATTGTCCAAATTTATCCCAATGGCATTTTATATAATGATGAAAACGAATTAGCAGCCTTAAAAAACGGTGAAATTCAAATGATTGCACCGACGATTTCTAAAATGACCGAGGCACTACCTTCATGGCAAGTTTTAGACTTACCCTTTATTTTTGAAAATGAAGAACAAATTTTCGAAATATTACACGGCAATTTAAGTAAAGAATTATTAAATGAGCTAAATAAAATCGATGTGCATGGTCTTACTTTTTGGAATAACGGCTTTAAACAAATGGCCACAAAAAATTCACCAATAATAGAAGTAGAACACTTTAATGGATTAACCATTCGGACAATGAAAAGTAATATCTTAAAAGAACAATTTACGTTATTGAAGGCAAAGCCTATCGTAACGACCTTCAATGACTTATATAAAGCAATCCAACGGAATGAAATTTTGGCGCAAGAAAATACATTATCGAATCTTTACTCAAAAGGGTATTATTCCATGCAGCCACTTATTACGTTGTCCAATCATGGACTACTTGCTTACGGTATACTAATGAATCAAGACTTTTGGAAAGCTTTACAACCTGAAGAACAACAAATTATTAATGAATCGCTTAACGAAATGAAACGTTGGCAACACGAGCAAGCAAATGAATTAAATCAAACAAACTTTGAACAATTAAAAGCTACTGATCAAATTCAATTTTATACGCTAACGGATGAACAACGTATGCAATGGATCGAAGCACTTCAACCTATTTATGAATCTTATGAAAAATTAAGTCACAAAAAATATTTAACACAATTACGGCAGGAAATTCAGGAAATGAAACAATAACCAAAATGAACAATATTAAACTACTTATGCAAATAAGTAGTTTTTTTATTTTGTTATAGTACAAAAATACTTTCTCACAAGACAGTATTATAACAATTAAAACATTGTTATATCAAGGTTTATCGGATACTATCATCATTTTGAACAAAATGAACGATAAGTTTTTTATTATCAAAATAAATATTTTGAATAATCATACGTTATGATTGCAAATGTAAACGTTATCAAAAAAAGAGAGAGTAAAGGGGAAGGAAAATGAAACTACTTAAGAATTTAACAATCCAAGTAATTATTGCGATTATTTTAGGTATCGCAGTTGGTTACATTTGGCCAGAATTCGGTGCAAGCTTAAAAATCCTTGCAGACTTATTCATTAAATTAATTAAAATGTTAATTGCGCCAATTATCTTCTTAACCGTTGTAATTGGTATCGGTGGTATGGGAGATATGAAAAAGGTTGGTAAGATTGGTGGTAAAGCATTAATTTACTTCGAGATCGTATCAACAATCGCTCTAGCAATCGGTATTATCGTTGCAGTTGTTATTAACGCAGGTGCTGGTATCGATACTTCTAAAGCTGCTGATACAGATATTTCAAAATATACTTCTGCAGCAGAAGCATCAGGTGAAGGTGGATTAGGTGGATTCATCTATAGCATTATTCCAGAAAACTTTGTTGGTGCAATTGCTTCAGGCGCATTACTTCCAACACTATTCTCAGCAGTATTATTCGGTATCGCTGCTGCGTCACTAGGTGAAAAATCACGTCCAGTTATTACGTTCTTTGAACAAGTATCCGAAATCTTCTTCAAAATCGTAGGTATGGTAATGAAAATCTCACCAATTGGTGCATTCGGTGCGATGGCATATACAATTGGTAACTTCGGATTAGGCTCGTTAAAATCGCTCGGACTGTTAATGGCTGCCGTATACATTACAATGTTCTTATTCGTTGTCTTCGTATTAGGTTCTATTGCAAAATACTACGGATTTAACATTTTCCGCTTCATCGCTTACATTAAAGAGGAGATTTTCATCGTAATCGGTACATCTTCTTCTGAATCCGCTTTACCAGCGATGATGCGTAAATTAGAAAACCTAGGCTGTGGTAAGCAAGTAGTAGGACTAGTTGTTCCGACAGGTTACTCGTTTAACTTAGACGGTACTTCAATCTACTTATCAATGGCTGCTTTATTCATTGCGCAAGCATACGGTGTAGATTTATCTTGGTTAGAAGTTGCAACACTTCTTGGTGTATTAATGATTACTTCAAAAGGAGCTGCAGGTGTAACTGGGTCTGGTTTCATCACACTTGCTGCAACACTTGCTGCGTTCCCAATGGTTCCACTTGAAGGGATCGCCCTACTTATCGGAGTTGACCGCTTCATGTCAGAGGCACGTGCTGTAACAAACCTAATTGGTAATGGGGTAGCGTGTGTTGTTGTAGCGAAATCAGAAAAAGACTTTGATGAAGATATGGCAGCAAAGGCTATTCCAGTAAAGGCATAAAGTAATTCTTCTAAAGATAATTTAAAAAACGTTCATGTGTCAAAAGAACACATGAACGTTTTTGCCTTTTAAATAAATGTAAAGGGCTCTGTATGAATACTTGATTGAATAAATTCAACTGCAAATTTTTTGTTTTCACAAAGAGTAGCCATTTTCTCAGCCACCCCTTTAATCATTACCTTTTCTACATGATGACCAGGGTCAACAATACTTAATCCTTGTACTTCAGCATCTTGAGCCATATGGAAACCGATATCTCCTGTTACAAACACATCTGCACCAGCAAATTTTGCCGTACGTATATATTTGTTGCCATCTCCACCGACAACTGCCACTTTTTGTACTAGCCCCTCTACTGGACCTACAACACGCACACATGGAACATCCAATTGAGTTTTAACAAATTCTGCAAAATCACGTAATGTCATTGGTTGAGTTAATTTACCAATTCGACCTAAGCCCTGTTCATTTGTTAAAATATCCATCTGGAATAAATCATAAGCCGGTTCCTCATAGCTGTGTGCATTCAACATTGCTTTCAATACTTTATTTTTTATCGTTTGTGGAAAAACAACTTCAATTTTACGTTCTTGTTCTATATGAATTTCACCAACCTGACCTACTGTAGGATTGGCTCCTTCTACTGCACGGAAGCGCCCCTCTCCTTCAAGAGTATAACTACAAGCTTCATAATTACCAATCTCTCCCGCTCCAGCATTCGCAAGCGCCTCACGCATCTTATTTGCATCATCGACTGGAACAAAAACCGCAAGCTTCATCATTTTTTCTTCGTACGTCTGCTCTAATATTTGACATTGTTCAAGCATTAAAGCATCCGCTAATAAATCATTTACGCCACCTGGCGCTACATCTAAATTCGTATGCGCTGCATAAACTGCAATATCGTTTTTTAAGCACTTCTCATACAATGCCCCTTGCGGATTGTCCGTTCGAAGATTCGACAGTTTCAAAAAAATGGGTGGGTGATGCGCAATAATTAGCTCACAGCCTTTTTCAATCGCCTCATCTACAACGGCATGTGTCACATCTAATGTTACTAAAACTTTAGAGATTGGTTTATTCAAAGTCCCTATAGCTAAGCCAATTGGATCATTCGGCATACAAGCAAATTTTTTTGGTGACCACGATTCAAATAGCTGAATAATTTCATTACCATTTACTTTTTTCATGCAATCGCCACCTGTACTAGTTTAATTAAATGGTCTAATTCCTTAAGTTTTACGTCATTTTCTACTGTTCGTTCTGCTTTCGTAATTGCTTGTTTTACACGTTGCCAATTAGCAATTTCACGTGTCCATTTATTTATAAATATCGATGACTTTGACACCATTAATTTAGGACCCATTAATATTTCGGCTTCCGTCAATTCCATTGAACCACGTTGTAAAACAAGAATTTCATAAATCTTTCCGTCTTCTTCCAAGATTACTTCATCTTGAATTGCCCAGTCGTTGTTAAGTGCCCATTCACGAATAGCCTTTGCATGTATATTAGGCTGTAAAATAAGACGCGTTACTGAATTTAATGCTTGTGGATGCTTCTCTAAAATGGAAACAATTAATGGGCCACCCATCCCTGCAATCGTTACAGCTGTAATATGATCTGATTCCTCAACAGCTGCTAAGCCATCTGCCATACGCACTGTAATTTTATCAGTTAAGCCTTCTGTACGAACTTGGCGAACCGCAGATTCATATGGACCCTTTACTACTTCCCCAGCCACAGCTTTTGAAACAATGCCCTTATGGACTAAGTAGCATGGTAAATAAGCATGGTCACTACCTATATCTGCCACCACTGCACCCGTAGGTACAAATGATGCTACCATCTCTAATCGTTTTGAAAGTTTTTGAGCGTTCATATTAAAAGTTCCTCTTTTCTCTATCACAAATTACTTTTATTATATATAAAAACAAGGGAAACGTCTCGTTGTGAATGCATTCATAATATTGAAAAAAGTGTAGATTCGGAAAATTCCAAATCTACACTCACATCACCATCATTATAAGCCTGAAATATATTCAGCTACAGCCTGTGCTTCCGCTTCATTTTTTAGAATGGCAGGCATGCCTCCGCTTTCAGTACCATTTAAAGCAACTTCTTTAATATGCTCTGCATCCAAACCAACGATGCTAGGACCTGCTGCACCAGTTAAATCGCCACCGTGACATGAGATACAGTTCTTTTGAGCAATCTCTTCACCGTTTAATTCAGCTGTTTCACCTTCGCCTTCCGCACTGTTTTTATTAGCTGCACCCTCAAATGACATGAAGAAAATTAGTCCAATACCGAATGCCATAATAAGTACGTAAGGAATAAGTGGATTGTTTTTCATTGTGTTCCCCTCCCTCATAAAGAAATCTATTTCTAGCTAGGCATAAACCTAGTAAACAATACTAATTGTACTGCATTACATACAAAACGAAAAGACCTAACGAACAAGTTTTACTAGCTTTGTAACATTTTTGACAATTTGTCATTATCCTCTCAAGATATGTCTTGCAATAACCATTTTTTGGACTTCCGATGTACCTTCTCCAATTTCTAAAAGTTTTGCATCCCGCATATAACGTTCCACTTCATATTCCTTCATATATCCATAGCCACCATGAATTTGGATAGCTTCATCACATACTTCCATTGCCATCTCAGAAGCGTAATATTTGGCTATCGCGGCTTCTTTACCGAATGGACGCCCTTGATCCTTCAGCCAAGCTGCTTTATAAACGAAGGTACGTGCTAATTGTATTTTTACCTCCATATCTGCAAGCTTAAACTGTGTAGCTTGAAATTCTGATAATGTTTTCCCAAATTGCTTTCGTTCCTTTGCATATTGTAGTGATTTGTTTAATGCACCTTGAGCAATCCCTACTGCCATCGCTGCAATACCAATTCGCCCACCATCAAGGGTCGTCAAAAACTGTTTAAAGCCATTTCCACGTTCACCGAGTAAGTTTTCCTCTGGTACTTGAACGTTATCTAAAATTAGTTCAGTTGTATTCGATGCATTTAAACCCATTTTTTCATAATCAGATTTAATGGTAAACCCTGATGCATCAGTAGGTACGATAATCGCACTTATTTCTTTTTGATCATTTTTACGATCTGTAATTGCTGTTAATGCTAAATGTTTTGCATAGCTTGCATTTGTAATAAATACTTTTGAGCCATTTATTCTGTATTGTCCATTCACAAGATCTGCAGTCGTTTCTGTTCCTCCAGCATCCGAACCTGCATTGGGCTCTGTTAATCCGAATGCGCCAAAGGATTCCCCTGTACAAATGGGTACAAGAAATTGTTGTTTTTGCTTTTCATTTCCAAATAAATAAAGTGGTGCACCACCTAATGAAATATGTGCTGAATACGTAATACCAGTGGAAGCACAAACTCTACTTAACTCCTCTGTTACAATTGCAAAACTAATTGTATCTGCTCCTGCTCCACCATACATTTCCGGGAACGGTAATCCCATAATACCCATTTGGGCTAATTTTTGAAAAACCTCTATAGGAAATTCTTTTGTCCGATCTCGTTCAACTGCCCCTGGTGCAACTACTTCATCTGAAAATTCTCGAATCATTTTCTGTAACATTTTTTGCTCAATTGATAAATCAAAATGCATAACCTTCATCCCCTCACAAATGATAGCTAACAATTTCATTGTAATAGAAAATATTGTTTTTTTACAGAAAATAAAAGATTAATAGAGAATTTTCGTTATTTATCCCCATATTACTTCATGAATCCTACAAAAATCCCGCACTTGAGAACATTCTACTTACATTATTAGCATCATAGAATTGAATTTACTTACTTTTATTTGACACTATAAAAGAAAAGGAGCGAGATTTCTCCAGCTCCTTTCATAATAAATTAAAATTAGTTTCACAAGAAATACATCCATGCACCTATGATGACCGCTAGCCCTAGAACGCCCGAAATTGTAAAATAAATAATTTTCATTAAGATACCACTTATTAGCCATAGTACACAATTAATAATTAACATTGTATAGAGCATTTCATTATTATTTGAATAATAGGTTAAACAAATTTTAACTGTAACGCCTAATACAGCTAATGCCATTGCAAGTTGAAGCATTATTGCCAATAGTTTATTTCTTTTTGAAAAATAGAATGCTCCAATCAAACAAGCTATTGCAAATATTCCAGCAACTGCAATTACAACCCATTCATACTGAATGGTAAACAATAATAAAATCATTATTGCAGCGGTTATTGGAAATATAGATACAAAAGTCCATTTTCTACGTTTTTCTACGTTGCGTATCGCCTGTTTAGCGTTTCCTGTAATTTCTTGTTCATTGTTCCCTTCTGAGTACAAAGTCATTAAAAAATCACAATAATGTTCAGGAAGCAATTTATTTTGTTTCCAAAACGTAATTTCGTTCATAATAATTTGCTTTTTAGGATTTGACATAGTTATACTCCAAATCTTTCATTATGTATTCGTATATACCTAATATTTTAAGTAATTAGAATCTTTCTTACATCGGTATAAAGTAGCAACCTACTGATTCAATTCCATAACTTTATAGCTAATACTTACAAAAAATACGAGCTTATGTATTTATTTTATGGAATAAAACGGATATTACCTTCAAATATCCCAAAAAGAAAAGAAGCTTCCTATAAGTATTACCTTAAAAGGAGCTCCTTTCCATTTAATATTATTCTAAGAAATCTTTTAAGCGTTTTGAACGAGAAGGGTGACGTAATTTACGTAATGCCTTTGCCTCGATTTGACGAATACGCTCACGCGTAACACCAAATACTTTACCTACTTCTTCAAGTGTACGTGTACGACCATCATCTAAACCGAAGCGTAAACGTAATACATTCTCTTCACGGTCTGTTAATGTATCAAGGACATCTTCTAGCTGCTCTTTTAATAGTTCATATGCAGCGTGATCTGATGGTGATTGTGCTTCAGAATCCTCGATAAAATCGCCTAAATGCGAATCATCTTCTTCACCAATCGGTGTTTCTAGAGATACTGGCTCTTGTGCAATTTTTAAAATTTCACGAACCTTTTCAGGTGTTAAGTCCATTTCTTCACCAATTTCTTCTGGAGAAGGTTCACGACCTAAGTCTTGTAATAGTTGACGCTGTACACGGATTAACTTATTAATCGTTTCAACCATGTGTACTGGAATACGAATTGTACGGGCCTGGTCAGCAATAGCACGAGTAATTGCCTGGCGAATCCACCATGTTGCATAAGTTGAGAATTTAAACCCTTTACGGTGATCAAACTTTTCAACAGCTTTAATAAGCCCCATATTCCCCTCTTGAATTAAATCTAGGAATAACATACCACGACCAACATAACGCTTCGCAATCGAAACTACAAGACGTAAATTCGCTTCTGCTAAACGCTTACGAGCTTCTTCATCCCCTTGCTCGATGCGCTCCGCTAAGCGAATTTCTTCTTCAGCAGAAAGTAAGTCTACACGGCCAATTTCTTTTAAATACATGCGCACTGGGTCATTGATTTTAACGCCAGGAGGAACACTTAAATCATTTAAATCAAACGCTTCTTCACTTGCTTCTTGCTTTGAAAGTGCCTCTTCTTCAAATTCTTCTTTTCCTTCAACAGTTATATCATTTTTTTCGATTTCGTCAGCAAAGTTAAAAATTTCTTCATTTTCTACATCAAAAAATGAGAGCGTATCCGAAATTTCCTTCATCGACATTTCTCCAACTTGCTTTGCTTTCTGTAAAAGTTGTTTTTTAACTTCTTCTAACGAAAGCCCGTTTACCACTGTATCTTTTGAATGTTTTGACTTGTCCGCCATAAACCTTCCTCCTTCTAAAAACAAATCGCGTTAAATGCCCTTAATCAATTTAGTTAATTGTATTACTTGTTGGGCAATTTCAAGTGCTCGCCTATGTTCGTGCATCTTTTCCGCTTCTCTTTGATCATGTTTTAATTGCTCAATTTGCATTTCCATTCGATGTTTATCAATCCGTTTTATGCAATCATTTATTTCCGCTTCTCCATTTTCTGGATCTCGGTCAATATATGCCGCTTCCATTACTATTTTACGTAAATCATTGTCATTTAAAACCTCGACAAATCGATGGAAATCCGCTATTTCATACTCTTCATAAAAACCAACTAAACGAACAAATACTGCCAAGTATTCTTCATGAATAAATGGTTCATTGTTACCGTCTTTTAATACTTTATTCACAACATTCACATCATGTAACATATGCGCTAACAATAGGCTTTCTGCTCGATCCGTTGCCGTTTTTGGTCGACTCGTTTGAACAAGCTCAATAGGTTGCTTTAATGCGTTTTGATGCCGTTTTTGTTCTTTTGCACTATCTGCCACTAATTTTCTTAACTGTGCGCTAATCGCTTCTTGAGAAATATTCGTTTCATTGGATAACTGGCGAATATATAAATCCCGTTCAGTAGGAGACGTATTATTTTTAAGTGTTTCTAGAACTTCTTGAATGTACTGTAGTGTATCATTTTCAAACTGGAAATTTTTCCCGCGCTTCGCATGCATCATCATGAATGCGATATAAGCATGGGGCTTTTCAATTATTTGATTAGTAAATGCATCCTGACCATACGTACGTATATATTCATCAGGATCCAGTTTATTTGGTAAAACAGCGACTTCCACTTTCAACTGCTCTTCATGAAGCATTTGTGCAGCACGTTTGGCAGCCTCAAAACCAGCATTATCACCATCGTAGCAAATCGTAATTTGCTGAACTAAGCGTTTTAACTTTGTAATATGCTGGGGTGTAAGTGACGTACCCATCGTTGCTACTGCATTATAGACACCTGCTCGATTAGCAGCTAAAACATCAATGAAGCCTTCCATTAATATGACTTGTCTTGATTTTCGAACCGCTGCACGTGCCTTATCTAAATTGTATAGCACTTGACTTTTATGGAAAATCGGTGTTTCTGGACTATTTAAATACTTAGCTTCTTCGCCATCCGTGTTTAATATCCTTCCTGAAAATGCGATTGTCTTACCATTTTCGTCTCGGATCGGAAACATAATCCGTCCTCGGAATCGATCAAAGTATGTCCCATCACTTTCCTTTTGGATAATTAGACCACTTTCAGCCATTTCTACTAAATCGTATTCTTTTCGTTCTAAAAGAATTGAGAGCGTGTCCCAATTTGGTAAAGCCCATCCTATCTGATGTGTTTCGATTTGCTCACGTGTAAATCCTCTTTCAAACAAATAATTTAATGCGGGTTCGCCGTCTTCAGTATTCATTAAAATATGATGATAAAATTCGACAGCAAAAGCATGTGCATCGCGCATCTGTTGTTCTTTTTTCGAGGAAGGATTACTTGTCCCAAATTGGTCTGACTGAACTTCCATTTCGAGTGGAATACCCGCTCGTTGACCTAGCTTTACAAGTGCATCTGGAAATGTTAGATGTTCCATATCCATTACGAACGTAATTGCATTCCCTCCAGCACCGCAGCCAAAACAGTGGAATATCTGTTTTTCTTGGGACACGGAAAAAGAGGGTGTTTGCTCCCCATGAAATGGACATAATCCAAACCAGTTGCGCCCTCTTTTCGTTAGCTGCATATAATCGCTTATGACATCGACTATATCAGACTGTGAACGAATCTGCTCAATCACATGTTCAGGTATTTTTCCAGCCATTTAATCACCATCTACACTATTCGAGAAAAATAAAAAAAATCCTCTATTATACGACAATTTTTTTAGATTTTCATTTGTTCTTCTCTTTAAATTATATTTTTACCACAATTTTATTATTATAAAACAAAAAGCCTATTATCGCTATATTTTTTTGAAATTCTGCACGTAAAATAGCATTAATCATACTAAAATTGCATTTTATTTCTATATAATCTTTTTTTTGACTAAAAAAACCCCTCTTTTACAAGAGGTGGCTTTTGAATGCTATTTATTGTCATTTTCTAGCATATCTAAAATCTTTTGAGCAGTTTCTTCTACTGCTCGATTCGTAACGTCAATATATCGACAACCTATTTTATCAACAATGTGATGAAAATAGCGAATTTCTTGCTCAATACGTTCCTGCTGAGCATAAAAGGCGTTTTCCGTTAAACCAAGTGTAATTAATCTCTCTTTTCGGATATAGTTTAATTTCTCTGTGGAGATGACTAATCCAAAGCATTTTTTTGGATCAATTTGCATTAACTCGATCGGCATATCTACTTCTGGAACTAGTGGGACATTCGCCACTTTATAGCTTTTATGAGCTAAATATTGAGATAAAGGGGTCTTTGAAGTTCGTGACACCCCAATTAATACAATGTCCGCCAATAAAATTCCCCTTGGGTCCTGTCCATCATCATATTTCACAGCAAATTCAATTGCTTCGATTTTTTTAAAATAATCATCATCCAATTGATGAACTAACCCTGGCTTTTGTAAAGGCTTTTCATTAAAGGAATGTTCGATTAAGTCCAACATGGAGCCTAATAAATCTATAACAGGTACGCCGTGCGCACGGGCTAGCAGCTGTAGCTCCTCCCGCATTTCCTTTGCAACAAGCGTAAATACGATTGTTGCTTGATTCATTTCAGCAATTTGCACGATTTTTTCCAGTAACTCAATTTTGTTAATACGTGGGAATTTTCTAATGCGTACTTTTTCAAAATTTGGTCGGAATTGACTTACTACAGCTCTTACAGCATTTTCACCTGTTTCACCAACTGAATCAGAAACGACAAAAATTGTTAATTTTTTCAAGTTAATCTCCTATAAATCATGTGTTTCTGCTAATGAAATAAATGCACGAGTAATATTTGTTTTTGTTAATCTTCCTATAATCTCCAACCCATTTTCAGTTTCATTCACAACTGGCATCGAATCAATTTCTCGTTCTATTAATCGTTTTGCTGCAATTACTAATGAATCTGAATTAAAACAATAAGCAATGTTTGGCATTCTCGTCATAATAATATGTACCGGCATTTTGTTTAGTTCTTGCGTTCCAATGCTTGATCGTAAAAGGTCTTTACGTGATAATACGCCTTGTAAATATTGATTGTTGTCCACTACAAATAATGTTCCTACGTCCTTTGAAAACATATGGATAATGGCATCATACACCGTCATGCTCTCAGGTACCATTACTGGTTCTGACCGAAAATCCTTCACTTTTAGATTTAGCATTGATTCTGTAATGGCTACTGCTGATTTTTTCCCAGCATAAAAATAGCCGACACGTGGTCGCGCATCTAAAAATCCGGCCATTGTCAGAATTGCTAAGTCTGGTCTTAAAGTTGCCCGTGTTAAGCCTAGACGCTCAGCGATGTGTTCACCTGTGATTGGGCCATTCTCTTTTACTATTTGCAAGATGGCATCTTGACGTTTATTGAGTTCTATTGGACTCACCCGCTTCAAAAAAATGTTATACTTATTCATTAATTATTATATACTATTTCGTTCTATATTGCGAAGAAAAGAATCGCGTGCTACAATATGAGCAAAGAACAGCCTTGTTCTAACATTTTAACTTCATATTCAAGCAATGATGGGATTAATAAGTATCAATTCGACCAAAGCGAGTAGGGATAGTGAAAGCCTACACAAGAATTTGAGAAACGGCACCCCTGAGCTTATTTTTAAAAGAGGTTTTTATATAACTGCTTCATGTCGGTTAATAAAAACAAGCGGGGTGGAACCGCGGGTACTTCTACATAGAATGCACTCGTCCCCGGGCATATTTTGTGCCCGGAGACGGGTGCTTTATTATTTTAATTAGGAGGAATTTTTTATGGCAGAAAAATCAATGGAAACAATCGTATCTTTAGCAAAGCATCGTGGTTTTGTATTCCCAGGCTCTGATATATACGGAGGTTTAGCAAATACTTGGGATTACGGTCCACTAGGTGTCGAATTAAAAAACAACGTTAAAAAAGCTTGGTGGCAAAAATTCGTTCAAGAATCTGAATACAATGTTGGTCTTGATGCAGCAATCTTAATGAACCCTAAAGCTTGGGTTGCATCAGGTCACGTTGGTAACTTCAACGACCCAATGATTGACTGTAAGGCTTGTAAAGCACGTCATCGTGCAGATAAGTTAATCGAGGATGCTTCTTTAACGAAGACTGGCAAAGAAATTATCGTAGATGGTATGACATTTGATCAAATGAAGGCAAAAATGGAAGAGCTTGAAGTAGCATGTCCTGATTGCGGTAAAATTGACTTCACTGACATCCGTCAGTTCAATTTAATGTTCAAAACATTCCAAGGTGTTACAGAAAGTTCTTCAAACGAAATTTATTTACGTCCTGAGACAGCACAAGGTATTTTCGTAAACTTTAAGAACGTACAACGTTCAATGCGTAAGCGTACACCATTTGGTATCGCACAAGTTGGTAAATCATTCCGTAACGAAATTACTCCAGGTAACTTCACGTTCCGTACACGTGAGTTCGAGCAAATGGAGCTTGAATTCTTCTGTAAACCAGGTGAAGACCTAGAATGGCACTCTTACTGGAAAAACTTCTGTAAAGATTGGTTATTAAACCTTGGTATGAAAGAAGATTCTATGCGTTTACGTGACCATGAGGAAGATGAATTATCTCACTACTCAAATGCGACAACGGATATCGAATTCCGCTTCCCATTTGGTTGGGGAGAGCTATGGGGTATCGCTGACCGTACAGACTTCGACTTAAAACAACATATGGAACATTCTGGTGAGGACTTCACATATATCGACCCAGTAACAAATGAGCGTTACGTACCATATTGCATCGAGCCATCGTTAGGAGCTGACCGTGTAACGTTAGCATTCTTATGCGATGCTTATGATGAAGAGGTGCTTGAAGGTGATGATAAGCGTACGGTATTACGCTTCCACCCAGCTTTAGCACCATTCAAAGCAGCAGTCTTACCATTATCGAAAAAATTATCAGAAGAAGCTGGCGATGTGTGGGCAGAATTACGTAAAGCATTCCCTGTAGATTTTGATGAATCACAATCAATCGGGAAACGCTACCGTCGACAAGATGAAATTGGTACACCATTCTGTATCACATACGACTTCGATTCTAAAGAAGACGGTCAAGTAACAGTACGCCACCGTGACTCTATGGAACAAATCCGTATGCCTATTTCAGAAGTAAAAGCATATATCGAAAAACATTTACAATTTTAATTAAACAAAGAACCAGACAAAACAAAAATACAATTTTTCTCTTCAGAGAAAAAATTGTATTTTTTTGATTCGCTTAAAATTTATTTTTATTATTCAAATTTTGTAAAATACAAAAGCTTTCTACTTATGTCCTAGCCTCTTTGTTTCGTTATTTTAATAATTTATTATGTAATTCTTCCACAGTATGTACAATTTGCGTCAAATTTGTCTCCTTTAATTCCAGCTCTGATCCATAACCGTAAGTGACACCAATGCAATCCATCGTATTCGACTGAGCACCAATCATATCGTATTTTCGATCTCCTATCATAACACATGTTGAAAGTTTAGGATTTCCTAATTGACGAAGTGCTTCCTCAATCACTTCTGCCTTTAGTGTACGTGTCCCGTCTAATTCACTCCCAACGATACAATCAAAATATTGAATAAAGTGATAGTGTTCCGCAATTTTTTCAGCGAAGATAGTTGGCTTAGATGTCGCAATTGCTAATTGACAGCCTGAAGACTTTAATTGCTGTAATAAAGGAATAATCCCTTCGTATACAGTATTTTCATAAATCCCGATTGGTTTATAGCGCTCTCTATAATAATTTATCGCTTCGTCAGCCTGCCCGTCAGAAAAACCATACAGTTCCTTAAACGAAAGTTGCAATGGAGGGCCGATAAAGGCTTCTAATTGTTGCAATGTGTCAACTGTAATACCCATTTTTTTTAAAGAAAACTGGACACTTTTTGTAATTCCCTCTTTTGGATCGACTAATGTACCGTCTAAATCAAATAAAACTGTCTGATACTTCATATTACCACCATCGCTTTCTATATCTAAACTGTCATTATCATACTAAATATTTTTGTTCGTAACAAAGAACAAAATGAACAAAATGAACAAAAATAAGTTATAATTTTTAAAAAATCACTTAATTTGGAGGTATGCACATGTTTTTTCAGTTAAAAGATAAGGCTACGAAGGAAAAAGAAACTTATGACTTACTAGTTGAACTTGTTAAAGCAGTACTCCATTATGAATGCCCTGAACACCGGGCAAATTATCATATACTCTACTCAGCAAATCATCAATTGGAAATGTACCAGGAAGCACAAGCTTGTTATCGCCTTAATTGTAATCCTTCAACGAGTTTAGGTAATTTTAGTGCTGAAGCATACCAGCTAGCAACAAAAAAATACAATCAGCTCTATACAACTATTCGTGGTTACATGCATTTAAGTGAGGAATCACATCGTGAGCATTTTAATCACCACTTCCGATTCCATAAAGAAAAAATTGAGGTGATGCATGCACTTTTTCAAAAAAAGCAAGAACGTCGACTGTTAAATTTAGAACAGGCTTTTTTTGAAGGCTTAAAAGAAGATTTACTGCCTATTCTTACTCAGCTTGAATAGGTCGCTTGATAATCGATACAAATGAATCTTTTTCCTACCACTTTCCGTATAGCTATCAAGGAAAAAACTTAGGGGGCACAGTAGTGGAATCTCATGCACAATTACAAAACTATTTACAAACAATACTAAAGTGGGAAAAGGATCAAAGCGGCTTATGGTTTTGGGAAAAAATTGGTCGTCTACCCTTTAAATTATTAGATAAGTTAACACCAAAGATCATCCAAGAAAAAATCGCAACGTTAATTGATGAACTAGTGAGCTATGTTCAAACAGGTGGAAAATATTTAGTGAGCGAAAAGGCAATGCTACAGCATATTCAAAAGCAAACATTGCATTCAATATCGACACTAGATGATATTAAACAAATGCCAATAGCTGATATGGTAGAAATAAGTGAGAAGCTACAAAAAAATCGTGCAAAAATCGCTACGGTACAAGGAGCTTCAACTGGTTTTGGTGGGGTTTTTACGTTAGCGATTGATATTCCTATGATATTAGGTATTGCTTTAAAAACTTTACAAGAAATTGCATTTATACATGGATATGAACCTCAAAATAAAAACGAGCGTATTTTTATCGTCAAATGTTTACAGTTCGCTTCTTCTGATATTGTCGGAAAAGAGGCGATTTTAAAGGAGTTAGCACAAAGTTTTGAGCAGCCAAAAGCTTCCGAAAACATGGTATCCCAACTACAGGGATGGCAAGAAGTGTTTTATACGTACCGAGACAATTTCGGTATGAAAAAGTTACTTCAAATGATTCCTGTGGCAGGTATGCTATTTGGAGCATTTATTAATAAATCTATGATTGAAGATATCGCAGAAGCAGGAATGATGCTTTATCGAAAGCGTCGTGTGCTTGAACGCATGAATGCCTTAGAAACAATAAATAATGATTAAGTATAAAAAGACGATACAAAACCTTTCCAGACATTTTGTATCGTCTTTTTTATAACTAGATAGTTGCTTTATTGTGCACGTGCATTGCTTTTAGTCCATTATAAAAAAGATACCGTTCCTTTAACATTGGTTCTAGGTCCATATTTGTTCGAAGTAAAATTAAATATTCCAACGATTGTTGAATACGACGCATAATTTGCTGTTCATCGTCTGTCGTAGCACCATGCCCTGGAACGAGTGTCGAAAATTGATGATTATCAAATAATGCTTGTACTTTATGAAGTGTCGACATATATTCATTTACATTTTCGACGAACGGGAATTCGACATTCGATAAATAATCACCTGCTAGCAAAATACCAAGGGGTGCTATAATCGTAAACAAACCATCTTTCGTATGTCCTGGAGCAAAATAAAATGTACAAATTGTTTCCCCTAGCTGCAGTTGTTGCCCGTCCTGTTCAATTACAATATCAACTGTAGGATAAAGAACAGGATAGCGACGTTCTACATAGTACTGTGCATCAAACTGATGGATTTGTTGTAGTACCGCCTCCTTATCAATGCGATCACAAAACGCCTTCGTTGCAATGGTTGTTGCATTTGGAAACGCGCCGGCTCCGATAATATGGTCATAATCACTATGGGTATAAATAATATAAAGCTTGCGTTGTCCGATAATTTGCTCAATATAGACTTGAATTTCCTCTACTTCCTGTGGAAGCCAGTTAGGGTCAGTCATTATTATAGCCTCATCTGTTTTAACAATTGCTGTCGTTGTTTGATAGAGCACACTTTGAAACACAGTTAAATATTCATTTTCAAATTGAATCATACTACTCTTCCTTTCTTAAAATGACAAAAGCCAGTCATTCGGTTTACCCGCTAAACTGGCCCATTCCATTATCACTTCACTCGTCTTGTTTTTGTTCTCGCTGCAATAATGGCGTACGCTCTAATTGTTCGATAAAGCTTCGTGATTTCAATCGGATACCCGTTTGTTCCTCATAAATTGTCGTCACAATTTTTTTAATAAATTGCTTCGTTTGTGGCTTTAAATTTAATTTTCCAACTTGCTCTATTGGCATCATATAAAACATTCGAATTAGCTTAAGCTGAGTTGGTGACAAACGAATAATATATGGATCTAAATGGAAGCAACGATGGCATAAAAACCCCCCTTGTGAAAATGAAAAGGCAAACTCACCGTCGACTGCACCACACCCAGCACAAGCATGTAAAATTGGCTGAATACCTGCATAGGGTAACATCTTCCAATCTACAAATAACGCAATTGCCTCAGGGTCATAGCCTTCTTCAATTGCATTTAATGCTTGAATTAACACTTCAAATGCAAATGGCTCTGGATTCCCCTCTTCCACAAGTCGGTCCACTATTTCAACAATATAACTAGCATAGGCCGTTGCCATTATATCTGTTTGAATATGACGCATCGCATTAAAATGCTCTCCCTGTTGCATCGTACCCATTCCAGTTGTTCGCTGTACTAAAAAAGAGCCGTGCATAAACGGCTGTGTGACACCTGATAAACGACTTGTCGGCTTCTTTGCTCCACGTGCCATACATGCAACTTTGCCTGCTTCACGTGTCATAAGGGTAACAATTTTATTCGATTCACCATACGCACGCGCTTTTAATACGATGCCTTCCCATTTATGTAGCATCTTCGCACTTCCTTTATTTCTATCGTAATCTTTATTATACAATAGAAATCACAATCTTGCGTCTAATAAACAGTGACTTCCTCGCCTAAAACAGTTTTAACCCATTGCAAATTTTGTACAGCCCGATCTTCCACGTCCTTTAAAGGATAAATACGATAAATACCATCTGAATCCTTTAATACAGTTGTCGCATCGAATTGTGGATTGCCAATTGATACAGTTTCCCCTTCTTTTGTAATTTCTAAGCTACCTATTCCACCAATCATCGTGTCAGGAACGATTAAAATTGTTGAGAAGAAATTACCTAAGGAATAGAAAACATGCGTTTCGTGTCCTTGCTCATTTACTACCCTCTTATAAGGCTGTAGAACATGGGGGTGTGTACCAAATACAACATCTGCCCCTGCTTGATTTAATACATTTGTCATATGACGCTGGTAGTCGTTTTCGTGTGTTACGTATTCAGTTCCCCAGTGCATCGAAACAGCTACGACATCCACTTCTTTTTTTAATCGTTCTATATCAGCTGTCATTTTCGCCTCATCAAAATAATTAATAATGAAAGGGGAGCCTTTCGGTAAATATAAGCCATTCGTTCCGTACGTATAGGCAAGCATTCCAATTTTTATTGATCCAAGTTCTATAACGCGATGCTGCATTGCATCTTCATTTGATTGATAAGCCCCTACATAAGGCATATGGTAGCTTTCGAGATTTTCAAATAACGTTCGAACGCCACCCTCTCCTTTGTCAACTGTATGATTATTCGCTATCGTAACCATATCAACCCCTGCATTTTGCATATCGCGAATAATATGAGGTGGGCTAGAAAATTGTGGATAACCACTTAATGCATATTTATTTCCGACTGGCAAGGATTCTTGATTGGCAATTAAATAATCATAGCTTTGCATGATCGGAGATACAAATTTAAATGAAGACGTAAAATCCTTGTATTGTGCGAGTCGTAAGTGTAAGAGTATATCTCCTAGCATTGCCAGCCGCACAGATTCTTTCATAATTTTCGGTTCCTCTTGCACAGCATTAACAGGCTGAGTTACTTCTAGTGGTTCTTCTAGTTGCTGATTAACTTGTATTTGTTGTTCATTTGGATTCGGATTCGGATTAATTTCTTTCCCCTCTACCATTTCAATATTTGGTTGCTTATCTATATTTAATACGACAAAAATTAAAACAGTAAGTGAGACGATCCACAGTCCTAGCAAGAATTTATTTAACGAGTTCAACACTTCACCTACCCCATCATTAGTACTTGTAAATTATTCCCTTATAAAATAGTAACAAATCAAGCGATTTATTCAAGATAAATTAAAACAGATGCGACATTTTTCAGCCACATCTGTAAAATAATTAATATTCGTCTTCTCTAAATCCAAAATCACGTAAATGTGTTTGCTTGTTACGCCAGTCTTTCTGAACTTTTACCCAAAGTTCTAAATAAACTTTTGACCCTAGTAACATTTCGATATCTTTTCGCGCTTGTGAACCAACTTCTTTTAATAATGCTCCGCGCTTACCGATTACAATCCCTTTTTGTGAATCACGTTCAACCATAATTGTCGCCTGTACATGAATCATATTTTCCTTTTCTTCATGTGGTTTAATTCGGTCAATTACAACAGCAATCGAGTGAGGAATTTCTTCACGCGTTAAATGAAGCACCTTTTCACGAATCAATTCCGAAATAATAAATCGCTCCGGGTGATCTGTAACTTGATCCGCTGGGTAGTATTGTGGTCCTTCTGGTAAGTACTTTTCAATCGTATTAAGTAGATTTTCCACATTGTTTCCTTGTAGCGCGGAAATCGGAATAATCTCTGCGAAATCATATTTATCTTTATAAGAATTAATAATCTCTACTAATTTATCTGGGTGAATTAAATCAATTTTATTAATAATTAAAAAGACAGGTGTTTTATTCCCTTCAAGCATCTCAATTATAAATTCGTCACCTTTACCGATTGCCTGTTCTGCATTGACCATGAACATAATAACGTCCACTTCTTTTAATGCATTACGAGATGTTTTTAGCATGAATTCACCAAGCTTATGCTTTGGCTTGTGAATACCAGGCGTATCGATGAAAATTGTCTGTGAATTTTCTTGTGTTAATACACCTTGTACTTTATTTCGTGTTGTTTGTGGCTTGTCTGACATAATCGCAATTTTTTGACCGATTACACGGTTTAAAAATGTTGATTTACCTACATTCGGACGTCCCACAATTGAGACAAATCCCGATTTGTAGTCTTTATTTTCCTGCATTTTTCATATCCTCCGTTTTAAAAGCGCCAGGTAGAAGTTCTGCTACCGTTGTTTCTTGCACGTCCCCATTCATATTTGTTAAATATACGGGCATTTCTGGTGTGCAAAACTCTGCCATTACTTGGCGACATGCCCCACATGGTGAGCATGGTCCTGGTGTATCTGCTACAATAGCAATCGCCTTGAAATTCATTACGCCTTCAGAAATCGCTTTAAAAAAAGCTGTACGTTCAGCGCAGTTTGTCATACTATATCCTGCATTTTCAATATTACATCCGTGGTATACTTTTCCGTCTTCTGCCAGTAAAGCTGCCCCTACCTTAAATTTTGAATAAGGTACATATGCTCTCTCACGTGCAATTTTTGATTCTGCTAGTAATGGCTCCATGTTCATGGATTTTCCCCCTCAGTTTAAAATGAAAACCATTTTGGTAAAAATATGAGTAGTCCGATTATAACACTTGCCCCCGCAAATACAAGTACAGCACCTGCCGCAATATCCTTTGCCTGCTTTGCTAACGGATGAATTTGAGGGGAAGCTAAGTCAACCACACGTTCAATTGCGGTGTTAAACAACTCAGCCCCTATAACAAGTGCAATGACAAGGGTAATTATAACCCACTCTGTTCTACTTAGGTCTGTTAATAAACCTGCAATAATAACTATGATTGCACTCAATAGATGAAATCGTAAATTTTGCTCTTTTGTAGCTGTCGCAATCCCCTGCATTGCATAACGAAAAGATTTGATAAATTTACGAGCGTTCATTTGTGTCACGACCTAAGCCGTATGATTCTAAAATTGCATCTTGTTTCCCAAACATTATTTTTTCGTCTGCTTCGGTCATATGGTCATAGCCTAACAAATGTAAAAAGCCATGCACTGCTAAAAAACCTAGTTCACGTTCAAATGTATGACCAAAGTCTGCAGCCTGCTCTTTCGTTCGATCTGTCGAAATAATAATATCCCCAAGAACACGAGGAATCCCTTCGCCAATAATTTGCACTTCCCCTTCACCTAATTCCTCTAAAGCAAAGGAAATAACGTCTGTCGGTTGATCCTTATCACGATACTCACGATTAATTTCGTGAATAGCTTCATTTGTTACAAACGTAATCGAAACTTCCGAACCATCCTCAATTCCTTCGTGTAGAGCCGCGTGTTGTAGTAGTTTTTCTACTAATTCAATATGTGAATCTTGCACTTCATTTGTTTCATCTAAAAAATCAATTAATAACATACTGTTCCCTCCTTAGTTACTTTGGATATTCAATGCGCGAGTGGAACGTCCCATTCAATGTTTCACATAATACATCTTCAATAATTTTTAATTCCTTTAATGAAATATCACATTCATCAAATTGATCATCCTGTACCCGATCTTGAATAATCGATTGTACAAGCTTTTGAATCTTTTCTGCACTCGGTTGATGCATTGAGCGTACAGCTGCCTCTACACTATCTGCAATACTAATAATTGCAGCTTCCTTTGTCTGCGGCTTAGGACCTGGATAACGGAATACACTTTCATCCAGTCGTTTCCCTTCTTCCTTTGCCTTAAACAAGAAAAATTTTAAAACGCTTGTACCATGATGCTGTAAGCAAATATCTATAATTTCTTGCGGCATCTTATGCTTACGTAACAGCTCTGCACCATCTGTTGTATGTGCAATAATGATTTCTGCACTACTTTCCGGCGACATAGAATCATGTGGATTTGCTCCCATTTGATTTTCGATGAAAAACATTGGTCTGCGTGTTTTTCCAACATCATGATAATAACAGCCAACGCGTGCAAGCAAGCCATCCGCACCTATTGCCTCACACGCAGCTTCTGCTAAATTCGCCACCATAATACTATGATGATACGTTCCAGGTGTTTCCGTTAAAACTTTCTTTAATAACGGGTGATTTGGATTGGATAACTCAATCAATCTTAATGTAGACAATAAACCAAATGCTGATTCAAAATAAGGTAATAGGCCCATCGTTAATGCACCTGATAGCAAACCAGAAATAATAGCAGCTACAATATAAAACGATATTTCTTTTATGCCATAACCTGACTGTGCCATGAGTAAATAAAAAGTGATAAATGTTACATTCACTAGCGTTACAATACTTACTGCTTGTAAGAAATCTGCACGTTTCTCTAAACTTCGCATAAAAATAATTGATGCGAAACCGCCAAATATAATATAGAGTGCTGCATCCATTTGCAATACAGCCGCATAGCCTTCGTGGAAAATAATCCCTGCTGAAGCTGCTAATAACACCGTCACTACGCTTGCAGCACGATCATTCGCCAAAACACGTACGAGCATTGTTGCCATTGCAGTTGGATAGACAAATGCAAGCATTACATCAAAATTAGATGCAATTAAGCCAATTAACTTCATCGTAACTAGAGAAATTCCATAAACAATAACAGTTACGAGTAATTCATTTCGCTTTTTAGATAGTTCCTTTTTCGAGCGATCAAACAACGTAAATAGAAATACCATTTGTAAAAAAATTAATATAAATAAGCCTACGATTGGTTTAATCGATGTTTTATTGTCTAGCATTCCTAGTAACTCAAGCTGACGATAAATTTCACGCGTAACAACTTCGCCCTCTTGTACAATAATTTGTCCTTGTAAAATACGCGTAGGCTCTACAGATGCCCTAGCCTGCTGTTTCGCAAGCTCCGTTTTTTCCTCATTTAAAATTTCAGTCTCAACAACTGCTGCACGACCAATCATTACAGCTATACTCATTAAATTTTCTGAAATCCCTGCGTGTTGCCGAATTTTATTTTCGATTTCATTACGGTAAGAGGTAACGTTATCTTTACGTAACGGACGCTCTAAATTCGTCTCGATTAAATTCGTTAATGTATTTCTTGTAACTTCTACTTGCAAAGTTGTAGCTGCTAATAAATTCATAAGCTGAGCATCTGAAAATGCAAGAGTTGGTTGATTTTCTACTATATCTTTTAATTTTGTGCGTAAAAGCGTCACTTCTTCTGTTGGCGAAATTTCTTCCTCGGCAGCAATTTCTTTCTTCACGTCTAAAACAATATCAAAAATCGTCGTCACAAACAGTTTTCGTTGATTTGGTATGTCTTCGTTCAGAACATAGACAGGCTCCACAGATTCCTCTGCATCATCTTTTTCAAGCTCTGTCTTTACTGTATCTTCAATCGTTTTAACCGAGCGTATCGTTTCGGGTGACAGCTCAGTTAACTGGATATCATATGTAACACCGCGTACATTATCTAACATTAAAAAGAACTGTAACAATGCCGTAAGTAAAAGCACTATAACTAAAAATGTACGGAAACTTATTAACTGGATTAGCTTTTTAATTTTTTCTATCATTCGGCACCTCCATCTCTATAATTATTATTCTACCAAATTTACTGCGCTCTGTTTATAAAAGCACGTATGTTTTTTAAATAATTATCTACACGTGTCTCGAATCCATAAAAAAGCTCTCAACCCTTATGATAAGAATTGAAAGCTTGAAATGTATCAATTGACTAGAGCTCTTGATCCGAATATGCTTGGATGACTTTTGCTACTAGTGGATGTCTTACTACGTCGCCTTGCTCTAAAATTTGAAAATGGATATCCTTTACATATTTTAATGTGCGTTCAGCAATGATTAACCCAGATTCCGTATTTTTTGGGAGATCAATCTGTGTTTTATCACCAGTAATGACCATTTTCGAACCAAAGCCTAAACGCGTTAAAAACATTTTCATTTGTTGATGGGTAGTATTTTGAGCCTCATCTAATATTACAAAGGCATCATCTAATGTACGACCACGCATATAAGCAAGTGGTGCAATTTCAATAGTCCCCCGTTCGATTAAACGTTGAGTTTGTTCTTGCCCATAAATATCGTGAAGGGCATCGTATAATGGGCGTAAGTAAGGATCAACCTTTTCTTTTAAGTCACCGGGTAAAAAACCTAAAGACTCCCCTGCTTCTACTGCTGGGCGCGTAAGAATGATGCGCTTTACATGCCCATTTTTTAATGACTGCGTCGCCATAACAACAGCCAAATATGTTTTCCCCGTACCAGCAGGACCAATTCCAAAAATTAAATCTTTATGACGAATTGCACGAATATATTCGCGTTGTCCAATTGTTTTTGCGCGAATTGGTTTGCCTTTTGTATTTCGGGCTATCTCTTCATCATACAGCTCTGCGTAATATTCGATTGTTCCTTTACTCTCCATCTCTATTGCTGTTGCGACGTCACGTTGATCAATATTAATATTTTTTCGAATGACCTTAAGCAGCGCTTCTAACACCAAATATGCTTGATTTTTGTTCGCATGCTCTTCACCGGCAATTTGAATAACTTCGCCACGGGTAATAATTTGTACACCATAAGTTTCTTCGATTAAAGTTATATTAGCATCAGACATTCCTAAAAGCATCACTGCTTCATTTGGATTATCGATTTGGAGCTCTACAAATTTTTCAGTCATACTCATTCTCCTTGGTGAATTGGATGTGGTTTTGCGATATTTTCATTTACCAAAAACAGGACTTTCCCTTTAACTGTATCATCATCGGTGTAGACGTGCAAAAGTTTTTCGGATTTTATCGTTGATTTAAGCGGTAATGAACGAATCATTTTTTCATGGAGTAAAGGGAGAACAATTGAATCGACATCTTCTTCACTTATAGTTTCCGTTTTCTTCTCAAACATTCGGTAAGGAGACTTACTAACAAAGGATTTTATCGGCTCAAATGATTTAGTTTGCCATACTTGCTTTAATTGATCCCAATTAACTCCATACTCCCATCCATAATCGACCAATGCTTCCATTTCTATTTTTTTAGGTATGGAAAATGTTGTTTCAAGCCAGTAATCTGCAAATACCTCTCCTTCTGCTCCCACAATAACATATTGATCGCCATGCATTAATACACCCGATACAAGCGTATCTCCCTCATACACCGTCATATTCGGTTCAACTTTCCGAATCCCACGGCTTATTTGAAAATGCGTAATAACACCGCTATTCGAGGCAATTAAATGCTGTTCTTTAAGTGCTTGTTCTTTATTTTCAATTTTTGGTGCAAGTTGTGGTGATATTGTAATATAACTCCCTTTTTTTGTTATATGTATCCACGAAAATAGTCGAAACTTTTCCATTATCCGCTGACGTAATGCATTGTCCTCAATAAAAGATTGTCGACGCATCGGCATTTGAATCGCTAATTCCTTTTCTAAAAATTCTGCCACTTCATCTTCAAGCTCTATTGTACTTGCTTCAATTTCAACTTTCCAAATAAACTGAGTTAAAAATATTGGAATAGCTAATAATACTAACATTCCAATCAATGTCACCAGATCCCTTTGTAAAATCCGATTCGGAAATACATATTCAATCGTCAGTTTGACACGATACTTCCTTCTAGCTTGTCTCACTACACTTAAATGATGATATGCCACTTGAAAGTTAATTTGTTCTCCTTGAAAACGAACACCATATAATGGGATTTGTTCATTTCGTAACGCTTGTAGAAATTTAGAACTAGTAGCACTTTGTTTCACAGAAATAGTAACCATTCTTCGATTCGTTGATTTCATTTTTCAATCCGCTCAATAACCAATTTATGTAGTAAAGAACTAGAAACTAAAAAGCCATCGTCTAGCAAATGCTGTACCTCTATATTTTCTCCCACTATTTGAAGGCGATGAGACTGTAAAATACACTGGTAATGCTCCTTTGAAACCGCCTCAAGCTCATATTTCCCATAATACCTTATTTGTTCAAATGGCTTAATTTGCAATGAACTATTCGTTGGAAATAATTTCTTCAATAAAATCCCCCTTTAGCGATACTATATGCAACATTTAAAGAGGGCATGTATTATTATTTAGCTCTAATTCTTTTGTTAATTATATCTTTAGGAATTATCACAAAAATTTATGTTCACTATAAAATAAAAACTACCTATCCTCACATTTTCAGTGAAAATAGGTAGTATTTTTTATTTACGTTTAGCCTTTGGCGGACCTAATATTTCGGTCATGACGATCGCCCGCATTAATTCACGCTGATTGGACGGTACTACATTCAATGTAGCTTCCTCTTGCTTTTTAATAATTTGAGCAATCGGACGTTCTGTCAATCCACGAGATGAAGATCTTTCTTGAAGGTGCTCCTGCATAGACTTACGCTCAGCTAATTCTCGAACAGGCGCAGGTTTAGGGAGTTCAACCTCAATTTTAGCAGGTGTTTCAACCTTTTTATCCATAGGCTTTGATTTTTCATTTAGCTGACCAAATACTTCATTTGCAAAGTCTTCTAATGTTTTCGGACGGCTTTGCTGTTCATTTCGAACCTCTTGTTGGCGAGGAGCAGGTTGACTGCTAAATGGTGGCATTTGCTTTGTCTGTTTCTTATTCTCTTCTTTACCTTTGTTAAATAAAGAACTTAAAACAAACATGACGATCATAATAATAATCCCTTCCATTTAGTCCTCACTCCTTTCCCCCGATTATTTGTTCGTGTTGTCTGGCTTGTCGTTAGTTGAAGCTTTTGAAATGGAATCACGCATCGAAGTATCTGCTTGAATATTTTTATAATTCATGTAATCCATAATGCCAAAATTACCAGAGCGTAATGCTTCTGCAAGGGCCATCGGAACTTCTGCCTCTGCTTCTACTACTTTTGCTTTCATCTCTTGTACTTTTGCTACCATCTCTTGCTCACTTGCTACGGCCATTGCACGACGCTCTTCTGCTTTTGCTTGTGCGATGTTTTTATCTGCTTGCGCTTGCTCAATTTGAAGCTCGGCACCAATGTTTTTACCGATATCAACGTCTGCGATATCAATCGATAAGATTTCAAAGGCTGTTCCAGAGTCTAAGCCTTTTGAAAGGACTGTTTGAGAAATTAAGTCTGGGTTTTCTAAAACCTTTGAATGAGATTCACTCGAACCTAATGTTGATACGATACCTTCACCAACACGTGCTACAATTGTTTCTTCACCAGCACCACCGACTAATCGATCTAAGTTTGCACGAACGGTAATACGTGCCTTCGCTTTTACTTCGATACCATTCATCGCTACACCTGAAATGAACGGTGTTTCAATTACTTTCGGGTTAACCGACATTTGAACTGCTTCTAATACGTCACGTCCTGCTAAGTCAATTGCTGCAGCACGCTCGAATGTTAACTCAATATTTGCACGATGTGCGGCAATTAAAGCATTTACAACACGGTCTACGTTACCACCCGCTAAATAGTGAGATTCTAATTGGTTAATCGATACGTCAATACCTGCTTTATGTGCTTTAATTAACGGGTTCACAATACGTGACGGAATTACGCGACGTAAGCGCATCCCAATTAATGTAAAAATACTTACTCTTACACCTGCTGCTAATGCACTAATCCAAAGTGCAATCGGAACAAATGTGAAGAATACTGCTAAAACTAAGAATATTGCTACTACCGCAATAATTAACGAAATTGTTGCTGCATCAATCATTCTACTTCTCCACCTTTTTGTAATTTTTCTCTCACAACAATGCGTGAGCCTTCTACTTTTATAATTTCAACCGTTTTACCGGCATCAATATAACTACCCTCTGTCACGACATCTAGTCGTTCATTTTCGACAGCAACTGTACCTGACGGACGTAATGGCGTTAATGCTTTGCCAACTTTCCCAATCAATTCGATGCGATTTGCATTAGATACATACCCTTCTTCTGTTGTCGTTGCATCCTTTAATACAAGCTTATTAAACATGTGCAACTTTTTGCCGAAGATTTTCATTAAGATCACCATTCCTATACCTGCAATTATAATTGCTAATAACACCGAATAAGCCATATAAGTGAAGCTTTCTCCTGCAAAGAGCAGACTTGCTATAACCAAAACGCCACCTATTATTCCAATTATACCTCCTGGAATAAAGAGTTCGGCTATTATCAATAAGGAACCAATCGCAAATAAAATTAATGACTCATAGCCTGCAAATCCAGCAACTGTGTGACCAAAGAAGAATAAGCCTAATGAAGATAACCCCATCATACCCGGCACCCCAAATCCTGGAGAATATAGTTCTACAACTAATCCTATACTCGCAATCGATAGTAATATCGGCACTACTATAGGGTTCGTAATAAATCTTGCTAATTTTTCTGCAAATGTTTGCTCAATTGAAACAACTTCACTACCTTCAAATTTTAATTCTTCGAGTAATTGCTCAAAGGATTGAACAGTACCTTCAGAATATCCAACATTAAATGCTTCTTCTGCTGTAAGGGTCAAGAGTTTCCCAACTGGCTTATTTAGCTTTTGCAAATCAATTCCACTGTCGACCATTGCCTCAGCATAAATAGGATCTCGATTATGACTAGAGCTTTTTGCAGCAGCCTTCATTTCTCCAGACCAATAGCTCTCTACTTTTTCACCTGCATTCTCACCAGATGATGTAATCGGAGCTGCTGAACCCATTGTTGCGGTAGGCATCATATATATATCATCCGCATGTAATGCTATATATGCACCTGCAGAAATTGCATTTGTATTAACAAAGGCAACTACTGGTATTTGGGTTGTATCAAGCAATTTACCGATCTTAACTGCGGCATCTATCGAACCACCAGGTGTATGCATGTTTAATATGATTACATCCGCTTTTGCTTCTTCTGCTTCATTAATACTCCGCTTTAAATACTCATGTAAGCCCATTTCAATTTCATTATCAATAGTGATTTCATAAACTTTCCCTTTTGCAAAGACAGGCATCGATGGAACAAGAAGCAAAAAAGATAGCGCTAACAAAAATAACCAACTAATTCGTTTTGCTTTTTTCATAAATTCACCTCCAAATCAGCATCAGTTAAATTAATCAAACTCTTCAAAAACACCCTACCCTTTGAATCCGTCATATTTTGCCCGAGGTGTTAAGTTTTCAGTATGTTTAGAAACATCGACTGAATAGGATATTCTTCTCTTCTGTTAGAAAGGCAGGCCGTTTTCCTGAAAGAGCTAAATTTTATGTATACCCGTTATACGATTTACTTGTTAAAAGGTTTCAATAAAATAAAACTTTTTTATCATTTAAGATTAATTTATTTCCCTCCTCTAAATTATACGTTAAAATGCATGATTTATTAAATATTTTCTCTATACTTCAAGTTTTTTCTTAATTTCATTCTAAACAAACAATTTTTTATACATAAAATGCAAATAACCCACAAACTACCGAAGTAATTTGTAGGTTATATCATTTGTCTGCTCAGTTAAATCATAAAAATGCGTGTTATGAACGTAGGGTTTTTATAGGGAAATTACCACTTACGTTTACGTGCAGCTTCTGATTTCTTTTTACGTTTTACGCTAGGTTTTTCGTAGAACTCGCGCTTTCTAACTTCTTGAATTGTACCTGATTTTGATACAGTACGTTTGAAGCGACGAAGAGCATCTTCAAGCGATTCGTTTTTGCGAACGACAGTTTTTGACATCTCTCTTTCCCTCCCTCCGAACACACGTCATACATACATTAACATCTAGTTAATGTGTACTAAAGTAGTATATCGTATCATCATATAAGAGTCAACAAAAACTATTGAATTAATAGTTAGAATCTGATTTTAATCCATTCATAATGGCAACCCCTGATGATGCACCAATTCGTGTTGCACCATTTTGAACCATTAACTTCATATCTTCTAAGCTGCGCACCCCACCAGAAGCTTTCACACCGATGTCAGGTCCTACTGTTTTGCGCATTAAAGCGATATCTTCAGCAGTTGCTCCACCAGTTGAGAAGCCTGTTGATGTTTTCACAAAATCAGCACCAGCTTCAACAGCAAGTTCACATGCTTTAACCTTTTCCTCATCTGTTAAAAGGCACGATTCAATAATTACTTTAACTAATGTTCCATTTGCTGCATCAACAACTGCTTTAATATCATCGCGAACTAAATCATAG
Organism: Solibacillus sp. FSL R7-0682; assembly: GCF_038005985.1. NCBI lineage: Bacteria > Bacillati > Bacillota > Bacilli > Caryophanales > Caryophanaceae > Solibacillus > Solibacillus sp. FSL R7-0682. The sequence continues at coordinate 2,859,768 of NZ_JBBOUI010000001.1, forward strand.
TTTGCATCCTTTAATGCACCAATATTAATTACCATATCGATTTCGCCGGCTCCATTGGCAATCGCGTCTTTCGTTTCAAATGCTTTAACCGTCGAAGTAGTTGCACCTAGAGGGAAGCCAATTACAGTACAAACTTTCACTTCAGAACCTGCTAATTGCTCTGCACTAAATTTCACCCAAGTAGGATTCACACAAACAGATGCAAAGCCGTATTGTTTTGCTTCTTCACAAATTTGTTGCACTTGGCCTTTAGTAGCTTCTGCTTTTAATAAAGTGTGATCGATCATTGCCGCATAATTTTGTGTCATTATTAATTACTCCCTTTAATTTATATTAGTTGTCCGTACCTCTCCATTTTATCACGCTTTTTATATTCAATGAAATATCAGACAAATCAATTTATTCATCAGAATATGCAAAATTTGTTTCAATTACTTTTTCATTTAGCAATTTATTTGAATCTGTTAAATAACGTATTTTAACTGCTGGTAATTGGCGATTAACAAGCTGGTAAGTAAGTGCATTTTTAATAAGTAATTCTTCGGCAAGTTCAAATCCCTCTGTCCCAATGATACTCTTATTTGCGACAATAATAGCCCATTCCGAATAATCTTTATTCATCTCAATATTATGAATCCCATTACTTTCTTTAGCCGTTGTCATTTCCAAATACTGTCGCAACTGCTCCTCAGTTACTTGAGAAATTTGATTAAATTGAGCTTCTTTTAAAGTGATCGTAATTAGACCATCTGAGTGAATCGTTTTCTTCACGTCTTCCACTTTTTGTTCGATATTCAAAGATCCGAAATGCTGTACAATTTCAGAAGGAATTTCAATAGCAATTTTCGATTCTCCTAAGTTATCCTCATTTAATTGTTGCTCTATACAACCGGATAATAAAAGTAATACAAAAGCAACTATCACAACATATCTCAATTTAATAAAACACCCTCTATCTTTGGCTAGTTTCTGGATAACTACACTCTTTAATTAAATTATTAGTTTCAGAATCATAATAATATACGTGAACACCAATTGGTTTACCACTATATATTTGATATTTTAATGCATCCTCAACAATACTTTTTTCTATCATCTCTGCTGTTATATCTCGTTCAAATAGTTCCTTTTTCACAACAAAAATAAAATTCGTCAAAGCTGAGTCAAATCGAAAAGACAGAAAAGATTCAGTTTCTGGGCTAACGCCTCTCTCCACTTCAAATTGTAACGCTTCAATAGTACTTTTAAATTCCTCCATCGCTTCTAATCGCTTCTTTTCTTCCATATATATGCACATTTCATTTTCTATTAATTCGTAATGGATAATACGTGCCGGATCGTAATTTTTGAATTTTCGTATATCCCCAATAATTGCGTTTGGAACTTTTACTACTGTTAGTTTTTCAAACTTTTCTTTTAATATAGTTAAATCCATTGAAACACCCCAACAATCCATTAGTTATTATTACCCTATATAAACTAGAATATGCAAAAAATAAGAGGTTGTCCAATAAGCCCATCTCTAATTTATTTGTTAGCTATTATTTTACTATTTTCTAAAAATATATTCAGTATTATAGATTCAATAGATAGTAAGCCCGAAATATAAAAAAAATAGCGCACCTTCACGGTACGCACGACGATCGGCCAGCTATCTGAAATTTTTTTCAGATAGCTGGCTATTTTGCACATGTGGCTTGAATATTTTCCGACCAAGGCATGTAATTATGTAAAATCTCTGGTTGCTGATGAAACGGGACATTAGGTAATTCCGTCATCAGCTTTACCAGATACTGATAAAAATCAATTCCGTTTGCTTTGGCTGTTTCGGCCAAACTTAAACAAATGGCATTCGCTTTCGCACCTGCTTCACTCACAGAGAAAAGCCAGTTTTTGCGACCAATGACATTTGGACGAATCGCATTTTCAGCGGGATTATTATCAATAGCAACGTCCCCATTTTCAAGGAAAACTTTTAACTCAGATGAACGGCTTAATGTATATTCAGCTGCTTTCGCAATAGCATTTTTGCCGAAGAAAGGCGAACGATCAATCCAATCGAAAAATTCATCGACAATCGGTTTTGCTTCTTGTTGACGAGCTTTCACGCGCTCTTCCGCTGAAAGATGTTTGATTTGACGCTCGATATGAAACAACCGATCGCAATATTGCACGCCTATTCGGCCATTCTTACTATCGGCTTTTAGCCAATAACGGCGTACATGCGCCCAACAGTTGGCGAATTGAACGTGCGGTAATTGACCATAAGCTGAATACCCATCACAGATGACAGTGCCTTTGAATCCCTTAATTAAATCTTCTAATATAGCTCGCCCTCGAGAAAGAGCACTCTTAAATAAAACGATAATAGGGCCTTCACTTTGTACACTGCGACATACCCAATTAAAAGCGTTTGATTGAGCTGGCTTTCCATCAGAACGCTTGATTATTTGTGCATAGGTTTCGTCGATATGCAGTACAGACTTTGCCGTTAATAGCTGCTTCATCAAATCATAAAGTGGTTGAAGCCAATCTTCTGCCACACGTATTACCCAATTGGAAAGATTTTTATCGTTTGTATGTAGGCCATGGCGTTCCCATTCATTTACCTGACGGTAAAGAGGCAAGTACTGAATAAACTTATCGTAGATAAGCTTGGCCAAAACAGTTGGGCCAGCAATGCTTCTTTGGATAGCACCTTGTGGTGCTTTACCACGTTTAATTTGAGCTTTTCGTAGGGCATCGTTTTTACACAATTTACACTCATACACATGTTCAAAATGCTGCACGCGCTTCAGGGAAGCTGGAATGAATTTCGCCTCTTCACGTATCAACGTAGAACTGAATTCTACCATTTCCCCCTGACAACACTCACAAGCTAAGTTGGCTGGGTGATGATGAATTTCTTCAATTTCAATATCCTCACGAAACGAATCATTTCGTTTTTTATTTGTCTTTTTACGAGTAACCGTATAACTAACCGTATCGGTGCTTTGTTCTTCTGTCTGCTCAGGTTCATTAAAAGACGGATCGTCTTCAAATAAAGAGACTTGTCCATCAGGAGCTTGATACTTGGCTTTCTCCGATTTAGAGCCATATAACGCTTTTGTTAATTGGCGAACTTGCTCTGTTAAGGCTTCTATTTGTCGATTTGACTGAGCTAGTTGTTGCTCAAGTAATCGAATAATACGTTCGTTTTGTTCTTCTTGCTTTTGATTAACAGGCATCAAATCGTTCACCACATTCCGTCCAATTTTATATATGGGTAATTATACCACTATTGATGATGTAGTTAAAAGACACCTTTTGCAGATTTCGCAATGGCCTTCGGCTGTTGTAAAGATAATCCTTCTAATAACCAGCGCAGTTCCTGTTGTGAAAGGCTTCGCACCTCATTTTCATCTTTTGGCCATTGAAGCTTACCATTATCCAATCGTTTGTAAAGCATGGCAAAGCCATCTCCATCAAAATACAAACATTTATAGCGGTCCTTACTCCATCCTGAAAAGAGAAAAATAGAATCGCTATACGGATCTAATTCGAAAGAATCTTGAACCAGCGTTGCGAGACCATCGATGCCTTTGCGCATATCGGTCTTCCCGCAAATAATATAGATGTTTTGTACGCTCGTAAAATCACGCTTCATCGATTTTTCAGCTCCTTCATAATAGTTTGGATGATGCGTTCATCTACGCCATTGAAGAAAGCTATTTCAGCTACAGCGGTTTTAATCACACAACCTGGTGCAGCATTGTATTGAGAAGAATGAAACGAAGAAGCTTCAGTTGGAAGAGGATCAAGTTTGACGGGAACAATGGTCAATTTGTTTGCGGGCATAAGAATGGCACCTCCTTTGATTGATACGTCTATCGTACCGGAGGTGCCTAGCGCTTTATATGCGTTATTTGATTACGGGCTTACAATAGATATAGCTATTTACCTGAAAATGGAACTATAAATCAAAATAAAACAAAAAACTTCATCATTTTGGCGATGAAGCCAAAACAATGAAGTTTAATAATTTGAGTTGGGATAGCCCATTTATTGAATTTGTTCTTCTAAAACACGTACGAATTGACCTTCATTATACGGGTAGCCAGCTTTCGTAATTTTTACTTTCGTTAACTTTCCGATCATATCTTCTGTACCTTCGAAAATAATTTTTAAATAGTTTGTCGTATAGCCGACATATAAGTTTTCATTTTCGCCATCTTTGAAACGTTCTTCTGGAATTACTTCTAAAACTTCGCCTTCAAATCGTGAAGCATATTCTTTTGCTAATTGGTCATTTAAGCTTATTAAGCGGTGTACGCGTTCATTTTTTACTTCTTCCGTTAATTGGTCTTCCATCCGTGCCGCTGGTGTTCCTGTACGTGGAGAGAATGGGAATACGTGAAGTTCAGAGAATTGGTGATTACGAATAAAATTATACGTTTCCATAAACTCTTCTTCTGTTTCGCCAGGAAATCCAACAATAACATCAGACGTTACGGCTAAATCAGGAAGGGCAACTTTCAATTTTTCTAAACGTTCCGCGAAAAATTCCATCGTATATTTACGGCGCATACGTTTTAATACTGTATCAGAACCCGATTGGATCGGAATGTGTAAGTGATTTACAACAATATTTGAGTTTTGTAATACTTCAATTACTTCATCTGTTAATTGTGAAGCTTCTATTGAAGAAATACGTAAACGTTTTAAACCTTTTACTTGTGATTCTAAATCACGTAAAAGTTGTGCTAAGTTGTAATCTTTAAAATCTTGTCCATATCCACCTGTATGAATACCTGTAAGAACGATTTCTAAATAGCCAGCATCGACTAATTGCTGCGCTTGTCGAATTACCTCTTGCGGATCACGAGAACGCATTAAGCCACGCGCCCAAGGAATAATACAGAATGTACAGAAGTTATTACAACCTTCTTGAATTTTTAAAGATGCACGTGTACGGTCTGTAAATGCAGGAACATCTAACTCTTCATATACACGGTTTTTCATAATGTTACGTACTGCATTGATTGGTTGGCGCTCTTCACGATATTGTTCAATATACCCTAGCATTTTTTCGCGATCTTGCGTACCTACTACAATGTCTACACCTGGAATTGCCATAATTTCTGCTGGTGATGTTTGCGCATAGCAACCTGTTACACAAATAACCGCATCAGGATTTTGACGAATCGCACGGCGGATTACTTGGCGAGATTTTTTATCACCTGTATTTGTTACTGTACAAGTGTTTATAACGTAAACGTCTGATTGGTGATCAAAATCAACACGCTCATATCCTTGTTCTTTAAATAATTGCCATATAGCTTCTGTTTCGTAATGGTTTACTTTACAACCTAAAGTATGGAAACTTACGACTTTTGATCGCTCGTTACTCATAATATATATCATCCTTTCAATATTACGGTTAAATACAATTTATCAACGCTTTTTATAATAGCACAAATAGATATCATGGGCCTAACTTTTTAGTTCGGCTCCTTTAAACTGGCAGACCCGCTCATGCTCTTTTATAAAATAAATTTACTTTTGTAATTAATACTTTTTTTATGCATATCATATACTCTTAAATTTATTGTCTGAAAGGAGGATAATTTGTTTACACAATATAAGTATTGGTTTCCTTATATTAGCCCAAATGATCCGTGTCCCCCTATCAAAGTTAAGAGTTATGCGACGCCACCCCAATTGTATATCGGCTTTCAACCACCTGGATTACCCCAATTCCAAACACCAAAAGAAGCTCTTATGGCTGGCACTTTATGGCCTCAGTTAGTTAGTCCTTATCCAAATCCTGAAAAAGAAAGGGATGACATGTGAATAAAAAGATGCCCCCTGAATTTTATACACTTCTGGAAGAAATACAGGCAATCGATTTTGTTATTGTCGAATTAAATTTATATTTAGATACACATCCTGAAGATTTTGATGCCATTCGGCAATTCAACGATAATACTCAGAAAAGTATGGAATTAAAAATCCAATTTGAACAAAAATTTGGACCTTTAATGAACTTCGGTAGAAGTTATTCTAATTACCCCTTTAATTGGATTGAAACTCCTTGGCCATGGCAAGTCTAACTAATAATTAGGAGGTAATTAAATTGTGGTATTATGAAAAAAAACTACAATATCCTGTGAAAGTTAGTACATGTAACCCGACGCTTGCTAAATATTTAATTGAGCAGTATGGCGGTGCAGATGGTGAATTAGCAGCAGCACTACGTTATATGAATCAAAGATACACAATTCCAGACAAAGTAGTGGGATTATTGACCGATATAGCTACGGAAGAGTTTTCGCATTTAGAAATGATTGCTACGATGATTTACAAATTAACAAAAGACGCAACACCACAACAATTAAAAGAAGCTGGTATTGGCGAGCATTATGTAAATCATGATAAGGCGTTATTTTACCATAATGCTGCAGGTGCACCGTTTACTGCAACTTATATTCAAGCTAAAGGTGACCCAATCGCAGATTTATACGAGGATATAGCAGCAGAAGAAAAGGCCCGCGCAACATATCAATGGATCATTGATATGTCAGACGATACAGATCTAAATGATAGCTTAAAATTTTTAAGAGAAAGAGAAATCGTGCATTCTTTAAGATTTAGAGAGGCCGTTGAAATGTTAAAAGAAGATAAGGATACTCAAAAAATCTTTTAAACTAAAATAAACGGCTTGAGCCCTATTAACAAAGCTCAAGCCGCATTAACGTACTTTCATTTTACGAATTTGATGCTTATAAAATTTAACATTGATTACTCAAATTCATATGAAATTGCTGATAATGCATAAAGGGGTGCTGTTTCTGCCCTTAAAATTCGCGGACCTAAAGACATCGTTTGTGCACCTGCTTCTAGCATTGCTTTCGATTCTTGGCGAGAAATACCGCCTTCTGGACCAAATATACATAAAATATTTGTGGCATTTCTTGCTGCAACATGCTTTAGCTTATCGGCAAATTTTGTACGTTCAGCCATTTTTGCATCTTCTTCATCTGCTATAAAAATGGCATCAAATTCCGCAAATTTTTGTACTAATTGTTTAAAGCTAATCGGAAAATTAATATCAGGTACATGCGTACGATGAGATTGCTCCGCTGCTTCTTGTGCAATTTTTTGTAGGCGTTCTTGATTTTTCTTCCCCTTTTTTTCATCCCATTTTACAATGGAACGTTCAGCTGCAAAGGGTAGTAAAGCATACATACCAAGCTCTGTCCCTTTTTGTGCGATTAGTTCTAATTTATCACCTTTAGGAAGACCACAGGCAATCGTAACTTGAATCGGCATCTCGGGCGAAGGAATTATTTTACCTGTTGGACGTGCAAACACTTCTTGCTCAATTGCTGAAATTTCACAAATATGTGCTTCATTATTGTGTACGACAATAATTTCGTCACCTACAATCATACGCATTACTTTACTAATATGGCGTGCATTATCATCAGTAATGATAAATTCTCCTTGTTCATTTTGTTGTTGCTTCACAAAATAACGCTGCATTCCCTTCACTCCTTCATAATATGAAAACAACAGCTGCTATTGGCAGCTGTTGCTTCACCTCGTGCTTTTTATGCAAGAAACACTTTATGGGCGTCTTGAAATAATTGCCACCCAGTCTTCCATCATTAATACTTCTTCAATGATAAAGCCGGATTGCTCAAGTGTTACCTTTACTTCATCTTTTTTGGCACCGATAATCCCTGAAGTGACGTATAGTCCTCCTGGTTTTACGATTGAAAAGGCATCGTCTGTAAATGACATAATGATTTCCGCTAAAATATTTGCAACAACTACGTCAGCCGGTTCTTTTACAGTATCTAGTAGATTACCATGGAAAACTTCTACAAGATGATCCATTTTATTTAAAGCGACATTTTCCCGTGCAGCTGTTACTGCTACTTCATCTAAATCAAGTGCGTGAACACTTTTAGCTCCAAGCATCGCTGCGCCAATTGAAAGGACTCCAGATCCTGTACCTACATCAACTACCGTATGCCCCTCTTGAATTACTTTTTCTAGTGCCTGTAAACACATAACCGTAGTTGGATGTGTCCCTGTACCAAAAGCCATACCTGGATCTAGTTCAATAATTAGTTCATCCGTACTTACTGGTTTGTAGTCTTCCCAAGTTGGCACAATTGTAAAGCGTTCAGAAATTTTTACTGGGTGGTAATATTGCTTCCAAGCTGTAGACCAATCCTCTTCATCTACTTCACATAGTGTAAGTACGTTTTCACCAATATTAATATCGAAATTTACAAGGTTAGCTATTGCAAGTTTAATTTCTTCAATCGTTTCAGCTAAAAAACTTGATGCAGATAAGTAAGCTTTCACAATGACACCTGTTTTTGGGAAATCCTCTGGGTTTAATGCATAAATTTCACCAAACTTATCGATTCTTTCCTTATCTAATTCCTTTGAATCCTCAATTACAACGCCACTTGCGCCTGCTTCATGTAAAATGTTTGTTATCGCATCTACTGCTTCATGTGTCGTTAAAACTGAAAGCTCTGTCCATTTCACTTGCAATTCACTCCTTTAATTAATCGCCTTTAATTTTTTTCTTAATTTTATCAAACAGTGAACTTCCTTGTTCTTCAGGAATATCGCCACTAATTTCAGCAAATTCTCTTAATAATTGCTTTTGCTTTTCTGTAAGTTTTGAAGGTGTTACTACTTTTACGATGACATATTGGTTCCCCATACCATAACCATGTACATTTTTTACACCTTTATCTTTAAGGCGGAATTGTGCACCTGATTGTGTACCTGCAGGGATTTTTAATTTAACTTTCCCATGAATTGTTGGCACTTCAATTTCATCACCGAGTGCAGCTTGTGGGAATGTTAAATTTAATTCATATAAAATATCATCGCCATCGCGCTCGAAATATTCGTGCTTACGAATCGAGAAGATAATGTATAAGTCACCTGCTGGACCACCATTAAATCCTGCTTCACCTTGACCTGCTACACGTAATTGTTGACCGTCATCCACACCTGCTGGAATCGTAATTTTAATTTTTTTCTTTTTCGTTACGCTACCCACACCTCGGCATGATGTACATTTCTCCACAATGATTTTCCCTTGCCCGCGGCAACTTGGACAAGAACGTTTATTGACCATACGGCCGAATGGAGTATCCACCGCCTGGTTAATTTGACCAGCACCATTACATTGTGAACATGTTTGTGGTTGTGTACCTGGTTTTGCACCTGAGCCGTGACAAGTATCACAAGTTTCTTCTTTAGGAATTTCAATTTCTGTTTCTTTGCCAAATACCGCTTCTTCAAAGGAGATATTCATACGGAACTGAAGATCGTCCCCTTTGCGTGGGGCGTTTGGGTCTTGACGTCGCCCACTTCCTCCAAAGAATGAACTGAAAATATCTTCGAAGCCGCCGAAGCCGCTACCACCGAAGCCACCTCCACCAAATCCAGCATTTGGATCTTCATGACCGAATTGGTCGTAGCGCGCACGTTTTTGATCATCAGAAAGTACTTCATATGCCTCTGCAACTTCTTTAAACTTTTCATCGGCGCCTTCGTCTTTGTTTAAATCTGGGTGATATTGTTTAGATAATTTACGATACGCTTTTTTAATTTCATCTTTGCTTGCACCTTTTGCTAATCCAAGCACTTCATAGTAATCGCGCTTACTCATTGTTCACTCTCCGCTCTTTTTACATAACGTCTATTTTAACATGTTAAAAAAATGATGTATAGATTTTGCTCTACACTTCTATTCTTGAATCATTCGTTTTCTTTTTGGCGCACATAGTTTTACGATGTTACACCTTTACATTTTCACTTGCATATTTATTTAAAATCAGCAAAAAGCCAAAGCCGCAAGCGGTCTTTGGCTTTTTTATTAAAACAAATTATTTATCGTCTTTTACTTCTTCGAAGTCAGCATCAACGACACCATCATCTTTTTTACCAGCGTCTGCGCCACCGAAGTCAGCGCCTTCTGCTCCACCTGCTGCTTGAGCAGCTGCTGCAGCTTGCTCGTATACTTTCATTACTAATGGTTGTAATACGCCTTCTAATTTTTCTTTTGATGATTTAATTCCTTCAAGCTCACCCTTTTCTAAAGCTGCTTTTAATTCATCACGCGCATCTTCTACAGATTTCTTTTCGTCCTCTGTAATTTGCTCACCTAAATCAGTAATTGTTTTGTCAACTTGGAATACTAATTGATCTGCTTCGTTACGTAAATCTGCTTCTTCTTTACGTTTTGCATCCGCTTCAGCATTTGCTTCTGCGTCTTTAACCATGCGCTCGATTTCTTCTTCTGAAAGACCAGAATCAGATTGGATAACAATTGTTTGCTCTTTTTGTGTACCAAGGTCTTTTGCTTTAACTGATACAATACCGTTTGCATCAATGTCGAATGTTACTTCGATTTGTGGAATACCACGTGGTGCTGGTGGAATATCAGATAATTGGAAGCGACCTAATGTTTTATTGTCAGCTGCCATTGAACGTTCACCTTGTAATACGTGAATGTCTACTGCCGGTTGGTTGTCTGCAGCTGTAGAGAACACTTGTGATTTTGAAGTTGGGATTGTTGTGTTACGATCGATTAATTTCGTCATTACGCCACCCATTGTTTCGATACCTAATGATAATGGTGTTACGTCTAATAATAATACGCCTTGAACATCACCTGCTAAAACTCCACCTTGAACAGCAGCACCCATTGCTACTACTTCATCTGGATTTACACCTTTATGTGGCTCATGACCAGTTGCTTTTTTAATTGCTTCTACTACAGCAGGAATACGAGTAGAACCACCTACTAAAATTACTTTATCTAATTCTGAAGCTGAAAGACCAGCATCAGATAATGCTTGACGAGTTGGAACGATTGTACGTTCAACAAGATCACGAGTTAAATCATCAAATTTCGCACGAGTTAATGATACTTCTAAGTGTAATGGACCATCAGCACCTGCAGTAATGAATGGTAATGAAATTTGAGTTGAAGTTACACCCGATAAATCTTTTTTCGCTTTTTCAGCTGCATCTTTTAAGCGTTGCATTGCCATTTTATCTTTAGATAAGTCAATGCCATTTTCTTTTTTGAACTCTTCTACTAAGTAAGCAATGATTTTATCATCAAAGTCGTCGCCACCAAGTTTGTTATCACCTGCTGTTGCTAAAACCTCGAATACACCGTCAGCTAATTCTAAAATAGATACGTCAAATGTACCGCCACCTAAGTCGAATACTAAGATTTTTTGGTCAACATCTTGTTGATCTAAACCGTATGCTAATGCTGCAGCTGTTGGTTCGTTGATAATACGCTCTACTTCTAAACCTGCAATTTTACCAGCATCTTTTGTTGCTTGGCGTTGTGCGTCGTTAAAGTAAGCTGGAACTGTAATTACTGCTTTCGTAACTTTTTCGCCTAAATAATCTTCGGCGTAACCTTTTAAGTATTGTAAAATCATTGCTGATACTTCTTGAGGTGTATAGTCAGTGCCATCCACTGTTACTTTATCATTAGTACCCATTTTTGATTTAATCGAAATAATTGTGTTTGGATTAGTTACTGCTTGACGCTTTGCAACTTCACCAACTTGTTTTTCACCATTTTTGAATGCTACTACTGAAGGAGATGTACGGTTACCTTCTGGATTTGGAATTACTTTTGGTTCGCCGCCTTCTAATACAGATACGCAAGAGTTTGTTGTACCTAAGTCAATACCGATAATTTTGCTCATAATTCGTTTTTCCTCCTATTATTCAAACACGAATACTCGTGCTTATTTCTATAATTTGTATATGATGTTATGCCATACTTTGCACTAAGTATGGCAAGCAAAGTAAATTCATTATTCGTTTACAGATACCATAGAAGGACGTAATACACGATCCTTTAATTGATACCCTTTTTGTAATTCGCGTAGTACAATACCTTGTTCTTTTTCACTGTCTTGCTCTTGCATAACCGCTTGGTGGAAGTTAGGATCAAATACCTCTCCTTCTGCAGCAATTACTTGTAAGCCTTCTTTTTGAGTAGCTGTTAGCAACTGTTGGTAGACCATTTCAACACCTTTGTATAATGACACTGCTTCTTCCGTTGTTACTTCAACTTGAAGTGCACGGTCTAAATTATCCATGACTGGTAATAGCTCCGTTAATAAAGCTTGTGCACGATACTTTTCAGCTGCTTCACGATCTAGACGACCGCGTCGAGCTAAATTATCATAATCTGCACGTAAACGAATGTAACGTGCTTCTTCTTCAGCCAACTTCTCTTCAAGTTCTTTTATTTTTTGTTCATTTTCATCTAGTACTACTTCTTGCTCTAAACCTTCTGTTTCTGCTTGTGGATCTTCTGTCGTTACCTGCTCTAACTCTTCGTTTGTTTTCGTTGTTTCTGTCACTTTATTTCCTCCTTAAAGCACTTTACTTCTGTCGATCGAAAAATGCTTGCGATAAGCTGTTACGCATAACTTCCAACAATGTTACAACACGCTTATAGTCCATTCGTGTAGGACCAATAATTGCAATTGCACCTTGTTGCTCCTCACCTACTAGGAATGAAGCAGTAATAACACTACAATTTTCCATTGCTAAATTGTTATTTTCTGAACCAATCCGAATTTGAATATCAGAGTTCTGTTGATTAAATAATCGCTGTACTTGGCTTTCTTTATCTATTAAATCCATCAGCATACGCATTTTATTTAAGTCATGGAATTCTGGTTGGCTCAGCATATTCGATTTACCACCATAGTATATTTTACCTTCCGATTGCCCTGTTGAAATAGAGCGTAAAGATTCAATAATGGATTCGGACGCATTGACATGTTGTTTCAGCACAGATAATGCCTCTGTTTCTAATTTTAAAGGCAAATCATGAAGCGGAACGCCAACTAACCGATCATTTAAAATATTGACCATTTTTTCTATTTCTATTGGACTAAAGCCAGGTGGTAACGTTAATGCACGATTTTCTACATGTCCATTATCTGTGACGATAATAGCAACTGCTGTTTGATCCGAAAGTGGAACAATTTGAAATTTTTTAACCCTATGTTTTTGAACATCCGGACCAAGCAATATCGTTGTATAAGAAGTCAGTTCCGATAAAATATTTGCCGATTCTCTTATAATTTGCTCCGCTTCGAATATTTGCTTCTCAAATAGTGAATGAATTTGCACTACCTCATTCGCCGTAATGACTTGAGGGCGCAATAAATGATCTACATAAAAACGATACCCTTTTTCTGATGGAACTCGTCCCGAAGACGTGTGCGTTTTTTCTAAAAAGCCTAGCTCCTCTAAATCTGCCATCTCATTTCGAATGGTAGCAGCACTATACGTAATGCCCTCTTTTTTAGACAACTGACGCGAACCAACAGGCTGAGCAGACATCACAAAATCATCTACGATTACTTGTAATATTTGTAACTGCCGATTTGTTAACATCATTTTCACCTCTGTTAGCACTCGTTTATGAGGAGTGCTAATATATTATATAAATTAGCAAATCTCTAAATTGATGTCAATGAATTCATCCGATTTTCACCATAATTTTTTCATCCGATTATTATTCAACTAAAAAGCGCTGAAATACTTCGTTTCCGACAAATCTACCTTGTCGAGTCAGACGAACTCCAGCATCATCCACTTCTAGCAACTTTTCCTTACAAAGTTTTTCAAAGGTTGTATCATAAATTGATGCCATCGTTTGATCGAATTTCCGTTCAAACTCTACGTGCGTCACTCCTTCAGCTTTACGCAATCCTAAAAACATTTGCTCCTCTAATTTTTCTTCTTTTGTTACAGTATGTTCATGTATAAGTGGACGACATCCTGTCATCACTGTTTCAATATACTTTTTTATAGGTCCAATATTTGAATAGCGCACTCCTTGAAGATAGCCGTGTGCACCTGCACCAAAACCAGCGTATTCATCATTATCCCAATAAATTTTATTATGTGTAGAGGCAAAACCATTATGTGCAAAATTACTTATTTCATATTGTTGGAGTCCATGTGCTTCCATTTCATCCATAAGTACACTATACATAGCTGCCTCTAAATCTTCCGTAGGCAATATAAGCTTTCCTTTTGCATACTGAATATAAAATATTGTCTTTGGCTCAACTATAAGTGAGTAAGCTGAATAATGAGGTAAATTTAACGCAAAGGCTTTTTGTAATGTGTCCGTCCACTGTTCCATCGTCTGTCCCGGTAAACCATACATTAAATCAATACTTATATTTTTAAAGCCAACTCTCTTCGCATTTTCAATTGTTTCGTACACATGATCATTCGAATGTGTTCTTCCGATTTTCTGTAAAAGCGTTTGATCAAACGATTGAACACCCATACTTAATCGATTTACACCGCCATTATACAATGCTTGTAGCTTTTCTACGGTTAATTCATCCGGGTTTGCTTCACTACTAAATTCTTTTACGTTTGACATCGGAATATGTTTCACAATAATTCCCATTAATTTATCAATTTGTTCAGCAGAAAGCGCAGTAGGTGTTCCTCCACCTAAAAAAATAGTTTCAACTTCCGTAAAAGCTTCCGGCATTTGTCTTACGACCATTTCCATTTCTCTACCGAGCGCCTCTATATATTCATCAACAGGCTGATTTTTAAAAAACACCTTATTAAAATCACAATAATTACAAATTTGATGACAAAAAGGAATGTGAATATATACACCTCTAGCCATTAAAATCACTTCCCTTTATTTAATTCAATGTACTCTTCCATTTTATCTGTTCTCCATTAAAAAACAATTAATATGAATAAATGGACAAAACAAAAAAACCGTCCTCAAAATTTGAGGACGGAAAAATAATTAGGGAATAAATTAAACTGTAAAAATGGATTGTTCCTTATTTACCATCATAACTAAGTCAATGGCATTTAATTCAGGTAATTTTTTCGAAAAAGTTTTCGCTTCTTCAATCGTTTCAAATTGGAAAGCATCTAGTTCTTTTATTAATTCGTATTGTTCTTCAACTAAACGAATCATATAAAGTCTTACAGTTGGGCAGCATCTCTTTGAATCATCTAAGTTTTCACCTGCTATAACAATACCAACGTCAGCACTATTTTTACTAATAATTGTTTCAATAATATGTAATTCATCAAGTACAAACCATTCTGGCAAATTAAGCTGAATTTGATTATTCATATACTTCATCTCCTAACTGAAATTTTCATTTTTTTGAAATCACCATTGGAACACATACTTACACCTATCGCTATTTCCCTAGTTGAAATTATCTACCTCTGTTTACTAACGGCTAAATACAAGTACATTTTATTAATATATTTATATTTTTTCATCTACGACTTACTAATGTATTTATTCGTTATCTTAATTGTACTACAGTCAATAATTTATTAAAAGCGTCATTTTTAAAAAAATTCTTAACATTCTCTATTATATTTTAGGTAATATCTATTATTACATAAATTAACATAAAAGTATATTTACTAATTACACTATATTAATAGGAACAATATTATATCGTTTTTTTATTGTTAATCGTGATAACATAACAAATTATTATCAAAACGATTATTTACCAGTATTATAATATAATTATATTTTTTCGATTTTATTAACTTTTTTATGTAATAAAAAAACTCCAACGATTAAATCGTCAAAGTTTTATTGTTACATACGAAATTTTTCAACTGTATAGGATAAGGACCGCATATTTTTTGCAATGCTACGAATTTCTTCATAAATATCTGCAGTCGCTATTTTTTGTAATACAATTTGTTCTTGAATTTGATGCATTGAAGCTAAATTTTCTTCTGAACGTCCACTTAACTGCATCGAACTTTGTGCAATAGTATAAGTATGCTTAGTCATATCGTGCATAATTTCTGTCACTTGCTCCATTTGAGGACTAATTTGCTTTACTTGTTCCGAAATTTCACGAAACCTAGCTGCACTATTAGTTGTTGCTAAAACGCCCTTTTGTACGGACTCCATAGCCTGACCCATATCACTTGTAGCACTATCTGCTTTCTGCTGAATTTCATAAACGATTGTTGCAATAGATTTCGTAAACTGTTTCGATTGTTCTGCAAGTTTTCTAACTTCATTTGCCACAACGGCAAAGCCATTCCCATGTTCTCCTGCGCGTGCTGCTTCAATCGATGCGTTTAATGCTAATAAATTCGTTTGATCTGCTACAGACTGAATCATTTGAACCGCTTTAGAAATATGCATCGATTGTTCGTTCAAGATAGAGATAGTTTCACTCGTTTTTTGCATGGCAATCTCTACATCATGCATTTGTATTAAATTTTGTTCAACTATATTTTCTCCATCTACTGCTGAACGAATTGTTTCACGCACAAAATGATCGACGTGATCCATGCGATTTGATATTTGAGCGATGCCTGATGCTACTTGCTGTACAGATGCACTATTTTCAGTGAGTTGCGTAGAAGCAAAATGTAAAGAGTCCGTCATCGACTCAGCTTTTTTTAATATATGTATTGCACCAGACGTTATTTGCTCAGAATTTATTTCTAACTGTTGATTTGCTTCGGTTGCGGATATTGTATTTTTTCTTACTGTTTTAAGTAGTTCCTTAATATCCGATACCATCAAATTATAATATTTCGTTGTCTCACCTAATTCGTCCCTTGCCGTATATGTTGCATACTTTGTTAAATCCCCCTGTTGTGCTAGTCGAAAGAGCTCCTTTAATTCACGTGTGGGCTTATTGATCGAGCGAATCGCTTGAATACCAAAAAATAAAATTAACACCATTAAAATAATGGAAATTGATAATAGCAGCTTGTAGCCAAATGCAATGTCTAGTTCATGACTTTTTAACTTGTATTCTGCGCGTTCCAATACATATTCATTTATTTCATTTATGAGCGCAATCGATGGACTTTCTTTTAGTGCTTTCGCATAATGCTCCATTTTCGAATCAAATGCATGTACCCGAATATATTCCACTTGTTCAGTCGCTATTTCATTTGTAAGAAGGAATTGATTTTGCAGGTCATAAAGATAATGTGTCAGTACTAATTTTTGTTCATACATGATCGTTGTTTCATTTTCCATTTTGCGTAAATAGTCCATACTAAATACGGTTAATATGATGTTAGATAAAATACAAACTATCATTAAAACTGCTAATCGATCATTCACTTTAATCGCCTGACGAAAACGCACCATAAATACCCCATTTATACTTATTTTGGATTAAGTATAAAAAAACCGTGTAAATCTAAATACCTAATATTGTTAATTAAATGTAAAAAATGGTTCTAAGTAAAATGTTGGGGTAATGTCATAATGTTTCATCAATCGGCACTACCTTTTTGTTTTTTCTAAACAAGTCCGTTGATTTCCATTACGGGCGGACGCTTTCCGCGGGCACGGCTCCAACTAACTACCAACGGGATGCGTCCCGTTGGTAGTGGATTTTCCGCACGTGCTGTTCCCGCAGGAGTCTGCCTCCCTCCATTCCAATCAACTCTCTGTTAACCAAGGTGTATACCTACTTCTTTATATACTCTACTTAAAAGTACTTTTGCTTTGAAGTGTTCATACTTCCTAAATCCAAATGCATGACGCTTGATGACTTTTGAAGTGTTATTAATGCCCTCTAAAAAACCATTTGAATAGCCAAATGCGTAACGATTTAAAATCTCTACTTGTCAATTTTAAATGTCTTAATTGCTTTTAATAATGCCTTGTTTCCGCTTTCCTCTACCTTGCAGTAAAATGCTTCTAAACCAGCCTTTACTTCTGTTATATCTTTCGTCACTTTTGAATCTCGTTGCTATTATTTATAGCACTCTTTTTCAAACCACTTTAGATGCTTAATTTTTTGCATACGATAATCATGTACTTTCTCTGTATTATCTCCACAAGCCGGACATGTGTGTTCTCTCTTAAACATCGATATATGAAGCACTATACGCTCCTTGTAACTGCTCACAATTTTCTATGATTACACCTTTTAATCCTGGGATATTCATATAGCACAAATTGAATAGATACCCCAACAAATAGAAAAAAAAATACTATTTTGACGAATAGTCAAAATAGCATTTTTAACATTACATAAATTCTTTTATTAATTGATCGAATTGATCCTCGGATAAGCTAATGTCAATGTCTGTTAATGGTAATTCAGAATAGCCTTGAATCTTATCTTGATAGGATGTTGTTTCCTGATCATGATAAATAATTCCTGTTACTAATCCTTCATTTTTCATAACTGTTTGCATCGCTAGCTCACGGTTTGTATGATCATAGCCTTCAATATCAGCTAATTTTGTTAAATTTTCTTTAAACCATTCATACGTATTTACTTTGTTATATGTTACACATGGTGAGAATACGTTGATGAACGAGAATCCTTTATGATTAAGACCCGCTTCAATTAAAGCAGTTAATTCCTTAATATCTGTCGAGAAGCCTTGTGCTACAAACGTTGCACCACTTGTTAAAGCTACTTCTAACGGCTTGATTGAAGGTTCAATCGCACCACCTGGCGTTGATTTTGTAATGAAGCCTGCAGCGGAACGTGGCGACGTTTGCCCTTTTGTTAAGCCATAAATTTGGTTGTCCATTACTACATACGTAATATCAATATTACGGCGAATAGCATGGATTGTGTGCCCCATACCAATTGCAAAACCATCACCGTCACCGCCTGAAGCGATGACTTTTAAATCTTTATTTGCCATCTTTAAGCCTTGTGCAATTGGTAATGCACGACCATGAATACCGTGAAAGCCATATGAGTTAATATAGCCTGAAATACGACCCGAACAGCCAATTCCTGAAATAACGGCTAATTCATTTGGTTCATAGCCAACATTTGCAGCTGCACGTTGAATCGCAGCTTGCACAGAGAAGTCACCACAGCCTGGGCACCAATTCGGTTTAACGGAATTACGGAAATCTTTAAATGTTGCCATAATTAAATTTCCTCCTTCACTAAGTTTGTTAATTCACGAGGTAAGAATGGTGTACCATCGTATTTTAAGATTGATTTTGTTTTTGTATGTCCGCCAATATTCATTTTCATAATATTTGCTAACTGACCTGTTGCATTATTTTCAACAACGATTACTTTTTTCGCTTTTTCTACTAATGCTGCCATTTCTTCTACTGGGAAAGGATGCACAAGCTTGATGTGCGCATGATTTGCTTTCACACCTTCTGCATTCAATGCTTCTTGCACTTCTTCTAATGCCCCTCGCGTAGAGTTAAAACCTACTAATAATATATCTGCTTCTTCATATGGAGCGTTTACATACACTGGATTTTTAAAGTTTAATGCATCTAACTTTCGCATACGTTTATCCATTTGAGTACGGCGATTTCCTGTTGCTTCTGAAGGTTTCCCTGTCTCATCATGCTCAACACCTGTCACATGGTGAATACCACCCTTTGTACCTGGTAAAATACGTGGTGAAACGCCGTCCTCTGTATTTTCATAACGTTTGAAGTATTCTTTCGTTTCTTCATCTTCGACTTGCGAAACAATTTTGCCTCGGCGAATTTCAATTTTGCTGTAATCAAATGGCTCGACTGACTGTTTACCAAGCGCTAACTGTAAATCAGTCATTACGATTACTGGTAACTGTAATTCTTCAGCAATATTAAACGCTTGAATTGTATCGTAAAATGCCTCTTCCATTGTTGAAGGTGCGATGACTACTTTCGGAATCTCTCCGTGTGTACCATAAAGCATTGCCATTAAGTCAGATTGCTCTTGCTTTGTTGGTAAACCTGTAGATGGTCCACCACGCTGCGTATCAAAAATAACAAGCGGTTGTTCAGTCATACCTGAAAGACCTATTGCCTCCATCATTAATGAAAGACCTGGACCTGCTGATGCTGTAAATGCACGTACACCACCGTAGTTTGCACCGATTGCCATTGTAGCAGCTGCGATTTCATCTTCTGTTTGAATAACTGCGCCACCTACTAAAGGAAGCTTTTTAATCATATACTCCATAATTTCAGATGCGGGTGTAATTGGGTATGCCGCCATAAAGCGAGAACCTGCTGCAAGGGCACCCAATGCTACAGCATCATTCCCAATCATAAACATACGACGCTTTCCATCTGCTGGTGCAACTTCCCATGCACCTACACGATCCCCAATTTGATCACTAATCGCTTCTCGTCCACGTTTAATGGCTTCAATGTTTTTAGCAACAACTTCTTCACCTTTACGACCGAATATCTCATCAACAACGCTTTGGAAAACTTCTTCATTTAAGTTTAAAAGAGCAGCTGTTGCACCAATTGCTACCATGTTTTTCATTAAAGAGGTACCTAGCTCTGCAGCAATCTCCGTAAATGGCACTGCATATAATGGTGCTTTACTATCCTCAGGATTTTTCGGGTCAAATTTTGCATCCGCTAAAATAATACTTGATGCTGTTAATTCTTTGTAGTTTACGTCGATCGTCTCTTGGTCAAATGCCACCAAAATATCTAAATCATCCGCAATGGAACGAACTTCTGTCGGACGTACTGTAATTTTATTATTCGTATGGCCACCTTTAATACGAGAAGAGAAATGACGGTAACCGTATAGGAAGTATCCTAAACGATTCATTGCCATTGAGAAAATTTCACCTGTACTCTCAATCCCTTCACCTTGTTGCCCACCGACTTTCCATGAAAGCTGATGTAACATGTCAACATCTCCTTAAGATTGCTTTTTATATACTAATTGAAGCTTACTTAGCTATGTAAAAACAGCTAATTAGAGATCAATTATGCCTTAACATAATTGCGTTCGAATTTGGGATTTTATGTGCTCAAAGAACACTACCTAATTCATACCATTCGCCATAGGCAATTCCTTTTTCACTAGTGTTTGGTTACATGCGAAAAGGAGTTAAATTTCCTACATTAGTTTAACATGAAGTGTGTACGTGTTCTATTGCAAATGTCATATTGAAACAAAAAATCAGACCTTTGACGGAAACTTTTGTACACAATTTATTTTTTTGTAAAGTACCCTTTTTAATACTAGCTATTTTAAACGACATACTATGTAAAACGAAAGTTATAGAAATTCGTTCCAAAAGAAAAAACACCTGTAAGAAGAAATCTAGCTTCCTCTTACAAGTGTTCATGTTTATGATTTAACGAACTCTTTTTTCAACGAGTAGTTTCAATGCCGTACGATCTTCGCCAGCAATAATAATATCCGCAAAAGCTGGTGCACAAATTAAATCGGTTCCACTTGGTGCTACAAATCCCCTAGCAATTGCTACTGCTTTAATCGCTTGATTCAATGCCCCCGCACCTACTGCCTGCATTTCCGCAAATCCTTGCTCTCGTATGACGGCTACGAGTGCTCCTGCAACAGAATTGGGATTAGAACGAGATGATACTTTTAATGAATCCACAGCTATTCCTCCTCAACTAATACTGCTTCGTTTTAAGACAAAAAATTTATTGCCTGTACGTCATTGTATGCGCCAGTATTCTGAAATAGACTTTTAAAACTGGAACTATTTTTAAAGAATTACTCAACGAAACTATACTCTTCATAATACTTCTGATGACCCGGTGTCATATAATTATTTAACACTACCCCTAATATTTTGGAATGGGTAGTCGATAAAATTGCCTTCGCCTTTTGGACAGCACTTTTTTCAACAACACCCGCATTTACAATTAATATTGTGCCATCGCATTTATTTGCTAAAATTTGAGCATCTGAAACAGATAATAATGGTGGCGAATCGATAATAATTATGTCATAATCCTTCTGTACTTCAAGGACCAATTCATCCATTGCATTTGAAGACAGTAATTCAGATGGATTTGGTGGAATCGGACCACTAGTGATGACATAAAGCCCAACAATAAAAGTCTCTTGAATGGCTTCTTCAATTGAAGCCTTTTTTGTTAATACTTTGGATAGTCCTACTTTGTTGAAGGTTTTAAATGTATGGTGCAACGTCGGTTTCCTTAAATCTCCATCAATGATTAAGACTCTTTTCCCTTCCTGCGCAAATACGACCCCAAGATTAGCCGCATTCGTGGATTTCCCTTCTCCTGGTGTAGATGAGGTAACTAAAATCGTTTTTAATTCTTGGTCCGTCATTGAAAATGTGATGTTTGTACGAATTGTACGAAATTGCTCTAATATATATGATTTCCCCCCAGAAATTGTAACTAGCTTTCGGGCTATTTTTGAATGTTGCAACTTTTTTTTCTTTTTCCTTCTAATCAATTTAAACATTTAAATTCCTCCTAGCTCTCCGGGAAAAAAGGGAAAGTCGCTTTTCCTTTTCTTCAACAATGAAACCTACTACTCCTATAACCGGTAAACCTATAAGTTCTTCAATATCACTCTCGTTCTTTACAGTTGCATCTAAAATTTCTAGTAAAATTGCCACTCCAATACCCAACATGAAACCAATAATTGCTCCAATTGCAATATTTAGCGTCTTGTTTGGTTTTACTGGATTTGGTATATCACTAAGTTTTGCTACTGATAAAATCGTAATATTATCAACACTCATCAGCTTTGGAATTTGCTCTTTAAACACTTCTGCCACCGTATTCGAAATATTAACAGCTAGTTCCGGATCAGAATTCAATACGCCGATGTTAACAACTTTTGATTCACTTTCACTCGACACTGATATTTGATTCATTAATTGTCCTGGGGTCATATTTAACTTAAGTTCTTCAATAACGGGGGTTAAGATGACTGGACTTGTGATGATGACATTATACGTATTAATTAAACGTAGGTCGGTCTCTGTTGTTTGCCATGAATACACTTCCTCAGGACCACTATTTTGATTAACTAATATTTGTGTGTTTGCCTGATAGAGAGGAGTTAGCAGATAAAGACTAATACCGATGGCAATTCCAATACTTAAAATCATTAGTATTATAATTAGTAATAATCTTTTTCTAATAATTTTTGCGATATCATGTAAGCTGATTGTTTCTTCCAATTTTAATGCCCCCTTAAGACAGATTTACTATAAAAGATGCTATTAATTTCATATGAAGTAAACAATCAAATTATTACTTCGACAATTCTGTTAAAAACAAAAATCCCCAGAGTATAAAGCATACTTTGGGAATTCGATTTATAATTTAATTGATGGAATTGGCATCGATCTAACTATAATGATAAGTTAAGTCTACTCTACTTCTATATTAAAGTATCTATAACTCGTTAAAGCCATAGATTTTGCAGGATTTCCCGAATACATACAGCCTTCTTTTGTATTTTTATTGACTACTGCTCCAGAGGCAATGAAACAGTCTTTTCCTATTTTTATAGAGTCATTTAATGTACTATTTATACCTAGAAAGCAGCTTTCCCCTATTTCACATCCACCTGCAATAACAACGTGAGAAGTTATAAAACTATTGTCTTTTATAACTGAACGATGCCCAATATGATTACCGCTCCAAATAATTACATTATTCCCTACTTCAACATGATGCTGCAGGACATTGTTTTCGAAAATAAAGGTGTTTTCTCCAATTTTTACATTTCTCCATACAAACGATTTTGTGCTAATGTATGAAACGATCTCATAGCCTTTATTTTTCACTTCATTATATAATCTAGTTCTGGGTCTATTTAATTTAGTACTATTAATAGCAACAAAAACTTTATACTGATCAGGCGAATACCTTTGATCGATTTCCTCAAAAGGAACTATAGGTAAATCATACAGTGTCTCCCGCTTCAAATACTCTTTTTCAACCGCAAATGCTATGACACGATATGGGGAATCATAAGTAAAATATTCATATGCTATTTCGGCAAATTCTCCATCCCCAACCAATAGTAACAACTCTTCATTTTTCATAGGCAATTACATGTAAATATTGCTTCACTTTATCTATTACATCTTGAAATATTTCAGTATCTTGGAAAATTTCTATAGGTAGTTTGGCATTAAACTTCTCCTCACAATATGAAACTAAGTCCATTCTTGTTAATGAGTCCCATTCTTCAATATTGTCTAAACGCGTATCCATTGTTAGCGTACCTTCTTTTAATTCTAAAATGTCTTCACATAACGCTATAAATTGCTTTAGATTCATCTATTAGCCCCCCACATCTACTAATCTATAGTTAATAACGTATTTTTATTGAGCAAACGCCCCAAGATAACCCTACTCCGAATCCAACTAATAAAACCTTGTCCCCGTTTTTAATATGCCCAAGTTCTATTTCTCTTTTTAAAGCTATTGGAATTGTTGAAGATACCGTATTTCCACAATCGTGCAATTGAATAGAGAATTTTTCCTTATCAATATCCATCCTTCTTCTCAGAGCATCTAACATATATTTGTTCGCTTGGTGAAAAATAAAGTAATCATAATCATTCAATGTTGTATTTTCTTTAGTTAACAAATCATTTATCGCTTTAGGTACTTCTCTCATAGCAAAATTAAATACTTCTGATCCATTCATATAAAGACTACTTCGTGTTCGAATGTTGCCTTTTTCATCTTCAAATTCCAGTAAAGCTTCAGAATCTACCGGCTCTCTAGATCCTCCTGCAAATATAATTAACTCTTTTGCCCCACTACCATCTGTCCCAAATATAAAAGGGCCAAGATTATTTCTATCAGTAGATTCAGTTATTAGAGTTGCGGCCGCTGCATCACCAAATAGTAAGCTCGTGCTGAAATCATTTTCATGAATAAATTTACTGTAAGTATCCGCTGTTAAGAGTAAAACATTCTTTGCTTGCCCACTTTCAATTAACCCTTTAGCAAGTGACAGGCCATAAACAAATCCCGAACAGCCTAAATTAAAATCGAGTGCACCACAACTAGTAGGGAGTTTTAATTTTTCCTGAATGATACATGCCGTTGTTGGCAAAATATAATCCGGAGCTTGCGTACAAAATAATAAAAAGTCGATTTCACTCTTTTTACAAACACCCTTTGCAAATAATTTTTCAGCAGCTTGTAATGCCAAGTCAGAAGCTGTTTCATTTTTCTCTGCTATATATTTAGATGAAATCCCAACTTTTTTTGTTAATTTATTGTTTGGGTCATTAAAAATTTGATTTGTTGGAAAATGATATTCTATCGCCATTATTGTTGTCATTTACATCCCCATCCCATATTGCTTCTTAACATTTTCCACTTGCAACAATTGAAGCATTTTCTTTTTATAGGCTTCAACACCTGGTTGATCAAATGGATTAACTTGTAAAAGGGAAGCACTCATCGCACATGCTTTCATAAAAAAATAAATTAGGTACCCTAAATGATAGGCATCTAGCCGCTCTAATTCGAGTTGAATAATCGGAACTCCTCCTTCCGCATGCGCCATAGCCGTACCTTGTTTGGAAATGGCATTGATTTCGTTAAAGCTATAATTTGCTATATAGTTCAGTTGGTCATCGTTGCGCTCATCAAACGGCACTTGATAATCAAAAGGAATCTCTTTAAAGTGAAGTAATGTTTCAAAAACTATCGGGCTACCATCTTGTATGAACTGACCTATTGCATGTAAGTCGGTCGAGTAACTAACCGACGCTGGAAACAAACCCCTTTTCCCTTTCCCTTCACTTTCTCCAAATAATTGCTTCCACCATTCATGGAGTTTTGCAAGACCTGGTTCAAAAGAGGCTAAAAGTTCAATTTGATAACCATTTTTATAGAGTTCTTGTCGAATCACTGCATAACGATACGCTTCGTTTTGTTCGAGTTTTTCATTCTTTAAAACCGTCGCTGCTTTTTTAGCTCCTGCTAATAACTTATCAATATCAACACCAGCAACTGCAATTGGTAACAGTCCTGCTGGGGTTAATACGGAATAGCGACCACCAATATTTGATGGAATTACGAATTGTGTATAGCCAGATTTTTCTGCAACATGTTTTAATAGACCCTTTTCAGCATCAGTTGTCACTATAATCCGATCGTGTGCTTCATTCCCGTAACGATTTTCCATATATTGTCGTAATACACGGAATGCTAACGCCGGTTCCATCGTTGTACCAGATTTAGATATAACATTTACAAATACTTCTTTATGTTCAAGACTATTAAGTAGCTGTCTGATATAAGCACCACTCATATTTTGACCTACATAGACAACTTCAATCCCATTCGCACAATCACCAAAATACGGTGTTAATGCGTCTTGAATCGCTTTTGCACCTAAAAATGACCCACCTACTCCGATAACTACTAATACATCTGCAAGCATTTTAATTTTATATGCGGTTTGTTGAATCGAGTTCACCAACTCTACATTATTTTCTAGTGGAGAATTTAGCCACCCTGTCATTTCACTATTAGATTTTTCAAGATGATGATGAATCGCTGCTACCGATTTAGTATAATCACTCCACTCAATTTGAATTAAGGATTCATTTAATATACCCGTTTGGAGTAATTGAATCATCAAGGTTGTCCTCATTTCATAAGTTTAATAATTTCACCTTTTAAAATTTCCAGGCTGATCAATTTAGATAATAGTTTTATATATTTTTTGCACTTCTATTATATGATTTAATATGGTTAAAAATTACTAACAAATAATCAAAAGACTGAATTCTATTTTATAGAATTCAGTCTTTGTCACTATGCGTTCAGAAACCCTCAACTAAAAAATAAATCGTAGTGGGGGATATCATAATAATATTATTATTTATTTTTTATAACTGGAAGCACGATATGTGATAGTTGTTCCGGGCCTATATGAACTGTATTTATCGCAGTCACAAAATCTTCCTCTGAATCTACACCGAGCGGATTTCCAGTATTCGGGTTTCGGTCGAATCGCGGGAAATTGCTACTTGCTACAGCAACTCGAATTCTATGTCCCTCATTAAATATATGACTTATTTCATGTAAATTGATTTCTATCTCATATATTTCGCCATCCTCCATAAATACTTCTCTATCTAGCCCTTCACGAAATCGCATTCGTAATGCCCCTTCATTTAATAAATGAGAAGTACCATCAGGTGAAACATCCGTTATTTTCACAGTGAAATCAGTATCAACGGCATTTGATGAAACATATAAGTTGGCTGTAACTGTGCCTCCTATTTCTAGTTGTTCTGTTAACGGATCTGACGTATAGGTTAATGAATGTTCTTCGGCTGGTCGTTGATCTAATGGTCCTAATCCCAATTCGCCAAATAAATTTCTCCCTCCAATTGTAATAATTGGGCTTTTAGGGTCGTAGTTAAATTGATTTTTCGCTTCTAAAAGTGGCGGTTTATTCGACAATAGCGAATCATTTATCGATGTTGCACTGTTACTTTTTTCGCTATTAAAATACCATTTTTCTTCTACACCTTCAACTGGCCAAACTTGCGTTGTTCTCCATTCATTCGCTCCAATTGTATAATACTGAATAGGATCTTCCTCCATGACACCTGTATCGATATCTTTTAGCCAGTAATCAAACCAACGTTCCATCTCAGTTATTAAATAAATTTCATCTCCTTCAAAAAAGGAACTATCTCCATCAATACCGTGTTGTCCGAAATCTTGATGTGTCCAAGGACCCATAAGAAGTTTCTGATTCCCTTTTGCTCCCTTTCCTCCCTTCTCCTGAAGACCTAGATAGCTTTTCATCGTTCCTTCTAAAAAAGTGTCATACCAACCTCCAAGATGATAGATTGGGATTTTAATATTTGAGAAGTTAGAAGGAATATCATAATAATCATAGTAATCATCCTGTATATAATGTTCAAAAACTGAAGTAAACAATGAATTGTCACTTAAATATGGAAAGCTATTAAGCGGTGTATGCTTAAATAAATCCGGAAACTGCTGATTAGCATCCAATATTTTAGAATATGTTTCTTTGTCTATTTTTCCTTGCTGTAGCATTTTTATTGAATAAGTAGAGTTGATAAAATACATCCACCTAGTAGCAACTTCATGTCTATAAATTCCACCTTCCGCGATAACTTCCTCATAAAATTGCGATGGTGCCATTTGAACAAAAGCAGCCTTTAATCCAGGAGGGTTCGTAGTAGCTACTAAATTAGCTGTCATACCAACAGCAGATTTTCCAAAAACGCCTACCTTTCCATTGCTCCATGTTTGTTCGTTTAGCCAAATGACCGTTTGATAGCCATCTGATGCATCATCCTTAAACAATCGCCATTCCCCTTCAGAACCATATAAACCTCTTATATCCTGAATAACAACTACATATCCTTTTTCAGCCATTCTAATTCCAAGTTCTCGATAATCGCCCTCTTCTGTGCTACCAAATGCCCCACTACTATATGTAGTTCTAGCTAACAATACGGGATAACGTTTATTATCATTTGGGCGATATATACGAGTAGCCAGTTTTACTCCGTCATTCATTTCAATATATACGTCTTCAATAACAGTATCTATTGCACTTTGTCCTTCTTCCTCTGAACACGCACATAGAATTATTGATATAAATATAATTATTGATATAAATATTTTATGATTAAATACCATAATGGCCCCCCACTAAATTTGCTATATTTCATTCCTAACTGGGAACAATGGTTAATAAATTTGTCGTCATAAGACAGGCACCTCCTATAGTCAATGCGTTCGGAGATGCCTGGTATATTATATGTGTTATTTGATCGCGGTCTTATTTAAGATCGTAATCTTTTTTTCATAACATGTGTAGATTCCTACTATTAATTTGTTCGATCCACACTTTGTTATCAACATACCATTTAATCGTTTGGTCTATGCCTATTTCGAATGCAAATTTTGGCTTCCATCCTAATTGCTCTAATTTAGATGGATCAATTGCATAACGTTTATCATGTCCTAAACGATCCTCGACAAATTCAATTAAGTCTTCTGATTTTCCCAATGCTTGAATAATAGTTTTCACTACTTGTAAATTCGTGCGTTCGTTATGTCCACCAATATTATATACCTCACCATCGCCGCCTTCGTGTAACACTAAATCAATAGCCGCGCAATGATCAAACACATGTAACCAATCCCTGATATTTTGTCCATCTCCATAAACCGGTATTTTCTCATTATTTAAAACTCTACTAATTGTTAAAGGAATTAACTTTTCAGGAAAATGAAAAGGTCCATAGTTATTTGAACAACGCGTAATATTCATAGGCAATCCATAAGTATGGTGATAAGCTTGGACCAAAAAATCTGAAGATGCTTTACTTGCGCTATATGGACTATTTGGTTTTAATGGTGTATCTTCAGTAAAAAAGGTTGTATGGTCAAAATCTAATTCTCCATATACTTCATCTGTAGATACATGTATAAATTTTGTAACCCCTACTTTTCTCGCAGCTTCTAGTAACACTTGTGTACCTAACACATTAGTTTGAACAAAAATATTGGGTTCTATAATAGAACGGTCCACATGACTTTCTGCAGCAAAATGGACGACATAATCAAATTGTTCGTTTTCGAATAACTGCATGATTTCTGGATAATCTGTTATATCTGCCTTTATAAAATGATAATTTTCCTTAGTTTCTATTGCAGAATGCTTTGTTAAATCACCTGCATATGTTAATGCATCTAAATTAAAAACTTTATAGTCAGGGTATTTTTCAAATAAATAATGAATAAAATTCCCTCCGATAAATCCAGCCCCACCAGTTACTAATAGCTTCTTCATTTAACTTAGCCACCTTTTAGGATACAGTTTCAAATGATACGTCGACAATTTGTGCAAGATCCATTAAATATTTTCCATAATCTGTTTTCATAAGTGGTTCAGCGAGTTTTATTAGCTCCTTTTTTGTTATGTAGCCCTTTCGATACGCAATTTCCTCAAGACTTGCAATATACAAACCTTGACGTTTTTGAATTGCCTCAACAAAATTTGATGCTTCTAATAGAGATTCATGTGTACCTGTATCTAACCAAGCTAATCCACGCCCCGCTAGCTTAACAATCAGTTCATCTTGTTGCATGTATTTCTCTAATATAGAGGTGATTTCTAATTCTCCTCGTGCAGATGGTTTTACACTATTAGCAAACTGTACAACTTGATTATCAAAGAAATATAAACCTGGAATAGCATAAGAAGATTTCGGTTTTTCAGGCTTTTCTTCTATTGAAATAGCGTTGTGTTCTTCATCTACCTCCACTACACCATAAGCGCGAGGATCATTTACATAACAACCCATAATAATACTGCCGCTCGTTAAAGAAGCCGCCTCTTTTAATAAAACGGATAAATTTGACCCATAAAAAATATTATCTCCTAAAACTAACGCAACAGAGGAGTCACCAATAAAGTTCTCTCCAATAATAAAGGCTTCGGCAAGACCATTGGGTTTTTCTTGAACCGCATATTCGAAGTTCATGCCTAGCTTACTTCCATCCTCTAATAGCTCCTTAAAACCTTCAATATCACGCGGAGTTGAAATTATTAATACTTCTCTTATTCCCGCCAACATCAATACAGATAATGGATAATATATCATCGGTTTGTCATAAATCGGTAGCATTTGTTTTGAAATTGATTTAGTTAATGGATACAGTCTAGTTCCCGAACCCCCTGCAAGAAGAATACCTTTCATATATAAACCCCTTTTTGTGCTATTTAATTAACTCATGAATATCTAACATTTCTCTTATCTCTTCTGGTTGGTTAAACATCATCATATCGATAATAGATAAACCGGGTACAAAAACATCATGAAATTGTTTATATGGTTTTATATCAGTTTTAATAAATTGAATATCTAAACCATTTGCTCGATATTTTTGTGGATCATAAAATTCCTTTCCACCGATGGCATTAATATAAGAAGTTGCATTTAAAGCTTTAGACACTTCAATTCCCCATTCATCTGCTGCATTCATTTCGTTTAGCATTGGAAATTGCTCTGATAAAACCGTTATATTTGTATTAATCTTAAGTAGATTACATACTTTTTTTAATAGACTAGTATTCAATTCACTTATATAAGGTTTACTAAGTTCTAAACTATCATTCAAAAAATCCATAACAAAATCATAGTTTGGTGCTTTACGGTAATAATTCAGCTGATGAATTATCGTTTCCTTCCAATTACTAGAACTATCAATAACAATATCCTTAATTTTTGTTTCCCTAGAAGCTTTTTGTACGGGAACATTAATATAAACGGTTTCTTTTTGCGGATTTAATACTCGATTTCGGTTTATCCAGCCTCTACGAATATACTGAGCATTATCAAAAATAATAAATTCATCTACCGCATGAATTAGTTGAAAATAGCCTATATAGGGAAAGAAGTACGGTTGCATTAAGGCTACTTTCATCTACATATCTCCTTTGGAAACCGTTAATTTTAAACTATTGAGTTTTGTTTTTATAATGGTACAAATTCTATCTACAGTATGTAACTGTAAATCGGCATAAAGTGGAAGTGTTAAGATTCTTTCTGCGATATGTTGTGCGATTGGAGTGTGATCAGTGGTAAATTTGGGATGGTAACATTTTAATTGATTGGTTAATGGATAAAAATATTTTCTTGTATAGATGTTATGTTTCATTAATTCATGTTGAATCTCATCTCTCGATATTTTTAAGCTATTAAATAACACTGGAAAGTAAGAATAATTACTAACGACACCTTTCGGGATGTATGGCAATTTAATGCCATCAACTTCACTCAGATTGTCAATATATCTTTCATAAAGCAATTTTCTTTTTTCAATTTCTTGATTTACATTTTTTAGATTACATAAGCCCATTGCTGCTTGAAATTCATTCATTTTTGCATTGCCACCAATGTAATCTACGGTTTCGGGTCCTGTAATACCAAAGTTTTTATATGCATCTATCACCTTTTTTAAGCTTGAATCTTTGAACGTGATAGCCCCACCTTCAATTGTGTTAAAAACTTTTGTAGCATGAAAACTGAACATCGAAGCATGACCAAAGTTAGCAATACTTTCTCCATTAACAGTGGCACCAAAAGCATGGGCAGCATCATAAATCACTTTCAAATTATATTTTTCTGCTATCCGCTCAACCCCTTCAATATTACAAATATTCCCATATACGTGAACAGGCATAATAGCAGATGTTTTTTCTGTTATGAGGCTCTCTAAATTATCTGTTTGCATTGTATAATCATTAGGATTAATATCTGCAAAAACGGGTGTTAATCCTTTTCTTACAATGGCATGAGTAGTAGAAGCAAATGTAAAGGGTGTTGTAATAACCTCTCCATTAAGTTGGAAAACTTCTAAAATATTCTCCAATGCTAGATGACCATTTGCATATAGTGCAACATTTGGAGTATCCAAATAATTAGCTAATTCTATCTCTAACTGATTGTGCTTAACCCCTTGATTAGTTAGCCATTTGCTTTCCCATAAATCTTTTATTTCCTCTATATATTCATCTAAAGTTGGCATTGAGGAACGAGTTACTTGTATTGAACTATCCATTTGATCACCTTTTATTTAGATTTTCTTTATGAATGAATTGATTAGGATTATAAAAAGGAAAATTTAAATATAAACTATTTTCTATTATCGTATTCTGATTTTAGGAGCGTATATATACTAACATTATGATAACTATTTTGTTTATACACGAAATCTCTTATTACCCCATCCTTCGTAAAACCAAATTTTTCAGAAAGTCGATTTGATGCTTTGTTATTTTCCTTTACAAATGCATAAATCATGTTCATACCTAATTCACCGAATAAATGATCAATAAATAAGTGGCATGCTTCTGTGCCAAATCCACCGTTGATGTGTTCGCTAGAAATAAGCATCCCACCCCATTCAGCTTTTCTGTTAATATAGTCAATATTATTTGCACTAGTATAGCCAACTGGTTCGTTACTATTTTTACAGCAAATCACCAAATATAGCTGATGATAATTATTAAATATTTTATCTTCTACCCATTTTTTATCATATTCTGAAGAAACATAGTATTTATTCCCTGTAGTTGTCTGAAAAAGTATATCATCATTTCTAATTGAGTTTAAAAAGCTTAAATCGCTATACTCAAAAGCTCTTAAATATATTTTATTCTCCATATTATTCTCCTTATCTATTTAATGTATTTGTATAGCTGAATGCTCGAAGTGCATGATTATCATTACTTTAATGACTGTTTTACTCATCTATTTACTCAATCTATTCTTTTAAATCTTTAAATCCCATCATAAATTTTCTCATTTATTCCGCCTACTAATTACAACTAATTTTGTTTTTCTTCTTTTTCTTAACATCTCATTAGCAGTCGACGCCAAGTAATTAAAACTTTCAAGTTGAAATAGCTTTGCGAGGCTTATATAAGTAATTATTCCCACTAATATTTGAATAACGACAGTATACAATGGAGTTAAATCGAGCCAATAAATTGTATAAACTACTGCTCCCATTATTAATGATATAAATAAAGGTGGAGCTATATCTCTTATCTGCGCACCAATACTATAATTTAATAATTGCACATTAGGATATGCGTTAAACAAAGCAGCTAAAATTCCACTAAATAATACGCCTAGAGCCATTACATAAATACCAAATTGTATAGTAATTATTAAAATAACGAGGTGTACTGTAGTTTTTAGAATTTCCAATTTCAAAAAAATATCACTACGCCCCAGCGCGTTAATAGCTTGTAAATTCGCAGTATGAATTGGCCATAATGCGTAGATTGCACAAAATATTTGTAAAAACGGGACAGTTGGGAGCCATTTCTCTGTTAATAATAACTGAATTAATGGTTCTGCTATAACAGCTAACCCAACCATCATTGGAAAAATAATGAATGAGCTCGTTTTAATAGTTCTTCTTACTATTTCTTTCATTCTAGGTCTATTATCTTGTTGTTTTGATAAAGTAGGTAGCATAACCGATTGTATAGATCCATTAATATTACTAACAATCATATTAGGAAATTGATTACCTTTACTATAAAAACTTAAAATTGCCGGATTAAATAATTTTCCCACTAATAAGTTTAGTAGATTTGTAGAAACAACATCAATTAAGCCTGAGACTAGTAATTTCCAACCAAATGAAAATAAGGTCTTTATTCTTTTAAATGAAAATAATAGTTTTGGTCTCCATTTTACTGTAAAGAATAATACAATCATTAACATCAATTGATAAGTTAAATGTTGCCACACAAGAGCCCAAATACCAAAATAATTATAAGCTAGAATAATACCGACAATTCCGGATATTAATACCGCCCCTAAACTACTAACGAATAATTTTTTAAACTGCATATTCCGTACAATTATAGTATTTTGTATTGAAACAAATACACCTAAAAAAAGGGTAATAGATAAAAGTCTTAAAACTTCCGATAACTCAAGATCATCAAAAAAGGCAGCAATAAAAGGTGCAGTAAAAAACAATATGACATATAAAAAACTAGCAATACTTAAATTTAAATAAAACACAGAAGAGAAATCCACTTCATCTACATCTTTTTTTTGAACTAATGCTATATTAAAACCACTTTGAACTATAACTCCGGCAATAGAAATAAATATAAATACTAATATATATTTGCCATATTCCTCTGGTAATAGTAGACGGGCTAATATAATTGATACTAAAAATTGAATAGCTTGAGCACCAGATTGTTCCATGAATTTCCATAAAAGAGAGGAAAGGACTTTTGATTTCATTACAACATTACTCAAATTATCTTCTACCCTTCATTCAATCTAAATTTTATTATTATTTATCATTTATTTTTTTCAGATAAAAGATTTTGTGAAACACTTTTTATATCAACTAATTTTTTGTAAGTTTTAGGGGCGTATAGTGATAGGTATATTTTTAATCGTTCTTTCGTATTGAATTGATTATAAAAGCTTTTATATCTTTTACTTTTAAGTTCTTTTATTTTGCCTTCTACTCTTAACATATTTACTTCCAACACTTTTTTCGCCTCATCTAGTTGATTAGCATATTTATAATGGGAAAATTCATTAAATCCATCTAATATTTCAATATGACCCTTTAGCCTATGAATTAATTGATTAGGATTTTGATTTTCAATGTTAGCTCTTTCTGTAGAAGAACCTTCTACATTTGTTCTATAAATAGACATTACTTCATCAAAAAAATAAGCGTATCCATAACTTGCTAATACTAATCTGGTCGGAGCGTCACCTACTATTGCTTTTGTAATCCAATCTGGGGGATTTTTAGAAATTTCTGTAACCAAATTTCTTGGGAATATCAAAGAAGCGGTCGGTATAAAATCTAATAACGCTAGTTCACCAGCATTGTATTTTGCATTTTTTTGATAATAATATTTTTCATTAAACGGTGCCCATGGGATATGCTTTTTTACTATTTTATTGCCGTTTGCAACATCAATAACCTCTGCATTATGAAAGCATAAACTGCAATTTTTGTTTTTTTCTAAGTAGTCTACTTGTTTTTGTAATTTATAAGGATCTATCCAATAATCATCTCCCTCACATACAGCAATATACTTACCACGCGCTCTAGGTAATTGATATTTAATCGTAACATTTATGCCTTTACTATGTTGGTTTTCCTTTTGGTATATTGGTTTAATAATATTTGGGTAGAGTTGTTCATATTTTTTTATTATTTCAGATGTGCCATCCGTTGAGGAATCATCATGTATAAGAATTTCAAATTTAAAATTTGTTTTTTGCATTAAAAAACTTTCTATTGCATCAGCAATATATTTCTCATGGTTGTAAGTAATACAATCTATACTTACCATTATGTCATTTTGCATTTTATACTCCCCTTAAAAATGTATTAATACTTATACTTATGAGAAATTAACTCAGCTTCGCTACAAGGTCCATTAGTAAATTCAACCTTATCTTCTGTTAACAATGCGTTAATTAATCTATCTAATCTATCCGTAGCACATTCTGCATTCCACATTTCTTTTAGTGTTTTATATGCCTCTACACCTAATTCATTACACCATTCTGGATTCTCTATTAAATCCTTTACACAATTATATAAATTCTTTATATCGCCATTTTTATAAATAAGACCATTTTTTCTATTTCTAATTAAAAAAGGAACTGAGCCGATTGCATGACTTGCAACTACCGCGCAGCCGCTGTTCATTGCCTCGTTTAGTACAGCACCCCAGCCTTCATTAAAATCACTAGTAAAGATGAAGATATTCGATTCCTCCATATACCCCCTAACTTCTTCAGGTGTCATAGTACCTAACATATTTATATTTCCATCCAAATCATATTGTCTTATTAAGTTTTTTAAGATGTACTCCTTTTCGCCTGAGCCAATGATATTCATTTGAAACGAATAACCACTACTTTTAAGCATTCGTGCTACCCTAATCGCATCTTCTGGCTGCTTTAAACTTAATAATCTCCCTACCCATAGTATTTTTGGAACAGTATGTTGTTTTTTTTCCATTAATTCATCTACTTTATATTCCAAAACTTCAGGGAAATATCCCCATTTAAATGTCTTTTTTCTGTACGCACCTACTAATCGAAAATCAGCTGCTGTATATGCACTAGCACAAAGCATATACAAATTTCTTTTCCTATATCTCGTATGATTTTTAACTAAAGATATAAAAACTCTTGGATTAATTATTCTATATCTACCTCTTTTAAAGATCCTTTCTGAATATCGAAAAGTTAATTTATTTTGCTTTATCCTATCTTTTATAAATTCGTCTGGTGCAGAGCCAATAATAACAACATCACTCTCTACCCCTAACTTTAAAGCTTTCTCATATTTTTTTTGATTTTGATAAGTAGTTAAAACAAAAGAATACTTATCATTCATATCTTCATAACCTAGTTTTAATCGTTCTTCTGGAATCATTTCAGTTGCTACAAATGTAAAATCTTTGCCCAGTCTTTTATACATTTCTATACAAAAAGGTAATTGATGGTGATTTAAGAAATTAGAATAAAAAGTTATTTTCATATGAAAACCTCTTCATTTACTTCTTGTTGAACACCTAAAATCTCATGATAAATACTAATTAATCGTTCAATATTTTTTTCACGATTATGTGTATCCAAAGCCCTTTTTCTTGAATTTTCAGTCATTCGTTTCACTATTTCTTCATCCTCGAATATTTTACTAATAAAATAAGCTAACATGTAAGGTGCATCTGCTTGATATAAAAAACCTTCCTGATTATGTGTTAACATATCAGAAACTCCCCCTACATTTGATGCAACACAAGGAAGTCCTAAGATCATGGCCTCGCCTAATGAATTTGGACTGTTTTCTATTGATGAGGGACAAACAAATACATTCGAGTTTAAATATCTTTCACATATTTGCTGTTCATTTAATAACCCTGTAAAAAATACATTATTTTCAATTTTAAGTTTTTTGATTAACTCCGTAATATATTTTGCATATGACGTTTTTTTGAACTCCTCCTTTAGATTTTTAGATGAAGTTATATCTGGTCCTGCAATATATAGCTTTGTTGCTGGATATTTTTCCAATAATAATGGTAATGACTCAAGGACATAATGTAATCCTTTAATTGGATAAGAGCCTTGACTTAAAAATATAGAGTACCTTTCACAATGTTCTAAAGACCACTCATTTAAATAAAAAGCTTCTCTTAAATTTTCATTACAGCTGTAATAATTGGCATTAGGATTTATATGCCATACACATGCTTTATCCCAAGTAGTCCGACCAATGACATGTTGTGTATTTTGAATTGCCTCAATTTCCAATTTCCCTTTTCTTTCAAGTTCTTGTCTTTGTTGAAGTATATTGTTTTGTTTTAGAAAATCCCTTAATGTGAATCTTCTTTGAATATTTATTGGTAAATTAGCTGTATAATGTTTTGCAATAATAGAAACTAGACCCTGGATGTTTATTACCGTATTTATACCCAACTCCTTACAAACATTTACCATAGCTAGTGAGTGTACATACTCTGTTCCGTATATGTGAACTAAATCTGGTTGTACTTTTTTTAAGATTGTTTTTAAATAACGATTACTTTTAATTAAATCCTTGTCTTTTAACCTTACATGAGGAAAGGCATAAAATGTAATCTCATCTCCATTAAATTCTTTTATGTCATTTAAATCCGTTTCAGCAAAAGCAATTGAAAGCTTAATTTTTTCATTTTCAGATAGTTTTTTAGATGTATCAATTAACCATCCACCAAACGGAGAAGGGGTCTTATTCATTAATTTGGAGACTTCAGGGAGAGCTAAATTAATGAGCCATAGTATTTGCATAGTTCCTCTCCTTTACTGGTGTATTACGAGGTTTATTTAAATCTAAGGTTTTTTTAGTCATGCCATTAAATAAAATAAACATTAGAAACATAAACGGTACTGCTTCCAAAATTGGCTCGACCATAAAGGTTAAGAAAAAGCCTAAGTAATTACTTACAAAAAATATTTTTTTTTCTATACTGATTTGTGAAATAATTAGAATCCCTAATAAATTTTTTACAGATATTAAAGTATAGAGCAACAAGAAAAAGAATGGGATTAACCCTGTAGCATTTAAAACATCTAGCCATAAATTATGTGCATAAGTAAAACTCATTTTATAACCGCCCAATGGAAAATCAAACATCTGGTGAATTGCAGTTTGGTAAATTAAAAATCGGGAATCTTCGAAAAGAGCACTAGATTCTGTTCTCTTATACAATGTAGAATTTAAAATAAACTCCTTAATACCGAGAACATTATTTGTATAAACTAGAAACCCAATTAGGAGCAATATTGACACCAAGAAGACCCCGTTTACTAATGAATTTAATTTTATTTTTTTTAAAAATAAAAAAATAAAAAAATTCACTAAAAAACTTATTATTAAGATTAATAACATCGTTCTATTTCCTAAGATTACGGATGAAAGAAGCGAAAAAATAATACCTGAAATTAATATAATACTTAAAAAAAATGATCGCTGCTTCTTCAAAAAAATACTATAAAACAGCATACTTGAAATTAAGGAGAAATACGTTCCTTGCATAGTTGCTGCAATATTTATACCCGTCCATATGTCAGGTACTACTCTTGCTCCTCCAATAGAAATAAAACCATAAACCTGAAAATACTTAATCATGTTAAACAGTCCATGTATAAATAAACCTAATATAATCGCTAACATAGTTCTTTCAAATACTTTATCATTTTCACTAATTATAAAATATCCTATTGAAAAACATGCAATGGGGCCAATTAAGAATAATAAGATTGTAGACATTCCCACAGGTTGATAATTTGTAAGAATTATAAAATAAAAAATTGAGAATAAAAAAATAGGAAGTAAATCTAAAGTTATTTTAAATTTAGAATTTTTCAGCAAAATTACTATAAAACCAATTATTATTAGTAAAATCATTAAGTATGGGGCTTTGTTATTAAAATTTAATGCAAATAAAAATACAATGCTATACCATAACCATCCTACATTTATTTTTATATCAGCCTTTTTATCCAAAGAATAGTAGTTCATACTTACCCTCAACTTTCTATGTTTTCAAGTACGTTTATAAGTTAAAATACTACTAGCCTCTTAATTTACCCGGACTAATCATATGCTTTTCTGATTAAAGGAACTTATTCTTTTTAATCATTTATGCTAGAAATTTGTATAATATGATAAATTATATATTCTACTTTTGGGCAGCTATGAGTCTTCGATAAAAACTTTCATAATGTTGAAATAAATTTTAATTCAACGTGATTGTCTTCAACATTCACATCAAATATGTAATTGATAACTTTTTCACGAATCACTCGAACCTAAAAAAACCGCTCCAACTTAATAGATATTATTTAATTATCATTTTTAAAATCTTCTGCGCTTGTACAACATTATTCTTGTTATTCATAACAAATTGACGAGCTGCTTCCCCAAACTCTTTTCTTTCTTCCTCTTTTTTTTCTAACACCTCAATAATTTTTGATCTAATATCTTTAACTTGTGTCCCTTCAAAATAATAAATATACTTATCATACTCACTTGGAATTCCCTCTAATTTGTGCATTAGTACTGGTTTTCCACTAACTAAATACCCCATTGTTTTCGATGGAAAAGAATATTTCGTATACTCTCCCTCATTCGTCCTTGGATTAATTAATAGAGTTGCTTGTTGTTCTAATTTCTTCACTTCATCTTTAACTAAAAATCCAAAGTATTTAATCCTCTTATCTATTTTTGATAACTTTAAAATTTCTCCCTCAGCTTCACCCGATCCACAAATCCATAATTCATATTTATTATTATTAATCTGCCTAAAAGCATCTAAAAGACTTTTTATACCAAATTTGTAGTGTAATGTTCCAGCATATAAAATTATTTTCCTATCTTTTAAATCACTTAATAAATTTATGCTATTAAGATTTTTATACTGTGTATCTACTATTCCTTCTATTACACAGTAAGGTCTATTTCCGATATTAAGTGGGATTTTCATCTGCTCTGTTAGTAAAACAAAATGGTCAATTCTCGCTAGATATTTATAAACGAAATAATTATTAATCTTTCTGAGGATTTTTCTAATCCCTCCTACTTTCTCTAAATCATAAAACTCAGGTAGATCAGTTACTATTAAAGTTATTTGAATTTTTCTATCCAATTTATAAACAGCCTTAAGAAATGGTAAATACATAGAATAAATAATTACATTACTACAATTTCCATTATTCATTATTCTAAAATTCAACTCATTTTTTATTTTCTTATATCTTGAAAGTTGCTTTAAAAAAGGAAGGTTAACTGAACCTACTTCTAAATTATCTCTGCATTCTTTCCATACCCATCTATTACTTTTCAATAATAATTTTTTGTAATTTTTAGGATATGTTCCAACTGGTAATACATTAATAATATTAATTGGTGTCATTTGATTTAAGCCATTTAATAAGCTCCATTGAAATGTATTAGCAGCATTTTGTAATCCATTATTACTTAATTTATTTATTAGCTCTTCTTCTTCTTTTCTAAATAAACACCCTAAAAATATCATAATAATTCTCCTTCAAGTAATCCCCCGGTTATCGCTTTTACAACTTATCAAAATCCTATTATAATTGATCAGTTAAAGCATATTCTTTCAAATTTTCTTTACTTTCTTGTTTTAAAATTGAAGCCTCTCTATAACTTATTTCACCATCAAATATTTGCTTCATTAGTCTTGCCAACGCTATACTATTAAAAGCGTCAAAGAAGTATGCATTTGGGTAAACATCTAAAACTTCATGGGAAAAAGGTGTATCTGCTGTTAATATCATCCCTTTGTGCAATTTACTTTCTAACAACGGTAACCCAAAGGTTTCAATATAAGATGGAAATAAAAGGATTGATTTTGTATAAAAATCAAAAACTTGAGCTCGACTAATACTTCCAATAAAGTATATTGGCAATTGCATTTCTTGTACTATTTTATATAAATCAGCAATATGTGTATTTTCATTTCCTTTTAGTGTAAAAAAAACCTTATATCCATTAATTTCTTTTTTTTTCAACTCCCTACATGCTTCTACAATAATACGATGATTTTTATAATAACTAGCGCCTGCAGGATAGAAAAAGGTAGAAAGATTTTTTTCACTTTCTGAAAAAAATTTTTCTATTTCAATATTAATTTTTGGGGGAACTACCTTTATTTTTTCTTCATTAACCATGGTTTTTTCAAGACAAGCCGCTTTCATCCATTCAGTTTGTACAATGACTTTTTGAGCACTTTTTATAGAATGAATTATTTTCTTTCCAATAATATTTTGATAAATCCAAAATAGTTTATTTTCTGTAAACGAAAATTTATATTCAACAAACGGTAAAGATTGATGTACATAAAGAATCTGTTCACAATTCAGATGTGGGATTGTTACATTTTGAAGAGAAAATACTTTGTCTACTTTGTGTTTTTTCACCAATTTAGGTGCAACAAATTGATCGAAAAAATATCGGTGTGCCCAGCTTTTCTTAATCCAAGGAAATCGTAATACTTTTATATTTTCAGTTTCATTTAATGTAGGTTTACTAATTACAAAAATCCAATTACTATTTTTATCATTGATATTAGACACTTCATTATAAAAATCATTTAAAACAGATAATGCCCCCCCATCTTCTGCTGGAACATCAAATACCATTATGTTCAATTAATAGTCTCCCTCCAAACTGTTCTATTCACATAATGTGTATATGACAATATAATTCTAAGTACTTTCTCCGATACATTAGGCATACTGTAATCTCCAACAAGTCTAAATGTGTCTGTTTCTTGTGTTTCTAATATTTCTAAACCTAGTAATATCCGTTCCTTTTGTAGCCCTACCATCATGACTGCTGCCTCTTCCATTGCTTCTGGTCGTTCATGGGCTTGACGAATATTAAGTGCTTTGAATCCAAGTATAGAAGATTCTTCACTAATTGTTCCGCTATCACTAAGAACAGCTTTCGCTTTAATTTGAAGCTTTACATAATCGTTGAATCCTAAAGGTTTTAATGTCTTTACTAGCGGATTGAACACAATTCCTTTCGCTTCAATCATTTTTTGTGTGCGAGGATGTGTACTAATAATAACAGGGAGCTGGTACTTTTCTGCAACGGCGTTTAGGCTATTCACTAAATCAAGGAAATTTCTCTCTGTATTAATATTTTCCTCACGATGTGCAGAAACAACGAAATACTTTCCTTCATCGAGCTCTAATCTTTGTAACACGTCGGACTCGGCAATACTCGCTTTACGTGAGTTTAGCACTTCATACATTGGGCTACCCGTCTTAATAATTCGATCCGCTGGGAAACCCTCCCGTAGTAAATATTCTCTTGCAATATCACTATATGTTAAGTTGATATCTGCAATATGATCGACTATTTT
The DNA here is from genome assembly GCF_038005985.1 of Solibacillus sp. FSL R7-0682. NCBI lineage: Bacteria > Bacillati > Bacillota > Bacilli > Caryophanales > Caryophanaceae > Solibacillus > Solibacillus sp. FSL R7-0682. The sequence goes on from NZ_JBBOUI010000001.1 coordinate 2,902,592, forward strand.
ACGATTAGTCTCCTCAGGTACTCGCTGGTCAAAACATCGATTTCCAGCCTCCATATGAAAAATCGGAATCTGTCTACGCTTCGCAGCAATCGCACATAGACAGCTATTTGTATCGCCTAATACTAAAAAAGCATCTGGTTTAACTTGCTCAAGAACCGGATCGATTTTATTTAAAATGTTGCCGATAGTTTCGGTTGCCGTTCCTGTTGCAGCATTTAAAAAATAATCTGGCTTTAGTAAGTTGAAATCCTTAAAAAATACTTCATTTAGTTCATAATCATAATTTTGTCCTGTATGAACAACGATATGATCGATTGCATTAGATTGTTCTAATTTATTCATCACAGAAGACAAACGAATAATTTCTGGTCTAGTCCCCACAACTGTCATCACTTTTAGTTTTTTCAAGATTTATACCTCCAAATAGTAAGTATCCGGTTTTACTGGATCGAAGCATTCATTTACCCACATTACTGTCACAAGATCTGTATTTCCTACATTCACAATGGAATGTGTATATCCAGTTGGAATATCAACTACCTGCAGCTTTTCACCATTCACTCTGTATTCAATAATGTCATTGGAATCTAATTTTCTAAATCGTATTAAGCCCTCACCGCTCACAACTAAAAACTTTTCATTTTTCGTGTGATGCCAATGATTTCCTTTTGCGATGCCTGGCTTCGAAACATTAATGGAAACTTGTCCTCTATCAGGAGTGCGAATAAATTCGGTAAACGAACCACGGCTGTCAAGATTCATTTTTAAGTCATATGAAAACTGATCGTCAGGTAAAAAGCTTATATACGTGCTGTAAAGCTTTTTTGTTAGCTCATCTTCCATATTCTCAATGATCAAATTCATTCGGCTGTTTTTAAAGTTTGTTATTTGATTTGCCAATTCGCTAAGTGTAATCGTATGTGTTGTAGGCACAACATAGTAATCTCCTTGAACTGTTGGCGTACCATTTATCGTCCGTAAAAACTCCTCTAACACATCATCGATATAGCATAGCGTCAACTTAGCAGCAGGATTGTGGATTTGAATATCTAAATTCCGTGAAATGTTGTAACAATACGTAGCAACAACACTGTTATAATTGGGCTTACTCCACTTACCAAACACATTTGGGAGTCGGTATATATAAACTTTTGCACCTGTTTCTTCTCGGTATTGAAAGACCAAATCTTCCATTGCTTTTTTGCTATTTCCATATGGATTATCTAATTCCGCTTGAATAGATGAAGTGGTTACAATAGGAACTTTTTTAGGGCTATTTTTTAGCAACTCTAGTAACTGAGAAGTAAATTCATAGTTCCCTTCCATAAATTCATTTTCACTTTGAGGTCTGTTTACACCAGCTAAATGAAATACAAAATCACACTCATTTATATATTCTTCGAGAAGTGCGGGATTACTATCTCTTGTATACTCAAATAATTGACTAAACCCTCGATTTTTAAGTTCTGCAATTAAATTTTTTCCGATAAATCCTTTTGCACCTGTCACAAGAATTTTCATCTATCTACTCCTCCTCTTCTAGTTCATAATATGAATATTTTTATTCCATTCTTTCAATTCAGCTTGAATATAATCTAATTGGAGTAGAATATTTTTTATTTCTTCAATAGATAATATTTTTGTATTATCAGAGTTGTATTCTTCTACAGTCGTTAGTTTAATATCACCATTTTCAAAATACTTATTATAATTTAGATCTCTTTGGTCAGCAGGGACTCTAAAGAATCCACCTAAATCTTTTGACACAACATATTCTTCTTTCGTAAGGAGCGTTTCATATTTTTTTTCTCCATGTCGTGTTCCAATAATTTTTATTTCGTTGTCCACATTAAATAGTTCCTTAATTGCTTGAGCTAGGTCACCAATCGTACTAGATGGTGATTTTTGTACCATAATATCCCCTGCTTCAGCATATTCAAAAGCAAATAATACTAACTCTACTGCCTCTTCTAAACTCATAAGAAACCTTGTCATTTGTGGGTCTGTTATCGTCAATGGCAATCCATTTTTAATTTGTTCAATAAATAAAGGAATCACAGATCCTCGTGAGGCCATTACATTACCATATCTCGTACCACATATGACTGTTTTTTCTGGAGAAACTGTTCTTGATTTTGCGACAAAGACTTTTTCCATCATTGCTTTTGATATCCCCATTGCATTGATTGGATACGCTGCTTTATCAGTAGATAAGCAAATAACCTTTTTTACACCAGATTCGATTGCAACATTTAATACATTTTCTGTTCCTAAAATATTCGTTTTTACTGCTTCAAGCGGGAAAAATTCACATGATGGGACTTGCTTTAATGCCGCAGCATGGAATATATAATCCACCCCATACATCGCATTTTTTAAGCTATTGCTATTTCGAACATCGCCAAGATAGAATTTTAATTTATCGCTGTTATACTTTTTCCTCATATCATCTTGTTTTTTTTCATCACGAGAAAAAATTCTTATTTCTTTTATATTTGTATCTAGGAATCTTTCCATCACGGCATTCCCGAAAGAACCCGTGCCACCTGTAATTAATAAAGTTTTATCTTGAAACATTTCAGACCTCCATTTTAATAAGAGCTTCTTCTAATACCGATAAAAACCGTTCTTTACTATAGTTCTTACAGTAGTAATCATATGAATTTATTGCCATTTGATCCTTTTCACTATTCTCACAAAACTGCAAAACTAAATTGGCCAACTCTTTATAATTTTCTGCCTCACAACATAAGCCACATTGTGCTTCTTTAATTATTTGATTTGTTTCACCGTTAATTGCCCCTATTATTGGTTTCCCGGAAGCCATATAGGACTGTACTTTACCTGGTAATGTGGAAGAAATGGTGTGATCATCTTTTAATGTAATTAACATCGCATCTGCTAAACTGTAATATTTCGGCATCTCACTCAAAGGTTTTCTACCATAAAATATAATATTGCGAAGTTTTAATTTTTCACTAAGACGTTTACATTCCTCTAATTTTGAGCCATCTCCAATTATGTGAAAAGTTATAGTAGCGTGATTACTTAATTCATAAGCAGCTCTTACTATCGTTTCGACACTTTGCATTTCTCCAATATTTCCAGCAAATACAAAATTAAAATGATTATGTCTGTGTACCTCTATCTTTTCTGTAAATAAATTTTCTGCATATTGCGGTAAATGAAAAATAGAATCAGTTTTTATTTCAATTGTTTCTCTAAAATAATTTATAAACATGTCCGAGCTAACAGCAACACGGTCTGCTGAATTATAAATCCATTTTGAAATATAAAGAAAAAACTTATAAATTGGTGATCCCTCTTTAATACCACCAGCAGTTAAACTAGCAGGCCAAATATCAAGGCAATAAAGTAATATCTTTTTGTGATGTTTCTTTTTATAAACCATTGCAGGAATCGCCATAATAATTGGTGATAGTTGATTTACCAATACCGTATCAAACTTTTCTTTCATAAATAGAGTCTTAATTGAGGCGGAAAGTGCAAAACTAAAATAGTTTAAGAAAAGGGTTACCTTATTACTTCCTCGACCAATTTCAAAACTCCGTATTACGTTTACTCCATTAATAATTTCTTCTCTATTTTTCCTATTCTTGTAATTATCGGGCACTATTCCCTCTGGATAATTTGGGAGTCCTGTTATAACTGTCACATGATGACCTTTTTCTACTAACGATTCACAAATATCCGATATTCGAAAAGGCTCAGGATAGTAGTACTGGCAAATAACAAGTAGTTTCATATTAAAATTAGCCTCCCAACAATAACTCAACTGTAAATAAAAATACATCTAACTTTCCTTAGATTTAATAGCTCCAGTCCCCCCTTCGACAACTCCCTCTGTTGTTAAAATTCTGATAAACGTACCGAAGAAGCATTTTACATCCATCCAAAAACCTATATTCCTTACATACTCGCCATCTAGTCTTGTCTTTTCTTCAATTGATAGCCCATCTCTGCCATTAATTTGAGCCCACCCCGTTAACCCTGGTGGTACATCATTGGCACCATACTTACTCCGTTCGTCAATTAAATCATACTGATTCCATAATGCCGGCCTTGGTCCAACAATGCTCATTTGTCCAATAAATATATTCCAAATTTGAGGCAATTCATCTAAACTTGTTTTCCTTAAAAATTTCCCTATTTTCGTTAAATACTGCTCGGGATCTTCTAGTAAATGGGTTGCAGTATCCTTAGGCGTATCGATTCTCATTGTTCGGAACTTTAAAATCGTAAAATAACTTTTATGAATTCCCACTCTTTTTTGTTTAAACAATACTGGACCTTTCGAATCGAGTTTAATGACAATAGTCAATAGTAAAAATAATGGTGATAATACGATTAATGCAGTGAAAGAAAGTATAATATCGAACAGTCTTTTTACAATCCTATACAAGGTGGTTACAACTCCTTGAATTTCATTTCGTATATATTAATGTTTTAAAGAAATTTTATAATGCCTGGTTAAGCAATGTTATTTCTTTCTTATTTATAGTCCATCTACCATTAGCGATATCAATTAGCTTTTGTTTTACCACCACTAAATCGCATTCTTCTAATTCAATCAGTACTTCCATTAAAAGAGGTTCCTCCATACAATTTGCTTTCCCGACATGAATTTTAGGATAGATAGATTCTTCTTGAATTTCTGCTGCATTCAGTAATTCCTCATACATTTTTTCGCCTGGGCGAATACCCGAGAATTCAATACCAATTTCCTCTTCTGTAAAGCCAGACAAACGAATTAGATTTTTTGCTAAATCTACAATTTTTAATGGCTCTCCCATATCGAGTACGAATACTTCTCCTCCGTGTGCAAGTGCCCCAGCTTGTAAAACAAGTCGGGATGCTTCAGGGATAGTCATAAAATATCGGGTCATTTCTGGATGTGTGACGGTGACAGGTCCACCTGCAGCAATTTGTGCCTTAAATCGTGGAATTACACTTCCGCGTGACCCAAGAACATTGCCAAAACGAACTGCAGCAAAATTCGTCTCGCTATAGGTTGCTAAATTTTGAATAATCATTTCAGCAATTCGCTTCGTTGCTCCCATAATATTGGGGGGGTTAACCGCTTTATCAGTAGAAATCATGACAAAATTGGACACACCAAATGTATGTGCCGCGTCTGCCACATTTTTTGTCCCAAAGATGTTATTTTTTACTGCTTCACGAGGGTTACACTCCATCATAGGTACATGTTTATGAGCAGCTGCATGATAAATTACGTCTGGCCGAAACTGTTCGACTACTTCAAAAATTCGTTCTCTATCTTGGACATCCGCAATAATTGGAATGAACTCTATTCCTTTTAATTCTTTCTCTTCTAATAATTCCATATGGATTGTGTATATTGAATTTTCACCGTGACCTAGTAGAATAACTTGTGTTGGTTGGAATTGTGCTACTTGACGACAAATTTCAGAACCTATCGATCCGCCAGCACCTGTTACGAGGATTATTTTTTTTGTTAGATTATTGGAGATTGCCAACATATCGAGTTTGATTTCTTCACGTCCTAGTAAGTCTTCGATTTTTATTTCCTGTATATCATTAACCGAAACTTTACCTGTCATGACATTCTCAATTTTTGGCATAATTTTTATTGTCGCTTTTGTTTCAATGCAACGTGAATAAATTTCTCGAATATCCCTTTTACAAAGAGAAGGGATAGCTAAAATAATTTCATCAATTTTTTTATCTTGCACAATACGTGGAATATCTTTTGTTGTTCCATATACTTTAACGTCCATTAATTTTAAGTGTTTTTTATTTCGATCATCGTCGACAAAGGCCACTACTTGATATTCGGATGAATTCCTCTTAATACTACGGAGAAGCATTGTACCCGCCTCCCCAGCCCCGATGATTAATACTCTTCTTAAATTACCATGAGGTTTAAAAGAAGTTCTATCATGTAATATTCTTAGTAAAAAGCGTGAACCTCCGATTAATACAATATGCAATAGCCAAGTAATAACCATTACTCGGACATATATATCGCCTTTTATTAGAAGTTGCATGATACTCGCTGCAATAACTGATATAGTTACCGCATAAGCTATAGTCAATAATTCCCTAACTGAAGCTAAACTCCAGATGCGATTATACAGCTGGAACAAATAGGCCATAATATGATGACTGATTAACAATGTGATTGAGCTTATAATGATTAATGAATCAGAATAAATATTAAATGTTGGATGCAATAACAAGTAACTAATAAAAATAGCTGATATTACAATAAGTGAATCTAGAATAAAAAATATTGTGTACCTAGCAGTGTAATTCACTACTTATCCTCCCCAAAAATAAAATGGCAACGTAACTTTTTAAAACGTGACTTCAAAAAAATTATGCAAAAAGCAGATTCACTTAAATTACAAAATTTCTATTTTAAAAAATTTAAACTTTGTGATAATCATAATTTTGTTCAAAGCGCCACGCGTCTTTGCACATAGTTCCAATATCTCGCTTCGATACCCAATGTAGCTCTTGCCTTGCTTTACATACATCGGCATAACAGGACGCAATATCTCCTTGTCTTCGATTAACGATTTTATAAGGAATCGTAACTCCATTCGCCTCTTCAAATGCCCTTACTAATTGTAAAACGCTCGTTCCTTGACCTGTACCTAAATTATAAATATGGACGCCTTCTGTAAGAAAAGTTAGTGCAGCAACATGGCCTTCTGCTATATCCATCACATGAATATAATCACGTACACCCGTTCCATCTATCGTTGAATAGTCATTTCCAAATACACTTAAATATTTTAATTTGCCTTTTGCTACTTGTGTTATATAAGGCATTAAGTTATTCGGTATTCCATTCGGAACTTCACCTATCAAGCCACTTTCATGGGCTCCTATTGGATTAAAATAACGAAGTATGGAAACTGAAAATGAACGATTAGCCTTAGCGATATCTGTTAAAATTCGCTCACAAATTGCCTTTGTCTCACCATAAGGGTTCGTAGTAGGTAATAATTCCATCGACTCAACAAACGGCACCTGATTTTCACCGTACACCGTAGCTGATGAACTAAATACAAAACGGTTAATATCATATTTCAAACAAATATTAGCCAGCACAAGTGTACTGGTAAGATTATTCTCGTAATACATTGATGGTTTCACTACTGATTCACTAACTGCTTTATATCCCGCAAAATGGATCACACCATCAATAGAATTATTTTCGAAAATATTCTCTACTGCCTGTTTATTAGTTACATCAATTTCGTAAAATGGAAAATCTATATTTGTAATACTTTTGATTTTCTCGATAGATTCTTTTTTACTATTGCTGAGATTATCTGCGACAACCACTGAATGCCCTGCTTCAATTAGCGCTATACATGTATGTGCACCGATGTATCCCGCACCTCCAGTTACTAAAACCTTCGTTGTCGTACCTCCTCTGTTAATATGATATGAGCAAGGATATAAACTAGAATTTTATCTTTAATTCGAAGTATTCTCATTATTAAGCATATGCATCATACATCTGGACTATTCAAATGTGACAATGAAAAGTAATAATGTCTTATATTCGGCAAAATTCTACCCTTGTTCAAGTCTCCATTTCCAAATGCTGTTGAAGTGCATGTTGAATTTCTAATAACTCATAATTATTTGGTACATAGTAATAAATATTATTGTTCATCATACTTGTACCTTTATTCATATAAAGCTGCTCAATTTTACTAAAACTATCACCATAGTTTTTGCGTATGTTTAGTAGATCATCAAAGGCCAAGTTTATTTCGACATTTTCCTCCAACGTTCTGAATATCGATTTGTAGTTCCATACTGTATTTAGTGACATACTTTCTTTTATCACTCCATGGATAATTTGCTTTTGCCGATTTTGTCGTCCAAAGTCACCTGATGGATCATCATAGCGCATGCGTACATATTTCAACGACATTTCACCATCCAAGTCTATTTCCCCTACAGGAAAATGCTCTCCATCAAAATAAAAGTCCAACGTATTATCTACTGTAATTCCACCCACGATATCAATAATGTCAACAAAGCTTTCCATATTCACCTTCGCAACATAATCAATTGGTATTGCCAACAAATTTTCGACGGTTTTTACGGACATTTCCATTCCACCAAACGCATAGGCATGATTAATCTTATCTTTATAGCCCTTTCCCATTATCTCTGTATACGTATCGCGCGGTATACTGAGCATTTTTGTTGTTTTAAGCGTTGGATTAACTGTCATGACAATCATCGTGTCGGAGCGGCCGTTATCACCATCGCGTTCATCGACACCTAGAATCAAGGCAGAGAATGGCTCTTTTTTAGTCGTAATATTGACATTTTGTACTCTTTTTTCTGGTAAATTTAATTCATTTGAAATGGGTGTATACATTTCTTTTGCGGTACTTTTTATTTCACCGTATACATATAGCAGGGTGGCCGTGCTCACTATGCTTAAACCAATGGGAATAGCGACAACCCACTTCCAAATTTTTTTCATCGATGGCCTCCTTTTTAATTCAATTGAGAGATTCAAAATTACTTGTAGTAATAGCGAGTACTTTATGTTTTATATTTGTTTGAATAGCGGTAGTAGGTGATTGTAGGTATAATTGCTAGAAGTTTATTAATATATGTATTAGTTTAATTTAATAGAATAGGATCGGTGCTTCAGTTACCCGGATATCTTAACCGGTATGTAGTATGAGGTTATCTGTGTTCGTTCGTTATAATTTCTGCCGTAATTAGATGATATTCATCAATATTACATACTATATGTCGATTTTATTAATCATCATTACCATCTCTAGTTATTTTATACGTTATGATTTTGTGTTCTATGAATAAAATTTGTAAAAAGATAGTAAAAAAGTTCTTTTTCACATTCACCAATTACTTGCCTCTTAATAGTTGAAGAGGATAATAACTTAACGAAGAAAAAAGCCAGCTATTAAACAGTGAATTGTTTAAAAACTGGCTTATGTTCATTTTCATTAACTATGCTTGAAATGGATTGTCTGCGTTTATATACACACGCTCTTGATGTAATGCTTTTCCGGTTTTGTCGTCTACTTCGACAAAGAATGCACTCAATACTTCCCGACCATTTTTCGGTACTTCGAAACGAGCTGGCATATTTGTTTGAAATTTGTAGATAACATTCTCTTTGCCCATGCCTAAGATTTCGTCATATGGACCCGTCATGCCTACATCTGTAATATAGGCTGTCCCACCTGGATAAATGCGATTGTCAGCTGTTTGTACATGCGTGTGCGTACCTACAACCACAGATGCGCGACCGTCCAAATGCCATCCAAGTGCAATTTTTTCACTTGTCGCTTCTGCATGAAAATCAACAAATACTAATGGTGACGTTTTGCTTGCTTCTGCAACCAACTCATCAGCCATTGCAAATGGATCTTCATGTGGCGGTAGGAATACTCGCCCATGTAAATTAATAACCGAAATGGTTACGCCGTTTTTAGACACTTGTACCATACCCTTACCTGGGGCATCCTTTGAAAAGTTTGCAGGACGAATTAAATAATCCGCATCATCGATAAATTCAAAGATGTCTTTATTGTCCCACGTATGGTTGCCCATCGTAATAACATCTACACCCATTTGTAATAAATCATTATAGATGGAACGCGTAATGCCACGACCTGCTGCAGCATTTTCACCGTTCGCAATAACCACATCGATTGCATATTTTTTCTTTAGACGCGGTAAATATTTCTCTACTGCATCACGACCAATCGAACCAACGATATCGCCGATAAATAAAACCTTCATTTAATATAACCACACTTTCTATCAGCTAACTCGCCTTCTATTCTACCACCCATTTCGCCTATTAAGCAAAATAAAATACAGTAGGGGTAATGTTGGGAATTACGTTTAAAAGCGCCCACTAGGTGACATGTTAGCGCTAATTTATAATTTACCACTTTTTTTCACCAACCAATCAACGAAGCAAAACAAGCTAATCCCTATAATAGCGCCGGCACTATCAATCAGCACATCCTTCACCTGAGGCCCTCTACCGTCTACAAAATATTGGTGAACCTCATCAGATACCGCATAAAGGACACAAATTAGTAGAGCGAATTTCACAAGGCGGTTTCCTTGAAAACCTATTGTCCTTAGCCCAAAAGCAACAAACATACCAAGTACAAAATAAATTATGAAATGGGCATTCTTTCGAACAAGGTGGTTGACACTTTCTAATTTAGAATCTGAAACAGGGACTATCTTGTCAACGAGTTCTATTAGTTCTTCGGTGATACTTGAGCTAAGTTGATTGGATAATGTAGCTGGTTGATGGGAAAAGTAAAAGATTACAAGCATCCAAAGTAGTACGGCGAACCATGGAAGGAATTTCTTCATTTGTTATGAGTTCTTTTATTCATTGATTTTCTATAACTACACATACTAGTTCGCAAAATTTTGCCACCTTCCTTAAATCAAAACTCGGGTTTAATACCAATAGTAATCCTGCAATAAAACAGTAGATATCCAGTATTTCATTATAGTGGAACGATTATACTAAGCCTAATAAATATAGTACTAATAAATATTTTAACTAGTGTAACAAACATTAGTATAATCAGAATAAAATATAATTCGCGGTTACATTACATGGATATAAAACCAATTATTCAAACACCATTTTGTAACAATATTAGTTATTTATCTATTAAATATTCCCCACCATTTTGTTGTCTCAATTTCTTCTTGTTCTTGAATAATCAGAGGTAAATCCCTTATAACTCTTGAATTATTTTCTAACAATATTTCAATAGAATCAAATTGCTTTTTCTTTTCTAAATATTTTAGCCCTTCGTTAAACAAAAAAGGACGCTTTGTTAAATTATGAACATCTGATCCATATGTTTGCACTAAGTTTACTTTCACTAAGTCTAAAGCTACATTTTGAATAGTGCGTCCAAAATGCCCTGCCAAACTGCCAGCTGTCACTTGTGCCATAGCTCCTTCACGGATTAATCGCTCTAGATGTATTGGATTTTCTACAATCAGCTTATTACGCTCTGGGTGAGCGATTATTGGGGTAAATCCTTCTGCTATTAATTCACGAATAATATAAACGGTATAATTTGGTACTGTATAAGATGGTAATTCTAACAAAATATAATTCGATTCAGCTAATGTATGGCATTTCCCAGCTTTCACTAGATGTAAAATATGTTCTGATAATCTTACTTCATGTCCTTTATGAAGAGTTAAGGGAATACCTCTTTCAATTAATAGATTTTGTAAGTAATTTAATTGATTTTTTACTGTTTCATAATCCACATGATATAGAGGATGATTGCTGTGAGACGTAGCAATCATCTCTGTAATACCTTCATTTGATGCCTGTTCCAATAGCTTTATAGCTTCCTCCAAATTTTCTGGACCGTCATCAACAGCCCATAAAATATGTGAATGAATATCAACCATCTCTATCCCCCATAAAAAGTATAATTATTTCATATTCTTTATGCATTAAAGTAACTACTTTAAGATTAAAACTTATTTCTCATTATTTTACTTTAATATATAATCTCATATGTAAACCTTTAAGTATGTAGAATTCAAAACTAGCTATTTTAAACATGCTGCTCAAAACGACTATTGGATATATGCATTTATAAGTTTTAAGTCTTTATAGTAGTATTAAGTATCTACAGAAAGCATAGAAAAAACCCCCGATTTCCAGGTCATTTCTATTTTGAGATATTCTCTCATCCTAGAAATGCCCTTTATCGGGGGTTATGTCACATTTGTTATTTCATCTGTTATTTCGCGTATTCCACTGCGCGTGTTTCACGAATGACTGTTACTTTAATGTGACCAGGGTAGTCTAACTCTTCTTCAATACGTTTTCGTATATCACGAGCTAAACGATGCGATGCAAGATCATCAATTTTTTCTGGTTGAACAATAATACGTACTTCACGACCTGCTTGAATTGCAAATGATTTTTCGACACCGTCATAGCTTTCAGAAATCTCTTCTAGCTTTTCTAAACGGCGAATATAGTTTTCAAGTGTTTCACTACGCGCACCTGGACGAGCTGCTGATAGTGCGTCAGCTGCTGCAACAAGTACGGCAATAACTGAAGTTGCTTCTGCATCACCATGGTGAGATGCAATCGAATTAATAACAACTGGGTGTTCTTTATACTTCGTTGCAAGCTCCACTCCGATTTCAACGTGGCTTCCTTCTACTTCATGATCAATCGCTTTACCGATGTCATGTAATAAACCTGCTCGGCGTGCTAATGTTACGTCTTCACCCAATTCTGCAGCAAGTAAACCAGCTAAATGAGCAACTTCAATTGAGTGCTTTAATACATTTTGTCCATAGCTTGTACGATATTTCATACGGCCAAGGATTTTCATTAAGTCTGGGTGTAAGTTATGAATACCTACTTCAAACGTAGTTTGCTCTCCCGTTTCACGGATTTGTTCATCCACTTCACGACGAGATTTTTCGACCATTTCTTCAATTCGTGCTGGGTGAATTCGGCCATCTTGAACTAATTTTTCTAATGCAAGACGCGCTGTTTCACGACGAATTGGATCAAATCCAGATAGAATAACTGCTTCAGGAGTATCATCGATAATTAAATCAATACCTGTAAGTGTTTCCAGTGTGCGAATATTTCGACCTTCACGCCCAATGATGCGACCTTTCATTTCATCATTCGGTAAGTTTACAACCGACACTGTTGTTTCTGCAACATGGTCAGCTGCAAAACGTTGCAATGCCAATGATAAAATTTCGCGCGCTTTTTTATCTGACTCTTCTTTCGCACGTGTTTCTGCTTCCTTCGTCATAACCGAAATATCTGTTGTCAGTTCATTTTCAACTTCTTCCAGAATGATTTCCTTTGCCTCTTCACGTGTTAGAGCTGCAATGCGCTCAAGTTCTGTCTTTGCACTTGCAACAAGTTCTTCCACTTTGCTTTCCATCTGTTCAATATGCTGTTGTCTGCTTGTAAGAGCTTCTTCCTTACGCTCTAAGCTTGTCTCTCTTTTGTTCAGAGCATCATCCTTGCGATCAAGATTTTCTTCTCTTTGCAATAAACGGTTCTCTTGTTTCTGAAGTTCTCCACGACGTTCACGAATGTCATTTTCTGCTTCAGTACGAAATTTGTGAGTTTCATCCTTTGCTTCAAGTAGTGCCTCTTTTTTCAGAGCATCTGCTTCGCGTTTCGCTTCTTCCACGATTTGTTCCGCAACATGCTTTGCACCAGTTACTTTTGACTCATTCACTTTTTTCATGTAGAAATAGATAACAGCGACACCGACAGCGAATCCTAGCAAAGCAGGGAGTATTGATTCCATCATAGTGTTCTCCTCCTATGCCAATGTGTCTGATGTTCTTCTAATCGGCCAAATATGTTCGTTACGAGGAACATACTGCCTATTTCATTTCAAAATTTAGAAATTATACATGTTAATTGTATAGTTCCAATTTAGGTATGTCAAGAATAGCCATGTATACTAGGGTTTTTATGTATTATGACCCGTCTATTTATTTCTAACCTAAACAAATTAAGTTATTAATTAAATAAAAGTAGCGCTTTTTCTAATAAATTTACCACTTTATACCTAAAAATTACGAGTCTATTTTAAGCTTAATATTGGAAAGGAAACTAAATTTAAATATTGAGCTACGTTACATTATGGAAAAATTCCATTTTAAAAAAAGCCCAAATGGAAAGTTCCACTTGGGTCGATGTATTATTTTTCGTCTTCTCCGAATAACTCTAGCTCTTCTTCACTTTCTTGATGATCGTGAGCACCAATTGTGTAACCCATTTCACCAATTCCGAAGTGCTGACGAATTTTCTCTGCAATTTCATCTCGAATTGCCGGATTTTCCTTTAAGAATTGCTTCACGTTTTCACGACCTTGTCCAATACGATCGTTATTATACGAATACCATGAACCACTTTTTTGAATAATATCTAAATCTGCACCGATATCGACGATTTCACCTTCTTTTGAAATCCCTTCACCGTACATAATATCAACTTCAGCTGTACGGAATGGTGGCGCAACCTTATTTTTTACTACTTTAATTTTTGTTTTATTCCCTACAATGTCTGTACCTTGTTTAATTGCTTCACCTTTACGCACTTCTAAACGAATAGAAGAATAGAACTTTAATGCACGTCCACCTGTAGTTGTTTCTGGGTTACCGAACATGACACCAATTTTTTCACGTACTTGGTTAATGAAGATTGCAAGTGTATTTGATTTATTAATAACACCCGATAATTTACGAAGCGCTTGAGACATTAAACGCGCTTGTAGACCCATATGTGAGTCACCCATCTCGCCTTCAATCTCTGCTTTTGGTACTAGCGCTGCTACTGAGTCAATTACGATTACGTCGATTGCACCTGAACGTACTAAAGCTTCCGCAATTTCAAGCGCCTGTTCACCTGTATCAGGTTGCGCTAATAATAGCTCATCAATATTAACGCCTAATTTTTGAGCATAAACTGGATCCAGTGCGTGCTCCGCATCGATAAATGCGGCTGTACCACCATTTGCTTGAATTTCTGCAATCGCATGTAATGTAACTGTCGTCTTACCAGAAGACTCTGGGCCGTAGATTTCCACAATACGTCCACGTGGATACCCGCCTACACCTAATGCAGCATCAATTGCAATTGAACCAGATGAAGATGTTTCCATTTTACGGTCCGTATTTTCACCTAGCTTCATTACTGAACCTTTACCAAATTGTTTTTCTATTTGTTTTAACGCCATATCTAACGCTGCTTTACGATCGCTCAAACTATTTCCTCCTTAAGAAAAAGCTTTTTTATTTATGTCTCTATTATACTTGCTAATGAGATAACATTCAAGAAAAAAGCGAACATATTTTCGGTTTTATTTATTTTTTTCTAAATTCACCTATTTTCAAAGCCAAAATGCCATTATCGCGAAAAATCTAAAACAATTTTTACTTTTTAAAACCACTCTTCATCAATTCACGCATTAAATAACTAAATGTAAATTTGACTGCACGTAATCGATTCGTATTTCGTGAACCTGATAAATGTAAACAGTAAGTTTTTGGGCTTTGTTGTCCGATACAAATACCAATCCAAACTGTGCCAGCTGGTTGGTCCCCATGACTTGTAGGACCTGCTGCACCAGTTAACCCAACTCCAATATCCGTATTAAAATTTTTACGTACTCGAAGAGCCATTTCACCCGCGCATTCACTACTCACTACACTATGCTCCTGTAAGAGCTCCTTACATATTCCAAGCTGTTCAATTTTTGTCTGCTCTGTGTACGTAACAACCCCACCAATTAGTGCTTGTCCAACACCTGAAATTTCAGCTAACTCGGATTGGAAAAGACCAGCAGTTAAGCTTTCAGCTGCGGAAATGGTTAAATTACGTTCAATAAGCATTTCTACTAGTTTAGATGCAAGGGAATCGTCATTATCTCCATAATGGTATTCTCCAACGAGCGCTAAAATCTCTTGTTTTTTTGTATTGATTAGTTGCATTGCCTGGTGTTCATCTGGCGATTTCGCTGTAATTCTCAACGTAACTTCACCATCTGAAGCAAGTGGTGCAACAGTAGGGTTTGTTTGCTCATCTAAAATATGTTGTATACGGTCTTCTAACTCGGCTTCTCCGATACCATAAAAGCGTAAAACATGCGATAAAATTACACCACCATCATTTAATACTGCAGCCAATTTTGGCTTCGCTTCGTATTGGAACATCGGCTCCAGTTCTTTTGGAGGCCCAGGTAATAATATATAAATTCGCTCGTTCGCTTTGAAAAACATTCCCGGAGCCATTCCGTGATGATTTGCAAGCACATCACAGTCTTCAATGACAAGTGCCTGCTTTCGATTATTTTCCGTCATCGGTCGTTCACGTTTTGCAAAAAACTCTTCAATCGAAAAAAGTGCCGTTTTATCGAAGATAAGTGCTCTATTTAAATGCTGGGCAATTGTTTCTTTCGTCAAATCATCTTTCGTAGGACCAAGCCCTCCAGAAAAGATAATAACATCTGCCCGTTGCTCTGCAATCGTAATTGCATCTATTAAACGGCTACGATTGTCCCCAACTACTGTATGGTAATAAACATTGATACCAAGCTCTGACAGTTGACTCGAAATAAACTTTGCATTCGTGTTCGCGATTTGTCCAAGTAGTAGTTCCGAGCCAACTGCAATTATTTCTGCATTCATATATAGCCATCCTCCTCTGAAATATTCCCAATGTCACTATCTAAATTCAAATAAAACTAGGCAAGAAAGCTCCTACCTAGTTTGATTGAACACTTATATTATTTTGACTCAAGTAATACACGTCGATTGATATAGAAATAATCCCAACCAGACCATAATGTAAAGAATAATGCTACGTAAAGCATGATCGTGTCGAATGGAATACCTACTAACGTAAAAATCGTATTGTGTAAAATCAGTGCAGAAATTGCCACGATTTGTGTCCAAGTTTTAATTTTACCTAATTGGTTCGCAGCGACTACTTCACCTTGACCAGCCAAAATTAAGCGTAGACCGGTTACCGCAAATTCACGAGAAATAATTAAAATAACGATCCATGCAGGCGCTAAGCCCATTTCTACCAACATAATGAATGCAGCAGAAACAAGTAGCTTATCTGCTAGAGGGTCTAAAAATTTCCCTAAATTTGTTACTAAATTGTACTTCCGTGCATAATAGCCGTCTACCCAGTCCGTTGCCGAAGCGAAAATAAAAATTAGTGCTCCAACAAAGTAGTTCACTTGCATTTCAGCACCAAATAGTGTGATATTACCCCAGCCAAAATCAAACATCATTACAATCACAAATAATGGAATTAAAAGTATGCGTGAGACTGTAATCTTATTTGGAATGTTCATTTGTTAACACCTTTCATTTGAAAGAAAATAGTCACCTTTGCAGATGACTACTCTCCTTGTTGTTCTTTCACCAATTTTAAAATAATATTTTGAGAAACACGATCTTGTGCGTACACTAATTCTACATCATTTACGTATACTTTTGCCACTTTTGAATTTCCTAAACGAATTCGTGCATAACCATTTGCCGTAGAATCATGTTCTACAATTTGTCCAGCTTTATATACTGTTGCCGTAACTTGCTCTTGACGTTGCTCGTTACGAATCCCCACCCATGTGTCACCTGAAACTTCTACACGAATATTTAATGTTTCTGTTCCCGTCACTTCATAGGTTGTATTTTCCCCATCAATGACTCCTTGACTAATTGATTGTGTCACAACAGGTTTTTCTTCAATAGGAGGTTCTACCGGTTCAGTTGGCTCTTCTTCATCCGCATCATCATCCGTTACTACTGGCTTATTAGGTTGGCTAGAATTTGGATTTTTTTCATATTCAATCGGCTTATTTCCTTCATCTACTTCATCTCGGATACTCCCGATTTTTTGTAAGTATAAAGTTGAAATAACCACGATAATAACGATCGCAAATAAAGCAACGATTAGCTTCGGCATAGCCTCCATCATCTTACTATTTGAGGAGCTTGCCATTTTACGACGACTAGGGCTCTTTGTAAATGATTGAGCCACTTCCTCCTTTTGCACTTCTGGGACATCTTTACGATATTCTGTTAAAACTTGATCAGCATCTAAGCCTACTGCCTCTGCATATTGCTTTATAAAAGCTCGCACATAAAACGAACCTGGCATAATTGAATAATTTCCTTCTTCAATACCAATCAAATATCTTTTTTGAATTTTTGTAATTTCTTGTAAATCATCTAAACTATAACCTTTTGCTAATCTCGCTTCCTTTAGGCGAGCTCCTAACTCTGTCAAAAAAAACACCTACTTTTAATATATTCAATTATTTGTTTCAAAGAATCGTTTTGAAACTTGCATTCGATCAAAAATCAAAACCACCGAATCCACCATATCCCCCATAGTTATCAGAATTTGATAACCTATTATTCTTTTCAATAATTTCATAAGTGATTTGTTCGTCTGGATCATGACGTAATTCAATTATATAATCGAAGTCTTCTATTTTATAGGGTGAATGCTGAACAAATAGATCGGGATGTTCAATCACTTTTATTGTTGGCATGCCCATCATTTCTCTTACAAGTTGTTGATGACGCTCATCATTGGATTGACGTGTAACAGCTCCGTCTAAAATAAATATATTATTACTATTAAATTCGTCACCCATTAGCGAGTTTCGAACAGTCTGCTTGATCATTGTTGAGGAAAGAAAAATCCAACGTTTGTTTGCACAAACACTCGCCGCAACTATTGATTCTGTCTTCCCTACACGAGGCATTCCACGTATTCCAATTAATTTGTTGCCCTCTTTTTTAAATAGCTCGGCCATAAAATCAACTAAAATACCTAATTCATCTCGAACGAATCGAAATGTGTTTTTTTCATCCGCATCTTTTGGGATGTAATGTCCATGGCGAACTGCTAAACGGTCTCTTAATTTTGGCTCGCGAAATCTCGTAACATTAATATTTTCCATCGTCGATACTATAGATATAAAACGTTGGATGGATTCTTCATTGTCTGTGGATAATAACATCCCCCGACGTTCTTCATCTACACCGTTGATTGATACAATATTAACACGAAGCATACCAAGTAATGAAGCAATATCCCCAAGCAAGCCAGGTCGGTTTACTTGAATCTCGTATTCAAAATACCATTCGCCCATCATTATCTGTCCCCTCATATTAGAAACGTATTTATTTCTTATATGTTCCATGATAGCTGATTTTACAAGCAATGAAAAGTTAGAATACATCGTTTTTCTCATATTTTCAATAAAAATATTCAGAAATAATTTCATCTTGGGTAATTAACCATTTTTTACCTATAATTTGTGCTTATGTTGTATTTTTTTCGTTTTTATAAATAACAAAAAAGATGTCGCTCTCATTTAGAGAGTGACATCTTTAGTGACATATTTCTTGTGAACAAAATTAATGTGTTTTATTTTGTACAAGTTTCATGACACAACTTGCAATTGCTTGTTTTTCATCTTTTTCGGCTACTGCCCATAAATCAGAAAGAACACGCTCTTGCTCATTTTGAGGGTCAACGTTTTTTGCTAAGTACTCCCCGATTTGAACAGCTGCTTTTTCAATCACCTTGCCTGGCATACCACTGTCCTTTGCATCAGTTACTTGTTGACCTAAAAAGTTTGTCCATTGTTCCCAGTTTTGTAGGATACCCATATCTTCCCCTCCTCTCGCACAATTAGTATGTGCGAAAGCAGTAATTATATGTACCAACCACCATTAACTCGAATAATTTGTCCGGTTACATAATCTGCATGGCCACTCACATAAAACGACACCATATTTGCAATGTCACGTGGCTCTCCAAAAGCCTGTAATGGAATTTGGCTCGCTAATTCATCACGCTCTTGTTGATCGAACTTCGCATTCATATTCGTATTAATAATGCCCGGTGTAATGGCATTGACACGTATGCCATTATAAGCTGCTTCCTGTGCAAAGGCTTTGACAAAACTATGCTGTGCACCTTTGACAGCAGAGTAGACAACTTCACCTGCTGCACCTACCTCTCCCCAAATCGAGCCAATCACCAGTATGTAGCTCACTGGATTAGCTCGTAATTTGGAGGCAAGAAGCGCTGTTGCTCGCATCGGATTTTGTACATGAACTTTCCAAAGCTTGTTCATGTCAAGTACAGATGTATCTTCTAATAACCCATAAAAGGCATGACCATTTGCGAAAATAATGGCTTGTAAGGAATAAATTTGTTGTGCTAGATGTTCCGCGCCATGATCGTCACTAAAGTCTGCTTGAACAGCAAGAAATTCTTGATTCGGGTATGTGCTGGTAAATTGCTTTGTAAGCGTATGAACTGCTTCTTTTCCAGCGTTGTAATGTAAATATAAAGACCAGCCATCTTGTGCCAATTGTTGGCTAATTGCCTGTCCAATTGCACCCGATGCGCCACAGACTAATGCAAATCTCTTCATTATTCTGCGCGCTCACTAACAGGCAAAACTTTAAATACAGTTTGTTGGTCTTTTCCTTGAATCGTTTTAAATGCTGTCGTAACGTCCTCCACCGTTAATTTTTCTAACACTGGCACGACATCAAATAAATTCATCTCATTAAATTTATAACGCGTAAATTGATTTGCAATAAACTCGATTGAATTTAATGCACGCAAGAAGAAACCTATTTTTTTACGTTTAATTCGTTCAATATCTTCTGAAGTAAATACGTTCGATTGTTCCGCTTCGACTAACTTCTTTTTAATAGCAGCTACTAGCTCATCCGGTTGTTCCGTATCAGACCCAATCATTGCAAAGCCAAATCCCTTTTCTAATGAAAAATCAAAGCTGTATGATTCATCGATAAGTCCATTTTCATAAATATCCGTATAGAATGAAGAAGCACGTCCAAATAAACATTCAAGCCCAATTTGCACAGATAGCTCATGCTTTAACATTTCTTCACCGCTATAATTTGACTCCTTTGCCTTTAAGCCAACATAGACTTTTGGTTTTTGAACATCCATATGGAGCACACGTTCAGGAACTGCAACAGTTGTTGGCTCTTCATCAAATAGTCGCTTCGTTTCCGGTGGTTTTGGGAACTCTTTTTTATTTTGGTTATCTTCTATAAAGGCCATCATCTCAATTGGATCAACTGCACCAATTACAAATAACAGCATGTTCGAAGGGTGATAAAACGTATTATAACACGTATATAAATGATCCGCGGTTATGCCATCAATTGATTCGATTGTACCCGCAATATCAATTTTTACCGGGTGATTATGATACATATTTTCAATTGTACCAAAGTATAAACGCCAGTCTGGTAAATCATCATACATCGTAATTTCTTGACCGATAATTCCTTTTTCCTTATTTACTGTTTCTTCAGTAAAGTATGGCTCTTGAACAAAATTTAATAATGTTTCTGTGCTTTTATAAATATAATCTGTTGCTGAAAATAAATAAGCTGTACGTGTAAAGGATGTAAAGGCATTCGCTTGTGCGCCTACCTCACTAAATTGTTGGAACACGTCTCCATCTTCCTTTTCGAACATTTTATGCTCTAAAAAGTGTGCAATGCCATCTGGAACTGTTATTGGCTCCGTTTCTCCAATAGGCACGAATGTACGGTCAATCGAACCATATTTCGTTGTGAAAGTTACAAACGTTTTTGAGAAGCCTTTTTTAGGCAAAATGTATACATCTAAGCCATTGTCTAATTGTTTATAATATAATGTTTCATCTAGCTGTTTAAAATCAATTGTTTTCAACGATTAGTCCTCCTTGCCACATAAGAAATACGTTGCTTCATGCTCAATTTTTTGAGCCATTTGTTGCACATCTTCCTTTGTTACCGCCTGCCAACGAGACGTCCATGTATCTAACGTAAATGGTTCCTCTAGCGCTTTATATTGATCAAATATTTCAATTTGCCCACGCGGTGAATCTAATGCTTCTTTTAATTGGTTAATGAGCATAGCTTTCGTTTGGGTCAATTCTAAATCAGTAATTTCGCCATTTTGCATAGCCTGTAATTGCCCATCAATGACTTCTCGTGCCTTTTTCTCATTTGTCGGTTCAATACCAGACACAACAAAAATTAATCCATAGTAAGAAGAATATGAACTTGATGCATAATAAGCTAAGCTTTCTTTTTCACGAACGTTCATAAATAGCTTTGAATGTGCATACCCACCAAAAATACCATTGAAAATTTGCATTTTAGCAAAATCTTTATCACCAAAACGTACTGGTGTACTATATCCAATATGCAATTTCCCTTGCTTCATTTCTTGTGTTTCTTTTGTATATGGCTCAACTGTTTGTCCTTGATGTTGTTCTTCTGTTTGTAAGTTATTTTCACGATTAGCAAACGGTAATGCTGCTACTAACTGTTGTTGAATAGCTTCCACATCGACATCACCTACAACATAAATATCAATCAAATCATTCGCCAACATTTGTTCATATGCTGCGGTTAAACTTTCTGGTGTTATTGCCTTAACCGCTTCAATTGTCCCATTTGCTGAAATAGACGCCGCTTGATTTGGGCGTAAAATTTCTGTTAAACGCTTTTGCGCATAGCGAGATTTGTCGTCAAATACAGATTGAATACGTTGAATAACCATTTCCTTTTCACGATTTACAATAGTGTCTTTAAAGGCACCGTTTTCAAAATTTGGTTTAAAAATCGCTTCTTGGATTAATGAAATAACTTCATCCAATACATTTCCATGCGATAAATATTGATCATTTACCGCTTCAACATTTAGTAGTAATATATGCTCATTCCCACGTTTGGACGTATCAAAATATAGAACCGTGCCAAATAAATCATCTAAATAGCTCCGAAAACTAGCCGATGTTGGGAATTTTTCATTACTATGTTGTAGTACATTTGATAAAACTGTACGATTTGATGCTGCTTCCTCATTTAATGGGGCTCTCCATTTTATTGAAAAGTTGACTGTTTTGAATTGAGCCGTTTGTCGTATATGAAGGGAAACACCTTTCGCAATTTGTGTCGTTAAAAACAAAAAAACTCCTCCTGACTACCTAAATAAATACTTATTCTTCTACTATACATGTGTTCAGTAAGTTTATGCAAAGTTATTCATCCTTCTAGCGGAAATCACTATATGTATGTAGCGTAACCCAATCAACCAAAATCTATGAGTATGAAAAAACTGCCTACACAACTTATCAATTTGCGTAGGCAGAATACTTTTATCGTTTTCCTTTAATGTAAGGTACACCTGATGCTTTTGGTGCAACTGCTTTACCAATGAAGCCGGCTAACGCTAAAATCGTTAACACATATGGTAATATTTGCAGAATTACCGGAGGGATTTCTTGAATATACGGTATGTTACCGCCACCGATACTTAACGTTTGCGCTAAACCAAAGAATAACGCTGCTCCTAATGTACCAAGTGGGTGCCATTTACCGAAGATCATCGCAGCAATTGCGATGAAACCTTGACCAGCTACAGTTGAAGCTGAAAAATCACCTGAAGAAGTCATTGCTAATGATGCACCACCGACACCTGCTAATGCTCCTGAAATCATGACACCTAGATAACGCATTTTCGCTACGTTTATTCCCATCGTATCAGCTGCCATAGGATGCTCCCCAACTGCACGAATACGTAAGCCAAATGGCATTTTATAAAGAACAAACCATGCACCAACCGCCACGATTAATGCAATAATCGTCGTTAAATAAACATTTTGGAATAATAATGGTCCTAAAAATGGAATATCCGATAAATAGGGTACTTCAAATCGTTGTAACGGTGCTTGTACCATATCTGTTTGGCCTTTACCATAAATCATTTTCACTAAAAATACTGTAATGGCTGCAGCAAGCATATTTACCGCAACACCAGTAACTGTTTGATCGGCACGGAATGTAACCGCTGCTACCGCAATGATTAACGAAAAAATTGCACCAGCTAATAATGCTACAAGTAACGCTAACCAAATAACATTTTTACCGAATTCATCATAATACTCCAGGTTGATATAAATCCCTGTAAATGCACCAACAATCATTAACCCTTCAACACCAAGACCAATTACCCCAGCACGCTCAGAAAATAATGCACCAATACCAGTTAAAATTAGTGGTGTAGCATATAAAAGAGCAGAAGGGACGATAAAGTATAACACTTCTAAAAAGCTCATGTTACTTGCCCTCCTTTTTCTTTCCGAATTTCTCTAAAGCTACTCGTAAAATATAGCCTGAAGCTACAAATAAAATAATTACTGCAATAATAATCGAAACGATTTCCTCTGGAATTCCAGCTGCGTTTGGCATGTTTAATGCACCGTATTTTAGTGATCCGAATAATGATGCACCGAATAATACACCAAGTGGGTTGTTTGCACCTAATAAGGCAACAGCAATCCCATCAAATCCAATACCTGATGCTGCGGCTTTAATCGATGCATTTTGGTACGTACCTAATGCTTCCATCGCACCACCTAAACCAGCAAATACCCCTGAAATTGTCATTGCTAATATAATATTGCGTTTAACATTCATCCCTGCATATTCTGCAGCGTTTTTGTTAAATCCTACTGCCTTTAACTCGTAACCACGAGTCGTTTTCTCTAAAATGAACCACATGACAACTACCATTAAAATTGCCACAATAATTCCTAAGTGAAGACTTGAGTTATCTGTAATTTCACGTAACCATTGATTACGTAATGTTGCTGACTCTAATACTGTTGGCGTTTTAAAGCCACCATCTGATAATGATTTAATTGCAGCATTCGTTAAGTAAAGCGCTGTATAGTTTAACATGATCGAAGCGATTACTTCGTGAACATGTAATTTCGCCTTTAAGAAACCAACGATGAATGCCCAGAAAGCACCCGCAGCTGCTGCAGCTAATAATGCTAAAGGTAAGTGAATAATACGTGGTAAGCCTTCTATTGCATAGCCAACGTATGCTGCAGCTAACCAACCCATTAATAACTGACCTTCAACACCGATATTAAATAGACCTGTACGGAATGCGAATGCAACTGCAAGACCTGATAAAATATACGGTGTTATTTGTCGAATTGTATTACCAATTGAATATGCATCTCCGAAAATACCATTCCATAATGCGATATAACCGTCAACAGCATTATAGCCACTTACTACCATAACTATCGCACCGACAATTAAACCTAAAATAACAGAAATGATAGGAACGAGAATATTTACAACACGGTTTGACATTTTATTCGTTCCCCTCTTTCGTCGTTTTCGCTTTACGCGCTTCTCCAGCCATTAATAAGCCTAATTCCTGTTCAGATGTTTCATTCGGGTATACTGTATCTATGATCGTGCCGTCATAAATTACAGCGATTCGGTCTGAAACGTTCATTACTTCATCTAATTCAAATGAGATTAATAATACAGCCTTCCCTTTATCACGTTGCTCAATTAAACGTGAGTGAATAAACTCAATTGCCCCTACGTCTAGACCTCGAGTAGGTAATGCGGCAATCAATAGATCCGGATCACGGTCAATTTCACGCCCGATAATCGCCTTTTGTTGATTTCCTCCAGATAAGGCACGGGCTGGCGTCATTTCTCCTTGACCTGTACGTACGTCAAATTCCTCAATTACTTGACGGGCCTTTTCACTGATTTTGCCATAATCCATAACAAAACCTTTTGAAATAGGTTTTTGGTAATAGGTTTGAAGGGCAATATTATGCCCTATTGGGAAATCAAGAACAAGTCCATGCTTATGACGGTCTTGTGGGATATGCCCTAAACCTGTTTCTGTAATTTCACGAGGCTTTAGGCCTGTGATATCTTTACCGTTTAATTTGACTTTACCGCTCTTAACTTTACGTAAACCAGTAATAGCCTCGATTAACTCTGATTGACCATTTCCATCAATCCCCGCAATGCCGACTATCTCGCCACGGCGAACAGATAAATTTAAACTCTTTACTTTTTCAATATTACGATAATCCGTAACAACTAGATTTTCTATTGTTAAAATTTCTTCGGTTGGGTGTGCTTCTGTTTTTTCTGTTTTGAATTCAACTTGACGACCAACCATTAGTTCTGCAAGCTGATCAGGGTTTGTTTCAGCAGTTACTACTGTACCAATCCCCTCCCCTTTACGAATAATCGTAACGCGGTCTGACACTTCCATAATTTCTTTAAGCTTGTGTGTAATAATAATAATCGATTTTCCTTCTTTAATCAGAAGCCTTAAAATCGCCATTAATTCCGTAATTTCTTGAGGTGTCAAAGATGCTGTAGGTTCGTCGAAAATTAAAATTTCTGCACCACGGTACAACGTTTTTAAAATTTCAACACGTTGCTGCATGCCGACAGAAATATCTTCAATTTTTGCGTACGGGTCAACATCTAAATTGTATTTTTTCGACAGATCCGCAATATCCTTCGCTGCCTCTTTAATATTGACTCTACCAAACTTTGTTGGCTCATTACCTAAAATGATATTTTCTGTAACCGTGAAGTTTTCTACTAACATGAAGTGTTGGTGTACCATCCCGATTCCTAAATCATTCGCTTTATTTGGATCAGTTATTTTCACTGAATTCCCACGTACTTTTATTTCACCAGCTTCCGGTTGATAAAGACCGAAAAGCACATTCATTAAAGTCGATTTACCTGCACCGTTTTCTCCTAGCAGTGCATGAATTTCGCCTTTTTTTAACTGGAGGGTGATATTATTATTTGCTACAAAGTTTCCGAATTCTTTACGGATTCCGAGCATTTCAATCACATATTCCACTTGATTCACTCCCTTAGGCTATTATAAATTAAAGTATTTATTTAAAATTAACACATGAAAGATTTTGTCTAAAATCTTTCATCTATTAATTTTTATATCCAACTCATTGTAAACTTCGATAATTATAAAAAAAATCCTTCTCGTATCATTATCGTAAAAATATAACGCTTACATTTTAGTTTAGCTGAAATAACGACAAACACTTTCAAAAACACCTTACATTCTACCTAAATAGTTTGACGGAATTTTGAAAATTGTCACAAAAATCACAAAATCATCATAGGAGAATAATATCCCCTATGATGATTTTCACTTCATAATGAATTATTCAGGTTTTTTGTCTGAAACTTTAATCTCACCAGAAGCAATTTTTTCTTTATATTCTTCAACTTTATCTAATACATCTTGTGGAATTGCGCCACGAGAATCTGCTAAACCAACACCATCTTCAGCTAAACCGTAAACAGTTGTTGTACCACCAGGGAAATTACCTTCTTTAGCTTTTGTAGCGATATCAATTACAGCGTTGTTAACACCTTTTAACATAGAAGTTAAAGTAATGTTTGTTGAATCATTTACTTGACCTTCTGCGTATTGGTCAGCATCTACACCGATTACCCATACGTTCGCTTTAGCATCTTTTGCTTTACGCTCTTTTGCTTCTGAGAATACACCGTTACCAGTACCACCAGCAGCATGGAAGATAATATCTACACCAGATGAGTACATTGCGTTGGCAGCAATTTTACCTTTCGAAGCATCATCAAATACACCAGTGTAGTTTACTTCGATTTTAATATCAGGGTTTACTGCTTTTGCACCTTCAATGAAACCAGCGTGGAAACGATTAATTACTGGGATATCAACGCCACCAACGAAACCGATTTTACCTGACTGAGACATTGATGCTGCAACAACACCTGCTAAGAATGCACCCTCTTGCTCTTTGAACAAGATGTTCGCAACGTTTGGTGCGTCTGCTTCAGCATCGATTAATGCTAACATTGAATTTGGATTTTCGTTTGCTACTTCTGTAATCGCGTCACCCATCATGAAACCAACACCGAATACTAAATCGAAGTCACGACGTAATAAGTTGTTTAAGTTTGTGTTGTAGTCTGCATCTGAGTTTGATTGTAAGTAATCAAAACCGCCATCACCTTTTGATAAGCCATTGTCACCGCCGAACTTTTGAACACCTTCCCAAGCTGATTGGTTGAATGATTTGTCATCAACGCCACCAACGTCAGTTACCATTGCCACTGAGAATGCGTCACCAGATTCTTCTGTGTTTGCATCCGAACCTGAGCTGTTGTTTGAAGTGTCTTTTTCTTTTTCTTCGTCGGTACCACATGCTGCTAAAATTGCACCAGTCGCTACTACAGATGAAATTAATAAACCTAATTTACGCTTTTTCATTAATAAGTCCCCCTCAAAGGTAATTGTAATTAGCAGGAATTAAATAATCGTATTATTTGTTCTACACCCGTTTTCGTACTACATGGAAGCTGAATTTATCAGCTCTAAAATAATTTTTTGAATAAAGTACCACGCGATCATTTTCATCATAATGTAATTGTTTTAATACGAGTAAAGCTGTTTCTGGACCACATTTCAAAATCGGTGAGACCTCGTCATGGAATCCAATTGGATCAATATACGTTACAGCATACGCAACACGAATATTGCCCGTTTGCTCTAATGCAGAAAAAATTGATACATCCTGATTACTTATAAATTCTTTTGGTAAAAGATTCGCTGGTACACGGTCAATACAATAGACTACCGGCTCATTATCAGCCGTTCTTACACGTTCAATCATGATAACATTGTCATCCATGTCAGTTTGGAAGCGCTCAACATCGTCTTCCGTCGCAGCTTCTTCCGTTGCACTTATAAAAATTGTGCCTGGTTTCATACCTGCGTTTTCAATCATCGAAGATACACTTGATAAATGTTCAATCCCAGAACTAAAGACCGGTTTTGGATTAACAAATGTACCAACTCCATGACGACGGACGATAATATTTTCTTCTTCCAATAGTCGAAGTGCTTCACGTAAAGTGGCACGACTTACACCAAGTGTTTTTGATAGTTCAAATTCAGATGGTAATTTTTCATTTTCACGATAAATCCCTTTGTCGATATCTGATTTTAATCGATCGATCACTTGTAAGTATAAATGACGATGATCCGCTTTAATTGACAAATAGTATCACCACCATAACATAGAGATCAGACATCTGATGTACAACATTCCTACTAATTCGTCAATAATATAACACTTTCAACTAAAAAAGAAAACATATTTATAGAAATGTGTTATCTAAAAGTGAATTTTAAGCGAATTTATTGAAAATTGTACAGAAAAAAATATAATCTGAAAACTCTTTTTTTTATGAATGATTGATCATTAGTGTCGACTAACTAGCACTTGACGCGGCTTACTGCCATCTGGCGGTCCGACAATTCCACGTTGTTCCATTTGATCTATAATTCGGGCAGCTCGTGAATATCCAATACGGAAGCGACGTTGTAACATCGAAACAGATGCTGTTTGCATTTCTATTATTAATTGCACTGCATCGTCAAATATTTCATCTGTATCATCTAACTCTACAATCGGCTCATCGGTTGGAATCATTTCTTCCTCATATTGCACCTTTTGCTGTTGAATTACATTATCTATTACCTTTTCTACCTCCGCATCACTTACAAATGCCCCTTGTACACGAACAGGTTTTGAAGCACCCGCTGGTAAGTACAACATATCTCCCCGTCCTAATAATCGTTCTGCTCCGCCCATATCTAAAATTGTTCGAGAATCAACTGAAGAGGAAACAGCAAAAGCAATTCTAGAAGGGATATTGGCCTTTATAATCCCAGTAATGACATCAACTGACGGACGTTGGGTTGCAATTATTAGATGAATTCCTGCCGCGCGGGCCATTTGGGCAAGGCGTGTAATTGCATCTTCGACTTCACTGGAAGCAACCATCATTAAATCAGCTAACTCGTCCACAATCACGACAATGTAAGGAAGCTTCGGTTGTTCCTCCTCGGCTTCTTCATTATGTTTTTGAATATGGTCATTATAGCCTTCAATATTGCGTGTCCCTGACATAGAAAACAAATCATATCGACGTTCCATTTCTGAAACAACTTTTTGTAATGCCTGTGCCGCTTTCCTTGCATCGGTAACAACTGGTGCTAGTAAATGTGGAATGCCATTATAAACACTTAGTTCAACCATTTTCGGATCAATCATCATCATACGTACTTCTGATGGTTTTGCTCGCATAATGATTGACACAATAATGCCATTAATACATACACTTTTCCCACTACCTGTTGAGCCAGCAACTAATAAGTGTGGCATTTTATTTAATTCAGCTGAGATTGCTTGTCCTGTTACATCTCGTCCTAAACTTACGAGCAATTTGGACTCAACTTTGAACATTTCATTCGCCTCGATAACTTCTCGTAAAGTTACTATCGCTATTTCACTATTTGGTACTTCAATACCAACTGCTGATTTACCAGGTATTGGTGCTTCAATTCGGATATCCTTTGCTGCTAGTGCAAGTGCTAAATCGTCCTGTAAGCTTACAATTTTGCTCACTTTCACGCCAATATCTGGCATTACTTCATATTTTGTAACTGCTGGCCCTAAATGAACCTGCGTTACTCTTGCTTTAACACCAAAACTCATAAACGTTTGTTCCAGTTTTTTCGCATTGGATTGAATCACAGAATATTCGCCACTTTGATCATGCCCAGGTGGTGCATTTAATAGTTGTATCGATGGTAATGAATAGGCTTGTTCAGTCGTTGTTTGAACTAAATTGATTGCTTCACTTGGCTGTACGTCTTCGTTTTTCGTCTCCTTCTGTTGTTCACTTTTCACCTGCTCAACAAAATTTGATATGATAGGTTGTTCATTTCGAGGAGGAGCCATAATAATTATTTGCTCTTCATCCGCTGCCTCCTCATCGAAGGGCATATCCTCTAATGATTCCTGTTGAACACGTTGAGCCCGTTGGTTTGGACTTGCATTCGTACGCTGTCTATTATTGCGTTTAGCCCTTTTCATTTTGGGCTTTAGATTAGGTGCTTTTTCTATTAATATAGGGACGAATGCTTTCCCTGTGATAAGAATAAACCCAATCGCCAGTAATACAAGGGCTGCAATTTTCGCACCTGCTGAGTCAAATAGGACATGTAGCATACTAAACAAAAATCCACCAATCATTCCGCCACCGAGTGCATTACTACGATTTATGATGCCATCCATACTAATTAATATACGCCATGTCTCTTTTAACACCGAATTGGAAATTAGAGCATTCGTTGCGTATAGTTGTTCAAAAAGCATACTATGACTAAAAATTGTTAAACTTGCTCCAACAAATAAAACGCCATATACAATTCGTTTCTTAAATGCAACGCCTCTTCTTCGTACCATCAACATACCGGCAATTAAAAAACATAGTAATGGCACAATAAAGTGCAAATTACCGAAGAAAAATAAGGCGAGGGAGTGTGTCCATCTTCCAACGAAACCTAGCTCAAAAAATTCGATAATGGCAAAGGCAATCAGGAGTAATCCTATTATTTCATAGGCAAGTGGATGAAGCTCTTTCGGATTGCTTTTTGCTTTCGTTTTTGGCTTTGCTTTAGATTTCGATTTTGATTTTGTATTTCGTTCCAAAACTTTGTTCACCTACTTTGTAATGTAAAAATTGATGCGATCTTAAACGATTTTATAATCATTCAATTATTAGGACGTACTTCCCTATCATTTTACTGCATTTTATTTGAATGTTAGAGAAAAGAGGGTTTTCTTACACCATATGGCAAGAAAACCCTCTTAAGTTGAAGTGCTTAATATTCCATAATAATTGGAATAATCATTGGACGGCGCTTCGTTTTTTGGAATAAATATTGATTTAGTGTATCACGAATTTCTTGTTTAATGTTTGTCCATTCAAAAGTATCTTTTCCTACATACTTTTCAATAACCTCACGCGCGATGTCAGATGCTTCTTCCATTAGTTGCTCTGATTCACGTACATAAACAAATCCGCGTGATAAAATTTCTGGACCTGAGGCAATTTTCTTTTGTGCTCTATTTAATGTCACAACTACAATGAAAATACCATCTTGTGATAATAATTTACGATCTCTTAACACGATATTGCCAACATCTCCAACACCAATGCCGTCAATTAATACGTTACCAGCTTGTACACGACCTGTCATACGCATTTTACCGTTTTTATATTCAACAATATCGCCTTTATCTGCGATAAAAATTTGTGATTTTTGTAAGCCTACTTCTTGTGCTAACTTAGAGTGTGCAATTAACATGCGATACTCCCCTTGAATCGGCACGAAATATTTTGGCTTCATGAAGTTCAGCATTAATTTTAAATCTTCTGCACTACCATGCCCTGATACGTGGACTTTCTTGTTTGACGTCATGATTGTTGCACCAGCTTTAGCTAGTTGGTTCATTGTATTATACATTTGAACCTCCATGCTAGGAGATGGTGTAAATGTAATTAATACTGTATCGGTATTTCTAATTTTGACATCACGGTGGTGTTTACGCACAATTTTATCAAGTGCATCAAGTGGTTCACCTTTATTACCCGTTGCCATAATAATAATTTCATCATCTTCATATTTATGAATTTCATTAACAGGTATAATTGTATCTTCATCAATTTCTAAATACCCTAAGTTAACACCAATATCTACAATTTTTTCTAACGATTTGCCGACAACAGCTACTTTACGGTAAGATGCTGCTGCTTGCTTAAATACTTGTTGAACACGAATAAAGTTAGAAGCATAAAGTGCAATAATAATTCGACCTGGTGCCGAATGGAATGTTTTTTGTAATTCCTCGGCAATAACGGCTTCACTTGTAGTATAACCTGGACGTTCTGCTTCAATCGATTCTGATAACAGCATAAATACGCCTTCTTCACCAAGCATTGCCATTTTCGCTAAATCTGGTTTAAATTTACCTGTAGCGGATTGGTCAAACTTGAATTCTCCCGTATGCACGATTGCTCCTTCTGAAGTGTGGAACACAATTCCTAATGAATCTGGAATACTATGTGTTGTATGGAAGAATGTCACATAAGTCGAGTTAAAGTTCATACGACTATTGCTCGTTACTTCGAAAAACTTCACCTGATAAGGAGCAGGTAATTCTTTTAAATGCTCTTTTGCTAAAGCAATTGTTAATTTCGAACCGTACACAGGTGCTTTAACTTTCTTTAATACATATGCAATCGAGCCAATTGCATCTTCATGTCCGTGGGTTAAGAAAATCCCTTTAACACGCTCTTTATTTTCTTCCAGATAAGTGATATCTGGGATTACGATATCAATTCCAAGCATTTCGTCCTCTGGGAACATAAGCCCACTGTCTACTACGAATAGCTCTTCGTCAATTTCGATTACATACATTGATTTTCCGATTTCGCCAACTCCACCTAATGGAATGACACGGATTAGTTCATTTTTTGATTTTGTCACTTTGTTTCCTCCTAAAATGTTCCGAACAGCAACCACTTAAGATTCATTATACGGTGAGAATGGCGTTAGTACAAATAAAAAAAGTGTTTTTCTATTTGATCAGAAAAATCCTAACCGTATACTATGTGTTTTTAAATAAGGACGAAAAAAAATGACCGCCAACTACGAGCATTGGCGGTCACTATATATTTAGATATTTTGCAAGGCACGGAACTTTTCTGCCTTCGCTTGATACGTTTCCCAAATTTCATCGAATGCAGCCTTTTCTTCAGGTAGCATTTCCATCATTGGCATTCGCACATCTAACGTGTCAAAACCAAGCTTCGTCATCGCATATTTAATTGGCGATGGGTTTGGCTGTGCGAATAATGCGCGAACAAGTGGAAGTAAGGCACGGTGAATTTGCGCTGCCTCTTGATGACGCCCTTCTTCAAATGCTCGAATCATTTGCTGCATATCCTTTCCAATTACATGAGACGCAACAGAAATAATGCCACGTCCTCCGATTGCAAGTAATGGTAACGTTAAACCATCATCACCCGAGTATACATAAAAGTCTGATTCGACATTTTCAATGATGTCACCCATTTGATCTAAGTTACCACTTGCTTCTTTTATGCACGTGATATTTTCTACGTCTCTACTTAACGCAATTGTCGTATCCGCTAAAATATTCGCACCTGTACGCCCCGGCACGTTATATAGCATTACTGGTAAGGATGTTTGTTTTGCAATTGTTTCAAAGTGTGCATACATACCACGTTGATTTGGCTTATTGTAATAAGGTGTTACTAGCATAATGCCGTTAGCACCATTTTCTTCCGCCTTATGTGTCATCATTATGGAATAAGCCGTTTCATTATCACCAGTCCCTGCAATAACTGGAACACGCCCAGCTACCTTTTCAACTGTAAATCGCACGACTTCAATTTTTTCATCAGTCGACATCGTTGGGTTTTCTGATGTCGTACCACAAGCGATAATAGAATCAGTGCCATTATCGATTAGATGATTGATAATACGTTCAAGCTCTGGATAGTTAATTGTACCGTCTTTTTTAAACGGTGTAATCATAGCAGTTCCAATACGTCCGAAATCCATGCAAATCTCCCCTTTTATAGTAAGTTATCCTCTAGCAATGCTTCCGCGATTTGAATTGAGTTTAATGCAGCCCCTTTTAATAAGTTGTCTGAAACAATCCATAAATGGAACCCTTTCTTATTATCTAAATCTCGGCGAATACGACCTACAAAAGTTGGATCTTCATTTTCTGCAAAAATTGGCATAGGGTATAATTGTTGCGTAATATCGTCTTGCAATACAATGTTTGGCGCATCCTTTAGTACTGAAAAAATTTCTTCTACTGTCGCTTCTTTTTCTAATTCAATATAAACAGATTCAGAGTGACCTGATACAACTGGTACACGTACACATGTTGCTGCAACTTTCATGTCAGGTGCTTCCATAATTTTTTTCGTTTCATTAATCATTTTCATTTCTTCATATGTAAATCCATTTTCAGTGAACTTATCAATTTGTGGAATTACATTGCGTGCAATTGGATAATGTTTTTCGTCAGACTTTACTGGTAACACTTTTGCTTCTACATTTTTACCAGCGTCCCATTGTGCATTTTGTTCACGTAATTCTTCAATTGCTGCAATACCCGAACCTGACACTGCTTGGTAAGTTGACACGACAACTTTTGTTAACCCAAACTTTTCTCGAATCGGTTGTAATGCCGCAACCATTTGAATTGTAGAACAGTTCGGATTGGCGATAATGCCTTTTGGAATATCTTTTAATGCATGGCGATTCACTTCAGGTACGACTAACGGTACTTCAGGATCCATACGGAAATGACTCGTATTATCAATAACAATGGCACCACGTTTTGCTGCTTCAGGCGCAAGCACGGCCGAAACAGAGCCCCCCGCTGAGAATAATGCTACATCAATACCTTCAAAACTTTCTGGTGTTGCTTCTTCAATTGTATATGTTTGACCATTAAACTCGATTGGGTTGCCTGCTGAACGAGCAGACGCTAAAAATTTTATCGATTTAATCGGAAATTTGCGCTCAACTAATTTTTCCATCATTTTTGTACCTACTGCTCCTGTTGCCCCAACTACGGCAACATTCAATTGCTTTGTCATGTCTCATCTCTCCTAAAATAAACTGTATGTATATAATGTTGGATATTGTATCACAAATAATTTGAATTGTGTTAGATTATTTGATTATTTAAAAAATTGTATTAATATTGGTTGAACTTGTTTTTTATGAACGAGCACATACTCGACAGTTTCGAGCATTTTTGTAAAATCCGCAATGAGTGACGTTGGTTTTTTTATTGGATCGTCTTGACCGAATGGAATAAAATATACATTTTTTGCATTTAATAATTTCATTATGTTCATTCCATTTAAGCCTAGTGCATCGTTCGTAGATATGCCAAGTACAACTGGTGAACCATTTCTAAGTGTTGCCTTTGCAGCCATTAATACTGGACTATCTGTTGCAGCATTTGCAAACTTACTAATCGAGTTGCCTGTCATTGGGGCAATGACCATACAGTCAAGGGGGTTTTTCGGTCCAAACGGCTCTGCTTCTAAAATAGAACTCACTACTTTTTCCCCAGCTAACGCTTCTATCTTTTCAATCCATTCTTCTCCTGTTCCAAATCGTGTTGCTGCATGTAGTACAGATGGTGTAATAATCGGTACTACCGTTGCCCCTGCCTCTCTAAACTGTGCAATTTTAGGAACAACGTCCTCATACGTACAGTGCGATGCAGTAATTCCTAGACCGATACGTTTTCCTTCAAGCACTTTTATCCTTCCTTCCTAAATCAAGCATCGTTTCATATAAAATATTTGCTGCCGCTTGCGGAAAGTATTTCCCGGGCAATGCTGGTAACAGTTCATATTGTGATAATACGAGATTATTTAAACAGCCTGGCGCAGACGCAACATCATAAATTGGGCAAGACAACCAACTTTCGTATTCCTTCGATAACCATTGAGTGGGAATTGTATTAATGATCAAATCTGCCGTACATGGTACATCTGCTTCAAGCAACATACCTTCATATCCATAAGCATTTGCTTCCGCACATTGAGCTTCTGAACGTACCGCAATTTGAACATTTGCCTTTAGCCTACTTAAAAATAATGCGAGCATTTTAGCTACACGCCCAAAACCTGTTATGACAATTTTTTTATTTTGCACACTTACACGCTGTACAAATAAATGTGCTAGAAACCCCTCTGCAGTTAATGCAGCATTTTTCCAAATGAATGCTTCATTTTGTAAATAATAAATTGGTTTTACATCCTGCAAATGCTTTTGCCAATGTTCATCGATTCGCCCAGCAAAAATTTGGGCAGAACGAATACCATACAGCTCATCGACTTCGATTTTTAATGGCTGAATTGGTAATACAATAATTGTTGGATGAAATTCTAAAATCGCTTTATTTAGTGATTCATCCCATTTCGTCGTACATTTATAGTAAATTGTCCGCTCTTTACTCGTTAATTGTTTGGCGAGTAACTTCATTCGCTCGTCTGTACCAATAATGAGCCAACGTTCTTTCATGGTGTAGGATGCTTCATTGTAGATGTAGTTTTGTGAAATAAAATCCGGTCTTCCCCAACCAACAGTATTTCTTCCCACGGAATATACTTCACCATACCCGCTTTCTTTTTTTGAAAAGGCATTTTTACCATTTGCGCAGGCATTTCAAAACCTAATATTTTTCCTGTTTTCGGGTCAAAAATACATTCCGTTTCTGCTAAAAATCCGTAACGAATCCCTTTTTCCATTTCAATTAATTCTTTCTCAGCAAGCTCTGATAACAGCATCGTCAGCCTCCTTCGTGTTGAGCTTATAAATACTATATGCAATAGCACAATTGATTGTGCGACAAGGCTTTTTGAAAATTTATTCTAGACGTCATTACCAATAACTGTATATACTGTATATATACAGATTTAGTAAATTGAGGTGAAATTTTGATTATTAAATTAAGTAATAATAGTGACAAACCAATCTACGAGCAAATTACTGAACAGCTAAAGCAAGCCATCTTATGTGGAACCCTTGTTACAGGAGATGCACTCCCTTCGATTCGTGCTCTTGCAAAGGAATTAAAAATTAGCGTCATGACGACAAAACGTGCCTATGCGGATTTAGAACGTGACGGATTTATTGAAACGGTTGCAGGTAAAGGAAGCTTCGTATCTGATCGTAATCAGGATTTTTTACGAGAAGCGCTAGTTCGCCAAATTGAAGTGCATTTTACAAAGGCAATCTCGATTGCAAAAACGGCAAATGTTCGTCAAGACGAACTAATCGAGCTATTACAAGTGTTATTGGAGGAATCTACATGAATGCGATTGAAATGAAGTACGTATCCAAACAATTTAAAAATTTCCGTTTAAATAATCTATCTTTTACTGTTGAATGTGGAACGATTGCAGGGTTTATTGGTCAAAATGCAGCTGGTAAATCCTCAACGATTAAGTTGATTTTAAATTTATTAAAAAAACAGGAAGGCGAAATTCTAATTTTCGGAAAAGATCATGTCGAACACGAAGTAGAATTGAAGGCACAGATTGGGGTAGTTTTTGATGAATTACACGTGCCTGACTATTTGACACCAAAAGAGCTAGATGTTCTATACGGTCATGTGTACTTGTCTTGGGATCGACCTTATTTTGATCGTTTATTATTACAACTAGATGTACCGAAATATGACACCGTAAAAACAATGTCGAAAGGGACGAAGATGAAACTTGCTCTTTGTTTAGCACTAGCTCATCGACCGAAGCTTTTAATATTAGATGAACCGACAAGTGGACTAGATCCAATCGTAAGAGATGAAGTACTTGAAATCCTACAGGGGTTTATGGAAAACGAAGAGCATGCTATCCTCATTTCTTCTCATATTACAACAGATCTAGAAAAAATCGCTGATACAATTACATTTATTCACGAAGGTGAAATTTTATTTAGTGATAATAAGGATGAATTATTGTATGGCTATGGTATTTGGAAAGGATCACATGAAGAAGCACATATTATTCCGAAGCATTCAATTATCGGGACGAAGGATTCCGCCTTTGGCATTTCTCATTTAGTGATACGAGAATATGTCAATCCGATTATTCAGCTAGAGAAGCCAACAATTGATGATATTATGCTGTATTTTGTAAAGGGGCGTCGTCGAATATATGATTCAGTATCTTTGTAAATTCTACAGTGGACAGCTATCTTTATGGTTTTATTTTTATCCAGTTCTTGTTGCGCTTTTTTCATTAATTCTTTTTTTAACAAATGGGGAACATGCAGCCTATTTGCTGATGACGACATGCGTCACAATTTTGTGTGCATTCTATTTTGATTTACGCGAGCAGCAACGCATCATGACCGCTATATTTCCAATAAAAAAAAGTACACTTTTAAAAACTGACTTCATTTTTATTTTTCGCTATACTTGTCTTTTTTTTATTAGCACAATTATTTATTTCGGTCTTTTCAGTTCATTATTTCAACAAAAATTGATTCTTCCTACCATTCAATTCTTGATCATGCTAATTAGTCTAAGCTTTATCATTATTGGTCTATTTTTTAGTTTTCGATTTATAAAGTACGGTAAATCGCTAAATGTTTTAATGATTTTAATGCCCGCAATAATTTTCGGATTAAATCCAATCATTACATTTTTTACAACATCACAGCTACTTGTCTCGTTAGTCTTTAGTGGTAGCATCATTTTTTTAATGATGAGCCTGTGGGTTAGAATGGTTCAGGACGAGAGGAGTGATGTTGCATGATGTCCTTACTGAAAATGCATTTTTATTTATCGAAAAAAATAATTCTCTTAATTACATTTCTTAATGTCGGCATACTAGTTACCAATTTAATTATTTTTGAGGCCAAATTAAGCATTACTATTATATACTTTGTTATATTCCCTGTATCAGCAATTAGCTATTTATTTGAAAACCATTTTATAAAATTAGTACGAACGATGCCTATTCCATCAAAACTATTTATTAAAAGTATTTTCACTTTCTGTTCTCTACTAATATTGAGCATCATTTTTCCTTACATGATTCATCAATTTATTTTTTATAATAAACAACAGATTAGCCATTTTGAATTATTGTCTAGCCTTGGTTTCATTGCTATCGGTATAGCTTATACCGGAGCTGTTATTAATCAAGCATTATCCAAGCCATTAAAACAATTAAAAAGCATTTCAATCAGTACCTTTTTTCTGTATTTCTTTACATTATTCTTTTCCCATACACTTTTATTATTCATCTTTAACAATTTATTGGGCTTTAAGTTAATAGGCGGACTGATCATCCCCATTACTAGCATCGTTCTTTTTTTCAAACAATATAACAGAACCGTTCAAAACTATTTACAAGTTGAGTTTTAAAGATAGTCATATTAGAAATATAAAGAAGTAGACGCTGGGACAAAACCAAAACATCATTTTTCTCGAGTGAGAAAAATGATGCTTTTTTGTAATTGGTTTCCTTTGTGGGGACGCTTTCCGGGGGCGTGGCCTGAGCCTGTATTCTCAGGCGTTACGCTATGACCCCAGGAGTCGCTCCTCCACTACAACCAGTTAATAAAGTATCCAATTTTTAATACTGTATTTTTACCGTAAACAGAGAAACTTTCACATCTGTCCCAGCCGCTGCTTTTTTCATTCATTTTCCGGTCCAATAATTGCAATCGCCGGGACATTTAATAAAATTTTCGTGATGAGTTCATCCATTGATTCCATCGAAATGGCATCAATTTTAGCTAATACTTCGTCCATTGAACGATGGTTGCGGTGAATAAGTTCATTCACTCCGTTACGATTCATATGGTCTTCTGTTCCTTCTAGCCCCAGTACGAAACTACCTTTTAGTTGTTCCTTCGCATTTTCTAACTCTTCTTCCGTCACACCACCAACAACAACATCAAACAATGTTTGGTCGATTTGTTGTTTTAATGAATCTAAATTTTGTTTTGACGCAGAAGCATAAATTGTAAAGGTTCCAACATCTTCATAGCTTGATTGATAACTAAATACGGAGTAAGCAAGACCTCGATCTTCACGTACATCTTGGAATAATCGCGAACTCATATTACCACCAATAATATTGTTTAATGCAGTAAAACTATACATTAGTGGATCTTTCACACTAATAGCTGGGAACGCAATTGCAATATGGGCTTGCTCTGTATCCCGAAGTTTTTCTACCTCACCTGCTGTAAACATTGGATAAGAAGGACTAGACACGACCAATGCTGGACTTGCCTCGTATTGGCCAAATAGCTGTTCAATTTTTTCTAGCAAACCCTCTTCTAAATTACCCGCAATGGAGATAACCACATTTTCTGGTCCATAGTGCTTCTCCATATATGAACGAATCATTGCTTCATCAAAAGTAGCTATTGTTTCTGGCGTTCCTAAAATCGGGCGACCTAGTGCATCTTCAGGGAACATAACAGCCCATAGCTTTTCATGAACATCGTCTGCTGGGTCATCCTCACTCATATAAATTTCTTCTAATACTACTTGACGCTCTCGCTCGATATCTTCCTTTGAAAATAGCGAATTGAAAAACATATCTGCCAGTATTGAAACAGCTAATTCACCGTGGTGATCTAATACTTTCGCATAATAGCATGTATGTTCCTTTGAAGTGAATGCATTAATTTCGCCACCAATCCGGTCAAATTCCTCAGCGATTTGACGGGCTGTACGATTTTTCGTGCCTTTAAACAGCATATGCTCTATAAAATGAGTAATCCCGTTTTCTTCTGGGCCTTCATAGCGTGAGCCTGCATTTACCCAAATTCCAACTGATAATGAACGTACATGTGACATTTGCTCTGCCACAATACGTACACCATTTTTACATGTAATCACCTGTACCATGTATATTACGCTCCTTTTAAATTTAGAAGACATCACTTACAGCAATTTTGCATAAGATGATGTACTTTTATGTAATAGGAAGTTATTATCTTTACTCCCTATCGACTAAAAAGAGGCTGTACGTGATGTACAACCTCTTGATATTGTAATTGTGCACACACAAAGTGCTTTTCTTTCAGGGCAGAAACAAATCCTTAGTTTGATGTATTATTTGTTTTCTTCTGCGCGTTCTTTTTCTTCTTTAATGACTACTTTACGTGATAAGTTCACACGACCTTGATTGTCGATTTCGATACATTTCACCATTAGTTGATCACCAAGCTTTAATACATCTTCTACTGCTTTCGTACGTTCTTCTTGAATTTCAGAAATGTGTAGTAAGCCGTCTTTACCTGGGAAGATTTCACAGAATGCACCGAATTTTTCGATACGTTTAACAGTCGACATGTAGTACTCGCCAACTTTTGCTTCTCGTACGATTGATTCAATAATTTCACGAGCACGCTTAATCATTGTTTCATCAGAAGATGAAATGTAAATCGTACCATCTTGCTCTGTATCAATTTTCACGCCAGTTTCATCAATGATTTTGTTAATCTGTTTACCACCAGGTCCGATAACGTCACGGATTTTATCTGGATTAATTTTAATAACAGAAATTTTTGGCGCGTATTTTGATAATGATTGACGAGCTTCAGGTAATGTCGCTAACATTGAATCTAAAATGTGCATACGTCCAATTTTTGCTTGTGTTAATGCTTCTTCTAAAATATTGCGTGATAAGCCATCGATTTTAATATCCATTTGAAGAGCTGTTACACCTTTAGCTGTACCTGCTACTTTAAAGTCCATATCCCCAAGGTGATC
Organism: Solibacillus sp. FSL R7-0682; assembly: GCF_038005985.1. Taxonomy (NCBI): domain Bacteria; kingdom Bacillati; phylum Bacillota; class Bacilli; order Caryophanales; family Caryophanaceae; genus Solibacillus; species Solibacillus sp. FSL R7-0682. The sequence goes on from NZ_JBBOUI010000001.1 coordinate 2,944,327, forward strand.
TTCCATCCCTTGAATGTCTGTTAAAATTGAGTAATGTTCACCTTTTTTAATAAGTCCCATTGCAATACCTGCTACTGGTGCTTTTAATGGAACTCCTGCATCCATCATCGCTAATGTCGACGCACAGATTGACGCTTGTGAAGTTGACCCATTTGATTCTAAAACTTCAGATACACAACGGATTGTATATGGGAAGTCTGCTTCATCTGGAATAACTGCAAGTAGTGCACGTTCTCCTAATGCACCGTGTCCGATTTCACGGCGACCTGGACCACGGATTGGACCAGTTTCCCCTACTGAAAATTGAGGGAAGTTGTAATGGTGCATCCAACGTTTTGATTCCTCTACACCTAAACCATCAATAATTTGTACATCACCTAAAGCACCTAGTGTACAAATTGATAACGCTTGTGTTTGACCACGCGTAAATAGTGCAGAACCGTGTGTACGATCTAATAAACCAACTTCAGAAGAAAGAGGACGAATCTCGTCTAATTGACGACCATCTGGACGCACTTTATCTTCTGTAATTAAACGACGCACTTCGTCTTTCACCATTTTATCTAAAATGCCTTTAACTTGCTTCATCGTCTCATCGTCAACTTCTTGCTCTTCGTAAGTTGAGATTACACGTTCTTTTACTACAGTAATTGCTTCCTCACGAGCATGCTTTTCAACTGTTTGAATTGCAGCATTCATATCTGCTTCGCAAATTGCTTTAATATCAGCAGTTAATTGTGCATCTAACTCATAAATTACAACTGCTTGCTTTTCTTTCCCTACTGCAGCTGCAATTTCTTCTTGGAAAGCAATTAATTTTTTAATTTCTTCATGACCGAACATTATTGCTTCTAACATAACTTCTTCAGGAACTTCTAGAGCCCCTGCTTCTACCATGTTAATTGCATCCTTATTACCCGCTACAGTTAAATGAATAGTTGACTTTGTCGCTTGTTCTACTGTTGGGTTAATAACGAATTCGCCATCGATATATCCTACGTGTACACCCGCAATTGGGCCATCGAATGGAATATCAGAAATAGCTAATGCTAATGATGAACCGAACATTGCTGCTACATCAGATGGATTATTTTGATCATTTGACATAACCATTGAAATTACTTGTACTTCATTTCGGAAGCCATCTGGGAACATTGGACGGATAGGACGGTCGATTAAGCGTGAAGCTAATATAGCTGTCTCAGATGGACGGCCTTCACGTTTAATAAAGCCACCAGGAATTTTACCTGCAGCGTATAATTTTTCTTCATAGTTGACTGTTAATGGGAAGAAATCTAAAGGTTTTGGTGATTTAGACATTGTTGCAGTTGAGAGTACTGCTGTTTCTCCGTAGCGCACTAAAGCTGCACCATTTGCTTGTTTTGCTAACTGTCCTACTTCTATTACAAGTGGACGGCCAGCCCATTCATACGAAAAGACTTTTTTTTCGTTCATTAAATGAACCCCTTTCTTATTGAAACACTCTACGCATCTTATTATGTATCATAGTAAGTGTATCAAAAAAGCCATATCTATGCTAAATTTTTTCAAAAAATATTTATGTTTTCGCAAATTTAACTTCTTTCAAAGGGCGTATTTACACCCACTGAAAGAAGTTAATGCCCCCGAAGGATGTCATCACTGCGATAAACTCATTTTTGATTAAGCATCTAGCAATTTTGATATGTTTTACTAAAATTACATGTTCATCAGCATATGTTTTTGTTTATTAATATATCTTACTTGATCTCTTCTTAAACATAATAAAAAGCGGGATAAATCCCGCTTTTTATTGTCAGATTAGCGACGTAATCCAAGTTTGTTAATTAATTCACGGTAACGTGCAACGTCGTTTTCACGTAAGTATTTTAATAAGTGACGACGTTTACCTACCATTTTAAGAAGACCACGTTGAGAGTGGAAATCTTTTTTGTGAGTAGCTAAGTGAGTATTTAAAGCGTTGATTTCTGCAGTTAATACAGCGATTTGTACTTCTGGAGAACCAGTGTCGCTTTCGTGAGTACGGTACTCAGCGATAATTTCGTTTTTACGTTGTTGTGTAATTGCCATGTGAAATGACCTCCTAAAATTATAATAATCCCCTATAGCACAGCAAACGCTGGAGTTGCGGAAAGCCGAGCTAAGGTTCGTACGATGAATTCGTACTTATGAATAGTACCATAGTTCCCTTATATTTCGCAACTATTTAAGACAGTTGCTCAAAATAACGAATCGCTTGTTGCTTATCCAATTCAATTTGCTGAATAAGTGCATCTATTCCATTAAATTTACGCTCGCTTCGAATACGTTTATACCAACAGACAACGACTTCTTCCCCGTATATATTTTTATCGAAGTTTAAAATATGCACTTCGATTGATAGTCGCTTTTCGTCTGGATTTTTAAAGGTTGGCTTGTAGCCTACATTACAAACACCATTAAACACTTCATTTTGAACTAATATTTTTACTGCATACACGCCTGTTGCAGGGATGTAGCAACCTTCCATCGCTTGAACATTGGCAGTTGGGAAGCCCATCGTACGACCACGCTTATCCCCATGCACAACAATCCCTGGAACTTCAAAAGCACGCCCTAAAAGTGTACGAACTTGTTCCATCTCACCATTTTGCAAATATTTCCGAATTCGTGTCGAGCTAATTTTCTCTTCCGTATCTTGTTGTTTTTCAACAATTGTCACACCAAATTGCCCCTTTGATAAATGCTCCATCATCGTCATATTGCCTTTTCCAAATGCACCGAATGAAAAATCAAACCCAGCTGTTACATGTTTGACATTCAAATCTAAAATGAAGTATTGGATAAATTCTTCGGGAGCTAGTTTAGCAAAATCTGATGTGAAATTCACAACAAAAACAGTATCAACATTCAATTTTTCTAAAGTATCAAGCTTTTGAGCAAGAGGTGTAATATAAAATACTTTTTCATTGCGTCCACCTAATACAATCGATGGATGTGGATCAAACGTCATGACTGCACTTTTAATATTCAATTGCTGTGCTTTTTCTTTTGCCGATTCAATAACTGCTTGATGCCCTTTATGTACACCATCAAAAAAGCCTACCGCTAATGAATACGAATCTTTATTTGCTTCCTTCGATAATTGATGCGGGTATTTTAAATGAATTACGTTCATATTTTGCCTCCTAATCTAGTTCGGGAAACATTTTATCCGGCTTCATTTGTCCTTCTTTTGTCGGATGTGCGATGTAAACCGCAAATGCTCTTCCGTCTACACCATATACGATTTTATCATGCTCTTTTAATAATGCATGCATCGGTAAAACTTGTCCATTGAAAATTTGTTTTTCGATGTCTGGTGTAACTTCTACATAAGGGTAGTCGGAAAGGGCATATTCAACAGGTAATAAAAACTGTTCTTGCTTCCCTGCCTCCATTAGTTCAGCTATATCCGTTAATGTAAAACAATTGTCCTTTGTGAACGTACCAGACGCTGTGCGAACAAGCTCGTGCATATGAGCAGGATAGCCAAGCGCTTCCCCAATTTGAACAGCAAGCGTTCGGATGTATGTCCCTTTTGAACATTTGATACGAATAGAGAACGTTACTTCTTCACCTTCGAACATTTCAGCCTCATCTAATAACTGTAGCTCATAAATCGTAATTTTGCGGGTTGGACGTTCGACCGTTTGTCCTGCTCGTGCGTACTCATATAGCTTTTTCCCATTCACTTTAACAGCTGAAAACATTGGTGGTGTTTGCTCGATAGTACCTGTAAGCGATGATAACGCCTTTAAAATTTGAGCACGCGTAAATGATTTAAACGCATCATTTTTCTCTACCGTTTCCCCTTCTGCATCTTCTGTTGTTGTTGTACGACTAATTGATATTACCGCTTCATAGGTCTTACCCGCGTCAGTCAAATATTCTGCAATACGTGTTGCCTGACCAATACAAATTGGCAATACACCTTCTACACCAGGATCCAGAGTACCTGTATGCCCAACCTTTTTTGTCCTTAAAATTTTACGCAATTTAAATACGCAGTCATGACTTGTCATGCCACGCTCTTTCCATAATGGAAGAATGCCATTCATTGTTATCAAACTCCCTAAAAAAAATAGGCAGAAACATTGTTTACACAACATTCCTGCCTTCCAATTTGTATGGCTTCACAGAGAAGGTCCCGTGTGAAAACTTATTTGTCTTCGTGAAGACCACGAAGTAATGCATCAATTTTATTTCCGTATTCGATTGCTGTATCAAACTCGAAAATTAATTCTGGTGTTCGACGTAAACGAATGCGTGAACCGATTTCTGAGCGAATGAAGCCTGAAGCTTTTTCTAATGCTTTTAATGATTCATTACGCTCACGTTCGTTGCCTAAAGATGTAATATATACAGTCGCTTGTTGTAAATCCCCTGTAACTGCTACATCAGTCACAGTTACAAAACCTACACGTGGGTCTTTAATTTTGCGGCTGATAATTTCAGTAATCTCTTTTTTCATTTGCTCGCCAACACGATTAGAACGTAGAGACATAAACGTCACCTCTTTTTACTACTTAAGTTGCCACATTTCGTGGACTTTATAAATATTCTCGATAAAAATCTAACTGTTCCCATTGTGGATTGGACTGTAAAAAATGGACAGCATGCATAAGCTCACGTTCAGCTGCCTCCTTTGAAGAGGCAACAGCAACGAGCGCAAGGCGTGTACGTTGCCATACATTTTGATGGTCTATTTCCGCAACAGAAACGTTAAATTTTTGCTTTGTGCGTGTCACCATTCGTTGCAAAACAGCGCGCTTTTCCTTTAATGAGTGGGCAGCTTGAATAATGAATTCAATTTCTGCGTAAACAATCATTATTTACGTACAATCTCTTCCATTACGAAGGCTTCGATAATGTCGCCTTCTTTAATGTCGTTGTAGTTTTTAATTGTAATACCACACTCATAACCTTTTGCTACTTCTTTTGCGTCATCTTTGAAACGTTTTAATGAGTCTAACTCACCTTCGAAAATAACAACGTTTTCGCGGATAATACGAACACCTGCGTCACGAACGATTTTACCTTCAATAACGTAAGAACCTGCGATTGTACCCACTTTAGATACTTTAATTGTTTGACGAACTTCTGCTTGACCAACGATTTTTTCTTCGTATTCTGGGTCTAACATACCTTTCATCGCTGATTCGATTTCTTCAATAACTTTGTAGATGATACGGTGTAAACGAATATCTACGCCTTCTTCATCAGCTGCACGCTTCGCATTTACATCTGGGCGTACGTTGAAACCAATTACGATTGCGTTAGACGCAGCCGCAAGTGAAATATCTGATTCAGTGATTGCACCAGCACCAGTGTGGATAATTTTAACGTTTACACCTTCTACATCAATTTTCATTAATGACGAAGCCATTGCTTCCACAGTACCTTGTACGTCAGCTTTCACGATTAAGTTTAATTCTTTTACGTCACCCTGACTCATTTGTTCAAATAAGTTATCAAGTGTTACACGTTGCTTTTCAGAACGTTGAGCTTGAATAGCAGTCATTGAACGAGACTCACCAACTTGACGAGCTGTTTTCTCATCTGCGAATACTACGAAACGGTCGCCCGCTTGTGGCACTTCGTTTAATCCAGTAATTTCAACTGGAGTTGATGGACCTGCTTCTTTAACACGACGACCAAGGTCATTTACCATTGCACGTACGCGACCATAAGCATGACCAACTACGATTGGATCACCAACACGTAATGTACCATCTTGAACTAATAATGTAGCAATTGCACCACGACCACGGTCTAGTTGTGCTTCGATTACAGACCCGATTGCTGAACGAGTTGGGTTCGCTTTTAATTCGCCAACTTCTGCTGTTAATAAAATCATTTCTAGTAATTCATTTATACCTTCACCTTTTAAAGCTGAGATTGGTACGAAAATTGTTTCCCCGCCCCAAGCTTCAGGTACTAATCCGTGCTCTGTTAATTCTTGCTGAACGCGGTCTGGGTTTGCAGATGGTTTATCCATTTTGTTAACAGCAACGATAATTGGTACTTCTGCAGCTTTTGCGTGGTTAATCGCTTCTACTGTTTGAGGCATTACACCGTCATCAGCAGCTACTACGATAATCGCAATATCTGTTACAGATGCACCGCGCGCACGCATTGTTGTGAAGGCTGCGTGTCCTGGTGTATCTAAGAATGTAATTTTTTTGTCGCCTTCAGATACTTGGTAAGCACCAATATGTTGTGTGATACCACCTGCTTCACCAGCAGTTACTTTCGTATTACGAATAGAGTCTAGTAAAGTTGTTTTACCATGGTCAACGTGCCCCATAATTGTTACAACTGCTGGACGCTCTTCTAAAGCATCTTCATCTACTTCTACAATTGTTTCATCGAAGTACGTATCTAAATCTGTTTTGTCGATACGGATTTCTTCTTCTACTTCTACACCATAGTCAGCACAGATTAATTCAATTGCATCTTTATCTAACTCTTGGTTAATTGTTGCCATAACACCAAGCATAAATAATTTTTTAATAATTTCAGATGGCTCGCGGTGTAATTTCTTCGCAAGCTCAGCTACTGTTAAGCTTTCATAGAACGTAATTTTTTCCGGTAATTCTTTTTGGACCATTGGCTGTGGAGCTGGACGGTGCGTACGACGTTTACCGCCATTAATTCCTGGCTTTCTACGTTGTTGGAATCCGCCCTTGTTGTTATTTGAGTTATTGCCGCCTTTGCGGTTATTGTTATTATTTTGAGTCATATGTCGATTTTGGTTACCTTTTTCATTCTTTTGTTTTTCGCCCTGTTGCGATTGTGTTTGCCTATTGGCATTATTCGTTTTTCTCGGTTGCTGATTAATTGAAGCAGATTGTTGACGTCCCTGCTTTTGATCATTCTGCGCATTTTTCTGCCCCTGTGACACTTTTGGTGTATCATTTGCAGCCTTGGCAGGTGATTTTTCAGGTGATTTCTTTGCTGGTTCTGCTGCTTGCTTAAAGACAGAATCAAGTTTTGAACGCGTCTCTTCATCTATTACCGCCATATGATTTTTCACAGGCAGATTTAATGATGCTAACTGCTCAATAACTTCTTTACTTGTTTTATTTACCTTTTTCGCATATTCATGAACTCTTACTTTGCTCATCTGCTCACCCCCGACTAATTTTCGTTGAGTAGACTAGACATTTTTTTAGCAAATCCGCTATCAGTAATAGCAATCGCTACACGGGCTTCCTTCCCGGTAGCATGTCCTAGATCATATCGATCTCCGAAAACATAATACTCAACGTTGTAATACGTACATTTATCTTGAATCTTTTTACTAGTATTATTTGAAGCATCCGATGCAAGTAAAATAAGCTTTGCTTTTCCACTACGGATTTCCTTGATAACTAGCTCTTCTCCAGAGATTACTTTTCGTGCACGTGCCGCTAAGCCTAATAGCTGTAGCAATGCAGGATTGGTCATAGAATCGACTCCCTACGGATTAGAGTTAGTAACTCCTCGTATACCTCATCCGGCACTTTTGCATCAAGTTGGCGATCTAAAATATTCTTTTTACGTGCGATTTCAACAGCTTCTTCTGATTTTGAAACATATGCTCCACGACCAGATTTTTTACCTGTAACGTCAACACTAACCTCGCCTTCCTTTGAACGGACAACGCGAATCATTGACTTTTTCGGTAACATCTCACCTGTTGCAACACATTTTCGTAAAGGAACTTTTTTACTAACAACCACTACGCTCACCCTCCTTGCAAAACGATTCCAAATGATGGCTTATTCTTCGTCGTCACCATATAAATCAAATGCAACTTCTTCTGTATCTTCACGCGGAACAAAAGTACTTGTTTCTGAAGGATAAATTCCTAATTCACGTGCATCTGTTTCGCTTTTAATGTCGATTTTCCAGCCAGTTAACTTTGCAGCTAAACGAGCATTTTGACCACGCTTACCAATTGCTAATGATAATTGATAATCTGGTACTACGACAGTTGTTGATTTTTCTTCTTCATTTACTTGTACATCTAATACTTTTGATGGGCTAAGTGCATTCGCTACGAATACAATCGGATCTTCTGACCATTCCACAATGTCAATTTTTTCACCGTTTAATTCGTTTACAATTGTTTGAACACGTGCACCTTTTGCTCCAACACATGAACCTACTGGATCTACTTCTTCATTATGGGCATAAACTGAAATTTTCGAACGGTCGCCTGCTTCACGTGCAATCGATTTAATCTCAACTGTACCATCATAAATTTCTGGTACTTCCATTTCAAATAGACGGCGTAATAAACCTGGATGTGTACGTGACACAATGACTTGTGGACCACGAGTAGTACGTTCAACTTTTGTAATGTACACACGTACACGAGATTGAGGTTTGTATACTTCACCTTGAATTTGCTCATTTACAGGTAGTGCAGCCTCTACTTTACCGATGCTTACATAAATATTACGAGCATCTTGACGCTCGATTAACCCTGTTACGATATCATCTTCACGGTCTACATACTCTTCATAAATTAAGCCGCGCTCAGCTTCACGTACGCGCTGAGTGACTACTTGTTTTGCCGTTTGTGCAGCAATACGCCCAAAGTTACGTGGTGTTACTTCTTCCTCAACGATATCACCAATTTCATAAGCTGCATTAATAAATTTCGCGTCTTCTAAAGCGATTTCTAAACGCTCATCTTCTACTTCTTCAACGACATCTTTACGTGAGTAGACAACCATTGAACCTGTATCTAAGTTTAAATCTACACGGACATTTTGCGCTTGGTTGAAGTTGCGTTTATATGCTGTTACTAAAGCCGCCTCAATCGCCTCAATTAATACATCTCTTGAAATACCTTTCTGCTCTTCAAGGGCAGTTAGGGCATCTAGTAATTCACTACTCATTTTGTTTCACTCCTAAATTTGCTTATCTGAGAAATCGATGGCAAGACGCGCTTGCGCAACTTTTTCTTTTTCAATTTGTACTGTTACTTTACGTGTTTTTATGCGGAATTCGATTTCTAAATATGTTTCAGTATATGCGCGTAAATAACCATAGAATTCTTTTAAATCCTTTACTGGTTCATAAGTCTTCACATAAATATATTTGCCAATTGCTTTTTCAAAGTCCTGCTGTTTTTTTAATGGACGTTCAGCACCTGGTGAAGAAACCTCTAAGTAATAGTTTTGCTCGATAGGATCGTTTTCATCCAGTTTCTCACTTAACTTTTCACTCACTTGCGCGCATTGTAAAATATCAATACCGCCAGTAGGCGTGTCAACATAAATACGAAGGAACCAGTCGCGTCCTTCTTTAACAAACTCGATGTCAACTAATTCTAAATCAAGTTCTTCAACGATCGGTGTCACTAGCTCTTCAATGATCGACGTAACTTTACTCATCGTATCCTCCTTGCGTCACTGCTTTTATGATTAGTCTGTGTAGACATCACAATGTTAAGTACAGAGACGAGTTATTCATTGAAAAATTTGTGTAAATAGTTGTTTATAACAACAGAAAAGAGCGGGAAATCCCACTCTTTTGCTGGCGAACTATCAACAAATTATTACAATTAGCATAGCATAAAGGTTCATTGAATGCAAATTTTCCCTTAATACACTAAATAGGGTATGCTACCATCTTAAAAAAGTGACAGCTGATTAGCGTCAGGCATTCCTTCAAGGCACCCTAACTCATCCATATATTCTATTAATGTTTTAGAAACTCTTCCACGCTGTTGTAAGTCCTCTTTCGACAAGAATTCCCCATTTTTACGTGCTTCTACAATTTGCTTCGCTACGTTCGTTCCGAGCCCAGGAATGGCATCAAACGGTGGAATTAATGAATTCCCCTCAATAATAAACTCACTTGCCTGTGATTTATATAAATCAATTTTCTTAAAGTTCATACCACGCTCACACATTTCAAGTGCAATTTCCATTACCGTCAATAAACTCTTCTCTTTCGGTGCTGCATCTAGGCCCTTCATATTAATTTCGTCGATTTTTTTACGAATCATCACGGAGCCTTGTGTCATCGAGATTAAATCAAAGTCTGATGCACGTACAGTAAAATATGCTGCGTAATAAAGAATTGGGTGATGTACTTTAAACCACGCAATACGTACCGCCATTAATACGTAAGCAGCTGCATGGGCTTTCGGGAACATGTACTTAATCTTTTTACATGAATCGATATACCATTCTGGTACTTTTTTATCGCGCATTTCTGCTTCCATCTCATCAGATAAGCCTTTCCCTTTACGTACGGACTCCATAATTTTAAACGCAAAGGATGGTTCTAAATCTTGATAAATTAAATACACCATAATATCATCACGACAGCCAATTACTTCTTTTAACACACAAGTACCATCTTTAATGAGGTCTGCTGCGTTTCCTAACCATACGTCCGTACCATGAGAAAGCCCGGAAATTTGTACGAGTTCACTAAATGTCGTAGGTTTTGTTTCTTCTAGCATTTGGCGAACGAATTTCGTACCAAACTCTGGTATTCCGAGTGTCCCTGTTTTTGCTCCAATTTGCTTTTCCGTAACACCTAGAGATTCAGTGGAACTAAAAATTTTCATCACAATAGGATCATCAGTTGGAATTGTTTTAGGGTCAATCCCAGATAAATCTTGTAACATACGAATTACGGTCGGGTCATCGTGCCCAAGAATATCGAGTTTCAAAATATTATCATGAATCGAATGGAAGTCAAAGTGTGTCGTTTTCCATTCTGAATCCTGCGCATCTGCCGGGAATTGTACGGGCGAGAAATCGTAAATGTCCATATAATCTGGTACTACAATTATTCCCCCTGGGTGCTGACCAGTTGTACGTTTCACACCTGTACAGCCTTGTACAAGACGATCAACTTCTGCGTTACGATACGTGATGCCGTTATCACTACCATAGCCCTTTACATACCCATAGGCTGTTTTTTCTGCTACTGTACCGATTGTTCCTGCACGAAAGACATAGTCTTCACCGAACAGTACTTTTGTATAGTTATGTGCCTGTGGCTGGTATTCACCAGAGAAGTTTAAGTCAATATCAGGTACTTTATCTCCCTTGAACCCAAGGAAAGTTTCGAACGGGATATCCTGACCATCCTTTTTATATTGCTCCCCACATTGCGGGCATTCCTTATTTGGTAAATCGTAACCTGATGCAACAGAACCGTCCGCTATAAACTCTGAATGCTTACAGCTTGGGCACACATAATGCGGTGGCAATGGATTCACTTCGGTAATCTCCATAAATGTCGCAACTAGTGACGATCCTACCGAACCACGTGAACCTACTAAATAGCCGTCAGATAATGATTTTTTTACGAGCTTCGCTGAGATTAAATAAATTACCCCGAAACCATGTCCTAAAATTGATTTTAACTCTTTATCAATACGGGCTTGAACGATTTCTGGCAAGTTTTCACCATAAATACGATGCGCCATTTCATACGTTAAACTTGTTACCTCATCATCGGAGCCTTCGATTTTCGGTGTATATAAATCATCTTTAATCGGTTTAACATCCCCGATTCGATCTGCTACAAGTTGTGTATTAGTAACGACGATTTCCTTTGCTAAATCAGGACCTAAAAAGTCAAATTCTTTCAGCATCTCATCTGTCGTACGGAAATGCACCTGCGGTAATTTATGTCGATTTAATGGATTTGCACCACCCATTGAACCAATTAAAATTTGGCGGAATTTCGCATCCGTTTCATGTAAATAATGTACATTACCTGTTGCAACAACTGGTAAATTTAATTTTTTCCCTAGCTTTACAATACGACGAATAATATCCTCTAAAGCCCATTCATCATGCACCGTACCACCATCAACAAGCTGTGAATAGACTGGCTTAGGCATTACTTCTAAATAATCATAAAACTTCGCAATTCGCTCTGCTTCCTCGGGTGTTTTATTCATCATTGTTTCAAATAGTTCCCCATTCGAACATCCCGAACCGACAATTAAACCTTGACGTAACTTTTGTAAATCTGAACGGCGAATACGTGGTACACGATAAAATGTTTGCGTATGGGAAATTGAAATAAGCTTAAACAAATTTTTTAAACCTGCATCATCGACAGCTAATATTGTACAGTGACTTGGTCGTGCCTGCTTATAACCTTCTTCGCCACCTACATGGTCATTAAACTCGATTAAATTTTGAATACCTAAATCATTTGCTTGCTTTAACAAATGTAAAAATAGCTCTCCCGTTGCTTCTGTATCATAAATCGCACGGTGATGTTGGGTTAATTCAATATTATATTTTTTCGTTAAAGTTTTTAAGCTATGTGATTTTTGCCCAGGGTTTACTAGGCGGGAAAGCTCCACTGTATCGATACCTGGATGACGTACATCGATACCGGCATTTTGATAAGCCACATATAGGAAGCCTAAGTCAAATGCAGCATTGTGTGCTACAACGATTGCATCGCCAATGAAATCATGGAACTCACTAATTACTTGATTAAGCTCAGGTGCATTCACTAACATATCATCGGTAATATGCGTTAACTCAATAATTTTCGCAGTTAGCTTGCGGTGTGGATTTGAAAAACGCTCAAATGTATCAATAACTTGCCCGTTTTTTATTTTTACTGCCGCTAGCTCAATAATTGTGTCATAGACATTAGAAAAGCCCGTTGTCTCAACGTCAAATACGACATAAGTAGCATCTTCTAACGCGACCTCTCTCGGATCATAAACGATTGGCTTGCCATCATCTACTAAATTTGCCTCAACACCGTAAATTACTTTAATGCCGTTTTTCTTCCCTGCTGAATAAGCCTCAGGAAAAGCTTGAACAACAGCATGATCAGTAATTGCAATTGCAGGATGTCCCCATTTAGCTGCTTGTGCTACTAACTTATCTACAGGAGTCATCGCATCCATTTGACTCATTGGAGTATGAAGATGTAGCTCGACACGTTTTTCTCCTTCAGGTGCTGTATCTTTTCGTGGTTCTTTTTTAATCTCATTAATATCTTTTGCCATCATGACTAAATCACGTGCAAATGTATCCATTTGAATTGAACCACGAATTCGCACCCACATGCCTTTACTTATTTGATTCATTTTGGCGACGTCCTCGTCACCATTCGAGAACATTTTCACAAGTAAAGAGTCGGTATAATCCGAAATTTTAATTTCAAGTAAGGAACGCCCACTCCGTAATTCCTTTATATCCGCTGCAAAAATAAAGCCTTCAATAATAATGGAACGCTCTTCTTCTAAAATAGAACGAATTTCCACTGACTCTGCATTTTTAATAAACGAACCAATTTGAAACGGCCCTTCATTTTGCACGGCACTTGGATTATCAGCTTTTTCCTTCTCACGTATCGCAAAATCTGCCATCGCTTGTTTAGATAGACGTTCTTCTTCTTCTTGTCGTTGTTGATAAAACGCTTCTTGCTGTGCAATAAATTCATCAGATTGTTCCACTAATTGAAACTCTAACGGAATATTTGGGAAACCAAACGTTGAATAAGAATCTGCAATTTTATCTGTATATTTTGCCTTTAATGATAAATATTCTACTTCAAGCATCGATGTAACAATTAACTTATGCCCTGTCCATTTTGGCGTTTGCTTCATTAAATTTTGACGTAATAGCGGGGATACATCTGCAATTTGTTCTATCACCACTTGCCAGTAGTCGATTAAGTGCTGCTCTGTAACGACCGGATTATTTGATTGTACAGTTAATGAAACATTAGCAATATGGGCAAATTTCTCTGCCATACGTGCCCGTAATAGTTGATACACTTGATACGGTAATATATTTTCTATCGTAATTTTAAAATGCCAAACACGCTTCTTTTTATGCACTGTTACTCGTTCTAATACGCCATTTTCAAAGAAGGACATATAGACATTATCCGTTAATTCAAGTTGCTGTAATAATAATAAAAACTTCTGTCTTCCTTCCTGATTTGACAAGTTTGTCACCCTTTCATGTCGAAGAAGTTCGACGATAACTATGAGAGGGTACCTATAAGTCCAAAACTTAGTAGGTACCCTCCCTTTTTATTTCGTAATCATTAGTTTTGGCGGAAGTATTCGTTTAAACGGTCTACTACTTCTTCTTTCGCCCATTCAGCTGATTCGCCAGTTGCGCGGAATTTCACTTCCACCAACCCTTCAGATGCTTTTTTACCTACCGTAATACGTACTGGTAATCCAATTAAATCTGCATCTGCAAATTTAACTCCTGCACGCTCTGCACGGTCATCATAGAGCACGTCATAGCGGTATGATTTTAAAACACCATAAAGCTCATCTGCTAATTGAACTTGTGCTTCATCTTTCGTATTTACAGGTACTAAGTGTAAATCATATGGAGCTAGTTGAGCTGGCCATACAAAGCCATTTTCATCTTGGAATTGTTCTGCAACTGCTGCAAGTAATCGAGAAACCCCGATACCATAGCAACCCATAATAAATGGCTGCGCTTTCCCTTGTTCATCTAAGAAGGTTGCATTCATTTTTGCTGAATAAGTTGTACCTAATTTGAAAATATGACCAACTTCAATACCTTCAGCAAATTTGATAACACCTTGTCCATCTGGAGATGGGTCTCCTACTTGGATGAAGCGAATATCCTCATAAGAGCTAATCGCAAAATCACGCTCAGGGTTCACATTTAATAAGTGGAAGCCATCTTCGTTTGCGCCTGCTACACCATTGCGAATTGATTTGATCGCATTATCAGCAATTACTTTTACGTTTACTGGTAGTTTCACTGGACCTATTGAACCTGGTGTACAACCTAATAGTTCTTTAATTGCAACATCATCTGCTAATTCAACAGATGTTGCGCCTAATGCATTTTTTAACTTAATGTCATTAATTTCATGGTCACCACGTGCTAAAACAACTACAAGTTCTTCATCTATGTTGAACACTAATGTTTTAATAACATTCGAACTTTCAACGTTTAAAAATGCTGATACTTCTTCAATTGTCTTTTGATCTGGTGTTGCTACTTTTTCTATGTCTTTCAATGGTGTATCTGGTGTAGTGTATTCTACAACTACTTCAGCCATTTCAATGTTTGCTGCGTAATCAGACGAATCAGAATAAGCAATTGTGTCTTCACCGATTTCAGACAATACCATGAATTCATGCGTACCTTTACCACCGATTGAACCAGCGTCAGCAATTACTGCACGGAAGTTTAATCCAAGACGTGAGAAAATATTTGAGTACGCGCGGTACATATCTTCGTATGTCGCATCCAATGATTCACGAGAAGCATGGAAAGAATACGCATCTTTCATAATAAATTCACGACCACGTAAAAGTCCGAAACGCGGGCGTTTTTCGTCACGGAATTTTGCTTGAATTTGATATAAAGTTAATGGTAACTTTTTGTACGATTTGATTTCATCACGTACTAGAGTTGTAATCACTTCTTCATGGGTAGCACCTAAAGCGAAATCACGATCATGACGATCCTTTAAACGCATTAATTCTGGGCCGTAAGCTTCCCAACGACCCGATTCTTGCCATAGCTCTGCTGCTTGCATTGCTGGCATTAATAACTCGATAGAATTAATTGCTTCCATTTCTTCACGCACGATTTGCTCGATTTTCGCTAATACGCGTTTTGCTAATGGTAAATATGAATATATGCCTGAAGCATTTTGACGGATAAATCCTGCACGTAATAGAACGCGATGTGATTTTACGTCAGCATCAGCCGGATTTTCCCTTAATGTTGGGATAAAAGTTAAACTTTGTTTCATAAGTAGGGCCACCTTTATTTTTAAAATCGTATAGTTAAGTCTACTTCTTCTATACTAATCAAATTTAGCTTTGAACGCTAGTATAAATCATACAAAACGCTCAAAGCTGTCAATTAAAAGTATTTTTAGTTTAGTTAAAAGAAGAACCTTTGAATGTCGTTCCATGTAACAACAACCATTAAAATCATCAGAAGAACAATCCCAACAAAATGGACCATCCCTTCCTTGTGACGATCTATCGGTTTTCCTCTCACTGCTTCAAATGCAAAGAATAATAATCGTCCACCATCTAATGCTGGTAACGGAAGTAAATTCATAATTCCTAAGTTAATGCTTAGCATTGCTGCCCAGTATAAAACATTAATGAAACCATACGTAACTACAGTCTCTGTCGCTTTGTAAATTCCTACTGGTCCAGAAAGTGCATCAATTGAAAATTGGCCGGTAACTAACTTTCCAACTAATGTAGCAATTAAAACCATTCCGTTATATGTTTGCTCTGCACCATACACAATTGCTTTTAGTGGATTGGTTTCCATCGAACGCATAACACCAATTTGACCATAAGTTACTCCGTCATTCTGTTTTACTTTATTTGGTGTTACTTCAACAGTTGCAATCTCATTCCCACGTTCAACTTCAAATACGATGGGCTTACCAGGACTTAATTGAATTTTTTCTGAAAGTTGCTCCCAATTTGTAATTACTTGATTATCAACTTTCACAACTTTATCGCCAGCTTGAAGACCTGCAACATTTGCAGGAGAATTGTCTTCCACCTTTGAAATAATCGGATCATCCAAAGGAATTCCTTGGACTAAGCCCATAATAACAAAAATAAAGAATGCTAAAATAAAGTTAAACAATGGTCCTGCGAAAATTGCCATTGCTCGTGCGCCAACTGATTTTGAATTGAATTGACGATCATATGGTGCTAAAACTGTTTCTGTTCCATTTTCAACAATTGTAGCTGTACGCGATACATCAAATCGCACAAGCTTGTCTTCCTCATCGTATCCTTCTATCCAAAGGCCTTTTTCTAAATCCGCGCTTTCTACTTCTAAAAATATCACATTTTGGTATTGATTTTTTTGATTTAAAACGATTTTTTCAACAATATTATCTTCATTTGTGACTAACGCTACTCGATATCCTGGTTGTAATTCTACTGAATCAGTATCCTCACCAGCCATACGAACGTAACCACCGATCGGTAAAAGACGTAACGTATAAATGGTTTCACCTTTCGTCATACCAAAGATCTTTGGCCCCATACCAATTGCAAATTCTCGCACCATAATCCCTGCGCGTTTTGCAAAAATAAAGTGACCTAGCTCATGGAAAAATACTAGTAAACCAAAGATTGCGATAAAGGCAATAACTGTTTGCATAATCTCCCACCTTCACTGAGTAAACTAAGCGTTAAGATTACTCACTTTCTCTCATACTTCACTATTTTACCATGCTTGCAACAGTTTTTCTTGTTTCACTATCTACATGTAAGATTGTTTGCAAATCTGGCAATAATATATTGTTATGCTTATTCATTATACGTTCGATACATTCTTCAATTTGTAAGAAAGTAATTTTTTCTTGTAAAAATAATGCTACTGCGGCTTCATTCGCTGCATTCATTGCAGTTAAAATTGTACCACCCATTCGTCCTGCATCATATGCAAGCTTTAATGCACGAAAACGGTCAAAATCAACTTCTTTAAAATGAAGTTGTCCAATTTGTGCTAAATTTAAACGCTGTCCATTTTGTAATGGCAAACGATCTGGATAACTTAACGCATATTGAATTGGCACACGCATATCTGGCGTACCTAGCTGTGCAATAACGCTTGTATCCTCATACTCAACCATTGAATGAATGATACTCTCACGATGTAGTAATACGTCGATATTGTCGTAAGGCATGTCGAATAATACATGTGCTTCAATTACTTCCAACCCTTTATTCATCATCGTTGCAGAATCGATTGTAATTTTAGCACCCATTGACCAGTTTGGATGATTCAGTGCATCTTTCACCGTAACTCCCTGTAATTCATCACGAGTTTTATCGCGGAATGAACCACCCGACGCGGTTAAAATTAGACGCTCAATACGCTTTTTGTTTTCACCATTCATCGATTGGAACAATGCGGAATGTTCACTATCAACTGGTAAAATGTTAACGTTGTACTTTTTCGCCTCCGCCATTACGAGATGACCTGCAGTTACGAGCGTTTCTTTATTTGCAATCGCAATCGTTTTTCCCATGCGGATCGCTGCTAGTGTCGATTCTAGTCCAACACTGCCTAATACTGCATTGACTAATACCGTAGAATCAGGATGGGTAGCAACATCGACTAAACCCTTCGCTCCATATGTAAAGGAAATATGCGGATAGTCCTTTTGCAGAGCTAGCGCTGCTTCCTCTGTTTGCATTGATACAAGCTCTGGCTGTAATTTCTCAATCATTTCACGAGATTTTTCGATGTTTTGTCCAGCCGAAAAAGCAACAAGCTTAAATTGTTCTGGATGTGCGCATAAAATATCAAAAGTTTGCCATCCAATTGACCCTGTTGCACCTAATAAACTAATTTTCTTCACAACGATACTTCCCCTCTTAAAATCCATGTAGGTTTCATTGAAATCATGCTATTCTTATCCACCAAAGAAATGTAAAAAATGCAGTAACGGGACTACAAATAATAAACTATCAAAGCGATCTAAAATCCCACCATGTCCCGGTAAAATATTACCTGAGTCTTTTACACCATAGTGGCGTTTAATTGCAGATTCTACTAAGTCACCCATTTGGCCAACAATCGAAGCAAAAATCGTCACAAAAATTAATTGCAGATAGCTTGAAGCAAACGGATAAATAAGCTGCATCACAATCGCAAAGAATACTGCAATTACAATCCCACCAACAAAGCCTTCCACCGTTTTTTTCGGTGAAATCTCTGGCCATAATTTATTTTTTCCGAGTTTACGACCAACAAAATAAGCACCTGAATCCGTTGTCCATACAACCAATAGTACAAAAACAACAAACTCCAAGCCGATAAATCTTGTTTCGATGAAATAATGGAAGCCAAGTCCAACATAAAGAGCACCTAATAAAATAAACCCGACTTCGTCAAATGTCATTTTGTTTTTTACAAGTACAATATAAATTAATAATAATGCCGCAATTCCGTAAACAATCATTAGTTTCGATTCATATTGAAATAGCTCGAGCAATTTGTTCGACCATTCATCTGGTACGACCAATATTAATAAAGCCAGCGTTCCTAACACACCTGGAAACGAGGTTATTGAAATGCCCTTCATTTTGAGAATTTCATAAAATCCAATAACCGCAAGCGCACTAATCATTAATGCGAATGGGGCGCCTCCATAAATGACAAACGGAATAAATAATGCCGCAGCTATTACTCCTGTAATAATGCGTTGTTTCAATTTGTTCCTTCTCCTTTCAGCCCTCCATAACGACGGTTACGGTTTTGATACACAGCGATAGCCTCTTTTAAACATGCTTCATCAAAATCCGGCCAATGTGTATCTGTAAATATAAATTCCGTATAAGCGAGCTGCCATAACATGAAATTACTAATACGTACTTCACCACTTGTTCGAATTAACAAATCTGGTTCTGGTAAATGAGCCGTCATTAATCGATTCGTAATTTGTTGTTCATCAATTTCTTCAATTGAAAGCTTTCCTGCTTCAACTTCCTTCATCAATTGCTGCATTGCCATAGCAATTTCTGCACGACCACCGTAATTCATTGCAAAATTTAAAATTAACCCTGTGTTGTTTTTTGTCATATCCATTGCTTTTTTTAATGCTATTTGCGTATATTCAGGTAATGACCCCATTACACCAATCATTTCAATTTTAATATTTCGCTCCATTAACTCCGGTAAAAAAGAATTTAAAAATTGTTCAGGTAAACGCATTAAAAACTCTACTTCTGATTTAGGACGCTTCCAATTTTCTGTTGAAAATGCATAGAGCGTTAAAACCTTCACCCCTAAATCACAAGCACATCGTGTAATTTTTCGAACGGTCTTCATACCTTCATGATGTCCAGCTACACGTGGCATAGAACGTCGCTTTGCCCAACGTCCATTTCCGTCCATAATAATGGCAATATGGGTAGGGATATCTTCACCATTAACTAAGTTTTCACTTTCGTTAATAGATTGCTCTTGCTTATTCGTATTTTTTCTTAAAAGTTTTTTAAACATAGCTTATTCCCCCAACTGCACAAATCGGACTATTTATTAATTCATCATATCAAAAAAGGATTTAGATGTCCTTGATTTATTCATGAACTTCTCTATACATCATTAGTCTACTCATTTATATTTTATGTATTTCATTTGGTAAAAATTTATTATTTCTACTAATAAAAAAAACGTCCTTACAAGTAGGACGTCTTTATCCATTTAAAGTTCACTTACAAGTAGAAAAAGATTTTACGCTATAGTTGGTTGTATAGCGTAAAATCATTCATTATATAAGAAATTAAACTGTTAAAATTTCTTTTTCTTTTTCTTTTACTAAGTCATCTACTTTAGCAATTGAACTATCTGTTAATTTTTGGATATCTTCACCGAAGCTACGTAAATCGTCTTCTGTAATTTCACCATTTTTTTCTAACTTTTTAAGGTCATCGTTTGCATCACGACGCACATTACGAATTGCAACTTTTGCATCTTCTGCTTCTTTTTTCACTTGTTTCACTAAGTCTTTACGACGCTCTTCTGTTAAAGCTGGAATCGCTAAACGGATGACATTCCCATCATTCGTTGGTGTAATACCGATATCTGATCTCATTATTGCTTTTTCGATTTCGCCTAAAATCGACTTATCATACGGTGTAATAACTAATAGACGAGCTTCTGGTACTGACACACCCGCCATTTGGTTAATCGGTGTTGGTGCACCATAGTAATCAACTGTAATTCGGTCTAAAAGTGAAGCATTTGCTACACCTGCACGAATTGATGCTAATTCACGTGAGAAGGCACCAATCGATTTCGTCATTTTTTCTTGTGCTTGATCTAATACTTGTTTCGTCATTATGCATCTCTCCTAACAACTGTTCCAATTTTTTCGCCCATAACGGCACGTTTAATGTTACCAGCCTCTGATAAATTGAAGACAACTAGCTTAATGTCATTGTCCATACATAATGTTGAAGCTGTTGAATCCATTACTTGTAATCCTTGTTGAATAACGTCTAAATACGTAAGTGTGTCATACTTCACAGCTGTCGCATCTAGTTTAGGGTCAGCAGAATAGACACCATCAACATTGTTTTTCGCCATTAAAATTGCGTCTGCATTAATTTCTGCTGCACGTAATGCTGCAGTTGTATCTGTTGAGAAGTAAGGGTTACCTGTACCAGCTGCAAAAATTACAACTCGCGCTTTTTCTAAGTGACGTACTGCTTTACGACGAATATAAGGCTCTGCTACTTGCGTCATAACAATTGATGATTGAACACGTGTTGGAACACCTAAGTTTTCTAGTGAATCTTGTAATGCTAAAGCATTCATAACTGTTCCTAACATACCCATATAATCCGCATTGGCACGTTCCATTCCCATTTCAGCGCCAATTTTCCCACGCCAAATGTTACCGCCACCTACTACTAAAGCGACTTCTACGCCTAAATCAATTACTTCTTTAATTTCGCCTGCAATCGACTTAATCACTTCTGGTGAGAAACCAAAGCCTAAATCTCCGGCTAATGCTTCTCCGCTTAGTTTAATTACTACGCGCTTGTATTTTGACACACTCATAGTAAACCTCCGTTACTCATTTATTTAAAAGGAAATACTATACATCATTCCTTGTATGTATACCATTTCACTAGAATATAATCACACTTCTCTTCGGTTCTTTAAAGTTTACCGAAAGAAATAATGCACTTTTGTAAAGAGCATTTTGATTTTTGTTTCTTACATTAGATTGTGTAAGAGCATGTTCAAATTGCGGAGATTTTAGTCTTCTTTATTATCTCCTAAAAATAGGGAACACGCAAATGGTGCTCCCTACTGTTTCACCTAAATGATAATCATTTAAGTCGTTTTTAATTAGTTACCTTTAACTTGGCTCATTACTTCTTCAGCGAAGTTGTCTTCACGTTTTTCGATACCTTCACCAACAGCGTAACGAGAGAAGCCAGAAACTTGTCCACCAGTAGAAGCTACAAAATCACGTACTTTTTGATCTGGGTTTTTAACGAAAGTTTGGTCTAATAAGCAAACGTCCTCGAAGTATTTACCAAGACGACCTTCAACCATTTTCGCAACGATGTTTTCTGGTTTACCTTCGTTTAATGCTTGCTCTGTTAATACTTTACGCTCGCGTTCTACTTCATCAGCAGAAACTTCGTCACGAGAAACGTAAGTTGGGTTGATAGCAGCAATGTGCATCGCTACATCTTTAGCAGCTGCAGCGTCAGTAGAACCTTCAAGAACTACTAATACACCGATACGGCCACCCATGTGTAAGTATGAACCGAATGCATCTGCATCTGATTTTGTTTTAATTTCAAAACGACGTAAAGAGATTTTTTCGCCGATTGTAGCTGTAGCTGTAGAAATTTGATCAACAATTTTCACGCCATCTTTTTCTAATTCTAATGCTGCTTCTACTGATTCTGGTTTACCAGCTAGTAATTGCTCAGCTAATGAAGAAACTAGAACTTGGAATTTTTCGTTTTTCGCTACGAAGTCAGTTTCAGCGTTTACTTCTAAAAGGATTGCTTCGTTACCGCTTTCTAAAATGTAAGTAGTACCTTCAGCAGCGATACGGTCAGCTTTTTTACCAGCAGCAGCTAAACCTTTTTCACGTAAGAAATCGATTGCTGCATCTAAGTCACCGTTTGTTTCAACTAATGCTTTTTTGCAGTCCATCATACCTGCGCCTGTTTTTTCACGTAATTCTTTTACTAATTGTGCAGAAATGTTTGCCATGTTGAGTGTCCTCCTCAAAATATATAAAAAATTTAATTTACTCTTCATACTTTAAGTGAAAAAGTGTGACATTTCAATCATTCACGATAATCACTAAAGTTTTCTCAAAAAAAGGTGATAAGGGTTTCATCCACTTATCACCTTTTCTAAAAGTGAATTACTCAGCAGATGCTTCTTCTACTGGAGCTTCTTCTTCACCTTGTTTAGCTTCTAATAAAGCGTCAGCCATTTTAGCAGTTAATAATTTAACAGCGCGAATAGCATCGTCGTTTGCAGGAATTACGTAATCAATTTCATCTGGATCACAGTTAGTGTCAACGATACCAACTAGAGGGATGTTTAATTTGATTGCTTCTGCAACTGCGATACGCTCTTTACGAGGGTCTACTACGAACATTACGTCCGGAATAGCTTTCATATCACGGATACCGCCTAAGAATTTAACTAAGCGCTCGTGTTCTTTTTTAAGTTGGATAACTTCTTTCTTCGGAAGTACAGAGAATGTACCGTCTTCTTCCATTTTTTCGATTTGCTTCATACGAGCAACACGTTTTTGGATTGTACCGAAGTTAGTTAAAGTACCACCTAACCAACGTTGGTTAATGTAGTAGTTACCTGAACGTTCTGCTTCTTCTTTGATCGCTTCTTGTGCTTGTTTTTTCGTACCAACGAATAAAACTTTACCACCGTCTTGACCAACTTGACGCATGAAATCGTAAGCTTCTTCTAATTTTTTAACTGTTTTTTGTAAATCGATAATGTAAATACCGTTACGTTCAACGAAGATATATTTCTTCATTTTTGGGTTCCAACGGCGAGTTTGGTGACCGAAATGTACACCAGCTTCAAGTAATTGTTTCATTGAAATTACTGACATGAGTGTTTCCTCCTAATATGTTTGGTTTTTTTCCTCCGTATTTTTCATCTGCAACAAGCTACCCTAAACTTTAGAGCACCACTTACTACATCGAAATACGTGTGTAATGTTTAACACCATTTGTTAATATAGCATACCTATGTGGCAAGTGCAACTACTTTACGCATGAAACTTAATGAGCAAGTCGATCTCTGTTTTACCACGTTGCATCATTTTCGCAATTTCTTCAGTAGATTTTCCATTACGATAATGTTCTAATACTTGTTGTTCAAATGTTAAAATCTTTCGTTCTTTCTCTTTTCGAAATAATACTTCTTGAACTTCCAGAACTTCATCTTCTTCTATAATATGTGCTTTTTGTTTACTATACGCATTTGTAGCAGTTTTAATAGGCACATATGGTCGCGCTTCTAATTCTGCTGTCTCTTCTAGTTTAAGAGAATCTTCAATTTCCGTTGAATTCGTCTTAATTGGTATCGTACTTGATTGAGCCTTTTCTTCAGTTACTGATTCCATTTTTTTTGAAGCTTGTGTATTTTGTAACTCCTTAATTAAACGATCATTTTCCTCTTTCATTTCAATTAAATAAACACTAATTGCATTATCCATTTCTTCAACTAATTGATTTTGACGGTTTTCCAAATCTTTAAACTTGGATAATTTGCTATTTAATAGAACAATAATAAAAATCGTAATGAGTTGAATGAGGAAAAGTACTATTATTAATCCCGTTGTCATGCCTTCTCCTAGCCGCTAAAATCAAAAAGATTCCCTTTAAATGGGTGCTTTGCTTTTTGTTCTAGCTCTTGCTTATTTTTCTTATTTTGTCTATTTTTCGATTGGCCATCGCCCGGTTGATTGTTGTCTTCCTCTTCATTAATGGCATCCATCTCTTCTGATTCATTAACGGAAAATTGCTTTCGTTCAATTTCACGTTTTAATGCTTCATTCGCATGTAATTGCTGATTAATTGTATTTTGTTGATGCTGATCGGCAATTTTTCCTGCATCGAAAGTTTTTGGGATAGCAATTTGTAATTCAACCCCTTTTAAACTCACAATTATCACTCCTTACGAACTAATCATTTCACTAGATAAAAGCTTGCGCAATTTAAATAAAGCCTTTGAATGGATTTGGGAAATACGTGAAGTAGATAATTCAAGCATTTCACCAATCTCCGTCAATGTCATTTCCTCTGTGTAGAATAAGCTAATGACAAGCTGTTCTTTTTCATTTAACTTTTGTATATTTTCTGCCAAGTCTCCTAATAATTCTGAATGGACAATTTGTTGCTCCGGCGTTTTCGTTTGATCATCCCGAATAACAAATGCCTTTCCTTCTGTTTCTTCTTGGTCCAATTGTTCATTAATTGAAAGGACATTTGAAAAGAAATGCTCATGAAATGTTTGATATATTTCATCTACTGGTAAATCCATATGTACTGCAATTTCTTCTGGCGTTGCATGACGCATTAATTTTTGTTCTAAGCCTTCAATTTGAGCTTCTAATTTTTTCGCTTTTTCTCGAGCAGAGCGAGGAAGCCAATCTTCTTTTCTTAAACCATCAATTATCGCCCCTCGAACTCGAAACGACGCATATGTATCAAATTTTAAATCTCGATTTATATCGAATTTATTAAGCGCATCAAACAATCCCATCATTCCAAGACTTACTAAATCATCTCTAGCAACATTTTTGGGTAAACCAACTGCAATACGTTGAACATGATATGAAACGAGTGGCTTATATTTTTTTATTAATAAATCGCCTGCATCAGGATCACGGTCTGTTGTCCAGCGAATCCATAGTGATTGTTCATCTAGTTTTCCTTGTTCAGTCACTCGTATCCACCTCTCCTGGAAATTTAAGCATAATATACTTCATTATATCAAAAAGACTACAAATATACATGTGACTGAAGGACGAGTCACAACATTTACATATATTTTAGAAAACAACGTATCGTTTAGCATTTTTGTATTATTTGATCATTTTATAACTAGCATTGTATAGAATAAGTACTATAAAAATACTATTCATCTTATAATAATGGCTATAAACAAAATAGAGCTATTCGAAAAGTAACATACTTCTCAAACCGCTCTATTAGTTTTTTAAGAAGGATGCTATGCAGGAAAAAGTCCCTCCTACATTCGCCCTCTTTCTTATTTAGAAACCGCTTCATCTTGTCCATGCAACATAGTTCGAACAACATCCGCAATTTCTTCCGTATTATTTTCTTCAAATGTAGAACGTCCATTTTGTGGTACTTGCTTGTCATTTTCAATATTTGTTTCTATATTTTCATTTTGTTCTGCCGTTTCATTGAAGCTAATGTTTTCTGGTGTATAAAATACATAGCCCATGAAATAACGGATGATATACATTACAAAATAGCCGATAACCCCGGCAACGAAAGCTGCACCAATTGTAGGCAATGGCATTGCAAATGGGTCTTGAATAGCCCAAATAAAGTAACCAGTAAATGAAAATAGAGCAGCCCAAAAATTATAAAATAGCGAACCAAACATCATATTTCACTCACTCCTTGATTTACTGTACGTATATTTAACTTATTTGTCTCAGGATTAAATTCAATTGTACGTCCACTGTTCCCACCTGTATCTTCTGCGACAATTGGAATATTCATTTTCTTCAATTGTGCTTTAACAGCTTCTACATTACGTGGACCAATTCGCATCGAGTCTTTGTCAGATGTGAATTGAAACATTTGAGCCCCACCGGCAATTTTCGCCTTCAGTTTACTACTTAGGGCACCTTCACGCTTCAATAAATCGACAAGTGCACTAACACCCGTATCAGCAAATTTTGCTACATTAATTGATTCTGTTCGACCTAGACTAGAATCTGGTAGCATTACATGTACTAAACCAGCCACTTTTTTTGAATCATCATAAATAACAACACCTACGCACGAACCTAAGCCTGATGTACGAATTGTATTAGGTACCTTCACAACATCCATTTGTGCAATTCCGACTTTAATAACTTCATTAACCTTCGTTAAAATCATGAAGTAGGCACACCCAATGCTTTAAAAATAGCTTCAAACGAGTCTGGATCCGGAAGTAAGAAAAAATGCCCCTTTACTTCTTCATCATCCGAAATAACTTCTTCATAAATGGATGTATTTATTACAATAACTGTATCACTCACTTGTGATAATTCAATTAAGCCAATGCTTATAATCGCACCAAACATATCGATACTTAAGCCTGGAACAGTTGGATAAATTTTAAGTCCCGTAAAATCTGATAGTGCAGATAAATATGATCCCGATAAAATATTCCCCATTTCCTGCATAGCAGATAGGCCAAGCTCGGATACAGGAGGCGAATTGAAATCAAATGATTCATCACGAATTAATCTTCTAATAAATCGATTCGCTTGTTCAATAGGCAACACGAAAAACATACTACCTTCCGCATCACCTTCAATACGTAAAAATATCCCTACGACTACATTTTCAGAACCTCCTGCAAGTTCCATCATTTCATTAAAAGACGCCATTTCAACATTAGGAACGCGCATATCTATTTTCTTTTGCAGTAAATCTGACAAAGCTGTCGCTGCATGTGCTGCTCCTATGTTCCCGATTTCTTTTAAGACATCTAAATGTAGTGAAGTGATTTTATCACTAAAATTCATTTACAATCCCTACTTTAATAGATTCTAGGCAAGAAACACTTACCTAGAAAATTAGTTATTAATCAAGAAGATTTAGCACTTTATCTAAATGAAGTAAAATTAATAATCGGTTTTCAAGCTTAGTCACGCCCGCAATAAATTCTTCCTCAAAAGAACCAACGACTTCAGGCTGTTGTTCAATAGACGCTGCATCAATGTCTAACACATCATTTGCTGAATCGACGATAAAACCAACTTCCATCGTTTCAAGCGTAATAATGATTATACGTGTTGTTTCTTCATTACCCGAAACTGGTAAATCAAAACGTTCGCGTAAATCAATAACTGGTGTTACTACACCACGTAGATTGATCACACCTTTAACATAACGTGCTGTTTTTGGTACACGAGTAATGTGCATTAATTTTTCAATGCCCTTTACGTGTGAAACCGGAATTGCATACTCTTTATCAGCTAATTGAAATACAATAACTTTCAAATTTTTTTGCTCGATAGCATTCGTCATTAGTTACACCTCTTCTTTTACTTCATTAGTGCGTTACAATCAACAATTAACGCCACTTTCCCATTTCCTAAAATCGTTGCACCTGAAATCGCAAAAATATTTGTTAAGTAATTGCCTAAAGATTTTAAAACAATTTCTTGCTGTCCGATAAAAGAATCTACTACTAAACCAGCTAATTTATCGCCTTTACGAACGATAACGACTGAATGGAATCCATCATCATTTGACTCTTCACGAGGTACTTCAAAAATTTCCTCAAGGAATACTAGCGGAACTACTTTGCCACGGAAATCAATTACTTTTTGATTATGGGCATTTAAAATATCAGAATTACGGATAATTGACGTTTCAATAATAGACGATAATGGAATTGCATAAATTTCTTTTTCAATTTCAACTAGCATGACAGAAATAATCGATAAAGTTAATGGTAATTGAATAGAAAAGACTGATCCTACATCCTGTGTTGAATCAATTGAAATACTACCACCAAGTGATTCAATTGTTGTTTTCACTACATCTAAACCAACCCCGCGTCCAGAAATATCTGAAATGACTTCTGCTGTTGAGAAGCCTGATGCTAAAATAAGTTCATTAATTTGCTTATCTGTCATCGTTAAAGATTGTTCTTGCGTTACGATTCCTTTTGAAATTGCTTTAGCAAGAACACGATCACGGTTAATCCCTGCTCCATCATCTTCAATGTCAATGAATACATAGTTACCGCTATGGTATGCACGAAGTTGTACTGTCCCTTCTTCTGGCTTACCTTTTGCTCGACGCACTTCAGGACTTTCAATACCATGGTCAACTGAATTACGAATTAAATGAACTAATGGATCTCCAATTTCATCGATAACAGTTCGATCAAGCTCTGTTTCCGCACCAATAATATCGAGGGTAATTTTTTTATTTAAATCACGCGATATTTGACGCACCATTTTTGGGAAGCGGTTGAATACTGTTTCAACCGGTACCATTCGCATAGTTAATACAATGTTTTGTAAATCACCCATTGTACGACTCATACGCTCAACCGTCTCATTTAATTCCCCGTGGTTAACATCTCCGGCAATTGTAAGTAATCGTCCACGGTCAATTGCTAGCTCTTCAAATAAATTCATTAAAATATCTAGTCGATCAATATTTACACGAATTGTTTTACTTGATGTATGCCCGTTTGATTTTGAATTACTATTTCCATTTGGCGTAGCTTTTTGAGATGCCTGTGCTTGAGTAATAGCTGGTGTTGTTTCATTAACAGCTACCGCAGTTTCTACACTATCAGCATTAACTTGTACAGCAGTAGATGGTGTGAACACATCTTGGCTAATTTCACTTACTAGTACTCTATCAACTTCAGATACTTTCATAAGCATCTTTTGTAAATCTTCAGGAGACTCTTTAGAAATGTAAGCAACATAAAAATCATTATCAAATTG
The DNA here is from genome assembly GCF_038005985.1 of Solibacillus sp. FSL R7-0682. NCBI lineage: Bacteria > Bacillati > Bacillota > Bacilli > Caryophanales > Caryophanaceae > Solibacillus > Solibacillus sp. FSL R7-0682. Next base: position 2,973,586 of record NZ_JBBOUI010000001.1, read on the forward strand.
CTCTTCTTCTAATTTTTCTACTGTCGGGTAAGATTTAATGACATCCCCGTTTTTCTCTAAAATTTCAAATACCATGAAGACACGAGCTGCTTTTAATAAGCAATCTTCTCGCAATGAAATAGAAATTTCATATGCGTTATACTCTTGCTCTGATGACTGAAGCATGACCGTCTTTTCAAAATCATCATATGTTAGCTTTAATTCATCAGAAGTAGTTGCTGACTCTTGTCCTTTTTCATTTGTTTCAGGTTCAAAAGCAATCGTAGCCGCTATTGTTGGTTCGCCTGCTTCAATGCGCTTTAATCGCTCAACCGTTGATTGAACATCACGCTTACCGTCACCGCCATCAGCAATGTTATAAACCATTTCTTCAAGATGATCTACAGATTCAAATACAACATCTAAGATTTCTGCCGTTACTTTTATTTTTTCATTACGAATTGCATCTAACACGTTTTCCATCTTATGCGTTAAGTCTGCTAAATCTTCAAATCCCATCGTTGCAGACATACCTTTAAGTGTATGAGCAGAACGGAAAATTTCACCAACAATTGTTAAATCTTCAGGATTTTTCTCTAATTCCAATAAATGTTCGCTACATGCTTGTAAATGTTCTTTACTTTCTTCAATGAACATTTCTAAATATTGATTTACTTCCATTTAGAAGGCACCCCTTTAAGGCATATATTTCATAATAGTTTCTGCAATATCGTCAACATCTGCCACCACATCAACAAGCTGCGTTTCCACGGCAGCTTTAGGCATTCCATAAACAATACATGTCTCCGCTGACTCAGCTATCGCTACTACATTTCCTGTTTTCTTTAATGCTACTAATCCTTTAGAACCATCATAGCCCATGCCCGTCATAATAACGGCAACTTTATCAAAGTCGTTATATTGACTAACATCTTCAAACATGACATCAACAGATGGTCGATGGCCTGAACGTGGAGGCTCAGTCTGGTCTAATACAATGCCAAACGAAGAACCTACTTTTCTTAATTTCATATGAAAACCACCCGGTGCTATATAGGCAGTTCCTTTATGTAATATATCGCCCTGTTCAGCCTCTTTTACATGGATATTACTTAATTGATCTAGTCTTGTTGCAAGAGATTTTGTAAATCCAGCCGGCATATGTTGAACAATTAAAATTGGTGCATCAACATTTGCAGGAATTTTTGTTATGACTTCTTGTAATGCTCTCGGACCACCAGTTGAAGTACCAATTAAAATAATTTTTTTTGAAGTTTTGCTCCACTCTATTTTTTTAGATGGTATATCAACAAATGTTCTTTTTTTCACTCCAATTGGGGCAGTCGATGGAAGCTCCGTCTTAACCGTCTTAACTGCTTTTAGATTAGGCTGTAACACAGTTGACAAACTTGGGATAGGCTTTTTTAACTTGGCAATTGGAATTTTTGCAGCTTGTATTACTTTATGTACTAACTCGTCTTGGATTTTATGTAAATCCAATGAAATGGTCCCGCTAGGTTTGGCAACAAAATCTACTGCGCCATAGTCCATAGCAGCAAATGTGTTTTCTGTTCCTCTTTGGGTCGTACTCGAAAGCATGATAACCGGGACAGGGCATACTTGCATAATCTCTTTTAATGCATCAAGCCCGTTCATTTCTGGCATTTCAACATCCATTGTGACAACATCTGGTTGTAGCTGCTGAATTTTTTTTATTGCGTCTTTCCCATTGCGTGCAGAACCGACTACTTCAACTTGTAAATGGTCAGCAAAAAAATCACTTATTAATTTCCGCATAAAGGCAGAATCATCAACAACGAGTAACTTACTTTTCTTTGAATTGGCCATTTACTCACGCCCTTTCGAGAAAATACTTCTTAATTTCGATATAAATTTATTCGATTGTACATTTGAGTGAATTTCTTCCATTTGCTCATTCATGAAATTTTTCACTATTTTTTTCATTGTTTTTGAAATAGGTGCATCAGGATATAACGTTGTAAACAGTTCTTGTTGCCTTACTGCTTTACGCACTACATTATCTTCAGGTAAAGACCCTAAAATAATTACTTCTTTTTGTAAAAAACGCTCCATTACTATTTTTAATCGCTTTGTTGTATCGAGCCCTTCTTCCAATGTGTAGGCACGATTACAAAGTAAATAAAACGTTTTCTCATTATCCTTTAAATGAATATACTTCATCATCGAATAGGCATCCATAATTGCAGTAGGTTCTGCAGTTGAAATAACGATTATTTCATCTATTGACGTTAATAAGTCAAGCGACCAGTCGGCAATACCAGCACCCATGTCAAATAATACAAAATCATAGTCTTTTTGAAGTGATTCTAGCGCATAGGTTAAACGACCAAAAGTCGCATCGGACCATTCCATTATAGTTCCCATCCCGGAACCACCTGAAATATAGTTTACACCATCTGAGCCTTGTAGCATAACATCTTCTAATACTAAATGACCATCCAAGTAATCTTTTAAACTATATTTTGCTGTTTTCCCCATCAAAACGTGAACATTTCCCATACCAATGTCCATATCTAATATGACTACTTTTTTTCCTGATTTAGCTAAAAGTGAAGCAAAGTTCGTTGTAAAGTTACTTTTACCTACTCCACCTTTTCCGCTTACAACCGCAATTGATTTTCCTAGTCTCCCTTGACTTTCAAGCATTTGTAATCGAAGTTTTTCAGCTTGATCTCTCATCTTTTATCTCCTTGAAGAAAAGCTCTATCAGGCTCTCTATACTTGGTTGTTCAATATCTTCTGGTACTTCTTGACCATTTGTATAATAGGCGAGCCCTTTCTTATATTTAATCATTAAATTAAACATAGTGCCAATAGAATTTGTTTCATCAAGCTTTGTAAAGATAAACTTTTCGATTTTTAAATTGCTAAATTGTTCAATAATTGCTTCTAAGTCTTTTTGCTTAGCTGTTAAGGCTAATACTAAATATGATTCAGCTTCCTCATTAAAATTAATAAGTGATTGCAGATCTTCTACATACTTAGCCTCTTTATAATTTCGTCCAGCTGTATCGATAAAAATTAAATCTAAATGCGCAAGCTTTTTTATTGCTTCCTCATAATCTTTCGCATTATATACAATTTCTACAGGTGCCTGTAACAATGCTGCATAAGTTTTTAATTGTTCAATTGCTGCAATACGGTACGTATCTGTTGTAATAAAACCAATTTTCTTTTTCTTTTCTAATACAGAACGAGCAGCCATTTTTGCGATTGTAGTTGTTTTCCCAACTCCGGTTGGCCCTAAAACATTAATATATTTTTTTTCATAAGACAATCCACTAATCGGGATATATTTCAACTGTTCGTTTAAGAAATTTCTAGTAATTTGCTGCATTTTTGACCATTGTAAATTAGTTTCATCATTTTTATAATGCATAAAAAGCTCATCACTAATTGCTGTGATAAGCTCCTCGCCAAGTTCCTGCTGTTTTAAAGAATCGACAAATGGTAAGAGTTCATCTGGATATTGAGCTTGTGTCGACATACGTTGCATGGATTGCATAATAGATTTTAAATCTGCAATCTCTTTTATCAAGTTTTCTGGCAATAATGAATTATCAGCATGTGGAGTGTATGGTGACTCCACATGCGAAAAGCTTTGTTGTTTTTGAAAGTTTAAAGACTCATTTTTAACGATTGGGGCTACCGGTGCAATGTCTGATAAAGATGAAAGAATTGATGGTTTCTTTTCAAGTTGATCATAGCCTGCTACGACTTCATAGCTTTTATTTTTTATAAGCCCGAAATATTTCTTTGTTACAACAACCTTCGAATTTAAAATAACGGCGTCTTCCCCTAAATCAGCACGAATTTGTTTCATAGCTTCGGCAATTGAGGATGCATTGTACTTTTTCATCTTCATTCAACATTCACCACCCCTACACTTTGAATTTCTACTGCTGCATCAAGTTCGTTATAAGACAAGATTGGAACTTGTGGGAAATATCTTTCAGTTAATTGTCTTAAATACATTCGTACACCTGGTGAGCATAAAACGATTGGAGATTGTTCCATATATGAAACTCGCTCGACTTCTTTTGCGATAGCTTCTAATACAAATTGAGACTCCTGTGGATCCATCGCTAAATAATTTCCGTGGTCTGTTTGCTGAATACTATCTGCAATTAACTTCTCTACCTTACCGGAAACAGTAATTACTTTTAATGCTGGCTGACCACTTACAAATTGTGAAGTAATTTGTCTAGCCAACGCTTGTCTTACATATTCTGTTAAAATATCTGTGTCACTTGTTAATTTTGCATAGTCTGCTAATGTTTCAAAAATTATTGGTAAATTACGAACGGAAACATTTTCACGTAATAATTTCGCCAACACTTTTTGAACTTCACCAATTGATAATGGAGCTGGAATAAGATCGTCCACTAAAATGGCATGTGTTTCACGTAAATGATCAATTAATTGCTTCGTTTCTTGACGACCTAATAATTCATGTGCATTGGCTCGAATAATCTCTGTTAAGTGAGTGGAAACAACACTTGGTGGATCAACTACTGTATAACCATACATTTCAGCGTCTTCTTTTACTTGCTCCGTAATCCATTTAGCTGGTAATCCAAATGAAGGCTCAATGGTATCAATGCCTTCAATTAAATCATCATCACCAGGACTCATAGCTAAATAATGATCCAGTAGGAGCTCCCCTCGAGCCATTTCATTACCTTTTACTTTGATACGGTATTCATTCGGCTGAAGCTGGATATTATCGCGAATACGGACAACCGGAATAACGATACCTAGCTCAAGCGCAAGCTGACGACGTATCATTACAACTCGGTCTAATAAATCTCCGCCTTGTGCAGCGTCTACTAATGGAATTAATCCATAGCCAAACTCAAATTCTATTGGATCGACATTTAGTAAGTTAATAACATTTTCAGGACTTTTCATCGTATCCGTTGCAACTTCTTCCTCAATCTCCATAATTTCTTCAGGCGTTTCATCTTTTTTACGATCCATTAAGAACGCACCAATTATTAATACAGATGCAATAGGTAATGTAATTATCATAGGGATCGGTGTGAATAAACCTAATAAGAAAATAGTACCCCCTGCAACATATAATAATTTCGAGTGAGCAAACAATTGATCTGTAATATCCGAGCCTAAGTTACCCTTTGAAGCTGCTCGTGTAACGACAATACCTGTTGCTGTTGAAATTAATAAGGCTGGAATCTGAGAAACAAGGCCATCCCCGACAGTTAAAATCGAGTATTTTGCAGCAGCTTCTCCAAATCCTAAATCCATTTGCATCATTCCGATAATCATACCGAACAATAGGTTAATCCCTACCATAATGATAGAGGCAATTGCATCCCCTTTTACGAATTTAGTTGCACCATCCATCGCTCCATAAAAATCTGCTTCACCAGATACTTTTTCGCGACGTTCACGGGCTTCCTTTTCAGAAATCATTCCTGCATTTAAATCCGCATCAATACTCATTTGCTTACCAGGCATCGCATCTAATGTAAATCGTGCGGCTACTTCAGCAACACGCTCTGAACCTTTTGTAATTACGATAAATTGGATGATTACTAATAGTAAGAAGATTACTAAACCTACTAAAATATTTCCTCCTGTAACGAAATTACCAAACGTTTCTACTACTTCACCAGCATCCCCTTCTGCTAAAATCGCACGAGTTGTCGAAACAGATAATGCGAGACGGAAAAGTGTTAGTAATAATATTACGGTTGGAAAAATTGAGAAGTCTAGTGCTTCTTTCATATTCATTGCTGTTAGCAATACTAATAAGGCTAATGTTATGTTAATGATAATTAAAAAGCTCAGTAACCAAGGTGGAAGAGGGATAATGAGCATCGCTACAACCATTATAACTGCAGCTAAAACCCCTAAATCGCGTATTTGCATTGTTGTCCCTCCTGCGTTTCTACGTTATATTTTGCGTTTAATACGATATACATAAGCAAGTACTTCAGCTACTGCCTTGAAAAATTCCTCTGGAACAGCTTGACCAATTTCAACCTGATCATACATTGCACGAGCAAGTGGTCTGTTTTCAACCATTATTACATCATGCTCTTTTGCAATCATTTTAATTTTTTGTGCAACAAAATCCGTACCTTTTGCTACAACTTTCGGTGCATCCATTTGATCTTCATCATACTTTAATGCAATCGCAAAGTGCGTCGGGTTTGTAATGACAACATCTGCCGTTGGAATTTCTTGCATCATGCGGCGCATCGCCATTTCTCGTTGACGTTGCTTAATTTTTGACTTAATTAACGGGTCACCTTCAGAATTTTTATATTCATCTTTAAGATCTTGCTTTGACATTTTCAATTGCTTTTCATATTCAAAGCGCTCATAAATATAATCAAACAGTGCAATAGCAACTAACATGATTGATGCGGCAATGCCCATAATCGCTGATAAATAAGCTACTGTTGATAATATTTGTGCTGGACTATGTAATGCTAACGATAATACTTCTTCTAAATAGACGATAATAACGACTGTCGTAACTGTCCCTATTAGCGTTACTTTTAGTAAAGACTTAATCAAATTGACAATTGCTCGTACTGAAATAATTTTTTTAATGCCTTTAATTGGATCCATTTTTTTTAAATCAAACTTTAGCGTTTCTGTTGTAAAAAGTAAGCCAAACTGAAAAAAGTTAGCTCCAATACCTGCAATCATTGCAACAATCATTATTGGTAATACAATTATCGCCATTTCTTTTATAGATTCAACATACATATCCATGACGGTTTCAGCACTTAATGTTTCAATCAATATGTTCTTTTCAAGTGCTTGAAGTAAAAATCCTTTTACCCCATCATACATAAACGGTGCAAAGAATAATAAAAAGAAAAAGCTTAACAGTAACAAAAATGCCGCTGTAACATCCTGACTTTTTAAAACTTGCCCTTTTTTCCGTGCATCTTGGCGTTTTTTCGGTGTCGCCTTTTCGGTTTTTTCACCAGCGAAAAATTGTAAATTGAGAGTTACTAATAGCTTCATGCTATTCACCACCTAAAATAACCATTAAATCACGTAAGGATAAAATCATAAACTCAATAAGTTCTCTCATTACCCCAACTAGTACACCCATTGTCACAATTAAAACAAGAAAACCTACAGCAATTTTAATTGGGAAACCAATAACGAAAATATTCATTTGTGGTACTGTCTTTCCGGTAATCCCTAATGCTAATGTAACTAAAAAAAGTGTTGCAACTATTGGAGCTGACATTTGAAATGCTATGGCAAAAACAGAAACAAACATTTTTATAATAAATACTGCGGTCGCTTCCTCCCCAAAATTAGGAAAGACCTGATCCATAGGCATAAATTGATAGCTGTAGTAAATCCCATCTAATAATAGATGGTGGCCATTTATTGCTAGTAGCAAAAGTAAAGCTAAAAAGTTGAAAAATTGGCCCATTAATGGTGTTTGTGCACCGGTTTGCGGATCAATTATATTTGCCATTGCAAATCCCATTTGGAAGTCGATAAATCCACCTGCAATTTGTACAGCTGACATAATAATAGCTGCTGCTAACCCTAGCATTAAACCAACTACGGCTTCTTTTAAAATTAATAATAAATAATCCCCGTTTATTTCAAACGGCTCTACTTGAAAGGTATAATACATCATCCAAGACAAAGCGATAGCCAAAATTATTCGAACTTGTGGGGGGATTGTTCGATAAGAAAACAAAGGGACTGATACGAAAAATGCAGAAACACGCACCAGAATTAATAACAAAATCGAAATATTCGGTAATAATTCCGTCATTTGCTCACCCAATATATCGGACTAAATTATTTAATATGTTATGGAAATAATTCGTCATTGTTGAAATCATAAATGGTCCAAAAAATACTATTCCCACTAATACAGCAACAATTTTCGGTACAAATGCTAAAGTCTGCTCTTGAATCGAAGTCGTTGCCTGAAATATACTTACCGCTAAACCAGTCACTAGTGCAATTAACAATAGTGGACCAGACACTATTAACACTGTATATACTGCGGCTTCTGCAATTGCAATGACCATTTCCTGTGTCATTATGTATCATCCCCTAAAAACTTTGAAGTAAGGACTTCATTACTAAATACCAACCATCGACTAGTATAAATAATAAAATTTTAAATGGTAGTGAAATCATTACTGGAGGCAACATCATCATACCCATCGCCATAAGTGTACTAGCTACAACCATGTCAATCACTAAAAACGGTATGAAAATCATAAAGCCCATTTGAAATGCTGTTTTAATTTCACTTAAGGCAAACGCTGGAACTAAGAGTGTTAATGGAATTTCTTCAATAGATTCTGGATATTCTGATTGATTGTATTCTAGAAACAACTCTAAATCCTTTTGCCTTGTGTGTTGTGCCATAAATTCTTTAAATGGAATTGTTGCACGTTCATATGCTTCTTCCAAATTAATTTCTTCATCAAACAAAGGCTGTAATGCTTGTTCGTTTACTTGTTGGAAGGTTGGTGCCATAATAAAAAATGTTAAAAATAGTGCCAAACCAATAATCACTTGGTTCGGAGGCATTTGGTTTGTCGCCAATGCTGTACGTGTAAACGATAAGACAATGACAATTCGTGCAAACGAAGTCATCAATATTAAAATACTTGGTGCTAACGAAAGTACGGTCAATAGGAATAATAGTGTAACCGATGTTGATACATTCCCTGGATCACTTTCTGAAAAGACGGAAAGAATATCTGTCATCGCTTATCACTCTCCTGTTCTTTCCAACGCTCTAACTCATCCGTACGTTTTTGTTTAATTTCACCGATTTTTTCATTAAACATCTCATTAAATTTAGGACTATTAGATATATCTTTTGGCTCATTCTTGTTTGTAAATTTCTTAAATATTTCAGCAATATAAGGAGTAGTTGCTGCTGTATAGTGGTTACCTTCCATTTGCTTCATTAATTGATCTACTTCCTCTGGCGAATCAATTTCTTTTAGCAATTGAATATTTTCTCCGACACCTACAATATAAATGTGTTTACCAATTAACAACAATTGTACAGACTTTTGCGGTCCTACCGACATTCCACCAATATTTTTAATAAGGGCATTTTGTTGGTATTTTAAATTACGTTTGTTTAAAAACTTCAAAATAAATAATAGAAGCCCAATTACAAAAATTAGCGCTAATAAAATTTTTATGTACTCCCAGAACCCCATACCAACAGATGCCGATTCAGTAGATTCTGTTTCGGCATCTGAAGTATTATCTTTCTGGCAAATTTCTTGGTTTTTGATACATTCGTCAACATTTTTAACCGATGCAAAAGTCCCATTTGAAATTGGTGCGAACAATACAGACAACCATACTATTCCAACAATTAGCCAAAATCGAAATGATTTTTTTGCTAGCATACGATCAACCTAATGCTTTTTGAATTGCTTCGATTACACGGTCTGCTTGGAATGGCTTTACGATAAAGTCCTTCGCTCCAGCTTGAATAGCGTCGATCACCATTGCTTGTTGACCCATTGCTGAGCACATAATAACAACAGCACTTGGATCTGCACCTTTAATTGCTTTTAATGCTGCGATTCCATCCATCTCAGGCATCGTAATATCCATTGTTACTAAATCTGGTCGTAATTCATTGTACTTTTCAACAGCTTGAAGTCCATCTGCCGCTTCCCCGACTACTTCATAACCATTTTTTGTTAAAATGTCTTTAATCATCATGCGCATGAATGCTGCATCATCAACAATTAAAATCTTTTTAGACATAATCTGATTCCTCCAATTGAAAAAACTATCTTAAATTGTTCAAGCGATCCGCTTGGCTTAAAATGTCTGTGATTCGAACGCCGAAGTTCTCATCAATTACAACAACTTCACCTTTCGCGATTAAGCGACTGTTCACCAAAATATCAACTGGTTCACCAGCAAGTTTATCTAATTCAATAATTGATCCACTAGATAAATCTAAAATTTCTTTCACAGAACGTTTTGTGCGCCCTAATTCGACAGTTACTTGTAAAGGTATATCTAGTAACATATTTAAATTACGAGCTTCTGTCTGAGTAATGTTAGCAGATTCAAAACTTGCAAATTGAGCTTGTTGTACATTTACTTGTTGTTGTGGTGCTGCATACATTGGTTGCTGATAAACTGGTTGTTGATATACAGGTTGTTCATACATCGGCTGTTGTACTGGTTGTTGTGATGCCTGCTGAACAGGTTGTTGTAATGGTTGTGCTGGTTGAACTGCAGATACAGGTTGACTTGTTGGTGGTGCTGGTGCAATTGTACCTGCTAATTCATCAGTCTCTCCCATTAATGACTTTACTACTTTTTTACTAAAGTTTAAAGGTAATAATTGCATTAAATTTGAATCAATTAGTTCGCCAATACGTAATCTGAATGAAATTTTAACTAATAAATCATCTGGCGGGATATTATCTGTACCTTCATTTTGCGAAATATTCATTAAATCAATAGTAGGTGGTGAAATATCAACTTTTTGGTTAAAGATCGTTGACATTGACGTTGCCGCTGAACCCATCATTTGATTCATCGCTTCTTGAACTGCGCTTAACTGAATTTCACTTAACTCTGGTTTAGGATTTAGACCATCTCCACCTAACATTAAGTCTGCTATAATTGCAGCATCTGATTGTTTAATTACTAATAAATTCATACCAGTAAGCCCGATTGTATATTCTACTTGTACTGCGACATACGGGTGTGGAAATTCCTCTTCTAATCGATTTCGATTAATCATCGAGATACTTGGTGTTGTAATATCAACCTTTTGTCCTAATAATGCTGATAAAGCTGTAGCAGAGCTACCGAAGGAAATATTCCCTACCTCACCTAAAGCATCTTGTTCAATTGGACTTAGATGATCATCAACAATAATTTCATCGCTAGTAGTAGTTTCACTATTGGCAGGAATATCCTCCAATGTTTCGCCCCTTAATAGAGCCTCAATTTCTTCTTGGGAGAGCATTTCATCACTCATCTTCGTCTCCTCCTTTCAAAGGGTCGATAATTTGGACAGCCATTTTTTTATTTAGTTTCCCAGGCTGTACTGTAAATTTAGGTAAACTTCCGACTTTTAAAGTCAAAGGATTTTCTATCTTTTGATTTAATTGAATAACATCACCTATTGCCATTGTTAAGAAATCTTCGATTGTTATATCAGTCGTTCCTAACTCAGCAATTACAGGTAAATCAGCTTGTTTTACACGAGTTTCTAGCATTTTAGTTTGTTCTGGAGAGATTTCTTTTGTATTTGTCTGCATCCAGTAACGAACAGATAAATTAGGAACAATTGGTTCTAAAACAACATGTGGAATACAAATATTAATCATCCCAGTTGTTTCACCAATTATTGTATTTAACGAAATTACAACTACTGTTTCATTCGGTGAAATCATTTGTAGGAACTGTGGATTTACTTCTAATTCCACAAGCATAGGATCAATTTCTGCAACATTCTCCCATGCTTCCCTTAAATTATCAAATGAACGCTCGAATAAATTCGTCATAATTTTTGTCTCAATCTCAGTTAAATTGTCAACGTTACTATGACTTGCTCCAGTACCACCCATTAAACGATCTAACATTGAATATGCAATGTTCGGATTAATTTCCATAAGAATATTCCCGTCTAATGGCGGTACTTCGAAAACATTAATTAATGTCATATTCGGAATTGAACGAACAAATTCTTCAAACGGAATTTGGTCAACCGATGCTACTGTAATTTGTACATAACTTCTAAGCTGTGCTGAAAAGAATGTTGTTAACAGTCGCGCAAAATTTTCATGTATTCGGGTCAAACTTCGGATTTGATCTTTTGAGAAGCGCAATGCTCGTTTAAAGTCATAAACCTTAACCTTACGAGATTCTTCTTCTTTTCTCATGTCTGCTGCATTCATTTCACCGGTTGATATCGCTGATAATAGCGCATCAATCTCGGACTGAGACATTATATCTCCTGCCATTTGCCCACCTCCATTTCATGATGTTTCAAAATGTTTACTTCTCTTTTACTGCAGAACATAGGAGGTAATATACACTTGTGTTACTTCACCATTTTGCATTAATTCATTCACTTGCGACTTAATAGCATTTTGGAATGTAACTTTACCTTGTTTACCTTCTAAAGATTCCTTTTCCATTTCAGATAATTCTTGAATGACAATATTCTTCACTTGGAAATCACGCTTCAATAGCTCTTCTCCAGCATCTTTATCTGAACCTTGAACTTTAAGTGAAATGCGTACAAAACTTCCATCTGCTAAATTCGTCGTAATCTCTGGAATGTCTACAGAGGATTCAACAATTTCATCAATTGTTGGTTCAGTTGCTGCTGAACCTTTGTCAAGCTGTGTTAATAACACCACAACAATAACACCAATTAAAGTAATCGTCACTAACATAATGAGCATAATTGTTAATAGTTTATTGTTCTTCATCTTCTTCACCTCTTAGATGCGGGTTTGATAGTGCTTGTATATGTTGATAAAAGGTTGTTACCTTTTGTCGCACCTGATTTTCAGTTTCTAAAACAATGAATTTACGCCCAGTCGTTAGCGTAATCGTTGTGTCTGGAAAAGCTTCGACTGTTTCTATGTATAGAGCGTTTAAAGTAAATGCTTTGCCATTTAGGCGCGTTACTTCAATCATTGAAATGGGGCCGGACCTACGTAGAGAGCCGGCCCGACCCTCCCTTACAATGAATTATTATGATAATAAATAGGTTAACCTATCGTTTTAAGTTTACAAGTTCTTGTAATATCTCATCTGAAGTAGTAATAATACGAGAGTTCGCTTGGAAACCACGTTGTGCAACAATCATCTCCGTAAATTCTTCAGAAAGGTCTACGTTTGACATTTCAAGGAAACTAGAGTTAACTGATCCGATACCTGCTTGAGTCCCCACTTGTACTAAAGGATCTCCAGAGTTCGCAGACATTTGGAAGTAGTTAGATCCAGTTTTTTCTAAACCAGAAGCGTTTGGAAATTTAGCTAATAAAGCTTGCCCTGCGAATTGTAACTTACCATTAACGTCAACATAGTAAACAGAACCATCTTGTGAAATAGACATGGATTGAGCATTCGTTGGAATTCTTAGTGGCCCCGTTGTACCAGCTGCTGGTGTAATTTGTCCATCTACATATAGATTGTCAGTTCCCTGTGCTAAATCTGCACGATCGTCATCTGACATACTCTCCGCATCCGGATCTACTTCCGCATATAAATTTTCGTTAGCAACACCTACTAAATATTTTCCATCTCCATTTACTAGGTACCCGTATTTATCCATATACATATTTCCTGCTCGAGTATATTGAATATTAGTGAAGCCATCTGCTAACAATGGATTTTGCGTTAAATCTTCCATATCATCAGGAGTTGGTGCTGCATCAGCAGCAGAATCTGCTACCATAAAGAAACCATCTCCAGAGATAGCTAAGTCAAGTGTACGCCCTGTTGATTGCATTGAACCCGGGTTGTGAACTGTATCAATCGCTGCAAGTTGAGAACCTAATCCTACTTGAATGGCATTGACACCACCACGTGTTGCTGAAGGAGCAGATGCCCCTGCTTGTGTTTGTGAAATTAAATCTTTAAAAATTGTACGTTCCTTTTTAAAACCATACGTATTAACATTAGAAATGTTATTACCAATAACGTCTAACTTTGTCTGGAAATTTTTTAAACCTGAAATACCTGAATACATTGAACGTAACATAGTATGCCGTTCTCCCTTCAATTTTCAAAATTCACGAATTATTCGTGGTGTTAATAGCTGCGTCAATCAGTCAGCAGCTAAAGGCTTCCTTACCTATGAAGGTCCAGCCTATAAAACAATTGTTCCATCTATATTCGTAAAGAGTTGTTCTTTTGCTTCAATTCGGTCCAGTGCTGTAATAACTGTTGAGTTTTTGGCACTAACAATTAACGCCGCTTGCTCCAAAATAATTAAGGGTTGTTTAACTCCCTTTTCACGTGCTTCAAACACTTTATCAGTTATTTGCTGCCATTCATTATCTGAAATAATAATATTTCGCTCATTCATTCGTTCAGTAGCATGTTTACTAATTTTTAATTCATTTGTAGCCTGCTTTAAATGATTAACAAATGAATTTTTTGTTGGAAGTACTGAATGATTTTTAACAGTTTGCTGGATAGGTGGATGATACGGTATATGTTGAATATTTACGCGGTTCATCAAAATCACCTCTTATTCAGCTGTAACCACTGTAAATTGATCTTTCGTTAGGCGTGTACCATTATTTAATATGTACTCGATTGTACCAGTACTATTTTTAGTAATTGCCTCAACAATCGCATCTATTAAACTTTCACCAGATGTATATTGAACAGTTTTCCCAATCATTTCGCTGGCTTCAACAAATGGATTCGATTGAATTGGTGGTGTTGACTCGCTACTTGAAGTTCCACTTAAAATAGAAGAAATATTTCCTGGAGAAATTTCTTTCCCATCAGCAAGTACAAAAATAGCATCTCCATTGATGAATTTTAATTCTTTTATGCTTCCAGTGCCTTCGTTATAAATTGGTTTTCCTTTATCATCCAATTTGTCCGTTAGCTCATGCCACTTTACTTCTTTACCAACAAATGTCGAATAGTTCATCAGCTGAGACTGTTGTTGAGATACTAATAAGTCTTCCATCGCCTTTGTCATATTTTGCATTTGCTCTAAAGAAGAGAATTGCGCCATTTGTGCAATAAATTCCTTATCATCCATTGGGCTTGTTGGATCTTGGTTTTGTAATTGGGTAATCAAAATTTTTAAAAACGCATCTTTTCCTAATGCTCCATTATCTGCTTTATCTGTAACTTTTACATTACTCACAGGGGGTAAATAATAATCATTCGTAATTGTACTAGTCATTCCTTATACCTCCTCACTTAACAAGTCTTTAAATGATATTTTCTCTTCTGCACTATCATCTTCGTTATCTTCACGATCCTCGTCATTTTGCTGACGGAAGAAGTTATTGAAGAAGTTTTGATCACGTGTATTTCGGTCCGCATCTTGTAAAGACTGAGCTACATCAATACGATCCATTTGAATGTTTTGTGCAACAAATCCGGCTTTCAGTTGATTAATATTATTTTCTAATAACTCTTTCCCCATTGCCGTTGTCGCAAGTAAACGAGCTGTTAACACGCCATCCTTCTGAACTAACTCAATACGAATTTGTCCCAAGTTTTCTGGGAATAATTTTAAAAATAATTTCATATTGCCTTGTTGTCCTGACAGCTGACTTCGATTAATTAAGGATTGAATTTCTTTAACTAGTGTTTCTGACTGTGCTGGCTTTTCAGCTGGCAATGTAATCGTTACCGTCTTTGTTTGCGTTACTTGTTGTTGTAATCCAACTGATGGTTGTGTTTCTGTTTCAGTTTTCACCGTTACTTGTTGAGACGAGTTTTGTGTTTGCGTTTGAACAAGTTGTTGGAAAGAAGGTTTTATTACCTCTTGTTGTGTATTTACAATTGCTTGTGTTTGATTTGTTAAGGATAATAAAGCTTCTTTCAGTTGGTTCAATTGTTGTTCTTGCTTATAAACTGTATCTACTTTATTGCCAAGCAACTGAACAAGTTTTAAAAACTGAATAACTTGCTCTACTTCTTTTGGTTGAACTTCACCTTTTTGTTGCATTCCTTGCATTGCAGCAAGAACTTCACTTAAAATTGCAGGTGCCTGTTCTATAATCGACCAAACATCCGTAATTTCTTGTTGCTCATCCCCTAATAATTGTTGAATAATTTGTGCGAGCTGTTCTTCAGTTAATCCAAGTACTTCTGATAGGTTCTCTAAATTAAGCATTTCATCAACTGGAATAGGCTTACTTTCTTCACCAACAAAAACAAATAAACCAGATTCATCCATTTCTACGCCTAATTCTTCCAATAAGTTTTCTAATGAATCTGTCGCTAAAATTGCCTCTACTTCTTCAGCTAGACCTTCTGGCTGTGTTTTATTAGCCTGTGTCGATTGATTATTTGAGCTAGATATAATCTTTTCAAATACACTTCCAAATGCATTAGCATCAGGGGCTACACTATCAGCTGACTTTGTTTGTGCTGTCTTTTGTGGCATCTTAGTAGCCGTCATTGCCTGTAATATTGCGATATTCATTTTTTCACCTCCTTTCAATAATCTAATTATTGTTGAGATAGAAGCTCTGTATAACGCGCAGCATCTTCAGGTGACATTTTTGAAAATATCGCTGAAAGTGTATCTGGTTTCATGCTAGACATAATACGTAAGCTTTCTGTATCGCTCATTTGAACTAAAATTGGTGCTGCTGTTTTAGCAGACATTTTTTCAAATGTTGAAAGAATTTCAGTAAAGTCTTTTTGTGACTCTTCTTGATTACGTTTTAATTTTTCAATTTCAAACATTAATCGCTCTTGCTCAGCCAACAACTCATCTTTCTCACTTGTGGCTGCATCCATCTGTGTTTGAAGCTGTGTAATTTGTGCTTCTTTTTGTTGTATTTCTGCTTGTAATTCAACTACTTTTTCACCATTTAACGTGGAATTTTCCACAACCTCTTGTTCATCAGCGTTTAGGAATGGTATTTTCTCCGTTACGTTATTTGCCATTTTAAATACATTCACTTCAGTTACTGTGGCAATAACTAGTGCAATGGCGATTACAAACATTAGAGGAATTAGAAATAAGTAAAATATTTTTTTGAAGAAACCTGCTGGCTTATTTTCTACTTCCATTTCATCTACTTGTACATCTAGTTTAGTTATATTTTTTTTTGCCATGAAATCACCTGATTTCCTTCTTGTAATACGCAATAGTTGAAAGCTCATCTAGTTGAATCGCTTCAATACGTTGTTGATCTTCTTTAAATTTAACAAAGTCATTTTCACGCATTTTTTCGTATTTGCGCACTTCCAAGTTTTTTTCTAATAATTTTTGTTCGTGCCAATTCATTTTTGCACGAGCTTGTACAACTTTTTGCTGCACATCAGCAATCGTTTTTTCCATACTGTCTATGAATTTAGAGTAGTGCTTTACCTCATCAATGGAAGAACCGATCATAAGACGTTCTTGCTGGTAAGAAATTAAATCTTCCTTTTTCTTTAATAAGTCATAAAGTTTTGTTGCGATTTCCTCAAAAACTTGAACGGATTCTTTAAATGCAATTTCAGACTCCGTTTTTTCCTGTTCTTTAACACCAAGAATTTTTTCAAAACGATACGTATATATCGACATTACTTCACACCGCCATTTGATAACGAAATTATTTCGTTTACTGTTTGCTCGATTGAAATTTTGTCCTTAAAGCTTTGTTTTAAAAAGGTAGTAATTAGTGGTTCATAATGAATGGCTTCATCTATTTCCTTTGAAGTCCCTCGCTTATATGCACCGATATTTATTAAATCCTCAGATTTTGAATAAGTATAATACAATTCTCTCAGTCGACTTGCTGCTTTAACATGTTCTGGATCCGCAATATGATTCATTAATCGACTAACACTTTTTAGCACATTAATTGCTGGATACTGCCCTTTATTAGCCAAGTTTCGGTCTAAGACAATATGTCCATCTAATATCCCTCGTACAGCATCTGCAATTGGTTCATTCATATCATCCCCATCAACAAGCACTGTATAAAAGGCTGTTATCGTACCATGTATATTCGTTCCAGACCGTTCAAGTAGAGACGGTAAAATGGCGAATACTGAGGGCGTATACCCCCTTGTTGCAGGAGGTTCACCAATTGCTAAACCAATCTCACGTTGTGCCATTGCTACACGCGTTACCGAGTCCATCATTAGCATGACATTGTCTCCGCGATCACGGAAATATTCTGCAATAGCGGTAGCAGTAAACGCTGCTTTAATACGCATTAATGCAGGCTGATCACTTGTTGCGGCAACAACAATTGAACGACTTAACCCTTCTGGACCAAGATCACGCTCAATAAATTCCCGTACCTCTCGCCCACGCTCTCCTACTAGTGCAATAACATTAATATCTGCCTCTGTATTTCGTGCAATCATACCAAGTAATGTACTTTTCCCTACACCAGAACCCGCAAATATACCAACACGTTGACCACTACCAACTGTTAACATCCCATCAATCGCTTTAACCCCTACTTCTAATCGTTCATTAATAGGTGGGCGATTTAAAGGGTTCGGTGGTTCTTTTTCGGTTTGTACTGAAGCTAACCCTTTTGGTAAAGACTGTCCATCAAAAGGATTACCCATTGCATCTAATACTTGACCAATTAATTCGGGGCCTACCTTTACTTCTAAAGGTGTACCCGTACCTTCAACAAGGCAACCAACCGAAATTTCTTTCAAAGAAGTGTATGGCATAAGGATGACGATTTCATCCTTAAAGCCAACGACCTCTGCCAAAATGACTTGTGGACCGTTTTTTGATGTTTGCACGTGAATTTTACAAACATCACCAATTGAACTTCCCGGACCTTGAGACTCAATCATTAAACCGACTACTCTCGTCACTTTTCCATACTTTTTAAATGTATTAAGATTAGGAATTTGTTCAACTAATTGAGCCGTTTTCATCCGTATCATTCCTTACTTTCTATTAATTCATAGAGCTGTCTACGAAGTTCATGTAGTTGCTCGTCTATTGACACAATAATTCTTCCATGATTTGTTTCAATATAGCTTTCTGTATCCTCTAAATCTTCATTTACAAAAATCATAAATAGAACATTTACCGGGAACATTTCAGCAAGCTCACCATGGTAACTCGTAACAAGTTCGTGGTATTTTGGTGAAACATATAATTTTATTTCCTTCATTTCACGGGCTTCTTTTAATCCCCGCTTTATAATCGAAATATATAATTCTTCTTGACGATCAAGAGAAGTATTGAGAATGCGCTCCGCTGCAGTTAATGCTAACTCCAATATTACTGACTCTTGTGATTCAATATATTTTGAAGCATTTTCCTCAGCACTCTTCATCGTATTATTTGCTATTTGTAAAACTTGTGCCATATTCGCATTTGCTTTCTGTACACCTTCTTCATAGCCTTGTGCAAAACCTACTTCATGTGCCTGTTGCTGAAGAAGCATTTTTTCCTCTTCCCAAGCTTGTTTTTGTGCCTCTAGTAAAGCTAATTGTTCATTACGATACTCTTCAAATTGAAGACGTTGTTCTTCAATTTCACGCGTCGATTGTTCGAACATTTGTTGACGTTCTTGTTGAATATCTTCTAGTGTCAATTGTGGCGTATGTTCTTGTTCTTCTTCCGCTTCTCCATAATGAATCGGCTCGAAGAAACTTTGAAGCTTAATTTCAACAACTGCCTCTTCAACAGGTGACTGTGCATTTGTTGAACGGATGATTCTAGACAATGACGTCATCTCCTCCACCACGTGCAATAATGATTTCACCTGCATCTTCTAAACGACGAATAACTGCCACAATGCGAGATTGTGCTTCCTCTACATCACGTAAACGAACTGGTCCCATAATTTCCATTTCTTCTCGGAATGTATCAGCCATACGTTGCGACATATTTCGGAAAATAATATCTTTTACTTCATCAGAAGATACTTTCATCGATAATAATAAGTCTTCGTTTTCACAATCACGAATAACACGTTGAATTGAACGGTTGTCGAGTGTAACAATATCTTCGAAGACAAACATACGTTTTTTGATTTCTTCTGCAAGCTCTGGATCTTGAATTTCAAGCGCATCGAGAATCGTTTTTTCTGTTTGTCGGTCTACACCATTTAATACTTCTACTACCGCATCTACGCCACCAGTTTCAGTGTAATCTTGCGTAACCGTTGATGATAATTTACGCTCAAGTACGGATTCAATTTCACTAATAACCTCTGGTGATGTTGATTCCATAATTGCAATACGCTTCGCTATATCAGCTTGTACTTCTTGCGGTAATGATGAAAGAATTACCCCCGCTTGCCCTGGCTCTAAATATGAAAGGATTAAAGCGATTGTTTGAGGGTGTTCATTTTGAATAAAGTTAAAAATTTGTGATGGATCTGCTTTACGTGCAAAATCAAATGGACGAACTTGTAATGAAGAAGTAAGACGATTTAAAATTGCTTGTGCTTGTTCAGCACCTAAAGCTTTTTCAAGAACCGTCTTCGCATATCCAATACCACCTTGCGTAATGTAATCTTGTGCTAACGCAATTTGATGAAATTCTTCAATAATCTCTTCCTTTACCGAAGATTCTACTTTTTTAACACTTGAAATTTCTAACGTAAGACGTTCAATTTCTTCTTCACTTAAATGTTTATATACAGAAGCCGAAACTTCTGGCCCTAGAGAAATTAACAGTAAAGCGGCCTTTTGCTTTCCTGATAGATCTTTATCTTTCTTGGACACAGCTGAACCTCCTATTAGTCTTCAGCAATCCAACTACGCAATAGCTTCGCAAAATCTTCTGGCTTTTCTTTTGCCATTTTTTCTAATTGCTTACGGCGTACAGTCGCTTCAGTTTCTTTTTCTTCAGAAATATCTTCCACTTCAATTAATTGCTGTTGTCTTTCAATAATCTCTAATTCTTCTTCCTGTTGTTTACGTTTACGAGAACGTATTACATAAAGAACTAATAACACAATGGCTACAAGTAAAATACCGCCAATTACCCAAATCCACCATGGGATAAATGATTCTGGTACTGCTTCACCGCTATCATTGCCATAGAACTGTTGAACAGATACAACAATACGGTCTGCGATTTCTTCATCTGTTAGTTCACCTGCAGCATCTTGTGCAACAGAAGTACGGACAATTGTCGATAAAATTTGCTCGATATCTGTTCGTACATTATCAGGTAAGGATGTTGCCTCATCTGCTACTGGTGGCTCAACCATTACTTGAATACCTAAATTACGGATTTTATAAGGACTTTCTTGGATTTCTTTACGAATACGATTTACATCATTGTTAATTGTTTCCTCAACACGCTCATAATCGCCATTACCCGTTGTTCCTTCAACATAATCAATAAAGTTATCTGTTGCATTTTCAGCTTCTGGAGAACCATCGGCTACTGCCCCACCTGAATATGTTTCTGTTATTCGTTGTGCACTAATTTCGATTCCTGCCATATTCTCCTCATCAACAGGCTGCACTATAGTTTCTTCACGGTTTTCTTTCTTAAAGTCAATATCCGCCGATACGTTAACAACTACTTTGTCTTGTCCAATTAATGTGCCTAACATTTGTTGCACTTGACGTTGTAAGTCACGTTCTATCGTTTTCTTAACTTCCATTTGACCAGTTACAGTATTAATACCATTTCCGCCACTTTCAGCAGCAGCTAAGTCGTAATATTCACCATACTGATTCATAATGGTAATATTTTCTTTTGGTAAATTTGGAATACTCATTGAAACTAAATTGAATAAGCCTTTAATTTGATCATCCGAAAACTTATGTCCTGGTGCTGTATCTAACACTAAAGCTGCTGTGGCATTGCCTTTATCATCTTTAATAAACAAGCCTTCGTCTGGTAAAGTTATAACGACGTTTGCATCTTTAACACCTTCAAACTTACGAACTAAATTTGCTAAGTCTGTTTCAGTTGCGGCTTTTTTAATAACGTTGAACTCATTATCCGTCATCCCAAAGCCTGCATTCGTCGTAAAGAATGTGCTATCAATTTCACCTGAATCTGGATATCCTTGAGCTGCTAGTGATACTTTCAAATCATCTACTTGCTCTTCTGGTACTAAAATTGTTGTACCACCATTTGTCACTTCGTATGTTACTCCTTGAGCTTTTAAAACTTCTGTTATTTTACCGACTTCCGCTGTAGATAGCTCTGGAAACAATTGCGCCATAGTTGTACGCGTTGAATAATATGTAAGAATACTTGCTAGCGCAATAATTGCGACAACTGCGCCGATTATTGCGCCTTTTTGATTTTTCGTTCGACTCTGCCAGAAACTACTGGAGTCACTTTTAATTTTAGTAAGTCGTTCATTCATTATGAATCCTCCGGTTATAGTGAATGCCCAACAATTAAATATTCGTCAAATGAAATAATTATACACTCATACGCATAATTTCTTGGTAAGCTTCCACAGCTTTATTACGAATCTCAATTGTTGTGTTTAAAGTAATACTTGCCTTTTGTGATGCAACCATTACTTCATATAGATCAACATCTCCACCACTTATTAATTTTTGTGTCATCATATCTGATGTACTTTGTTGCTCATTTACACTAGCAATCGCATTTTTTAAAGCATCTGCAAATTGTTGCTGGGCATCCGCTG
Organism: Solibacillus sp. FSL R7-0682; assembly: GCF_038005985.1. NCBI lineage: Bacteria > Bacillati > Bacillota > Bacilli > Caryophanales > Caryophanaceae > Solibacillus > Solibacillus sp. FSL R7-0682. Next base: position 2,995,902 of record NZ_JBBOUI010000001.1, read on the forward strand.
ATGTAACTCGATTACTTAATGTATTTAACTCATTCACAGATTGCGTAGGAGACATAAATGATACTGGATTAATCGCCATTAATTATCATCCTTTCCCAATTTCTAATGCCTTCGTTAACATGCTTTTATTTGCATTAAAGGCTGTAATATTTGCTTCATATGATCTTGAAGCAGATATTAAATCGACCATTTCTCTTAATAAGTCCACATTCGATGTTTGCACATAGCCATCCTCATTCGCATCTGGATGTGTAGGATCATAAACTAGTTTAAATGGCGTTTCAGTATCTTCTTTAATAGAAGTAACTCTTACTCCATTCCCAACTCCAGCCTTTACGGTTTTCCCCATCGCCATATTCAAAAAGCTAGAGAATTGACCTTGCTCTTCTTTTAAAGTAATCGACTTTTTACGATATGGTTCCCATTGTCCATCAACTTGCTTCGCACGAGTTGTATCTACATTGGCAATATTAGATGAAATAACATCCATTCGTAATCGTTGGGCAGTCAATGCTGATGCCGTTGTATTCATACTATGGAAGATCGACACTATTATTTCCCTCCTTTAATGACTGTATTTAATGTATTAAACTTCCCACTTATTCTTTCAATTAACGCATTATAGTAAATTGTATTTTCTGCTAACTTCGCTTGTTCTGCGTCCATGTTCACAGCATTACCGTTTGGACGTGAGCGAAAATTATCATTTGAATATACACCATTGCTACCAATCTCAATACTAAAATCATAATGCCTTACGTCCGTACGTGTTGCCGAAATAGTAGCCCTTTTAGCATCATTAAAGACATCTTTAAAGCTTACTTCTTTCGTTTTGTAATTAGGTGTATCCACGTTCGCGATATTTTGCGTTATCGTCTTATTTTTTAATGTAGCATATGAAAGTCCATTTTCTAAGCTACTTATCGTGCCACCAAAAAGATTCAATTAGTTCACCTCATTTATTTTTGTCAATTTCTTCATACGACAACCTAATACCATAATTGTAATTATAATGAATCCTTGTGTCTATTGTCTTTTGGCACTTTTCGATAGGCTTTAGGAACTATTTTTTCGATAAAATATTTCAGGATTTTCTAATTCCAATTTTTAATGACTTAAAATAACAAAAATATAAGCCAATAGCTTTTTTACTTACCAAAAATAGAATGTTTTTTTAATAAAAAAGAACCAATAACATTCCTGCGTTATGTCCCTTTATTTCGCTATTTCCCGCTATTTTTCGCTATTTTTCGAAAATCCTACACATCATAATAGCTTAAAACCTGTTCATTTAGTTAGTTTTTACTCACTATTCATAAATTTGTAACATGTGCCTAATACTATAATATTTTTCATTATTATAAGTAAAAATGATAAATTCCTTTTTTCCGGTTTAAAATTTTTATGTAAAGCTATAGTTAAAAAGATTCTACTCTTAATTTATATATAGGTTTTTATACTCTAACATTATACATTAATATGTAAAATTACTATTTTAAGGTTATATTGATCATTAGAATGAACTTGTTTCTTTCATCCTAATAACTAGAAGTGTATATAAAAAAATGCGGTAAAACGAAAATTCGTCTTACCGCATTTCAATCATTTCTTATTTCATTTTAATTTCTGCTAATGCTGTTAAAAACTTATCGTTTAATACTTTAATATAAGTTCCCTTCATACCTAATGAACGTGACTCGATTACACCCGCTGATTCTAATTTACGTAATGCGTTCACGATCACTGAGCGTGTAATACCAACACGGTCTGCAATTTTTGAAGCTACTAATAACCCTTCGTTACCATCTAATTCTTCAAAAATGTGCTCAATTGCCTCAAGCTCTGAATACGATAATGAGTTAATCGCCATTTGTACAACTGCTTTTGAACGTGCTTCCTCTTCAATTTCTTCAGACTTTTCACGTAAAATTTCCATACCTACTACAGTTGCGCCATACTCAGCTAAAATTAAGTCATCATCTTCAAATTGATCGCTAATGCGCGCAAGCATTAATGTACCTAAACGCTCCCCACCACCGATAATCGGAACAATTGTAGTTAAACCAGTTGCAAATAAATCTTTGTTTTCAACTGGGAATGCAGTATGTTCATTATTAATATCTAAGTTTGAAGAAGTCTCTGTAATATTGAATAAGTTTTGTGTATATGCTTCTGGGAATTGACGCTCTTCAAACATTTTCTTCACGCGATCATTTTCGATTTGTTGGTGAATTGAAATTCCTAGTAACTTTCCTTTGCGGCTTACAATAAATACATTACTTTCAATAATATCACCTAATGTATTCGCCATCTCTTTAAAGTTTACTGGCTTTCCAGCAGATGCTTGAAGCATTGCGTTAATTTTTCGTGTTTTTGCTAATAAATTCATTCCGATTTCCTCCTACAGGACTGATTAATTCACTTAATATTCTAAAGGTTTTTACAATTTAAAGATACTATTTCAACTTAGTTTAAAGGATAAATTGTGATAAATCCTTGTTTTTTACTATATTCGTCAATTTTTGATCGACATATTTCGATGTAATTTCGATGTGAGCTGGTGCAATTTCTGACGCTTCATAAGATAGGTCCTCTAAAAGGCGTTCTAAAATGGTATGCAAACGTCTCGCACCAATATTATCGGATTCTTGATTTACTTCTGTAGCAATTTCAGCTAATCTTTCGATTGCTTCATCCGTAAATTCAATTGTTACACCTTCTGTTTGTAACAATGCTTTATACTGCAAAATTAATGATTGATCTGGTTCTTTTAAAATTCGTACAAAATCTTCTTTTGTTAGCTTTTCTAATTCGACACGAATAGGGAATCTGCCTTGAAGTTCTGGGATTAAATCACTTGGCTTCGAAATATGGAAAGCACCAGCTGCGATAAACAGCATATAATCTGTTTTTACTGTGCCATATTTAGTCGTTACAGTAGATCCTTCTACTATTGGCAAGATATCTCGTTGAACGCCTTCTCTTGACACTTCTGCAGAAGATGAGCCCTTACTCGCAATTTTATCAATCTCATCGATAAAGATAATTCCAGACTGTTCAGCACGTTCAATTGCTTTACTCGAAAGGGCATCAGCATCAATTAATTTATTTGCTTCTTCTTGCGTTAATAAGCGACGTGCATCTTTCACCTGTACTTTACGCTTCTTCGTTTTTTTTGGCAAAAGATTAGAAATCATATCTTGCATCCCACCGGCACCCATGTCAATATTCATGCCAGGCATCGCATCAAATAAAGATGGTGCCGCTTCAGTAACTTCAATAGTTACCCATTGCTCTTCAAGTTTACCTGCCTTTAAATCTTGCGCAATCTGTGCACGACGCGAACGAATTTCTGTATCTTCTTGTTGAGTTGCTTCGTCGCCAGAATTTGATTTTTGATTAAATAGCATTTCAAAAGGATTTTGCGTCATCTTATCTTTCACTTTAGATGGTACAAGTAATTTTACAAGTAATTCATTCGCATTTTTTTGTGCTTGTTCTTGAACTGATTCGACCATTTCATCTTTTACTAGACGGCGGGAAGTTTCTACTAAATCACGTACCATCGATTCTACATCACGACCTACATAACCAACTTCCGTAAACTTCGTTGCTTCTACTTTTATGAATGGTGCATTTACTAATTTAGCGATTCTACGTGCGATTTCTGTTTTTCCGACACCTGTTGGACCAATCATTAAAATATTTTTCGGAATAACTTCATTCTTTAATTCCTCACTTAACAACGAACGACGGTAACGATTGCGTAATGCAATAGCAACTGCGCGCTTTGCTGTTTCTTGACCAACAATATGACGATTTAAGTGTTCCGTAATTTGTCTTGGCGTTAAATTATTTGTTGTCATTATAATACCTCCAAGATAATATTATGGTTTGTAAACACACAGATATCCGCAGCTGTAGTAAGAGCTGCTTCTGCAATCTCTTTTGCCGATAAGTGTTCCCCAGCATGTTTCTTTAAAGCTCGACCAGCTGATAATGCATAATTACCACCTGAACCAATTGCTAAAATTCCATCATCTGGTTCAATAACTTCCCCTGTACCTGATACGAGCAGTAACGTCGTTTTGTCCATAACAAGTAGCATTGCCTCTAATTGACGCAACATCTTATCCCCACGCCATTGTTTTGCCACTTCAACAGCTGCTCTTTGTAAGTTCCCATTATATTCATTTAATTTCGCTTCAAACATTTCAAATAGTGTAAATGCATCTGCAACTGAACCAGCAAAACCCGCTAAAACGTTACCATTAAACAGACGTCTGACCTTTTTCGCTGTATGCTTCATTACTACTGCATTTCCAAGAGTTACTTGACCGTCACCAGCCATCGCACATTCACCTTTATGATGAATCGCAAATATCGTCGTTGCATGAATTTGACCCATTCGTATTTCCTCCTTAAGTTAAGCTCTCGGATGACTATTCATATATGTCTTCCTTAAAGCCTCTTTCGTTACATGAGTATAAATTTGAGTAGAAGATAAATTCGCATGTCCAAGTAATTCCTGAACTGTTCTCATATCTGCCCCATTATTTAATAAATGAGTAGCAAATGTGTGTCGTAACATATGTGGATAAATTTTCGTATGCATACTTGCATTTTCAATCATCTCACTTAATATATAACGTACGCCTCGAGCAGTAAGTTCGCCTCCACGCATATTTACGAACACTTTTTGGTGATTACTATTTTTCATTAACTGAGGACGAACCTGTTCAATATAATGAATGAGTGCTTCGTGTGCATATTGACCAAAAGGAATAATTCTTTCTTTACGTCCCTTACCCATTACTCGGATAATGCCGTAATGAAAGTCAATATCTTCAAGTTCAACAGCTACACATTCACTTACTCGAATTCCAGTAGCATAAAGTAATTCTAATAATGCTATATTACGTACTTGCATCGGTTTGTTGCCTTTATTTTTTTCAAAAAGCTGATTGAGCTCTTCTTCATAAAAAAAGCTCGGTAATCGTTCTTCCTTTTTAGGGTGATAAAGTGAACGAAACGGAGCATCATCAATATTCTGTTCCCTATTTAGAAATCGAAAAAAAGAACGGATAGATGAAATTTTCCTCGAAATTGAAGTTCTAGCTTTTTGTTCATCATAAAGTTTGGTTACGTATAATCGTGCATGAATATAATCAACTTCTGTAATATTCTGTACATTTTCTGTTTCTAAAAACTTATAAAAATCCATCAGATCCGTTTGATATTCACGTACAGTATGTAATGAAAAATTCTTTTCCAATTGAACATAGCGAATAAATTGATCTAATGCTTCTTTTGATTGAAGATCCATCCAACATACCTCCGATGAATAAATACATAAGTGAGTTTGAAATGTGTGATAACTAATAATCACATTAAAAAAACATACATATTGACACTATACTTATAATGAATATATTTCAAGCAAAAAACGCTTTAATTATTAATATTTCTTCTACTTTTTTATTCAGCCAAATAAATCATCCTACTTTTTTAATATTTCATAGTAATAATTCAAAATTATGGATACAAAAACAATTAAAAGCCCTTAAAGTATAGCAGTCTTTAAGGGCTTTTCGCAATTAAATCGTCTGTGTATTAATAAAATTCTGAATAGTTTCCAATGCTCGATTTGCATGACGTTCTGCACGTTCTGGCTTCGATTTAATTCGTTCGCCTAACTCCGGGAAAATACCAAAGTTTACATTCATTGGTTGGAAGTTTTTCGAATCTGCTTCTGTAATGTAACGCGCCATTGAGCCTAAAGCTGTTTCTGCTGGGAAGTGTAACATTGGCTCCCCTAATGCTAATCGGGCTGCATTAATACCTGCGATTAAGCCACTACCCGCTGATTCTACATAACCTTCAACACCCGTCATTTGACCAGCAAAGAATAAATTTGGGTTTGAACGTAATTGGTATGTTTTATTCAACACTTTTGGTGAATTTATAAATGTATTACGGTGCATAACCCCATAACGTACGATGTCTAAGTTCTCTAAACCTGGAATCATTGAAAATACGCGCTTTTGTTCTGGCCATTTTAAATGCGTTTGGAATCCTACCAGATTATATAAAGTTCCTGCTGCATCATCTTGACGTAATTGTACTACTGCGTATGGACGTTTACCTGTTTTAGGATCTTCTAAACCAACAGGCTTCATAGGACCGAAAGTCATTGTTTTTTCACCACGAGCCGCCATTACTTCAATTGGCATACAGCCTTCGAAATACTTCTCTTTTTCGAACTCTTTTAAAGGGGCACATTCTGCTGTAATTAGTGCTTCACGGAATGCATCAAATTCTTCTTTTGACATTGGGCAGTTTAAGTATGCTGCTTCCCCTTTATCATAGCGAGATTTCAAATATACTTTCTCCATATCAATCGAATCTTTTTCGATAATTGGTGCTGCTGCATCATAGAAGTATAAGTATTCTTCACCTGTTAAGCCTTGAATTTTCTTTGCTAAGCTTTCAGAAGTTAATGGACCTGTTGCAATTACAGTAATCCCTTCAGGAATTTCCGTAACCTCTTCATTAATCACTTCGATTAAAGAATGGTTTTTCACTTTCTCTGTTACATATCCAGCAAATTCATGACGATCTACCGCTAAAGCTCCACCAGCTGGTACTGAGCAATTATCCGCTGCAGCCATGATAACTGAATCAAGCATACGCATTTCTTCTTTAATTACGCCTACTGCATTTGTTAAACCATTAGCACGTAATGAGTTAGAGCATACGAGCTCAGCAAATTTATCTGTATGGTGTGCGGGTGTTTGCTTTACTGGTCGCATTTCATAAAGGCGTACCTTAATACCGCGCTTTGCAATTTGCCACGCCGCTTCAGAACCTGCAAGTCCTGCACCAATTACGTTTACTATTTGTTGTGTCATTGTTGTTACCTCATTATCTTATTGTGATGGTGTTTCTTCGTAGTCACAATCACTGTTTGTACACTGAATTTGAACACCTTTTTTCAATTTCTTCTCTACTAATAATGCACTACATTTCGGACAAGGTCTACTAATCGGCTTATCCCATGATACGAAGTCGCATTCTGGATAGCGGTTACAGCCGTAGAAAACACGCTTTGTTTTTGACTTGCGCTCTACGATTTCCCCTTCTTTACAAGTTGGACATTTGACATCAATTAATTTCATAATTGCCTTCGTATTACGGCAATCTGGGAAGTTCGAACAAGCCATAAACTTTCCATAGCGCCCTAATTTAAATACCATTGGTGCACCGCATTTTTCACAGTCTTCTCCCGCAGGCTCATCCTTAATTTCAATTTTTTCCATTACTTCATCCGCATGTTTTACACGTGGCTCAAAGTCTTTATAAAAATCATCAATTACTTTTACCCAACGAGTTATTCCTTCTTCAATAGCATCTAAGTTTTGCTCCATTTGCGCTGTAAACTCAATGTTAATAATTTCTGGGAAAAACTCGAACGTCGCTTGATGAACAATTTCACCTAGCTCAGTTGGAACGAAACGTTTTGCATCAAGCTGAACGTAGCCGCGCTTTTGAATCGTATCAAGTGTTGGTGCGTATGTTGATGGACGCCCTATACCTAGCTCTTCTAACGTTTTCACTAAACGTGCTTCCGAATAGCGAGGTGGTGGCTGTGTAAAATGTTGCTTTGGTTCAATTTCAAGAGATTTTACTTTATCGCCAACTTCCATTTCCGGCAACAGTTTATTCGTTTCTTCTGTTTGATCATCTGTTCCTTCGATATAAAGTTTCATAAATCCAGCAAATTTCACTTGTGAACCGTTCGCGCGGAATAATACATCATTATTTTGTAAGTCTACCGTTACCGTATCTAATACAGCATGTGCCATTTGACTTGCGATAAAGCGCTCCCAAATTAAACGGTATAGACGTAATTGGTCACGACTTAATACAGCTTTTAATTCATCAGGTGTGCGCATTGCACTTGTTGGACGAATTGCTTCGTGGGCATCTTGTGAATTCCCCTTCGCTTTAACCTGTTTAATTTCTTGAGCAACAAATTCTTTCCCATACTTGCTCTCAATATATGAAATTGCTTCCGTTTTTGCTGTTTCTGAAATACGTGTTGAATCGGTACGCATATACGTAATTAACCCGACTGCACCTTCTTTTTTGCTTAACTCAATCCCCTCGTAAAGCTGTTGAGCAAGCATCATCGTCTTTTTCGCGCGGAAATTTAACTTACGAGCTGCTTCTTGTTGTAGTGATGACGTTGTAAAAGCTGGTGCTGCATTTCGCTTACGTTCTTTTTTCACAACATTTACTACATTGAAATCAGTTCCCTTAACATTATTTAAAATAACCTTTACTTGGTCTTCATTCGTTAATTTTACTTTTTCTTTACCATTCCCATAGTAAAATGCATCAAATTGTTTTTTCCCTTTTTCAAAAGATGCATCAATTGACCAGTATTCTTCGGGCTCGAAGTTTTTAATCTCGTTTTCACGATCAATAATTAAACGAAGTGAAACAGATTGAACACGACCAGCTGACAATCCTTTTTTTACTTTTTTCCATAAAATCGGACTAATATTATAGCCCACTAAACGGTCTAAAATTCGTCGTGCTTGTTGCGCATCTACTAAATCCATATCGATTGGGCGTGGATGCTTAAAGCTCTCTAAAATTGCCTCTTTTGTAATTTCATTGAATACGACACGACAATCCGAATGAATATCGATATTTAATGCTGTAGCCAAGTGCCAAGCAATCGCTTCCCCTTCACGGTCGGGGTCGGATGCAAGATATATTTTTTTTGCCTTTTTCGCTGCTGTTTTTAATTCTTGTAAAACGGGACCTTTCCCGCGAATCGTAATATACTTTGGTTCATAATTATTTTCGGTATCGATGCCCGTTTGACTACGCGGTAAATCACGTACATGTCCAATTGATGCCTTTACTTTGTATTTTTTTCCTAAATAGCGCTCAATTGTTTTCGCCTTTGCAGGTGATTCTACTATTACTAAATAATCTGCCATCTGTTTTCCTCCTTAGAGAGGTATTGTTATTTTATCAAATTCTTTTATTTAGAATTTGTCAATGTTTTTTCAAAGCTTTTCCTGTTGCAAAATGTATAACAGATTGGCGGATATTGCAACTTTTTTTCAACGAAAACTTGAAAACATTTGCATTTCCTCAAGAATTTGATGTCCATTCCATACTAAAATTGCTCCTTCTTTTATTAATTTATTTGTCCCGAACGATTGCTTAGAAAAAATATTTCCTGGTACGACAAATACATCTTTCCCTTGCTCAAGAGCTAGTTCTGTTGTGATGAGCGTACCACTTTTCAACGCTGCTTCCGTTACAAGTAATCCTTGACTTAGGCCACTAATAATACGATTACGCGCAGGAAAATGCCATTTTTGAATACCAACATAAGGAGGGTATTCTGTTAAAAGCAAATGATCTTGTGCCATCTTTTTAGCGAGCACTTCATTTTCTTTCGGATAAATGTGAAAAAAACCGTGTCCTAGTACACCAATTGTTTTTCCTCCTAATTGAATTGTTGACTCATGGGCAATTCGATCTGCACCTTTTGCTAAACCGCTAACTATGACAAATTGTTCATTTATTAATGGTGGTAGTAAAAACTTCAATACTTGTTCACTATAAACAGTTGCAGCTCGGGAACCTATAACAGCCATTTTATTATTCGCCATTAATAAGCTACTATCTCCCTTAACATAAAGCACCGCTGGAGGATCATATAACGTCATTAATGCGCTCGGGTACATTTCACTCCCATATGGGATTGCTTTGATACAATATTGACGATAGTACGATTCCATAGAAGTATGTCGCATTTGTTTATAATGCGTTTTTATTAGTGTTGCCCTTTCAATATTTATGTTAAGGGACTTTGCTACCGTCTCATTTGAATAATTTAACAGTTCATCAAAATCGCCAATTTGTATAAGTATTTGTTGGATTTTATGCCACGATTGGGGGAAAATATAATGGAATATAAGTAATTTTTGATAAAAAGAATTTGTCATTAAAACACTCCTTTATTTAAATAGAAGAAATAATAATGACCGCTTTTTAATGTATTTTTGAATTGAAATAAAGTGAGTGAAAAAAAGATGTAGCGCATGGCGTCGCTACATCCTTCATTTTAATGCGTTTTACAAGCTTCGTATAGCCCTTTTTCTTTAATTACTTTAATTAGTGTTTCACCAATTACTGAAGGTGTTGGAGCTACTTCAATTCCTGCAGCATTCATTGCTTTAATTTTTTCAGCAGCTGTACCTTTACCACCTGAAATAATTGCGCCTGCATGTCCCATACGCTTCCCTGGAGGTGCTGTTTGCCCACCGATAAACCCAACAACTGGCTTAGTCATATTTGCTTGGATCCACTCTGCGGCTTCTTCTTCCGCTGTACCACCAATTTCACCAATCATTACAACTGCATATGTTTCTGGATCTTCATTGAATGCTTTTAAACAGTCGATAAAGTTTGTACCGTTTACTGGGTCACCACCAATACCCACCGCTGTCGTTTGACCGATACCTGATTGTGATAATTGATGTACTGCTTCATACGTCAATGTTCCTGAACGAGATACGACACCTACGTGACCTTTCGTATGAATATATCCTGGCATAATACCAATCTTACATTCATCAGCTGTAATAACACCTGGACAGTTTGGTCCTACTAATCGTGTCTTTTTGCCTTCCATATAACGCTTTACTTTTACCATATCTAGTACAGGGATATGCTCTGTTATACAGATTGCCATATCAAGCTCTGCATCAACTGCTTCAATAATAGCGTCAGCTGCAAATGGCGCTGGAACATAAATGACAGACACATTAGCTCCCGTTGCATCAACTGCTTCAGCTACTGTATTGAATACTGGTACACCTTCGATTTCAAGGCCACCTTTACCTGGTGTTACACCAGCAACAATTTTTGTCCCATATTCTAGCATTTGCTTTGTATGGAATAGGGCTGTTTCCCCAGTAATACCTTGTACAATTACTTTTGTATCTTTGTTAATGAACACGCTCATGCCATAACCCCGCCTTCAGCTTCAACTAATTTCACGATTTTTTGTGCGCCATCCGCCATTGAATCGGCTGCTACGATGTTTAAACCTGATTCATTTAATAATTTTTTACCTAATTCTACGTTTGTTCCTTCTAAACGAACAACTAATGGTACAGCTAAGCCAACCTCTTTTGCCGCAGTAATAACCCCTTTAGCAATGATGTCACACTTCATAATACCACCGAAAATATTAACAAAAATTCCTTTTACATTTTTGTCGGATAAAATAATTTTAAATGCTTCTGTTACTTTTTCTGCCGTTGCACCGCCCCCTACATCTAGGAAGTTAGCAGGTGTTCCGCCATAATAACTAATCGTATCCATTGTTGCCATAGCAAGACCAGCACCATTAACCATACAGCCAATATTTCCATCTAAAGAAATATAACTTAAATCATATTTAGATGCTTCGATTTCTTTTGGATCCTCTTCATCAAAATCACGTAATTCTACAATATCTTTTTGACGATATAATGCATTAGAATCAAAGTTAAATTTCGCATCTAATGCCACTACTTTGTCATCGCCTGTTACAACAAGTGGATTAATTTCTACTGTTGATGCATCTTTATCGATAAATGCTTTATATATTCCTAGCATTAAAGCAACTGCTTTGTTTACTAAATTTGAAGGAATATTCATATTGAATGCCATGCGACGTGCTTGGAAAGGCATTAAGCCTGTCACAGGGTCGATTACTTCTTTGAAGATTTTTTCAGGATTTGATTCAGCAACTTCTTCAATATCCATGCCGCCTTCTTCAGATCCCATCATCGTTACACGTGAAGTCGCACGGTCAAGTACTAAACTTAAGTAATACTCTTTTTTTATATCAGAACCTTCTTCTATATAAAGTCGTTTAACTTCTTTCCCTTCAGGACCTGTTTGATGAGTTACTAAAATTTTACCTAATAATTCTTTTGCATAAGAACGTACTTCATCTAGATTTTTCGCAATTTTAACGCCGCCAGCTTTACCGCGACCACCTGCATGAATTTGTGCTTTAACTACTGTAACATTCGTACCTAATTCCTTTGCTACCTTTACTGCTTCATCTGGTGAAAATGCTACACTCCCCTTTGGAACAGCTACACCATATTTTCTTAATATTTCTTTCCCTTGATACTCATGGATATTCATGATACATCCTCCCATCGGACATTTGGAAATTATTCTACTAACATAATCTATTTTAAACAATAATTCTGATAATGTCTATATTTGTCACACATGCAAGTTTTACTTTATTTTATGTCGAAAAATTCTCCTTCCGTCAATTCATTTATGTGATGTATTTCACATACCTATTTACCATGCAATAATGTTACAAAACGTTGTCTTCATAAAGCTTGTATTTCTCTGCATCCTTATACGATTTCTACCTAGTTATTGTCTCTAATTAAACAATAAGAAAAACAGTAAACTACTTTAAAAGTTTACTGTTCTTCTCGTCTAATGATACTTTATGCTTTTCATCTAAATGATAAATAAATGCAAATACTTCTGCGACCGCTTGATATAATTCTTCAGGTATAGAGGTGTTTAAATCTAGTTGCCCCAATAACTCAATAAGATTGGGATCCTCGTAAACTGGTACTTCGTGAAGAGATGCTTGCTCTAAAATATTTTCGGCAATTTTCCCCTTCCCTTTCGCCACAATTGTCGGACCATTACTTTTTGCCGAATCATAGGATAGTGCAATTGCCTCTTTCCGTACGTATTTTTTCTCGCTCATACTCGGATATCCACACCGCCTTGCTGTTCATCCGGCTTTGAATCTTTTGTGACAGTTTTTCCTCCTTGTTCACCAAAAGGCTTAATGAAAACACCGGATAAAATATATTCCTTATCAGCTAGGCCATTTTTTAATGAAGCTTTTAAAGAACTAGCCAATAACTCTAAATTCGGTAAATCATTATATACATTGAGCGTGACAACTCGATTTTGAACTTGCATATCAATGACCGTTTGTTGCAACGATTCCATATTCAAATAAAATAAAATGCGCGCAAAATTTGCATCAATTTTCCCATCATCTTTCATTCGACCATTCCATTGAAGAGTCGCATCCATCTTTTTACCGAAAAACTCTAATGGCACTTGCATTATTAACTGATGCTGATGGCCATTTTCACTTGATAGAAGTTGCATCCCGTTAAGTCTTCCCATAACTATCTCTGCCGCATCACGAAGAGGAGTCGGTGTTTGCATATCTTGAATAAGCGCCAGAAGCTGTGGTTTTAATTGTTGAGCGATTGCCTGCACATCTCCCGCTTTACTTGCTAATGTAGCTTCATAGCTTACGCCAAGCCCTTTTAACACTGTTTTAATTGCTTGCTCCATTGCACGGCTATCTGCTGATGATTGCACTTGAGCTTCTGCTTGCGTTAGTGCGCTCTGTAATTGGGGCTGTGGGCTATCAGTTGCTACTTTCACGAGATTTCTTAGCAAGTGATCATTTATTTGAACATTACTATCTAGCTTAATTAGCGAGAGTAGTTGATCTTTGGCGGATATTCCTTGCTCATTTTGTGTAAATAATCGAGACGATGCTTGTTCACTATAGGCTTTTATTAGTTGTTCTTGTAGTTGATTTGTAAATACGTGTATCGCTTGTTTAGAAGGTGGAATTTGTACAAAACGATTCAGTAATTGGTTCAGTTGCTCTTTTTGTGAAGTATGTAATAAACGATCATTGTTAATCCATTCACGTACTTGTTCAATAATCTGATTGCTTTGCGCAGGAGTCGTTTGCACGACTTGCTGAAGCATTTGGCCTGCTTGTATAGGTAGTGAACTTGGTTGAACTGAACTCCCTAATGGAGCTTGTGCGCGTTGTTGATTCACTGTTTGCCAGTTTTGTAAATTCGTATTTTGCGGTAAAATTCCCGCTTCTTTTAATAAAGCTAACTGCTGTAATTTAGTCGCCAAAGGAGTAGATGGATTTGTTAATAGTTGCGTCGCCTTTGCAAGTAAAACGCCGCCTGTCTCATTATTAAGTGGCTTTGCTAATTGGTCCAGTTGTTGCAATATAGTGTTCTTCAGACTTTCATTACCACCTGTTTGTGTAGCAAGAAGCTGGGCTAAATTCATTAAATTTGCTGACATACCATCTGTCTTCGCACCTTGCGTCAATGCTTGAAACACTGTATTTGTAAAAGGCATTTTAAGTTCAACCATACGCTGTAATGCTTGCAGAGCATCCTGTTTTTGTATACCCTCTGGTAAGTTTTTCATCCAGCTTTCTGCAGTTAATAACTGCTCCTTAGAAATAGGTAGTTGCGCCTTCATAAAATGTGATAAAACTTGCTGCATTTCTGGAGTCTTTGGTAAATTCATCGTCTCAAGTAATTGATTCATTTGCTGTGTATTAGTCATTGTTTGAGACATAGGACCTGTAACAACTTTTAATTCTGTTTGTGGATTTGTAGCTGTTACTTGAAAAAAATGCGTATCTCCTACTTTTAATGGCACTTCCAATTTCGCCATTAACTTTTGCCCACCAACTTGTACTTCTGCCATTTGATTTGGATAAAGCTGCTTTATTGAGCCATGAAACACTTGATCTTGACGTAACGCAAGTACTTGATTATTAGTCGTTGTTTGTTGCGTATTTACCAGTATCGGATTAAATGAGGTTGAAGTCATTTCATCACTCCCTTTTTTCAATCATAGTCTTAATTGGTTCAAATGTTCTTCTGTGGTGAATGGTTGGACCAAATTGCTGAAGCGCTTCTAAGTGCTGTTTCGTACCGTACCCTGAATGTTGTGCAAATCCATATTCAGGGTACTTACCATCAAGATCTTCCATATAATGGTCTCGAGCCGTTTTTGCCAAAATAGATGCGGCTGCAATGGCCAAACTTTGTGCATCTCCTTTAATAATCGATGCTTGCGGAATATTTGTGTGAAGTGTCATCGCATCCGCTAAAATAAAATCGGGTGTCACTTCTAACCCTTCAATACTTTTTAACATGGATTGTCGAGTAGCCTCATATATATTAAGTCGATCAATTTCATCGGCACTTTGGAAATGAATCGAATAATACAATGCATGTTCTTTTATAAGATCTGCATATTCGTTGCGCTTTTCTTTTGATAATTGCTTCGAATCATTTACCCCTAATAAGGCTTCACAATAATTTGGCAAAATGACCGCCGCCGTAACAACTGGCCCTGCTAATGGACCGCGGCCGGCCTCATCTGTACCAGCAATAAACGCATCAGGACGTGGCAAATAAGATGCATCAAAATCAAGTTTTTCAAGATGTTTCACTCGCTGTTGTTCGATTTTATCAAGGCGTTTTTGAAACTGTGTCCATGCTTTTATAACACCGTTTCGTTCATCCTGTTCAATTTCTACCATCCAAGGCTCTACTTGCTGTGCCTCTTTTAAAGCTACTGTAATTTCTTTAATTGTCTTCATAGTTCTCTCCATGTCATTCATTACTTGTTATATCGGTTTATTTTTATATTATAAAAGAAAAACCTTCTCCACGAACGTGAAAAAGGTTTTGACTATTATTGTTCTTGTTTACGTTGACGACGCATTTCAGCATTTTTCTGACGTCGTTCTTCGTTTTCTTTTTCGATTGCTTCAGCTAGCTGTTCTTTTTCAATTTGCTCGTCCACAAAATCAAAGGTTAGCTTCCCTAAATTTTGATCACGAATATCACGTACGATTAAAAGCGCTACTTGATCGTAATCGATTTCTCCACCATGACCGAATACACGACGTAGCTTTCCGATATGATCAAAGGTTTCCACTAAATCTTCGGAAACAGCGGTAAGCTTATAGCGTTCTTCCATACGTTGTGGGTAATGGAGTGCTAAAAAACGCAACCCATAAACGGCTAAATCCTCCATATTTGTAATCGTATCTTTAATCGCTCCTGTTAATGCTAATTTATAACCTACCAGTTGATCTTCAAACTTTGGCCATAAAATTCCTGGTGTATCAAGTAGCTCAATTTCTTTTCCTACTTTAATCCATTGCTGCGCCTTTGTAACACCGGGTGTATTTCCTGTTTTCGCTAAATTCTTTTTGGCTAATCGATTAATTAATGTCGATTTACCTACGTTTGGAATTCCAACAATCATTGCACGAATGGCGCGAGGCTTCATACCCTTTGCCTTCATACGCGCCCATTTATCAGCTAAAATTTCTTGTGCAGCTTTCGTAACAGCCTGTAGTCCTTTACCTTCTAATGAATTTATAGCAACCGCTTTGAAGCCACGCTCATCAAAATATTGAATCCAGCGACGTGTTTCCTGCTCATCAGCCATATCTTGTTTATTTAATATAAGTAATCTCGGTTTTTGATGGATTACTTCATCAATCATTGGATTTCTTGAAGACATAGGTAGGCGAGCGTCTACCAATTCAAATACTATATCAACTAATTTTAAGCTTTCTGATACTTGGCGACGCGCTTTGGCCATATGTCCAGGGAACCATTGGATTGTCATATAAAAAACCCTCCTATCAATTTGTTTAATAACCAGAAAAAATGAGGAGATTATGATAACCTCCTCATTCATCGTTTATCCCGTATTACGGGCAGTAGGAAAGCTAACAATCCACAGGAATACCCCACAGATTGACGTTTCACTTTATTTATTTCACGATTTCAATTTCATTTAAAGGCCAAAAAATAATACTAGTATTTCCTACTATTTCTTCTACTGGGACAATCCCAATATGACGACTATCTTTACTAAAACGGCGGTTATCCCCCATTACAAATACATAGCCTTCTGGTATAACATCAAGTGATGGATCAATATCCTTTAACGAAAAATCGCCCGTAAGATTTCCTTCACTAATTTGTGCTTTGTATGCATCTAAGTATGGCTCCTCAATTGGATCACCATTAATATATAGCTGATCGTCCTTATATTCTACATAGTCACCAGGTACCCCGATGACACGCTTAATATAATCTTTTTGTTCTGGTGCATGGAATACAACAATATCAAAACGCTCTGGTTCACCAATTTTATAACTGAATTTATTAACAATCATACGATCTCCATTTTCAAGGGTAGGCATCATCGAATCCCCATCAACTACAATCGGTGTAAATAAAAAGTAACGAATAAATGCTGCAATCGCAAACGCAATGAGTAGCGCTTTTGTCCATTCCCAAAGCTCATTTTTTTCTTTTTCAGTTTTTTCCACGTAGTTATCCCCCTTGCCTATCACACTATATTGTATACGAAATATGTACTTCAAGCAAAAATATAATCTACATTTATTATTATCTTATACATTTATAAACATAACGCGATCTAGTATGAGATCGCGTTATAATTTTTTCTCCGATAAAGAAAGGGACTTGTACGTACAAGCCCCCTTCTAAAAAGATCTTATCGAATTTCTTTAATACGAGCTGCTTTACCACGTAGGTTACGTAAGTAGTAAAGTTTAGCACGACGTACTTTACCTTTACGAATAACTTCTAATTTAGCGATTTTTGGAGTGTGTACTGGGAAAGTACGTTCTACACCAACGCCGTAAGAAATTTTACGTACTGTGAAAGTTTCGCTAACTCCGCCGCCACGACGTTTGATAACTACACCTTCGAATAATTGGATACGCTCACGAGTACCCTCAACAACTTTAACGTGTACCTTAACAGTGTCACCAGGACGGAATGAAGGTAGATCAGAACGTAGTTGTTCTTTTGTGATTTCTGTAATAATGTTTGACATTATATTCTCTCCTTAGACAGATGCTCTTGCACGCTAAATATTAGCCACAGCGGAACACCGTAATTCAGTGCTTTACATAGAAGCACAAATTGAATCTTATCATATTATTTTTAAGCTTGCAAGTAGTTTTGCTTTACATTTCAGCTTTAATTTTTTCGATGATTTTTAATTGCTTTGGAGTCAATTCTAGCGCTTCTAAAAGGTCTGGGCGACGCTCTAATGTACGCTTAAATGATTGCTCCTCACGCCATTCTTCAATCTTAGCATGATTGCCTGATAACAAAACATCTGGTACCTTTAGACCTCTAAAATCAGCTGGACGTGTATAATGAGGGTGCTCTAATAAGCCTGTCGAAAAAGAATCTTGTATATGTGAATCCTGTTGCCC
Source organism: Solibacillus sp. FSL R7-0682 (assembly GCF_038005985.1). Classification (NCBI taxonomy): domain Bacteria; kingdom Bacillati; phylum Bacillota; class Bacilli; order Caryophanales; family Caryophanaceae; genus Solibacillus; species Solibacillus sp. FSL R7-0682. The sequence goes on from NZ_JBBOUI010000001.1 coordinate 3,014,098, forward strand.
AAGTACACCCGGTAATAAACGAACAACTGCATCAATTACTGTCATTGCAGGAAGCTCGCCACCCGTTAACACAAAATCTCCAATGGAAATTTCATCGGTCACCAAATGTTGACGAATACGTTCATCATATCCTTCATAATGACCACATAGGAACACTAAATCTTGCTCCTCTGCAAGCTCCTCAGCCTTCTTTTGCGTGAAGCGTTCACCTTGTGGGCACATGAGAATAACGCGAGGCTTACGACCTTCTGTGATGGCCTCTACAGCGTTAAACATTGGCTCAGGCTTTAATACCATTCCTGCACCACCGCCATATGGGTAATCATCTACTTGTTTATGCTTATTTTCACTAAATTCACGAATATCTGTAACAGTAAGCTCGACTGCTTGTTTTTCTTGTGCTTTCTTTAAAATAGAGGAGCCGAATACTCCTGTAAACATGTCTGGAAATAAACTTAATACATGGATTTTCATTATAGTAAGCCATCCATTACGTGAATAATGATTTTCTTTTCTTCAACATTAATTTCTTTTACGATGTCCTCAATGTAAGGAATGTAATGCTTTTTGCCACCTGTAGCCTTTACTTCCCATACATCATTTGCACCTGTTTCTAAAATATCTGTTATAACCCCAATGAGTTCGCCTTCTTCTGAGTACACTTCGCAATCTTTAATTTCGAAATAATAATATTCGTTTTCTTCTAGTTCATCATCAGCTAGTTGGTCCATCGTTACCTTTAGCATCCCTTCTTTGAAAGGCTCTACTAAATTGATGTTTTCCATACCTTCAAACGTGACTAAAACAAAATTTTTATGTCGGCGAGAAGAAGCAATTGTTACCCATGTAGGCTTTTTATCATCTTTTTTAAATGCAGCTAATTTTGAACCTACTGCAAAGCGTTCTTCTTCAAAATCAGTTGTCGATAAAATTCGTAACTCTCCACGAATCCCATGCGTATTGACAATACGTCCAACATTAAACCATTCCATGTTGTTTACCACCTCGTTATTTTATATGAAAAAAAGAGGGAAAGCTTAGTGGCCCCCTCTTTTTTTCTAATCCAATATATCGACGTAAGTCTTTTTCTTCTGGTGACCGCCAGCTGCTGAGTACACAATCGTACGAATTGCTTTCGCAACTCGTCCTTGTTTGCCTATGACTTTCCCTCGATCCTCTGGATGAACAAAAAGCTTATAAACAACTCGATTAGAAGATTCGTCCGTCTCAATACGAACGTCCTCCGGATAATCGACTAATGGTTTAACAATTGCTTCAATCAGCTGCTGCATAAAGCCACCTCCGAATTATTTACTGAATTATTTGCTATATTTAGCGTTATGGAATTTTTCCATGATACCTTGTTCTGAGAACAGGTTACGTACAGTATCAGATGGTTTTGCACCATCAGTTAACCATTTAAGAGCTTTCTCTTCATCGATTTGAACTGTAGCTGGTGTAGTTAGTGGGTTATAAGTACCAACTGTTTCGATTTGACGACCATCACGTGGTGAACGAGCGTCTGCAACTACGATACGATAGAAAGGAGATTTTTTAGCTCCCATACGTTTTAAGCGAATTTTAACTGCCATTTTAATAGCACCTCCGAATAAGTTTCACACAAGATATTATATTAGCAATGTCTTGGTGGTTTGTAAAGTGTTTTTTCTTAACACCTAATTTTTTTATTTAAATAATGAGTCAAAGCCTGGCATTCTCATTTTTTTCTTGCCTTTACCTTGTGTCATACCTGTCATTTGCTTCATCATTTTTTTCATTTCTTCAAACTGCTTTAATAAGCGATTGACTTCTTGAATCGTCGTTCCAGATCCGTTTGCAATACGTTTTTTACGACTTGCAGAGATAACTTCTGGGTTCGTCTTTTCAGTTGGTGTCATTGAATAAATAATAGCTTCAATGCGCCCCATCTGTTTTTCATCGACTTTAACATTGTCTAAGCCCTTCATTTTGCTAGCACCTGGTAGCATTTTTAACAATTCATCTAATGGGCCCATCTTTTTGACAGCCTGGAGCTGTTCAATAAAGTCATCAAATGTAAATGATTGGGTCATGAACTTTTCTTCAAGCTCTTTTGCCTTTTCCATATCGACATTTGCTTGCGCTTTTTCGATCAAAGATAATACATCACCCATACCTAAAATACGTGACGCCATACGCTCTGGGTGGAATGGCTCTAATGCATCCATCTTTTCACCCATACCGACAAACTTAATAGGCTTTTCTGTCACGGCACGGATTGAAAGGGCCGCACCACCACGTGTATCACCATCTAATTTCGTCAGAACAACGCCTGTAATGCCGACTGCTTCATTAAAGCTTTGAGCAACATTTACTGCATCTTGACCTGTCATTGCATCAACAACTAAGAACACTTCATCTGGCTCTTTTAATGCACGAATATCTTTTAATTCTTGCATTAACTCCTCGTCGATATGTAGACGACCAGCCGTATCGATTAACACCACATCATGGTGCTCCTCTTTTGCATGTTCGATTGCTTGACGTGCAATTTCTACAGGAGATATATCCGTACCTAGTGAGAATACTGGTAATGATAATTGTTTCCCTAATGTTTGTAATTGCTGTACTGCTGCCGGACGGTAAATATCTGCGGCTACTAGTAACGGTTTTTTATTATATTTTTTGCGTAAAACATTGGCTAACTTTCCTGTTGTCGTCGTTTTACCTGCACCTTGCAAGCCGACCATCATAATGACTGTCGGTGGACGGTTGCTAAATTTAATTGGGCTTTGTTCGCCACCCATTAATGCTGTTAGCTCTTCCTGTACAATTTTAATAACTTGTTGACCAGGCGTTAATGATTTCATGACGTCTACACCGACTGCACGCTCACTAACCTTTTTTACGAATTCTTTAACTACCTTTAAGTTTACGTCCGCTTCGATTAAGGCAAATCGGACTTCACGCATCATTTCTTTTACGTCTTGTTCCGTAACTTTCCCTTTACCTTTAATCTTTTGGATCGTTCCTTGGAGTCGCTCCGCTAAACCTTCAAAAGCCAACTTTGTTCGCCTCCTAATCCGATTCCTTCAATTGTTCAACTAATGCTAATTTATCCTCCATTGTAGAGGCTTCATTCTGTATCGCATCTGTCAGTTGCTTTAACACTTGCTGACGCTGTTGAAATTTTTCAAAAAGATTTAATTTTTCTTCATATTCTTCAAGCATCGCCTCAGTACGACGAATATTATCATAAACAGCTTGGCGTGAAATATTGTAGCTTTCTGCAATTTCACCAAGTGAATTGTCATCTAAATAATAAAGCTCCATATAGCTACGCTGTTTTTCCGTTAATAATGCTTGATAAAAGTCGAAGAGAAAGTTCATGCGTGTTGTTTTTTCAAGTAGCATTTTTATCTCTCCAATCATATTTTGTCTACCTTATCATAAGCTTGAACGAAGCTACTGTCAAGGTAATCTCCTTGTCCTTCGATTGTTTGGAACAAATTTTTTCAAAAGGAAAAAGAACTGCGTAAAGTTCGAAACTTTTGCGCAGTTCTTATTATGGCGAAGAAATTAATCTTCTATTTCTTTTAATTCTTTTTCTAAACCTTCTGCAAATAGACCATATACATATCGCTCTGCATCAAATGGTTGTAGGTCATCCATTTTCTCACCAAGGCCAACAAATTTCACTGGGATGTGAAGCTTGTTGCGAATAGCAAGTACGATACCACCTTTTGCAGTACCATCAAGCTTCGTTAACACAATACCCGTTACATTTGTTACCTCTTTGAACATTTGTGCTTGAACAAGTGCATTTTGACCTGTCGTCGCATCTAATGCTAATAATACTTCATGCGGTGCATTTGGAACTTCACGTGAAATAACACGGTGTACTTTTTCTAACTCATTCATTAAGTTTACTTTATTTTGTAAACGACCCGCTGTATCGCAAATTAATACGTCTGCATTGCGGTTTTTGGCCGCGCGAATGGCATCGTACATAACAGCAGCAGGGTCTGAACCTTCAGATTGCGCAATTACTTCAACACCTACACGTTCTCCCCAAACTTGTAACTGATCAATTGCACCTGCACGGAACGTATCTCCCGCTGCAAGCATCACGGTTTTACCCTCGGATTTTAAACGATGTGCTAATTTACCAATTGTTGTCGTTTTCCCTACACCATTAACCCCAACGAATAAAATAACGGTTAGATCGCCCTGTTGTTGGATATTTAATTCAGTTAAATTTTCCTCACCAGATTCATAAATTTCTACAAGCTTTTCGGAAATTATTGCTTGAATACCACTTGTATCTTTAATATTTTGACGCTGAACTTCAAAGCGTAATTTATCCATTAATTCCATCACAGTTTCAAAGCCAACATCCGCTTGTAAAAGTACATCTTCAAGCTCTTCAAAGAAGTCTTCATCCACTTTACGATAGCGCGCTACTAAATCATTTACTTTAGACGTAAATGAGTTACGTGTTTTTTCTAAGCCTGCTTTAAATTTTTGTGTAATCGACCAAGCAGATTGTTTTTTTTGTTGTTCAGCAACAACTTCTGAAATTTCACTTTGTGAACCCTCGTCAACCCCATCCGCCTCATGTTTATCTTCTTCAATTGCAGCCGAAACAACTTCAGGTTCAGGTTGTACATTTTCTACTTCAATTACTTCTTGCTTTTCTTCCGCAGGTGCAGTAACTTCTTCTGGCACATCAAGCTGAAACTTATCTTCGATTTCCTGCTTTTCACCTTGTGTTTGTTGCTCCAATTGTTCTTTTTCTTCATTGCCGCCAACTAACTTTTCTTTCAGTCGCTTAAAAAAGCTCATTATCTGCCACTCCCTTGACCTACTAATTCAGATTGCTCTTCTAGTTTTACTGATACTAGCTTCGATACACCAGACTCTTGCATCGTAATACCATAAAGAACATCGGCACCCTCCATCGTCCCTTTTCGGTGTGTAATAACGATGAATTGTGTCTCTTCACTAAATTTACGCAAATAATCACTATAACGTGCAACGTTCGACTCGTCTAATGCTGCCTCTACTTCATCCAAAATACAGAATGGTACTGGACGTGTATTTAAAATTGCAAATAGAAGTGCAATCGCTGTTAATGCACGCTCTCCACCTGAAAGTAGGCTTAAGCTTTGCAATTTCTTTCCTGGTGGCTGCGCAATAATTTCAATTCCTGTATCTAATAAATTTTCTGGATCAAGTAGCACTAAATCAGCCGTGCCACCTCCAAATAACTCTTTAAATGAAATCGTAAATTGTTTGCGAATTTGCTTAAACGTCTCATTAAAGCGTTCTGTCATTTCTTCATCCATTTCATCAATTGCTTTATGCAATGTATCCTTCGCGGCAACTAAGTCTTCACGCTGTTCACTTAAGAATATATAACGCTCTTGTACTCTGTCATATTCCTCAATCGCAGCTAAGTTAACTGGCCCAAGCTCTTCAATTGATTGCTTTAAAAGCTTCACTTTTCGACGAACTTGCTCCTCTTCTTCTATAGCAATTGCTTCTTCTTGTGCAGTTAAAACATCTAATTCATATTGTTCAAGTAATTGCTGCTGTAAATTATTCATTTCGAATTCAATTCGACTACGTTTTATTTCTAACGTACGTAAAGCATCCATAAAGCTTTTATGTACACGCTGTACTTCTTGCAATTGAATTTCCGCTTGCGTTACTTGTTCATGTAAGATTGTTCGTGATGCTCGCTTTTGTTGAATCGTTTCGCTTAATACATCTTTCTTATTTGCCCATTCTGTAATCGTTTGTACAAGCTCCTCTGAAGACGGTCCATTTAACCCATCCTCCGATTCAATCCACTCGATTTCCTGGGAAATTTTATCGATGGTATTGCGTATTTTTGTTAAATCTAATTCAATCCCTGCAATCGATGCTTGCACTTGTGTTAACTGCTCTTGAACAACAGCTAGCTCTGAACGTTGCTGTGCTAATTGCTCACGTAAAACATCTTTTTGCGTTTCACTTTGTGTTTTCGCCAACGTCAGCTCATCGACAGTTTGTTGTACAGTTTGAAGCTCATCTCGTAATTCCTCTAAGCGTTTTTCAGCGATTTGTTGCTGTTCGTTTAAGGACTCTTTTCGAGTCGATAATGACGTTTGCTCTGACTGAGTAATGGATACTGTCGTTTGTAAGCTCTTCACGGTCATTTCAAGTTCTAATAATTTCGCTCGGTGATGTTGCTCCTGCTCACGAAGTGATTCTCCTTGCAACTTTAATTCATCAAGTGAATGACGTAAATGAACAATTTCTTCTTTTTTCACACTAACTGTTTGTTCAGCTGTTTGAATAGTTGCTTCCATATTCTCTAATGTAGTAACTAACTTTTCAAGCTCAGCCTTGCGTGAGAACAACGAACTTTGCTGTTTTAAAGCACCACCCGTTAATGAGCCACCTGCATTGACTATATCGCCATCTAATGTAACTACACGATATTTAAAGCCTACTAAACGAGCAATTTGACTTGCTCCTTCAAGATTTGACGCTACTAAAACATTCCCTAAAAGATTTTCTATAATCGTTTGATTTTCATGCGCAAAATCAACAAGTTCAAATGCAAGTGCCACATAGGCGGGATGTGAAGTAATTTCCATTAGTTGTTGCGGTTGAATTTTGCGTGAGCGCATAACCGTTTTCGGTAAGAACGTCGCTCTCCCTGCACGCTTTTGCTTTAACCAGCCTATTGCCTTTTGAGCATGTACTTCATTATCTGTCACAATATGTTGAGAAGCTGCACCTAAAGCTGTTTCAATCGCTTGTGAATACTTCGTCTCCACTTGGATTAACTCAGCAACTGCCCCTTCTATACCTTGTAACTCCTTACGATCTCGTGCTAAAAGAACTTCTTTAACTCCGTGGAAAAACCCTGAAAAATCAGCCTCTAGCTCCGCTAATGTATCTTTTCGTGACTTTAATTGCTGATGGTGCTGATAGGCTTTATATAATAGCGCTTGCTTTTCATCTAAATCAGCAGTCGCAGTTTTAAGCTGCATTTGGACAATATCAAATTTACCCAACTGCTCTTTAAGAGCACTTTCAGCCTGCTCGAGCGCTTGTTGTGTCACTTCTTTTAACGTTACCGCACCAGTTAATTCCTTTTGAATTTCTGATGAGCGACCAGACATACGCTCCACTGAGGCTTGTTCTTGAGTGAGCTGTTGATTAATATGTTTTAATTCATTTTTAACTGTTGCTTCTTCGTTCAGTAAGTTAATGTACGCATTTTTTGCTTCTTCAATTTCCTGTTCAATTTCTGAAGCAGTACGTGTTAAAGCTTGTTCAAGTTGTTTCATTGTCGAGCGAATTTGTTGAACTGCTTTTTGCTTTTCTGTAAACTCTTGACGCTTTTCTTGCTCTTTTAATTGAAGCTCCTGCTCCACTTCTGTTGCTTGAACTAAATTTTCACGTAATTGCTGAATTTGTTTTTCTGCATTGGAACGTTTTTCATTAAATAATGCTTTTCGACCTTCCCAACGCTCTACTTCTGCACTTGCCTCAACCAGTTGCTCTTGAGAAATATCAAGCACTTCATCAATTGCTTTTAATTCATTGCGTGTTTTTCGCACATCTTGCTCGATACGTTCAATTTCTGCCGCATGCTGCTTTTCTGTAGCAGTCAATGTTTTTTGATCATCATTATATGCTGTTAACGTTTTTTCATGTGCTAATAAATCATGAACCATTAATGCAATATCAAAGTCCTTTAGCTCCTCTGACATACGAACATAATCTTTTGCACTAGAAGCTTGAATTTTTAACGGCTCTAAACGGATTTCAATTTCGTGTAAAATATCAAGTACACGATTTAAATTTTCATCCGTTTCGACAAGCTTATGCTCTGCTTTTTTCTTACGTAATTTATATTTTAATACACCTGCTGCTTCTTCAAAAATACTTCTTCGGTCATCAGGGCGGCTATTTAAAATTTCATCGACACGCCCTTGAGAAATAATTGAGAAAGCCTCTTTCCCTAGACCTGAATCCATAAACAAGTCCGTAATATCCTTAAGGCGACATTGCTGATTATTCAGCAAATATTCGCTATCGCCTGAACGATACACACGTCTTGTTACACTAATTTCTGTGTAAGGTATGGCGACACGCTCATCTTCATTATCTAACACGAGCGTTACTTCAGCAAAATTTAATGGTTTACGTGATTCACTTCCTGCAAATATAACATCTTCCATCTTTGCACCACGTAAGCTTTTCGCTGATTGCTCCCCTAAAACCCATCGGATTGCATCCGTAACATTACTTTTCCCACTACCATTTGGTCCCACCACAGCTGTTACACCAGGAACAAAATCAATACCTATTCTTTCGGCAAATGATTTGAAGCCTACTACTTCAAGTCGTTTAAGGAACATATTATTCCCCCTCTTGCTTAGCCTGCTTTAGCGTAAGCATGGCACTTTGCGCTGCTTGCTGCTCAGCTTCTTTCTTTGATTTCCCTCGTCCAACACCTAATTCTTGATCATTTAATAAGACACGTGAAATGAATGTACGATTGTGGGCTGGACCTTTTTCATCAACGATTTCATAATGAAGTAATCCATTATTCGTTTGTTGAATAATTTCTTGTAACTGACTTTTAAAATCCATCACATGCGAAAAAGCACCGATTTCTACTTTAGGGAATACGATACGCTCTAAAAATGCTACAACTACTTCTAATCCTTGGTCTAAATAAAGGGCGCCAACAAATGATTCAAAGACGTCCGCTAAAAGTGCAGGACGTTCACGACCACCCGTCAATTCTTCACCTTTACCTAAGAGTACAAATTGACCGAAGTTTAATTCGTTCGCAAATACTACTAACGACGGCTCACATACGATAGAAGCACGTAGCTTTGTTAGCTCTCCTTCGCTCATATTTGGAAATTTCTCAAATAAATATTTGGATACTGATAATTCAAGTACCGCGTCCCCTAAAAATTCTAAGCGTTCATTATCCGTAAATAATTTTCGGCGATGCTCATTCACATAAGATGAATGGGTAAAGGCTTGATATAATAATTCTTTTTTTTGGAAGTAAATGTTGACTTCCTCTTGTAAAATTTGAAATTGAGATTTAACTTTTTCAGGGAGAACACCTAACTTTTGGTTATTCCCTTTTCTTCTATGCATCATGGAGTTTCTGCCTTCCTTCTAGTTTCTATCGTTAGTTTACCTTGTTCTATAGTAATGTGCAAAGGGTATCAGTCAAAAATATACGTAATTACACATTATTCGCTAGTCATAGCTTAGGATATATGTATGAAAGCTAAAAAGGTATTCTATCACAATGAATTTTTGTGATAGAATACCCCTTATGCATGATTAGCTAATTTTCTTTTCGATGTATGAAATAGCATCACCAACAGTTCCGATTTTTTCTGCATCTTCATCAGAAATTTCCATATCGAACTCATCTTCAAGTTCCATTACTAATTCAACAACGTCTAATGAATCTGCACCTAAATCTTCACGGAAAGATGCTTCTAATTTCACTTCGCTTTCGTCAACGCCTAAACGATCAACGATAACTTTTGAAACACGCTCAAATACTGTAGACAACTCAGTCACCTCCCCTCAAGAAAATGGGTAATTGCTTACACCATTACCATACCACCATCAATATGTAGTGTTTGACCGGTAATGTAACTTGCATTATCTGAAGCAAAGAATGCAACTGCTTTTGCAATATCCTCTGGTTGACCAAGCTTCGCTAACGGGATTTGTTTCAACATCCCATCCTTAAGTTCTTCTGGTAAACCTTCTGTCATTTCTGTTGTAATAAAGCCTGGTGCGATTGCATTTACTAAAATATTTCTACTTGCAAGCTCTTGGGCAGTCGTTTTCGTTAAACCAATTACTCCTGCTTTTGCTGCAACATAATTAGCCTGCCCAGGATTCCCTGCTACACCTACTATTGAAGAAATATTAATAATACGCCCCGCACGTTGTTTCATCATTTGACGAGAAACTGCCTTAATACATAAAAACACGCCTTTTAAGTTCGTATTGATGACATCATCCCACTCATCATTTTTCATACGCATTAGTAAATTGTCTCGTGTAATGCCTGCATTGTTTACTAATATATCAAGGGATCCATACGTATCCACTGCACTATTCATTAATTGTTGTACAGCATCAGCATCCGCCACATTCGCCTGTACTGCGATTGCTTCGCCGCCATTTGCTTTAATTTCCGCCACAACTTGCTCAGCTTTTTTTGCGCTGCCACTATAATTGACAACAACTTTTGCTCCTTGGGCAGCTAATTCTAGAGCAATTGCACGACCAATTCCTCGTGAGGCACCTGTTACAACTGCACATTTCCCCGTTAAACCCATTGTGTCCACTCCTTCGACGCTTCTACTACTTGTGCTAAACTTGCTTCATCATAAACACAATATGTTTCTACATTTCGATCGATTTTTTTGACCAATCCAGATAATACTTTTCCTGGACCACATTCAATAAAGATTGTAACCCCTTCAGCAATTAGCTTTTCAACATTTTGCTCCCATCTTACAGAACTCGTTACTTGAGCAATTAATTCCTGTTTAATTTGCTCAACACTGTCCAATATTTCAGAAGTAACATTGCTGACAACTGGAATGGTTGGTTGTTGCACCGTCAAATTTTCTACAACTTGTGCTAATTTATGAGCAGCCGGTTGCATAAGCGTAGAATGGAATGGTCCACTTACTACTAATGGAAGCGCTCGTTTTGCACCAGCTTCCTTTGCCTTACTGCATGCCTCATCGACACCTTGTTTCGTCCCCGAAATCACAATTTGACCTGGACAGTTGAAATTGGCAACTTGCACCACTTCTCCCGCATCCGATACTTGACTACAAATAGCATCTAGCTTTTCCCCGTCTAACGCTAGAATTGCAGCCATCGCACCTTGACCTGCTGGAACTGCCTCGTCCATAAATACACCCCGACTGTGAACTGTTTTTACCGCATCTTCAAAAGTAATGGCATTTGCTACAACAAGTGCACTATATTCCCCTAATGAGTGCCCTGCTGTAAAATGCGGCGTAACACCCGCTTGCTGCAACTTATTTGCAATCATCACCCCTGATGTAAGCAACGCAGGCTGAGCATGATACGTTAGTGTTAGCTTTTCTTGCGGACCGTTTAATATCGTATCCGTCAATGAAAACCCAAGCACCTCATCAGCACGCTCATAAAATTCTTTACTTTTTTCGTCATTGGCTACAAAGTCCGCACCCATCCCCACAGATTGCGAACCTTGTCCTGGAAAAATAAAAGCAATTTTAGACATATTAAACTTATCCCCTTTGTGAATCAATTATTCTGATTTCGGCATTTGTGCAATTGTCTCTGCAATTGTTTCACAAACTTTATGTTCGACCATAATGTGTGCTTGTCGAATGGCACTATAAATCGCACGTGGATTTGAAGAACCGTGTGCTTTAATTACTGGTGACTTTAAGCCGAATAATGCCGCGCCACCATACTCTGTATAGTCCATTTTATCTTTAAGTTGTTTCAAATCGTTTTTTACAAGCATCGCAGCGAATTTTGATTTCGTAGTAGCAAATAATGCCTCTTTTAACATTTTGAATATCGCTCCCGCTGTCCCCTCGATGCTTTTTAAAACCATATTACCTGTAAAACCATCCGTTACAACCACGTCAGCTACGCCATTTAATAATTCGCGTGCCTCTACATTACCTTCAAAATTAAAATTTGCTTCACTTAATTGTGCGAAGGCTGCCTTTGTTAACTCATTGCCTTTTTTATCTTCTGTACCGATGTTTAGTAATCCAATACGAGGTGATTTTTGTCCACGTACTTGTTTTACATAAATATCACCCATAATGGCATATTGTAATAAGTTTTCAGGCTTTGCATCTGCATTTGCTCCTAAATCAAGCATTAAGAACCCTTCACCATTCATTGTAGGTAAAGTCGTTGCAAGCGCTGGACGAGATACTCCTTCAATACGCCCTACTTTGAATAATCCACCAGCCATTAGTGCACCAGTGTTTCCTGCAGATAGGCACGCATCAGCTGTCCCCTCGGCCACAGCCTCAAGCATTCGAGCCATTGAAGAGTCTTTTTTTCGTCGTACTGCACGAGCTGGATCGTCTTCCGCTTCTACTACTTCTGTACAATGAACAACTTGTAATCGATTATGTTGCTTTAAATAGGGAGTCATTTTTTGCTCGTCCCCATATAAAAGAATTTCTAAATTTTGAAAATCATCTAGGGCCATTAATACGCCTTCCACAATCGCTTGTGGTGCGTTATCTCCACCCATACCATCTACGGCTAATTTCATTTTGTTTCTTCACCTTTCGTGCGATACATTTCAAACTCACCTTTGAAAACAACTTCATTTTCTACAGTAGAAGTTACTTCAATGAATGTACGATTTTTTTCAGCATGCTTCCCTTTGACGATTGCTTTAGTTACAACGCGATCTCCTGATTTAACAGGCTTAACAAATGAAATGTTGGATTTCACGGTTAATGCTAGCTCATCGTCAATTACGGCAACTGCTAAAGAGTTCGCTTGCGCAAATAGATGATGTCCTCGCGCAATACCATTTCTTTGGAATACGTGTTCTTCACCGACATCAAATATTGAAAGCGCACGGTTATCTAGTTCAATATCAATAATTTCACCAATGACCTCATCAAGCGGTAGTGACTTTACTTCATCGTATTTTTTTGCAGCAACATCTTTAATACGCTCACGCAACTCCGGAATGGCTAACTCCATACGATCCAGACGAATCGTTTGAACGCTTACATTAAATTCAGCTGCTAATTGTTCATCTGTAACGAAAGGATTGTCGGCTATTTTTTCAGTCAACATGGATTGACGCTCTTTTTTTGAACGCTTCATACGTATTTGTTACCTGCCTTTAATTTTCTATAAGATTAGTATTAGCACTTGGTACTAATACCAATATACATGGATAAAAAAAAGAACGCAACAACTTTTTTGTTGCATCCCCTCTTCTTTTGTTTATGCTTCGTGACTTAATTGCCATAAAACACCGAATTTATCCGTTACTTGTCCGTAACATTTACTCCAAAATGTTTCTTGCAATGGCATTGTTACATTGCCACCTTCAGCAAGACTATTAAAAATTGTTTGTATTTCTTCCTCATCCTTTGAAAAATAAGCAATCGTAATATTATCACCTATTGTCACCTGTTGTGAACCTGGATACGTATCCGAGAACATCATTTTCCCTTCTTCTAATTCAATTAAGGCATGCATTACTAAATCTTTTGCCTCAGCCGGAACAGGATGTTCTGGATTCGGTGGTAAATCGCCAAAAGTAGAAATCGTTACATTTTTTGCATTAAATACTTTTGCATATAATTTTACAGCCTCTTTGGTTTCACCATTAAAAACAAAGTACGGATTCATTTTGCCCATTCCATTTCCTCTTCTCGTTTATAATTTGATTAACGTAAAATTACCCTTTCCAATCAACAATAAAAATAAACACTTTAGTCCATTCGTTCGCCTTCTAATACACCCGAAGTAGATAGTTTTTCTCGTAGCACCGCATATTCAGGTAATTGCCAAAATTCCTCATCATATAAAAGGTTTGCTGCATCTTGCCTTGCCGTTTCAAGAGCACGATAGTCATGCACTAAATCAGCTAGCTTAAATTCAGGTAAACCACTTTGCCGTTTCCCAAAGAAGTCCCCTGAGCCTCGCAACTCTAAATCTTTTTCAGCTAAACGGAAGCCATCATTCGTTTCGGTCATCGACAACATCCGCTCTTTTCCTTCATCGGTTTTCGGATCCGCTATTAAAACACAATACGACTGATGTTCACCACGCCCTACACGTCCACGTAATTGGTGAAGTTGAGCAAGCCCAAATCGTTCGGCATCATAAATAGTCATAAACGTGGCGTTCGGAACATTTACTCCTACTTCGACAACTGTTGTTGATACTAATACATGCACAGATCCTTCACTAAATGCACGCATCACCGCATCCTTTTCATCTGGATGTAAACGTCCATGCATAAGTCCCACTTTAAAACGATTACCAAAATACGCTTGCAGTTGTTCATACGCCTCCACTGCATTTTGAACTTCTAATTTATCCGACTCTTCGATGAGCGGTGTAATAACATATGCTTGTCTTCCAGCTTCAAGCTCTTGTGTCATCCGCAATAATACGCTATTCAACTGCTCTTTTTTTAACCAATGGGTTTCGATTTCTTTACGTCCTGCTGGTAATTCATCAATAATTGACACATCCATCTCTCCAAATGCGGTAATTGCTAATGTACGAGGAATAGGTGTCGCTGTCATAAAGAGCACATCTGGATTTTCACCCTTCTCCCGCAGCACACGACGTTGCTCTACCCCAAAACGATGTTGTTCATCGGTAATAACAAAGCCTAATTTATGAAAAATAACGTCCGGCTGAATGAGGGCATGCGTACCAATTACAATATCAATTTCTCCAGTTGCTAATTGAGCAAGTAACTCTCTTTTTGCTTTTGCTTTTGTCGAACCTGAAAGTAGGGCCACCTTCACACCAATCTCATCAAACCAAGCATGTAAATTATCCGCATGTTGTTCTGCTAAAATTTCAGTTGGCGCCATTAAGGCACCTTGATAACCTGCTGAAACCGCTGCATACAGCCCTATGGCTGCAACAACTGTTTTCCCAGAACCAACATCTCCTTGTAACAAACGATTCATTCGTTGTGGTGTAAGTAAGTCTTTACAAATTTCATTTACTACACGCTTTTGTGCACCCGTTAGCTCATAAGGTAATGTGGCAATAAATTGTTTTAATTTATTTAAATCATATTGAATGGTTAGCCCTTTTTCATTTTCCTTATTCGCTTTTCGTAAAGCTTGTATACGTAATTGAAAATCTAAAAGCTCCTCGTATACGAAACGACGTCTCGCTTGTTTGGCATGCTCTGCATCTAAAGGAAAATGAACACCTTCAAGTGCTTGGTGAATTTCTACAAGCTGATATTTTGTTCGGAGACTTTCGGGTAATGGCTCTTGTATACTATCCGAAACAGCGTCTAATGCTTGACGCATGAATTTGCGAAAACGCTTTTGTTGTAAATTTCCCTTCAAACTATAGACAGGTTCAAAATCAATTTGATCTGTCTTTGGACCGAACGTAACAGAAGATCCAACTATTACTTGTCGACCTCGATCCCATTTCCCTGTAACTGTAATAACCATGCCTGGTATAATTTTTTGGCGTAAATAGTTCTGATTAAAAAATACAACTTTAACTAAATGTCTTCCTGCTAGGGCAGTAAATTGTAAACGTGATTTATTTTTGCCAAGAAACAAGGCGGTTGGAGCACTTTCGACACGAGCTTCAATTGTGACACGCTCATTATGGGGTGTTTCAAGTAAATCTTTTAATCTAAAATCTTCATGACGATACGGAAATGTCCATATTAAATCATGTACTGTGTGAATTCCCATCTTTTCAAGTGCTTCTGCTGTTTCCTTACCTATTCCTTTTAAATTCGATACCGGTTCGAACTCCATTTCCGACATCTCCTTTACCTATAAATTCTTCCATAAGCATAGCATAAAATCAGTGCGTATGTTCGTATACAATAGTAGATTCAATGAGAAAAAAAACGATTTCGAACAAAGTCAAAATCGTTTTAGATCAATACTATTATTTAATTATTGGATACTTTAGATTTTAAAATAGCCTTTAAGTCTCCACCCTCAAAAATCGCATGGGTAATTGCTTTACCCGTAGGTGTTGCTGCTAATCCCCCGCGGGCTGTTTCTTTTAGATTCGGGCTCATCGCTTGACCGATCCGATACATTGCGCCGATAACTTCATCACATGGAATGCGACTAGTTACACCCGCTAAAGCCATATCCGCCGCTACTAAAGAATTCGAAGCCCCCATCGCATTACGCTTTACACAAGGTACTTCAACTAAACCCGCTACAGGATCACATACAAGACCAAGCATATTTTTCAACGTAATCGCAAAGCCTTCTGCACATTGTTGTGGTGATCCTCCTGCCACTTCGACAATTGCAGCAGCTGCCATTGCAGATGCACTTCCGACTTCTGCTTGACAACCACCTTCCGCACCTGAAATGGAAGCATTATTCGCGACAATAAAACCAAATGCACCTGAAGTAAACAAATAACGTACCATTTGCTCACGAGTTGGCTTCAATTTGTTTTGAACGGCAAATAACGTACCTGGTACAACACCTGCAGAACCTGCTGTCGGTGTTGCACAAATTGTTCCCATCGCAGCATTTACTTCGTTTGTCGCTACAGCCTTACTTACTGCATCTAACAGTAATTCACCAGATAATGTATTTCCTGATGCAATATATTTTTGAATTAACACGGCATCTCCACCAGTTAAGCCAGTTACTGACTGAACGCCACGTAACCCTCGTTCTACAGCTTCCTCCATAACAGTTAAGTTTCGATCCATTTGCGCAAAAATCTCTTCCCGTGTGCGCCCGCTAATTAACATTTCTTGCTCAATCATAATTTCCGAGATGAGCTTCCCTTCATTTTCTGCAAGTTCGACTAATTCTCTAACACTACGAAATAATACATCCATGTATGTGCACCCCCTTAGTTGTTAATTTTAGAAACCTTTGTTATATGTGGGATGTATGAAATTTGGTCGATAATACGATCTTCAATATTTTGATCGACTTCGATAACCATTAGCGCTGTTAGCCCACGTTCAATACGCGACACTTCCATATGCCCAATGTTCACATTATGCATTGCTAAACAGTTGGCGACATTGGCAATGCATCCTGCACGGTCATCATGAACGACTAAAATGGCTGGCATACCACCTGTTAGTCGAAGTTTAAAGCCATTCACCTCACTAATTTCAATTTTCCCTCCGCCTATAGAAATACCTTCAACGCTTAATTCTGATTCAGCATCCCCCATTACAAGACGTGCTGTATTTGGATGCTCTCGATTTGCTGTCTCTGGAATGAACTCAAATTCAAGACCTGCTTTTTCCGCTTCTTCAAAAGCCGTTTTAATTCGTTCATCATCCGTATCGTAATCTAATAATCCACCAATTAATGCAACATCTGTGCCATGACCACGATACGTTTCTGCAAAGGAACCGTATAAATAAATTTTTACCCACTTCGGTTGGCGCCCAAATAAGTCACGTGCTACACGACCGATACGAGCAGCTCCTGCTGTATGCGAGGAGGATGGGCCAATCATCACTGGCCCAATAATATCGAATACCGATGTAAATTTCATGAAGTACCTCCTTTTCATTCATACATTCTTTTACTATCATTTTAACCATTTATGCTACAATTAACAAATTTTCTATCAATCAATCGTAATTCATATAAAAGGAAACTAACTTTAATGCACTATTGTTGAAAGGGTGCTTTTTCAAAAAAATCCAAAAACAAATAGCCTAGACGAGGAAAGCAGTGCGCACAATAATGTGTACGCACTGCTTTTATTTTACTCTACAGATAAGATAAATGGATATAATGATTGTTTTCCTTCAACAATTTCTACTTCCGCATCCGGATAGTTTTCTTCAATAAAGGTTTGTAATTGTTCTGCTTGAGCTGCTGTTGCATCCTCACCATAAATTACTGTTACAATTTCAGAATCCTCATCCATTAAGCCTTCTAACACTTTCTTCGCTGCATCCATCATTTCAGGTGTTGATAAAATGATTTTGCCTTCAGCAAGTGCCATATAGTCGTCTTTGCGAATTTCAACACCATCGATTGATGTATCACGAACTGCGAATGTTACTTGACCAGTCTTTACGTGAGCAAAGCCTTCTGTCATGTAGTTTTTATTGTTTTCAACTGACTCCTCAGGATTAAATGCTAAAATAGCTGCCATCCCTTGAGGAATTGTTTTTGTAGGAACTACAGCCGCTTCGATTTCTAAAAGTTCAGCTGCTTGTTCTGCTGCCATAATAATGTTTTTATTATTTGGTAAAATTAAGACGCGTTCAGCACCAATTTCTTTTACGGCTTTTACGATATCTTCTGTTGAAGGGTTCATCGTTTGACCCCCTTCAATTACATAAGATGCACCGATTGAACGTAATAAATTTGATACACCCTCACCCATTGCAATTGTAACAATCGCATATGGAATTTTTTGTTGAGCTGGCTTTGGCGCTGGTTTAGATGTGTCATTCACGATAGCAGAATGTTGTTCACGCATGTTATCAACTTTAATTTTAATTAAGCTACCATATTTTTGACCTGCTGCAAGTACTGCACCTGGAGTTTCCGAGTGAATATGTACTTTTGCAATTTCATCATCCGAAATAACTAATAATGAGTCACCCATCGGATTTAACTCTTGGCGGAAGTGCTCCTCATCAAAAGGCTCTTTATCCGCTTCGAGGCGTACCATGATTTCTGTACAATATCCAAACTCAATGTCTGATGTGTCCATGAAATCTTGTACACGATGATGTTCTGCGTTAATTAAATCATCTAATGATGATTCATTTTTTTCTGGCAGTGGCTCACCCTTTAATGAAGCAAGGAAACCTTCATAAACAAATACTAATCCTTGACCACCGCTATCTACTACGCCTACTTCTTTTAAAACAGGTAGTAAATCTGGTGTACGATTTAGTGATGCCTTAGCTTCCCCAATAAATGCTTCCATTAAAGCGATTAGATCGTCTTCTGTTTCTGCAACTTCTACACCTTTTGCTGCCGCTTCACGTGCTACAGTTAGGATTGTGCCTTCCACGGGCTTCATAACTGCTTTATATGCTGTATCGACACCTGCTTGGAATGCATTCGCTAAACCTTTTGCGTCAATTGCCGCTTCTTTTTCAATCGCTTTTCCGAAACCACGGAATAATTGCGATAAAATAACACCTGAGTTACCACGTGCACCCATAAGTAAGCCCTTTGATAAAGCTTGTGCAGTTTTACCAATATGCTTGTTTACGTTTGCCTCCGTTTCAGTAGCACCAGATGTCATTGACAAATTCATATTTGTACCTGTATCCCCGTCTGGTACAGGGAATACGTTTAGTGAATCTACATAACTTGCATTTTGGTATAGGTGATGAGCACCCATTTGAACCATTTCAGCAAATTTAATTCCGTCTAAAGACTTCATCCGATTCATTTCCTCCTCTTACACATTCGCAACACGAACGCCTTGAACAAAAATATTAACCGACTTAACGCTCATACCTAATGTTTTATTTACTGTGTATTTTACTTTCGACTGAACTTGATATGCAATTTCAGAAATTTTTGTACCATAGCTGACAATAATGTACATATCAATATGTAGGTCTTCACCTTCTTGACGAATAAGTACACCTTTAGCAAAATTCTCTTTACGTAAAATATCTGTTAAACCGTCACGAATTTGGTGTTTTGATGCCATGCCTACAATACCATAGCATTCGATCGCTGCTCCACCAGCAATTTGTGCAATCACATCATTTGAAATATCAATATGGCCGAATTCGTTATTTAATTCTACTGACATAGTAATGCCCCCTTGGCTCTATTTGACTAATCTATATTGTACTACACAAAAGTCGATTATAAAAGAAAACGTTCATCTACGTCCAGTTGGAAGTGTTTTTTTATGACAAAAGTCGACGTTTATTTCGTAATTTTAGTAAAATAATTATTCAAATTGAGTAGCAAACGGAATTATAAAAAAAGCTAGGCATTTATCCTAGCTTTTCCTAAAGAATTCAAAATGATTAGGCAAAATGAAAATTTTTTGTTGCTCCCACTTATCAACCATTCTACAACAAAATAGGTGTAAAGGTTTTTTTCTTGAAAGGTTGTGTAAAATGTCTTGCACTCGTTCGGTAGGTGTGTTAAATTATTATGGTATGTGAAATATCGAACTGAAATACCGATTTCAGATTCAGCTGTAAGGAGGAATTTTACAATGCCAAAACAATGTGTAATTACTGGCCGTAAAGCTCGTACAGGCAATAACCGTTCACACGCTATGAACGCTAACAAACGTACTTGGGGTGCTAACCTTCAAAAAGTTCGCATTTTAGTTAACGGTAAGCCAAAACGTGTATGGGTTTCTGCTCGTGCTTTAAAATCAGGTAAAATCGAGCGCGTATAATCGCGTTAGAGCATCAGCAATAAGCTGATGCTCTTTTTATTTTGGATAAAAAAATGGTTATAGTTCGTTAAAAAACGAACTATAACCATCGTTTTCTTTAACTCTTTTTCTCACGGCGGAACAACTTGACACAACCTCTTGCCATACCACTAATCCACTTCGGCAACTGAAACGTATAAACCTTCAGGAATTCTCCTCCTTAGTCTTTACTCATTATCATTAAACATATGCCACCATTAAAGGAAATAGACCCTTCTGCGAGGATTTCATTACTCGTAAAACGAGTTGTCCCTTGCTCGATCACTTCATTCGTCGTTTCATACTTTACACCACGTAATGTTACCTCTTCGAGCCGATGTCCATAAGCAAAAAAGGAAACATACTCATAACTCGATTTTTTTAGATTATGTAGTCCGGGCAAAAGAAAACAAATTTCATTTTGTGGATTAACTATTTTAAATTGAATAGACGGATACGAAGTTTGCAAAGCATAGAGTGATCTTAGCGTAGCTTCATAGTGATCAAGACGTCCTCCTGTTACACCAGTTAACCAAACTTCACTCGGCTTATATTGAAGAGCTCTTTGCAAAGCTAAATCTGTATCTGTCTCATCTTTTTCTGCTTGAAACTGTTCAATATGTGCAACAGATGCTGAAATTCGCGCAAATTCAGCTTCTGTAACAGAGTCAAAGTCGCCGACAATTTCATTAGGGATAATGTGTTGATCGATTAAATAGAGGGCTCCTCGATCAACCCCAATCCATACATGTGGTGTTAAAGAAAAGGCGACCTCTTCAATAGGGCCGCCTGCGCAAATGGCTACAATCACTTAATTGCGTCCAATCCTGCTTGTTTAATTTCTTGTAAAGCTTGTGCGCGATTTTCTTTCCCGTAAATTGCTGAGCCTGCAACAAAAATTGTTGCACCTGCTTTTGCACACGGCACGATCGTTTCTGCATTAATGCCACCATCAATTTCAATTTCAATGTTTAAGCCGCGCTCTTTAATAATGTTCGATAAAGCTTCGACTTTTGGTACAACCGATTCAATGAATTTTTGCCCACCAAAACCAGGGTTCACTGTCATAAATAACACCATATCGATGTCCTCTAAAATGTGCTGAATAGTTTCAATCGGTGTATGTGGATTTAATACAACACCAGGCTTCACACCAAATGAACGAATTAATTGAATTGTACGATGCAAATGACGGCATGCCTCTACATGTACCGTTATATAATCTGCACCAGCTTTTGCAAACTGTTCGATATATTGGTCTGGATTTTCAATCATTAAATGAACATCCATCGGTAATGTTGAAAGCGGTCGAATTGCTTCTAACGCAATTGCCCCAAAAGATATATTTGGTACAAAGTGACCATCCATTACATCAATATGGATTAGTTCTGCTCCTGCTGCTTCAACCTCTTTTACTTCTTGACCTAGCTTTGCAAAATCTGCTGCTAAAATTGATGGTGCAATTTTAATCATGTTTAGTACCTCGGCTTTCGATCGATAATTTCTTGTAAAAATTGTTCATAGTGCTCGTAGCGATATGGACGAATCTCTCCTGCTTCTAAAGCAGCCTTCACAGCACACTTAGGCTCTTTTTTATGCAAACATCCACGGAATTTACAGTCTTCGCTTAAACGTAGAAATTCCGGGAAGCAGCTCGTCAATTCCTCTTTTTCAATTGTATCAAAATCAAAGGAACTAAAGCCTGGTGTATCTGCTAATAGACCCCCACATACTTCAATTAATTCCACATGGCGTGTTGTATGCTTTCCACGCCCTAAGCTTTTCGAAATAATACCTGTTTTTAACTCAAGCTCAGGTAATAGCGTATTTAATAATGTCGATTTACCGACTCCTGATTGCCCGGCTAAAACAGATGTCTTACCTTGTAATAAAGGTTCAATTTTTGCCATTAAGCTTGCGTCGTTCTTGTAGGTTTGAATAATTTCATAACCAATTGCTTCATAATCACTCACATATTGCTCCAGCGTCTTTTTTTCATCATCATTAAGTAAATCCATTTTTGTTAAAATGATGATTGGCTGTACTTGAAAAGATTCTAGGACAACTAAAAAACGATCTAATAAAATCGTATTGAAATCTGGCTCTTTAGCAGAAAAAACAAGAAGTGCTTGATCTACATTGGCAATAGGTGGACGAACTAATGCGTTTTTACGCTCATAAATTTTATCAACAGAGCCATCTGATTCACCATCATACGTATAGTCGACAAAATCGCCAACTAACGGGGATTCTCCTCGGTTACGGAAAATCCCTCGCCCACGACATTGGATTAGCTCGCCATCCTTTTCAATATAATAATAACCGCTTAATGCTTTTCGAATTTGGCCTTGCGCCATCCAACTCCTCCTTATTCCTTCACCAGGCTGTCGTACGTAATTGTTTCGTTCGCGATCACGTTATTATCTCGAACAATTTGGTACGCCGCCTTATCTCCTTCGACAATTTCCAACTGAATTAAATAACTTGTTGATTCGGTGATTTTTATTGTTTCAACTGGCTCCGCCATCGTACGTGTTTTATCTTGAATATAAACCGAAACTGTCTGTTCGGAACCTTCTTCTAAAGGCTCATACGGAATATCGACTCTAAGTGTATATAGTTTTTGTTTTTTCGCTTCAGGTCCTTTCGATAGGACTACATTAACGGTGCTACCTTGTTCTAAATTTGATCCTGCTTTTGGTGTTTGCTCCATCACATTCCCAGCAGGCACTGTGTTCGAATATTTCTCGCCTGTAATACGGATTTTAAAACCAGAGCTTCTTTCATATTCCTTCAAATTTGCCTCATTGAAGTTCCCTACTAGGTTAATAAGGGTTACCTTCTCCGGTCCTTTACTTACCGTTAAAACAATTTCAGTATCCTCTACGATGACTTCTTCTCCAGCACTAGGTGATTGATCGATAATTTCTCCATCAACATTATTTGAATATACTTCGTTAATTTTTACTTCCTTAAATTTAACTTCTTGGCTATCTAACGTCGCCAATACTTGTTCAACTTGTTTTCCAACGAAGTCGTCCATAGTGCCAGGTTGTTTCCCGATACTTATAATTAGGTCTATCTCGGTTCCTTTTACTTTCTCTAAGCCGGCAGATGGATTCGTTTCAATGACTTTTCCAGCCTCCACCTCTTCGTTATAACGTTCTTCTTGCTCACCAATGACAAAGCCCTTTTCCTCTAATGAACGAATCGCTTGTTCTAATTCCATGTTCACTACATCTGGAACTTTCTCTTTATCTGGTGTTAATAAGAACGCAAGAACTGTGCCTAGTATAAGAAGTACCGCCGCAACACCTACAATAAGTGACCATTTCTTTTTTGAATTTGTCTTAGGTTTTTGTTTTTGCTTTGAAACGGGGGAATCCCCTAATTTCTTATCCATTATCAGCGTTTGATCCACTACCGGTTGCTTCTTTGCTGGCTCTACTTTTGGATCTTTAATTATCGGTATGAGCTTCGTTGCATCATCATCTAGTGGTGGCATAAATTTCGGTTCATTTATGCGATTCATCGATAAAGACGTTTCCAAATCTTCATGCATTTCTTCAGCAGAAGCATATCGATGATTTGTATCTTTTGCGGTTGCCTTCAGGACAATATTTTCGACACTTTGTGGAATCGATGCATCAAATTCTCGAACAGAAGGCGTTTCCGATTGCAAATGCTTTAAGGCAATCGATACAGCAGATTCACCCGAAAACGGTAATTCACCCGTTAAAAGCTCATAGAACACAATGCCAAGTGAGTATACATCCGATTTCATTGTTGCTAATCCACCGCGCGCCTGTTCTGGTGATAAATAATGCACTGTACCAATAACAGAATTCGTTTGCGTATAAGACGTTGCTCCAAGAGATGTTGCAATGCCAAAATCAGTAATTTTCACATTTCCTTCTTCATCCATCAAAATATTTTGTGGCTTAATATCTCGATGAATAATTCCATTTTCATGCGCATGGGCAATTGCCGATGTCAGTTGCTTCATAATATGCACACTACGGGCAGCAGATAAAGGTGAAAACTCCTGTATGTATTGTTTTAATGTTTTCCCCTTAATGTACTCCATGACGATATAATGCATATCTTCATCTTCGCCTACATCATAAATACTGACAATATTCGGATTCGTAAGGCTCGTTGCAGACAATGCTTCACGCTGGAAACGTCGATGGAATTCCTCTTCATTTGTAAAGTCGTATCGTAAAATTTTGATAGCTACATCGCGATTTAATATAATGTCATGGGCTAAATACACATTGGACATTCCGCCACCGCCAATAAGCTGTATAATTTTATATCGACCACTAATATGTTTACCTACAAGCATTTCTACACCTCCTCTTGAGTTGTCATTAAAATAAGCGAAATATTATCTTCGCCCCCACTATCATTTGCAAGTTGAACTAATTTTTTCCCTTTCTCTTGAATCGAAATAGGTAACTCAATAATAGTAGCCATTTCTCTTGCCGATAGTTTATTACTCAATCCATCCGAACAAATTAGCAAATAGGCTTCATTTGTCAATGTAATTTCATAAAAGTCTGGATCTATGGATATTTCCGTTCCTAGTGCTTTTAAAATAAAATTTCGCTGTGGATGATTTTGCGCTTCTTCTTCACTAATTTCGCCACTTTCCAGCAAAATATTGACGTACGAATGATCTCGTGTAATTAACTGAACTTCATTATTTGTAAAATGATATACACGACTATCTCCGACATGGCTAATTAAGCAGTCCTTTCCATCAAGTAGAATAGCAATCATCGTTGTACCCATACCGTTGCAATTTTCATGTGTTAACGAATACTGATAAATTGTTTGATTAATATGTGAAACCGCGTCTCGTAACCATTCCATTTTCGTAGCTTTTGCAGCTAAAACGTTAGCCTCTACTTCTAGAAATAATTGCTCCATCTCACTAATCGCCATTTCACTAGCTACATCGCCTGCATTATGTCCACCCATGCCGTCTGCTAAAATCGCAAGCTTAAAACGATCAGGGCGCTCAAAAAAAGCCGCCCGATCTTCATTAATTGTTCGCTTTAACCCAATATCACTTTCCACTGTAAAGTCCACTTTAATCCACCTACTTTGTTTCGTGTGATCGTTCTTGCGCTCGTAACTGACCACAAGCCGCTGCAATATCTGCCCCTTGCTCACGACGGATCGTTACATTAATTCCTTTTTCTTTTAACGTTTTTTCAAAGGCAAAAATTTTACTGCGCGATGTACGAATATAGTCACGCTCTGGTACGTAGTTGATCGGAATTAAATTGACATGGCATTTAATATTTTTTATTAATGCTGCTAGTTCTAATGCTACTTCTTCCGTATCATTTTCACCTGACATTAAGCCATATTCAAATGTAACACGACGTCCTGTTTTCTTTGTATAGTAATTGACTGCCTCCATTAATTCCTCTAATTTATAGGCACGAGCAATCGGCATTAACTTTTGACGCGCCTCTTGGTTTGGTGCGTGCAGTGATACAGCAAAGTTAATTTGCATCCCTTCATCTGCGAATTGATAAATTTTTGGTACAATACCTGATGTTGATACAGTTATATGTCGTGCACCAATATTTAATCCTTTATCATCATTCATAATTTTCAGGAAGTTCATCATCGCATCATAGTTATCAAACGGTTCGCCAATCCCCATAATAACAATGCTCGATACACGTTCGTTTGTTTCATCAAGCTGTTGTTGTACTTTTACTACTTGCTCAACAATTTCTCCTGCCATTAAATGACGTTTTAGGCCACCTAATGTTGAGGCACAAAACGTACAGCCAATACGGCAGCCTACTTGTGTCGTAACACAAATTGAATTTCCGTAATCGTGGCGCATTAATACGGTTTCAATTGAATAGCCATCTTGTAATTGGAATAAAAACTTAATCGTACCATCTTTTGACTCTTGCTTAATAATTGTTGAAAGTGTAGTTAACACAAATTCTTTTTCTAACTTTTCACGTAAGCCTTTTGATAGGTTTGACATTTCTTCAAAGGTTTTTACACGTTTTTCATAAAGCCATTCATAAATTTGCCCTGCACGGAAGGCTTTTTCTCCATTACTCGTTAACCATTCTTTTAATTCATCTAGACGTAATGAATAGATAGACGGTTTCAGTTGGGGCTTTTCCTTTTTTTCACGTCGCACTGGCTTATCTGTTGCTTCCTCTACTAAATCCTGAATACGTTCTTCAAATTTTTTTAATTGTTCTTGCTCCATTTTTTAATTGGACGCTCCTTTTTTTACGAATGCAGCAACGAAAAATCCGTCACTACCAATATCTTGAGGGAATACTTGTAGCATCCCGTCTTGTTGTTTCGCTTCTAGTTGGGGTGGTAAATTTTCTAAACGTACAGCTTCCATTTCTGGATGCTCTGCTAAAAAGGCTTTTACCGTACCTTCATTTTCTCGACGGTCAACAGTACATGTTGAATACACTAATCGACCACCTTGCTTTAATACTTGTACTGCATTATTTAAAATTGCTAATTGGATTGTTTGTAAACTTTCTAAATCCTCTTCACGCTTTGTGTACTTAATATCTGGCTTACGACGCATAACACCTAAACCTGAGCATGGTGCATCAACTAATACCGCATCATAACTTTCCTTTTGTAAAAGAGTAGCAGCTTTACGACCATCGATTGGGGCTGTTTGAACAATGTCTATACCAAGACGCGCAACATTTTCATCAATTAAATCAAGTTTTTTCGGATGAAGATCCGTTGCTAATATCGCGCCTTCATTATTCATTTTTTCCGCTATATGCGTTGTTTTTCCACCTGGAGCCGCACACATATCAAGTACCTTCATACCTGGCTGTGGATTTAATACAGTAGCAGGGAGCATTGAGCTCTCGTCCTGAATAGTAATAAGCCCATTACGAAAGGCACCTGTTCTTGCTGCCTGACCACTTTCTAAATAAATGCATTCCGGCATAACTTCACTGCGACGTGCCTTCACACCTTCACGCTCTAATGTCGTTAATACTTGCTCAACAGTTGCCTTTGTTGTATTAACACGTACTGTTTGAAGTGGGGGAATATTATTTTCTAAAAGCATTTCTCTTGTATGGGCATAACCGTAGCTTTCTACCCAACGATCTACTAGCCATTGTGGATGACTTGTTTCTACCGCTAGTCGTTCATTGGCATCTTCGATTAAATCTGTTGAGCGAACACCTTCACGTAAAATCGAACGTAATATGCCATTTACCATTGAGGCAATTCCTTTATGACCACGACGCTTAGCAATTTCAACTGCTTCATTTACTGCTGCATGAGCCGGTATACGAGTTAAATAATGCATTTGATATAGTGACATTCTTAGTAGCCAACGCACCCAAATATCTACCTTTCCTCGAATAAATGGCTCAAGATAGTAATCAAGCGTTAATTTATGCTGTAGGGTACCATATGTTAACTCGGTTAAAAGCCCGCGATCCTTTGCCTCAATTTTATGTTTTTCGATTGTTTGGTGTAATAATAAGTTACTGTACGCTTGGCTTTTATCGACGGTTAAAAGAATAGTTAATGTTGCGTCTCGAACATTGCCATCCCAGATGATTTGCTTTTTCTTACTCATTGAAAACGGTCCCCAATCTGTAATTTCGAGCCCGTACCTCGTAAATACTCTTCTGCTGTCATACGTTTTTTGCCTGCTGGCTGTACATCGAAAAGTGCTAGTGTGTGCCCATCACCTGTCGCTACCTCAAAATAATCCTTCGCAATTTTTACAACTTCACCAGGTGCAGCATTTGTTGATGTTTCACCAATCTGTGCCCACCAAATTTTGAAGTTTGCATTTTCAAAGGTTGTATAAGCAACTGGCCATGGATGTAAACCTCGCACTTGATTATATAATGTGCGTGCATCCTTATTCCAATCAATTAACTCTTGCTCGCGGCTAATATTACGTGCATAAGTTACAAGGGATTCGTCTTGTTCAATTGAATCATTTGTACCATCAACAATTGAAGGTAAAGTATCTTTTAATAATTCACGTCCAACATCACTCAGTTTTTCAAACATACCACCTGTATGGTCAGAATCTTCAATAACAATCTCACGTTGCGAAATAATATTTCCCGCATCTAATTTTTCAGCCATATACATAATCGTTACACCAGTCTTTGCTTGCCCATCCATAATGGCTTGGTGAATTGGCGCACCACCACGATAAGCTGGCAATAAAGATGCGTGTACATTAATACACCCTAAGCGTGGTGCATCTAATAATTCTTTCGGTAAAATTTGGCCAAATGCTGCCGTTACGACTAAATCTGGATTTAATGATAAAATTTCTTCTAACTCTTGTGAGCCTCGTAATTTTTCTGGCTGAATAATAGGTAGACCAAGTGCTAAAGCCTCTACCTTTACTGGAGGTGGCGTTAACACTTTTTTACGCCCAACCGGACGGTCTGGTTGTGTTACGACTGCCACTATCTCATAGTCTTCTTCATGAAGCATACGTAAAATTGGTGCAGAAAAGGCGGGTGTTCCCATAAATACGATTTTTGTCATCGATTATTCCTCCTCAGCTTCTGCGTATAACTCTTCTAATTCATCTTCAGTTAGTACACGTGTCATTTTTGAATCAAACAACACACCATCTAAATGATCGATTTCATGTAAGATACAACGTGCCTCAAAGTCTTCCGCTTCTAATTCATAAATACGACCTTCTCGATCTGCTGCTTCGATCTTCACATAAGTTGGGCGCTTTACCATACCGAATAAATCAGGGAAGCTTAAACAACCTTCTACGTCTTCTTCTTCACCACGTGTTTCAAGAACAACCGGGTTAATCATCTCTAAAATATCTTCTCCTAGTTCAACAATTGCCACGCGTAAGCCAACATTAATTTGTGGTGCCGCTATTCCTACGCCATCATGTTCATCCATCGTTTCATATAAATCATCTAGAAGCTGAATGATGTCTTCATTAATAACTTCAACCTCTTTTGTTTGCATAGTTAAAATGTCTGCGGGATTTTTTATTACTTCTTTGATAGCCATAATTATTTACCTCTTTCCATTTGATTTAGATCATCATCGGATCTAAATCGACCGTTAGCATAATGCCTTTTTTTATCCACTCCGAGCGATACAATTTGATTAACTGTAACAACACGGAAATTAAGTTAGGCTCTATTTTATATTTTATCAAACATTGATAGCGATATCTATTTTGGAGACGACTAATACTCGCTGTCGTTGGTCCAATGACCGATACATTAAACGACAAATTAGAGCGCAAATATTCAGCAACGCGTCCTGCATATTCTGCAGCCATGACAACATCCTCATGGGATACTTGCACGAGTGCAAGATAATAATATGGGGGATAGCCTGCCTGATGTCTCGTATGCATTTCCCGTTCATAAAACGGTGTATACAATTGTTCCTTTGATAACTCAATTGCATAGTGTTCTGGTGTATAAGTTTGCACAAATACTTCCCCTGGTTTGTCATGTCGCCCAGCACGGCCACTTACTTGCGTCATCAGTTGAAATGTTTTTTCAGCTGCTCGATAATCAGGTAAATGAAGTGACGTATCCGCACTAAGCACCCCGACTAATGTAATATTTGGGAAATCTAGACCTTTAGCAATCATTTGAGTCCCTAGTAAAATATCGGCTTCACCAGCACCAAAAGCATCCAACATTTTCTCATGCGCACCCTTTTGCTTTGTCGTATCAACATCCATTCGTAATACTCGTGCCTCAGGGAATAGCTTATAAATTTCCTCTTCCACCTTTTGTGTACCCGTACCAAAATAACGAATATGCTCACTTTGGCATTGTGGGCAAGCATTTGGTACATATTCATCATAGCCACAATAGTGACATTTCAATTTTTCCTGATAACGATGATAGGTTAAGGAAATATCACAGTTTGGACATTGTACCGTCGTTCCACAATCTCGACACAACACAAAGGATGAATAACCACGACGATTTAAAAACAGGACAGATTGCTCTTTTTTTCGAAGGCGTTCCTGCAATGCTTCCATAAGTGGCATTGAAAACATCGAACGATTTCCCGCTTGTAGCTGTTCACGCATATCAATTATTTGAACAGTAGGAAGTGCTTGGTTTTTCGCACGATTTTCTAATGTTAATAATGTATAAACACCCTTTTTCGCTCGTGCATAGGACTCCAATGCTGGTGTTGCACTCCCTAAAATAACCGGACAATTGTAATACTGACCTCGCCAAATTGCTACATCTCGCGCATGATAACGAGGAGAATCCTCTTGCTTATATGTTGATTCATGCTCTTCATCTAAAATAATTAGTCCTAAGTTTTTAAAAGGAGCAAAGATCGCCGAACGCGCTCCAACAACAACCTTTACTTTCTGTTGCTGCACTTTACGCCATTCATCATATTTTTCTCCGACAGATAAACCACTATGCATGACTGCTACTTGTTCTCCAAAGCGGGATTTAAAGCGCTCAGTCATTTGTGGCGTCAATGAGATTTCTGGTACGAGTACAATTGCTTCCTTCCCATCTGCAATCGTTTGTTGAATAGCTTGCAAATACACTTCAGTTTTCCCACTACCTGTTACACCGTGCAGTAAAAATGTTTCTGCACGTCTTTGTGCCATTGCTTGCTTAATTTTAGTTAATGCCTCTTGTTGCTCAGAAGTAAGTTTCAAAAAATCTGTTTGGACGATATCTTTAGTATATGGATCTCGATAAACTTCCTCTTGAATATACTGTGCTGCGCCTTTTTCGATAACGCTATTTAACACCGCACTTGTTATTGAAAGAGCATCTGTAATCTCATCAGGTGTTACAACAGCACCACTATTTTGCTTCATCCATTCAACAAGTTGCTTTTGCTTTTGTGCACGAGATGAAATCATTTGTTCTACTTCTTCTAGAACAGCTAGTTCCGCAATTTGAACTTTACGTACTTGCTTCACTTGACCTTTTTGCTTTACTTCGTTTTCAATCAGGATATACCCTTCCCGAATGGCTTGCTTTAAAGGTTTTAAGAGCATTGCTTGTTCCAATTGCTTAATGTTTACTTTTGAAGTTTTTTCGAAGTACGCTTGTAACGTTTCGGGTAATTGCTTTATATCTACTTGATTAACAGCAAATTTTTCATATTTTGCACGTAAAGCTCCAGGGAGCATTACTTGTAATGCATCAATCTCGTAACAAATCGTTTGTGTTTTAAGCCATTTTGCAAGTGCAAGCATCTCATCAGTTAAGATAGATTCCAAATCTAATATTTCAGCAACTGCTTTAATTTTATCAAGCGGGACATCCGTATCTTGTTTGAGTCCTACGATAAAGCCAAGTACATTTCTTGGACCAAATGGCACTTTTACTCGACAGCCAGTATCGATCAACTCTTCCCACTGCTCCGGAATTAAATAATCAAATGGGCGATCAACAGGATATGCTGAAACGTCCACGATCACTTGTGCAATCATCATTTTGCACCAGCATCACTTGATAAACGCTCGTTAAAATGATTCACCACAAGCGCAGTAATTTTTTCTGGCTCTTCTAAACGGCCTTTTCCAATGTAACCGCACGCTAAAAAACCTTCCGATGGTTCGATAAATTTTGCGCCATCTTCATGTAATTGTGCAATATTACGTAGGACGGCTGGATGTTCATACATAT
This sequence comes from Solibacillus sp. FSL R7-0682, assembly GCF_038005985.1. Taxonomy (NCBI): domain Bacteria; kingdom Bacillati; phylum Bacillota; class Bacilli; order Caryophanales; family Caryophanaceae; genus Solibacillus; species Solibacillus sp. FSL R7-0682. Next base: position 3,045,951 of record NZ_JBBOUI010000001.1, read on the forward strand.
GCACATTCATTGCAGGTGCAACCCATACTGGTGCAGTTGTCGCTAACAATGTTGTTGTTAACATATCGTCCGCCATACCATGTGCCATTTTTGCAATGACATTGGCCGTTGCCGGTGCAACAATAACTAAATCTGCCCAATCCGCTAAATCAATATGTGCGATGACAGATGAATCTTTTTCATCAAATGTGTCATAAAACACATCATTTTTAGACATTACTTGAAAGCTTAATGGTGTTACGAATTGTTGTGCAGAAGCAGTCATAATGACCTTAACATTCATTCCAGCTTGCGATAATTTACTTACGAGCGCTACTGCTTTATAAACTGCAATCCCACCTGAAACGCATACTAATACATTGTTTTTCTTCATCCTTATAACCGTCCTTTCAAAGTACAAGCTCCCAAAGAAAAATTCTTAGGGAGCTCTTACTCAAGTCGTATCAAATTAAGCTACGATAGATTAAATTTCATCCTCGTACACTGTTGAAGCATCTTGCTGCACTTTGCGAAGCTTGCCTGCAGCAACTTCCTCTAACGCTTTACCAACTGGCTTGTAAGAAACGTAAGAATCTAAGTTTTCTCCGCCTTCTTCTTGCATTTGACGCGCACGTTTTGACGCTAAGCTCACTAAAGAGTATTTAGAATCAATTTGTTTTTTTAATTTATCTACTGATGGGTATAACATATTTTATTCTCCTCTCAACATTGACAAGTAGCGTTTTTCAACACGTTCACGACGACAGTGCTCCGCTACAATTATCGCATTAATTTTATCACATGCATTCTGTACTTGGTCATTTTCAACAACATAATCGTACAAGCTCATCATTTCTACTTCTTCACGAGCGGTTGCGATACGTTTTGCAATAACCTCTTCTGTTTCAGTTCCACGACCAACTAAACGTTGCTCTAATTCCATAATACTTGGTGGCGCTAAAAAGATAAACAACGCTTCAGGTGCTTTTTCACGAATTTGTGCTGCACCTTGAACTTCAATTTCTAAAAATACATCACGTCCAGCTTCTAACGTTTCTTTAACATATGCGAGTGGCGTACCATAGTAATTGCCAACAAATTCGGCATGCTCTAGTAAACCTCCCTGCTCAATTAACGCTTCGAATTCCTCACGTGTTCTAAAGAAATAGTCTACACCATCTACTTCTCCTTCGCGAGGATTACGTGTTGTCATCGAAATCGAATATTCATAATTTGTATCAGGCTGAGAAAACAGCTCTTTACGAACCGTCCCTTTACCAACACCTGAGGGACCTGATAAGACAATTAATAATCCACGTTGTTTATTCATATGTAACTCCTTTTGTTATTCAATATTTTGCACTTGCTCGCGCATTTTTTCTAAAATTGCTTTCGCTTGTACTACGGCAATCGAACATGTAGCGGATTGATTTTTTGAACCAATGGTATTTATTTCACGATTCATCTCTTGCATAATGAAGTCTAACTTACGACCAATTGCAGTCGTTTCTTCAAGTGTCTCGGTTAACTGACTAACATGACTTTCTAGCCGATCTAGCTCTTCTGTAATATCAATTCGTTCAGCAAAAATAGCAACCTCTGCAACCAATCGATCTTCAAGCGCTTGTCCGCTTGAAATTTCTAGTAAACGTCCTAATAAACGCTCACGATATTTTGCTACTGCTTGTGGCGCTTCTTTTCGAATTTGTTCAATTTGCTGCTCGAGTTCAAATTTATATTGTAACATAACGTGATGTAATTCTTTCCCCTCACGCTCACGCATGCTAACTAAATTAGAAATCGCTTCTGACATTGCAGATTTGACTGCCTCTACAATTTCCTCTTGCAATAATTCAATCTTTTCAACTTGTAAAACTTGTTCTAGACTAGAAATTTCTTGCATCGTCCATTTTTCTTCCATTTTAACTGATTGCTCAAGCTCCTGCTTCGCTTGGATAAATGCATTTAGTAATGGCCAATTTATACGAATCGTCTGCTCTGCATCATGCAATTCCTTTAGAAAAATGATAACATCTATTTTCCCACGAGAAAGTGCATCCGACAACATTTTTTTTGCGATTACTTCTGATTCCATCCATTCTTTTGGAAACTTTGTATTCATTTCTAAAAAACGATGATTCACAGCACGAATTTCAACCGTTAGTTGAAAGCTATTCGTTGTTGTGACCCCCCTGCCAAATCCGGTCATACTACGCACCAAGGTTCGTCACATCCTTCTTTGCATATTGCTCCAATTATATCATATGTCTAACCATTTTAGCGCAATCGTTTGCGTTAGAAAACACAATCAAGCAAAATAACGTAAAATGATGTATTTTATTAAATAAATATTTTTGAATTGTTATTTAGTAAGCCCGAAATATAAAAAAATAGCGCACCTTCACGGTACGCACGACGATCGGCCAGCTATCTGAAATTTTTTTCAGATAGCTGGCTATTTTGCACATGTGGCTTGAATATTTTCCGACCAAGGCATGTAATTATGTAAAATCTCTGGTTGCTGATGAAACGGTACATTAGGTAATTCCGTCATCAGCTTTACCAGATACTGATAAAAATCAATTCCGTTTGCTTTGGCTGTTTCGGCCAAACTTAAACAAATGGCATTCGCTTTCGCACCTGCTTCACTCACAGAGAAAAGCCAGTTTTTGCGACCAATGACATTTGGACGAATCGCATTTTCAGCGGGATTATTATCAATAGCAACGTCCCCATTTTCAAGGAAAACTTTTAACTCAGATGAACGGCTTAATGTATATTCAGCTGCTTTCGCAATAGCATTTTTGCCGAAGAAAGGCGAACGATCAATCCAATCGAAAAATTCATCGACAATCGGTTTTGCTTCTTGTTGACGAGCTTTCACGCGCTCTTCCGCTGAAAGATGTTTGATTTGACGCTCGATATGAAACAACCGATCGCAATATTGCACGCCTATTCGGCCATTCTTACTATCGGCTTTTAGCCAATAACGGCGTACATGCGCCCAACAGTTGGCGAATTGAACGTGCGGTAATTGACCATAAGCTGAATACCCATCACAGATGACAGTGCCTTTGAATCCCTTAATTAAATCTTCTAATATAGCTCGCCCTCGAGAAAGAGCACTCTTAAATAAAACGATAATGGGGCCTTCACTTTGTACACTGCGACATACCCAATTAAAAGCGTTTGATTGAGCTGGCTTTCCATCAGAACGCTTGATTATTTGTGCATAGGTTTCGTCGATATGCAGTACAGACTTTGCCGTTAATAGCTGCTTCATCAAATCATAAAGTGGTTGAAGCCAATCTTCTGCCACACGTATTACCCAATTGGAAAGATTTTTATCGTTTGTATGTAGGCCATGGCGTTCCCATTCATTTACCTGACGGTAAAGAGGCAAGTACTGAATAAACTTATCGTAGATAAGCTTGGCCAAAACAGTTGGGCCAGCAATGCTTCTTTGGATAGCACCTTGTGGTGCTTTACCACGTTTAATTTGAGCTTTTCGTAGGGCATCGTTTTTACACAATTTACACTCATACACATGTTCAAAATGCTGCACGCGCTTCAGGGAAGCTGGAATGAATTTCGCCTCTTCACGTATCAACGTAGAACTGAATTCTACCATTTCCCCCTGACAACACTCACAAGCTAAGTTGGCTGGGTGATGATGAATTTCTTCAATTTCAATATCCTCACGAAACGAATCATTTCGTTTTTTATTTGTCTTTTTACGAGTAACCGTATAACTAACCGTATCGGTGCTTTGTTCTTCTGTCTGCTCAGGTTCATTAAAAGACGGATCGTCTTCAAATAAAGAGACTTGTCCATCAGGAGCTTGATACTTGGCTTTCTCCGATTTAGAGCCATATAACGCTTTTGTTAATTGGCGAACTTGCTCTGTTAAGGCTTCTATTTGTCGATTTGACTGAGCTAGTTGTTGCTCAAGTAATCGAATAATACGTTCGTTTTGTTCTTCTTGCTTTTGATTAACAGGCATCAAATCGTTCACCACATTCCGTCCAATTTTATATATGGGTAATTATACCATTATTGATGATGTAGTTAAAAGACACCTTTTGCAGATTTCGCAATGGCCTTCGGCTGTTGTAAAGATAATCCTTCTAATAACCAGCGCAGTTCCTGTTGTGAAAGGCTTCGCACCTCATTTTCATCTTTTGGCCATTGAAGCTTACCATTATCCAATCGTTTGTAAAGCATGGCAAAGCCATCTCCATCAAAATACAAACATTTATAGCGGTCCTTACTCCATCCTGAAAAGAGAAAAATAGAATCGCTATACGGATCTAATTCGAAAGAATCTTGAACCAGCGTTGCGAGACCATCGATGCCTTTGCGCATATCGGTCTTCCCGCAAATAATATAGATGTTTTGTACGCTCGTAAAATCACGCTTCATCGATTTTTCAGCTCCTTCATAATAGTTTGGATGATGCGTTCATCTACGCCATTGAAGAAAGCTATTTCAGCTACAGCGGTTTTAATCACACAACCTGGTGCAGCATTGTATTGAGAAGAATGAAACGAAGAAGCTTCAGTTGGAAGAGGATCAAGTTTGACGGGAACAATGGTCAATTTGTTTGCGGGCATAAGAATGGCACCTCCTTTGATTGATACGTCTATCGTACCGGAGGTGCCTAGCGCTTTATATGCGTTATTTGATTACGGGCTTACGTTATTTAATCTTAACCGACTAAATATGTACAGCAACAGTCTGAACTCAAAAAAAATGGTATGATAGATAAACAGATTTAACATTATCGTTACGAAAGAGGAATGAAGATGGCATTTGATGGGTTATTTACACGTTCAATGAATAAAGAATTACAAGCTCTAACATCAGGACGTATTACAAAAATATATCAACCAAACGCGCTGGAAGTTGTATTACAAATTCGCGCGAACGGTCAAAATTCGAAATTACTATTTTCCATCCACCCTTCTTATTCACGCGTACATATAACAGAGCAATCGATCGAAAATCCTGCGGATCCTCCAATGTTCTGTATGTTATTACGTAAACATATTGAAAGTGGATTTATAACAGCAATTACACAAGATGGCTTTGAACGTATGATTCAATTTGACATTGATAGTAAAAATGAAATTGGTGACGCAGTAAAAAGAAAAATCATCATTGAAATTATGGGGCGACATAGTAACTTACTATTAATTGATGCGGAAACGAATAAAATTATAGATAGCTTAAAGCATTTGCCTCCATCTGTTAATAGTTATCGTACGGTGTTACCTGGTCAAGAATATATAGCACCACCTAAGCAAGAGAAAATTTCTATGTCGAGCCTTTCCGATGACGAATTACGCCAGTTTTTCACAGAAGATATTTCATTTAAAGATATCATTGATCAGTTTGCTGGCTTTTCACCATTGCATGCAAAAGAATTACTCTATCGTATTCAAGAGCAAGGTGCTGTTACTGCAAGCCGCCAATTATTAAATGAAATCGCAACAATCGATAAACCAACTTATGTAGAACTAGAAGGGAAATCCTATTTTTCTCCTACAGAATTAATGCATTTACAAGGAACAAAAACGCATTACCATTCATTAGGACAGTTATTAGACCGCGTCTTTTTTGCACGGGCAGAACGGGATCGTGTGAAGCAACAAGCAGGCGATCTAGAACGCTGGCTTCAAAATGAATTAAATAAACTAAAATTAAAACAAAAGAAGCTCCAAAAGGATTTTGAACGGGCCCAAAACTTGGAGCAGTTCCAGCTTTTTGGCGAGCTATTAATGGCCAATTTATATAACTTCGCAAAAGGTGCCGATTACGTTGATGTGGAAAACTATTATAGTGAAAACGCTGAAGTCGTGCGTATTCCAGTTAGCCCACGTAAAACACCGATTGAAAATGCCCAAAGCTACTATACGAAATACAATAAGGCAAAAACAGCCCTCGTAATGATTGAAGAACAGCAGCAGAAAGCGCTTGAAGACATCCATTATTTAGAGATGCTTTCACAACAAGTACAACAGGCTTCTCCTTCAGATATTGAAGAGATTCGTGAGGAATTAGCTGAACAAGGGTTATTACGTTTGCGTCATGCAAAACGAAAGAAAAAACCGACAAAGCCTGAACCAGAAAAATATATTTCTTCAACAGGAACAGCAATATCTGTCGGAAAAAATAACAAGCAAAATGATTATTTAACCTTTAAAATTGGGAAGAGAAATGAAATTTGGTTACACACAAAGGACATTCCCGGATCACATGTTGTCATTCATTCAGATACCCCAGATGAAACAACTTTAAAAGAGGCAGCTATATTAAGTGCATATTTTAGTAAAGCACGTGAATCATCGTCAGTACCTGTTGATTACACAGAAATTCGACATGTCAAAAAACCAAATGGATCAAAACCAGGATTCGTTATTTATTTCGAGCAAAAAACACTGTTCGTAACACCAGATGAAGCCGTTGTAATGCAATTAAAAAAATAGGTAAGAGCGGGAGCAGAAATTGTCTGCTCTCGCTCTTATTTTCACTTCATTGTTTTGTTATTTTTAAATTTCACATGCCATGAAAGCGCTTCCTCTAAATTGTGCGGTGTATGAGCATTACCAGTGACTTCAACTGCTTTGTTATAATAATCCCATAAAGCTTCCTTAAAGTCAGGGTGTACACAGTTTTCGATAATCGCCTTTACGCGCTCTTTCGGTGCCTTACCTCGCAGGTCGGCAATTCCTTGCTCCGTTGCAATTACATCTACATCATGCTCAGTATGGTCATGATGCGCAACCATTGGGACAATCGATGAAATATCGCCACCCTTTGCGTAGGACTTCGTTACAAAAATTCCTATGCGGGCATTTCGTGTGAAGTCACCTGAGCCCCCTAGACCATTCATCATATGCGTACCTAATACATGCGTCGAATTCACATTGCCGTAAATATCTAGCTCAAGTGCCGTATTAATCGTAATAATTCCTAATCGGCGAATGATTTCCGGATGATTTGAAATTTCCTGTGGGCGTAACACGAGTCGATCCTTATACTGCTCAATATTGCCGTATACTCGTTCCCCGCATTCCTCACTTAACGTTATTGAAGTTCCTGATGCAACCTTTACTTTATTCGCATCTAATAAATGGAATACCGCATCCTGTAGTACTTCCGAATAAATTTCAAGCTCTTCAAATTCGGAATTTAAAAAGCCATTTAAAACCGCATTCGCTACTGAACCAACTCCTGATTGTAACGGTAATAAATTTTTCGGTAGGCGCCCTTCTTTGATTTCTTCTCGTAGAAACTCTAAAAGATGTTGAGCAATTTGCTCCGTCTCCTCATCTGGTTCTACAATTAATGATGGTGCATCTTTAATAGAAGAATGAACAATCCCTTTTATTTTGTTGACATCAACTGGAATCCCTATCGTACCAATTCTGTCTCCTGCCTGTAATAACGGGATCGGACCTCGTTCCCCTTGATTAGCTGGTATATAAATATCATGAATCCCCTCTAAATTCGGTTGCTCAGGGTTTAATTCGATAATAATTTCTTTTGCCATTTGAACAATTATTGGCGAGTTTCCAATAGAAGTAGTTGGAATAATTTGACCGTCTTCCGTAATTGCAGTTGCCTCAATTATAGCAAAATCAATAGGGCCAATAATACCTTGGCGAATTAGCTCTGCATTATGGGATAAATGCATATCCGTATAAAGTACTACCCCTGTATTAATCGCTTTTCGCATAGCAGGATCACCTTGATATGGAGCACGTTTCCTTATGATACCAGCCTCTGCCATTAGTTGATCCACTTCAGGACCGAGTGAAGCACCTGTATACACATCCACTTGAAATTTCTCATTTTTTGCTTTTTCAACAAGCGCTAATGGAATCGTTTTGGCATCTCCAGCACGTGTGAAGCCACTCATCCCTAACGTCATGCCATCTTTAATCCATGATGCCGCTGTTTCTGCTGATACTATTTTGTCTTCTAACCCATTGTAACGAATGCGGGCATTTAAAACCGTATCCACTATTTCTCCTCCTTTTAACTACGCTACTTATTGCTTATATACTTTCCGTATAAATACTATACGGGATAAGCCAATACTTATTTTCTCACTCAACAACTGTCAGAAAAAATGGTTATTCGGTTTGACTTTTTATTATTAGCTCAATAACTTTTATTCTATAAAACTGACAAGAATTCCTCCTTTATGTAGTTTTTTTATGCTTTATGTTATTGAGAAATTATTACATTTTTTATCTCATCCTAATTTAAACAAAAAGGTCTAAGTCAAATGTTGGGGTAATGTCATAATGATCCATCAATCTGCACTACCTTTTTGTTTTTTCTAAACAAGTCCGTTGATTTCCATTACGGGCGGACGCTTTCCGCGGGCACGGCTCCAACTAACTACCAACGGGATGCGTCCCGTTGGTAGTGGATTTTCCGCACGTGCTGTTCCCGCAGGAGTCTGCCGCCTTCCATTCCAATCAACTCTCTGTTAACCAAGGTGTAGATACCCCAACAAATATTATAGAACCAACAAAAAAGAAAATTCCCGACCTACAAATGTAGATCGGGATTTTAAAAAGAATTATTTAATTGGATCTTCAGCTACAACCTCAACTTCATGCCATTCAGTTGTATTTGCCCAGTTAACACTGTAATTTTTGATACGTTTGTTAACAGGAATAATTTCTGTACGGAAGTAAATAGGTACAGTTGTTGCTTGCTCAAACATGTACTCTTCCCAAGCACGGAATGCAGCTACACGATTTGCTGGATCAATCGCCTCTTTAGAGTCGATTGCAGCTAGTAAATCTTGTAACTCTGGTGTTACATAGCGGCTATAGTTAAATGCAGCAGCTTCTCCATATAAGCCCAGAGGAGATGGATTATCACCAGTACCCCACGCAGCTTGGAACATATCGATTTCTGGGTCATCCGCTTTTACTTTATCGTAGAAGCTGTTGAACTCGATTAAACGACCTGTTGTTAATTGTACATCTAAACCTACATCTTTCCAGTTTTGACGGTAGTACTCAATAATTGCTTCATCTGTATCAGTACCTGACATAGCTGCAAAGTTAATTGAGAATTTTTCACCGTTTTTATCTTCACGGATACCATCACCATCAACGTCTTTATAACCAGCTTCATCTAATAACGCTTTTGCTTTTTCTGGATCATAATTGTAACCAGCTAAAGTTTTATCATGGAATGAAGAGAACGCTGGTGGAATTAAAGATGTTGCACGAGTACGTAAGCCTTGGTAGAAGCGCTCGCCTACTTGTTCAACGTCAATTGCGTAAGCTATTGCTTGACGTAATTTTTGGTCATTCATTTTTGCATCAGGATTTGTAACGTTTACACCTTTAGTAGCATCCCATTTACCTACTTTGAAACCAATGTAAGTGTAAGCTTTTTCAGGACGTGCTAAAACAGTTAGGTTTTTTAAATCTTTTACACCGTCATATTGTGTTGTTGGGTAAGTAGAAGTTAAGTCATATTGACCTGTACGTAATGCTTCACCAACAGAAGAGTTTGGAACAACTTGTAATACGATTTTTTCTAACTTCGGTACACCTTTCCAGTAGTGTTCGTTACGAACATATTGAATTGACTCACCGTCAACTAATTTGTCTAATTTGAAAGGACCTAATGTAATTGGGTTTTTACGAACTGGATCAGAACTAATTAAATCCTTTACTGGAATATCTTTCAACTGATGTTTTGGTGCAGCAGATCCCCATAAACCGTCACCACCAGAATAAATAGCTGGTGATACTTTTGTCATCGAAATTTCTACCGTTTTGTCATCGATTTTTTTAATACCTGAGATTGTATCAGCTGTACCTGCTTTGTATTCAGCAGCTCCGATGATGTTTTGGAAATCACCGTCATAACGGATACCTGTGTAATCTGGGTGACCAATAATCTCATATGAATAAATAATGTCGTCTGCAGTTAATGGCGTACCATCAGACCACTTTACGTCATGTTGAATTGTAATTTTTACTTTGTTATTGTCAGCATCTACATCTAATTTTGCGATACCTTCATCAGTGATTAAAAAGTCACCGTCAACATCGAAAATTGAGTTAGACATGAAATCTAAAAGGTCAGCGTCATAACCATTTTCATATAACTCAGTAAGTAAAACACCTGAGAATGGAGAATCTGATGCTAAAGCGAATTTTAAAGTACCGCCTTCAATAGCGTCTCCATCGTTAGTTACTTCATCAGAAAGTGTTGGTGCTTCAGTAGTAGCCGCTCCACCTTCAGTTTTTGTTGTTTCTTCTGTACCTGGTTTTTCTCCAGTTGTTTCTGAAGAATTGTCTTCATCCTCGCTACATGCAGCAAGAACTAGCATGATTGCGAATACAGTAGAAAGTAATAACCAATACTTTTTCTTCATTGTATTTCCTCCCTTTATCCTAATCGTTGTTTTGCGTCAGCCGCACGTCGTAACGCTTGACCAACGTAATTTATACCAAGCATCATAATTAAAATAAATAATGATGCGGGTAACCATACCCACCATTTACTCGATAAAATAATCGGGTTCATGGCATAACTTACTAATGTCCCTAAACTTGGTGTTGACGGTGGTAAACCAAATCCTAAGAAAGATAATCCTGTTTCAATACCAACGTTACCTGCAAAGCTTAATGTAACCTCAACAATTAACAGTGAACTTAAGTTTGGTAATAACCCTTTAAACATAATTGCGAAATCGCTTGTCCCCATCGTTTTGGATGCACTAATATAATCTCGCCGTGCTTCAGACAGCGCTTTTGAACGCACAAGTCTGGCCGTCCCCATCCATTGGAATGCTGCAATAATTAAAATCAATTCCGTCATCCCATATTTCGGTACAATCGTTACAACTACAATGATAATCATTAAAGTTGGTAATGTAATGAAGAAGTCGATAATTCGCATAAAGAAATTATCAATAAATCCACCGTAATACCCCATAACAATCCCTAGTGCAATACCGACTCCATTGGCAATTAACGTAATGGCTATTGCAATTAAAATAGAGTTTTTTGCACCGATTACTAATTGACCTAACATATCTCGGCCAGCTTCATCAGCACCTAATATATAACCTCGAACACCTGGTTCGGTAAAGCGCTCTAATAATTGGATTTTCATAACTTGTGCTTCGTCAATGACAAAGTATGCTAAAATCATAACCGTTAACATTAATGCGACGATGCCAAACACCGAGAACAAGGCTAATTTATCTTTTTTAAACTCTCGCCAAACTACTTGAAGTCCAGTTGGTGGAGAGCTTTGAGATTCTAACTTTTCTACTGTTTGCTTATCTTTGTTATCCATAATTAAAATCACCTCTCCTTAGTCATTATTAAATTTCTTAGTCTATACGAATACGTGGATCGACAATACTTAATATAATGTCGGACAATAGACTACCTAATAATGCTAAGAAGCCATAAAGCATAACTAATGCTGTGATAACACTGTAGTCACGACTTAAAACCGAATCGATAAATAGCTTACCCATCCCCTGATATCCGAAAACAGTTTCAATAAAGATAGATCCTCCAAGAAGGCCAGTAATTGTAAATCCTAAAAAGGCTGCAATTGGTAATAAAGAGTTACGGAAAATATGGCGTGAATAAACCTTTTTCATCGGAATCCCTTTACTACGTGCTGTTTTTACATAGTCCATCGTTTTTGCATCGATAATTTCAGTACGTAAATATTGAATAATCCCAGTAGTACCTAATATTGCATATGTTATCGCTGGTAATAGTAAATGATGGAACATACTCCAATAGTACTCCCATGTCCCTTTATCAAGTGTTATATCAACTGTACCACTTGTTGGGAACCACATTAATCGGTATCCGAATATGAATACGAATATTAATGCTAATACGAATGTAGGTATTGCATAAGAGATAAAGCTATAAAGAGCAATTGTTTTATCGGCAATCGATTCTTGATAACGACCTGCAATGACCCCTAACGGTATAGCTATTGCATACACTAAAATAACACTCAGTAATGATAAAAGAAGCGTGTTCATACCACGGTCTCCAATAATATCTGCTACTGGTTTTTTAAATGTGTAACTTTGACCAAAGTCACCTTGCGCAGCATTCGCAATCCAATTGTAGTACTGTACATACCAAGGATCATTTAAGCCTGCTTTTTCACGTAATTCTTCAATAACTGATGGATCAGTTTCTGGTGTAATTAACCCTGTAAACGGATCTCCTGGCATTTGCTTCGCTAAAATGAAAATGAGAAGACTTAAAATAAACAATTGCGGAATCATTATTAAGAATCGACGAATGATTGTTTTCCACATATTATAGTCCCTCCTTTTCTGTCTCAGACATGGCAACTTTATGCGTTTCTGAAATTGATTTTAAAGGATAAACTTTACCTTCTTTATCATAATACTTATGCTGTTCTTCACGATATGTTGCTTCAACTTTTTGACGAACGATTTTACGTTCCATACGTGTTTCCGGCTCAATATCGGGAATAGCTGATAGTAAACGATTTGTATAAATATGTTGTGGATTACTGTAAATATCGCCACGTTTACCTGTTTCAACAAATCTACCTTTATACATAATAGAGATGTGGTCACACATATGACGAACAACCCCTAAGTCATGCGAGATGAATAAATAACTAATTCCGTATTGTTCTTGAATTTCCTTCATAAAGTTTAATACTTGCGCTTGTACAGATAAATCAAGCGCAGATACAGGTTCATCAGCAATAATCATTTTAGGATTACATGCAACTGCGCGTGCAATACCTAAACGTTGTTTTTGTCCACCTGAAAATTCGTGTGGATATTTTAGTAAGACGTCTTCACTCATCCCGACAATCGCAAGCAATTCATTTATACGCTTACGCTCTTCCTGTGGGGACAACCGCATAAAATTACGAATTGGCTCTGCTAAAATATCGAGTACACGCTTACGTGGATTCATACTAGAGTGTGAATCTTGGAAAATCATTTGAATATCACGATTGTATGCTGAATCTCGATTACGGCTTTGATTTGTTACGTCTTTACCTTCATAAATAATCTTTCCAGACGTAATTTTCTCTAACCCAATGATTGCTTTACCTGTCGTTGATTTCCCTGAACCTGATTCCCCTACTAAACCGTAAGTTTTTCCTTTTTCAAATTCCATTGTGACACCATCTACAGCGTACACGTGGTCCACTACTTTATTTAAGAAACCACCTCGGATAGGATAGTGAACTTTTAAATCTTGTACTTGCAAGAAACTCATTGATTTACGCTCCCTTCCTCATCCTCAAAATGGAAGTGTTCCCAGCATGTACAGCGAACTAAATGCCCTGGTCCTACCTCATGTAGCTCTGGATTTGCTTCATGTACGGAAGCATCCATCCATGGAATACGTGATGCAAATCGGCAACCTTCACGTGGTAATTTCGTTAAAGATGGTACCATCCCTTGAATAACTTCTAAACTCTCATTCTCACTATTTGTTTGAGGGATTGATTTTAATAACGATCTCGTATACGGGTGCTTTGGATTTCTGAACAGTTCAACTACTGGCGCCTCTTCAATTACTTGCCCTGCATACATTACAGCAACGCGGTCAGCAACCTCAGCAACAACACCTAAATCGTGTGTAATTAAAATAATGCCCGATTGAATTTCATCTTGTAGCGATTTTAATAAATCCAAAATTTGTGCCTGAATCGTTACGTCAAGTGCCGTTGTTGGTTCGTCCGCAATAATAATCGCAGGTTTACCAGATAAAGCGATCGCAATCATTACTCGCTGACGCATACCTCCTGATAATTGGTGAGGGAATTGCTTTGCCACTCGTGGCGAATTCGGAATACCAACTTGATCTAGTAATTCGATTACGCGTTTTTCACGTTCCTGTTTGTTTAATTTACTGTGATAAATTAAACCTTCTTCAATTTGCTCACCAATACGCATTAAAGGATTTAAAGCAGATAATGGATCTTGGAAAATAAATCCAATATCATTTCCTCGCAGCTTATTAAATTGCTCTTCCGTTAAATTCGCCAAATTTTGATTGTTATAAAGAATTTCACCTTCAACTTTTGTATTGATTGAATTGTGTAATCCGACAATCGAAGTGGCTAACGTACTTTTACCACAACCTGACTCACCAACAATTGCCAAAATTTCGTTTTTGCGAAGCGTTAATGAAACATTGTCTACAGCAGGATAAAAAGTATCTTTAATACGGAAACTCGTACGTAAATTACGAATTGTTAATAATTCATTCGTAGACACTAAAAAATCGCTCCTTTCTTATTAACATTTAGCTCATCTATACTCACTCTATTAACCTAACTAACTCTCTGTTTAATTAATATTATGTATTTGTAAATATTTAGTATTACATTATAAATTATCCATAAAATATACACAAAGTCAATAATTAAACTTTCTAACTATTCTAATTTAACATTTTATTTTAAACAATAGCAAATTATTAATTAAATTCAAATGTTCTGATAATTTATCATAAAAATTAAATATAATCCAGCACTTTTTTACTAAAAAATATTACTTCATACATAATATCGTTCATCAAAGTTTAATAAAACGAAATCATTTTAAACTTCATTTTACTAAATAATGATATTTGGCATAGGAGAATTATATAACTATAGCAAAAACGTGTAAAGTATATTTTCAATACATTCACACGTTTTTGAATTGTTTTAATATTTTTTTATTTTAAATTACCGTTTTTTAAATCATTATGCCAGTTTTTTAAGAAAGGAATTTGATTTTCTTCAATTGTCCCTGATTCTTTTGCAGCATCAATTAAATAGTCAAAATTTGTTAATGAAACATATTTAATATCCGCTTTACTAAATGCTTCCTCAGCTTTTGGTAAATTGTATGTGTAAACACAAACGACGCCTAACACTTCACAGCCAGCTGCACGCAAAGCTTCTACTGCAGTTATCGATGAACCACCCGTTGATACAATATCTTCAACTACAACGACCTTTTGACCAGCACGATACTTCCCTTCAATTTGTTTTCCTCGTCCATGTTCTTTTGCCTTTGAACGTACATAAACCATTGGTAATTCTAATATGTCGGATACCCAAGCAGCATGTGGAATACCAGCTGTTGCGGTACCAGCTACCACTTCACATTCACTAAATTTTTCTTGGATTAACGTAGCTAAACCATGAGCAAGCTGCTTACGAATTACTGGATCTGAAATAGTTAAACGTGTATCACAGTATATTGGTGATTTAACTCCAGATGCCCATGTAAATAAATCCTTTGGGTTCAATTCCACTGCTCCGACTTTTAACATTGCGTGCGCTATTTCATTTTGTAAAGACATTTTATTTTTCCTCCCATAATTCACAAACTTCTTTATATGCTTCTACTGGATTTTGTGCCCCTGTAATTGCACGACCTACAACGATTAATGAAGAACCATCCTTACGTGCTCCATTAGGTGTAGCAATCCGCTTTTGGTCGTGAGCGTCACCGCCAAGCATACGGATTCCTGGTGTAACGCGTAAGAAATGTTCACCGCACACTTCACGAATTGCCTGTGCTTCATGAACAGAACATACAACTCCATTTAAACCAGACTGTTTTGTTAGCTGTGCATAATGTAATACCGATTCATTTAATGTTAAATTAATTTTCTGCTCTTTTTGCATTTGTTGTTCCGTTGTCGAAGTTAATTGGGTAACAGCTATTAATGCTGCGCGCTGTTTACCTGCTGCAGTTCCAGCTTCTAGTCCTTCCAATGCGCCTTCCATCATGGGACGACCACCCGCAGCATGCACATTTACTAAATCAACGCCTAATCGTGCTAGGCCCTTCATTGCAGACTTCACCGTATTTGGGATATCGTGTAATTTTAAATCCAAAAAAATATCATGCCCTAGATCTTTTACTTTACGTACAATATCCGGACCTTCCTGTAAGTATAATTCCATCCCGATTTTTACAAATAAAGGCTCGTTAAATTTAGATAAAAATGAAAATACATCTTGTTCATTTGAAAAATCCAAAGCAATAATTGGTTTGCTGTTATTCATATTAGCGATGGCTCCTTCCGATTAATTCCGATATATGGTCAACATTTAAAGAATCAAGCTTTGCTGGTAGTTCTTCAATAATCGTTGGGCATACGAAATGATCAACAAAATTTGCTGTACCTACTGCAACTGCTGATGCTCCAGCTGACATAAAATCAATGACGTCCTGTGCACATGTTAC
This sequence comes from Solibacillus sp. FSL R7-0682, assembly GCF_038005985.1. Taxonomy (NCBI): domain Bacteria; kingdom Bacillati; phylum Bacillota; class Bacilli; order Caryophanales; family Caryophanaceae; genus Solibacillus; species Solibacillus sp. FSL R7-0682. The sequence continues at coordinate 3,062,206 of NZ_JBBOUI010000001.1, forward strand.
GCCACCCATCCCAATAATCGGAATATTGACAGCCTTATACACTTCATACACCATACGAATGGCAACAGGTTTTACAGCCGGACCAGACAGACCACCCGTACCATTCGCAATTACTGGCTTCCCTGTACGCTCATCTAGACGCATGCCGACAAGCGTATTAATCATCGTAATACCATCTGCGCCACCCTTTTCAACTGCTTTAGCAATATCCACGATGTTCGTTACATTTGGAGATAACTTGACATAGACAGGTACAGTGGAAACAGTCTTTACAGCTCGGGTTAATTCCATTGCAGTCGATGGATCCGTACCAAATTGAATGCCCCCGCATTTCACATTTGGGCATGAAATATTTAATTCTAACGCCTTCACGTTCGATGCTTTTGAAATCCGTTCTGCCACTTCTACATAATCCGCCACTTCCGTCCCCGCAACATTTGCAATGATCGGCACATCATAGCCTTGTAAAAATTTTAGCTCCTCAGCTAACACTTGCTCGATACCCGGGTTTTGTAAACCGATTGCATTTAACATTCCTGCAGAAGTTTCCGCTACACGTGGTGTTGGATTTCCTTTACGTGGCTCAACTGTTGTCGCCTTAATCATAATGGCACCAAGCTTGGATAAATCATACAGCTGTGCGTACTCACGTCCAAAGCCAAAGCAGCCTGACGCAGGCATAATTGGATTTTTTAATGATAACCCTGGTAAATCTACTGTTAAACGGCTCATAATGCGACAACTCCTTTCGGGAATACCGGCCCATCTGAGCACACTTTCACATAATTTTTTTCATATTGATCTGTAGTGTCACATACACATGCGAAGCACGCACCAATTCCGCAGCCCATTCGCTCTTCAAACGAAAGGTATCCTTCTTTTTCTGGATAGTATTGCTCTAGTGCACGTAACATCGGCAGTGGTCCACATGAATAAAATACATCAAACTCTGGCCTTATTTCATCAAATACAGTTGTAACAAAGCCTTTCGTCCCCTTCGTTCCATCTACTGTTGCATAGTACGTAGCGCCTAATTTATTAAACTGTTCCTCATAAAAGCATACATCTTCAGATTGGAAGCCTAGTACGTGAATCGTTTTCACACCACGTTCGTTTAATTGCTTTGATAATTCATGAAGTGGCGGTACACCGATACCTCCTCCTACAAGGAGTGCAGTTTGGCCTGGCTTCATTGCTTCTAAAGGGAATCCATTTCCTAGTGGCCCTAATACATCCACCACTTGCCCTTCACGATTAGTCGCAAGAAATTTTGTTCCGCGCCCTTCCGCACGATAAATCATGGTAAATTCATTGTTTTCCTTGTCTACATTAGCAATACTAATTGGACGACGTAATAATGGCTCGAACGTATCTGACACTTTTACATGAACAAACTGGCCAGGCATCATGTCCTGAACCAGTTGTCCTTGAAGTGTCAATTCGAAAATGTTCGTAGCAATTTGCTGTTGTCGTACGACGCTCATTTTCTCTTGACGAATCATTTAATGTACTACCTCCGCTTTCGGCATTTCTTCTGCTGTAAACGTCATCGATTCAATAACTCGAAGCATTGCTTCAGCTGTATCCAGTGACGTTAAGCAAGGAACACCATTTTCTACAGACTCACGACGAATTCTGAAGCCATCACGAGCTGGTTGCTTGCCTTTTGTTAATGTATTGACAATCAGTTGAGCTTCACCATTTTGAATCATGTCCACTAATGTTTTACCTTTACCACCGATTTTTTCTACAACGTCCGCTTTAATACCATTATTTTCAAATAATTTCGCTGTACCTTCTGTTGCGACGATGCGGTAGCCCACCGTTGAGAAGCGTTTTGCTAATGAAACAGCCTCTTCTTTATCCTTGTCAGATACTGTAAACAAAACAGTGCCATGCGTTTTTATTTCCATGCCTGCTGCAACAAAGCCTTTATATAATGCTTTTTCATACGTAGCATCTTTCCCCATTACTTCCCCTGTAGACTTCATTTCAGGACCTAATGTAATATCTACACGACGTAACTTAGCAAAAGAGAATACCGGCACTTTCACAAACACGCCTGGTTTTTCTGAAGCTAACCCTGTCGGATAGCCTTGAGATGGAATTGATTGACCTAAAATTGCCTTCGTCGCAATATTTGCCATCGGGATATTTGTAATTTTACTTAAGAATGGTACTGTACGAGATGAACGAGGGTTTACTTCAATTACGTAAATTTCCCCTTTACTCATTACATATTGGATATTCATTAAGCCAACAATACCAAGGCCTTTTGCAAGACGCGTCGTATAATCAACTAATGTTTCTTTTTGTGCATCCGTTAATTTTTGTGGTGGATATACAGAGATTGAGTCACCAGAGTGAACCCCCGCTCGTTCAACGTGCTCCATAATACCAGGGATTAACACATTTTCACCATCACAAATTGCGTCTACTTCAATTTCTTGACCTGTTAAATAACGGTCTACCAATACCGGATGATCTGGAGATGCTTCTACTGCATTTGCCATGTAGTGTGCAAGTTCTTCCATGTTATATACGATTTCCATTGCTCGACCACCCAGAACGTAAGATGGACGAACTAACACTGGGAAGCCCAGTTTTTCAGCGATTTTTAATGCACCTTCTGCTGAAGTTGCTGTGTCACCTGGTGGTTGCGGAATGTCTAGTTGCTTTAATGCCTGCTCGAATTTATCACGGTTTTCAGCACGGTCAATATCTTCTAATGATGTACCTAAAATTTTCACACCATTTGCTTCTAGCTTATCTGCTAAGTTAATTGCTGTTTGTCCACCAAACTGTACAACAACGCCCTCTGGTTGCTCAAGATCAATAATATGCATTACGTCCTCGATTGTTAATGGCTCGAAGTATAATTTATCAGAAATCGAGAAGTCCGTTGAAACTGTTTCAGGGTTTGAGTTAATAATAATTGCTTCATAGCCTGCTTCTTGAATAGCCCATACTGAGTGAACAGTTGCATAGTCAAATTCTACCCCTTGACCGATACGAATTGGTCCCGAACCAAGTACAACTACAGATGGCTTATCTGTTTTAATTGATTCATTCTCTTCTTCGTATGTGCCGTAGAAGTATGGTGTTTGTGAATCAAATTCTGCCGCACATGTATCGACCATTTTATATACTGGAATAATTCCTTGCTCTTTACGGAATGTATATATTTCTTGCTCTGTTGTATTCCACAGCTGTGCGATTTTTTTATCTGCAAATCCTAGACGTTTTGCTGTACGCAATACATCTTTGTTATGCTTGTTTGCTTCTAATGTACTTTCCATATTCACGATTTTCTTCAATTTATTTAAGAAGAATAAATCAATCGCAGACCACTCATGGATTTTTTCAATTGTTACCCCACGACGTAGTGCCTCTCCAATGAAGAATAAACGCTCATCTCCAGCCTTTTTAATACGCTTTTCAATCCATGAATCCGTTAACTCCTCTGCATTTTTCATTTCGATATGCACATGCCCTGTTTCTAATGAACGAACTGCTTTAAGTAGCGCTTCTTCAAATGTACGCCCTAGTGCCATAACCTCACCAGTTGCCTTCATTTGCGTTCCTAAATTACGTTTAGCAGATTCGAACTTATCAAATGGCCAACGTGGAATTTTCGCTACAATGTAATCAAGGGCTGGCTCGAAACAAGCAAATGTTGACCCTGTAACTGGGTTTTTAATTTCATCTAATGTAAGACCTACTGCAATTTTCGCTGCTAGCTTTGCAATTGGATAACCTGTTGCTTTTGAAGCAAGGGCGGACGAACGTGATACACGTGGATTTACTTCAATAACATAGTATTGGAAGCTGTTTGGATCAAGTGCTAACTGTACATTACAGCCACCTTCAATTTTTAACGCACGGATAATATCAAGTGAGATATTACGTAGCATTTGGTTTTCACGGTCTGATAATGTTTGCGTTGGCGCAACTACAATTGAGTCACCTGTATGAATCCCAACTGGGTCAAAGTTTTCCATGTTACAAACTACGATGGCGTTATCCGCCGCGTCACGCATTACTTCATACTCAATCTCTTTAAAACCTGCGATTGATTTTTCAAGTAAGCATTGTGTTACAGGAGAATATTTTAAACCGGACGTTACGATTTCTTGTAAGTCTTGATCGTTGTAGCAAATACCGCCACCAGTTCCACCAAGTGTGAACGCTGGACGTACGATTACTGGGTAACCGATTTTTGCAACGAACGCCTTCGCTTCCTCCATATTGTGAATAATATCTGATTCAGGAACTGGTGCACCTAATTCATACATTAAATTACGGAATAAATCACGGTCTTCTGCTTTATGAATAGCATCTAGTTTTGTACCTAAAATCTCGATACCTAACTCGTCTAATATACCTGACTCATCAAGCTCAATCGCCATGTTTAAACCTGTTTGACCACCTAAAGTTGAAAGAATCGCATCCGGGCGCTCTTTACGTAAAATACGTGATACGAATTCTAAACTAATTGGCTCGATGTATACTTTATCTGCGATTTCTGTATCCGTCATAATTGTTGCTGGGTTTGAGTTGATTAAAATTACGCGGTACCCTTCTTCTTTTAATGAAAGACACGCTTGTGTACCTGCGTAGTCAAACTCTGCTGCTTGACCGATGACGATTGGACCTGATCCGATTACTAAAATTGTGTTTATATCTGTACGTTTAGGCATGTTGATTCTCCTTCGCTGCTTCGTTTTCCATCATTTCAATGAATTCATCAAATAAGTGATTTGAATCTTCTGGACCCGGTGAAGCCTCTGGGTGATATTGAACTGTGAAGATTGGATAGTTCTTATGGCGAACACCTTCACAAGTACCGTCATTCAGTGCGATATGAGTTAATTCAAGATCCGTCTCTTTTAATGACTCGATATCAATTGCATAGCCATGGTTTTGAGAAGTTAAATCTGTACGACCTGTTCGCAAATCTTTTACAGGATGGTTACCGCCACGGTGTCCGAATGGTAATTTGAAGCTTTTCGCACCACATGCTAAAGAGAATAATTGGTGACCTAAGCAAATGCCGAACATTGGCACTTTTCCGATTAATCCTTTAATTGTTTCAATACCTTCCGTTACCTCTTCTGGGTTACCAGGACCATTAGAAAGCATAATACCATCTGGGTGCATCGCTAAAATTTGCTCTGCTGTTGTATTGTAAGGAACAACTATTACATCACAGTCACGCTTGTTCAGCTCACGTAAAATCCCGTGCTTCATTCCAAAATCGAGTAATACGACGCGTTTCCCACGACCTGGTGATGGATATGCTGCTTTTGGTGATACTTCACGCACGTGGTGAGTAATGTAAGGTGTATTTTGTAATTCTTCTACGATTTTTTCTACGTCCACCTCTACGTTAGCTTCTGTTAAGATTGCTCGCACTGCACCTTTTGCTCGAATAATGCGCGTTAATTTACGCGTATCAATCCCTTCAATGCCCGGGATATTTTGAGAAGTTAAATAAGCATCTAATGTCATATCTGAACGCCAGTTAGATGGTTGATCTGCTAATTCACGTACGACGAATCCACGGATTGCCGGTGTTATTGATTCAAAGTCATCACGGTTAATGCCGTAATTCCCGATTAATGGATATGTTAATGTTACGATTTGTCCGTAGAAAGAAGGATCAGATAATGTTTCTTGATAACCTGTCATTCCTGTTGTAAATACTACCTCACCTTGTGAAGCTTGTTCACTACCAAATGCAGTACCCGTAAATACTGTACCGTCTTCTAAAATTAAGTAACGTGTTTTCATTATTCTGCCTCCTGATATGCAATGTTACCTTCGCAAATAGTCATTACTGGCCAACCTTTTGCTACCCAGCCATCAAAAGGTGTGTTTCGACCTTTTGATACAAACCCTTGTGCATCTATTGCTTGTTCTTTCTCTAAATCGATTAATACTAAATCTGCAGAAGCACCGACTTCTAGTGTCCCATATGGTAAGTCAAAAATTTGAGCAGCCTTAACACTCATCCAGTCTACTAATTGCTTTAATGTCCATTTTTCCGTCTCAACAAAGTTTGTATAAAGTAATGGGAAAGCCGTTTCAAAGCCTACAATACCGAATGGTGCGCCAACCATACCACAGCATTTTTCTTCTACTGTATGTGGTGCATGGTCTGTTGCGATACAATCAATCGTGCCATCAAGTAGTGCCGCGTGTAAGGAATCTTTATCGTCTGCTGCACGTAATGGAGGATTCATTTTCCAATTTGCATCATCTGAAGGAATATCCATTTCTTCAAGTAATAAATGGTGTGGGCAAACTTCTGCTGTAACTTTTATGCCTGCTGCTTTGGCGTCGCGTACCGCACGCACAGATTCCTTCGTTGAGACGTGGCATACGTGATAGCGAGCACCCGCTGCCTCAGCTAGTAAAACATCTCGTGCAATTTGTACGGACTCGCAAACTGAAGGAATTCCTGGTAATCCAAGTTCCTTGTTACGCTTCCCTTCATGCATAACCCCATCATAAATTAGTGAGTTATCTTCACAATGTGCCACAACCACAGCGTTTAGTTTTGCTGCTTGCTGCATTTGCTCATACATTGTTGAAGCTAGTTGAATCCCAACTCCATCATCAGAGAATGCAACCGCACCATGCGCCTTTAATTCTTCCATATTTGTTCGTACTTCACCGGAAATGTCCTTCGTTAATGATCCATATGGTAATACACGAATGACTGCGCTGTCCTTAATTAAACCGTTAATTAACTTCATATTTTCAATTGAATCAGGAACCGGTTTTGTATTCGGCATGGCACAAATCGTTGTGAAGCCACCTTTTGCAGCAGATGCTGTACCCGTTGCAATTGTTTCCTTATGCTCAAAACCCGGCTCGCGTAAATGCGTATGTACATCTATGAACCCTGGTGCAACAAAGTGTCCTTTTCCATCAATTATTGTTGCGTGCTCTGGCACTTCGCCACCAATTGAAGCAATTTTCCCATCGACTATTATAATAGAAGAAAGTACTAATTCCCCTTGTTCATTTAGAAGCTTTATGTTTTGAATAGCTGTTGTCATTTATTCTCTTCCTTTCAAAATCGTCTCTACAATGGCCATACGAATGAACACACCATTTCGTACTTGCTCAAAAATTCGTGATCGCCTGCATTCAACTAATTCATCTGCAATTTCAACATCGCGATTAACTGGTGCGGGATGCATAATAATCGCACCCTCTTTCATGCGTTTCTCACGTTCCGCTGTTAACCCGTATTCCTCATGATAACTATCTTTTGAGAAATTTTTGCTTACGGAATGTCGCTCATGCTGAATACGTAATAACATAATGACATCACTATCTTCTAGTACTTCATCCCATGAATGTGCTGCTTCAAAATCGCCTGCCCAAGCTGGCGGACATAAAAATCGAATGTTTGCTCCTAAACGTTGTAATGCAGATGCATTAGATTTGGCAACACGGCTATGAGAAATATCGCCAACGATTGTAATATTAAGCCCTTCAAATTCCCCGAATTCTTTTCGGATAGTATAAAGATCTAGCAAGCTTTGAGAAGGATGTTGCCCTGCACCATCGCCGGCATTTATGACTGCGCAGTTAATCCCCTCTAATAGCTCGTTGTAATATTCATCCTCTTTATCTCGAATGATGACTGCATCAATACCAATCATTTCAAGTGTCTTTACCGTGTCATACATTGTTTCGCCCTTTGTCGTACTCGAAAATCCAGCATCAAATGGGATTACATTACATCCAACCCGACGTTCAGCCATTTCAAAGCTTGTCTTTGTACGTGTACTTGGTTCAAAAAATAAGTTTGCTACATTGTATGAGCGTGTTAAATTTGGTTTCATCCCGTTTTCAAAATCATGTGCTCGGTTTAAAATAGCCACTATTTCTTCATTCGATAAATGTTCCATCGACAATAAATTTTTCATGCTCGCGCCTCCGATTAGAAATCGCCTCTTTATTTTGAATTGCTCGTATTTTATTTACTTCCATTATATTTTGAATATTTCTTTTACACTTTGCAGTACCAGCTATCTGCATGACTTTTTTGCATTAAAAAGCCCCACTTTTTGGAAAGTGAGGCTTACAAGGATATGACAGGCTAAAGGTAGGCAAAATGCGCTATCTTTAAACTGATTCATTCCCCTTGCCTGCCTCTCGGACAGTCTTAAAAGGTACGTATTATTCTGTTTCGTAAATATCTTTTTCTACTTTTTCACGACCTGGAAGGATTAAGTTTAAAAGTACCCCGATGATTGATGCTAACGCCATTCCTTCTATCGCGAAGTTGTCAGTTACACGTAGCGCAGCACCGCCAATTCCGATAACTAAGATGACTGATGCAATCACCATGTTTCGGTTATTTCCGAAATCAACGTTATTTTCTACTAACATTCGCAAACCACTTGATGCGATTATACCGAATAGTAAAATCGAAATTCCGCCCAACACCGCTGTTGGAATTGTTTCAATTAATGCCATTAACTGACCTGAGAACGAAACGATAATGGCGATGATCGATGCACCTAATATTACGTAAACTGAGTAAACTCGTGTAATCGCAAGTACACCAATATTTTCACCGTATGTTGTTTTTGGTGGTCCACCAAGTAACGCTGAAGCAAATGTTCCTAAGCCGTCACCTAAAATCGAGCGGTGTAAACCTGGGTCCTTCACATAGTTACGATTTACTACTTTCCCTAATACTAACTGGTGACCAATATGTTCTGAGATCGTTACGATCACAATCGGAACCATACCAACTACGATCGCCCATGTAAAGTTTAAATCATAATCTACACCTGGAATTAAAAACTCTGGTAGTGCAAAAAATTTCGCCTCTTTAACTGCTGTGAAGTCAACAATTCCAACAATTACCGAATAAATATACCCTACGATAATTCCGAGTAAGATTGGCATCGCACTTAATATATTTTTAAAGAATACTGTGAAGACAATGGCAGCAGCTAACGTAACCATTGCGGCAGAGAAGTGACGTCCGCTATATTCCCCATTCACATTCATTGCCATATCTACTGCGACACCTGATAATCCTAACCCGATTACAATAATTACTGGCGCAACGACGATTGGCGGTAAAATATTCATCAACCATTGATAGCCCGTTTTCCAAATAATTAAAGCAACGATCGCATATACAAGACCGACTAGCATTGCCCCCATCATGGCATTCCCTGGGTTAATTGCTACACCTGCTTTAGACATTCCAGCTACCAAAATGATTGGAGAGATGAAGGCAAATGAAGAACCTAAATAAGCTGGTACTTTAAACTGCGTTACAAGTAAGAAAATAATTGTCGCGATTCCACTTGTTAATAATGCAATTGCTGGGCTTAACCCTACTAATTTTGGTACTAAAATTGTTGACCCAAACATCGCAAACATATGCTGAAAGCTGAAAGTAATCAACTGGCCGACACTTGGCTTGTCATTAATATCTAACACAGCTTTTGAAGACATTTTTATTTCCTCTTTTCTCAATATTCTTTTACGAACTTTTTTAATCTTCTTTAACAATCTTTACTACGTCTTGTCCATCTACTTCTTCCAAGTTGACTACAATTCGTTCGTGACCCGCTGTCGGAATATTTTTTCCAACATAATCTGCTCGGATCGGTAGCTCTCGATGCCCACGATCAACAAGGACAGCTAATTGTATTTGTGAAGGTCTTCCTAAGTCCATTACAGCATCAAGTGCCGCACGAACTGTTCTACCTGTATAAAGGACATCATCAATAAGTACAATTTTTTGATTATTTACCTGATATTCTATATCTACTTGCTGTACTTGGGCTTGATCATCAACTTGCTTTGTTGATAAATCGTCGCGGTAAAGTGTAATATCTAATTCACCTGCTCGAATGGCTTTCCCTTCGATTGCTTCAATTCTTTCTGCGATACGTTTTGCTAGAAAAGCACCGCGCGTTTTAATTCCAACTAATATCACTTCATCAATCCCTTTATTGCGCTCGATAATTTCGTGTGCAATGCGTGTAACGGCACGATTCAAGCTTGGACCATCTAGTAATACCGAAGTGTGCTGCATGTTTATTCTCCTCTCATTAAATTTTTACTATGTTCACGGAAAATGCTTTTAGGCCAATAAAAAACCCTCTAGAATTTGCTAGAGGGTTGAAAAAGTCCATGTTTAAATTGCATTTAGGCATAGATTTATACAAAAATCTCCCTAAAGCTTCACATAATCCCTTCTCAGCCTCTCTGGACTGTCATTAAAGGTGAACAATATTTAAGTGTAATCGTGACTACTCACTTGCTCTCGTCAAGTTCTTTCATTCACTGTTGTCAGTATATGCTTCTTTTATTTCGATGTCAACAACAGTACGAGAGGTCAGACAACGTATTTAAAATGTTTTAAAAGTAGGAATTATCAGTTATTTCAATATAATAAAAACGCCATTCAAACCGAAGTTCAAATGACGAATTTTGAGCAATTAATTTCGTAGTGCCTCTAAAACTTCCACAAAGTCTGCAGGAAGTGGCGCTTCAAATTCTAAATACTCTTTTGTTACTGGGTGAATAAAACCTAACACACCTGCATGTAATACTTGTCCATCAAAGTCTATTGTCTTTTTTGGTCCGTATTTTGGATCACCAGCTAATGGATAGCCAATGTAATTCATATGCACGCGAATTTGGTGTGTGCGACCTGTTTCTAAACGACATTCTACTAATGTAAAATCACCAAATCGTTCTACTACTTGGAAATGGGTTACCGCATGTTTTCCGTTATCTACAACGGCTTGTTTTTGACGATCTTTTTGATCACGTCCAATTGGTGCATCAATTGTCCCTTTTTCATGGGCAATATGACCATGTACAAGGGCAGTGTATTTACGTGTTACAGATTTTTCGACTAATTGATTAACTAAACTTTCATGAGCAACGTCATTTTTAGCGACCATAAGTAAACCTGACGTATCTTTATCAATTCGATGTACAATACCTGGACGTGCTACACCATTAATACCTGATAAGTCTTTACAATGGAACATTAAACCGTTTACTAAAGTACCTGTTGTATGTCCAGGAGCAGGGTGTACAACCATACCACGTGGCTTATTCACAACTAATACGTCCGCATCTTCATAAACAATTTCTAAGTTTAAGTCTTCTGGAATGATTTCTAGTTCCTCTACTTCATCAGGAACGTTAATTTCAATCACGTCCCCTTGCTTTACTTTATATTTCGCTTTTACACCTGCACCATTTACTGTAATGCGGCTTTCGTCCAGCCAATTGCTAATTTGTGAGCGTGACCACGTGCTTTCCATTAATGAAAGTGCCTTGTCAATTCGTTCACCCGCAAATTCCTCTATTGTTATTGTGACTACTGTCATTTTTTCACCTTTTTCTTTCCTGCTTTTTCATCTAAAATGATCGTAATAAAGAGCATTACTACAGCAATTGTTAATGCTGCATCCGCAATATTGAAAATCGGGAAGTCATAGTTAATAATTGGAATATATACATCCACAAAATCAACTACTTCTCCACGGAATAATCGGTCAATAAAGTTCCCGAGAGCACCACCTAAAAGTAGCATTAAGCTAATTTGAAATAGTGGTTTGCCTTTTGCTTCTGTATGATAAAAATATAAAATGGCGATAATAACTGCGACCGTGACAATTGTAAATAACCACATTTGTCCTTCTAACATGCCCCAAGCAGCGCCTCGATTACGATGTGATAAAATGCCAAACCAAGGGTCCCATACGCTAATACGTTCCCCTAATTCCATATTTTTAACGATCAGCCATTTTGTCCATTGGTCAAGAATGACTGCAAATAATGCCAACCCATAATATTTATACACAGCTAATCCTCCGTTTACGATATATCTAACCTATCTTATCATAATTGTGCTGTTAAACGACACTTTTAGCATGATAAAAGTGCGAAAACATAGTTTTACATATTACATTATAATTAAAAAAACTCACTTAACCAAACGGCTAAGTAAGTCGAAGAATATAAATTATGTAAGGAAAAAGCGCAATATTGCCATTGTAACAACGCCTGCAACAACCGTTTTCGAAAGACTTTTCGTAAGTAATGCAACAGCTAAAGTCGGAATAAATGCACCAACATTCATCCAATCGACGACAACAAGTTTGTTACCCTTTTCAAAAAAACCTTCAATAATAAGCGCAGATAATATACACACCGGAATATATGCAAGCCAACGGAGTACAATGTCTGGCATTTTCATATTTTTCACTAACACAAATGGTAATATCCTTGGTATCCACGTTACGAGTGCACATCCTAAAATTAACAATACCATTGCTATAGAAGTTGTCATTTTTCAGCTGCCACCCCAATCGTTGCAACAACTAATGTGGACAATAATACCGCTAAATGCCCTGGCATCCAATAGAGCATACCGTACATACTAATAATCATGATGACAATAAGCTTTAAATAATGCATAAGCTTTTGACGAGGAATACTTTCAAGTGTTAAAACGAGCAAAGCAATAAACATAGCGACAAGCGCATAATCTAAGCCCCATTGCTCCGGATTAGGTAACCACTGCCCAATAATACCACCAATCGTACAGGCTGCAATCCATGTCGTATAGGCGGTAATATTTAACCCATCCATCCATTTTCCACCAAGGCGCCCTTCTTTTGCTGCTGTTACGACTGAAACACCAAACGTTTCATCAGTTAGTAATGTGCCAAAGCCGATATTCCGTAAAGTCGAGTACTTTGTAAAGTACGGGGCAATCGTTAATGACATGAGTAAATGACGTAAATTCACAATGAATATTGTGACGATTACAGCTGTAACGGGGGCTCCTGCTAAATAGAGCCCACAAAAAATAAATTGTGCCGAACCTGCATACACAAGCACTGACAATAAAAATACTTCAAACACTGAAATGCCCGAAGCAATTCCTACGACACCAAATGCCACCCCGATACTTATATAGCCTAATAAAGTCGGAATACAATCCTTCACGCCCTGCAGAAAAGTATTTTGTGTTATGACTTTTTCTTGAGCCTGCATCAATTTAATATCCCCCTAAAAATTTATTAATTCAGAAAATAAAAAAAGTTAGAAAGAACGCCATTGTCAAATTGACAACAGCGCCCTTAATATTATACGTAATAGTTTTCTACCACTTCTGCACAACGTTTACATAAAGTCGAATGCGCTTCAGAAGTACCTACAGTTTGTGAAATTGTCCAGCAACGTTCACATTTTTCACCGTCGGCTTTTTCAACAACTAAAGTTGTTTTATCTAATACTAGCCCTTCAGCTGGTGCTTCCTCTTTACTACCTGCAATAACAAATTGAGAGACAATTGAAAGCTGAGCGAAATCAATATTCGCATCATTTAACAATTCCACTGTTTCGCTATCTGCATAAACTGAAATTTTCGCTTCTAATGACTTACCAATTGTTTTCGCATTACGCGCTTCTTCTAACGCTTTTAAAACTTCGTTACGAACAGCAATGATTTTAGACCATTTTGTACGTAATTCAGCAAAGTTTGCCTTTTCATCAACCTCTGGGAAGTCTGTCAATTGAACAGAAGCTGATTTACCTTCAAATTCAACATATCCCCACAGCTCTTCTGTCGTATGCGGAATGATTGGTGTTAATACTTTTAATAGTGCCATTAATGTATCATACATAACCGTTTGCATAGCACGGCGATCTTTATTATCAAAGCCTTCAATATAAACAACGTCTTTTGCGATATCAAGGTAGAATGAAGAAAGTTCGATTGCTACAAAGTTATTTACCGTTGTATATACTGTTGAGAAGTCATAGCGATCATATGCTGCACGTACCGCTTTAACAACATCTTGCAAGCGCATATACATGTATTGATCCATTTCACGTAAATCTTCGTATGCTACACGATCTGTTTCTGGATTAAAGTCCGATACGTTACCGTGTAAGAAACGTAATGTATTACGTACTTTACGGTATGTTTCAGATACTTGCTTTAACATATCCATAGAAATACGAACGTCACCTGTATAATCAACTGACGCTACCCACATACGTAAAATATCTGCGCCATATTGGTCCATTACTTTTAATGGATCGATTGTATTCCCAAGTGATTTTGACATTTTGCGTCCTTCACCATCTAATACGAACCCGTGCGTCAACAAGCCTTTGTATGGTGCATATCCGTTAATTGCTACAGAAGTAATTAATGATGAGTTAAACCATCCACGATGTTGGTCAGAACCCTCTAAATAAAGATCTGCAGGATATTTCATACCGCGTTCCACTAATACACCTTGGTGAGATGAACCAGAGTCGAACCATACGTCCATAATGTCATTTTCTTTTGTAAATTCACCGTTTGGACTTCCAGGATGCGTAAAGCCATCAGGTAATAAATCTTTTGCTTCTTTTTGGAACCAAATATTTGAACCATGCTCACGGAATAATTTTGAAACATGAGCAATTGTTTCTGGTGTAATGATTGGTTCTTCGTTTTCTGCATAGAAGATTGGGATTGGTACACCCCATGCACGTTGACGGGAAATTACCCAATCTCCTCGGTCACGAATCATATTGTAAAGACGTGTTTCTCCCCATGCAGGTGTAAATTCAGTCGCTTTTACTGCATCTAATAATTCACTTCGGAACATATCTACCGAAGCGAACCATTGTGGTGTTGCACGGTAAATAACTGGCTTTTTCGTACGCCAGTCATGCGGGTATGAGTGTGTAAAGAAGTTTAATTTTTCTAGTGCATCTACTTCTTTTAGTTTTTCCGTTACGATTTTATTCGCATCATCGTAGAAGATTCCTTCAAAGCCCGGTGCTTCAGATGTATAGCAACCACGATTATCTACTGGAGAAAGTACTTGTAAGCCATATTCACGACCAATATTAAAGTCGTCTTCACCGTGTCCTGGGGCTGTGTGTACACATCCTGTACCTGCATCTGCAGTAACATGCTCACCAACCATTACTAATGATTCACGATCATAGAATGGGTGTAGCGCTACGATACGGTCTAATTCTTTACCGTTAATTTTTTGAACAACTTCATAACTTTCCCAGCCAATTGCATTTGCAACATTTTCAAGTAACGCTTCTGCGATAATGAATTTTTTCTCCCCAACTGCTACAACTACATATTCCAATTCAGGAGATACGGAAATCCCTAAGTTTGCAGGTAATGTCCACGGCGTTGTTGTCCAGATAATGAATTTTGCATCTTCAGGAACAACACCTTTTGCATCTTTAATTGCAAATGATACATAAATTGATGCTGATTTTACATCTTTGTATTCAATTTCCGCTTCTGCTAGTGCAGATTCAGATGATGGTGACCAATAAACTGGCTTTAAACCTTTATAGATATAGCCTTTTTCCGCCATTTTTCCAAATACTTCGATTTGGCGTGCTTCAAATTCTGGTTTTAAAGTGATGTATGGGTTTGCCCAGTCACCACGTACACCTAAGCGTTGGAATTGTGCACTTTGATTAGCTACTTGCTCATAAGCATACTTTTCACATAGCTCACGGAATTCTGCAACTGACATTTCTTTACGCTTTACGCCTTTATTTGTTAATGCTTGCTCAATCGGTAAACCATGTGTGTCCCAACCTGGAACATAATCAACAGAATAACCAGTCATTGATTTATGACGGTTAATCATATCTTTAAGTACTTTGTTTAATGCGTGACCTGTGTGAATGTCTCCATTTGCATATGGAGGGCCATCATGTAATAAAAAATGTGGACGGTCCTTTGTGCGCTCTAAAACTAATTTGTTAATGTCCATTTCATTCCATTGCGCTTGAATTTGCGGTTCTTTTGTTGGTAAACCACCGCGCATTGGGAAATCTGTTTTCGGCATTAATAACGTATCTTTATACTCTACCATTGTTAAAAGCCTCCTAAATATTTTTGAATGCAAAAAGCCCCTCAATCCCTCATAAAAAGGGACGAGGAGCATGACTCTCGTGGTACCACCCTAATTTCACAATTCTAAAGAATTGCCTCATTAGACACTATAACGTCGTGTAAAACGAAATAGCTTACTTCATTCAGCCATTTAGCTCAGGAGTGATTTTCCATTTTGATTGCTTCGTTCGAGCTTTCACCACCCTCGAATCGCTTCACCACAACTCAAAATTTACTGTCTCCATCTTTGCTTATATGCAAGTTGCATCCTATTCATTATTTTTCAGTATAGAAAAAAGGTGCACAAACTGTCAAGTATGTTTCCTTAATAAGTTGGATTCTTCAGTTGACGAATCGAGGCAATCCTCTGAACGATTTTGATTTTGAATTTCTGTAATATCTACATCATATTCAAGTAAGTGTTCCCAATCATCTGTATTTAATAAATCTAATTGCGCTTCAACTAACATTTTGAAACGGTTTCGGAATACTTTTGATTGTTTCTTTAATTCATCAATTTCAATAGTTACTTTACGCGCTTTCGTTAAAGCATCATTGATAATTCGATCAGCATTTTTCTCAGCTTCTTTTACAATTAATTTTGCTTCTTTTTGAGAGTTACGGCGTACTTCATCAGCTGCCTCTTGAGCTACGACGATTGATTTTTGAAGTGTCTCTTCAAGTGAATTGTAATGATTCATATGATCAGACATCGTTTTCACTTTTTCTTCTAACTCTTTCTTTTCGCGTAATAGAATTTCATAATCTTTAATAATTTGATCTAAAAACTCGTTTACCTCGTCTTCTGCGTAACCACGGAATCCACGAGTAAATTCTTTGTTATGTATATCAAGAGGTGATAATGGCATATCGTTCTACTCTCCTTTGCATCAATTATCTTTAATTGTTATTATAATCGTTTCTAACTTGAATAACATCCTATTTTAATAAAAATTACTTGATATTTATGCTTTTTGCTCTAAACGTCCTACCTGTAGTCGTATTTTATCTTTTTTTGTTCGTCCTTCGGTCATAATCACCTTTAAGCGTCCAAAACCTCTTGCCGAAATGATATCACCCTCTTGTAACTCAAAAGCAACGGCTTCACGTACAGTCCAGTTTACTTTAACTTTCCCAGCATTTATTAAATTTTGTGATTTCTGTCTGGATATGTTGGCAACAGTTCCCAGTACTACATCTAATCGCATTGATGAAACGGTGTAAGAACTTTCATTCCACTGCTCTTCATTTTGAATAAGTGGCATTGTACCATTTACTTCCTCGACATGTACTTTCGCCTTTCCAATACTTATTAAATTCGCACGAACATAATCAGCAATTTCTGTTGCAATAGCAAATTGGATTGTATGCTCTGATAACCGTATATCTCCAAATTTACTACGATCAATACCGACTGATAATAATGCGCCTAAAACATCTGGATGACGGAGCTGAATAAATTTTGATGGGTAGCTAATGGTATAAATAGCAATTTGAAAATCTTCTTCAGAGGGCTGTAAATAGGACGGTGCAATTAGCATTCGTTTTCTTTCAGGTTGCTCAAATACACCTTCAGTAAAGACATTTAAGTCATCTGACTGATTAATAATTGATTCAACAATAAAACGCTGTCTCGGATCTAAAAAATCAGTTAATTTTGGCGCGTAGCGGTCTTCTACTTCACGCTGCCATCCCATTACTTGTTCGATAAAAGGCTGTTCATCTTTTCGGAAATGTTGAATTAAATGCTCCACAACTACCCCTACCACCTTCGTTCAAAATATATACTTAGTATTCCACATTCTCATAGCCTTAAACTATGCCATGTAAAGGCAAAACAAACACATTTCTACTAATAAAATAATATACGTCCCTATAATAAAGAAAACCCCCACATACGCAGGGGAAATCGCTAATATAAGAAAAATCTTAGTACACTATAAACTCCACTCTCAATGAAGTATAGTACAAATAGACCGACAATTGGTGAAATATCTATCATGCCAATCGGTGGGATAAACTTACGGAAAAACCCTAAATACGGTTCACATACTGTTTCTAAAAAGCGACCAACTGGTGATTCTTGCAGCGCTGGTACCCAAGACATTAATATGTAACCAATTAGCATAAATCGATAAACGAGAAATGCTGTTCCTATCAGTGATACGATCATAAATTGTTTTACCTCACTATTTTAAATTACTCGAAAGTTAAATTAGAAATTTCACCAGATACTTCTACATTTTCTGGTGTACATAAAAAGATATCATTTCCAATTCGTTGAATGTCTCCACCTAAAGCATACACTGTTCCGCTTAAAAAATCGATAATTCGCTTCCCTTGATCACGGTCAATTCGTTGTAAATTGACAACCGTTGCTCGCTTATTTTTTAAATGCTCAGCTATATCTTGTGCCTCTGCATAAACACGAGGTTCAATTAAGACAAGTTTTGAATTTTTTGAAGACGTAGCAGCTTGTAAACTTACAACATTATTTTGCACCGATACTTCATTTCGCGGTTGCTGAACTTTTCGTTCTTTTTTCATACGATTGTGAATAACTTGTTGTTGCTGCATTTGCTCATAGTTTTGAGCAGGCACGGCTTTGGGAGCAGCATGTTGTGTTGTTTGTGCTGGAGCTTGATAATCTTCCTCTGCTTCTTCTAAATAAAAGAACTTATCGAAAATATTTTTTATGCTCATAGTAAATCCTCCTTAACCAACAAGAGCTGTTCCAATTCTTACAAACGTTGCACCCTCTTCAACAGCAATTTCATAATCATTGGACATGCCCATTGATAATTCTTTACAAGGTACATTTGGAATGTTTAATTGTTGAACTTCCTGTTGCAACTGTTTTAAATCCTGAAATACGCGTCGTATGATTGATTCATCTTCAGAAAAAGGTGCCATTGTCATTAAACCAATTACTTCGATTTTTGAAAATTGCTCTAGCTGTTTCACAAAATCAAGCGCTTGCTCTTTTGTCAAACCATGTTTAGATTCTTCTCCGGAAACATTTACTTGAACGAAACATTTCACAGTTTTTGAAGCTCTTTTTTCAATTTCTTCTGCTAAACTTAAACGATCTAAAGAATGTAAATAATCAATATGATCAATTACTTGCTTAACTTTACGCGTTTGTAGCGAACCAATATAGTGCCAAGCTACTTCAGACTGAATCGATTGCAGTTTTACTTGTAATCCTTCTGGACGATTTTCACCTAGGTGAATAAGTCCTGCTTCAATTGCCTCATTTGTGCGTAGAACATCTACTTCTTTAGTAACCGCAATAATTTTTACATCTTGCTGGCGCATTGCACGCTGTTTTGCTTGTTCTATTTTGTTTTGGATATTTTCTAAGTTATTTACGATTTTCGCCACTTTTTTCCCAACTTTACAACAATAGTTTCTTTCATTGTATCAAGGGAGTCTATAATTTTCAATGAATAGCGCGACCTATTCCTCTCCAGTATTTACAAGTATGACATCTTTTCCAACTGTGAGAATATTACTAAAGGCAATCTTTCTAATAGCTTCTTCCCCTTGAAATAAGTGGTAAAACTTTTTAGGTGTAGAAATAATGAATGCTAATATAACTCCTTCCTTTTCGCAAACTTCCGCATCTACGATATAACCAATAAATTTCCCACTTGAGGCTTCGATAATTTCCTTTTCCTGAACAGACGTAAAGCGCATGCCCGCATCCTTCCTTCAATGTATTGAAAAGGGACGGCCCACAACACTTGGACTGTCCCACACTTTACCTTATTCCCTTCAAGACTTAACGAAAATCTCGTTTCATCATTTCAACAGCGCTTTTTTCTAACCTTGAAATTTGTGCTTGTGAAATTCCTAAAGATTGCGCAATTTCTGATTGCGTTTCTCCATAATAAAAACGTTTAGTTATTATCATCCTTTGTCGTACATCTAGTTTTTTCATACTTTCTTGCAATGAAATTGTGCCAACCCAATGTTCTTCTGTTATTTTGTCTTTCAATTGGTCGATCATATAAATTGCGTCGCCACCATCTGAAAAGATTGGTTCTTGTAATGATACTGGATCTTGAATTGCATCAAGAGCAAATAGCACATCTTCTTTTTTCATTTCAATTGCTTTTGCAAGTTGTTCGATTGTAGGTTCTACTAAATTTTCGACAATGAATTTTTCTCTTGCCTGCATCGCCTTATAGGCAATATCTCGTAATGAGCGAGACACGCGCAATGAATGATGGTCTCGTAAATGACGACGTATTTCTCCCATAATCATTGGTACCGCATATGTTGAAAAACGGACATTATGTTTAAGATCAAAATTATCGATCGCTTTCAATAATCCAATGCAACCAACTTGAAACAGATCATCTGCTTGCTCTCCTCTATATGCATATCTTCCGACAATGCTAAGTACTAAACGTAAATTACAAAACACTAATTCTTCTCGAACATATTCTTCTCCCTGCTGTAACCGTATAAAAAGCTCTTTCATTTCATCAGGTTTTAATATAGGTAATGTAGATGTATCAACACCGCAAAGCTCTACTTTTGTACGCATTCGCTTTCACCTTCCGAACTTCTATAATCTCTTTCTTTAGAGTCAGTTTGTCCGGAAAATTTTTAGCTATGCGAGCCAATTTTAGCCAGTGCTATGCAATTGGTTCATTTAAAAATTCACGTAAATCTAAAATAATTTTCTTTTCTAATCGTGAAATATATGACTGTGAAATACCTAAATGATCTGCTACTTCTTTTTGTGTCATTTCCTCTTTACCATTTAATCCAAAACGGCATTCCATAATGTATTTTTCTCTAGGCGTTAATTGATTAATTGCCATAAACATATGCTGTCTTTCTAGTTTGCGCTCTACATCTAATGTAATAATATGTTCCTCGGTTCCTAAAATGTCAGATAATAACAACTCATTACCATCTGCATCAGAATTAAGTGGCTCATCAAATGACACTTCACCTTTCATTCGACTTGTTTTTCGTAGGTGCATCAATATTTCATTTTCAATGCAGCGTGATGCGTATGTCGCTAATTTAATATTTTTTTCTAAATTGAATGTTTCAATTGCTTTAATTAACCCAATTGAGCCAATACTAATTAAATCTTCAATAGGAGTTCCTGTATTATCGAATCTTCTTGCGATATACACTACTAAGCGTAAATTCCGCTCTATTAGCATATCTCTGGCATGTAAATCTCCATTCATAAAAGCTTCTACTACGACAACTTCTTCTTCACGAGTTAATGGAATAGGCAATGAATCATGTCCTCCTATATAGTATGTCCCTTTTTTAAAATAGTTGTGAATGATATTCAAAATAAAGTTTTTTATTTTTTGAAGCAATACCGATCCTCCCTTATGAATTAATAAGAACAATGACATGTGCAATCATTTGAGCATTCTGCGGAAAAAGTGCATCGTTTTTAGTGAATACGACATAATGATTCGAAAAGGTTTGTTCATTTATTCGAATATTAGCGCGAAAGGCAGGTACAAGCGTGGTACGTTGTTGCACAGTTGTTAGCGGAATAATTCGAATGATTTTTTTAAGTTCTTTTGGAAACATTTCTAAAGAAAGTGGTTCATGTTCTGACCACTGTAATAAACTTTCTTGAAATTCGGTTTGGAGCTGATTTTTTACTGCCTTATAAGATATAAAATGAACCGGAGATTGACTTAATGGCTCAATACATTCATTTCCCGTATCAATATAGGCAAGTAATTGTAAAGTATCGTTCGAAAGTTGAATTTCACAATGCGTGACATATTGATTTTGAATCGCTCGTTGTATTTTTAACAGCCAGCCTTTCTTTACCAGTATGAAACTAATACATACTATGCAACTACAGAGCAGAATATAAACTAAAAATGAGTCACTCCATAAATAGGATTGAACCGCAGTTAATAATCCTCCTGCTAAAAATGTCGCGATCACTAACCAACTTCCTTGTTGAATAAAGCTCCGCCATTGAAATGAAAAAGCTAGACCAATCAATACGATAAAACTTAAAAATGTCATTACAACATTGCCATAAAAAATAATGGCAATAAGCGCACTACAAATAGCACTCAAAATCATTCGCCAAGTTGGTATTGATTTATTTGTGACTGCTTGTGTAAAGCGAAGTAAAACAACATTCAATAAAACATTAAATAAAAATATCCATTCCGCAAACATGCATTGTCCTCCTATATCAAAACTAGCATTTTGCTTCGTAAAAAAATGTCAAATAGAAGGAGCAATTCAAATAATTTCTTAGACACATTCTTTTTAATTTCCAATTAATTCGACAAAAGGGCGTGTCCCAGTTTCAAAATACGCTATAGCATTTTCTAGTTCGACCATTGCCACAATTGTTATTATGCACCCCCTAATACACTTACAATTTATATAATAATTAGTAATTTTAGGTTCAAATATTGAGGAATGTTAATACTTAACACTATTGTCATTATAAAAATGACATTTATTTAAGTTGCTGGATTGTATCCTTTGCTTGAATACGGAATAACGCAAAAAAAAGCCAACCTATCTATTTACAAAGATAGGTTGACCTTCTAATAATTTATTAGATTAACGATTACGACGGTTGCGTAAAAATGTCGGAATGTCTAATGCTTCCTCTTGTTGATAATTCCCTTGCGTTTGTTGACGTGGTGCTTCTTGATGAATCGTTTCCTGAACTCGAGGTTGAACAGGTTGTTGTGGTGCAGCATGAGTAGCAGCTTGTTGACGAGCACCAAGAGATGGTCGAATTGGCTGAGGTTTTACCGCGATAAAATCATCTGAGAAACCTGTTGCGATAACTGTAACGATAATTTCATCATTTAAATTATCATTAATTACCGAACCGAAAATCATGTTTACTTCTTCATCTGATGCTAATTGAACAATATCCGCAGCTTCTTGTACTTCAAATAAGCTTAAGTTTGTCCCACCAGTAATGT
Organism: Solibacillus sp. FSL R7-0682; assembly: GCF_038005985.1. Classification (NCBI taxonomy): domain Bacteria; kingdom Bacillati; phylum Bacillota; class Bacilli; order Caryophanales; family Caryophanaceae; genus Solibacillus; species Solibacillus sp. FSL R7-0682. The sequence goes on from NZ_JBBOUI010000001.1 coordinate 3,085,114, forward strand.
TCATAATGACACCTTTTGCTCCATCGATTGAAGTTTCTAACAGTGGAGAAGATATCGCTTTTTTCGCGGCCTCTACAGCACGATTTTCACCAGAAGCAATACCAATTCCCATTAATGCTGAGCCTTTGTCGGACATAATTGTTTTTACATCGGCAAAGTCAAGATTAATTAGTCCTGGCGTAGCGATTAAATCAGAAATACCTTGTACACCTTGACGTAATACATTATCTGCTTCACGGAACGCTTCTAGCATTGGCGTAGATTTGTCTACAATCTGTAAAAGTTTATCGTTTGGAATAACAATTAGCGTATCAACAGCATCTTTCATAGATGTAATACCACCAATTGCTTGTGTTTGACGCTTACGTCCTTCAAATGTAAACGGACGTGTGACAACGCCTACTGTTAAAGCACCTAAGTCACGTGCAATTGAAGCGATAACGGGTGCTGCACCTGTTCCGGTACCACCGCCCATACCAGCAGTAACGAAAACCATATCTGCCCCGCGTAATACTTCTTCAAGCTGTTCACGGCTTTCTTCTGCTGCCTTTTTACCTACTTCAGGATTTGCGCCAGCACCTAGTCCACGTGTTAATTTTCCACCAATTTGTAATTTAAATTCAGCTTTTGATAAATTTAAAGCTTGTGCGTCTGTATTAACTGCAATAAAGTCAACACCTTGTACGCCATGCTCAATCATTCGGTTTACAGCGTTATTACCGCCACCACCAACGCCGATTACTTTAATAACCGCCAGTTGGTCCATACCCGTTTCAAATTCTAACATATGATTCTCCTCCTACTAGTCGTCATTCAATTTTCGTTTAATCGAAAAATTTATTTAATAAGTTTTTAGCGCGATTAATTACACTTACTTTATTGCCGCTTTCTACTCTTTCCGGCGCATTCGCTTGTTTTTTAGAAGGAGTTTGTTGAGCAGGGTATGGTGCATAAGAAGTAATTGTAGTCGGCTCACTTCTACCATAAAAATCATCATCTGCATTCGCATAACGAATTAACCCTACCGACGTAGTAAATGCTGGCTCACGAACACCAATATAATCAGGTGTATAAATTCGAACACGCGTTAACATAACTTGGCGAGCCAGTTGAGCAATTCCTTCAAGTTGAGCTACCCCACCTGAAATGACAATACCACCTGGTAAATCTTGAATACCCATTCGAGCTAATTCGTCTAATACTAATTCAAATAATTCTTCTAAACGAACACCGATAATTTCAGCAATATAGCGTTGGCTATATTGATCTGTTGTATCTGTCCCTACTACTGGTACTTCGAATAATTGTTCATCCGAAGCATCTTCATAAAAGGCATGTCCGTATTGTTTTTTTATTTTTTCAGCTTGCTCCGTCGGTGTTTTTAAAACAATAGATATATCTTTTGTTATGTGATCTCCACCAACAGGAATTACGGCCGTATGCGTTAGTAATCCTTCATGGAAAACAGCAACTGTAGTAGAACCTCCACCTAAATCAATATAAGCAGTTCCTTGGTTCTTTTCATCTTCTGTTAGTGCAAATGTTCCTGCTGCTAATGGTTGTAAATAGATTTCACGAATTTGTAAGCCTGCACGTTCTACACATCGTAATACATTATGTACAAGCGTCTTTGAAGTGGTAATCATTGTTGCGTCCATCTCTAAACGTATGCCAATCATTCCACGTGGATCTTTTATTTCGTCAAGGTTGTCCACTATAAATTGTTTAGGTATTAAGTTTACTAACTCTCGCTCTGGTGGAATCGACATTACTTGTGCAGAATCGATTACACGAGCTAAATCCTCGTCGGTAATTTCGCGATCTTCACCGTTTACAGCAACAACACCTTTAACTGACTGTAAATATGTTTGATTCGCAGGTACACCAAGTACCACTTCTTCTATTTTTATACCAGTCATTCTCTCTGCTTGTTCTACTGCTTTTTTTATGGATTGTACGGTTGCATCTATATCTACAATTGCACCTTTACGAACACCCGTTGATTTCACATGACCTACACCAATAACGTGCAATTGATCATCGCTCATTTCTCCGATCAAGACCTTAATAGAAGATGACCCGATATCAAGAGAAACATATATTTCTTGATGATTCAATTTACTGCACCTCCTTCGATTACTCCTATATTTCATTCTATTGTAAATTTAAGAGATTGTCTAAGTAAAACAATAATTGTAATGATATTTTAACCCTATTGTTACGAGTTTTCACCCTTTTTTAATCGTCTGTTATCCAATTTTGTTAATATAATCCTACGAATTACTGCGATATTTTGAAACAATCTTACTCCGAATGCAAAAATTGCTGCTAAATATAAATCCACACCAATATGAACACCTAAAAAAGCGAGTCCTGCTGCTAAAATTATATTAAAGAAAAAGCCTGAAATAAATACTTTATCATCATAGACTTGTTGTAATTGAGCTCTTATTCCACCTACCATCGTATCGAGTGCTGCAAGTACGGCAATAGATAAATAATTTTCATAAACAGTTGGAATTTGAATATCCGTTAAAATGCCTAATAGTACACCAAATACCAATCCTAATAGTGGCAACCACATATTCGCATCCCCTTCTTATTTTTCGTCTATATATTTACTTTTGTGTAGTGATACTGTCGAATTAATTCGAATGTTTCGTTTTGCATCTTGAATCGTTAGCATTAGATTATCAATATAAAATTCATCTTGAAATGTTGAGGCCAGCAAATGGTTTCGAAGCCTTTCAGCCTGTTCTTGTGTTTGTGTAATTACATTAATTTGAATATTTGTTTTATCAATAGCTTCACTATTTATTGTTGTTTTTCCATTAATATCACGAATCGCAGAATTATATGTTAAGCGCTTGTCATCAATTTCAATGGCTTGGGCGTTATAACGATACAAATCGTTCACAAGTCGAATTAATAGATCTGGTGAAATAGGTTTTATTTCATATCCAAACTGCTGCAATTCTAGTGAAGGTTCAATTGTTAATGTTATCCCCGGACCGCTAATTGGCAATAATCCAGCTTGTTTTTTTAAATCATTTACAGTCTCTTGCAATAAAAGTTCTGGGTTATTAAACTCAGCATCTTCATATTTATCAACCGTCTCCGTTAAATCGTTGATCGATGATAATAACTCTGAATGGCGTGACTTTTCTAAAGATAACTCTTGACGTATTTCCCAAATATCTTGCGTATTTCGTTCGGTTGGATTTTGTACTGTATTGTATTGAACAGCTAGCATAAAACCAATGATGAACGATATAATGGTAATATTACGATACATTTTTTTCGTCATCATGTGTTCCTCCGAATCATTTCCTTACTCTTCAATAATTGATTGCATTTGAATTGCATTACTTTTCTCTAATGTGACAATGATCTGCTCATTTAGTAATTGATCAAAAATACCGCCGCTAATTTCTAACGATGAAATGAGCACATCTTGATCGCCAACTGCCTCAACGACAAATGGTGCTGGATACTGCACACCATCAATCGTAATAACTGGACCATTACAGCTAATATAAGAATTTGTCTTTAAGCGTTGGCCATTTATAGCAATTGCTTCTGCTCCAGCAATTTTCAATTCATTGAGCACTTTAAAAATATGGCTTTCGTGCACGATATAATCATTCGGGTTTGTTGAAGTTGGATCATAGTCTCTATCTTCTAACGTAACTTTAATCCCTTGTCCCTCACCAGATGAATAGCCTAATAACAGACGAAGCTGCTCGGCATCTGCAATATTTTGCTCATATTGATCCTCGTTTGATGAAAATTCTTTTTCATACGTACGAATTTTTTTTTCTAATGCAGCAAGCTCCTCTGCTAGCTCTTTATTACGTTCTTTTTGAGCAATTAGATCTTCCAAATATTTATTTTCTTGATCTATATGCGGGGAAGCTGTACTTAACGTCCGTTTGTCCTTCGTCAAATTATAGGAAATACCTATAATAAATCCTGTGATTATACATACAATGAGAAGTACGATATATTTGCGAGAAAAGGGAAAATTTTTATTACTCGGATGATTGTTCTTGCGGTTCATCTTGTTGTTCATCACTTTGTTCTTCCCCCTTTAAATTTTCTCCTTCAGTCGTTAAATCTAAAGAGTATTCATCAGAGAATGATCGATAATATGAACCAACTTCAATATTAACAATTCCCTTTTCATAAGTTTCATCGCTTTCTATTTGAGCAATTATTGATGGATAGTAGTTTAGTTTTTCAGCTAATGTATTGGCATCAGCACGCACTTCATACCCATCATTCATGTAGAGCGTAATCGCATATGGATCTGCTTCAGTTGGATTTGCTGTAATTTGTGAAATAAGTGACAGCACCTCTGGCTTCAAATCAGCCAATTGCTTTAGTAATTTTTTTCTTAACGCCTCATCTTCAAAATTAAGAAATATCGGTGCCTCAATTGGCACAAGCTCGGTTGATTCATCAAATATGACACCATTGTCTAACATTGGATAGAATGTGCCATCTTTAGAAATGTATGCAACTTTATGCCATTCCTCAATATTAATTTGAACATGATTAAACAGTTGGCGTTTTACTTCAACTGATTTTACCCATTCGCTTTCACCTATTAGCGCTTCAACTTCCTCTACTTTAAAGCCCCACATGGAATCATTTATTTGTAACTTCGATTGTCCAATGTAAAACTCCTCATTTTTTAATTTCGCACCTTGAACATCAATTTTACTAATATCACTATAAGAAGATTGAAAATAAAGAAGTAATAAAATGATGAATAAAAATATAGTAATTAAAGCGAGAAATTTAAAATTTGTTCGCCGTTTTCTACGTTTTTTCATTGCGGGTACGCGTTCTGTTATGTCGATTATTTTTTCCATCATTTATACTCCTTTCTTCATTCATCAGAAAAATTTAATATTAATGCCACTGTCAGCCATACAACTAACAATGACGTCCCTCCATAACTTATAAAGGGTAGTGTTACTCCAGTAACAGGAAGTAAACTAATGACAACTCCTATGTTAAGAAATGCTTGCACTGCAATCATCGAGGTTAATGCACAAATAACATAAAAGTGAAATACTTTATTGCAATTTAATGCTAATTTATAGCCGAAAACTAAAAAGCACGCAAAAATAAGCAGCAGTCCCATACCACCAACGAGTCCAACTTCCTCTAAAATGATTGAAAAAATAAAATCGTTTTGTGGTTCAGGCAAATATAAATATTTTTGTCTACTTTTTAATAATCCATGACCGAATAATCCTGCTGGCCCTATCGCAAGTAATGACTGTACGGCCTGAAAGCCACTACCTAACGGATCTGCCCAAGGGTTAATAAAAGCTTCAATTCGTTTCAATCGATACGGAGCAGCAGCAATTAAACCTACTAAACTCACAATACCGGTGAAAATAAATATTACATATAATTTAATTGGGTACTGTGCGATAAAGAATAACAGTAACGCCGAAACTAATAAAATAAATACTGCACCAAAATCAGGCTGAAGCATAATCAGAAATGAAGGAAGAAATAGGACAACTAAATGTGACCATTTTACAATTCGTTGACCAGCCTTATGTTCTGATAATAAAACACTTAAATAGATTAACGTCGATAATTTCGCTAGCTCTGCTGGTTGGATTGTTAACGATCCGACTCCAATCCAACTTTGTGAACCATTTCGAACAATACCTATTCCCGGTATTAAAACAGCAATTAATAATAGAAGGGATAGAATATAGAAAGCCCGCCAAATATGAGGCTTTTTTAGCCCCTTTACATTCATGAGCACGAAGCAACTAACGAGCGCTAATCCAAAATAAATACCTTGCTTAATATAGAAGGGAGTTTGTCCATCGTAATGGACAAGACTCCAATACGTTCCAGCGGAATAAATAAACACAATTCCGACTAGTGATAAAATAAACGCACTTAGAAAAAACATTCGTCTATATTGCTGCGACAGTGTAACTATCCTTTCTTATGAAAGTTTCATAACACGATCAATAAATAGGTCGCCTCGGATTTCAAAGCTTGTATGCTGATCCCAACTTGCACATGCAGGTGATAATAAAATAACATCACCAACGTCTGATAATTTTGCTGCATAGCCTACAGCGTCCTCTACATCAATCGCACGCACAATATTTGTAATACCGCACGATTTTGCAAACTCAATAAAGCGTAATGCGGTCTCTCCAAATGCAACGACCGCTTTAACTGTTTTCATTTCTTCTCTTAACTCTTCAAATGAATGTCCACGATCTAAACCACCGGCTAGAAGGACAATTGGTTGACTAAATGCTGCTAGGGCACTTTTCGTCGCTAATACGTTTGTTGCTTTTGAGTCGTTATATATTTTTCTCCCTTGCCATTCACGGACAAATTGTGTACGGTGACGAACACCAGCAAATGTCGATAAAATTTGTTTAATGGCATCGATTGGGCAATTTTGTAAAAGGGATGCAGCAACTGCACATAATATATTTTCTAAATTATGTTTACCTGGTAATACGATTTCGCTACGATTTAAAATCGCTTCACCTTGCCAATAAATATTTTCATCATCCGCACTTATTCCTTGCTGTGCTTTTCCTTTAGTCGAAAAAGGGATAAGTTGTGCATTTGATTGCTCTGCATACCCCCTCACTACTTCTTGATCCGCATTGTAAATAAAGTAATCTTCATTCGTTTGATTTCGCGTTACACCAAATTTTGCCTCCGCATATTCTTCAAACGTACCATGATAGTCTAAATGTGCTTCATACAAATTTGTCAAAATGGCAATCTTCGGTTTAAATGTACGAGTTCCCATTAATTGGAACGATGACAATTCCGTTACAATAATTTGATCTTTTGTTGCTTCTGCAGCAACACCACACGCAACGGTACCAATATTTCCGGCAATTAACGGCTGCTTTTTTGCCGCTTCTAGCATTTCAAATACCAACGTTGTCGTAGTTGTTTTACCATTTGAGCCTGTAATACCGATAAACGGTGCCTCACTTACTAAATAAGCAAGCTCCATTTCAGTAATAACAGGGATGCTTTTTTCCAACGCGTCTGCAATAATTGGATTTGAATATGGAATTCCTGGATTTTTCACTACTAATTCAAAGCCCTCATCTAATAAATCTTCTGGATGACGTCCACAAATAACTGTGATGCCTTTTGATAAAAGCTCCTGTGCTTCAGGATTTGCATCAAAAGGCTTCGCATCATTTACTGTTACAAATGCCCCTAACTTATGCAGCAATTCTGCCGCCGCTACACCACTTCTTGCTAAACCTAACACTAATACTTTTTTAGACTGTAAACCTTCATATTCAATCATAATAACGCCTCCGCTAATACTGCTATAAGTGCTACAATACATCCAGTTGACCAAAATACGATAACTACTTTCCATTCTGACCAACCTGATAGTTCAAAGTGATGATGAATTGGGCTCATTTTAAAAATACGTTTTTTTCGAAGCTTAAAGCTACCGACTTGTAAAATAACCGATAACGTTTCAATAACGAAAACTAAGCCTATTAATAATAATAGAAACTCTTGCTTTACTAGAACAGAAATCATAGCTAAAGCACCACCTAAAGCTAATGAACCTGTATCACCCATAAATACTTTCGCAGGGTTTGCATTGAAAATTAAAAACCCTAATAACGCGCCTGTTACAGCAAAGGCGAATAATGCAATGTCCGCCTGTTCATTAAATAATGCGATAACACCAAAAGCAGCAAAAGCAATCGAGGCAGTTCCTGATACAAGCCCGTCAAGTCCGTCTGTTAAGTTAACTGCATTTGAAAATCCAACTAACCAAAAAATTAAAAATGCCACATAAAATATCCCTAAATCAACTGACAAGTCCGTATAAGGAATACCTACTGTTGTATCAAAAGATCCTAAACGTAATAATAAAAATGCAGCAATAGAAATGGCAATTTGCCCGATTAATTTTTGAATTGATGTTAATCCTAAATTACGTTTAAATATTACTTTTAATCCGTCATCTAAAAATCCGATAACCCCAAATCCAACTAAAACAAGTAATAGTACAACTGTTTGCGTTGTTAACAATTCAAAAACGAGTGCGACAACAATCGTCGATACAATAATCGCCAGTAAGAAAATTAAACCACCCATTGTTGGTGTACCAGCTTTTTTCATATGCGATTGTGGGCCCTCTTCACGAATGCTTTGACCAAACTTTAATCTTCGAAGCATCGGAATGCCGATTGGTGCTAAAATGACCGTTAGTAAAAATGAAGATACAAGTATGGTCAATGTTGTTGATAATGTCATAATAAATCTCCTTTAAATCTTCTGTCTGTAGAAACGTCCTTCACTATAATAGTTGTTTTAGGTGGATTTTAAAAGGTACAAATACAATTTAATCTCCTAAATATAAGTGAACTACATCCGTTTGATGGATGACACTGTTCGATTCGGGCATTTGACGTATGACTTTGCTTCCTGAACCATGCCATTCGGTCTTGTATGGATATAGATTTGAAATAATCTCATCTTTTGTTAATCCAACAAAGTTCGGGACACGTTCTGTTAATTCGTCACCCCAGACATATTTACGCTCTAACTGATTTTCTTGCTTTTCTATTTGTAAAAGTGGTGCCGCGTCTTCAATAATCTGCCCTACAATCGGTGCCGCAATAACACTACCAAATTGCAATGAACTCTTTGGATGATCAATTGCTACATAAATCAGTATTTCTGGATCGTTTGCAGGTGCAAAACCTATAAATGAAACAATATAATCACCATCTTTATAGCGACCATTTTCAACCTTTTGAGCAGTTCCAGTTTTACCAGCAATTCGTAAGCCATCTCTATACGCTTGACGCCCCGAGCCGTTAGCAACAACGGATTCTAGCGATTCCCTTACAATTTTCGATGTTTCTTCACTTACAACTTTCCCCTTCACAACCGGTTCGTTTTCAAGAAGGACTTTTTTTGATTCTGAATCAATAACTTTTGATACGACATAAGGCTGATAGAGTGTTCCTCCATTAATTGCAGCAGCGACTGCCTGCACTTGCTGAATCGGTGTGACGGATATTCCTTGCCCAAAAGAAGTAGTCGCATGCTCAACAGGACCAAAAGCATCTTTTGAAAACAATATCCCCGATGATTCACCCGCAATATTGGAACCTGTCTTTTTCCCAAAGCCAAAACGATGAATATAATCGAGCAATTTTGTAGAACCTACACGCTGCCCTAATTCAATAAAGCCCGGGTTACAGGAATTCTCTACAACTTCAAAGAAGTTTTGGTGTCCATGCCCTTCTCGTTTCCAACAGCGTAGTCTTGCCCCTTCTACCATTGTATAACCGGCGTCATGAAAGTGATCATGTTCCATATCTACTACACCTTCTTCAATTGCAGCACTTAATGTTATAATTTTGAACGTTGAACCCGGCTCATACGACATAAATACTGGAAGATTTCGATTGTAAATGGCAGGGTCTACTTCTGCGAAATTTGCTGGGTCGTACGTTGGGAAAGAAGCAAGTGCTAATATTTCTCCACTTTTTGGGTTCATTGCAATCGCTAATGCCTGATCTGCATCATATGATAGCATCGCTTGTGAAAGCTCACGCTCCACAATTTTCTGTAACTCAATATCAATTGTTAGCTCCAGAGTCGCACCGTCTTTCCCATCTTTCCATTCATCATCTACGTGCTCCAAAGAAACTCCTTTTGCATCAGTAAATAATCGTATTGCAGCGTCGGAGCCGGTTAATAATTTATCAAATTCATATTCGATTCCAGCCAAGCCTTGATTATCTACACCTGTAAAGCCGATTAAACGAGCGAGTAAGTTGCCATTCGGATACGATCTAACATAGTCAACCCCACTATACAATCCAGGTATTTGCATTTGTTGTAACGTAACTGCTTGCTCATATGTGATATTCTTTGCCTCAGGTGCAATTTTCACAAGAGATATTCGCTGCTCCAATTTTTTCAGAATGGCATCTCGATCTTTGTTTAATACTTGTGAAATTGCTGTGGCGACTTCCTCTTTTTCTGCATTTTGCGATGGCATAAAATACAATGTAGGGGCAAGTTTATTCGAAACGATAATCTCACCATTACGGTCCGTTATTTTCCCTCGCTCGGAGTGAAATGGTATTTCCCGATCCCAATTTTGCTTTGCCAATGTCGAAAGTTCATCATACTGAACCAGCTGCAGGAACAGTAATTTAACAAAAATCGCCACGCCGTATAAACCAAATGCGATGGCGATCCATGTTAAACGCTTTTTAGATTTTGTAGTTACCCACTTCAAATTTTGACACCTCACATAAAACAAAGTATGTCTTGAGGTGATAATCTATTCAAATTCGACTTAATCTTGCGGGAGTTCTTCTTCCAATTCTCCTTCTTCCATGTTTTCAGGTGGTGGCGTCAAATGTTTTTCTTCTGGTGTCATTAACTTCACGACAATTGGAGATTGGTCATTCGCAACCGTCCCTTGTGACATACTTTGACTTTCAACAAATCCGTCGCCAAATATTTCAATTGGAAGCTTAGATAATGTTTTATAAACGAGTAGATTTCTTAACGACCAATTTTCAAATGAAGGTAATGTGATTGCACCCTCTGTTTTTAGGAAAACGATACTCCCTTTTGTTAGGGAGGCACCCTCTTTCGGGAATTGTTCTACAATTTGACCACCTTCGCCAATAATAATTGGTTGCAAGCCATCACTTTGTAGTTCTGTCACAACTTTATCTGTTTGTTGGCCTTCCATATTTGTAATAGCTTTTGTTTGAACCTCTGCAACGTCAGTTGGATTAATATTCAAGTATTTCAAACTATTTAGTGCGACTGAATTAAATACTTGCGACACTGGATCAGAGCCTACTTCTGTTGCAGCAAGTTTTGGTTTTGCTACTGCAATATAAACAATTATTTGTGGATCATCCACTGGTGCCATTCCTAAGAAGGAGTACAGGAATTCATTCTTCCCCCAGTCATACCCCTTACCATTTGATTTAGGCATTTGGGCAGTACCTGTTTTCCCAGCTACCTCATATCCTTCAATTTGGAATCGTTTCGCATTTCCTGCTTCTCCATAAACCGTAGATGCTAATAACTCACGTACTGCTTTAGCAGTATCTGACTTAATTGGTTGCCCCTTTTCAGTAGGCTTTGAATCGACAACAATTTCCCCAGTATTTGGATTAACAATTTTATCAATAACATACGGTTGCATCATTTTTCCGTCATTTGCAATGGCAGTTAAACCTTGAATGAGCTGTATTGGTGTTACAGTTGAACCTTGACCAAATGCCGTTGTATATTTTTCTAACGGATAACGAGAATTAATGACACCACTTGCTTCACCAGGTAAATCAATCCCAGTTTTTTTACCAAATCCAAAATCAACTAAATAGTCTTCAAATGTGTCCCATCCCATAATATCAAGCAAGTTGGTCATGGCCGTATTAGAGGATCGCTGAAATCCTTCTAAATACTTAATTGTTCCCCAACCGTATGTATTGTGGTCGCGTATAGTATCTCCATACACCTTATAAGAGCCGGATTTATAATAATCATTCGGATGCCAATTATTTGAATCAATTGCTGCAGCTACTGTAAATGTTTTCATTGTTGAGCCTGGTTCAATCGTATTTTCAATGACATCATTTAGCCAGTTTCCATCTAAACCTTCACGGGTATCTGGATTAAAGGTAGGACGCTGTGACATCGCTAATATCTCACCCGTTTTTGGGTTTGCGATAACCCCAATCATCGACTGTGGATCGTATTTCGTATTTACGCGAGACATTGCATCATCTAAAAAATTTTGTATTGTTTTATCAATTGTTAAATAAATGTCATTTCCGTCCTGAGCTTCTTGCACGACTTTATCACTATTTGGCAATAAATAGTTTTTCGCATCACGTTGATACGTCAATTTCCCGTCGGTACCTGTTAACTGTTTATTGTAAATAGATTCAAGTCCCATTTTCCCCACAACTTCTGAATTTCCATCCTTGTCTGTTTCACGAACAGCAAAGCCAATTAAATGTGAGGCAAACGCACCGTTTGGATAGTAACGTTTTTTATCACTGAATAAAATGATCCCTGGAATTTCTAATGCTTCAATCTGTTTCTTTGTTTCATGGCTAATGCCTCGACCGGCTAATCCAAACTCTACTTGATAAGTATCTTTATTAGGATCTGGTGTCAGCCGATCTAAAATCTTTTCCTCATCCATCGGAATATACTGAGCAAGTAATCTTGCAGCTTCAGCTTTATCTACAACATGTCTTGGTTTTTTTGGATTTTCTGTTGCCTTTTCACTAATGACTGCAACAAGTCGATAACTTAACGTATCTTCTGCGATCACATTCGCATTTCTGTCCAATATTTTCCCTCTATCCGCCGATAAAACATACCCTGTTTGATACTTTGCTAATGCTTCCGTTTCTAACTCATGTCCGTTTACTACACCTGTCGCTTGAATCGACACAAAACGCCAAAATAATAGTAAAAAGAGCCCTCCAAAAAAAATAAACATTAGAAAGGCTCCATACTGGTAACGAAATTTTCTCTTTTTCATTCTCCCGGCACTACCTTCACATTTTTCTCATTTAGTGTTAAACCGAGTTCTTTCGCTTTTTCCCAAATACGTTCGTGAGTAGAAAGTTCACTCACACGTACTTTAAGATCTACATTATCGTTTGTTACTTCAGTAATTTCGCGTTCAATTTTTTGAATTTCCATACTCTTGGCTTGGATTTCTCCTTGCGTATGTAATATAGAAACAGCGAAAGATGCGACAACAATAGAAAAAATAATAAATAAAACTTTTTCCCGAACAGAAAACAGCATAGGCTTTCGCTTTTTCGGCGGTATAATCTGCCTCTGTTGCTCTAATTCAGGCAATTCGGGTTGGTTCTGGATGTATGTTTGTCTAACTCTTACTGCCATAGCTTACCCACGTCCTTTATCGTTAATTTTTTCAGCAATACGAAGCTTTGCTGAACGTGAACGATTATTTGCTTCTAACTCCTCGTCTGTTGGTAAAATTGGTTTTCTAGTAACTAATTTAAGTACTGGTTTCATATGTTCTGGGATAATTGGTAATCCTGGTGGTAAATCTGGTAATGACGAAGCCTCTTTAAATAATGTTTTTGTTAAACGGTCTTCTAAAGAATGGAATGTAATTACACTAATACGACCACCAATTGCTAATACATCAATTGCATCCACTAACGAATCTTCCGCTGCACCTAGTTCATCATTTACGGCAATACGAATCGCTTGAAAAATTCGTTTTGCAGGATGTCCACCCTTTCGTCGGGCCGGTGCTGGAATGCCATCTTTAATTAAATCTACTAATTGTCCTGTTGTTTCTACTGGTGCAATTGCCCGAGCTTGTTCAATTTTCCTAGCTACTTGTTTAGAAAACTTCTCCTCACCATAGCGGAAGAAAATTCGCACTAAATTATCATATGACCATTCATTCACTACATGATAGGCAGTAAGTTCCGCTGTTTGGTCCATACGCATATCAAGGGGTGCATCATGATGATAACTAAAGCCGCGCTCCGGAGTATCTAATTGTGGTGATGAAACACCTAAATCATATAAAATCCCATCAACTTGATGGATATTTAGCTTTTCAAGTTCTTCCTTTAAATAACGGAAGTTCGAATGCACAAACGTTACACGATCTAAATAATCAGCTAGTCGTACTTTCGCATTTTCAATTGCAATTGTATCTTGGTCAAAACAAATTAATCGACCTTTTGATGATAGTTGTCTTACTAAGTATTCACTATGTCCTGCACCACCTAAAGTACAATCCACATAAATACCATCTGGATTGATGTTCAACCCATCAACAGTTTCTTTCAATAATACGGTTGTATGATCGAACATTTCTAGAGCACCTCTTAGAGCTTGATTTAAAAATCAAAGCCAATTAAATTTTCTGCAATATCACTAAAGGATTCAGCCGATTCATCAAAGTATGTTTCCCAAGCATCTTTAGCCCAAATCTCTATCTTACTTGATACACCTAATACGACACATTCTTTTTCAAGATTTGCGTGTTTAATTAATGTGGACGGTAGATTAATTCGACCCTGCTTGTCTATTTCTACTTCGGTAGCGCCAGAAAAGAAAAATCGTGCAAAGGCACGAGCATCTTTTTTCGTCATCGGTAAATCTTTTAATTTTTCTTCAAGTTTTCGCCATTCATCCATAGGATAACCCAAAATACATTGATCAAGTCCACGTGTAATTACAAAATTTTCACCAAGTAGTTCGCGAAATTTTGCAGGTACAATCATGCGTCCTTTAATATCAATAGAATGCTGGAATTCACCCATGAACATGCTACTCACCCCACTTTAGTAATTAATGTACCACATCCCCCCACTTTCTACCACTAGTTTCATCCAAACTATAATCATTCAAGCAAAATCACGAAATTAAGCATATTTTCACACGTATGTTCCGTGCCAAAGGACACAAAAAAGGTTATCTCAAACCGAGATAACCTGACCATTTTTATAGTAAGACAACCTGATGTTGGTTCGAAATACTCATTTCCAAAGCAATTAAATCATCAATTAGCGCTTGTCCATAGTCATTTATATATTGATATGGACTATATACACGTTCTTGGTAACCTTTGTTCGGATATAGTTCTGATTGAAGTAGTTTTAATTGGCGAATAGCAACATTATGTTTTTGTAAATCCTGCTGCTTAATTTTAGATTGTAAAAAGTTGAACTGCTTTTGATGAAACTCTTTATTTTTTCTTATGATCGCGTCAAGATGATAATCGCCTTGCTCCAAATAATTCGCTAACTCGTTATATTGTTCAACTAGTTGCTCATTCATTTGGTCAATATATTGTTGCACCTTTTCATCTTTAACACTCTCTATGAACTCAGTTAATTTTTGCTCAGCTTTATTATCCATAACTTCTATTACAGTGAGTTCATTTTGCTGTAATAGCGATTGAACTTGTCTTGTTACCATTGTAATATTTAATCTTGGCGCAAAAATTGGCATTTGTAGCGCTAGTATTTCAAAAGCCGGCTTTAATGTTGCCCAATATGCTAATTCCCCTGGGCCACCTACGAAGGCTAATACCGGAATAGTCATTTCTTGCATTAAAGGTCGTGTTACTACATTATTACTTAGCGCTTGAGGCGTTTCTTGTGCGATCTTCAATAACTCTTCTTTTGTAAAACTAACGCGGGCTAACGTATTTACAAATTTCCCATCTTTTCTTTCTAATAAAAAGCGTTCCCCGTCTTTTACGTAAAATATATTAGCATTTTGCGCTGACGCCTCTATCGGCTTCGTATAGCCAGCCTTATCCAAATCAGTTTCTTGTGTTACAACAACTTGCGCAATCTCCTCGCTGTTTTCGATTAGCGCCTTAAAATATGGTTGTTCATACTGACGAAACGATTCGAAAGTTGCATCTAACAATAACAAACCATGTTCATTGAAGAGTTCATTCATTAGCGAAGTGAAAAAATCTGTAAAGGTTGTACTTGCTTTCGCATGGCTCAATACGTCTGCTAATAATTGCTCTGTATAAGCTGTTTCTCCATAGTCTTTGAACACAGTCTTCACAAATTGCTCTAACGCTTCGCTATTAAGAGAGGTTGTAGAAGCCATTGTTTTTAATTTTGATCGCTCACTATATCCACGTTTTTTTACTTCCCCATCGACAATCGTATACGTATGATTGATTTCTTCTAAATCATGATCTTCACCAGCAATCCAAAACATCGGGACAACAGGTACATTTAACTTCTCGCGCTGTTCCTTTGCCAATAAAATTACCGAAATTGCTTTATGAACAGAATAAAGCGGGCCAGTTAATAATCCCGATTGCTGTCCCCCCACTACTACGAGTGCACCTTGCTGTAAATCCACTAAGTGCTGTTTTACTTTTTCGGAAATGCCAAATGGCGTCATATATTCACGAATTATTTCTGCTAATTGTTTTGAACGATACTCTTTATTTTGTAAGTATGTAGCGCGCTCATGAAATGATTTTTTATTATATTTATACTCAAAAAATGAATGAATCTTTGCATTTTCAGACCAATAATCTGTTAATAAATGATTATTCACTGGGGATTGAATTTGTTCCAGCTTCATCGATATTCTCCTCTACTTCTCTCTACTCAATTACTATTTACTATTTGTCTTAAGCATTTGATACAATTCATTTTATACGTTCTTAATCCATAGGCAAAAGAAAATGCTTACAAACACGCTAGTCTATTAACATAAAAATAATTATAGAGTGGGTCAAACCAATGATCCACACTAAAAAATAACTAACGCTTAATATAATAAAATAGACGCGCCATATTTTTTTTAATAATGGCTTTATTTCAATTTCCTTTTTTGTTCGCCAATCGATATATGTAAAAAGAATTGCAATTACGAGCGCTGTAACAACAATCGGGATAAATACAGAAAATTCCCAAAGCCCCTTTATCGCGATGGATATCGAGAAAAATAATATACCTGTTGTTACATCAGCTGCGAAAGCTATAGCTTTATATTTGTCCAATTGAAACTTACGGCATATAACATATGTCACAAAAAAAGCAATTATTGGACATAATACAATCGCTGCTATAAAAAATTGAACAATTAATATCACATTTTTTCACCGCTCTCCTCAAATGCTTTTACGAGCATATATAGCGTTTGTAATACTGGCATTTGTCTATTTTGTGCTTGTGCTTTTTTTATGATCGGCTTGGCAATCGTGTCAATCTCCGTTTGTCTGCCCGCTAATCGGTCCGCTAACATCGATGACGTGTTTTGTGCCGTTCGTTCGCATAGTGCGACTACTTGCTCAAATTGGAATGTTTTTGCATAAGACGGAAATGTTGTTATTATTTCATTATATAAATTTTTTAATAATTGGAAAGCATAGTTTTGCTCAACAAGTTGTCCATTTGTCACTTGCAGTATGGCAGTCAATGGATTGATAAAGCAATTTAATAACGCCTTTTCCATTAACATCTTTTCGGCATCTAATTCAAATTCGATAGGAAAACATTCCGTTGAAAGTTTCTTGAAAATAAAAAATTTATCAACCTCGCCTTTAGCTACCGCAATTTTCATGACTCCCAGTCCTTTATGAGCGACATGATTATGACTTAATTTTTGCGCACCAAACTGAATCGAACTAAATGCAATATGGTGTTGCTTTAATTGCCTTACCTCTTCATAATGCGCTAAACCATTTTGGATAAACAATAAGGGAATAGTTGGATCTATATTCATCAATTGCTGATAGATTCCTTGTAGTTGCCCATACTTTACTGCGATAATAATTAAATCTGCCTCATCGCAAAGCGAAGTAGTACGTTCTACTTGAAATTTTGCCAACGTGTTATCCACATTCGTTCTTGTTAGTTGCATCATGTCATAAGGCTGGGTTACTGTTTCCTCTTTTGTAATGAGTCGAACTTTCGTATCTCCTTCTGCCATAAAGCTCGCTAACAATAGGCCAACTGCACCAGCACCAATTATATCAATTCGCATTTATTATACCTCAATTTTATTTCGAATTAAAAAGGTCTGCCTTTGAGACAGACCTTCAGCTAACAATATTATACTGGATATACAGGATGTTTTCGATACGGAAGAACAATTTGTTTGGAATTATAGTAATTTAAACGTTGAATAAGTGTTTCTCTCAGCTGGTTCGCTGGTACAATGTCATCAATGACCATTTCCGACGCCAACTTATAAAGATTTATTTCTTCTTTGTATTCTTCTATTTTTTGTTTTACAAATTGGATACGTTCTTTCGGATCTTCAATTGCCTCTATTTTATTTGAATAAACCGCGTTAACCGCCGCCTCAGGGCCCATAACGGCAATTTGCGCTGTTGGGAGTGCGATTACAACATCCGGTTCAAATGCGGGACCACACATAGCATATAAACCAGCTCCATATGCTTTGCGGACAATCACTGATAGCTTTGGAACTGTTGCGGAACTCATCGCCGATATAAACTTTGCTCCATGACGTATAATGCCAGACCGTTCAACCTTCGTCCCAATCATAAATCCTGGAACGTCCGCTAAAAATAATAAAGGAATAGAAAACGCATCACAAAGCGTTATAAATTTAGCTGCTTTATCAGCAGAATCTACAAATAAAACGCCACCCTTTACTTTTGGTTGATTGGCAATAATCCCAACAACTTGCCCATCAATTCTTGCCAAACCGGTAATTAATTCCGATGCAAATAATTTTTTTATTTCAAAAAAACTGTCTGCATCAATTAGCCGTTCGATACAATCATACATATCAAACGGTGCATTTTGATTTTCTGGAATAATTTCCTCTAACGATTTCCCAGCAATCGGTGCTTTGACATCCTCTAGCGGTGGAAACTCTGCATAGTTTGCAGGGAAGTAACTTAAATATTGGCGTGCGTAATAAATGGCTTTCTCCTCATTTTCTGCCAACACATCGCCACAACCGCTCACTTCACAATGCATACGCGCACCGCCCATTTCTTCAAGCGTCACTTTTTCTCCAATAACCTTTTCAGCCATTCGAGGAGACCCTAAATACATTGAAGCATTTCCGTCCACCATAATCACAATGTCACAAAATGCCGGGATATACGCACCACCAGCTGCAGATGGACCAAATAAAATACATATTTGCGGAACCATTCCACTCATCCGAACTTGATTGTGGAAAATTCGCCCTGCACCACGTCTTCCCGGAAACATTTCTAGCTGGTCTGTTATCCGAGCGCCCGCTGAGTCTACTAAGTATAAAATGGGTACTTGTAGCTTTTCTGCTGTTTCTTGAATACGTATAATTTTTTCAACAGTTCTAGAGCCCCAAGAACCCGCTTTAATTGTTGAATCATTTGCCATAACACATACTGTTTGACCATCGATATTACCGATCGCTGTTACGACACCATCAGCAGGTAAATCACCTGCTTCACAATTTGCAAAGCGTCCATCTTCTTCATAATGTCCATTATCAAAAAGTAACTTTAGCCGATCGCGAACGAATAACTTATTTGTTTCTTTTAATTTATCATGATATTTCGAATGACCACCTGCGTTGATCGCTTCAATTTTTTGTTGTAGTTGTTCAGTAAATGTTGTCTGCGTCATGTATTTCCCCCCTGGCATCATGCTAGTTCTACTAATACATCATTTTCTTCAACAAAATCCCCTTCAGCAACACATACTTTCGACACAGTACCATCATTCTCTGCATCATGTGCAATTTCCATTTTCATCGATTCTAAGATGACTAATGTTTGCCCTTTTGATACATGATCCCCTTCTTTTACACTCACTTCAAAAACTGTACCTGCCATTTGTGCTTTTACTTCTGCCATCATAATGCCCCCTTGTAGAAAATATTTGCGTAGTAAAACGCAATGCTTCTATGTTCATTGTAAGCTAGCTGTAAATTTAATTACAAATATTTTCTCGAAAAATAATAATGTTTCTCTAATTTGTACAGTTTCGTAGTATTTACGATTTTTCCTTCACTAAAACAATACCTTGTTGTAGCCACTTCACAAGCTTTTCATATTCAGTCTGTAACTCTGAATACTTCACTTCCAAATCATTATAAGCTTCCGTTAGTTCTTCAAAACTCGACAGCGCTAACTTCAAATGACTGCGCATCAATTGTTTTGGGCGTTTTTTTACACTACTTAAAACTTGTCCATATTGAGTTCTCAGCGTTTTATTCCAACGAAAACCACAAGCTTGTTTCGTACGATTTAATTGCAACGCCGCCTGCTCAAACGCTTCAAGCTGTGTACGACCATTTTGCACAGATTGAATGACAATCTCTGCTAACTTCTCATCATCCTCAAGTGTCCACTGATCTTTCCTTCTTTTTTGTCCCATCATGCACCACCTAATATTTTTTTACTACTATATGCAGCAAACTTAGAAATAGAATAAAAAAAGCAACTACAAAATAGATTTGCAGTTGCGGTACATCATTATTTTTTAGATTTATTTAAGAAGTTATTGACAGCTTCATGATGAGCTTCTGATTCCCAAAGCTTCGCACAAAGATGAATCTCTTGCATGACACGCTCATACATATTTCGCTCTCTCCATTTACGCAGTTCAATTTCTTTATACGCTTGGTGAACAGCAGGATGAATTTTTGCCATATGTTCAATAAAATCAGCTAACGCTTGTTCCTTTGTTCCTTCAATATAAACACGCATCGCCCAACCAATGTCATATAATGTTTGGGCATCATAAGGTTTCGCATCTACGAGCATTTTTAACGCACGATCATGACGTAATCCCCGTTCAAACAAATATGTACCTCCACCCCAGCCAGAAGTGATAGCTAGCGAACCTTGAATAAACCCAGCCTTCGCATGAGATGCCATTAATCGAAAATCGCAGGCAGTTGCAATTTCACATCCCCCACCAACTGCTGTACCGTTAATTAGAGCAATTGTAGGGACAGGTAACGTAGCTAGTTCATACAAAATATTTCCCATTTTACTCAGCATCCCGAAAGCCTCTTCTTCTGTTTCAAGAGAATGAAACTCAGATAGATCTCCTCCCGAACAAAATGACTTCTCACCTGCACCAGTAATGACTAAAAATCTTACATCGTCATGCTCATTGATATATGTAATAACTTCTTTTAAGCCGTCCATGACAGCATAGTTAATCGCGTTACGCTTTTCTTCACGATTGATTGTAAAAGTCATAATTCCGTCTGCATTATCAATTAAATAATCCAACAAACCCATCCCCTATTCTTGTTATCCTAAAATTTTCTAATAAGTAGCTAAAACGGGCATCCCCCATTAACTACATATAACAATAAATTTATAAATAATTCTCACAATATCAATAGTAAAGGAGTCATTTTCATTTGACAATCTCTCGCTCTAAAAGAATCTCATAAATATAAAAAAGACTAGAAGAGAGCCATGGTCTCTCTTCTAGCCTTTATATAGCGCAAATACTGAATTATTTCGCTACTACTTCTTTACCTTTGTATTGTCCGCAAGCTTTGCAAACACGGTGAGATAATTTAGCTTCTCCACAGTTTGGGCAAGCTACCATACCAGGTACAGATAATTTGAAATGCGTACGACGCTTTCTTTTTGCAGTTTTAGAAGTTCTTCTAAATGGTACAGCCATGATGGCACCTCCTTACAGATAGTTATTCATCTGTTTGATCAAAATACTTAGCTAAATCAGCCAGTCTTGGATCCAATTTTGGTTCGTCACCTTTTTTAGCAATTTCTACATCTTCATCCGTTGAATAGGACCAGTTTTTACCGCCCTGCACTTGTCCTTCGGTATTCTCTTTGAATACTTGCATCGGTACTTCTAAAAGAATTAATTCTTCTAGAACTGGCTTCATGTCAACAACTTCACCATTAACATAATGGATATCGCCGTCAACATCCCCGCGCTGTTCTGGATCAATCCAGCTGAATACTTCAACTGTATCGATATTCACAGGATACTCAACATCTTCCCACGTGCGAGCACATGGAAGCGTCAATGTAGCGCTAATATTAAGCTGACAAGTCATTTGCGATGCACCAAAAGTACATAGCCCTTTTACATGAACGGGTGAAACGTTTCGAATATCTTTATTTCGTGATGAAATATCGTCCAACTGAACAAAAGTATCAATTGGCATTCCGTCTTTTCGAAACTTTGATAATTGATGAATTGACCATTTCATTCGTTAATCACCTCGAGACAACACTGTTGATTATATAGTGAACAAAAATAGATGTCAAGATAATTTCTTGTCACTGTTTCAATTCATGCTTATAATCAAGTTAAATTCTTTATTTTGCATAGATAAATCCATTCATAATGCAATTCTATGCCAATAACTATTAATTCTATCGTAAGGAGGGACATTATGCAAGCTGTTGGAATTATCGTTGAATACAATCCTTTTCATAATGGGCATTTACATCACGTAAAAGAAGCCAAACTGACAACACAATCAGATGTGGCTGTTGCGGTAATGAGCGGTCAATTTTTACAACGTGGAGAACCAGCACTTGTCGATAAATGGCATCGAACAAAAATGGCACTCGCTAGCGGTGTCGACGTCGTTATTGAATTACCTTATATTTTCAGTACAGCACAAGCCTCCCAATTTGCTTCAGGAGCTGTTCAAATACTTGACGCAATGAAATGTTCCTTCTTAGCTTTTGGAAGCGAGCAAGGAACGATTGACCCTTTTATAAATAGTTATCGCTTAATCGAAAATAATCGCGATAATTATAACAAAATTATTAAAGAAAGCATTCAAACTGGTAAAAGCTATCCACAAGCATTGCACGTTGCCTATGAACAGCTTAAACAACTTCATCCTAATTCATACATTGATTTAGCACAGCCAAATAATATACTCGGCTTTCACTATGTTGAAGCGATGACACAGTATCAATGTGCGATGAAGCCTGCCACGATTCAACGCATAGCAGCTGGCTATCATGATGCAATTGATCCAGATAATGAAATTGCTAGTGCAACAGGCATTAGACAAGCCATCTTTAACGGACAATCTTTAACAGATATTACACCTTATTTACCAAAAACTAGTCACGAGCAGTTAGAGCAATGGCAACTTTTACACGGTCAATTCGCATGTTGGGAAAATTTTTGGCCACTTTTAAAATATGCCATTCTCCGTCACACACCAGAGCAATTAAAACTATTTGCTGACGTCTCAGAAGGGTTAGAAAATTCCTTACTAAAACATGCTGCTACAAGTGAAACCTATTTGGAATTTATGAATGCACTAAAATCAAAGCGCTATACATGGACAAGACTACAACGTATGCTCACTCATATTTATACTGGCGTTACGAAAGAACAGCTTCATGCCTATTCAAAGCCCACATACATTCGAATTTTAGGTATGACAAAAACCGGGCAGCACTATATTTCAGACATTAAAAAATCACTTTCTTTACCTTTAATTAGTCGGGTAGCTGTTAGCAAAGACCCTATCCTCGCAATCGACTTACGAGCAACAAAAATGTATCAGCTAGGTATTGCCCAGTTTTCCAATAAAAAAATAGACGAAGATTATAAAACTCCGCCTATTCGTATTTAATTCTTTGATTCAAGGGACTGTAAATAGTTGATTGCATCATCTATAGTCTTAACAGGAACAATCTTCATGTTCGAATCAATCTCTTTTGCTGTCTTTTTCGCAAGTTCATAATTAGAGACGATGTTTGGGTTATACTCAAGCATCGCTTCTGTAATTTCATCATCTGGTGCAAAGAATATCTCCATTCCCTCTTTGTCAGCGGTCACTACCTTCTTATCTATCCCACCGATGCGTCCAACAGTACCATCCTCTAACATTTCACCTGTACCTGCAATTTTATACCCTTTTGTAATATCCTCATCAATCAATTGATTTAATAATTCCAAAGTAAACATCATACCAGCTGAAGGACCGCCAATATCTTCCGTTTTCACCGTCACTTTGGGATCTGTTTTAATGGATTTACTTTCAGAATAAGTAATCCCTATACCATAACGATCCTTAGCCCCTGGTATGTCATCTATTATCAACGTCCGATCGATTAACTTATCATCACGTTTTACAACAAGCTGAATTTCTTCCCCTTTCTTTTTAGGGGTAATAATTTCACGGAACATTTCTAAATTTTCGATTCGCTGGTTATTTGCCTCAACAATCTCATCACCTGGCTTTAGCTCTCCATCTGCTGCACCACCTGCAAGAACATTTAATACATACAATCCTTTATATGTTATTTGATACTCTAAACCAGCACGATTAAAGGCCACATATGTAGCGTTAAAGGTTGAATCTGTCATGTATTTTAATTGGCGGATATTATATTCTTCGTCATCTTCTTCTTCTTGACGAACATCCTCCATTTTGATTACTTCATAATAATCCATAACTTTTGCCATTGCGTATGAGATAGGTGTTGCACGCCCCATTGCAACTGTTGTCATAAAAAAAGCACCTTCGTCATCACCATCACCATTTTGAATAGCTATAAACTCTGAAACATTATATGTACCACCAGGCTTCGTCACATAATAATCTAAACGATAAAATGACAGTCCAAAGAAAATAAAAAAAACTAATAAAATTAACACTTTTGCTTTATTACTCATTTATATATACGCCCCCAAAATTGTTGAAAGACTATTTCCAATAATATATGCATAAAATTAGTGTAGCATTTGATTTCACGAATGACAAAAACTTTGGCAGAGGATGAATACAAAATTTGGACAATCCTATTATGTCTATCTCTCATTGGATTACTATTAGTATTTCCTGAAGTTGCTCACGAAGGTGCTGATTTAGGTGTCGCATTATTTATGGAAGCCTTATTCCCATACTTGCTCCCTTACTTAATCTTAACGAATTGGTTTATTCGATTAACCGCTAGTCCATCAAGTAATGGGTCGTTTTTTGTTTTCTTAAAAACGTATGGCATTAGCGCTATTGGCGGGTTCCCAACAGGGGCAGCAACCATTGCGCACCTTTATAAAAGAGAATCACTTTCTTCAAAACAGGCAGCTTATTTGCTTGGCATATGCCACAGCCCCAGCCCATTATTTTTATTTGGCTTCATCGGTAATGACTTAATGAACTCTACATCTTTTAGTTGGCAGTACTTGATCCTATTGCATGTCTTTTCATTATGCTTATTATTTTTCTCATACATTTACTTACCAAAATCAACCGCTTCCACTAATAAGCCTATTCCAATAGATCGGGAGCCATTTACTAACAGCATACGCGATAGTATTCCAACGATTCTAATTGTTGCTGCAACGATTATTTTCTTCACAACGGTTTATAGCGTCTTTTTACATAGTTCTGAAACATTATTTACATCATTACCTCAGTATTTTCACCTTGCTATTGCTGGTATTTTAGAAATGACCAATGGATTATTTTTATTGCACAACAGTTTAGTTGGTAATACTTTAATACTTGCAACAGTCGTTTTATTAACAACTCAAAGCTTAAGTATCCATTTACAAGTAATTGTTATTGCACGAACAGCAAATATCGCTATACGCCCTTATATTTGGATTCGGATACTTTATAGTGTAACGATTCCGATCCTATATTATGTACTATTTCTTTAAAACAAAACAGGGAGCTATGAAAAGTAATTTTTACTTTCATAACTCCCTTTTTTCTATTATTGATTAGTTGAACAAAAACAATTTTTGTGAAAGTAGCCTACTAACTACTTAAACTTTGTGATAAGCGCCTGCTCCACTACAGCTGGTACAAGCTCGCTAACATTTCCGCCATACTTCGCTACTTCTTTTACGATACTTGAGCTTAAAAACGAGTATTGATTTTTAGACATAATAAAAAATGTCTCAATATTTTCATCTAATACACGGTTCATTGAAGTAATTTGCATTTCATACTCGAAATCCGATACTGCACGCAATCCACGAACAATCGCTTTCGCGTTCTTTTCACGTGCATAGTCAATTAATAAACCAGATGATGTTTCTATGCGAATGTTCGGAATATCCTTTAATACTTCTGCAATCAACGCCGTACGTTCATCAATTGTGAATAAAGGCTGCTTCGCAGAATTATTCAATACCGCAACATATACGACATCAAATACATCTGCTGCACGTGAAATAATATCTATATGTCCTTTTGTTATTGGATCAAAGCTTCCTGGTACTACTGCTATTTTGTTAGTCAATCGGTTCTCCCTCTTCCCCTGTATGACGATAAATCGAGATAATTGTACTACCATACGTTTCTTGTCTTACACAAGTATAAGCACCGTACCGATTCGGTAATTCTACTTCTGTTGAATGCTCGCACATTATAATGGCATCCTCAGATAGCTTATCTCCTTTTATAAGTGTTTCAACCAAATCATAATATTCTTTTTTATGATAAGGTGGATCAACAAATAAATAATCAATCACGATATCTCTTTTTAATAACGCCTTCACCGCGCGCATTGCATCTGTACGGAATAATTCAGAAACATCCTCATAACGACATTTTTTTATATTTTCCTGTAATGTTTGAAACGCACGGCTATCTTTCTCTATAAATAAAGCATGCGCTACACCGCGGCTTAATGCTTCGATACCAAGGCCACCGCTACCAGCAAATAAATCAACAGCAATACCGCCGTTAAAAAACGGCCCAATCATATTAAAAATTGATTCTTTTACCTTATCCGTTGTTGGACGAGTCGTATTACCTGCGATTGCCTTAAGCGGCATGCCTTTACGATCTCCTGCTACTACGCGCATGATTTCACCAAACTTCCTATTTCAATTATGCCTCAATACTATATCCATCCGTATTTGGCTTTATAATTTTTTAAACCGTAAATTATTCTTGTGTTGTTTTAACTGTGATGCGATTTTCCGATTTTGTTAGTTCAACTAAAAATAAGCGCTGTAACCATGATTCTTCAATGAAGTACTGTCCTGCAACATTTGTAATTGGTGTCGAGACGGTATTATAACGACGCTGATTAAATACATAAAACCCAGGTTCTTCAGGGAATCGGTATGAGTGGGTCTCATTTGTTACATAATACCCGTTTTCACCAATTTTCACATCAAAGCCTAATGCTTTTAATAAAGAATCTGCAGAGTATAATACTTCCCCATCTTTTAAAATAATTTGAATATCCTCATGCTTATGCAAATCCACGTAAATTTCGCGTGGGTCATTATATAAAAATGGATATGACCCCTTTGTTCGCGCATTCATTGTAATATATTTAGTTGATGCACCAAGCACATCTGATAATTGTTCATCTAGAACAAAGGCATCGACTTTTTCACCTTCCAGTGCTTTTAAACGCACGTTCCACTCTTCCAGTTGTTTATCTGTCATTTGAGCTGTAATCGTCGCTGCAACCTCTTTTGTTTTATCGCTACCAAAAACCGTACCGGTCAAATAAGATGCCATTAATTGTTTAATCCAATTCGGACTATCAGCAAGTTGATAATTTGTCTCTAATTGAGTGATAATCACATTTTGTTGAAGTTGAGCGATAGTAAGGTTTGGTAAAAACAGCATACGATAACCTTCTAAACCATCTACATTTGTTCCATTGATGACAGCCAAATGGTCTTCACTTAAGAGATTAACATTTGCTAATTTTTCATAAAACGCTGATGATAATGGCGTTTTTGAGTATATAGATAATACGTCTGTGGATTTATGTAAATCAAATCCACCAGCTTGCCAGAAAAGATCCTTTACCGGACCAACACCACTAAACATCGTGTAATTTACTAGAGCTAAATTCTGTTCCCCGATTAACGGCAAACCCGTTACCCATTGCCCGACAACTTCTCGCTCTGTTGAAATATGTACCGTAGAAAATTGAACATCCCCATTAGCCAATGTCGCAAAAACATCCTTCATCAATTTACCTGACTGCAGGCCCTTTTCAAGTGGGATGACATATGAAATTGATTGGCCACGTGTCTCCCCCTCTTTAAACTGCGAAAAATCTTCACTTAAGCGAGAACAACTATGTTCATTTTCAATAAAGCAATTCGGATTTACTGAATTTTTCGGCCACTCAATCGAAACACTTTCTGTAGGTAAGTTTTTAAAATGGTGGCGAATATCCAGACTTTCACCTCGGTAAACAATTTCGACTTCCTGCGAATAATGATACCCTTTTTCGATGGAATCCACCTCATCAGAGTATACTTGGAACTGTACAAATACCATCGTTCCAATTAGTATAGCTAAAAACGAAAAAATACTTACGGCAATTTTCATGTGCCTGTCCTCCTGCATCATGATACTATAGAATAGAAAGGAAGTGTCCATCATGATTCAACAATTTATCGAATTAGGTCAAGGCTACGGCGACATTTACGAGCTATGCGAATTAATTAAATCAAATGAGCACCGTTTCCATAACGCGTTCATCTTTACTGCCAATCATAATGGCGGCATGGTCGCTTCACTCGCAGTGGCGTTCAAACCATCTGGCGAAAGCAAATTCATGCCGATTTATATTTGCCGCGAAGGGATTCCATTTAACAATGAAAAACCTTCGAAGCGAATCGAAATATTTAAACAAACACTACAAGAAGTAGGGCAACATGAAAATATTTTCGAAATAAAACACTCATCTATTTTTTCGGAAACAAATCAGTTTTATCAATACCTAATTGGTATTTTACGACTAAACCATTACATACCACCAATGAACTAATTAAAGTCCAACTTTATAATCGTATTCTTTCGCCTTATCTGGCTTCGCATTTTCGAATTCAGTATTGAGGAAAGGTCGGTATGATTCTACAACGTCTTTCACAAATGGAAGGCGTTGTATTTTATTTTTTAGTGATTCCATTTCATCTCGATTACAATAAATAACGACATATTTTAATTTTCTTGAGATAAAATTTACGTGCCCATATTTGCGCAGCGATTTCGCATGTTTCAACTGGTGTACATATACGATTAAACCTTGTCTTTCGTTCATGTAAAATCCCTCTTTTCCTATGTGGATTTCCTCAAAAATTTCACTTACTTATCCACTAAAAGAATACCAAATGTGCAATTTGATAGCAACAGAGTTTAGACAGTGGGCTATATTTTCCGTTATAATGAAAATTAGTAGAGTGACAATATGCCTCATGCTAAAATCAACCTAGTACACTCTATTTTTCAATATACACAAACTGATTTTGAAAATGAATAATGTACGGTTAAAGGAGGACGAAATTATGGGTAAAAAAACAAAAATAGCTCTAGCAATCGCCGCGGCAAGCGCTGCAGCTTGGGCAGGGTCAAAAGCTATTTCTAAACCGCAAAAACGTGAATCAAAAGAAGTATTACAATTTGAACGTCCCATTATTATTGCCCAACACGGAGGGGCTGGCCTAGCACCTGAACATTCATTACAAGCTTTTAACAAGGCACAAGAATTAGGTGTAGACGGATTTACAATTAGTGTTCGTTTGACAAAAGATGAAGAAATTATCGCTTTCCATGATGCTACAGTAGACCGTACAACAAACGGATCTGGCTATGTAAAAGACATGACTTTAGAAGAATTAAAACAATTAAATATCGGTTATAACTTTGAAAGCTTAGAAGAAATAAATCCATATCGTGAAGAGGCTACAACGGTTTTAACACTTCGTGAATTATTCGAAACATATAACGACAAACTCTTTATCCTTTCGATCGAAGATAGCCCAGATACGTATGAGGGAAGCTTAATGCCTTCAAAATTATGGCGCTTAATCGAAGAATTAGATGTACACTATCACATTATCGTAACAAGTCCATACAGCGAACAAATCGACCGCTTTAATTTATATGCTCAAAATCGTATTGCACTAGGTGCTGGAGAATCAGATATTAAAAAGGCGATTACTTCATTTACAAGCCAATTTGGTCATTTATATCATCCAAAGGTAGACTTATTTGTAGTACCACTTAAATCTGGTATCTTTAACTTTGATTCAGAGAAATTCGTAAAATTTTTAGGAGATTTAAATGTTCCTACGATTTACACAGGAATCGATGATTTAATGACGATGAGTCGACTTATTCGTCAAGGTGCAATGGGGATCGTTACAAACCGTCCAGATGTTGCGGAAGTATTATTAAAAAAAGTATCACAATAAAACAATAAATTTATGTTATCCATATAACAAAAAAAGAGATTACGAACTAATTTCGTAATCTCTTTTACTTATGCTGAACAAGAACAACCGCCGCCTGTACCACAGCCAGTTCCACAGGAAGACCCACTTGTAAAAAATGGGTTACTAACCGGAACTTTTACCGCTTCAGAAACGGAATGACCAATAATCAAACTAATTTCATCAAGTAAATCTTGATAGTCATTTTCAGCTACCTTTAAGGCAGCAACCCGTTCATTCATATCGAGCTGACGCTTTTCTGTCCGCATTCTTTTCATAATTGTATTGTAATCAGGATGATATTTTCCAAAACGTTGAACATCCTCATATTGATCTTTTAAACGTTGAAAGGCCTTAATTGTTGCAGATAATTCCGCATCCTCATAAACCGCATTAAATGCAAGGCGTAATTTTTGTGCTTGCTCAGAGGAAAGGATCATCGCACTTAATTCATCGACCTCATCCAAAATAAAAACCCAATCAGAAGTCATGAGCATTGTTAATTCCTCCAATCTCTCTTAATCATAACAGAATAAGAAAGAAAATCAATTACGCCTTTATATTTTTGGAATTTCTACCCATACCACTAATTAACTTGTCTCTAATTGTTCA
Source organism: Solibacillus sp. FSL R7-0682 (assembly GCF_038005985.1). Lineage (NCBI taxonomy): Bacteria > Bacillati > Bacillota > Bacilli > Caryophanales > Caryophanaceae > Solibacillus > Solibacillus sp. FSL R7-0682. The sequence continues at coordinate 3,115,461 of NZ_JBBOUI010000001.1, forward strand.
ATTGCCTGTAGGACACATTCTTTATCAGAAAAATGTGAAACTGTGCTACCAATATGCTGCGTTTTTTCATGACCTTTGCCTAAAATGATCACAATATCCCCTTTTTTCGCTACTTTTAAAGCTTGAGCAATTGCCTTTTGACGATTTAATATGACTTCATATAATTGAAACGAGACAAATCCTTTTTTAATTTGGTCATTTATTTTTTGCGGATTTTCACCGCGGGCATTATCTGTCGTCAAAATAATATAATCTGCGAAAGTAGAAGCAATGAGGCCCATTTTTGGACGTTTCGCTTGATCTCGCTCCCCGCCACAGCTAAATACAACGATTAACCTTTTCTTCGTTTGATTTTTTAACGTTTGTAACACCATTTTCATTGCATCCGGTGTGTGAGCATAGTCGATATAAATGGAAATCCCTAAATTATTTTGAATTTGTTCATAACGCCCTTCAGGTAACGTCAATGCACTTACAGCTCGGCAAATCTCATCTAGCGAAAACCCTAACTCTGCCACACTACTAATAGCCGCTAACACATTACTACACTGATATTCTCCTACGACAGGCATTGTTACAAGATGCTTTTCATCAGCCTTTTGAATGCAACATAATGAATGCCCTTCTGATTCTACTAATAACTGCAAATGAAAATCTACATTATTGCCCTTACCAAAATAACTCTTTTTATTTTTTGAAACAACACCAATTGAACGGCAAATTGCATCATCACTATTAATTAAGATTTTTTTCGAAAGCGTAGTTAGCCGTTGTTTTGCTCTTTTATAATTTTCAAAGCTCCCATGCTCTTCGATATGATCCTCGGTAATATTTAAAAACACACCTAACGCTACTTCACAATAATCTAAACGGTGTTGAATTAATCCAATAGACGATGCTTCTAATACGACATACGGAATATCATTTTGCACTGCTTCATAAAACAATAGTTGCAAATCTTTTGCCTGCAAAGTTGTTAGTTTTTCCTTCTCGTCGTAGCATTTTTCCCCGTTTTTAAAAATTCCGTTCGTGCCAATAACGAGTACATTTTGTTGTAATTGTTTAAGCAGTTGACCAATAAAATGGGTAACGGTCGTTTTTCCATTCGTTCCTGTAACAGCAACTATCTTTAAGGCTTCTGATGGAAAACCATACATTTTCGCAGAAGCAAAAGCTAAGAAGCTACGACAGTTTGGTACCCATATAATCGGTATCGTTAATTCTAAGGAATCATAGACTAGTTCGTCGTCCAATACAATGGCAGAAGCTCCTCTTGTTACAGCATCATTAATAAATTTTGTGCCATTAAAATTCGCACCTTTTCTAGCTACAAAAATTGTCCCTGGTTGTATTTTATTGGCATTATCATCAATACTTAACACTTCTGTCCGTATGGAGCCCTTTATTGTGCAGGGCCAATCTTTTACTAACTCCCCTAATTGCACGTTCACACTCCTCAATCTACTATATGGTGCAATAAAAAAAACGCTACAATTGCGTAGCGCTCCCTTTGATTACTATTCATCTATATAAACTTGCGTATAGTAGTTTACAAATGCCCCTGAACCAACCTTCGTAAATCTTTCATTTAATAATACGTCCCGATGCTCCTTAGAATTCAACCAACCATGGAATACCTCAATAGAATCGATGTAATTTGTCGCAATATTTTCACCGAACAATTGCGCTTCAAAACCCATTTCATTTAAACGTTCAGATAAAGGACGAAGTGGTTCCAAAGGTTTCGAGTCCATATTTTCTAAAAATAACTTTTCACTCTGATCATCTGCCAACATCGTTAACATAGTTGATTGTTGCAACACAGGTAAATTGTTTTTCCTTCGATATGAATTTGTAAGATCATTCAATTGCTTACCATTCGCGCAATTAATTTCCATTTGTCTATAGCTTGAAGGTGTTTTTGCTTCAAGTAGTTGACCAATAAATTGTAGTTCGTATGGTTTATGTAATACTAAAGTTTTCCCATCTATAAATCTTACACCATCTAACTGTCTTGTTTCCATATCTATGTATAGTTGAGCAAAAACATCTTCATATTTCACTAAAATTCGGTTTTGCATATCTACTTCATTCATTGCAAACATATAAATATTTTCACCGATTTCAGCAGTCACTTCCTGTTCAAAAATCGTCATACGATATACATCATCTAATGACTGCCCAATTTTATATGGGGTTACATCGAAACTTGACGCGTTTGTATATGCTTGCGTCACAATATCCCCTTCTACCCCTACCATTAGTACTTCGTAATTTTTTATATATATCCACCATTCATAACCAAATGCAGACTGATCAACCCTTCTAGGTTTTCCGTAATTTGACAATAATTCTCCCGTTGATGCACCAATGAATTTGGAAATTCCTGAAGTAGGACGTGGGAGTTCGTTTTGACTTAATTGTTCGGGTTCAACTTCTAACAGCGGCTGTGTAATTTGCGAAGGACCTTCTAACAATTCCGTTCTAGAAGGGTCCAAATTGGAATAATAATAGACAATTCCAATACAAGTAGCAATGATTAATATTCGAAATAGCGTCTTCATAAGCCCCTTCTTTCATACAATGTCATTATTATAATTATACCAAGCGTAAACATGTTGACACAATGTTGTCATTGCAACAATTACCATTTTGTTCTATTATTAAATTTGACCGTATACTTATGTACGATAGGCAAAAGGAGGATAACTAGATGTATTTTGAAAACACACAACTTGAAAATGTTAAAGTTGACCAAGAGGTTTTATCTACAGTAATGGGTAAATTTGGTTTAGAGTGTCATGGCGCATGGGACTATGACCGAATGGCATTTGACCGTTGCTATGATGTACGTGAAGGCCGATTCTATTTACGCGTTTTCTGTAACGCCGTGTCTGGTGATGTTGGCGCTCATAATGCAACTTTAAACATTAATAAACCGGTTATCGGTAAGTATTACTATCCACATGGTGTCGAATATACGGATGAAGTGTTCCCAGCACACCTTGTAAAAGAATGCGAAACAGTTTTAACTAACGTTCGCAAAGAGCTTTCAGCATACGGAATTTAATCCTTTAAAAAGCTGGTAATCGTCCAGCTTTTTTATTTTACCTTCTTTCTTTATCCCCCTATAAATCCCTTTGGATCCTTCTACCAAAAACAAATAAAGATGTCTAATAAGTACTAACTCATCAGACACCTTCACACTGCAGTTTAAAAACCTAAAATCGCCTTAAATACAGAAGTCGTTTCTCCACCTTCGTAAAATACGTAAAGTAATAAGTAAACTAATACACCTGTAATAGCAACAAAGAACCAAATAACACTAGTTATAGGACCAATTTTCCGGTGTAATTTTAGATTATTTTTAAATCCTGATAAAAGACTTGTAATTCCAAATACTGCCCCAACTGTTGCTAATGTGATATGGAAAATCAAGTAAATTGTATAATAAATTTTAATATCCTCAGGTCCACCAAAGGCTGTATTTCCGATAAATACTGTGCGTGAAACATAAATAATAAAGAAAATTAATGCCGAAACGCCTGCTGCCATCATTACTTTTCTATGTGCTTCTATGTTGCGTTTTGCAATTAACACCCAACCAATTGCTACTAGAATAGCACTAATTACGATAAATGTTGTGCTTATTGTAGGTAAAATAGGTAAGCCCATTTTCAAATCCCCAATCTATTAGTAATCTAATACTTTTTAATACTGTGTTCGATTTTGGAACTCTTTCAATGCGTTTTCAGTAATTTCAGTTTGGTTTTTACGTTCTGAATTCCACCATTTACGGAATATACGATATAAAATAACCCCGAAAATTATTTCCTGTATAATTTTCATTAATACCCCGCCAACTTGCTGATCTGAAACTAAGTCCATTGAAGAAAATAGCTCAGGTCCAGATAACGTAAGACCTGATAACGTATCCGCAGGAACACATAGCTCCATCGCCTTCAGCCACATATCACTATCGCTATATGTACCGTACATAGGACTAGATGCGAAAATAATCAATGCACATGCAGGTGTGATTAATACTGCATTAGAAGCAATATAACCAAGTTTGTGCATATTTTTCATTTCATGCTGTCCTTCAACATTATTTAATAACGGCCAATACATAAAGAGCGCTGAAATAAATAAAACCATTGTAAAAATTCCATGGAATGTTTCATCTAATTTAATTGCATCAAATACTACTGGTAAATGATAGACAGAAAATAAGCCTGTAAATAATACAATGGCAATTAAAGGTTTTGTGAAAATTTTAAATATCGTTCGAATTACAGGTGCCTCTACAACGATTTTCCAAACCCACCAAGGGATTCCTTTAATAATAAACACAGGTACTAATAATAACAATAACGCCATTTGTGTCATGTGCATTGTAAACATTATGTGACCAAGTAAATCAATTGGTGATCCTTTTATAATGTATAGCACAATCATCCCAACAATAAAAAAAGCTGCTTCGCTTTTCTTTAATGGTTCGCTTACTTTAAAATCTTTTCTCCAAGTAACTGTTACTAAAAAATAGACAACTGTTAAAAATAGCAGCACCCCAATTAAATAAGGGCTCCATAATGCTTGAAAACCAAAGATACTAATTGGCATATGACCATGCTCCTTTAAACATCAGTAATTTTATTATAATTTGCCAATTGTTTAACTTCAATGGAAGAACTATGACAATTGATTGAAATCAAACATGTATTTTATGTATTTGTTAAAAAATTGATAAAGACAACATATTTTTTACTAAAACTTCAATAATAAAACGCCCTTAGCTAAGCCAAGGACGTCTTCTTGCTACATATTAGCCCCACCAAATAATCGTTGTGAACGCTACAAAGAACGTAAATGCGATGAAGGCTGCACTCCAAATAAAGAATTCGATAACACCTACCATATGTGTGGAACGATCTTCTAAGTGCATGAATGCATAAAGTTGTAATACTACTTGAATTCCAGCAAATAATAAAATTATTGGAATGATAAATGTTGGCGCAAAGCCTGAAACAACAGCAGCAAACGCAATAAATGTTAAGAAAATCATAATCGCAAAGTTTACTACTTGCTTACGCATATGCGCTTTAGACTGTGCTTTGTCATATTCATATTGAGCTGGAGTACGTACTTCTACATGAGTTTCGTGTGACATATTATCCCAACACTCCCATCAGATATACTACCGTAAAGATGAATACCCATACAACGTCGATGAAGTGCCAGTATAACGAAGCTGCAAAGAACTTCGGAGCGTTGTATAAGTTTAACCCACGCTTATTATTGCGGATTAGTAAACCTGTAATCCAAATTAATCCGATAATAACGTGTAACCCGTGCATCCCAACAAGCGTAAAGAAGGCAGAAGAGAACGCCGACTGTGTATAGCCAAAGCCAATGTGTACATAATGTTGGAACTCATAGATTTCTAAACTTAAGAATCCTAAGCCTAGAAGCACTGTAATTGCCATCCAAGTACGTACACCCGTATAGTTATAATTTTTCATATGGTACATCGCATACACAGAAGTTAATGAAGATGTTAATAATAACATCGTCATAATAAATGCAAGCGGTAATTCATAAAGATCTTTTGCAAAGAATGTCATCCCTGCAGGGCCACTATCCTTTAATGCAATGTAAGTAGCAAACACACTCGCGAAAAGTACTGTATCAGATGCAAGGAAAATCCAAAGTCCAACTAACTTGTTTTTCCCCTCCATTGTAGCTTGTTCAGGGTGTTTTGGCCAAGTTTGTGGAGTAAATTTTTGATTAATATCCATTACTTGTTACCCCCTTTTGAACGGTATTCAGCTAAATCTGCTTCAATTTTTTCAACTTCAGCTACTGTTACATGGAAACCTAAATCATCTTGGAATGAACGGATAATCATACATGCTACAGTTAAGCCTAAACCACCAATAATTAATGCTAATGATACTGCAGGTGATGCACCTGTTGCTGTACCAGCTTGAACTTGATCTCCCCAAGGGCTATATAAAGCACCAAAGGCAGCAATGAAAGCACCAATTGACATGACTAAAGGTAAAATTGAGTTGTTTGGCATGTGAATTTCAGCTAATGGCTCAGCATATACCATACCTTCTTTGTTACCTTCTTCTTTTTCAATCCAATATGGATCGTAGCCACGAACAAGTGGCGTTTGTTTAAAGTTATAGAATGGTAGAGGCGTTTCAATCGCCCACTCAAGAGAACGACCGTCTCCCCAGTAATCACGACGGTTAACCGGCTCAGATTTGATCGATAACAATACGTCGATTACTAATAGAATTACCCCAACACCCATCATTAATGCGCCAACTGTCGAGATAAAGTTAAAGAAATCCCAACCTTGACCGCCCATGTATGTAAATACACGACGTGGCATACCCATTAAACCTAGGAAGTGTTGTACGAAGAACGTTAAGTGGAAACCAATAAAGAATATCCAGAAAGTAAGTGCCCCTATTTTCGGATTTAACGCTCTGTTAAACATAATCGGCCAGTAGAAGTGCGCTGAACCGAATAACGCTGTTACGATACCACCTACGATTACGTAGTGGAAGTGCGCAACGATGAAGTAAGAATCGTGTAATTGGTAGTCAAGTGGTGCTGTTGCTTGCATGACACCTGTTACACCACCCGCAACGAATGACGGGATGAAACCTAATGCATAAAGCATTGGAACTGTCACTTTAATTGAACCGCCCCAAATAGTCAGAATCCAGTTGAACACTTTCATACCTGTTGGAACGGCAATCGCCATTGTTGCGACAGCGAAGATTGCGTTCGCAGTAGCACCTAAACCAACTGTAAACATATGGTGAGCCCATACCATGAATCCTAAGAAACCAATTAAAATTGTTGCGAATACCATTGAAGAATATCCGAACAAACGTTTACGAGCAAATACTGGAATAATTTCAGAGAATAAACCAAATGCTGGCAATACTAAAATATATACTTCAGGGTGTCCAAAGATCCAGAATAAGTGCTCCCAAATAATTGTATTACCACCCATTGTATGATCGAAGAAGTTTGCTCCGAACATACGGTCAACTAACATTAAGAATAAACCACCTGTAAGTGGGGGGAATGCAAATAAAATTAATGAACTCGATACTAAAGTAGTCCAAGTAAATAATGGCATACGCATAAACGTCATACCAGGTGCACGCATCGTAATAATTGTTACGATGAAGTTAATACCAGAAATTAACGTACCCGCACCAGAAATTTGTAAACCAAGGATATAGAAGTCAATCCCATGTCCAGGTGAATATAAAGATAATGATGCATATGAAGTCCAACCTGCATCAGGCGCTCCACCCATGAAGAATGAAAGGTGAAGGAATACTGCACCTAGGAAGAATAACCAGAATCCAAGTGCGTTTAAAAATGGGAATGCTACGTCACGTGCTCCAATTTGAAGTGGCACAATGGCGTTCATAAAGGCAAATATAATCGGTGTCGCGGCTAAGAATAGCATCGTCGTACCGTGCATTGTTAATAATTCGTTAAATAGGCCTGCAGAAATGAACGTACTTTCTGGGAACATTAATTGAATACGCATTAGTAACGCTTCAAATCCTGCAATTGCGAAGAACAATGTACCTGCTGCTAAATACAAAATGGCGATTTTTTTATGATCCACCGTTGTTAAGTAGTCCCATACATGTGCTCCAAAGCCCTTTTTCTGTGTAACAGAGCTCACAACTTTAACCTCCTTCAAAGTTTCTCTCTAATATGTCGTTATTGTTCAACTGATAATGTCATTAAATATTCAGCGATTGCTTTCGCCTCTTCAGGTGATACATTGTAAGTCCCCTTCATTGTGTTACCTGGCTTATACTTATCTGGATCAATAATCCATTCAGTCGTATTTTCAACTGTATGCTCCATGAAGCCAGCTAAACGAGCACGATCACCGAAGTTTGTTAAGTTTGGACCTAAACCAGAACCAGCTACCGCTGATACTGCATGACATCCTAAACATGAATTAGCAAATGTCGCTTCACCAATATCAGCAGATTCTTTGTTTGCTGTATTGCCTTCCGTTGCTTTCATAGCAGCTACCCATGCATCAAAGCCTTCGCGATCAAGTGCTTTTACTTTGAAGTCCATTAATGCGTGAGAAGGACCACATAACTCAGCACATTTACCGTAGAATACACCTTCTCCGTCATTTAAACCTTCAGACTTTTTATCGAATTGTAGATAGAACTTGTTAATCCCATCAACGTTTGTATCCATCTTACCGCCAACAGCTGGAATCCAGAATGAGTGCTTAACGTCAGCAGCGAGTAAATTGAAGTACACTTTTTCACCAGTAGGTACTACTAAATCTTGTGCAGTAATGATCCCTAAATCTGGGTACTCAAATTCCCACCAATATAGTTTTGCAGTTACATTAATTGTAAGCGCTGTTTTGTTACCGTTCTCATCTACTTCATCCATTGCAGCAACATCTGCAAATTTATACGTAGAGTTTAATGTTGGAACAGCTAGGATTAGTAATAATACAATCGGGATTACTGTCCAAATTACTTCAAGCGTGTGACTACCTTCCACTTGCTTTGGCATATGGTTCTCGCCAACTTTTGAACGGCGGAACTTAAAGAAAGCAACTAAATAAATAGTAGATACTATGATTACAACGAATAACATAATCACAGAAGCTAGAATTAAAATGTTTAACTGCTCTTTACCGACCGGACCTGATGGGCGAAGTGTCGAAATATACTCCTCACCACATGCTGAAAGGAATACTGTCATTACTGTTAATAGCGAGAATAAACGCCATTTTTTAAGCCCTTTCATCATAGCTTAATAAACCCCTCTTTCTTTGTTGTATTTTCATGTGTAACCAGGACTACGGTTAAGTTCTATGTGAATTCTTAATTCAGAAAGAATCCCAATATGAAAAGCCACTCATTTCCATTAGATCAGCTACTACATGTATCATTTCGTTTGAAAGATCGACAGACTTAGTTCGTTCTCTATACAAATCTTCCTTTTATAGCATTGCTATTTTTGTAGCTAGCTATTTCTATCTTCTATTAATCAGAAAATTAAGAAGAAGGATGCCACCACACAAAATTACAATTAAATGCTATTGTTCCCCTAAAATAAAATGTTTTAAACAATCCAGCGAATCAATGAAAAGTGGATTAGTGCTAGAAATCTATTCAACGATAGATTGCCAAAATCTTTAGTTCGGAACATTTAAACAAAATAGAATACAATTTAATCTAACTACTAGTCCCCACATGTTGGCAGCGAATATGCCATCATTTACAAAATTCCGCTTACAATTTGGAATAATTAAGTTATATAGATACAGTTCTATTACAAAATTCTAAGTAAACTTCGCTCTCACCCTTTTTGTAGAATACAAGATTACATTTAAGAAAATTGTCGAGCTCAGTAAGCATGTATAAGCTTTCATTAAGTTTGAATAACCATTTCCAATCTTTATAAGTGCAAGAAAACCTAACATGAACTGTAACTTCAAGGGGATACACCGTTACTGTATATCTGTACCAAATAACTTACTTCTCCTTTCAAATTTGTAAGCATATTCCGCTACCATTAACTATATCTAAATTTGTATCGGATTTCTAGCCGTTTCGTGAAATTTCAAATAACAACATACAAAATGTGTCGAAGCGTTTAGAAATCTAAAACAACAACTATATAGTAATGTATTTTCTTACAATATTTGTGAAGGATAGGAGACGAATTTATGAACAATTTGTGAAAAACTGGGTATTAATTTTAACGGAATTCTGATAGAAGTTGTGTTTTTCCAGATTTTTCGATATTATCTAAATCTAGAGACGCTTTTATGAGCGATGTTGAATAAAGGTGGGTTCACTTCATGCAACAAAAATATTACAAATATTTAAAATGGTTTGCTGTTGCGGCAACACTGGGCATGTTGCTCATTCTTCAAGGTGGCGCACTCGTTACGAAAACAGACAGCGGATTAGGCTGCGGGCGAAATTGGCCAGATTGTAACGGTTCTTTAATCCCTAAAGAAATTACAGCTGAAGTTTTAATCGAATTTTCACACCGTCTTGTGACAGGCTCTGTATCTATTTTCATACTTATATTAACAATTTGGACATGGAAAGCATTAGGGCATATTAGAGAAGTGAAATTTTTAGGCATTTCGGCTTTGTTCTTCCTTATTTTACAAGCTTTAATTGGGGCTGCTCAAGTATTATGGGGGCAAGGTGACTTCATACTCGCACTACATTTCGGAATTTCATTGATCTCATTTGCTGCTGTTTTATTACTTACATTAATCGTATTTGAAGTCGATAAAAAGTTCGATACGGATAATATTAATATGAGTAAAAAATTAAAAATACATACTATATGTGTAACTTTATATTCTTACATAGTTGTATACACTGGGGCATTAGTTCGCCATACAGATGCAAGTTTAGTCTGTCCTGATTGGCCATTTTGTAGAAATGATCAACCATTTGCATTACCTTATAACATGTATGAATGGGTACAAATGGGGCACCGATTTGCCGTATTATTATTCGTTATCTGGATTACTTACATTGCGATTCATGTAATTAAGCACTATAAAAATCAGCCGGTAATTTATTGGGGCTGGGTAATTGCGTTTATTATCGTAGTTATGCAAGTACTTGCAGGTATGTTAGTTGTATTATTAAAATTACATTTAGCCGTTTCATTAATGCATTCATTATTAATTACTTTATTATTTGGTTTATTATGTTATATGATTTTACTAGTTTCTCGAAATAAATAGTTTTGTAGAGTAAAGAAAGCACTATCTGTTCAAGATTGAACGGATAGTGCCATTTTTTATTGCTATATGTTGATCATGGTGCAATTGGGCAAGGTGCTTTTTTCAGACCTCTCAAATTTAATCTACGAATTTACATTAATTCAATCAATAAATCGCCTGTTGAAATCGCATCACCTGCTGAGGCGTAAACCTCTTTCACAACACCATCTTTCGGCGCTTGAACAGTTGTTTCCATTTTCATCGCTTCAGTAATTAATAAATGGTCACCACGTTTTACTGTGCTTCCCTTATTTACAACTACTTTTAACACCGTACCAGGCATTGTTGCACCAATTTGATTTGGATTTGACGGATCAGCCTTCAAAGCAATACTTCCATCCACTTCTACTGTTAGATCTTGGATAACTAGCTCTCGGGATTGACCATTCATTTCAAAATACATGACACGTGTTCCATCATGTTGTGGCTCACCAATGGACACTAGTTTAATAATAAGCGTTTTTCCTTTTTCAATTTCCACTTCAACTTCTTCACCTAATTTTAAACCGTAAAGGAAAGTAGGTGTATCTAAAACGGAAATATCTCCAAATGAATCCGATGCTTGAACATATTGCTCAAATACTTTCGGGTACAATGCATAGGCAAGTAAATCTTGTTTTGACGGTGTATGATTTGTCTTTTGCTCTAATTCTCCAGCTAGCTTTTCAAAATCAACTGGAGCTAGTAATTCTCCAGGTCTTATTGTAATCGGCTCACGGTCTTTAAGCACAACATGTTGAATGTCTTTTGGGAATCCACCATGAGGTTGCCCTAAATAACCTTGGAAAAATTCAATAACAGATTCCGGGAAATCGATCGCCTTACCACGTTCAACGATATTATCTTCGGTTAAATTATTTTGAACCATAAATAACGCCATATCTCCTACAACCTTGGAAGAAGGCGTAACTTTTACGATATCACCAAACATTAAATTCACACGAGAGTACATCGTTTTTACTTCATCCCAACGATCGCCTAAACCAACTGCTTTTGCTTGCTGTTGTAAATTACTGTATTGGCCTCCTGGCATTTCATGGACATAAATCTCAGAATGTGGTGCATTCATGCCGCTTTCAAAGTCTACATAATATTTACGAACATCTTCCCAGTAATAGGATAGTTTCTCTAGTCCTTCAATGTCTGCACGTACTTTACGCTCCGAACCTTTCATCGCATAGTATAACGAGTTTGCACTTGGTTGAGAAGTTAGCCCTGCCATTGAGCCTAATGCCGTATCGATAATATCTACACCCGCTTCGATTGCTTTAGCATATAAATAAATTCCATTACCACTTGTATCATGTGTATGCAAGTGAATTGGTAAGTTTGTTGCCTCTTTTAGTTCTGAAATTAAGCGATAAGCAGCTTGAGGCTTTAACAATCCTGCCATATCTTTAATCGCTAAAATATGCGCCCCTACTGCTTCTAATTCCTTCGCCATATTTTTGTAATATTCAACTGTATACTTCGCACGCGAATCATCTAAAATATCGCCTGTATAGCAAATAGCCGCTTCAGCTACTTTGCCGCTATTACGTACTTCATCAATTGCAACTTCCATTCCTTTGATCCAGTTTAATGAGTCAAATATACGGAATACATCAACCCCTGAAGAAGCAGATTCTTTAATAAATTCTCGAATTAAATTATCTGGATAGTTCGTATAACCAACTGCATTCGCACCGCGCAGAAGCATCTGGAACAGTACGTTAGGGATTTGCTGACGTAATTTTTCAAGACGCGCCCACGGATTTTCCTTTAGGAAACGATACGCAACATCGAATGTCGCACCACCCCACATTTCAAGCGAGAAGTGATCGTGCATTAAACGAGAAGTTTCCTCCGCTATTTGGAACATATCTTGAGAACGCACACGTGTCGCAAGTAATGATTGATGGGCATCACGGAATGTAGTATCCGTCAATAATACATCATCTTGATCTTTAATCCATTTCACTAATCCATCTGCACCATGGGCATCTAATATTTGCTTAGTTCCAGTTGGTGTTGGGATGAATATATCTACTTTTGGCTTTTCCGGCTGTACGAAAATAGGTTTAGCTCTTTTTTCAACACCTGGGAAACCATTTAATGTAACATTTCCAATATAATTTAATAGTTTTGTTCCTCGGTCCTTCCGCTCAGGAAATTCAAATAATTCCGGCGTTGTATCGATAAAGCTCGTATCAAATTCCCCTGTTAAAAACTTGTCATGTAATACTACATTCCCTAAAAAAGGAATATTCGTTTTGACACCACGAATACGGAATTCCCGTAAGTTACGATCCATTTTCGCTGCTGCTTCAGCAAACGTCATACCCCATGTTGAGATTTTCACTAAAAGCGAATCGTAATAAGGTGTAACAACTGCGCCTTGGAATCCATTTCCGGCATCTAAACGGACACCAAACCCACCGCTTGAACGATAGACCATTAACTTCCCTGTATCTGGCATAAAATCATTTGCTGGATCTTCAGTAGTAACACGTGATTGAATGGCATATCCGAATAACGGAATTTTGTCTTGTGCTGGAATGCCAACTTCCTTCGAGTGAATATTTAGTCCTTGAGCTACTTTAATTTGGGCGTGAACAATATCAATCCCTGTAATCATCTCGGTAATTGTATGTTCAACTTGAATACGTGGATTTACTTCAATGAAATAAAAATCATCACCAGCTACTAAAAATTCCACAGTACCTGCATTAATATATTTGACTTTTTCCATTAACTTTACTGCTGCATCACAAATACGATTTCGTAATTGTTCTGAAATAGAGTTTGAAGGTGCAATTTCAACTACCTTTTGATGGCGTCGCTGTATTGAGCAATCACGCTCATATAAGTGCACAATATTACCGTGTGTATCTCCAATAATTTGCACTTCAATATGTTTAGGCTTTATTATCGCTTTTTCAACATATACTTCATCTGATCCAAATGCTGCTTTCGCTTCTGATTTAGCACGGTCATAGGCCGACTGTAATTCCTCAGCCGTTTGGACGAGACGCATTCCACGTCCACCACCTCCTAAAGCCGCTTTAATCATCACCGGATAGCCATATTGCTCCCCAAACGTTTGAACTTCTTCTAAACTATCTACAGGACCATCCGTACCAGGGATCACTGGAATCCCCGCTTGAATTGCCTGATCACGGGCTTTTACTTTGTCGCCAAACATATCTAAATGAGTAGAAGTAGGTCCGATAAATTGAATACCTTCCTCTTCACAACGACGGGCAAACGCTACATTTTCAGATAAAAAACCATACCCTGGGTGAATAGCATCAACATTTGCTTCCTTTGCAATTTTGATGATTCCCTCAATATCTAAATAGGCTTCTATTGGCTTTTTTCCGACCCCTACAATGTAAGCTTCGTCCGCTTTATAACGGTGATAAGAACCGCTATCTTCACGTGAATAAATCGCAACCGTTTTAATATGTAATTCATTGCAAGCACGTAAAATACGAATTGCAATTTCCCCTCGGTTTGCAACTAAAATCTTTTTGATCGACTTCATTTCTCCTTACCCCCAATTACTTTCTTTTCTCTAATTTGTGATTTGTAGAGACATTAATTAAAATCCCCATTGCAATAGACAGCAATAATATCGAAGTTCCGCCATAGCTAATAAAAGGTAACGTAACCCCAGTTAACGGGATAATTCCCGATAAACCACCTAAATTAATAAAAGTTTGTAACCCTATCCAAGTAGAAATGCCCGCCGCTAGCATCCGTGCAAGCGGGTCTTTTGTTGTCATTGCAATATAAAATCCTCGCAACACAATAAAACTTAAACCAAAAATAACAATTGTAACACCTAAAACCCCTAATTCTTCTGCAATAACCGCCATAATAAAATCGGTCTGCGGCTCCGGTAAATAACCCAGTTTTTGGGTGGATTGGCCCAGTCCCTTTCCTTCTAAACCACCTGAACCGATTGCATAGTAACCATTAACAACTTGATAACCTGAGTTTTGTGAAGCTGCAAATGGATCCAAATAAGATGTAAAGCGACCTAAACGACTTGCATTAAAAATTGAATCGCGTTTGATAATTAATAATGCCCCTACGGCTACGATTCCTAGAGAACTTACGAGACCGGTAATTTTAATCATCGTCTTTCCTCTAAGACCACTCGACAAGATGACTGCCATGGCAATAACGAAAATAATCATTAATGCTCCAATGTCTGTTTCAAGACCAACACATAATATAATGAATAACCACATGCTAAGCGGTGGCGCAATGTCATCAAAAGTTAAAAGCTGCATCGAACCTTTATTGACACTTTTTCGATAAAAGGTACCTGCAAAGAAAATTATAATAAAGAGCTTCGCAAATTCTGACGGTTGGAAGTTCATTATCCCAAATAAACTAATCCAACTCTGGGAACCTGTTTGTTCTTTACCGTGTCCAAACAACGCCAGACATATTTCGAGCAGAATCATAATGAGCATTAACGGCATTAGAATTTTTTTACTTCTTAAATTTTTATATGGCACAATGACTGCAATTATAAATAACGTAAAGGCGATTACTATGTTTGTTAATTGCTTCACATAGTAATGATTCGGCGACGCATCTAATCGCGCAATCGCAATCCATATACTTGAACTATAGATCATTACGAGTCCAAACAATGTTAAGAAAATGTATACAAACAACAACCCGTAATCAAAATTCCGGAAAAAATTTTTAAAATAATTTTTCATTTAACCAAACCTCGTTTTTGAAAAAAAAACTCAAACTGCACATAGCGTTTGAGTTTTCTTTTATTTGTCTGTATACGCATCATGTAATAAAGAAAGTTCTTTCTCAAGTGAGTCAAGAATCTGCTTTCCTTTTTCACGCTCAATTAAACCTAGCTTTACAGCAAAATCAATTTCACGTGATAAGCCAAACATCTGTGTATCTAAAACCTCTTCATATAATGGACAAGACGGCATTGTCAAATTATCCATTTGTACTCGAATTAATTGAGCAATTTTATCTGCATCTGCTGTTAATAGCTCTAATGCCTTTTCCTGAAAGGAAGCTTGTGCTTTCGTATCCATGAGGACGCCCCCATCTATGATATTTCTTCGATTCTATCTTAATAAAGTGTATCTTTTTACTTAAAAAAATGCAAGCTTCTTTGTATGATTTACTTCCAATTCAATTATATTTCTTTCTCAATTGAATCACGCTATAATAGGAAAGGATAATAGCTAAGGGGGACTTACTATGGTTGAAACAATCATTCCTATTAAGGGTGCTGTCACATATCAATTGACATTAGATCCAACAGTGTGGATTTTTGATGATCGTAAGCTTGATTTGACTACCTATTTCGATACAGAAAAAGTAGAAGAGGATAACGAAAAATATTTACGTGACATGGGTGCACATTGGTCACGAGAAATTATGGAAGGTGCAGTTTTCCCTCCAACCTTAAAAACAGAGCGGAAATTCGACCGCAAGGGGATGTTGACTGGAACATTCGGGATGGAAATTAAACCTTTCCTAAATAATGCAGAAATTTTACCAACTGCAACAGAAGTCGTATTTGAATGTGCAGCAAATGAAGAAATTTCTTTCCCGTTAGAGCAAGTAGAAAATTTCATCTTAAAATTTAGCCAAGATGGTAAGCCACTTACTGAAGACGGTCCAGTTCATATTTTATTCGGAGACGGTTCGAATAGAGACAACCCAATTAAAAACATTCGTGCGATTCGTATACAATAGGAGGTCGTAAAATGCGTGTAAAATGTGTTATTTGCGATGCAATACATGATTTACCAAACGATTTACCTTTAGCAAAAAAGCTGCGAAATCGTCCGATTCATACTTTTATGTGTATGTCTTGTTCCGATCGCATTTCAGAAAATACTCAAAAGCGAGTAGATACTGGAAATTTCATTTTCTATCGAACTTCTTCAAAATTTGATGAAGAATTTTAATAGAAAGAATAAAGGCGCTGTTCAAATGAACAGCGCCTTTATTTTATTTAGAAGCTAAAATTTTGCTCATGGAATTTAAAGTCAATGAAGCTCTCCGATTTAATTTTACTTAATTGGAAATAGTTTTCCACTTCAAATTTAACGCCATCAAATACTCGCTCTTGGTCAACAACGAATACATCTATTTGTACTGGAATTTCACCAAATTGTTTTTTCAACGTTTGGGCAATTTCTTGTGCTACTTCATCTGTTAATTCATTTAAATTTAGTAGGCGGATTGTTGCCTTTTGTACATCTGCTTCCTCAAGTGAAATTTCTTCTGTTAAACCTTGTAAATGAACATTCGACATAACTAATGCA
Source organism: Solibacillus sp. FSL R7-0682 (assembly GCF_038005985.1). Taxonomy (NCBI): domain Bacteria; kingdom Bacillati; phylum Bacillota; class Bacilli; order Caryophanales; family Caryophanaceae; genus Solibacillus; species Solibacillus sp. FSL R7-0682. The sequence goes on from NZ_JBBOUI010000001.1 coordinate 3,132,615, forward strand.
TCTGGTACTAATGGTTGAACTAAATCGCTAACTTTAGCATTCACATTTTCAGCATAATATTCCCCTTCATACGATTCACCTTGTACATCGAAGTCATATACGATTTTTGTATCTTCTGATTGGACTGTTATTTCAAATTCATCACCGAATGTACTAACGGTTGATTTTGTTACAACAAATTGATCATTATAAATTTCGCTTAATTGCGCTGCCGCATTATCTTCTTTATTCGCTTTAAAGACTGCTGGTAAGAAAATAATGGCTGAAATAATAACAAGTGCTGCAGCAACAGTGATAATAACTTGTTTTTTTGTAAAATTCATTTTTCTCTACTCCATCTAGTTATTTCATATCTGATAATAAATTATAACGCTTTCAATTCTTTTGAAGCAATTCACAAGCTTTTCATCGTGAATTTCTTCATTAAATTTTTGATAAAATAGACACATTTTGTACGAATAAATGCAATAGGGTATTTTCATTCGATAAAAAAGAGAGGAAACAATACTGTTCCCTCTCAAAAAATTATGCTTGTTTTGCTGCTTTCGCTTCTTCACGTTTTTCGCGCCATAGACGTGATTTATAGACGATTAAAATTAAAGCAGCAACGATTAAGCCTTCGATCATCGGTAAGAACAATGCTAAAAACGTTAAAATCATACATCCTATAAATAAAAATGTATAAATAACAATATTTTTACCCAATGATAATTTTTTTGCAAAGCCTAGTTTATATACAATTGCCGACATAAGGAACACGAGAATAAACGTTGCATAACCAGCCATTTCGTAGCTTGGTAAATTTTCATATAAATATCTTGTGATTCCAGACATACGTTCAAAAACGTACTCTTTTTCATTTGTAGATACAGTTGCAGCTAATACTAAATTTAATGTGCTACTCATTACAGCCATCATATTCAACATCATTCAACCTTTCCCTATTAACGCCAATTTTTTTAACCTTCTAATTCAGCGTTCTTTTTCTTTTTCGTAATACGCTCTCGCTCACCTTTATCTAAAACCTGTTTACGTAAACGGATTGATTCTGGTGTTACTTCTAAATACTCATCATCATCTAAAAACTCTAAAGCTTCTTCTAATGTTAAGATTTTAGGAGTTTTAATTACGTTTGTTTGATCTTTCGTTGCTGAACGGACATTTGTTTTTTGTTTCATTTTACAAATGTTTACTGTGATATCGTTATCACGTGTGTTTTGACCTACGATCATACCCTCGTAAATTTCAGCACCTGGCTCTACGAATAATGTTCCACGATCTTCTACACCCATCATACCGTAAGTTGTTGCTTTACCCGTTTCCATAGAAACTAAAGCACCTTGGTGACGACCGCCTACTTTACCAGGAACTAATGGTTGATAAGAATCGAATGTGTGGTTAATAATCCCGAACCCTTTTGTTAATGACATGAATTCAGTTGTATAACCGATTAATCCACGAGCTGGTACCATAAATACTAAACGTACTTGTCCGTTTCCTTCGTTGACCATGTCCAGCATTTCACCTTTACGGTTACCTAAAGATTCGATGATTGAACCTACGCAATCTTCCGGCACATCGATTTGTACACGTTCAACTGGCTCATGTTTTTTACCATCAATTTCACGGATGATTACTTGTGGTTTTGATACTTGTAATTCATACCCTTCACGACGCATGTTTTCTACTAAAATCGATAAGTGAAGCTCACCACGACCTGATACCATCCAAGCATCTGGAGAATCTGTATCTTCTACACGTAATGATACGTCAGTTTGTAGTTGTGAACGTAAACGCTCTTCTACTTTACGAGAAGTAATCCATTTTCCTTCACGACCTGCAAATGGTGAGTTATTTACTAAGAACATCATTTGTAATGTTGGCTCATCAATACGCATTGGAGGAAGTGCCTCTGGGTGATCAACTGGACAAACCGTTTCACCTACGTTGATTTCTTCCATTCCTGAAACGGCGATTAAATCACCAGCATATGCTTCTTGAATTTCTTCACGTTTTAAACCAAAGAAACCAAATAATTTTGTAACACGGAAGTTTTTCACTGACCCGTCTAATTTCATTAATGAAACTTGTTGACCTACAGAAATTGTACCACGCATTACACGCCCGATACCGATACGACCTACGAAGTCATTATAATCAAGTAAAGCTACTTGGAATTGTAAAGGCTCATCTCGTGTATCAACTGGTGCTGGGATATGCTCGATTACAGCTTCAAATAGACATTTCATATCTTCTTCTTGATCTGCTGGGTTTGAGCTTAATGAAGCCGTACCATTTACACCAGAAGCAAATACTACTGGGAAGTCTAATTGGTCTTCGTCTGCACCTAATTCAATTAATAAGTCTAAAACTTCATCTACAACTTCATCAGGACGTGCTGAATCTTTGTCGACTTTGTTAACAACTACGATTGGTGTTAATTTTTGCTCTAATGCTTTTTTCAATACAAAACGAGTTTGTGGCATACAACCCTCATACGCATCGACAACAAGTAGAACTCCGTCTACCATTTTTAAAATACGTTCTACCTCACCACCGAAGTCAGCGTGTCCAGGCGTATCAAGGATGTTAATTCGAGTATTATTATAGTTAACTGCTGTATTTTTAGCTAAAATCGTAATTCCGCGTTCACGTTCAATATCATTCGAGTCCATTGCACGTTCTTCAACTTGCTCGTTCGTGCGGAAAGTACCCGATTGCTTTAATAATTGGTCAACTAATGTCGTTTTACCATGGTCAACGTGCGCGATAATCGCGATATTGCGTAAATCTTCACGTAAATTTGTCATTATTCCACTCCATATTCTTTTTTCAAATGTTTAACTGTGATATTATAGCACATGAAAGATTAAATGTCTTTTCGTAAAAAAATAATATCATTATTTTAGTCACATATACGGATAAGTACGGAGGTTAAAAGATGAATAAAGCAAAGCTAGTAATGTTCTTCTATGCATTAGCCGCAATTTTATCAATGGTTAGCATGGGTGTATCATTTTCATTAATTTTCATGACAGGTGACGAATACGAAACAATGGGAATTATCGGAGTAATTATTGGTTTTATTGTCATGTGTGCTATTTTTGGATTAGGTTTTAAAACGAAACGTAAATTTAAAGATCAAGGATTACTTTAGTTTGCGAAAAAGAGCGGATGTGTATACAATTACACATTCGCTCTTTTTGATTTATAAATTTGAAAGTTCAACTTTATAACATCTTTTTTTCTTCAATATAGTTATCCAAAATTAATTGATGTATATAAGGGTTTGCAATCAAAAATGTATCTGTTGTTAAAAAATCAAATGGATTGCCATTAAAGTTCGTTGCAATTGCACCAACTTCCTTTGCAATTACTACACCGCCCCCTATATCCCAGGGCGCTAACCGCATTGAAATATAAGCATCCAGTTTCCCGCTTACAACAAATGCTATCTCCATTGCAGCTGAACCATAGGATCGTGTCCCTCGCACTGTTCGCACGAGCTCGATTATTCTTTCATGATTAATACGATTATTTGGCGTTACCCAATTCGCATTAATCCCGATGACCGCCTCCTCAATCTTTAACGGTTGTAATTTGCGCATCGGCGAATCATTATACCATGCCCCTTGTCCAGCAATGGCATAAAATAGATCCTCTCGCATTACATCAAATATGTATCCTAATATCCCAACTCCATCCACATAAACGCCAATTGTAATCATAAAATGACGATGCTGTTTCACAAAATTCATCGTGCCATCAATTGGATCTATAATCCAAACAACCCCTTCTAAACTTTCAACTTTTTCGCCCATACCTTCTTCCCCTAAAATACGGTGACTTGAGTCAAAAGCTTTTATTTTTTCAATAAAAAACAACTCGGTTTCTCGGTCAATATTTGTTACGAGATCATTGGCACCCGATTTTGTTTCTATTTCTATATCATAGGAAAATGCATCACGTATTTTTTTCCCTGCTTCTACAATGATTTCTTTTGCAAATTGATCTAGTTTTTTTACGTCCATTTTGCATCCACCTTCCGATTATATATTTTATTTTGGGAAGCCAATTACTTTGAATATTCTTAATTATAACAAAAAATCACTTGCTTTCTTTATATAGCAAGTGATTTTTTATTTTGGATACATTTTTTTATTATGCATATACCTGTAAACCTTTTAGTTCCTCTTGAATTTCTGTTAAACGCTTTTTCGACTTTTCCATTTCTGACTGATTGTTATCCTTCATAGCAACATACAATGTCGCTAACTCATAGTCCATTTCCAACATTAAAATCTCTTCGTATTGCTTTTCGATATCCACTTTGCGTATAATCTTAATCATCTGTTTCATAAATGTCACTTCCTCGTCTTTTATTTTCACTTTCATTGAATATTTAATTATCCGAAACGCAACTAGTTACTTTTTACTACTTTCTTTTACTAAAGTAAATCCTTACGGTATAAAGTTTCTATTAACAGATTTTTTCCCAAATTTTTATTAAAATAAACATTATTACGAAAGGAACTGTAAAAAAATATGAGTAATGTAAAATGGACTTCTGAAGACTTTCATGTATTCCAAATTGATGGGTTAGATGCGCGCATGGAAGCATTAACGACGATTGTTCGACCAAAATTCAATGAACTAGGAGAAATTTTTTCTGCCTATTTCAGCGTAAGAACTGGTGATGAATTCTTTCCACATGTGGCAAAACATGCTCGAAGAACGGTTAATCCCCCAAAAGATTCTTGGGTAGCCTTTGCTCCGTATAAACGTGGCTATAAAGCTTTACCACATTTTCAAATTGGTTTATGGGGAACACATTTATTCATTGTTGTCGCAATAATTTATGAAGCACCTCAAAAGCAAGAAATGGCGAAACGTTTATTAAATAATATAAAAAAGATTGAGGCACTTTCCGATGATTATGTTATTTCAGGTGACCACATGCAGCCAGATGCCATTTCACTTTCTGAAGCTCGCGATGGCAAGCTAGAGCAATACATTACACGATTACATGATGTTAAAAAGGGCGAATTTTTAGTAGGGCGTCATATCCCTGCCGAAGAAGCGATTAAATTATCATCTGAGCAATTTTTAGCACTTGTTGAAAAAACATTTGATGAACTATTGCCAATTTATCATGTGATTATAGATAGATAATTCGCCATTATTTTATAATATGTACAATTAGCTAGCAAACATGCCAATCTTTTGACTGTTTGTTATCTTTTTTCAAAAAAATTAAAAAAAGTGAGCCTTAGTTTACTGAAGGCTCACTTTTTAATAGAAAATCCTTTAAATATTTAACGCATTCTCACAATTTGACCATCTTCAAGCTCTTTAGCTAATTTAACAACTCGGAATGGTACATATGAGCTTGCCTGTTCGAATTCTCGACAAATCGTTTTTTCCTCAGCTTGAGAAGGAACAATTTCTTTAAAACGTTTGTAGCGCGCCATAACATCTTCACGTTTTATCCCTTTTTCATATGCTAGCTCAACTGCTTCAAAAAAGTGAACGACATCGACCATTTCTTGTGTTGTCCAGTCCGGAGACAGTGGGTATGAGTATTCCATAATTTTTCCCTACCTTTTTTATTACTGTCCCCATTTTAAACGGATAGCTTGTGCTTGTACAATCATACGTTGAATTAATTGATCTACGGACGGAATATCCTGGATCATTCCAGTTACTTGACCAGCCCACCCAAAACCTTTTGATGCATCACCTTCATATATAAATTGTTTGTTGGCTTCACCACCTATATAAGCTTTTAATGCTTCATATTTAGGAGTTACAGCTTCGATTTCCAATATTTTATCCGTATATTCATTCCGAATAACCCTAGCTGGTGCACCTATAGATCGCTTTATAACGGTTGTATCTGTTTCTTCGCTCTTAACTAGTGCCGTTTTATAAACTTGTGAAGCATGAACACACTCCTTCGTTGCAATAAAACGTGTGCCCATTTCAATTCCTTCTGCACCTAATGCATGTGCTGCCATCCATCCACGACCGTCACCAATTCCACCGGATGCGATGACAGGAATCGATACACTATCCACAACTTGTGGTACAAGCACCATTGTCCCAACATCATCTTTTCCTAGATGCCCCCCGCCTTCTTGACCTACAACCATCACTGCATCAGCTCCAAGCTGTTCTGCCTTTTGAGCCTGGCGCTTTGCTGCTACGAGCACTAACTTCTTACACGGGGCATCTTTTAATAGATCGAAAATGGCTGTCGGATTTCCCCCTGTAATTGTTACAACAGGTACTTCCATCTCCGCAGCCACTTCTACCATTTTTTCATAGCCCTTTCCGTGCATTCCTATTGCAAAATTGACACCAAATGGTTTATTCGTCAACTTTTTCACGTTTTTAATTTCCTCTTTTAGTGCTTCTGGTGATGATAAACTCATAGCAGTAATTTGCCCTAAGCAACCTGCATTCGAAACGGCCGCAGCAAGCTCAGAGTATGCTAAATAAGCTAGGCCCCCTTGTATAATGGGATACTGAATATTTAATAGTTCTGTCACACGTGTATTCCAATTCATTATTCATTCCTCCATCAATTTTTTTATTAAAAGTATAATTCGAAATATTTTTATAGTCAGCAACTTTAATAGGTGCTATAATTCATTTGTTTTTAAAAATTTTACTATAGTGAGGTGGTACCTGCGTTGTCACAATTAGAGACTCCTTTGTTTGATGCGCTACTTTCGCATCGTAACAGACATCCTATTCAGTTCCATATTCCAGGTCATAAAAAAGGACAAGGAATGGATCCAGCTTACCGTGAATTCGTAGGCGACAACGTTTTATCAATTGATTTAATTAATATTGCTCCACTAGATGATTTACATGCTCCAAAAGGTGTAATCATGCAAGCTCAAAACCTTGCAGCAGAAGCCTTCGGAGCTGACCATACATTTTTTTCCGTACAAGGTACTAGTGGCGCCATTATGACGATGATTCTAACCGTCGTCGGTCCAGGCGATAAAATTATAGTACCGAGGAATGTACATAAATCCATTATGTCTGCCATTGTATTTGCTGGTGCTATTCCAATTTTTATTCATCCAGAGGTAGATAGTGAACTTGGTATTTCACATGGCATTTCTCCGGAATCAGTAGAAAAGGCGCTAACAAAATATCCAGATGCAAAAGCAGTACTTGTCATTAATCCAACTTATTTTGGATTCGTAGCAGATTTAAAACGTATTGTTGACATTGTACATGCCCGTAATATTCCCGTAATTGTTGATGAAGCTCATGGCGTTCATATTAAGTTCCATGACGATCTACCGATATCAGCTATGCAAGCTGGAGCAGATATGGCTGCTACAAGTATTCATAAACTCGGTGGATCAATGACTGGAAGCTCAGTGTTAAATGTGAAAGAAGGACTTGTATCAGCAAAACGTGTGCAGGCTGTCTTTTCAATGCTTACAACTACATCTACATCGTACCCATTGCTTGCGTCATTAGATACTGCAAGACGCCAGCTAGCAGTTCATGGAGAAGACTTACTAGATGAAGCTATCCGACTTGCTAAAGATGCTCGAAAACGCATTAATACGATTCCACACCTTCATTGTGTAGGGCGAGAGAAATTAGGCTCTTCCGCAACCTTTGATATGGATCCATTAAAGCTTTTAATTAGCGTAAAAGATTTAGGTATTACTGGACATGTCGCTGAGGAATGGCTACGTCAAAAAGCTAACATTGAAGTCGAATTATCGGACCTATACAACATTTTATGCTTAGTGACGATTGGTGATTCTAAAAAGGAAATCAACCTTTTGATTAATGCGTTAACACGTATGTCGAAAGAATTCGATTCAGAGGCAACAATAACAGAAACAAATGTCCAAATACCAGAAATTCCAGCACTTGCGATGACACCAAGAGATGCATTTTATGCACAAACAGAAAGTATACCTCTCTCTCAAGCGGAAGGTTATATTTGTGCTGAATTTATTATGGTTTACCCACCAGGAATTCCCATTTTTATTCCCGGGGAAATAATTACACAAAGTAATATTGATTTCATAATAATGAACATCGAGGCAGGTTTACCTGTACAAGGTCCAGAAGACAATACCCTTCAAAATATACGTGTTATAAAAGAACGAAAAGCAATTTATTAGAAGAAATGACAGATTGGTTGAACGACAACCAATCTGTCTTTTTAAATGATCAATAATGTTATTAAAGGTATAATAAATGCCCCTAGCACTGCACTTAATCCCATAGATAAAGAACCAATAGATAAATCCTCTTCCCCATATTCTTTTAACTTCGTCAACCCTACACCATGAGACGCACTTCCCATTGCTACACCGCGACTAATTGCTGTATCAATTTTAAAGAATTTAAAGAGTAAGGGACCAAGTATTGCTCCAGTAAAGCCTGCAACCATTACTAAAACTGCTGTTAGCGGCGCAACACCACCAATCGATTCACTTACTTGCATAGCAACGGGTGTTGTTAAAGATTTCGGCAATGATGTATATAAAAATGTGTCACTTGCTCTAAAAAGCAATAATAAAGAGACAACACTTAATAAGCCTGCAATCATTGCGACAACAATACTAATTAAAATGGAAAACTTATATTTAAATATCATTTCACGCTGATTGTATAATGGAAATGCTAATGCGACAACGGCAGGTCCTAGCATTCTAGAAATCCATTGTCCTCCCTCCATATATTCTTCATACGGAATATTAAAGGCGAGTAAAATGAAGACGGTTATACATGTCACAGTTAAGATTGGTAATAGAAATGGATTACCTACCTTTAAATAAAGTTTATTTAATAATATATACATTCCTACTGTACTAAGGACGATGAATAGAATTTGCAGTAGCTGCATCAACATTACTCTCCTCCTTCATCCGTTGTTCTTTTATCTCAATATATTTACTTACTTTCCCAGCTACAATTAGTGCAAAAATCGTACTCAAAATAACTGCTACTATTAGTAATCCTCCAGAAATCGTTAATAGCTCTGGATAATTAATCACAGCTACCGTGGAAGGGATGAAAAATAAAGTTAAAAATGCTAGTAAAAAGCTAGCTCCTTTTTGTATGTATTTCACATTTAGCACATTAAAAAATAATGCTAACCATAATAATACTAAACCTATAATACTGCCTGGAATGACTATCCCTGTCAATTTTACAATTGTCTCTCCTATGAAATAAAATAAAATGATAATGCCAATTTGAACAATCGTCCGAATCACATTCATCATATGACCTCCTCTCATTCCCTATCATTGTACGCCTATAACAAATATCTGTCTATTTCGTTTTATACATAACTAACAAATTTTCATAGTTATCGATAGATTTATTTACATATACGAATAGTATTTTTCTTGGAGTACTATTTTTTCAATCAAAAAAGACTATGCAGTATTTTCATACTACATAGTCCCTTATCATTTTTTATTTAGAAACGATATGGATTGGGTTGCCTAATAATACTTCAGCAGCTTCCATCGTAATTTCACCTAATGTTGGGTGAGCGTGAATTGTTAATGCTACGTCTTCAGCTGTCATACCAGCTTCAATAGCAAGACCCATTTCAGCGATCATATCAGATGCACCAGCACCAATAATTTGAGCACCTACTAATAAGCCATCTTCTTTACGAGCAACTAATTTCACGAAACCTTCCGTTTGGTTAAGTGCTAATGCACGACCGTTCGCAGCGAATGGGAATTTCGCAGCTTTTACTTCAAGACCTTCAGCTTTAGCTGTTTCTTCTGAGTAACCTACAGTTGCCATTTCTGGATCTGTGAAGCATACTGCTGGAATTGCTAAGTAATCAACAACTGAATGTTCACCAGCGATTGCTTCTGCAGCGACTTTACCTTCATATGAAGCTTTGTGCGCTAATTGTGGACCTGAAACGATATCACCGATTGCATAAATGTTTGGAACTGAAGTACGGCATTGCTTATCTACTTCTAATAAACCGCGCTCAGCGAATTTAATACCGATTTCTTCTAAGCCGATTTCATCAGTATTTGGACGACGACCTACAGTTACTAATACGTAATCTGCTTCTACAGTCTTCTCTTCCCCACCAACTTCATACGTTACGATAACGCCATTTTCGTTTTCTTCAACGCCTTTAGCAGATGCGCCTACTACTACTTCAACGCCTTTCTTTTTAAGACCTTTTTTAACGATTTGCGTCATTTGTTTTTCGAAGCCAGCTAAAATATCTTTACCACCTTCGATAATTGTTACTTGAGAACCTAAGTTAGCATAAGCTGAACCAAGCTCTGTACCGATGTAACCACCGCCGATAACAACTAATTTACCTGGTACTTCTGGGAACGATAATGCACCAGTAGAGCTTACTACACGCTCAGTAAATTTGAATGTTGGGATTTCAATTGGACGAGAACCTGTTGCTAAAATAGCGTTTTTGAATGTATAAGTTTGCGCTTTATCGCCATCGATTACACGTACAGTGTTTGCATCTACAAAGTAGGCTTCACCTTTTACGATATCTACTTTATTACCTTTTAATAAGCCTTCAACGCCGCCTACTAATTTTTTTACAACGCCGTCTTTGAATGATTGTGCTTTAGACCAGTCTAATTTTACGTCAGAAGCTAATACACCCATATCATCAGAGTGTTTTGCATGCTCATAACGGTGACCTACTGAAATTAAAGCTTTTGAAGGAATACAGCCAACGTTTAAACAAACGCCACCTAATGCTCCACGCTCTACAACTGTTACTTTTTGACCTGTTTGTGCTGCACGAATTGCAGCAACGTATCCACCAGGACCTGAACCTACTACTAGAGTATCTAGTTCGATTGGAAAATCTCCTACTACCATTTTATTACGCCTCCATTAATAAAAGTTGTGGCTCACTTAACAAACGTTTTAAATGATTTAAAGCGTTTTGTGCAGTTGCCCCATCGATCATGCGATGATCAAAGCTCAATGATAATGCTAACACATGTGCCGCTACAATTTCACCATTTTTTATTACTGGTTTCTCTGAAATACGACCAATTCCTAAAATAGCAACTTCAGGATGATTAATAACTGGTGTAAACCATTGACCACCTGCTGAACCGATGTTTGTAATCGACATTGAAGCGCCCTTCATTTCGTGTGTTGCTAACTTACCATCACGCGCCTTTACAGCTAGTTCATTAATCTCTGTTGATAAGCCAAATACCGACTTACGATCAGCATGCTTAATAACTGGAACTAATAAACCTTTCTCTGTATCGGCAGCAATACCTATATTATAGTAATGTTTTTGAATAATTTCTTGTGTTTCATCATCTAATGAACGATTGAATTCAGGATATTTGCGTAAAGTCGAGATTAAAGCCTTCACAACGTACGGTAAATACGTTAATTTCACTCCTTGCTCAGCAGCAATATCTTTAAATTGCTTACGGTGTGCAACAAGTTCTGTTACATCTACTTCATCCATTAATGTTACATGTGGTGCTGTATGCTTCGAATGAACCATAGCCTTAGCAATAGCTTTACGAATCCCACTCATTTTTTCTCTTGTTTCTGGGAATTCCCCTTCAAGTGCTACAGGTGCCGCTTGCTTTGTTTCTTCTTGTGATGTTGTGTTTTCAGTTGTTGCTTCTTTCACCTTTTCAGAAGATTGTTGATCGCCATTTAAGAAGCTCTCAATGTCTTCTTTCACAATACGGCCATTTTTCCCCGAACCGACAACTTGCTGAATATCAACACCCTTTTCACGTGCATATTTACGCACTGAAGGCATTGCAATTACACGTTTATTCGCTGAGGATCCTTTCGGTTCTTCTTGCTTTTGATCGGTACTTTGCTCTTTTGATTCTTTTGTTGATTCTTCCACTTTTTCTTTTTTCACATTTTGACCAGATTCCGCAGTACTTTGCACTTGTGCCTCTGTTTTCGATGCTTCATTTGATTCGTGGTGGTCGTCACCTTTTAATTTTAAATCTTCATAGCCAGGTGCATCAAAACGAATTAATGCATCACCTACTACAGCTACTGTACCTTCCTCAACAAAAATTTCTTCTACAGTACCATCGACTGGTGAAGGAATTTCAACCACCGCTTTATCATTTTGAACTTCAGCTAAAATATCATCTTCTTTTACTTGATCGCCTGGCTTAACAAACCACTTGACGATTTCACCTTCATGAATACCTTCACCGATGTCTGGTAAACGAAACGTAAATGCCATTTATCTCACCCTCAATTCTTAGAATGTTAAAACTTTCTTTGCAGTTTCCATTACATCTTTATAAGTTGGTAACCATACACCTTCAGCTTGTGGGAATGGATAAATTGTATCTGGTGCTGCTACACGTAATACTGGCGCCTCTAACGAAAGGATTGCACGTTCTGTAATTTCTGCTACTACATTTGCCGCAATACCTGCTTGTTTTTGCGCTTCTTGCACAACAATTGCACGGCCTGTTTTTTCTACTGAAGCGATAATTGTTTCAATATCTAACGGTTGAATTGTACGTAAGTCTACTACTTCTACTGAATAACCTTCTTTTTCAAGCTCTTCTGCTGCTTTTAAGCTTTCGTGCACCATTAAGCCATATGCAAAGATTGATAAGTCTTTTCCTTCACGTTTTACATCTGCTTTACCAAGTTCAATTGTATATGCTTCTTCTGGTACTTCTTCACGGAATGAACGGTAAAGTTTTAAGTGTTCTAAGAAAATAACTGGATCATTATCTCGAATTGAAGCAATCAATAAACCTTTTGCATCATATGGTGTTGAAGGAATGACTACTTTTAATCCTGGGGATTGAGCCATTAAACCTTCTAATGAATCCGAGTGCATTTCAGGTGTGTGTACCCCACCACCAAATGGCGAACGGATTGTAACTGGTGCATTATAAGTACCACCAGAACGGTATTTCATACGCGCAAGTTGACCACTAATCGAGTCCATCACTTCAAATACGAAGCCGAAAAATTGGATTTCAGGAACTGGGCGGTAACCTGTTAAAGCTAAACCAATTGCTAATCCACCGATACCTGATTCTGCAAGTGGTGTATCAAATACGCGATCTACGCCGAATTCTTTTTGAAGACCTTCCGTAGCACGGAATACGCCTCCATTGACCCCAACGTCTTCACCAAATACTAAAACGTTTTCGTCATTTTTTAATTCGCAACGTAATGCATCTGTAATTGCTTGAATCATCGTCATTTGTGCCATAGCTATTTCGACTCCTTCTCTTTGTAAATTGCATATTGCTCTTTTAAGTTATATGGCATATCGCTTGCATACATATTGTCCATTAACTCCGTTACTTTTTGCTTTGGAGCTTGGTCTGCCTTTTTAATTGCTTCTTTAATTTCTTCCTTCGCTCGTTCAATTACTTCTTCTTCCTTTTGCTCACTCCATAAACCTTTTGTTTCTAGGAATTTTCGGAAGCGTACTAAAGGATCTTTTGCTGCCCATTCATTATCATTATCTTCTGTACGATAACGTGTTGGATCATCCCCTGCCATTGTATGTGGACCATAACGGTAACACATTGTTTCAATTAACGTTGGACCATCACCTGCTACTGCACGATCACGCGCATCTTTTGTTGCCACATAAACAGCTAATGGATCCATTCCATCAACTAATACACTTGGAATACCCGCTGCGATACCTTTTTGAGCAATTGTTTTTGCAGCTGTTTGTAATTCACGCGGAGTAGAAATAGCAAACTGATTATTTTGTACGATGAAAATCGCTGGAGATTTAAATGCACCGGCAAAGTTAATTCCTTCATAGAAATCTCCTTGTGAAGAACCACCATCACCTGTATACGTAATTGCTACAGATTTAGTCCCACGTTTTTGTAAACCTAATGCAACACCAGCAGCTTGAATATATTGAGCACCAATAATAATTTGAGGAGCTAAAATATTTACACCCTCTGGTACTTGGTTACCGATAAAATGTCCGCGACTGAACAAGAATGCTTTCCATAATGGTAAACCATGCATAACGATTTGAGGTACATCACGGTAACCCGGTAAAATCCAATCTTCTTTTTCTAATGCAAAATGAGATGCCAATTGAGATGCTTCTTGACCAGCAGTTGGTGCATAAAATCCTAAACGTCCTTGACGATTTAATGAGATCGAACGTTGGTCTAAAATACGTACATATACCATACGAGTCATTAATTCAACTAGCTCATCTTCTGACAAATCTGGCATTGCTGCCTCATTTACGATTTCCCCTTGTTCATTTAAAATTTGGAACATTTCAAATTTCTCTTCAATTTGTTGTAATGTGCCAGTTGGGTCGAATTGTTTTTTCATTTTTTCATCCATGTTATACATCCCCTTTGAACTGTATTAAAAAAAATCATTTATTCACTAGTACAACTTTATACTAATCCGAGTATAATGAATAAAATTCCTTCGGTCAATCATTGTTTTTCATCTAAATTCTTGTTTTTCCATTATTACAAGAACACTAGAACAGTTTGCGCCACTGTTACACAATAATTTTCCACCTGTACTATAATAGATATAAAATTTTTCTTCGATAGTATTTTTTAAATAATTTTCCAAACTATTTTACCCTTCTTCAAATCCAAATAAACTAAACCCCATTTTCGTACTTTTATGAGGACACATAAAGTTTTCCCTATTTACACTTTCTATAGTCGTGTATACTAGAGCATAGAAGAAAGAACTGAAAGGAAGTTTCACATGATTTTAATGGAACATATAATTCGTGAAGGTCATCCAACTTTACGCACACGTGCTGAAGAAATGACTTTCCCATTAACAGCTGAGGATAAGAAGTTAGCAGAGGATATGCTTCAATACTTAATTAATAGCCAAGATCCTGTTATTGCAGAAAAATACAATTTACGTGGTGGCATCGGTTTAGCTGCTAATCAGGTGAATAGCTTAAAGCGTATGTTTGCACTTCATTTACAAAATGATAATGGAGAACTCCTAAGCTTCGTTGCAATCAATCCTCGAATCGTTAGCCATTCGGTCGAACAAACTTATATTACTAGTGGTGAGGGTTGTTTATCCGTAGATCGCGAAGTTCCAGGTTACGTTCCTAGACACGCACGTATTACAGTTAAATTCCATACGATTGATGGTGAAGAGAAAAAAATGCGCCTAGCCGGGCTTCCTGCCATTGCATTCCAACACGAATTAGACCATTTAAATGGAGTTATGTTTTACGATCGTATAAACGAAAAAAATCCATTTGCAGAAATTGAAAATAGTATTCCATTTGGACGTGAATAAAAAGGTGTAGCAAGCGCTACACCTTTTTATCTTCCTTATAATAACCCTATTTCTTTCATCGCTTCATATAACCCATCTTCATCCACATGCTTAGCAACCATCGTCGCCACAGCTTTGGCCTTCTCATGGCCATTGCCCATTGCAACACTGTAACCAGCTGTACTTAACATTTCAATATCATTTAAACCATCCCCAAAAGCAACTGTTTGTTCCATAGGAAAATCAATATGCGCTAAAAGCTTTTCAATCCCTCTTGATTTCGAACCACCCATAGGCAACATATCGCAAGAATACTCATGCCAACGAACAAAATGGACATCAGGAAACGCCTTTTCATATAACAGCTGTTCTTCTTGCTTAGCAAATAATAACGTTTGATAAACAGGAGTATGTAAATAGTAATCCGCATCAATAGCAGGATATGGGTAATAAAGTGTCGCTAAACTTTGTTCAACTTCTAAATAACCACTTGCATTTGCAATCATTTCTTTTTCATTCAAAAAGACGAATGGATGATTCCGTTCTTTTCCGTAGTGCATAATTTGCTGCAACGTTTCATTTGGAATTTGATCTGTAAAAATAACCTCACCTTTATACACTACATATTGTCCATTAAAAGTAATGTATGTATCAATTTGAAGTTCTTCTAATAAATCTTGAATCATAAAAGGTGCACGGCCGGTAGCAATTGCTATTTCATGTCCTTGTTCACGTGCTTTTAAAATAGCTCGTTTCGCACTATCTGGTAATTGTTTTTTGGAATTATATATTGTTCCATCTACATCAAAAAATAAAAATTTTTTCATATGAATCTTCCTTCACTTGTTTATTGTACTCTTTACAAAAGTCTGAATTTTTAATATAATGAACTTAAGGAGTGATGACCAATGTTAAAACGTCTCAAAAAGAAATGGTTGAAACAATTAAATGGCGTCCTCGGGAAAAAATTAATTGCCTAACTTAATTCATTCTATATGGTACACCTGATAGGAAAAAGGGTGTGCCATTTTTTTCGCAATGGAATGGGTCGCTTCTAAGATTAATTTGAAGGGCTTTTCTTTATTTTAAAGGACTCACATGATAAGATAAAGGAAATGCATTTTTCGAAACTACAGAAAATGCAGTAATAATGTTCGTAATTAAAGGAGAGTAACTATGATTTACAAAGTTTATTATCAAGAAAGCATCAATGAGATTCCAGTTCGCGAAAACACTAAAACTCTTTATTTAGAGGCGTCATCTGAACGTGAAGTACGTCACTATTTAAAAGACCGAAACTATAATATCGAACTTGTTCAATTATTAGAAGGCAACTATTTAGACTATGAACAAGCTAGCCCGAACTTCCGTCTGGAGAACGCTTAATTCTTATGAAATTCGTTAAGAATGATCAAGCGGCTGTTTTCGCACTCGGCGGACTGGGCGAAATCGGCAAAAACACATATGCAGTACAGTTCCAAGATGAAATTATTTTAATTGACGCAGGTATTAAATTCCCTGAGGACGATCTACTTGGAATTGACTATGTTATTCCAGACTATACGTATTTAGTACGCAATGTTGACAAAATAAAAGGTTTATTCATCACTCACGGTCACGAAGATCATATTGGTGGAATTCCTTACTTATTACGTCAAGTTAATGTTCCTGTATATGGCGGGAAATTAGCGCTCGGATTATTACGTAATAAATTGGAAGAGCACGGACTATTACGTACGACTAAATTAATCGAATTTAAAGAAGATGATCTTATTAAATTCCGTAAAACATCGGTTAGTTTCTTCCGTACGACACACAGTATCCCTGATGCCTACGGGATCGTTGTAAAAACACCTCCTGGTAATATTGTGCATACAGGGGATTTTAAATTCGACTTCACACCAGTTGGAGAACCAGCTAACTTAACAAAAATGGCTGAAATCGGTCGTGATGGTGTACTTTGCCTATTATCAGATAGTACAAATGCTGAAAAAACAGATTTTACAATGTCTGAACGTACAGTAGGTAAATCAATAGATGATATATTCCGAAAAGTAGATGGTCGTATTATCTTCGCTACATTTGCATCAAATATTCACCGTTTACAACAGGCAACAGATGCAGCTTTAAAGTATGGTCGTAAAATTGCTGTATTTGGTCGATCAATGGATAATGCCATTACAATTGGACGTGAATTAGGTTATATTACAGCACCAAAGGAAACTTTCGTTGATGTACAAAGCTTAAACCGTTTACCAGCGAATGAAGTGATGATTTTATGTACAGGTTCACAAGGGGAACCTATGGCTGCATTATCACGTATCGCAAATGGTACACATCGCCAGATCCAAATCCAACCTGGTGATACAGTTGTATTCTCATCTTCTCCAGTTCCTGGTAATACGATGAGTGTAAACAAAATTATAAACTTGTTATTCCGCGCTGGAGCTGAAGTGATTCATGGCGCATTAAATAACATTCATACTTCTGGTCATGGTTCTCAACAAGAACAGAAATTAATGCTTCGTTTAATGAAGCCAAAATTCTTCATGCCTATTCACGGTGAATATCGTATGTTAAAAATTCACACGGAATTAGCAGAAGCTTGTGATATTCCATTAGAAAACTCATTCGTTATGGAAAATGGTGACGTATTAGCATTAAGTGCAAACGAAGCACATGTTGCTGGCCGTATACCTTCTGGCGATGTATATATCGATGGAAATGGAATCGGGGATATTGGAAATATCGTTCTACGTGACCGCCGTATTCTTTCTGAAGAAGGATTAGTCATTGTCGTTGTAAGTGTCGACATGGAAAAAAATAAAATCGTTTCTGGTCCAGACATTATTTCTCGTGGATTCGTCTACATGCGCGAATCAGGTACTATGATTAATGAAGCGCAAAAAATGTTAAACCACCATTTAAATAGTACAATTCAAGAAAAAGAGACACAATGGAATGAACTGAAAAACGAAATTACTGACGTATTAGGGCCTTACTTATATGAAAAAACGAAACGTCGCCCAATGATTTTACCAATTATTATGGAAGTTTAATTTTAATAAGACTATTCAAAGCATAGTGATTTAAAAAACTTCTACGCACTAAAAAGATGTAAATTTGCATTAGTCAAATTTACATCTTTTTCATTTTATCCTTGTATTACCTTTTTTACGAAGCGATTAATATCGACATCTGCACCTATAATTAATAGTACATCCCCAAGCTGAATTTGTTCGGTAGCTGCAGGTGAAATCATAATTTCATTGCCCCGCGTAATCCCCACAATATTCACACCATACTTTGCTCGGATATCCAATTCAATTAATGAATTTCCTGCAATATTTTCTCCAGCCTTTATTTCCATAATAGAATGTTCGGCGGATAACTCTAAGTAATCAAGTACGCTGTTCGATAGCATATTATTGGCAATTCTGATTCCCATATCACGCTCTGGATGCACGACAAAGTCTGCGCCGATTTTGCGTAATACCTTTTCATGATAGTCATTTTGTGCCTTCACTGTTATTTGAGGAACACCTAATTCCTTTAGAATGAGCGTAGTTAAAATACTTGATTGTATATCTTCCCCTATCGCAACAATGACGTGTTCAAAATTCCAAAGACCAAGTGACTTAATCACTTCCTCTTCCGTCGTGTCCGCTACAACAGCCTGTGTTGCAATTTTAGCAAAATCATCAACACGTTCACTATCCGTATCAATGGCCATTACATTAGCCCCTTGTCTTACAAGTTCACGCACGATGCTACCACCAAATCGACCTAAACCAATTACTACAAATTCTTTTTTCATTGCCTCTCCTCCGAACCAATTAACTCCCAATATTTTAACGTAAAAAAGGAATACTAGCTATTAAATTAAACGCCTAATTTTATGCTCCAACATTTTTGTTGTCGTAAACCCTGCTCTATAAAAACGAAGCATCTTTTGCTGGTCGAATAAATAATATCCAGGAACAATTCGATTGTCAAAAGCATCTGTTATTCGAAGTTGGTGATCTAGTATTATTGGATGCTCCAAATGTAATTGTTTCGCCTTTTTTTTAATAGACTCTAGCTCTCGATCTTGTTCACTTCTTGGCATATGGACTGTAATAATTGCCAGTTCAGCACTAAATTGCCGCTCGAGCTCCTTTAATTTTTCTATAGATTCTTCACATTGTTTACAACTTATCGACCAAAAATATACTAATGTAAGTTTTCCAGAAGTTTGTTTCATCTTTTTTAAATTTAATACCTGCTCATCGCCTTCTAAACTAGGCATCTTTGTTCGAATTTTCAATAGACTCCCCCTCACGTTAGCATATGTTTTAACTCGTTGTTCGCCACCTTTTTTAGTATTTTTCTAACTTTTTATCCCAATTAAAATGGGCTCATATAAAAGAAATAACATCGCACATAAAATGCCCTTAATTGTTTTTTAGAATGTATACAATTTCACTTGAAAATCCATTTATATTATGTATAATTATTATTGTTTTCGTAAACTTAAAGTTTTGTAAAAGTAAACTTCCATACTTGGAGTTTATCATAAGTAAACTACAAGAGGAGCGTGCCTATATGCAAATTGGAACAAAAATTAAGGCCTTACGTATAAAAAAAGGATTGACGCAAGAAGAGCTTGGAGAGCGTACGGACTTAACGAAAGGTTACATTTCTCAACTCGAACGAGATTTAAACTCGCCATCAATTGAAACATTATTCAATTTACTAGAAGTTCTCGGGTGTTCACCACGGGATTTTTTTGATGATGAACAAGAAACCGAAAAGATTGTATTTACGAAAGACGATCAAACAAGCTTTATCGACCATGACAAAAAATACGAGATTGAATGGTTAATACCAACATCCAATGAAAAGGAAATGGAACCCGTTTTTATTACTCTTCAAAAAGATGCTGAATTTAAAAATTTTGAACCTTCGTTAGCAGAGACATTTATTTACGTATTAAATGGTCGTATTCGCGTTGTAATTGGCAATGACGAATATATCGCAAGTGAAGGCAATGCAGTCTATTATGAAGCATCTTCCAATCACCAAATTTTTAATGCGCATAATGGAATAACAAAAATTTTATTAGTAGCAACCCAATCATATTTATAAACCTTAGGAGGCCTATGTAATGGATAACACGATTATTCGCTTTGAAAATGTCACAAAATCATACGACGACGGTACTGTCGTTTTAAAAAATATTAACCTTGAATTAGAACGAGGGAAATTTTACACATTACTAGGTCCATCTGGCTGTGGTAAGACGACCATTTTACGCATTATTGCTGGTTTTACTGATGCTTCAACTGGAGATGTTTTCTTTAATGGAAAGCGTATTAATAACGTCCCAGCAAATGAACGACAAGTAAATACAGTTTTCCAAGACTATGCCCTATTCCCTCATTTAAATGTATTTGAAAATGTAGCGTTTGGTTTACGCATTAAAAAGGTAAAAGAAGCCGAAGTTCAGCAACGTGTACAAGAAGCATTAAAATTCGTAAACTTAGCTGGCTATGGTAGCCGTGAAATTTCGGAAATGTCTGGTGGCCAACGTCAACGTGTTGCTATTGCACGTGCGATTGTTAATGACCCAGAAGTAATTTTACTAGACGAGCCGCTATCAGCCCTTGACTTAAAACTACGAACTGAAATGCAATATGAGCTCCGTGAATTACAGCAGCGTCTCGGCAAAACATTTGTTTTCGTCACTCACGACCAAGAAGAAGCATTAGCAATGAGTGATGAAATTTTTGTTCTTTCTAACGGAGAAATTAAACAATCTGGTACACCAGTTGATATTTATGACGAGCCAATTAACCGCTTTGTTGCAGACTTCATTGGAGAATCAAATATTGTAGACGGTATTATGATTGAAGACTATAAAGTGAAATTTGCTGGCAAAGAGTTTGAATGTGTCGATGGTGGGATGAAGCCAAATGAAAAAATCGATGTAGTCATTCGTCCAGAAGATTTAGAAATAACGACACCTGAAAAAGGAAAATTAATAGTAACAGTTGATACTCAATTATTCCGCGGTGTTCACTATGAGTTATCAACTTACGATAAAGACGGTAATGAATGGTTAGTACACTCACTGAAAAAAGCAGAAGTAGGTGAAGAGATTGGCTTAGACTTTGACCCAGAGGCGATTCACGTAATGCGCTTAAACGAAACGGAAGAAGATTTCGATAAGCGACTTGAAGCATACGGGGATGAAGAGCATGAATAATAAATCAGCAAAAAGTTCATTAATTCCTTATTTATTTTGGATTATATTATTTGTTATCGCACCAATTGCCTTAGTTGTTTACTACTCGCTGCTAGATCTTAAGGGGAATTTCACATTAGCAAACTATGCGAAATTCTTTACGCCAGTTTATTTAAAAATGACATTAAGTAGTTTCTGGTATGCTTTTTTAATTACGTTCTTTACGTTATTATTCGCCTATCCAACTGCTTACCTACTAACAAAAACAAAGCACAAACGACTTTGGTTAATGTTAATTATTATTCCATCATGGATTAACCTTCTATTAAAAACATATGCATTCATTGGAATCTTCGGTCTATATGGGCCAATTAATGCGATGATTGAAGTATTTGGCTTTAATCCACAGCAAATTTTATTTACTGATTTTAGTTTCGTATTTGTATCGGTTTATATTTTCATTCCATTTATGATTATTCCGATTTTCAACTCTTTAGATAAAATGAATCCTTCGCTTGTATTTGCAGCACGGGATTTAGGAGCATCTGCTTGGACAACTTTCCGTCGCGTCGTTTTCCCATTAACAATTGATGGGGTAAAATCAGGGATTCAAGTAACGTTCATCCCTGCATTATCACTATTCATGATTACTCGTTTAATTGCAGGAAACCAGGTCATTACGTTGGGTACTGCTATTGAGCAGCAATTCCTTGTATCTCAAAACTGGGGGATGGGTTCGACGATCGCTGTATTCTTAATTTTATTCATGGTTATCACGATGTTATTTACTAAGCAAAAATCTAAAGGAGGACGCGCATAATGAAAAAACTATCCACTGCATCAAAAGCATATTTAGTGCTCGTGTTCGTCATCCTTTATGCACCTATTTTTTACTTAATTTTTTATTCTTTCAACAGTGGAGGAACGATGAACAGCTTCGATTCCTTTACGTTAGAGCATTATAAGGCCGTATTTGATGATTCACGTCTACTTGTTATTTTAATTAATACCGTGATCGTTGCCTTACTATCTGGATTAATTGCAACTATAATTGGTACGTTTGGTGCCATTGGGATTGTCTCTATTAAGGATAAAAAAATGCGTAACACGCTTTTATCTTTAAACAATGTTTTAATCGTATCTCCTGACGTTGTTATCGGTGCAAGTTTCTTAATTTTATTCACAATGATTGGTGTAAAATTAGGCTTTGCTTCCGTCCTTGTCTCACATGTCGCATTTAGCGTACCAATTGTAGTACTAATGGTTTTACCGAAGTTACTTGAAATGAATACTTCGTTAATTGATGCTGCTCGTGACTTAGGAGCCACAAAGCGTGATGTATTAACACGTGTTATTTTACCGTACATTTCACCTGGTATTTTTGCTGGCTTCTTTATGGCATTAACATATTCTTTAGACGATTTTGCTGTAACATTTTTCGTTACTGGTAACGGCTTTAGCACTTTATCTGTAGAAATATACTCAATGGCTCGTGCTGGTATTTCGCTAACAGTTAATGCACTTTCAGGTCTAATCTTTGCCATTACCGTATTAATCGTGATTGGCTATTACTTCATTGATAAACGTTCAAAATCAGTAACTGCGGAGGGCCAACGATGAGAGAATTAGTTCAAGCAACTGTTGCCATTGTCATTGCATGTGCTCTACTTTTTGTCGCTGCAGATCGATTACAATCAGCTGGGAGCACAGGCAGTAAGGACACGCTAACAGTTTATAACTGGGGCGAATATATCGACCCGGATTTAATTAAAAAATTTGAAGCAGAAACAGGTATCAATGTTACCTATGAAACATTTGATTCAAATGAAGCGATGCTTACAAAAATTCAACAAGGTGGTTCGGCTTATGATATTGCG
Organism: Solibacillus sp. FSL R7-0682; assembly: GCF_038005985.1. NCBI lineage: Bacteria > Bacillati > Bacillota > Bacilli > Caryophanales > Caryophanaceae > Solibacillus > Solibacillus sp. FSL R7-0682. Next base: position 3,156,003 of record NZ_JBBOUI010000001.1, read on the forward strand.
GTTCCATCTGAATATACAATCGAATCAATGAAGGAAGACAATCTTCTCATTCCGATTGATCACAATTTAGTCCCTAATTTGCAATATATTAATGCCGACTTTTTAGATTTACCATTCGATGTAGGAAATGAATACTCAATCCCCTATTTTTGGGGTACAGTCGGTATCGTATACAATCCAAACTTAATCGCGGACCATTTAACATTTGAATCTTGGGAAGACTTATGGGATGAATCACTAAAACGGAAGGTATTCCTAGTAGATGGCTCTCGTGAAGTAATCGGGATGGGGTTAAACTCAATTGGTCAGTCACTAAATGTGAAGGACGAAAATTTATTACGTCAAGCAACAGATAAGTTAATTACACTTTCTCCAAACATTAAAGCAATCATTGGGGATGAAATTACACCGCTTATGGTCAATAATGAGGCTGCTGTAGCATTAACTTTCTCTGGGCAAGCGGCGGATATGATGTGGGAAAATGAAGAGTTAAACTTTGCTGTACCACAAGAAGGTTCGAATTTATGGTTTGATAATATGGTCATTCCAAAGACATCAAAAAATGTGGAAGGTGCGCATAAATTCATCAACTTTATGCTTGATCCTGAAAATGCCGCACAAAATGCAGACTACGTTGGTTATTCAACACCGAACGAAGCTGCATGGGCATTAATGGATGAGGAAGTCATTGCAGATGAGCGCTTCTATCCAAACCACGAACAACGTGAAAAGCTAGAAGTATACGAAAACCTTGGACTTGAATGGCTAGGTAAATACAACGAACACTTCCTGGAATTTAAAATGAGCTTACGCTAAATGAAATTTTTCCTATAAACAGTTCTCTTTTGGAATCCATCCGAAAGGGAACTGTTTTCTTCATAATTTCTTAAGAAATCCCCTAGGTGAATATTAAGTATTTTAAAGTAGAATAATTGTATTAAATAAATTAATCGAGGGGATTTCAATGAAAAAATTGAGCGTCTTCCTTTTCGTTATAGTGATTTGTATTTGGGGATATGACTTATTTCAATCTGAAATAAACTTCCCACCCTCTACTAATTCATCTACTTCCATTAATGAAGGGGATTTAATATTAATTAACAGTTCCTATGCAATGCATGAAAACGCCATCCCAACAGATATTATTCAGGCAGAGCAACATATAAATTACGCTTCAATTGATGATTCATCAATTGAACTATCTAAACGGCTCGTTCAACCATTAAATGCAATGCTAAAGGAAGCTCGTGAACAAGGAATTACAAACTTCGCAATCAACAGCGGTTATCGAACATTTGAAACACAGCAATCACTTTATGACGAGTTAGGAGCAAATATTGCACTACCCGCTGGACATAGCGAACATCAATTAGGACTAGCAATCGATATCGGTTCTACAAACGGTCCAATGGGCTTATCGGAAGAAGGTATGTGGCTTGCACAAAATTCATGGCGCTACGGCTTTATATTACGCTATCCGGAAGGAAAAACGGATATTACCGGTATTTCCTTCGAGCCATGGCATTTTCGTTATGTCGGTATACCTCATAGCCAAATCTTATTCGATGAGCAATGGGTGCTAGAAGAATATTTAGCTTATTTAAAAGAAAACGGCTCGTATGAAATGAAATCTCACAAAATTATATACGTTTCATCAATTGATCAGGCGAAGCAAGTAGCTAATAATAGTCCCTATACTATATCTGGTGACAACTTAGCTGGCTACATTGTCACAGTGAAAAAACAGTAAAAGAGGCTGGGGAAAAGTGAAAATTTCTCTATTTATGGTAAAGTACAGTAATAAAAATTGGATACTCAATAAATTGGTTGTAGTGGAGGGGCGACTTCTAGGGGAATAGCGTGACGCCTGAGACTACAGGCTCAGGTCACGCCCCCGGTAAGCGTCCCCGCAACGGAAACCAATTACAAAAAAACATCATTTTTCTCACTCGAGAAAAATGATGTTTTTGTATTGTCCCAGCCTCTTTTATAATTTATGGATCATACTACTTTTAACTAGATTTCGTTTCCCATTCTAATTTGTATGTCTTCTTGTTGTACTATAACAACAGTTCAAAACTTATAATTCATACAGTCTACCTTCTTTGAAAAAGATTTGTTATCTATTTTACACATAAATTACCAAATAATTCAATCACCCATTTCATTCGAATGGCTGATGATTTTTATGTTGAAAGCTATTACAATATGGTATGCTATTGACAATACATTTCTGTTGTCGAAATATTTACGGGAAAGGCAGGCTTGCAATGGAGCAACAATCAAATAAATTAGCGCTTTATTTATTAATGTTTAATATGTTTATAACAATGGGAGGAATCGGTATTATCGTCCCAGTTATGCCCGCATATCTACAATTATTTGGCGTAGGCGGTCAGGTTTTAGGATTTTTAATTGCTGGTTTTGCCCTTGCACAATTTTTACTTTCCCCTGTTGCAGGTGATTTATCAGACCGTCATGGTAGAAAAATATTTATTATTATCGGTCTTATCGTTTATGGCTGTTCACAAATGTTATTTGGCTTTGCTTCTGAAGTTTGGGTACTGTTTCTAGCGCGCTTTTTAAGCGGTGCCGGTGCTGCCTTTATTATGCCTCCAATTATGGCTTTTGTGGCAGACATTACAACCTATGAAGAACGTGGGAAGGGCATGGGTATGATTGGAGCTGCAATGTCTTTAGGCTTCATGATTGGCCCCGGGATTGGCGGCTTTTTATCAAAGGTTGATTTAACCTTTCCATTTTATTTAGCAGGAAGTGTAGCGATAATGGCCGCTGCCTTATCTGCAATTTATTTACCAAACGTAAAAAACAGTATTACGGTAACTAAGCCTCGCGAAAGCTTAGTGAAACAGCTTACACGCTCTGTTAAAACAAACTATTTTGTATTTTTAATCGTCGTATTCACGTTTAGCTTTGGAATTGCAAACTTCCAAGCAACGCTTTCTCTTTATTTAGACCATAAATTTAACTATTCACCAACCGATATCGCAATTATTTTAACTGTTGGTGGCTTTGCTGGTGTGGTCCTTCAAATGTATGTAGTGAATAAACTATTTAAGCGCTATGGAGAAATGAAGGTCATCTTAGTCAATCTATTAATAGCTGCGATCACAATGCTATGTGTTATTTATATTAGTGGGTTCTTTACTATTTTAGTTGTCGCAACACTATTCTCGATTGCTACAACCTTTATCCGTCCAGCCGTCAATACGCTTATTTCTAAATTAGCTGGGGAAGAACAAGGCTTTGCAGCAGGCATGAATAACGCCTATATGAGCTTAGGCAATATGTTTGGCCCAGCTCTTGCTGGTATTTTATTCGATTGGAATCCTGACTCACCTTACATTTTAGGAACAGTCGTATTAGTTGCCTGTTTTATGCTTGCCTATGCATGGACCGCGAAACGTGCGTCCCACCTTATGGAAGCGTCATAAGTCATAAATAAACGCAAGCCGTGTCAATATCGGCTTGCGCTTTTTCATTTTTTCACTTCTCTATTCTTAACTTTTTTACCGCAATTAACAAACTTCCAATTCCTAGTAGACTATAGAAAATCGTGTAGACGACAATAGGTGGGAACTCGATTTTTGTCATCTCCTCCACCCCAATAGCTATATCTGGTGAAATTACGCTCAATACAACGGCAATCGGATTAATACTTAGCCAAAAATAAGAAGCGTATGTTGGTAAATCTCCAAAATTGTTTACAAGACCTACAAAGAAAAACATAGCTGTAAAAAATGTTAAAAAAATGACTACCCCATACGTAGATATCATTGATAAAATCGTTTTTTTCGTTACAGTAGAAAACAGAATACCAACACTACCTACTGCAAATACCGTTAAAAGAAATTGTAAAAACACACTTCCTAGCATCGTGGGTGACACGCCACCAAATAAGAATAATATGCTATACATTGGTAATGTTGCAATTAGTAGAACAACTAAATACGCTAAAGATGCTACTAATTTACCAATAATAATTTGTGTCGAAGTTTGCGTTGTTGTTAATAATATATTGAGCGTTTGCTTTTCTCGTTCTGTACTTATGGCACCCGCTGTTAACGCTGGTGCCATAAACAATAGAAGACCCATTTGTAATACAGTCAAACTACAAAATAAAATAAAGCTATTTGTTGGGTTCATGTAACTCGTCTGAATAACCCCAGTCATAATAATAAAATACGCCAATATAAATAACGTAATGGCGATTAAATAAAATGCTAAGCTCGAAAAACTTTTAGCATTTCGAAAGCGTAACTTAATTTCCTTAAGTAATACGGGATTAAACGGCCTATGATTCATGCTGCATAACCTCCTCGGTAATTACCATAAATACGTCCTCTAAGTCTTTCTTCTCTACTTCAAATGTAATCATTTGAATGTTCGCTACAATCGCATCTTTTAATAACTGGGCTTGTGCATTTTCATCTCCACTAAAAGCAAACATTAATTTGCGCTCCGCTTTTTCTACCGTTACATTACTTACAAACGTATTATTTAAGAAATACTGCTCAGCATCTGTTACATCACTTAACAGCTGGACTGTAATCCATTTCTCTCCTTGTAGCTGAGCTTGAATTTCTGCAATATTACCACTTGCAATTAATTTCCCTTTATCCAGCACACCAATTTCATCACAAATTTCTGCAAGCTCCGGTAAAATATGTGACGATATACAAATGGTTTTCCCTAATCGCTTTAAATCCTTTAGAATATCACGCATTTCTACCCGCGCTCTCGGATCTAATCCTGAAGCAGGTTCATCTAATATAAGTACCTCAGGATCATGCATTAGTGTTCGTGCTAAACATAGACGTTGTTTCATACCGCGTGATAAATCATCAACATAATGCCCTCGTTTATCTGTTAATCTTACAAGCTCTAACAGTTTAATGATTTTTTCCTCGCGAATATTGGCCGGCAAAGCATAGGCTGCACCATAAAAATCTAAATATTCCTCTACCTTCAACTGATCATAAACGCCAAAGAAATCTGGCATATAGCCTATAAGTGCACGTACAGATTGAGCTTCATTGAGAACACTTTTCCCATTGACGAATACATCCCCTGAAGTTGGCGGGATTAACGTTGCTAATATAGAAAATGCAGTCGATTTCCCTGCACCATTCGCACCTACAAATCCATAAATTGTCCCTTTTTGAATAGTTAAGGTGAGGTCATCTAATGCATGAACTTTATTATAACTTTTTTTTACATGCTGAAACTCAATCACTTGCCACCGCTCCCTTCAACTGGATTTTTGGCAATGCTTTAGGATTTTCATAAATCCCTTCTAAAACAGTCCATTTAAAATGAATTTCATTATGAGCTATATAGTCTTTTACGTTATTTGTTTTAAACTCATTTGATATTGATTCAAATTGTTGAAGCTGTTGATTATAAATTTGTGGGTTAATAACTCGACTGTCTACTACGTATTGTAAGCTTTCCCAGTTTACTTCCTCGTTTATTAGTTGTTGTGGCAATCGATACGTCACATTATATTCTCCTGGATCGAAATACCAATCGCCCAAATTAGGCGATAGCTGTTCCTTCATTCCACCATACATTTCAGATGTAAAGGTTGTATAAAATGCTTCATTTTCAATCAACAAAGCTTCTGTCAAATGAGCTGGTGCCGTAAAAGGCTGAACAATCAGTACATCTGTCGTCACGAATGCATCACGTGTTAGTTTTGCTCCAACATCAAGCCCATTAGCTTTTGCAATGATAGCAGGAGATTGATTATTTTCTAAAACCATTTGTGCCATTGCCAATAATCTTTCCTTGCGTTGTTTCTCAATTGTACTTGGCGTCGGAGTTTCATAAGATAAGCCATTGCTTAACACAGCTGGCAATAACAAAGTTGTATTAATTTTTTCACGAACTTCTCGCACTTCACCATCTTTAATGCTGCCTAGTTCAATTAATTGTCTACCCGTCCAAATTTCTACGTTTTGCATATCTACACCAAATTCATTACGAATGGTTCCTGCTAAATATCCACTTTCATTCACTAAATCGACTTTAAATTTCCCAATTTCAATCGGCCCTTGACCGACGATTGATTCTACATCCCAATATGGCACATTTTTAAGTGTAAGTTTTTTCATATTTTCTTTGTTCGTTATATAGCTAAAGCGACCTTTTTCGAAATCTTTTAGCTCCACCCTATCATTTCCATACACAAAAACATCCATTTCTTGTGATAAATCGAATTGATAATCACCATTTCGATTGGATAGGAGTGATTGTACGAAATATTGTTGTGATTCTTCCCCAACTTTAATAACGGCACTTTGTTGAATTTGAGGCTGCGCAATACGGTCTTTTGCGCCTATTAAAAATAGTGTTATTGAAAAGACAATTGAAATTACAGGAATTAGCCACCATGCATATTCTCGCTTATCTTTCTTTTTCAAAACGATGTAAAGCACTGGACTAATTAATAAAATATAAAGTATAAACACCGTTATTATTTTCCATAAAGAAAACTCAAAGGTTGGGAATAATTCATTCACTGGTACAAGAGTATTTGTTAGTTCATTCAAGGCAGTTGTAGGATACATCGGCATATCAAAGTCTACAAATTGAGCCAACAACCTACTATAGCCTTCCGATTGCATAAAACTAGGGTCTGTTAATGAAAAGGCTGTTTGAATGAACGCACCTTTCCCTACCTTTTGCTTTGCAGCTAATATTAAATCATCTACACTATAGCTTTGCGCATTTGCATGAAGCCTCGAATTACGAACCGTTATCGTATCATCGAAAGTATATTCATTTGAAAATTGTTGTAGTTGCACTGAAGAAACGATCGAATTTCCTTCTACAAACTGAAGTGCTGCAAAATCGTTAAACATTTTTGCAGACAACTCCTCATCCACAATTAACTGTCCACCATCGTTCATCCAATCCACTAATATTTTTAATTGTTGGTCGTTTAAACGATTGGAAGTAGTAGGTAAAACAATTATATCTATCAATGAAAGATCTCTTGCATCCGAAATATTTGTAAGCTCATCAATAGTATAATTTTTAACCTCTACTAAACTCCCCCCACCCATTGAGCGGAATGGAAGTAAAGCATTTACAACGCCCTCTTGATTAATAACACCAACAAAATGAGTGTGATATGAATAGAGATGTGGCTTACTATTTTCAACTCGATAGTTCGAGTATTGCTTTCCTTTCTCTATTTCTCCTTCATACAAATATAAAAATGGTTTTTCAGGATTTTCATAGAGTTCATAAGGATAGTTATTTAAATAAATTTTCTTCGTTACTTTTTCATTTGCATCAAGCTTTAATGGAATTACTTGAGCAGTTTGTAATGTATAGTTATTTGGATATGTAGTAACTAAATCTCCTTCAAATGGTTGGTCGTCATTTTCTATTGTAATCGTTACAGCAATCGGTACATCTTCCTTACCTTGCCCCATAAAACCATACTCAGTTGTAATAAGCATCTCTGCCGATACATACATAGATGGAATCATACATAATAAGACAATGAAACAGGCGATTAATTTTTTCAACCGATGCCACCTCCCTTTCTTACATTTTACGATTTCTAAAACACAAAGTTCCAGATCATTTGTTATAGCATATAGGTCACCTTAGTATAGAACTAACATACTTATGTGAAATTTACCAAAATAACTTATAAAATCAAAAATACCCATTCAACCTTTCGAGTTAAATGGGCATTTGGCATTGTTTTGTTTTTATAATTTTCTAATAAAACCTTCAACAAAATTTACATTGAATTCAAGTAACGCTTCATCAGGGCATATTTTGGCATGATGTAAACCGTATTCGCAATTTGCACCTGACCAAAACATCGCACCTGGAATATCTTTAATGAAGTAGCCAAAGTCTTCACCTGTCATAGCCGCAGGACATTCGTAAGCAGTTGCACCTTCAAACTGCTCAGCGAATTGTAACAGTGCATTAGCACAACGTTCTTCGTTATTCACTTCATAATACATGGACCCGTAGTCAATCGAAACATGGCATTCAAAGGCTGCTTCTATCCCTTTACAAATGGCCTCAATCCGACGTTTCACTTCGGCCATTGCTTCTGCATTTAACGTGCGAATTGTTCCCTCTAAACGCGCATACTCTGCAATAACATTTTGTACCGTCCCAGAAGTCATTTTGCCAATTGTAATAACTGCACTATCCATTGGATTGACATTTCGGCTAATGATTGTTTGCAATTGTAAAATTAAATTGGCCGAGGCAATCGTCATATCGCGTGTTTTATGTGGATATGCTGCATGCCCACCTAAGCCTTTGAGATCAATAAATAATTCTGACGTGTTCGCAAATAGTAAGCCTGGTTTTGTTGCAACAGTACCTACTGGATATTCTGGTGCAATATGTAACGCGTAAATTTCGTCCGCAATGAGCTCAGGATGCTCTGCTCGCAACCACTCTACCATTGGCTCCGCGCCACCTGGGCCTTCCTCAGCAGGTTGGAAATATACAACGACATTTTGGGTAGGCTGTAGTTTTGTAAATGACTCTACTAGCCCAAGAGCTACCGTCATATGACAATCATGACCACATGCATGCATATACCCCTCATGCTGTGAAACGAACTCAAGCCCAGTCTCTTCATAAATCGGGAGCCCGTCAATATCTGTTCGCCAACCAATTAATTTTGTAGGATTAGCTCCCTGTATGAAAGCAACAATCCCTGTTTTCCAAGTAATAATTCGTAAGTTTTGCTGTGGCAATGCTTGTAGAAAATTTAAAAGATATTGCTGTGTTTTAAATTCTTGAAAGCCAACCTCTGGAATTTTATGTAGATCTCTTCGGATTTCCTGTAAAGATTTCATGAGGAAAAAACCCCTTCTTATAAGTTGCGTAAAGAATCGATAATTTCTGTTTTAGATTTTGTTTTTTCATCTAACTTTTTAATTTCGCGTGCAGGTACACCTGCAACTACTGTATATGGTTCAACATCTCTAATTACGATTGCACCAGCAGCAACAACCGCTCCTTTACCAATACGTACGCCTTCTAGTACGACTGCATTGGCACCAATGACTACATCATCTTCTACAACTACTGGTAATGCGCTTGGTGGCTCTACAACACCAGCAAGAACTGTACCTGCACCAATATGACAGTTTGCACCAACAGTTGCACGCCCACCTAATACAGCACCCATATCAATCATCGTTTTTGGACCAATTTCCGCACCGATGTTAATAAGCGCTCCCATCATAATAACTGCTTGGTCACCAATTGTTACTTGATCACGAATGATTGCACCTGGCTCAATGCGGGCATTCACATGCTTTAAATCTAATAATGGTACACCAGAATTACGGCGATCATTTTCAACTACATAATCTTCAATTTGTGCCGCATGTTCCTTTAAAGCTGCTTCGATTTCAGCCCACTCACCGAAAACAACAGCATGATTGCCTTCGCCGAATACTTTTGCATCTGCACCATATGATAAATCTACAACACCGTTCCCTTTTACATATACTTTTACCGGTGTAACTTTTTTAGCTTGTGAAATAAAATCAATAATCTCTTGCGCATTTAACTTTTTTTCCATTTCGACACCTCATCAAATGTAAATTTTATAATACGAACCATTGTACTAAATTTTCTGTTAAATTGAAACCATTTCTTTTAAAATCTATGTTAATTGCCATTAGAATAATCATATAAACATCTTGCATGATCTTGCACAACATTGACAAAGGCTTCTACTTGTCGTAATTCAAATGTTGATTCATAACCTATTAACCATGTATCACGTGTTAAACCGTGGTCGCTTTCGGTATTGGTTAATGGAATTTTATGCACATTTTCCTCACCATTTAGTGTAATAGAAGGTAAAATCGCATAACCGATGCCGTTAACCGCCATTTGTTTACACGTTTCAATTTGATCTACAATAATTTGATGTTTTGGATTGTAATTGAAATGACGCTGCCACCATTGCTGAATCTCCTGATAATAGTTCGAATCGCTTTTAAATTGAATAAACGGGCGGTCTGTTGTCAAAATATCTTCCATATCCCGTATTTCCTTATCAACTAAATACATCATATCACGAAATAAGTGTATTTTTTTTCCTTTCCAATCTGCTTGTCCACGTACAATACCAATATGGGCCTCTCCTTCATAAAGAGCTTTCACAATTTCTGAACTCCAGCCTGTCATTAACGAAATTTTCGTATCCGGATATTTTGTCACAAAATCCTTTAACACTTTTGGAAGCCAATTTTGTCCCACAATCGATGCACAGGCAATTTTTAATGTACCGTGTACTTTAGAATTTAACGATTGAATTGTTTCAAAAATTTCTTCGCGTCTTATAATCATTTCATTGCAATACTGTATGACTAGTTCTCCTGCTGGTGTAGCCGTTAGACCCTTTTGAGAACGAATAAATAGCTGTGCGCCCCATTCTTTTTCAATCGATTGTAAGCGTTGTGACAACGCTGGCTGAGTTAAGAAGAGTCGCTCTGCTGCCTTCCGCATATTTTTTTCTTCCGCTAAAATTTTTATAATTTCCGCTTCTGTTGCTGTCATCATCTTACCTCCCTGAACGACTGCTTAAAAAATCGACAAAATCCATAGAGGACTTTGCCGATTATTTATAGTTATGCATTTTGTTGATAAATATATTTTTTTAATTGCTTTAAAATAATTCTTCTCGTCATAATGCCGACGAAAGTACCTTCCTCGTCTACTACACATAAAAAGGCATGGTTAATAACTAAATCAAGAGCCCGTTGGAATGTATCTGTTATTTTTAAATACGCCACTTCTCGATTCATAACCTCGTCAACTTTAATATTCGCTAATTTATCGTATTCAATTCGCTCTAACCCTAAAATGGACTCTGTAATCATTTTTGTGCTTAATAAACCTTGTAAACGATACTTCATATCCAATACTGGAATGGATGAATAACCTGTTTTTGTTAAGACAAGCAATGCATGCTCTGCACTATTTCCAGTTTGTACATGGGCTACCTTTTCAGAAGAAATAATAAAATCTTTAATGGGTATGTCTAGTAACGCTCTGTTGTTAGTTGAAATCATGACATTCTACTCCTTTTATCCCACAGCTAGTGGGCAGTACAACATTTAGAAAGCTAGGAATTATATGAATCATTCCTTCATTTCATTACGCTGGTTATTGTTCAATAACAGCTTATTCACTTATATGTATCATACCATAACTACCAATTAGATGACTAAGAAAGGTGCCTATTACCAAAATAAAAGTATTTTGCCTTCTCATTTTACAAATGGCGCAATAATAAAGCGTACCTAAACGAATAAAAAATACGTTTAGATACGCTATTAATAACCTTTTGCATAATAATAAAAAATAATAATACCTGTAAAACCTAAGAAAACTGCATACACTAACAATATTGGATTCAACATAAAAGGATGTTCATTAATTTCTTCTGGGATTTCCGAATCACGTTCTTGTCCTGTATCTTCAATTCGATGACCAACTCTTACAGTTAGCCAGTACCCCATTAAGCAAATAATAATACATACAATTATTGTTGGATATAGCCACATACCGATTCATACCGCCCCCTTTTGCGTATGAGTAGTATGTGGAATAATAAGTTGTTTTAAACGAACAACTTATTCATTATTTAGAATGGGAATTGGTTTAGCCATGCCCCGCCATCAAGTGTGATGCACTCTCCGTTTAAATAACTAGCTTTATCCGACATCATAAATGTTGCTAAATCTGCAATTTCTTCAGGTGTACCTAGACGTTTTAGCGGAACAGAATTAATCGTGCGTTTCGCTTGCTCCTCTGATTCCCATAGTTTATCGGCACCACCTGTACGTTCAATCGGTCCAGGGGCAATTGCATTCACACGTATACCATATTGTCCGCCCCATTCCACTGCTAATGTGCGCGTAAGGGATAAGACTCCCGCCTTCGCTGCCGCCGAATGAACGACTCCAGCACCAGCTCCCCAAGCATACGTTGCAACCATGTTGAGAATTGATCCTTTTATTCCTTTCTCAATCCAATAACGTCCTACTGCTGAGGAACAATAAAAGCTACCATTTAGCACGATATCAATAACTGCCTTCCAACCATTCGGTGATAGCTTTTCTGCATGTACTAAAAAATTTCCTGCAGCATTATTTACTAAACCATCAACCTGTCCAAACTTGTCAACGGCGAAATCAAGCATTGCTTGAGCATGCTCAGGCTCACGAACATCCATTTGAAATGTTTCTATCGTTGAACCGAGCTGTAAAATTTCCTCTTTCGCCGAAGCTAACCGATCTGTATCGCGTCCTGTAATGACTACATTTGCCCCTTCTTGAACAAATTGTTTAGCCATCCCTAAGCCCATTCCACTTGAGCCACCTGTAATAATAATCGTTTTGTTTTGTAGCATTTTATTACTTCCCCCTTTATAAGAAATGAACAGCTATTCATAATTTCATTTTACTATAAAATGGGTATAATACCTACAAAAATATATTTTTTTCTGCTTTAAACATTTTTTCTAGAAATAATTATCATGCTTTAATAGCAGTTAATATTACTTTATTCTTCTACAATCGTGCCTAACGATTCAATTAAAAATAGTTCCTGACTATTAATACGTAAATCACTATTGTGATCTTCTTTATAATGATATTTACCATTAGAATCTTGAATACGTGCTTTTTGATTATCTTCTAATTGTGTCTCCATAATCCGTTGAATACGGTTTTTTATGTCCGTAGAATAAATAGGGAATAAGATTTCAACACGCTTAATCATATTACGAGTCATCATATCCGCAGATGATAAATAAATATTATTCTCGCCATTATGGTGAAACCAGAAAATACGAGAATGCTCCAAAAATCTCCCAACGATGCTTGTCACTGTGATATTTTCGCTAATACCAGGAATACCTGGGCGAATACAACAGATTCCACGAATAATCAGCTCAATTTTCACACCAGCAATGGATGCTTCATATAGCTTCATCATTAAATCCTTGTCTGTTAAAGAATTCATTTTTGCACGAATAAAGCCATTTCCAAACTGTTTGTGCAATTGAATTTCCTTATTAATTAAGTGAATAAATTCATCACGAATATCGAAGGGAGCAACAACTAAATGATGGAATTCCGGTTTTTCCGTGTAACCACTTAAATAATTAAAGAAATTGGTTGCATCAATACCAAATTCTTTATTTGAAGTAATAATGCCCATATCGGTATAAATTTTTGCCGTGGCATCATTATAATTCCCCGTGCCAAGATGTACGAAGCGCTCAATTTTCCCCTGACGGCGACGAACAACTAATGTAATTTTGGAATGAGTTTTTAAATTATTCATACCGTATATAACTAAACAGCCTGCCTGCTCTAACTGTTTTGCCCAGTGCACGTTATTTTCCTCATCAAAGCGTGCTTTTAATTCGACTAATACTGTTACTTGTTTCCCATTTTCCGCAGCTTGCTTTAAAGCTTGAATGATTGGAGAATTTCCACTTACTCGATACAATGTTTGTTTAATGGCTAATACACTCGGATCCTCTGCTGCTTCTCCAATGAAATCAACAATCGGTGCAAAGGACTCATATGGATGGTGGAAAAATAAATCTTGGATTAAAGATTTTTCAAAAATTGTTTCGTCAGACTGTAAATCCTGTGGTGGCTGTGGAATAAAGCTTTCGTATTCCAAATGCTCACGTCCAGCTGAAATAGCCTTTACAAAGGCAAACATTGCTGTTAAATCAAGAGGACCATCAATTTTAAAAACATCTGATTCTCCAATTTCAAATTCATCAAGTAAGTATTCTAATACATCATCATTCATCTCACCATCACGTACTTCTAGACGAGATCCAACGCCCCATTTTCGTTTTTTCAGCTCTTTTTCAATTTCAACAAGTAAATCTTGTGCGCCCTCTTCGTGAATGGTTAAATCTGCATTTCGTGTCAGACGAAATGCTTGTGTTGATTTCACCTTATATCCGAAGAACAAACGATCAATATTACTAGAAATGACATCTTCTAATAAGACAAAGACAGTTTCATCCTCTTTTGAAGGTACTTTTATGAAGCGTTCTAATACTGAGGGAACTTGCACAATGGCTACTTTTTCTATATTTTCATTATCTGATCCACTGTTTTCCAGCATAACAAGCAAGTTTAATGTCCGACCAAGAAGCGTTGGAAATGGGCGATATGCATCAACAGCGACAGGTGTTAATACAGGAAAAATGGTTTCTTCAAATAGCTCATTAATAAATTTTTTTTGCGCCACTGTCAATTGCTTTAAATCGCGTACAAAAACCTTTTCTTGCGGTAATAGTTCATGCATGAGATGACGGTATACTTCTGTTTGACGGCGTACTAATGCTTGTGTACGTTCAGCAATTTTTGTTAGCTGTTCTTTTGGCGTAAATCCCGACTTATTTTCAGGTTTGTGAAAGCCCGCTCTAATTTGATCCTGTAATCCAGCTACACGAACCATAAAAAATTCATCTAAATTAGAGCTGAAAATTGCCAAAAACTTCAATCGCTCAAGTAACGGATTATCTTCATCTTCCGCCTCTTCCAAAACTCGTTCATTGAAAGCTAACCAACTTAATTCTCGGTTATTATAATATTGAGGCTTCGCAATTTCCTCTAATAAATGTAAATTAGATTTAAATTCTTTATGATTATCGTTATACTCTGATTCGAACACAGAATCAGCCTCTATATTGGTTGTCATGTTTTTCCACCCTTCTTAGTCCTTGAAAATTAATTGAACATTTTTCTTAAACACCCGTTCAATATGCTTTTTTTGTTTTTCAGCTTGGGTCATTTCAGCAATGGCTCGTTCTGAAGTCGTTAGTTTAATTTGGATAATCTCATTTACTTGTTCAACTACTATCTTTTTTACAACATTGCGCTTTGTCATATTTAGCGCATACACAAATTTTAGTAATGCTCCAAAATCTCGTAGCTTTTTCAATTCTTCCTTAGTTATCCAATGTTCAAAAGGTTGGGCAAAGCGTTGGAAATAATCTCGGTTTTTATAAGAAGCCAATAATGCTAGCTTTACACGATCCACATGCGATAATCCTTCTATCGATTGATTCGCAATTAAGTAGAACGTATGCTGACTTGATGAATCCAACTCTATATATTCGCCTATTGCATAAACTCTTGCAGCCTTTTTTAAAAGATCTAAATCTAGCTCAAGAAATTCAAACATGCCTATTTGACAACATTCGCGATATAATTGTTCGGTCAATTGTACAAGGGTAATAACTTCCTCTTCTTTACGACCATAAGCCAATGCTAATCGCCGGCCACTCTCATCAAAAACATTGTATTTATCATATGCTTGGGAATTTCCTTGCAATACACGACTAATAATAAGCCCTTCTCGTAACCCTTTTTTGCTAATTTGAAACGTTTGTGATTCAACAACTGACATTAATGTAATAAACACTTCAAGGGCAGGGACAATAATATCTGCACGATCTGACGATAAACCATCTAATCGTTTTAAATTTTCAAAAGAAAACTCCGATAAGCAATTACGTAATTCCACTAAATCTGTGCGTTTCATTTCATATTGATGCACACCAGGTAATGGATAATTATGCTTCTGTTGATGGACTTGCGCTATATTACGAGCACTTCCACCAATTGCAATGACGGGCAAACCGATATTTTTTATCCATTGTAAGGAAGAAAATTGTTCCTTTACGTAGGCTTTTAATTGTTCCTGCTCTTCAATATTAATCATTGTCCCTTTTACAAACTTTTGCTTTAAAGAAACGGTACCAAATGGAAAGCTATATGTCCTTTGTAATTTTTTATTTACAAATAGTGTAATTTCAGTCGACCCTCCTCCAATATCAATCGTTATAGCTGATGGTGTATCCATTGAATGTGCAACCGCAATAAAACCATAATAGGCTTCCTCTTCTTCAGTCAGAATATCAATTTTTATTCCTGTTTCTTGTTTCATTCTTTCAATAATTTGTTCATTATTAATTGCTTGTCGAACAGCGGCAGTAGCAGCTGCCTTTACATCCGTCACATTATAATCAGCTAAGATTAAGCGGAATGCAGTTAACGTATCCGCTAATAACTGAATGCCATCTTCGGACATCTCACCATTTGGTAAAAGGTATGTCCGTAATCTAGCTACTGTTTTAATATTCCCGAACTCATGTAATCCTTCATTTTTATTATAAGAATATAATACAAGTCGAATCGTATTCGAGCCGATATCGATAATAGCCGTTTTTATATTTTTCATAGCCTTCTGTCACTTCTTTCTTCTATTCATCCGACTTACTCTACGTAAATTATTTAGACAGTTCATTTATGATGTTTTTATTTAAATATTCAGATACTTCACCGTATTAGAAAGTACATTTTTAATTACCGGCTCTAAAACACATGGATATATTGCTATTCGTTCATACAGTATAAAAAAAGTCGGAATTACTTTTTCAAGTATCCGACTTTACCTATATTTTATACATTTTTATGTATTGCTTCAATTGTGAAAAGTAAAATTTACAAAATCAACTTATCCATGCGTAAAATTAATTCTGCAATTTCTGGTTTTGAAATTTGATCTTCCGCCCCCACTTGATCACCTTTATGACGTAAATCATCCGTAATTAAGCTTGAAAATATAATAACTGGAAGCTTTTGAAGATCTGGATGAGATTTAATTTTTTTTGTCAAATGATGCCCGTCCATTTGTGGCATTTCAATGTCAGTAACAACCATTTGTACATGCTTTTCAATGTTTTTATCAGCCTTCACTAGTGCTTCTAAATACTCATAGGCATCACGACCGTTTTCGAAAAACTCCGTATTGACATAACCGGCCTCGCCCATTGTATCAAATAATAACTTTCGTAATAATGGTGAATCTTCCGCGATAACAACTTTTTTCTCTGAACGATCACGTTTTCCAAGTTTTTTAACTGAATCCACACTAATACCTGATTCTGGATTAATATCAACCATAATCTTCTCAAAGTCTAATAATAAAATCATTTCCTCATTGTACTTAATTACACCAATTACTTGAGAAGTCCCCCCTTGATACATGTCAGAAGGCTTTTCAATTTGATCCCAAGAAATGCGGTGAATTTGAGTTACATTATCTACGTGGAATACTACACGCTGCTTATTGAATTCAGCTACGATATATTTTTGTTGCGGATTACGATTATTTGTTGGGATACCTAATACTTTTAACATATCTACAACGGGTAAAACCTCTCCACGTAATTGAATAATACCTTCTACATGAGGATGTGCATGCGGAATAAATGTTACTGGGATTGGTTGAATAATTTCTTTAACCTTAATTACATTAATTCCAAATTTATTATTTGCCACTTCAAATTCAACAATTTCAAGTTCATTTGTGCCACTTTCTAGTAAAATCCCTTTATGATTTTCCAAAGTACACCTCTCCTTCCAAATTCCTATGTTCTCTATACAGATATTGTATCATAGGGTATACAAATCTCCTATAAAGGTTTCATAAAAAACAATAAGAAAATTAACCTATCTAAAATTATTGATAGAATTTTAATAACGCTTGTGTACCATTATCTCCGTAACCTTCCTCTAGCAATTTATCGTACATAGATTTTGCTAGGCTTAACCCTGGTAACTGTAAATTCATACGTTCTGCTTCATCTAACGCAATTTTCATGTCCTTAATAATATGTTTAATATAAAACCCTGGTTCAAAATCGCCATTTAACATCCTTGGTGCTAAATTGCTTAACGACCAAGAGCCTGCCGCTCCAGCAGTAATAGAGCGTAAAACATCTTCCATTTTTAATCCAGCATTTAATCCATATGCAATAGACTCACAAACCCCAATCATTCCAGACGCTATCGCAATTTGATTACACATTTTCGTATGTTGACCCGCACCAGCAGCACCTTGGTAAACAATATTTTGACCAAATACCTCAAAAATTGGCTTTAATTGCTCAAAAATTTCATGATCTCCACCAACCATTAATGATAACGTCCCATTTTGAGCGCCGACATCCCCGCCAGAAACAGGAGCGTCTATACTATGTACACCTAATTCTAGTGCTTGCTCATAAAGCTTCTTTGCTAAAGTTGGTTCAGAAGTTGTCATGTCGACAACAATCGTTCCTCGTTTTGCAACAGAGAAAATTCCATTTGGTCCAGCATATACTTCCTCTACATCTTTCGGATACCCTACCATTGTAAAAATTATTTGTTGATCCTTACAGGCTTCCGCTGGCGTATTAGACCATTTTGCACCTAATTGTATTAATGCTTCAGCTTTACTTTTTGTACGTGTATAAATTGTTACCTCATGTCCTGCATTTAATAAATGTTTTACAATACTTGATCCCATAACACCTGTACCAATGAAACCAATTTTTTTATTTACCATCTTCAATTCCCCCTCGGTATTTTCTTTCATTTTAACAAACTCCCCCTAAACTTCAATGTCAGAAAAATTCGAGAACAATTATAATGTTACATATTTTTACAATTAAAAATAAAAAAGAGAGTAGGAGCGTATTGGCGCTCCTACTCTTAAAGGGGGAAATGAGAATGTTGCTGTGTTCAAAAATAGAATTCCCCTATTATTTGATTTATAAACATAAAATATATAAAAAATTAATTTCTCTTCTGATTATGTTTAAAGTACGGTTGTAATTGAGTTTGAAAACCTTGTCTCTCCTCGAAGGCGTTCATCAATCGATCAACCTGTTTACTAAGTTGTAGTGTTTTTTGACTTCTTAATCCATTTTCAATTCCTGATTTAATCATCAACTGTCGCATTAACTCTAGTTCGATTAATAATGCATCATCCACCATTCTTCCTCCTTAAGGTGTCACTTTCCCATTATTATACTAGTATTAAACAGTTCATTCAAAAAATTCCTATGGCAAAATTCGACATAGATTAAGCTCTTGGCTTTTGTAAAAATGTATAAATCACGTCTCCACCTTGTTTTGCTTCACCACGAAAATGTTTGAATTTGTCATCTTTTAGCAAATGTTCACGAAATTGTAAGAATTCTTCCTTCTTTATTACAATTGATTCTACATTTCCATTTTTTAATTGATTTAACATCTCTTTATAATCATTCATATAGAATTAACTCCATTCATGTGATATAAATTTAATTTTAACCAACATTCAATATAACAAATCTGAATATTTAATTGAAATAAATCCTACTAAATTCATATTTATAATAAAAACATTCAAAATTCACTAATATTATAGTATAATTTCAAACAAATTGTTAATTATTAGTCGATGAAAGGGCTGACTGCGAATGAAGGTTGCGGAAGTTGGAAATATTATCGAGTTTAAAGATGGACTAAAAGGAATTGTTGAAAAAGTAAATGAAAATTCGGTAATTGTTGATATTACGATTATGGATAATTTTCATGAATTAGAGATGGAAGAAAAGACGGTTGTAAATCATAAACGCTATAAAATATTAACGAATCATGAATAATTTTAATTCAAATTACCCTTTTTAACATCGATGAGATGATAAAAGGGGTTTTTTTTGATACGATACGTAAAAGGAGGTAAATAAACGATGAAAAACAATAAACAAACGATAATACTCCTTCTGGCATTAGTTTTTATTTACAGTATGATGTACTATACCTTTACTGAAAAAGCTATTTTTTGGTATTTATATGCCTTTACACTACTAGTTGGTATTGCAATTGCATTACTATCTGGAAAATTTGAAGATCGGATTCCTACATGGCAATATTTAATTTTTGGGATTGGATACGGTACAATTACATATGGTCTTGTAAAAATAGGCTATATCCTACTACCGTATATAGATTCAGGTGTAACAAGGGAAATAGCTAAATTTATTGATGTTTATGGTCCCAAAAACATTTTCCACTATTTATTATTAATCTTTATTGTTGCAGCGGGTGAAGAAATGTTTTGGAGAGGCTATGTACAACAACAATTAAAACGTTATACGTCAACATTCTGGGCGGTAGTAATAACAGCACTTTTATTTTCGCTCGCCTTAGCCATTAGTGGCTTTATTCCAGGTGCTATTGCAGCCATTGTTGCTGGCCTTTTATGGGGTGCATTATATGAGTGGAAAAAAAGCTTACCTTTAATCATTGTGGCCCATGTTGTCTTTACTTTATTATTATTTTTAGTATTACCTATAGTTTAATTTAATCACATCAGAAACTTATCAAAACCTACAATCGTCTTTACAACTAAAGGAGGATTTACCATGAAAAGAAAATCTATAACAATGATCAGCTCACTATTGTTAATAACTGCAATGTTAGCAGCATGTAATACGGAAACTGAGGAATCGTTAAATTCCGAAGCAAATACGCAACAGCAAACTGAAAATGAGCAAAATAATGAAACTGATACTAATACGGATTCATCTACTATTGAAAAGCCAGAAGAAGAAACTACCGAACAAACACAACCAGTTACAAAAGATGAACCAAAGCAAGAGACCCTTACGTATATTTCTAATGAAAAGCAATTTACAGAAGATGTAATCACGTCAACTAGTAAAGAATTAGGTTATTCAATCAAGCATTTAGAAAATTACACGCTTGAATCTGAAGAGCCAGGCGTTGATCACTTATTTTACAACGAAGATAATACGTTTTCGATGCAAATTCGTGTAAATAACACTGTTGATGCAAGCTTCGATAATGTTAAAACTTCAACTACTGAAACGATTGCTGCAATTGCTCCAGAAGGGAAATATACTGAGCTTGATTTAACTGCAGTTAAAGAGCAATACGGGGATATTAAGAACATAGTAGGCTACGAGGCGTTAATCGACACAGAGGAAGTTGTAATGGTTACATTCGAGCGTGACAGTAAGATTGTTACATTAACAATTTACGACACACCTAAAGCCGATTTAACAGATGCTTTCTTACAAATGGGCTTAACAATTAAATAATTGTATACAAAGATGCCTACTCGCCCAATTGATCGAGTAGGCATTTTTATTTTATCAATAGGACAAATCTTTAATCGATAACCCAAGCTTTTTTAACAATTCAATCGCTACTTGCTTTTCCTCTACAGAAAGTGCACTTAGTAACTCATGTAGCTGTTCTTCATGTTCTGGGAATAGATTGCTCATAAATTGTGCACCTGCATCTGTTATTTCTGCATATGTTACGCGACGATCCTTTGGACAGGAAATCCGTGCTAAAAATCCACGTTTTTCTAATTTATCAACAACATACGTAATGGAACCACTCGCTAATAATATTTTATTACCTATTTGCTGTAACGGTTGGCGCCCTTTATGATATAAAAGCTCTAACACAGCAAATTCAGTAGGATTTACACCATGTTTTTGAATAAACTGATTGGTTGCTTCATTGATTGCTTTATGTGCACGTGATAATACTATAAATAATTTCAAAGATTGCTTTACTTCATCTGAAGCCATAAAATAATCATCCTCTATTTCATCTTATAAACATATTATAGCGATGAAAAGAAAGCTTTGTCAAAACGCCAGTATTATAGGAATGTAACTTTAGATTCAATGCTTCGATAATGGTTATGGTTCTCTATTTCTCCCAGTCCTCCAATGTGCGTATTCGCAAATTCAAAGTCGATGGTAAACTTTGTCCCTTTTCCTTTTTCACTTTCAATATGAATTGTTCCATTATGTTCATTGACTATCGACTGAACGAGCATAAGCCCTAATCCTGTCCCAGATTCTTTCGTAGAATAAAATGGATTAAATACAGACTCCACCATTGTTTTATCCATCCCTCTACCTTGATCAGTTATCGATATTTGGATGCAATTTTTTTCTTTTACTTGCAATTGTACTGTAATATAATTAGCACTGTCATTGGATTCTAGCGCATTTTTCAATAAATTAATGATTAATTGTTTAAGTCGATTTTCATTTCCGTATAATAAATATGATTCGTTTTCTTCATGCTCAAAGACAACGATTGAATTAGAGAGTACGACTTTTGGCTGCATTAATTCAATCACTTGCTCTGTAAGTACCTGCAAGTTTACATAAGTCCATTCTTTCTTTTTCGGCTTTGAAAAATTCAATAAATCAACTAGTAACTCATCTATCCTTTGCAGTTCTGTTTCTACAATATGAAAATATGGATGCTCTTTTTCCGAAGAGTTACTTTTTATCATTTGAATAAATCCTTGTATAGAAGTCATTGGATTTCGTATTTCATGTGCTATTGTCGCAACATTTTGTCCTAATAACGAAAGGGTTTGTTGATGTTCTATTTTTTCTTTTAAAAGCACCGTTTCAGTATAATCAATGATTGTTGTAATTAAGATTCCTAATGCTTCATCAATCTTACTTATAAAATTTAAGTATATTGCATTCCCAATCGAGTCTATTTTTTTCACAATGAAATTTGATAGCTGATTGTTAGCTATTTTTTTGTAATAATCCGGGATTAAGGAAGAATCAAAGCTACACTCTTCAAACAAACAATCATAACTTCTTTTTTCTATTTGCCAATATTCGCGATTTATTAATTGAAGGGCTTTTGAGTTAGCTGAAATAATTTTGCCATTTAGTGCCGTTAATACGACACCATGGGCCATTCCATTTATTAGTTGTTCAAACGAAATCGGTTTAATCGTATTTATCTTTGTCAATTCATATTCTTGCTTCATCAATACACGACAAAATATCATATTTTTCTCCTCAACTAAGTAACCTATTAATTTTATACTTAATTCTTGAATTTCATCATTGTAAATCGATATAGAGCAACTTGCTGTCATTTCTTTTTCAATATTATTCATAAAGTTACGATATTCGCTTTTAGAGTTGTCCGTCACCTGCAAATAGTCCGACTTAGTGTTTGATAATTGAAGTTCTGCTGACGCTTTAGAATTCATAAATAAAATTTTTCCTGAACGATCTAAAACAATTATAATCTCTTTCGCTTGCTGAAATAATTCTTCTAACATTCTAATAAATTGAGTTTCCAATATTAGGATTACCTCCATTATTTCATATTATTGAATTTTCCGAATTTTTCAAACGTAGTTTAATTATTCCATAATAAACCATTTTATTGAATGGGTAAATTATACTATATTGTTTGCGTTCTCATACACTGATACAATAGAATATATGTAGAGGAGATAATAAATATGAAAATAGTTTTAAGTACATTAAATGCAAAATATATCCACACAAATTTAGCAATTCGCTATTTAAAAGCAGCTGCTTTACCAGAGTTTGATTGTGAATTAGCTGAATATACAATTAAAGATCCTGCTTTTAATATCGTTTCCGATTTATATCAAAAAAAACCGGATGTTGTCGGTTTTAGCTGCTACATTTGGAATATAAACGAAACAATTGCGGTAATTCGAATGTTAAAAACTGTTTTACCGAATGTCAAAGTCGTTTTAGGTGGTCCAGAAGTTTCGTATGATGTACATGATTGGATTCGTAAGCATACTGAAATTGATTATATTATTATGGGTGAAGGAGAAGTTTCATTTAAAGAATTACTTCGTTACTTCAACAATGATATTCCATTAGAAAAGGTACCTAGTATTTGCTATTTAGATGAAGGGAAATTAAAAATTCATCCACAGCCACCAAAAGTAGATTTACGTGAAATTGCCTCGCCCTTCCGCTTCGAAGAGGACTTACCACATATTGGAAAGCGTATTCAATATATTGAAACAAGCCGCGGTTGTCCCTTTAGCTGTCAATTTTGTTTATCATCTATTGAAGTTGGTGTTCGCTACTTTAACCGTGAAAAAATTAAAGAGGATATTCGCTACTTAATGAATAACGGTGCAAAAACGATTAAATTCGTTGACCGTACATTTAATATTAGCCGTAGCTATGCGATGGAAATGTTTCAGTTTCTAATTGATGAGCATAAACCAGGTGTCGTCTTCCAGTTTGAAATTACAGCTGATATTATGCGTCCTGAAGTCATCCAATTTTTAAATGATAACGCACCAAAAGGCTTATTCCGCTTTGAAATTGGTGTTCAATCGACTAATGATTTAACAAATGATTTAGTAAAACGCCGTCAAAACTTCGAAAAACTATCACGCACAGTAACGATGGTCAAAGAAGGCGGAAAAATTGATCAGCATCTAGATTTAATAGCTGGTTTACCAGAGGAAGACTACAACTCGTTTCGTAAAACATTTAACGACGTCTTTGCTATGCGCCCTGAGGAACTACAGCTTGGCTTCTTGAAACTATTACGAGGGACAGGCTTACGCCTAGAAGCAGAAAAATATGGTTACACATATGTAGACATTTCACCATATGAAATTTTCTCAAATAATGTATTAACATTCGATGATATCGTACGTATTAAGCATGCGGAGGATGTACTTGAAAAGTACTGGAATGCCCACCGTATGGATCATACAATCGAATATTTAGTGACGAATGTATTCGAAACACCTTTTGATTTCTTCCAACGCTTCGGCACATATTGGGAAACAAAGGGCTGGTCTCGAATTGGTCATCAATTGGAAGACTTATTCCTTCGTCTACTAGAGTTTTTACAAACAGTTGAGCATGCAGACTTGGAAGTTATTGCAAGCTTAATGAAGTATGATTATTTATTAGCACAACAATTCCAGCCTCGAAAAATTTGGTGGAAAGACCGTTTAGCAGAGAAAGAAGTAAAAGAACTCTATAGTCGTATTAAAGAGGATGCTACAATTGTCGGTCAGCGATTTGCAAATATGGAAGTTAATGAACGCGACCTCTTTAAGCACTCGTTAATTATCCCATTCCATATAAATTTAGAGAACTACGAATTCGGTGTTCCACAAAAGCAAACCGGCTATTTATTTACGTACTTCCGAAATGGTCAAACACCTTATTTCTACACCTTTAATTAATCTTCGAAGTACTTTTTAATAAAGAGCAGTTCTGCATTATGTAATCAATAGAATCAAACGGTTTAAGCTCAGAATTACGAAGAGCTTAAACCGTTTTTTTGTTATAAACTATATTCAACTTTCAAATAGTAAAACCTTTGATTTTTTAACAAAATTAAAAGTAATTATATTATCTTCCAATTCCTTACTTAAGCACTTGATTCTCTTTTTTCAAACCAATATATGTATTATTTTTCTAATAAAACTAGTAAAATCGAATTATTTTTGATAGAATTCGAGCTTGGATACAAATTCCTAATTTAACAATGGAAGGTTCGGTGTAAAAGTTATGCAAAATGTACAGAAGTTATTTCAAAGTGAGGATGGGAATAGCATACAACGGGACGTTATCCTCCAACAGGTAGAAAAGATTTTAACTTCTTTAGACGAATTAAAAAATCCAAACAAGACAATTCTTGGAGAGCACGTAGAAAAGTCCCCAGCTTTTTATCAAGAAATAATGGAACACAATATTGTTCCTCAAACTGGTTCCTCTCTAGATAAAGTAGTAGATAGTTTAGTTGATTTAATGAATGGACACCCATACATTACTCATAACTTTGTTTCAAACGTATTACCAATGGCAAGCATTCCAGGTGTATTAGGTCAGCTTACGGCTTCTTTATTAAATGGAAACAACTTATGGGATGTATATGGACCTGCAGCTGCAGAATGCGAAGTAAAAGTCATATCGATGATGTCTAAGCTTGTTGGATATGATTATACGAAAAGCTTTGGTTACACAACTTGGGGAGGGCAAGGAGCCGTATTCAGCGGTTTGCGCTTGGCCATTGCTAAACAATTCCCTAAAGCAAAAGAAGAAGGGATACCGAATAATTTATATTGCTTCGCTTCAGAAAACGCTCATTATAGCTTATTAAAATCGGTAGAAGCAGTAGGTATCGGTAGTAATCATCTTATTCGTGTAAAGGCAGCAAAAGATCATTCGATGGATTTACAAGACTTACAGCGCCAAATGGAAGAAGTTATTGCGAAAGGCGGTATTCCGGTATATATTTTGGCAACTACTGGGGCAACGGACAGTTTTGCAACCGAGGACGTCTCTTTAATTAAGGAAATTGCAACGAAAATCGAGCAACAATATGATTTAAAACCGATACATATCCATGCAGACTCTGCTTTAGGTGGCTTTTATGCATTTTTCAATGACTATGACTTTGTGAATAACCCATTGGAGTTTGACAAGGATGTACTTGAAAGTCTGCAACAAATTAAAGGGCGCATGCAACATCTTCACTTAGCAGATACTTTGTGCTTTGATTTCCAAAAGCTTGGACAAACTCCTTATTTAACTAGCCTATTTTTAGTGAAAGATGGCAGTACATTAGGGCTTCTTGATTTAGAAGATTTTGACACACCTTATGTCGGCAACCGTGGATACGGTTCATACCATACAGGCTATACACTTGAATGCTCACGTATGGGAAGCTCTATTGCAATTTATGCAGCATTAACCGCTTTCGGGAAAGAGGGCTACCAGACGCTTTTAGCGAACTATGTAAAAGTAAACTTAGCTTTCCGAAAACAGTTAGAGAAGGCAAACTTAGGGCTACAAGTAGTCAATCCTCACAATATCGGGCCAATTACTGTATTTCGCTATTATCCAGATGGATCAACTTGGCAACAAGAACAAGCAGGCTATAAGACAGCTGCGCAAATTAATGCGATTAATAAAGTGAATAGTCAGTTATTTGAAATACTAGGTCAAAAACGATATGAAGTATTTTTTGGCGATACAACAAGGGTTTGCACGGTATTGGCTAGTGATACACAACAACTTGTACCGATTGCAGCAGCTAAATTATTTACCATCTCACCTTATACTGAAGTACAGCATATTGAAGGAATTATGAATTCTCTAAAAGAATCGATAGCATTATTAGAAGGAAATTTTGTTCAAGTTTAATAATTAGTTTGTCTTACACGATTTAAATTTCATTAATCGTTAATAAAATAACAGAAAATTAGTTAATAAGGTAGCGTGATAAGTAAGTTAATTTATCACGCTACCTACTGTAAAATATTTTTTATTTCTCTTCTATTTCTCCTCTTTTTTCTCATCATTATCTTCTTGTAATTTTGAAAAAGCATTCACTATAAACATCGGTACCGGTACTCCAAGCTTGCCTAAGTTTTCAACTATACTAATCCCTTCCATACCTATTAGAAATAAAATCATCGAATTTCTCATGAAATTACCACTGTTTGTTACTAAATCTACTTGAACTGCAACAATAATCATTAAAATCATCGCTGTTTTTTTCAATAACCCTTTAAAAGTTTTATGTGAATCGACTTCTCCATTTGAAAAAGCCACCATTACGCCTAATAAAATATCAATTGTCATAAAAATAGTTAATGACCTAATCAGCTCATCAACCCCACCAAGTAAGTAAACCAAACCTGCACAAAAAAAACCGATAATCATTGCCCAAGGTGTATTTGTATCCATTTATCCATTCTCACCTACCCCTTTACTTATATGGCTTTCTAAAATAATCAAATATCCGTTCATTTTTAATATATTAATTATAGAAACAATGGCCTCTGACAAATATACAGAAAAACTATATTTTTTTTATTCATATAGATAGATATCTATTTACACTTTTCATTAACAATTTAATAAAAAAATAAGTAAGTTACATATATAAGAAATAAAGCAATAGAGGTTGGAAATATAAATAACTTTTCCTCGAATTGCACAAAGGTTCATTATTATTAACAAACTTTTTAACTCCAGTACTTTTCCAAACAAAACTAAATTCAGTATTAGCTAACCATTTTCTTTAAACAATCGAAAAAATCGTAACATTACACAAATAAGTAAATATTTCCTCATGAAATTTATGCATAGATCCATCATGATTAATCAAAATAAAAAAACCTACTTCAAGGAAAGGATAAGTTCGAAAAAATATGGTGTACTTATGAAAAAGATAATAATTGTGGCTATTTTTTGCTTTTTTATCATTTCCAAATTCACCCCAATTCACGGACAACAAGAAAAAATTCCAGTTTTAATGTATCACCATTTAGAAAATAATCTAAATAGTAATGTAGTAATTTCACCGGAAAATTTTGAGGATCAAATAAGAACACTGAAAGAAGAAGGGTACAATTCAATATCGTCCCAACAGTTGTATGATTTTTTAAATTACAATATTAAGTTGCCCGAAAATCCAGTGTTAATAACGTTTTATGATGGGTACTTAAGTAATTATGAGTTAGCTTATCCAATCTTAAAAAAGTACGGAATGCATGCCGAAATTTTCGTTATAACTAGCCGAATTTTGGAGAAAAATGAAAAAAACTCTTATTTAAATGAAATCCCTAAAATGAATTGGAATCAATTAAGAGCGATGCAAGATTTTATTACTATTCAAAGTCATACATGGGACTCACATTATAAACTAGTTTCAAACAATGGAGTAAAAAATGCTGCTCTTTATGGTCCTGGATACATTAATAATAATTTTGAAGAACAGCTCCAATATGAAGAACGTGTAAAAAATGATTTAATTCTTTCTAGAAAATTGATTAAAGAGAAATTAGGATACGAACCAATCGCAATTAGTTACCCATTCGGAATCAAATCGGAGGATACAATAGAGTTATCAAAAGTTGCAGGCTTTAAAATGGGTTATGTTATAGAAAATAAAAAAATTATAAAGGGAGATAATTTATTTTCTTTAAGTAGAATAACGGTTAACGGAAATGAAACGGGTGATGAATTAATCAAAAGGCTAAAATCGTGAGTGTAGAAAATCAATACTCTTCATGCTAACACCGAAAAAGGAGACTAGTAAATACTCCCCTATTTTTGAAAAAAGGGATTCAACGTAGTGCTTTTATTGCTACGTTTTTTATATGCTCTTAATAGAAATCGGACATATAAGTTATAATTTCCCAATCGATTTCCTCATGTTCTCTTCTTAACTACATATGATTAAGTTAAGGGAGTTCATAATTTGTTGGCAGGAGGGGAAATTGTGAGTAATAAAAACAACAAATCAAAAGATACTAAAGTTTCGTTTGATATACAACTCGCTCGACTTGTATATATAGGCTCAACAATCTCAACATTAGGTGGTGGTTTACAAACTCTTGCAGCAGCACTTGCTCTAAATGCATTGGAAAAGGCAAGTTCCCAAAATTCCCAAAACCAGTTTGATCAATCAAAACAGTCCGAAGATTTGGAAATGCAAATAGATTCTATAATAAAAGAACTTAAAGAAATAAAAAAAATAATTAGTTAACAATTATTATGTAAATAATTTTTAATCAAGAAGGGAACAAAAAAGCAATCGGTTGAACTGACCTAGTCATTTGAGACACACATAAAACACCTAATTAAGCTACTTGCTTTCCATATTCAAGGGGAGTTAAGTAGCCTAATTTTTCTTGTATACGTTCTTGATTATACTCGAACATGTATGCTGCTACACGTAATTTCGTTTCATCGTTCGTTAGTGAATGAGCTTTCACACGTAAAAATGCTTCGCTTTTAATATGTGAATGAAATGACTCAATCACCGCATTATCCCAACAGTTTCCTCGTCGTGACATACTTGCTCGACAATTCATTTCCTCTAAAAAATTTTGATAGGCATACGATGTATACACACTTCCTTGGTCTGAATGGACAAGGATTCCTTTTGGATAATTTCTTTCTTCTAAAGCCGCCTTTAACACATCCATCACAAGTGGTGTTTGTTGATGGTCATATAATTTATATGCGACAATCTCATTGTTAAACAAATCTAAAATCGTTGCCAAATACATCGTTGTAGAACCATATTGAATGTACGTTATATCTGTTACCCACTTTTCATTGGGTGCCGTAGCTGTAAAACAGCGTGCTAATAAATTAGGGGCAATGATTTCTGGCCCTTGGTCTATTTTAAATTTTCGTTTCTTTTTCACCCGACATTGTAGGTTGTGCTTTTGCATCAGCTTTTGTACCGTATTGCGATTCAATTGATAACCATATTCTTTTTGAAGTAAATATCTTATCTTACGATGACCGTAACGATATTTCGTTTTTTTACATAGCTCAATCAGTACTGTTTCAATGGCTGAAAATCCTCGGATTCCTTCTTTCATCCAACGATAATAGGTTGCACGAGGAATCCCTAGCACCTTTAAAATACATGTGACTGTATATTTCTTACGCAGATTCTCCACAGTTTGTAAA
This sequence comes from Solibacillus sp. FSL R7-0682, assembly GCF_038005985.1. Classification (NCBI taxonomy): domain Bacteria; kingdom Bacillati; phylum Bacillota; class Bacilli; order Caryophanales; family Caryophanaceae; genus Solibacillus; species Solibacillus sp. FSL R7-0682. Next base: position 3,186,214 of record NZ_JBBOUI010000001.1, read on the forward strand.
ACTACTTGCCGTTCAACTCCTTTTTGATGGCCAAAAACTTTTTTAGGATTTCATTTTCCATTTCTAGATGCATCATTTTGCGGTCTTTCATTTCTTGTTCGCTTTTCCCTTCAGGCCCTTGTCCATAACTATACTGCTTGCCTACAGGTTGATCGAATCGGTAAAGTTCATTATTTTTGTACCACCGCATCCATGTATTAATTTGAGAGCGATGTTTAATGTTATATTTCGCCAAAATTTCTTTTGTCGTTAATTTACCTGCTAATTTATCTTTTATAACCGACCATTTAATATCTGAAGAATAACTTACTCTTGTCATAAAAAAACACCTCCAAAATGATTAAGCATGTATTACATACATACCCATTTTAGTGGTGTTTTATGTTGTCTTATAAAATTAGGTTAGTCCTGGTTAACTATTCTCCGATTGCATTTTTTAGTCTATAAAATTTTTAAAATTAATTCGCTCTATTTATTTAATTACACTTTCAAATCTACCCAATAATTATACGCATTAAAGTGTGCTTTTTTTATGAGATTTTAAATGGTTTTCTTCTATATATAATGTGGATTTTTAATTTTTGATTTTTAATGTTTTTTCTATTTGTATTTACTTAAGGGGTCAATTCAGGGGTCGATGATAAATTATTTAATGTCGAATGACTTTTATTGTAGAAAGATGTAAAATTTAACCATACAACATAAGGAGTGAAGAAATGAATACACTATTTTTACTTTTGCTACTAGCAAGCATGGTAGCATTATTCGCACTAATACCTATGGTGATTATTAATATCGTACGTAAAAGGAAATCACAAACTTTATACAGAAATACAGGTATCGCTATTGTAGTTACTTTTATCTCGATTGTTGGGTTTACCATTACGATAGAAGAAACTGAAGTTGCTGATGAACCATTAGAAGTAAAAGCAAACGAAGAAATAGCACCAACTAAAAAAGTTGAAATCGATATGAATTATGCTAACGATACAACTATTCCCTTAGGTGACCGTATTAAAAAAATTGCTACGGATTTATATAGTGATAAAACTATACAAGATTCTGATCGCAATATCGCTGTTGAAAGTATGGGGGATTTGTATTATTTGAATTTGATGATTGACGATGGCGTAACAATGAAAAATACATTGTCATTAGCGCAAAAGAATACTGTTGATTTATTAAAAGTATTACAGAACGTTGAGGACTTTCAGCAAATTAATATAAACTGGCAAGGGAATTTCAAAGATAGTTCAGGTAATTCGAATGTAGGTTCTGCTATGACAGTTATGATTAAAAAAGAAGGAATTGCAAATGTAGATTTCGAAGGTTTTAATGCAAAAAAATTAAAAGACATCTCTGTAAATTACGGGACTCATAACTCATTCAAATAAAGGATAAAGCCATCCACAGATTTCTTCGTGGATGGCTTTATCCTTTATGACTGAACATAGTTGTAATGCTCTCCTGTAATAAAATTTGAACTGCATTTTACCCAAAGTTTTTCACTATAGCGATGAGCGTTTCTTCCGATGTTTAACAAACTCTTCTTCGTTTTTTAACATCAAGTTGTCAACGCCCAGTTCAACTTCTTCACCACTTTTATGTAAAAACACGATTGGTATCAACATTATTATCACTCCTAACATTAAAATACATTATTTGGTGGTGAATTCGAGTAAAATGTTTGGAAATTTCTATTTAGTGCTTTGTTAAAGCTCATTATCTGGATAAATTATATTTTATTCCTAGTATGAAAAAACATTGTTTTTTTTACTTCTATTTCCATAATATAAGTCAAATTTTCATTAAATTACTCAAATTTATAATATTTAAAAACCAAAAATGTTAATATTAAATTAAATTTGAAAAGAGAGGAAATAAAGAATGAAGAATTTTAAACTATTTAGTATTATTTTATCACTTGTTTTATTTATCAATACTGTAAGCTTACCTGTAAGCAGCTTTGCTTCAACTATTGAACCTAGCGATGCAAATTTCAAAGACGAACCAGAAACATCAGATATACAAATCATTTTTGAAAATGAATCTGAAAAGAAATATAAAATTGGCGCAAATGATTATATTTATCATGAGCTTAAAACAATCAAAAATGGAAAAAATGTTATACAAGTAACTATTTATACATCAGATGAGAAAAGTATCATAGATTCTTATGATCAAGAGCTAAACATTGTTAACGAAAATTCAATTCAACCCTTATGTGGTCCTCCTTGCGGATGGATTGCTGTAATTGCAATTAGAACAATACTTCCTAGTATAATAAAATATGATCTAAGAAAATCTGCTTCTAGTGCTACGTTGAAATCAATTTTACATGCTCCACCCTCTAGAATACAAGGTGTCTTAGCAAACTATACACAACATGAATTTAAAGCAGGTGGAATTAATTTCAAAGTTAGAAAAAGCGATATGGAACACTATTTAGAAAGACATCATGGTAATTATTTCAATATTCTCAAAGAGAAACCAGATGTAACACAGAGTTTCTTTGTTGATACTATGGATCCACGTGTATTAAATCATATCGCAACTCAGGCAACGCAAAAAAATATTGCAAAACTAACAGAAAATAAATTCACACAAGTAGAATATACTTATAACGGGATAACTTATAAGGTTGGAGTTGACCGAAGATTTTCATTAAATGCAGTAACTCAAATCTATCCTAAAATAACATACATAAAGCCTTAAAATTTTTGTCCAGAAGAACTGTTACCTGAGCTTTTCAGGAAACAGTCTTCTTATTTTTAGATTTCAATAAAACTAATAATCTCGATAATAAAGAAGACCCATTCAATGGGTTTGTAACAGCATTTATATAATATCAAACCACTACCTACCATATTGGAGGTAGTAATTGTAGAATAAAAAAGACTATATTAAATAGAATGGTGGGTTATTTATGATTTTACAAAATGGTGTTACAGGTTTTACAGGAGGTAATATACTACTTGATAGAAATTGGATCGAGGTTCGAACTCTGTTTAAAAAAAAATGTTATGAGATTATTAGCAAGGTCGGTGGGGAGATAATTGAATGGTATGAGCCATCAATAGATAATGGGTACCTGCATTCTTTATGTAAGATAGATGGTAAAGAACTGTATATTTTCTTTAATAGTAATTATGATTATGTGGCTTTCGCTAAAAATAATAATATAACTGATCTAATGTTTATTGATAATGATCAATTAGCTATCGCATTTTGTGATTCTTATCGCGTCTTAACTTTAGCCGAATTATCTGAACCATTGGTCTTCTCTAAGACTGGAAATAAGAATACACTTCAAAATCCAAATGAATTAAATTCAGTTGAATTAGAATACACAAAACATTTCAATGCCCAAACTGTTGGAGATTTAGTATTTAATTATTGGGATTAAGTTAATAATATCGTTACTTGGTATTAAATAATTACTTGGATTATGATGAAATCAAATGAAAAAATGAATGAGAAAAGTCTTCGAAAGTACGACTTTCCATGTTCACAATTCCATAGGAAGAATATGAAGAGAGTTTCTTTCGGTGCAGTTGTATCGAAAGATTCGAGTCGGTCCCTCAGAAAAGCATCCTTCCGAACGGAGAACTACGGTCTTATAAAACAAAACAGGCAATCATGATTGCCTGTTTTGTTCATCTAGACTTTTGTCCTAGCATCTTTAAATTATTTTTACTTCTGAGATTTATAAATCATCGTAATCACTTCTTCACGTGTAGCTGGGCGTTTTAGATACGTGCCATCTGACACACCGTTTTCCTTTGCCCACTCCACAGCATCTTCTGCCCAGGTTGCTGGTGCTGCATCTTTTTCGTATGTTTCTTTCGTCACTGGTGATTCCTCCTTTGTTTTTCCCTCTACTTTCGTAGATATAGTTTTACCAACAGCCTTTGCCAATTGCTCTGCAATCGCTTGGCATATCTTTTCAAAATCCCTAAGATAAATAGCTACATCCACCGAATCATTTACAAAGCATACTTCAATTAAATAGCATGGTTTGTTTGTGCCTTTTAACAATCCTAAGTCTGGGCGAATTTTAACGCCACGGTTTTTAAGCCCACTCACTTTACTGATTGCATCCGTAATCGCTGTTGCAGTATCAATATTTTTCCCGTTGTGAATTAAGGTTTCTGTACCGATACCTCTAGAATGCGTACCGGCCGTTGAATTAAAGTGAATCGATACGTCAATTTGACGATTAGTCTTATTATGTTGAGCAATCAACCAAGGAATATTTTGAGACTGCGATTTACTTACATTATCCTCGATGTAATTCGTTGTAATACCTGCAGCACGTAAAATGGATGTTACGCGTTTTGTTACCTTAATAGCTTCCGTTACTTCATCAATTAATCCTTGAGCGCCTGTTTTCGGACCATAATGTCCTGGAGAAGCAGTAATCATTATTCATCACCCTTTGGCTTATCATATCGCAAGGCTTGTGAGCTATCAGAAGCGCCAGAAGTTGTTGGGTCCACTATAATACCCATTAACGCTAAAATCATAAGAATGGTTTCTGATATGCCTGTAACTTGATCGCTGTAAATCGTAATATCGACATTAAAAATGCCCGCTATCTGATTAGCGAGCACGATGAGTAATGCGATTAATGATACCCAAAATTGTTTATGTTGCATGCGTACTTTCCAATTGATTTTCATGTGATTTCCCCCAATTTAATTTGATAAAAAATGTTGTGCAACTAAATAAATCAGGCCTCCAGCTGAACCCAAAGCACCGATAGCCCCCGCAAACTTTAAAAAGACTGTTGACCATGTATTGAGCTTTAACATTTTTAATTCGTGGTCTTGAGTTGATTTACTGTTTTGATATCCCATTGCATTTTCGACAAGAGCGAACATTTTTTCTGCTTGATCTTTCATCGTTTGGCGCGTGTCACGATTATCATTTAAGAGCGTATTTTCTAACTTTGTATTTTGGCTTTCCAAGGTCAAAATTTGATTGGAGAGCTTATTGAAATTCTCCTTTAGTTCCTTGTCATTTTTTTCTAAAATGGTTATGCGCTCTTCGTGATTTTTAACTGTTTCAAACATTGATGCACTTCCTTCATTTTCTGGCATTGCCCTAACCCCCAATTCATGTGCAAAATAGCACTGTGATACGAATCGAAATACTTTGTGGATAATTACTCGTTCCAAAAAGCTCTAAAGCGTTGTAAACATATAAAAAAGCACCCTCGGTTGAGAGTGCTGGTGAATTCTGCTATTTAATCAAATTTTGAGTTACCCCACATTTTGAAACTTTGATGTAGCATGTTAACATATCCAAAACTCTTAATGGTTATTGCACCGTAAAATAAACAATTGTATCCGGATAACCTATTGCTTGAATAGTTACTTTCCAGGCTCCCGAGAAATAAATTTCTTTAGTTAAGCTAATTATTTCTATTTTGCCTTCCGTAATTTTTAATCCAGCCTTATCAAAATAAGTAGCACTATTGTTTATTGTAGTAGTATTTACGAGTGATAATTTATTTATTGAATTCCTCCATTGCTCATCATCTGTGAAATAAAACTTAGTAGGTTGATGAAAAGTTGGCAAAACATATCCACTGTTAACACTATTACCAATTACAATATCCATTGGTATATCCTCTAAAAGAATATTTAATGTTTCTTGAGATTTCACCTCAACCCCCGTATCTTTATTATTATTCGGTATTACTCCAAATGTTATTATTTTTCCTACGTCACTAGTTGTTAATAAATAATTTTGTGAAGTAGCTCCTGGTATCGCCAGTCCATCTGCATACCATTGATATGATGATCCGTACTCCATATCACCATTTACATCCTCATAAATGTAACTACCGCTTAAAGTACTATTCACTATTGGAATTCCCACTATTTTTACATTACTTGCTGTTGGAGGTATGTCATGATTTACTGTAATTACTTGATTTGTTGTTTGACCGTTGACAGTAATAAAAACCTCTGTATCTGCTGGTGATAATGTTGCACCGTCCGATGGATTTACTGAAATTCCTTTTGATGTGAAATCTACTAATGCTACATCTTCTGTAGTTCTGTCAGACTTAGTTAAAGTTACCACTAAACCGGTTAAATCTAAACTATCCCCATCATTATAAGTAACTTTTAACGGCGATGTTTTTACTGTTACCCCTGTTACTACTGGGTTTACTGTTATCATTTGGTTTGTCGTTTTGCCATTTACTGAAACCTCTACTGTGGTATTCGATGTTGTCAATGACACTCCATTTGTCGGGCTTACTGTGATGCCCTTAGAACTGAAATTCGCATAGGCCACTTCCTCTGTTGTGCCATTTGATTTCGTTAACGTAACTACCATGCCTGTTAAATTTAACGTGTCACCTTCAAAATATGCCACTTTGGCTGGAGCAGTTTTTACTGCTACACCTGTTACCGAAACAGTTTTCGGCGGTGTCGGAACCGATGTTGGCTCTGGTGTCGGCTCTGGTGTTGGTTCTGGTGTTGGCTCTGGTGTTGGTTCTGGTGTTGGTTCTGGTGTTGGTTCTGGTGTTGGTTCTGGTGTTGGTTCTGGTGTTGGTTCTGGTGTTGGTTCTGGTGTTGGTTCTGGTGTTGGCTCTGATGTCGGTATTAATTTATCAATCTGCTTTAGAAATCTAGAAGCCACAAGAGCAACTTGTTGACGTTCAGCCACTCCTTGAGGGTTGAAACGATTAGACTCATTACCAATCATTAAATTAATATTAACTGCAAAACCTACCGCATCTCTTGCCCAAGCAGAAATAGTATGCTGATCTGCAAAAGTAAGCTGTTCTCCAAAGCCCGTTGTATCTCTAGCTAATGCTCTAGCAAATAAAGTAGCCATTTCCTCACGTGTTAAACTTGTGTTTAAACCAAACTTTCCGTCACCTCTTCCATTTATTAATCCCGCTTTCACTGCAGCTTCAATAGCGGGATAAGAATAATGGTTAGTTGGGATGTCAGTAAACATTGGTGTACTTGGCGAGTTAGAACTTTCTATACCAAGTGCTTTTACTAATATTATCGCAAAGTCTTGTCTTAATATTTCTCCATTCGGTCTAAATGTCCCCTCTGGATAACCATTTATAATTCCTAAATTAACTAACTCTTCAATAGCATCCTTAGCATATGAACCTTCAATGTCAGATAATTCAACAGCTGCATTTGCTGGAATTGTTTTTAATGATAGAAAAGATAAAAACATTAACAATAAGAATCCTGATTTAATCAAATTTTTCTTCAAACTAGTGCCTCCTTGATTCATCCTAAAATATGGAACCTTCGCCTCCAACCTTTTAATTTTATAACTAGTTCGATAGATATACTATTAACAAATGTTAATAGTATTGTTAATTGTTAAATAATATCATTCGAAATTAGCAGGTGTTTAGAACTCCTGTTTTGTAATATCTTTATATTCCTCAGGTGTAATTTCACCAAATGGATTGCTTTCAGTGACCACCGCTATGCGTAATTGCTCAGATGTTACCCATTTTAAAGCCATTTTCCAAAATGCCATTAAGAAGCACCCCCTTTCAGTTGCATGATTTCAAGTTTCATAGAAGCTACTTGTGCGAACCTAGTCCATTAATAACAGCATCTTTTTGCATGCTATTTATTTTTTCTTGTGCCAATTGCATACCAAGAGCTACTACCTGTTGATCTGTAGTTGGTTTTGTTCCGATGTTTTCAAGCTCACTCAATGTGCCATCTGGTAATGGTTTACGACGTTCCATTATTAAAGCACCCCCGAAATTAAATGGATTTTATCGCTTACTTCTGTTGATGCACGTGTCATGTCAATTTGAAGGATAATGTTGTCTTTTGGAACATCTACTTCATAGTAAAATTCATCTTCCAGAATCACATTGTCAATCGGTGCCGTATTAGAAGCTGCAACAGGAACAAATGATTCTGCTTCGCCAATCATCGTCATATTAAGAGCTACGTCAATTACTAAGTTTTCATTTCGCTGAATCCATAATAAAACCGCCTTAGCTGAACCAGTTGGTGGGTTAATTTTGTAACGAGCAGTAGACTTTAATAATGGCGTTTCGACTGCAACCTTATTTAATTTTTGTGTTTTGCTTACTTTAGCACCATAACTATCCACGGCTTCAATTACTATATGATTTTCACCGATTATTAACTGACCAAATGACACTTCAAATTCAAACTGGCCACTTACACCTTCAGCAATTTGTACACTAGTGGAACCATTAATTCGATAGGATACAGTCGTTGTGTTTCCATCTGAATCTTCAAATGTACCATTAACTGTGAATTTATCTGAATCTATCACACCGTTAATGACTGGTGAATTGACAGCTAATAATTGCGCTCTGTTTGGTACTACATAGAAAGGAATTTCTTTTATAGTGGATGAACCACCTTGGTCATCAGTCGCCCACACTTTCAACGTATGTGCTACACCATCAGCTAGGTTTTCAGCAATTAAAGTTGTGCCATCGTAAAGACTTCCACCTTTGAACGTTAGAGATTTACTAAAGGATTCCAGCGTTGAACCATCACTTAAAAAGGCTTTGATTGCACGTGCCGTGGTTGCATTGATTTGGTAGCGTACAGTTACTGTATTACCGTTGTCTGTGTCTGAAGCAGTACCAGCAATATTGAATACATCATTTTCATAAAGCGTACCGTTATTTGATGGTGACGTAATAGTTACTATTGGTTCAGAATTGACTACATTTACCGTGATAGTGGTAGATGCATTCGCCGTACCGTCGCTTACTATTATAGAAATACTTGCCGAGCCAATTTGCTTACCTGTGATTATCAATGTGTTACCAGATAAAGCAAATTTAGCGTTTGACTGATCTAATACATCATTTGTGCTGAAAATAAGTGCATTGCCATCAGAATCACTTGCGAAGTTTGCAAGGTTAATTGTGATAGATCCGTTTTTCTTTACTTGTTGAATTGGTATTGACGACCAAACAGGCGCGCTATTAGTTACAGCGCCTCGTATATACCAATACCCATCGGTGTGTCGACCGTTGACAGGGTACGTCCCGTCCTACGGATTAGCCTTTGACGGTGAGCCAATGAGTGACGAGGCAAAAGAATCACTTTTGGAATCAATGGAATTGTTATTTAGACAAACGCAACGTATCAACAAGAAATACACACCTAAGAAATATCGCGAAGAAGAATAACTAAATTATGGTGAAGTGAAGTGATTGCATGTGGATTAAACAAAAAACCAATCAGTTAAAAGAGAGATATAAAACTGACTGTCCATATCAGTTAGCTAAATGTTTAAATGTACACGTCGTATTTCATAATTTACACCCAGAGATAAACGGTTACTACAAATACGATCGTCGTAACAAATATATCGTTATTAATAGCAATTTGGATGATAAGGATAAAAAATCTACATGCGCTCATGAGTTGGGACACGTATCGCTACACCCTAGGGTGAACACTCCCCTCATGCGTCGAGATACATTTTTATCTGTCAGCAAAATTGAACGCGAAGCAAATCAATTCGCTGCCGAATTACTCATTTCTGACGAAAGTTTGCTAAAATGCCAAAACGAACAAATGACAATGCAAGATATAGCTTTATTACATAATGTGCCACTCGAATTAGTTGAACTGAAATGTAAAAAGCTTTTTTTTGTAAATTAAAAAGAACATATATTCTCATTTTTATAGAAGAGGTGATATTGTGGCATACTTCCGAAAACGTGGAGATGTATGGGAATACAGAATAAAATACAATGATCTTGGAAAGCAAAAGACTCTTTCTAAAAGTGGATTTTCGACCAAAGCAGCCGCAAGAGCTGCATCTGTACTTGTAGAGGAAAAGTTATTTAAAGGTGGTATCGATGAATTTCGGAAAGGTGAAATACTTTTTGAGGATTGGGTACAAAAATATAAACTCATTTACGAATCACAACGGCGCGACTCAAGTAATACCGCAGCGGCTAATGGACAAAAAAAGTTATTAGAGCGCTTTAGTGGTTATAATTTAAAAAACATCACTCGCGCAGATTACCAAATTTTCATTAACGAATTACTTTTTGATAAAGATTACAGTAAAAACACAGTGGATCGTATACACGGTGAAATGATGGTCATTATTAATAGCGCAGTCGAACATGACCAGCTCGAAAAAAACAAATTACGATCAATTTCTATAAAGAAAGATGAAACAAAAGACAAAATTACTTTTTTAACTCTTGATGAATCTAAACGATTGTTAGATGTAATGGAGTCTCAAGTAATATTCAAAAAAGTAATGGTCCACTTATTAATAAATACTGGAATCAGAAGTGGTGAATTATTAGGCTTAATGTGGATTGATATTGATTTCGAGGAAAAAACCCTTACAATTAATAGACAACGTACTCGCGATGGATTAGGTCCACCTAAAACGAGCTCTTCTTATCGAACATTACTGCTAGACGATGAATTAATTGAACTATTGATTGAATTTAAAAACTGGCAAGAAAAAAATGAATTGGAAATCGCAGACTATATTAAATCAGATTATGTAATGGTAGATGAAACAGGTAAAGAATTTTATCATACAAAACCTCAAGATATGATGAAAAACTTTTTACGTTACGCTGGAATACCAGAAAGAAAGTCTACCCATTTGTTAAGACATACTCATGCTGTCCTATCTCTCGAATCAGGGGTCGACATAAAAACTGTAAGCACTAGATTGGGTCACAAAAACATTAACATTACAGCAAATACGTATTTGCATGTTACACAAAATCACGAGCGAAATTCACTCGAAAAATTTATAAATTACCTCAAAAAATAGAGCTTAGGGGGCAAAAAGGGGTCAAATGACTTCTTAACCCCTCATAAACCTTTGCAAACCCCTTGTTTTAAGCCATTCTTTCAAATCTACCCAATAATTATACGCTCTTTAGGGTAATGATACTTCTTCTTATTACCCCTTCCACCAATCGAATACAGGAATGAAATTAACCCTACTCGTCCAATAAACATAAGTGCCATAATTACAACTTTACCAACAGTAGATAAATTTCCAGTAATGCCGAGCGACATTCCACATGTTCCGAAGGCAGAGGTTATTTCGAAAATGATTTGTGTCATTGTTGCATGTTGCTCTGTAATTAGTAAAATCATTGTTGCACCAAGCACCATGAAAATCGCAAAAATTACTACAACAAATGAACGAAATACGTCAATTAAATGAATTTCTCGCTTAAAAATGTGAACATCTGAATGTCCTTGGGAATATGCAATTAAAAATAAAATGACGATGGCAAAAGTCGTCGTTCGTATTCCCCCACCGACAGAGCTTGGAGATGCCCCAATAAACATGAGTGCACTCATAAAAAGACTTGTTGCTTCACTAAACGTTGTCACATCATATGTCGTTAAACCCGCTGATCTTGTTGAAACCGAGTGAAACATCGCAGAAAATAGAGCTTCATGCCAAGACATTCCTCTAAACGATTGAAACACTTCAATAATTAAAATAACAATTGATCCTACTGCAAATAATGCACCATAAGTTAACGTTGTTATTTTAGTAAATAAGCTAAAACGGAATGTTGGATCTTTTCTCAATAAATACGTCTTCACTTCAATTAATACAGGAAAACCAATCGCCCCTAAAAAAATTAAAATCATACAGACGAATTGGATAAAATAATCATGATGAAACGGCAATAGGCTCATCCCCGTAATATCGAAGCCACCATTGGTAGTAGCTGATATAGAAGCAAAAACTCCATTAATTGCAGCATCTTCCCATGTATCGAAATAGCGCTTAAAATGCACGGTTAAAATTATTGCACCAATTGATTCGATTAGTATTAATAGCGTTGCAATTTGCTTAATCAATGCGACTACACCAGATAAATTGTATTGATTGTGGTCAATCATAATCAATTGACGCTCACGCATCCCTATTTTTTTCCCAAAAATCATCCATAAAAACGTACCGATTGACATAATTCCAATTGCTCCAAATTGCAAAATAAGTAGAATCACCGCTAAACCTAATCCACTATAAGTTTCAGATACAGTTACTGTTGTTAAACCGGTTACACTTACAGCACTGACAGCCGTAAATAGACTGTCTAAATGAGAAACTTCTACCCCTTCTTTATGTACCCCTGGAATGCGAAGAAGTAAATAAGAAATTAATATCGCAAAGAAATAAAAGATAAGCAAAATTTGAAAAGGTGTGATTTTTCGTGTTGCTAATTGTCTAAAAGGCATCAGATTGCCTCCCTTAAATATTCATTACATTTTTTCCTAGTATAATGAATTATGCTCCAAAAGAAAAGGAACTGCCACAATACTATGGCAATTCCTTCGCAACGTAGCTTTCTACTTAATTTTGTTGTTGCTTTTTATTTTTATAGACACTTACGACATAACCGCCAATTGCTAAACCTAATAATACAACCCAGAATATAATCTTCCATGTTGTAGAATGTGGGAAGTGTGGATCGATGATCGCTAAATTTTCGTGACCTAAAGCTAACACCGCAAGCTTAACCCCAACCCACCCTACAATTAAAAAGGCCGCTGTTTCTAAAGTTGGGTAATCATTTAATAATTTAACAAACATTTGTGCAGCAAATCGCATAATAACAAGTCCGACAAATCCACCTAAGAACATAACAGTGAACGGACCAGCATTAATACCACCGATATCAAAATCACCAATATGTGGTAATGTCATTGCAATCGCTACTGCTGCAAGCATAGAGTCAATCGCAAATGCGATATCCGCAAGCTCAACCTTTAATACAGTCATCCAGAAGCCAGAGCCTTTTTTAGCTTTAACTTCATCTTCTTCATCTTCTTTCTTAAAGTGATTATCATATAAATGTTTTATGGAGATGAATAATAAGTAAGCTGCTCCTAACGCCTGAATTTCCCAATATTTTGCTAAGAACGTAATAAGGAATAGCGCGATGAAACGAAATACGAACGCTCCAAATAATCCATAAAATAAAGCTTTTTTCTGTTGCTCCTTCGGTAAATGTTTTACCATTACAGCCATTACAACAGCATTATCCGCTGCTAAAAGCCCCTCAAGAAACACAAGCACAAGTAAGACCCATGCGTATTCTAACAAAATCGTTTCCAAGAGTAATTCCTCCTTTAAATATCCGTTTACCCAATTTAGAGGGCAAATATATATTATAGTTGAAAAAATATCCAATTAAGGCAAAAAAGAAAAGACCTCTACCTATAAAATATAGGCAAAGGTCTTGCTAAGCATACATATATGCTATCACACCCGATGGCTCCTAACCATGTAATGACGAATGTGAAGTAAGTTCATTGTATGTGTAGTAGTTGCTTTTTTTCGACAATCTACTCCCAAATCCCTTATAGCTACTCCCCTTTGACAAAATGTCATCGGATATTCAATTCAATTATAAATTTAGTTTAACGATATTATAGAAAAAAATCAAACAAATCTTCTCTTATTTTTACTAATTTTTTCAAAATACATTACTGATACTTATTTTGTTGACAATGCCAAACAAAAACCGGCAAGTTTCTCGCTTATTTTAGAGGACTAGATTATGATAGTACCTTTCGATCACTTCATCTATCTCAAAAATTTTTACCTTTCTTTTTCAATAAAACTATAAATTAACGGTACGATGAATAATGTCAATATAGTTGAACTAACAAGGCCACCTATAACTACAATAGCCATAGGTTGATTCATTTCGGTACCCTCACCAATTCCTAATGCGAGAGGAATTAGCCCAAGAATTGTCGTTAAAGCAGTCATTAAAATTGGTCGTATCCTATCTTGTGTTCCAATTAAAATCGCATCCTTTACCCCATATCCTTGCTGACGTTTTTGATTTATATAATCAACTAAGACAATTCCGTTATTTACAACAATCCCTACTAATATTAATATCCCGATTATAGCGGTTACACCAAGTAATGTATTGGTAATAAACAATGAAATCGCCACTCCAATAACCATTAATGGTACACTAAAAATCATAACAAACGGTAGCTTAAATGATTCAAATTGAGCTGCCATTACTAGATAAATTAGAACTACGGATAAAAGAATTGCCAATATCATGTCTTGCTTGGCACTATCAAACAACTCCCGGTCACCACCAAAAATAATCTTCGTAGAGCTTGGGATATTCGCTTGATCAATTACCTCATCAACCTTTTTGGATATACCACTTAATGACTCTGTTGTTTTATATTTGACGAAAAATGCCACTGCCATTGCTTGATCTGACCGACGTATTGCTGTTTGGGTTTGTTTAATTTGAATATCTGCTAATTGCTGTAGCTCCACAAAAACCCCTGCATTTGTTCTCAGCTTCATTGTCTTAATTGCCTCAATGTTATTTTTATAAGTCTGTCCAAAACCAGTATAAACAACGAGGACTTCTCCATCTTCGGCAATCATTTGTGTTGTAAATGCGCCTCTTGTCATCGTATTAATTGTTTGAGCAATTTGTGCAGGTAGCATTCCATACTGCTGTGCAGTATCTCGCTTCACTTCTATTTGAATTTCTTCTTTTGTCGTATCCAAATCAGTTGTTACTTCTGTAATTGAATCAACTTTAGTTAACTGCTTTTGAATAATGGATACTGTTTCATTTAATCGGGCTTCATCACTATCTGTCGCTCGGAAAGATAATGTATTCGGTGTGGTACCAGAAGAGGAGGATAATGAAAAGTCAACTTCTGCACGCTCTCCAATCGTCTCCTTCACTTGCTGCTCCAATTTCTCAACGAAGTCAAAAATTGAACGGTCTCTGTCTGCTAACGGCACTAACTTAATTGATACCTCTGCTTCGTTAGGGCTACTTGTCCCCCGAGAAAGGGATTGCTGATTCCCTCCAATTAAACTGACGACCACATCTACCTCGCCAAATTGCTCTGCCATTTGCTCTATTTCTGCTACGACTTCTTCGGTTTTTACAACGGAAGCGCTACGTGGTAATTTTACAGAAAGAGTTACAAACCCTTCATCCGTTGCAGGTAGAAATTCTGTTCCCGTTTTATATAAAGTAAACCCTGATGCCACCAATAATATAAGCGTCACACTTATTACAATCAGACGATTTTTAAGGGTCCACTTCAACATTTTTGTATAACGACTATATAGTAATGATTGCTGCCGCTTTTCAATTAAATTTCCTTTTTTCGTTTTTAATAATCGACTTGCTAACATTGGAACAACGGTTAACGCTACTATAAGTGACGCAATTAAACTAAAGGAAATCGTTAATGCAAACTCAGTAAAAATTTTACCGATCAAACCACTAATAAACAGCACTGGCACGAAAACGGCAATCGTCGTCACCGTAGAGGCGGTAATTGCTAGCGCTACTTCCTTTGTTCCACTGATGGCAGCTTCCGTTGGAGACTCTCCTAACTCTAAATGACGCTCAATATTTTCAATAACAACAATCGCGTTATCGACGAGCATACCAATGCCTAATGCAAGTGCGCCAAGTGTCATAATGTTCAACGAAAAGTCCGCAAAAAACATTAATACAAATGTAACAATAACCGAATATGGAATGGCAATTCCGATAATGAGTGGACTTTTTACACCTGATAAAAAGAAGAATAGTACAAGCATGGCAAACAGCCCACCAAAGATTAATGAAGAACTAATATTACTAATCGCAAGTCTTACATAATTTCCTTGATCAAATAAAATTGTCGCCTCTACACCTTCATATTGTGGATCCGTTAAAAGTTGCTCGAGCTCCTGTTGAAATGTTTCGGACACACTTGCCGTATTTGCGCCAGATTCTTGTAATACAGAAATTAACACTGCAGGTTGATCATTCGCTCGCGTAATTGTATTTGATTGTTGCTCTTTTCGTTCGACTGTTGCAATGTCACTTACTTTTAATGCTTGGCCAGTTAACGGATTAACAGAAAGTACTAGTTCGGAAATTTGTTCAGGTGAAGTAAATAGACTCACTACTCTTGTTGTTAATAATTGACCTTCGTTTGTATTAATTTCTGATCCAGGTAACGAAATATTACTTGCCTGAACCATTTGAATGACATCGGCTTGTATTAAACTATTTTGCTCTAATTTTTGAGGGTCTAATTCAATTTGTACTTCTTCTACTATTTTTCCTGACACCGTTACACTGGCTACCCCTTCTGTTCGTTGTAATTCTTGCTCTAATGATTCAGCAATTTCACGAACATCAACGTTTTCCTGATTAGCAGCGAGGGCAAGTTGAATAACAGGAAACTGAGACGGATCAAATTTTAAAAAGGTTGGTCGGCCAGCATCCTCGGGTAAGGGAACCATATCTATTCGCTGCAATACATCATTTTGGACTTTATCCATATCGGTAGACCAATCAAATTCTAGAACAATTAAATTGGAGCTTTCAAGGGACGTTGCCTGTATCTTTTTAATGCCTGGTAACGTAGCAAGTGTCGATTCTAATGGCTTTGTCACCTTTTCATTTACCTCTGTTGGACTTGCTCCTGGATAGCTCGTTACAACGACCCCAATTGGTGGATTTAAATCAGGAATTAATGTGACTGGTATTTTAAAAAGTGACACAATGCCTAAGATTAAAACGAACAACATCGATACAATTGTGAATACCGGTCGTTTAATTGAAAATTTACTAATATTCATGGATTTAAAATCCTTTCTATTTCTGATTATTCTCATTACAATTCATGTATAGCGTTTATTTTTCCTTTTTGCCTATCAGTAACTACAGGCTTCATCTTAGAATTAACTACATCAACAAATTAAAGTTAATATGGAGGAATTTATATGTGTTTAATAACATTTGCATTCCAAATGCATCCTGAATATCCCCTTATCGTTATTGCTAATCGAGATGAATTTTATGATCGTCCGACTGCGCCTGCTCAATTTTGGGCAGATGCTCCTGAAATACTAGCCGGACGAGATTTATTACAGGGGGGGAGCTGGCTGGGTGTCTCTTCAAAAAATCGATTTGCCGCGATTACGAATTATCGTGATCCACGATTACCAGAAAGCGGTCTTTATTCACGTGGCGATATTGTACGTCAATTTTTAGAGCAGCCTGTTAGCATCGAAGCATTCATTGCGCATTTACGTAACACAAAGGATGACTATGGTGGCTACAATGTACTTCTATATGATGGTCATAAAATGTATCATTTTAACAATATTTTTGATGACTATACGATTATTGAAGCCGGTGTACATAGTTTAAGTAATGCTACATTAAATTCTAATTGGCCAAAAACACGATTAGGAAAAGATGATTTGACTGAAGTTTTAAAAGTGAAACAACCCCTTCAGATTGAAAATTTATTGTCACTTTTAACAAATAAGACAATTGCTTCTGATAATAAATTACCAGATACTGGTGTAGGTATCCATTTAGAACGCTTATTGTCTCCTCAATTTATTAAAATGGGAAATTACGGTACGCGTTGTTCAACTGCTATTCTTTTTCAGCAAGATGGCAACATCCAATTTGCTGAACGGACATATGAACAAGGAGAAAAGGAATATGATCGTTTGTTTATAATAGAAAAAAACCGTTGAGCAATATGTGTTTGCCCAACGGTTTTTCCCCTTACTTACAGTAAGCTATATAATTTTATATGTTCATTTTTCTCTGAGAACCAACGCGTTGCAAATTCGTTTTCAAATAAAAATACTTTATTATCAAAGCGGTCTTTTACTAGCATTGAACGTTGTGAATGCATAGAATCTTTCACTTCTTCTTCATTTTCGATCCAACGGGCAATTTTACTACCAATTGGTTCCATTTTCACTTCAACATTATATTCATTGTTCATACGGTGCTGGAACACTTCGAATTGTAATTGACCAACGGCACCAAGTATCACTTCTTCTGTGTGTAACGTTTTGAAGTATTGAATGGCCCCTTCTTGTACTAATTGAAGGACACCTTTTTGGAATTGCTTCCCTTTCATTACGTTTTTCGCAGATACACGCATGAAAAGTTCTGGTGTGAATTGTGGTAGCTTTTCAAAGGTGAATGTTTTTTTACCACCAACAAGTGTATCACCAATTTGGTACGTGCCTGAATCATATAAACCGATAATATCTCCCGCAACGGCTGTATTCACTGTTTCACGGTCATCTGCTAAAAATTGTGTCGATTGAGATACTTTAAATGACTTCCCTGTACGAGCTAATGTCATATTCATTCCGCGATCAAATTGACCAGATACAATACGTACAAAGGCAATACGGTCACGGTGCGCTGGGTTCATGTTCGCTTGAATTTTGAAAATGAAACCCGAAAACTCTGGAAACTCTACTGGATCTATAAATTGCTCATCCTCTGTAATACGAGGTTGTGGTACAGGTGCAAATTTTAAATATGTGTCAAGGAATGTTTGAACACCGAAATTTGTTAAAGCTGAACCGAAGAAGACAGGTGTTAATTCACCTCGGCGAATTTTTTCTTCCGAATAGGCATTTCCTGCTTCATTTAACAACTCGATATCATCCATTGCTTGTGTATAGTAAGAAGTGACCTTCATCGGGTGGTCGATTGCTAAGCCACCTTCTTCATCTAGTGGTAAATAACGCTCATCTTCCCCCGTACGGAACTGTTCAATTCGCTTGTTGTAGCGGTCATAAATCCCTAAAAATTCTTTTCCCATACCGATTGGCCAGTTCATTGGATAAGCTGAAATACCAAGAACCTCTTCTAATTCTTCAATTAGCTCTAATGGTTCTTTCCCTTGACGATCCAATTTGTTAATAAATGTAAAAATAGGAATACCACGCATTTTACATACTTTAAATAGCTTTAACGTTTGTGCCTCAATCCCTTTGGCAGCATCAACGACCATGACAGCAGAGTCTACCGCCATTAATGTACGGTACGTATCCTCTGAGAAGTCTTGGTGTCCAGGCGTATCTAAAATGTTTACACGACAACCTGAATAATCAAATTGCATAACAGATGATGTTACAGAGATTCCGCGTTGTTTTTCGATTTCCATCCAGTCAGATGTAGCGAACTTCCCTGTTTTCTTTCCTTTAACGGTACCTGCGTCACGTATCGCACCACCGAATAATAGTAATTTTTCTGTAATCGTCGTTTTACCAGCATCCGGGTGAGAGATGATAGCAAAGGTACGACGTGATAATATATCTTGTTCTAAAGTCATTTTTAGTTCGTCTCCTTTTTTCATACTTTCTTATTTTAAAAGACATCGATACTCTGTTACAACCTTTTTTACTCATTGCTATTTAAAATACGCGGGTGTCTTAATATCTTGTAGAAAATAAAACCAATGACAATGGCAATCGCGTTTAATAATACATCATCTACATCTATGCTACGTCCAATAAAATATTGCGTGCATTCAATAAAGAGTGGAATTAAAAAAGCGAACACGTGAATTTGGACCCATCCTCTAAACTTCGACCATAATAGTGGTATAAAGAAACCAAACGGAATAAATAACACAATATTTCCTGCTAAATTGTAAAATGCAACCGAGGCCAATGGTCCGCTTAATTGATCATAATATAGATGAATTGTTCGTAACGGAGTAAAGTTACTTCTTAAATAGGCAGACGAAGTATCAAAAATAATATGGCCTTCTGTGATATAAAAATTGGGGATAATTGTTTGCGAAAATATGCTGACACAATAGAGAAAAAATAGTAGCATAACCATTTCACGAGGCCAATTTTTCTTCTTATTTCTCATATACAATACACGTAATAACAAATAAAAAGGAAGGCAAATAAGACAATACAAAAGCATACTGATTAAAAAAGAACGTATCACTAAGTCTAACTCCTCCCTCTCAATAAATAAAAACCACTGTCATGCGTGATTCGCTCTAACAGTGGATTTGAAATTAATGATTCAATTATACAAACTTTAACTTCCCAGCTTCAATAGCAATTTTTGCATCACTATGTGGGTATTTTGTATTTTCAATAATTTGATAATCCTCATGTCCTTTACCAGCAAAAATAATAATATCTCCTGGGTTTGCCACACTTACAGCATGTCGAACCGCTTCTGCACGATCTCCGATGCATGCATAATTTTTATGCAGCATACCTTTTGCTAAATCTCCAGTAATGCTATCAAACTCCTCGTAGCGTGGGTCATCTGTCGTTAAAACAACATAATCCGCTACTGAAGCTTTTTCAGCCATCGTCGGACGTTTTGATTTATCACGCCCCCCGCCTGTTCCGACTAAGAAAATTAATTTATTTTCAGGCTTCTTATATGGTAATGCGGCATTAATTGCTTTTTCAATGGCATCTGGCGTATGTGCATAATCAATAAAAATTTGAATTGGTAAATCTGTTTCTACCTTTTCCATACGACCTTTTACAGGTAGCAACATTTCAATTTGCTCAATGATTGCCTCTAATGGGAAACTACGTGCATAAAACATTGCGGTTGCAGCAAGTACGTTATAAATATTAAATTCACCAAGTAAATGCATTGTTACTGGGAAGGTTCCTTCTGGTGTGGCCATATCAAAATGGGTCATTCCATTTTCAAATCGGCAATTTTCTGCACGGAAAATGGCATCATTTTTCAACCCATATGTCCAAATCGGGAATGGTGTCATTTCCGCATATTTTTTGGACCATGGATCATCGGCATTTAAAACAACATGTTTATTTTTCTCTAAATCTTGACCAAGTTGAGAGAACAGCAGTCCTTTCGCCTGTCCATAATCTTCCATTGTCCCATGGAAATCAAGATGATCATGCGTTAAATTCGTAAAAATTGCGACATCATAGTCTACACCTGCTAAACGACCTAATGCTAAACCATGAGATGAGACTTCCATCACCATTGCACGGCAGCCTTCCATTTTTGCACGGAAAATCATTTGCTGTGTATTTAATGCGTCACTTGTCGTATTTGCTGATTCATATAAAACACCATTTAAATTAAACCCAATTGTTCCTGATAATGCAGATTTTTCTCCAAGACCAATTAAAATATTATGAATAATCCCTGATACACTCGTTTTACCGTTTGTACCTGTTACACCAATCATAGTAAGATCCTTTGAAGGATAATCAAAAAACTTGGCTGCTAAAATTCCAAGCGTACGATTTGTGTTTTTCACAATAACTTGAGCAACATTTCCTTGAAGCTCTAATTGACGCTCCGTTACGACTACTGTAGCACCTGCATCTACTGCATTTTGTGCGTAATCATGTCCATCTACTGTATACCCTCTTAAGCAAATAAATAGGCTGCTCGGTTGTACACTTCTAGAATCGATTGCGATATCTTTAATTAATTTTGGTAATTGTCCTACCACTTTTTTTTGCATAAGTGTACTAAATAACTCTTCTGCATACATAATTCGTTCCCCCAACTGCAATGTACTTGCTAATGCAAATATTTCATGTACTACAAGTTCACTTTATCTATTACTATTCATCATACTGCTCATGATTCGAAATTTCCATCGTTTCAGTATGACATTATTAGAAAAACATTTTATTTTCTCTATGAAAGCCTTTTCAAAACAAAACTTTCTCATTCATTTTTTGAATAACTCTATTTTATCAAAAATCGTCATTTATCGACACAGTGAATTACTGTATGATAATAGTAATAATACTTTGAGAGGTATATCATGCAAGAACCTGATATTTTACAAAAACGCAATATTTTAATAGCCGTTACTTTTGTACTCACCGTAAGCATTCATATCATTACCATTGTTTCAGATCTATTTTATTACTCTAAATACAATTTAATCTATTGTGTAGTAATAATCATCATCATCATCTTATTTATGTATAAATTATCAATACATCCAAAAGTATTCCAAGCAACGCTTATCATTAATTGGCACTTTTTGGTTATATTAATGAATTTGCAAAGTTCGAATTATATTACAATCTATGTGTTTATTTATATGATTGCGTTACTAGCACTTTATCGCTCAATGCGTATTAATGTCTTAAATATACTGGCCGTATTAGTGGAAATATTCATCGTCTATAGACTCTCGCCCATTCCATTTAAACCAATAGAACAAAGTGGAAATTATTATCTATTTTTTTTATTAATTGTTTGTATTATTAGTTTACTTCAAACATTTTATGTAAAACTAATCTGGAACAAAGTTGAAAAAGCAACGTTAGATCGAGAATACAACTTAACTTCGGAAGAAGCTTATTTACGTTTATTTTTTGAGCAAGCAGAAGATTCCATTGCTGTATTTGACTTAGAAAATCGTGTTATTGCAGTAAATCCTGCCTTTGAAAAGTTATATGGTTGGACAAAAGAAGAAGCTTTAGGTCATTCATTGCCATTAATTCCTCCTGAAAACATGGACAGTGCGATAGAACGTACAGAAAACTTAAAAAAGGGACATAGCTACCATTTATTCGAAACACATGATATGCGAAAAGACGGGACGCTTTTTCACGCACAAATTTCATTATCACCTCTTTGGAATCCACATGGTGAAATGATTGGTGTCTCAGCAATTTCACGAGATATTTCATACATTAAAGAAAATGAAAGTTTAATTTTACAGTCTGAAAAATTAAAGCTCGTAGGTGAACTTGCAGCTGGTGTTGCCCATGAAATTCGTAATCCAATGACGGTCATCTCTGGATTTGTACAAATGATGAATGAAGATCCTAATTCTCCGTACTATGAGTATACAAAGCTTATTCAAAAAGAAACGGAACGAATTGATTTAATTTTATCTGAATTCCTTGTATTATCTCGCCCGCAACTTAAACAATTAGTTCCGATCTCGTTAGGAGAAACGATTACTGAAATTGTGCAATTCTTCCAATTTGAGTTACAGCAAAAATCAATCGAGTTAGAGGTCGTCAATACTATTCAAAAACTTTTCATCATAGGCAATGAAAATCAAATTAAGCAAGTTTTTATTAATTTAATAAAAAACGCGATTGAAGCAATAGGTGAAGACGGGACGATAACGATTAATATGAAATTAAGCAGTGACGAAAAAGAAATATTTATTGCGATAGAAGATAATGGTTGTGGCATTCCCCCTAATGTTTTAGAACGAGTATTTGAACCGTTTTATACAACAAAAACAAAAGGAGCAGGTCTTGGAATGATGATTATTAAAAAGATTATCGTAGATCATAATGGAAAAATCACAATTACTAGTATAGAAGAGATTGGAACAGAAGTTTTAATTAGCTTCCCTGTCGAAAATAATTAGTTTATTTAGACAAATCCCATCGTGAGTTACTCTAAAATAGCCTAAGCAACTAGTTGAAGCTGCTGTCTGTAATTTGCAGACAGCAGCTTTTTAAAATTATTTTAACTTAGATCATGCCTACCAAAATCATTCGCCGCATTTGTGGGAAACTAAAAATCCAGAATTTCTCGGTTATAATTGTAGAATTACTTCCTATGACTTAATGAAAGATTCAATTTCTATTGGTAAACTTAACACGAAAAATTCCAGTTGGTTAATTTTTGATGAGAATGCAATGGAATATGGTCCTGAAAAGCTTTTTAACGAAGTCGTACAAGAAGAATTTAAAACATTATTTTCTTTTATCCCAACAAAAAATACAAAAGATGTCTCCGTACATATTAAAAAGGTAAAAGAATACTGGGAAAGTAAAGATATAAACTTTTTTAAATTAAGATAAGAGTTCACTTATTTCTGTTTTCTTCCACGATGAGGAAGGTTATCTATTTATCGGTCATATGGGTGTCTTAATTCAAAGTGAAGATGGGAAACTTTTATTCCTTGAAAAGCTATCATTGAGCCATATCAAGCAGTAAAGTTTGATAGTCGTATTGAATTAAATGGTTATTTAATGAATAAGTACGATATTTCTTGGAACCAGCCAACTGCTAAGCCTTTTATTATGGAAAATGATGAGCTTTTAGAACGATA
Organism: Solibacillus sp. FSL R7-0682; assembly: GCF_038005985.1. Lineage (NCBI taxonomy): Bacteria > Bacillati > Bacillota > Bacilli > Caryophanales > Caryophanaceae > Solibacillus > Solibacillus sp. FSL R7-0682. The sequence continues at coordinate 3,210,120 of NZ_JBBOUI010000001.1, forward strand.
CAGAGAAAATCCAAATAATTCCGAAAGTAACATAAAATAAGTCCCCTTTGTAAAAGAGCTTTCAATAAAGCCTAGGTAACTTTTTGGAGCTGCTGTCTGTATTTTGCAGACGGTAGCTTCTTTTATTCCATGCACTTCCAATTTTTTATCACACTTCCTTAGTGTAAACTCTACATTACAAAAAATTCTACAATAAATATATATTTTCTATTATTATCAGAGAATCTCTTCAATATTAGCATCTACTACATACAAAATAATTCAAGTTTGCTAAAGTTGTACCATAACAGTTTCCCTTTGTATTATAATAGTTGCATGCAAAAGCGATTATGTTACATATCAATAATTTTACATATATTTAACGCGACTTCTTTTATCAAAAAATTAATATAATTATAAATATTGTGTTTATTATTACTTTATGTTTATAATTTACTTCGGAGGGGATTATTATGAAAATCAAAAAATATGGAATAATTTCAAGCTTATTATTAACAGGGGCAATATTAGCTGCATGTGGTGATGACAATTCATCTTCTACTGACGGAAATTCTGAAAGCGCTTTATCTGCGAATATTGTGACAATTGCCACTGGTGGTTCTTCTGGTCCATACAACATTATTGGTACAACGTTGGCAAATGAGTACTCTTCTATTTATGATGTAAACTCTAAGCCACAGGCGACTGGTGCATCAGTTGAAAATATCAATTTAATTAAAGAAGGCAAAGTAGAAATGGCATTCGTAATGAGTGATGTTTTAACGGAGGCCGTTACAGGTACTGGTAATTTTAGCGGGAAAATTGATTCAGTACAACAAGTCGCATCTCTATATCCTAACTTTGTTCAAATTGTAACTACCAAAAATTCAGGAATCAAAACGTTAGAAGATTTAAAAGGTAAGCGAGTAGCTGTTGGAGATCAAAATTCAGGCGTTGAAGTAAATGCACGTAATCTATTAAATGGGCATGGTATTACATACGACGATATTAAAGTGGATTACTTGGGCTATGCTGAAGCTGCTGATGGATTAAAATCAGGTGCAATTGATGCTGCCTTCTTAACTTCAGGTTTACCCAACTCAAGTGTATTAGAATTAGCAAATAGCATTGATTTATCTTTAGTTTCTGTAGATCCTGCAAAAATTGAGGAAATTGCAAAAGATCAACCGTACTTTATCTCAATGGAAATCCCAGCTAATACTTACGGAAATGCAGAGGCAATTCCAACCGCAGCAATTATGAATGCTTTAGTCGTTTCTTCTGAATTAAGTGAAGATGATGTATATAAATTAACAAAAACTTTCTTTGATAGTTTAGAGAAATTAACGACTTCTCATCAAGCTGCAGCAGAAATCTCTCTAGAAGGTGCACAAAAGGGGATGGTAGCCCCAGTCCATCCTGGAGCACAAAAATTCTACGATGAGCAATAAGATTTATTGGTCGATAAGCATACTCTTTGTATTGCTATCACTACTATTTCTTATACGAAAAGAAGTTGTCCTTGTCGAACATGAACAAGGACATCTTTTCATTACGAGTGACTTTACACTAGGTTGGATTCATTCCGTTGAAAAAGAGCCTTGGTATGAAGAATATGCTATTGAAAACCATCAGCTCATTTTAAAAGAGACTTACTTTAAAACATACGGAGCGGGTACACCAAATTCTGGAACGTTAATTGAAACAAATGATGGTTACATACATTATGCAATTAATGAATTTATAGAAGAAGTTAATATGATTGTATCAGACAATATTAAAACAACGATTTATTCAAATAACCATTCAATTGATTTAAGTAAAATCGTTGAAAATTATACGAATGTGTCCATTAGTGTTCAAAAAGTAACACTATGGCAATATTTAAGAGGTGAAAAATTTGACTAAAGAAACAAGTAAGATTGAAGCGCAAGCATTATCAGAGGAACAACAACAAGAAATACTAGAAAAATTTGATACTGAATCAAATGTAAGAAAAATAGTTAACAAAAAAGTTTTATTATTTATTTCTATTGTTGCTATTTTTTATTCTTTATACCACTTATACGTAACGTTTAATCCACTTCCAGCTTTGCAGCAAAGGTCTTTGCATGTGTCAATTGGTTTAGCGTTAATTTTCTTAATCTATCCAACATTCAAAAAGCAAGATCGAACAAAGGTCGCTATATATGATTGGTTCCTTTTCATCTTAGCGTTTGCATCTTCTGGTTATTTAATTGTTCAGTATGAAGCAATTATGACTGAACGTGGTGGTATTCCAAATACAACCGATATATTATTCTCTATTTTAACAGTAATACTTGTATTAGAGGCTGCTAGACGTGTAACAGGTTGGATATTACCTATCTTAGCACTAGTATTCTTAGCATATCCTTTCATAAGTCATTTATCATGGGTTCCTAGACAAATGATGACCCGACAATATGATTTAGGAGATATTTTTGGTCAAATGTATTTAAAAACAGAAGGACTTTTCTCTACAGCAATTGGCTCTTCTGTACAATTTATTTTCCTATTTATTTTATTCGGTGCTTTTTTAGCTAAGTCAGGTATGGGTCAATTGTTTAACGATTTAGCGCTTGCTTTAGCTGGTCATAGTCAAGGTGGTCCTGCAAAAGTATCTGTTATTTCAAGTGGTTTTATGGGAAGTATTAATGGTGCTGCAGTTGCCAATGTTGTCGGTACTGGTGCCTTTACAATTCCATTAATGAAAAAGGTTGGTTATTCTAAAAATTTTGCGGGCGCAGTTGAGGCATCGGCTTCCATTGGCGGGCAAATTCTCCCACCAATTATGGGTGCCGCAGCATTTATTATGGCTGAAACGACTGGCGTTGCGTATGGTACAATCGCTCTTGCTGCACTAATTCCCGCTGTACTTTATTTCTTAGGCGTTATTATGCAAGTACACTTCCGAGCAGGCCGTGATAACTTACGTGGTATCCCGAAAGCAGATTTACCTGCCGTAAAAGAAGTACTAAAAGCCCGTGGACATTTGTTATTTCCAATAGCGTTTTTAGTGTATCTTTTATATGCTGGTGTACCTATTGGTCAAACTGCATTTTATACAATCGTTGCAACAGTAATAGTTGCTGCACTTCGCAAAGAAACACGTATGGGATTCAAAGATATTTTAGCTGCATTTGATAGTGGGGCGCGCCAATCTTTATCGGTAATGGTTGCCTGTGCGGTTGTAGGGATTATTATAGGCGTTGTAAGCTTGACTTCATTTGGTAACGTTATGACTTCATCCATCGCAAGCTTAGGTGCTGGATCTTTATTCTTAACGTTATTCTTTACGATGATTGCTTCAATGATTTTAGGTATGGGGCTACCTTCAATCCCTGCTTATATTATTACGGCAACTATGGCTGCCCCAGCTTTAGCTGAATTTGGTGTCCCAATCCTGGTAGCTCATATGTTTGTATTCTATTTCGGGATTTTTGCTAATATCACGCCTCCAGTAGCACTTGCAGCATTTGCTGGTGCTGGTATCGCAGGTGGAGATCCAATGAAAACAGGCTTTGCTGCTTTAAAATTAGCTTTAGCAGGATTCATTATTCCTTACCTATTTGTTTATAATCCTGCTATGCTCATGATAGATACAACGAACATTGCTGTAAATGCAAAAGAGTTCCCAATGGCACCGATCTCTTCAATTATTATGATTACAATTACTGCAATCATTGGTATCATAGCGTTAAGTGCTGCTGCTGAAGGTTTCTTTAAATCTAAGTTAAATTGGATCTTAAGAATCATTTTAGGTGCAGGGGCACTTTGTTTAATTATTCCTGAAGCCTACACAGATATTATTGGAATTATAATTGTAGGTTTAATTTTAAGTTACGATTACATGAGGTCTAAACGAAATAGTTTAACAACAGCTTAACATTTGTGACCTTTAGGCTTCGACGTAGTATAAAAAGAGCATTTCAAATTTACACATTGTAAAATTTGAAATGCTTTTATTTTTGAGCTGAGCTTTGTCATTCCCTCTTTTACGATAGAAGAAATTGACTCCCCTCTACTCTCTTATTAATATTCCAGTTTTTTATTTCATAATTGTTCGAACTAACTTCACCTTCTGCTTATATGGCGGATACAATAAACTATTTGCTAGCTTATTTGAACGTTGCATAATCGATTTCGCGTGGGTAAAATTCTCAAAACTTGCTTTCCCATGATACGAATTCACACCCGATGGTCCTACCCCTCCAAATGGTAAATACGTATTGCCCACATGTGTTATTACATCATTTATGCACCCACCACCGAATGGTAGTTCTTGCAAGAAATAAGCAATTGCTTTTTCATTTTCTGAAAATAAGTAGGCACTTAATGGTTTTGGTAATTTACGAATTTCATGAATAGCTTGAGGCAACTCCTTGAATGTCAAGATTGGTAAAATTGGACCGAACAACTCATCTTCCATTGACGGACTATTCCATGTTATATTTTCTAAGATCGTCGGCTCAATATATAAATCCTCACGGTCTGTGCTTCCACCAAATGTTACTGTTTGGCGTTCTTGATCAATCAATTTTTGTAAGCGATCAAATTGCCGTTCATTAATAATGCGCCCATAATCCGCGCTTTTCTGTGCATCTACACCAAAAAACTCACGAATCGTCTTTTTCATGATTTTGCTAAATTTCTTCGCTACTGACTCATGTACTAATACATAATCTGGCGCTACACAAGTTTGGCCTGTATTATTAAATTTCCCCCATGCAATTCGTTTTGCCGCCACATCTAAATTAGCTGTTTGGTCAACGATTACTGGACTTTTTCCACCAAGTTCTAATGTAATCGGTGTTAAACGCTCAGCCGCTGCCTTTGCGACTACCTTCCCTACTGCAACACTTCCTGTAAAGAAAATATAATCAAATGGTGCATGAATTAATGCTGTTACTTCATCTTTTTCTCCTTCAACAACACGTACATAATTTGCAGGGAAAGTTTCTTCAATTATTTTTTTTATCATAATAGCCGTATGCACAGCGGACTCAGATGGTTTAATAATTGCTGTATTTCCGCCGATAATCGCCCCAATCAGCGGTTCAATAACTAATTGAAACGGATAATTAAATGGTCCAATAATACATGTAACACCATATGGTTCACGTACAATAAAGCTTTTTGCAGGTTGGAAATGTAATGGTGTTTTTATAGACTGTGGCTTCATCCACTCATCTAAATTTTTTAAAAAATAAGAAATGCTATCATATACAATTCCTATCTCATTTGAGTAGGCTTCAAATTCGCTTTTTCTTAAATCCAATGCAAGTGCCTCTATCACTTGTGCTTCATATTTTTTTATCGTTTCTTTTAATAACACGAGCTGTTGCTTACGAAATTCTATATCTTTAGTTGCGCCAGTAAAATAAAATGAGCGCTGAGATTCAATCATTTGATCTAGTTCTTGTGCAGTAAAATTCATTTTTCTCATCCTTTCTTAGAAAAACTATGCATAAATTATAACCGTTCACACATATTAACTATAGTATTAACTACTACTTTTTTCTAGCGAATTCCTGCTTGAAAGGAGGACCCTTTTTCAAAAGTGATCAACGCAATTAATACGTTTACAAATTTAAAAGTATGGGAAATCAATTATTAACAAGAATTCAAAGAAATTAGTCAAGCATTAAAATCGTACAAGGGGGCTATATTAATGATTACAACTGAAACTTGGTGGGGAGAAATTTTTTCTGGACCATTATCAATTGGACTTAATGAACAAAAGTTACAACAATTAGAGGATGAATCATTTTTATACTTCGACGAATTTGCAGCTACTCTTCATAATGATGAACAAAATACTTAACTTATTAAGGACTGTCTCAATTGGCGGTCCTTTTTGTTTTTTAGTCAATGTCTTAGTAATTTATTGAGAACATAATTCAACCTAGAAGGAGGTTAACCTCAATTTGAATAAATTACTAAAAGTACTGCTCATTTTATTTACTATTTTTATTAGTATTGTCTCAGTTCAATTTATTATTAAAACCATTAATTCCAATGAAAAAAAGGAAATTAAAGAAACACATATGACATCTGAGCAAATGGAAGTTCAAACGATGACAACCATTTCAGATATTGTACTCAATCAGTTACTAGAAAATGTAATTTTAAATATAGATCTTTCTCAAAATAAGAAGGGCTTTGATGTTGTACTATATTTACAAGCAAATGAATTTATTTCAGAAGATACTTTACTAAAAGATAGCTACAATTTATTAATACCTATTCAACAAGTTAAAACAATTCATGATTTCACTATTAAATGGCATATGCTTGTAAAAAATAAAAATACGGAAGTACTCATATTATCTTTTAATGAAGACACAATAGCTACAATAGAAAAATACTCCTATATGGATTTAACACAATTGGCAACGACGTATGTAAGACATAAAAGCCTTCACTAATAAAATGGCATAAATCACAATTTTCATGAGTCATTACAAGCACTTTTTCTAAATTATGCTTATTTGATTTTTTATTTCCTATGTTATGAACGATGCTCCTCCAATATATGTTTTCTCGTTTTAAAAAGGTTCTAAGTCAAATGTTGGGGTAGTGTCATATTGATTCTTCAATTGGCACTGCCTCTTTTTGTTGTTTCTAATATAGTCCGTTGATTTCCATTACGGGCGGACGCTTTCCGCGGGCACGGCCTGAGCCTGTAGTCTCAGGCGTCGTGCTGTTCCCGCTGGAGTCTGCCGCCCTCCATTCCAATCAACTCTCTATTAACCAAGGTGAATCCCTACATTTTTATATACATGATTTAGTAATATCTTTGCTTTATAGTGTTCAAATTTACGGAATCCATAGGCATTCCTTTTTAATACTTTGGAGGTATTTTTAATCCCTTCTAAAAATCCATTAGAATAACCAAATGCATAGCTATTTAGAATTTCTTTTTGCCAGTTCTTAAACGTTTTTATTGCTTTTAAAAAGGCTGGATTTTTTGTTTCTTCAACCTTTCGGTAGAAGTCATATAATTTCACTTTCACTTCTGATACACTTTCTTTTTTCGATTCTCGTTGCCACTTCTTATAAAGTTCTTTTAATTCATGTGCTTCCTTCAATTCAGTGGACATATTGATATAACGATTTAAGTACCAACGTTCTTTTTCGGTTAATTTGTGTTCATCCTTATGCAAGACATAGCGCATTCGCTTCGCCTTTTTACGGTCATAAGAATTCCATTCATTTGGACTTTCCGACGTACTTCATCCACAGCCCAATGAATATAGCGACAGTAATGAAAACGGTCAGCCACAATAACAGGACGATTTAAAGCCTTCTTTACTGCTGCTTTAAAGCTAGGATTCATATCCATCACAACGATTTCGACATCTGCCCCATTTTCTTGAAGATAGTGTTTAATTGTTTCTTTTCTACGATTTGGCAAAATATCAATAGGTTCATGTGTATCTGCGTTTGCGATTATCAGTTGATAAGTTCCAGCATCTGTATCTGCTTTAATTCATCGATCGCAATCGCTTTTGGTAAACGTACCTTTTCTGGTAATTGATGAACAAGCTGTTTAAAGCGTCGAATCACTGTTGATGAAGATGTACCAAGTACATCTGCTGCTTCTTTAAAAGTTTTCGCTTTAACCGAACGAATACGAACAACCTGATTCCATTCCTTTGAAAAGCGTTGGTAACGCTCGACAAAAGGGGAATCTTCACTAAATCTTTTGCCACAAGAACAGCGGTAACGGCGTCTTTTATAAAAGAGAACGGTTAAACGTTCAAACCACTTTAAATGTTTGATTTTTTGAATACGATAATCGTGAACTTTATCTGTTAATTGACCACAATCTGGGCAAGTATGTTCTTTTTGAGGCATCGAAACATGAAGAACAATTAGATTCTTCTGTTCCGTCATTTCATTGATGATTACTTCTTTTAATCCTGGGATGTTCATGGTAAAATTCATAGAGCACAAATCACCTTTCTATATCTTGTTTCTAGTCAATTCAAGTATATAAAAAAGTGTGATTTTGTGCTTTTTTTATGTGAATTTGTATGAACACACCAACAAATATTGTAGAACCTTTAAAAATAAAAAATATACTGCCAATGTAAAAAGGGATTTAGTATAAAACATTACTTATACCAAATCCCTTATATTAGTTATTTCAATGTATCATTCATTTTTTCTAAAGCTGTCTGAGCATCTTTAATTGCTGTACTTAACTCTTCTTTTTGTTTCGTTGTAAAGAAGCTATAGTTTACATAATCTTCTTTTCCTACTTCATAGTAAGCGATTACTTCTTCGAGTATTGCTAATTTTTCTGTTGCATTTGCAGCACTATTTGCCTCAACACGCGGCATGAAAATTTTAACGATTTCCTGTGCAGCCTCTGTTTGAGCCTTAACAGCGTATACTTCGTTATTAGCAATGCTTGATGTTGTCAAGCGATCTTTTAGCATTGTATCAAACATTAAACTTGCTGATACTAATACATTATTTTTAGTCACATCTAAAGATGATAACGCTTCTTGAAGTGCCTTTACATCACTTGCTAACTTCGATGCAATTTCCTCATATCCAGACGTTTGCTTTTCTGTAAATAAGCCATACGCTAATCGCTGAAATCCAGTCACTTCATTTTCTTTCCCTTTCGTTATTACCCCATTCACCGCTACATCCAACTCTTCAAAATTTGAAGCAATTGGCTGCATTCGCTCATAATACATCGTTACTAACGGATATAGCTTTTGCGCTTCCTCAAGCTTCCCTTCCTTTACGAGTGATGCAAGTAGTTGTGTATCTGTCACAAAATCATCCATTTGCGATGACACAAATTCTTTAAATTTATCTGCCTCAATGGCAACCTCAATCTCAACTTCTTGATGTTGTTCAGGTTGCTCTACAGTGTCCTCTTCTTTTTGTCCACAGGCTGCTAGCACACTCGTTGCTACTAAAATGGCCATTAACGTTTTAGAATATTTCATCCTCTCACCTCTTCATTGTTCAATTACTTTTGCGTGTACGACAAAGCGCTCTGTTTCATCCTGCGATGTTGTGCAAGTCGATAACGTCACAATTTTATCATTTTCAGTTACATCAACCGGCATTTGAATAACAGAACGAATAGAAATTTCCTGCAAAAATTGCTTATAGGATTCATCCGTAAAATCTGTTTCAATATAATAATAATCCGTCGTCGTCTCATAGGCGGCAAAGACTTCTAATTTATACTTACGATTATTTGTTTCAAAATGAAATACAGGATGTTCATCCGCATACTGTTGATCAGCAAACTTTGCAAGCTCGCCAAACATTGTTCCATTCCGCAAAACATGCCCATAAAAAATGGTATGGCGATCATTCATTCGTTCATTTCGGAAATCTACAAAAATGCTGCCCCCTCGACTTTTTTCTCGCAAATAGTTATGGGTTAAATAAAATTCATTATTTGTCGTTTGGAGTACAGGATTATTTAGTCTACTCTTTTCTAATGATAACCACCCGATAATTTCATCATTTTGTCGTTGAAGAGCTGTTATATCATTCTCTAGAACCGTTTTTTGAGCTTCTTCAAGTCCTTCATTCACTTGCCAATAACTCCACACATATTGGATTAGCTGCATAGCGCAAACGATCATCACAACAACACTAAAAAGTCTTAGCCATTTTCTCATTTTAAATACTTAATGGCATCATATACAGCCCTAGTTGCTCATCTTCGTGAAACACTGAATGTACACCATATACTTCCTTTATAACTTCCTTCGTAATAACATCCCGTGGGGCACCTTCTGCAATAATTTGTCCAGCCTTCATTAAAATAATATGATTGCTATAGCGAATTGCCTGGTTAATATCATGCAGTACCATTACGATCGTTAAACCAAACTGCTCATTTAACTGTTTCACTAGCTCTAAAAGTTCGAGCTGATAATAAATATCTAAATAGGTTGTTGGTTCATCCAAACAAAGCATTTCAGATTTTTGGGCCAATGCCATTGCGATCCATACACGCTGACGCTCTCCACCTGAAAGCGCTAATAAATTGTTTTGTCGTTTACTTAATAAGTTTGTACACGTTAATGCCCATGTCACAGCTTCTTCGTCTTCGGTTGAACTCTTTTTAAAAAAAGAAGTATGAGGCATACGTCCATACATGACCAATTTTTCAACAGTCAAGTCATTTGGTATGTCATTTTGCTGATAGACAATAGCAAATTTCTTTGCAAATTCTTTCGGTTTATATTCCACTAAGTCACGATTTTCAAGATGTACCTGTCCTTCTAGCGGCTTATTATTACGGGACATAACACTTAATAACGTCGATTTCCCACAGCCATTTGGTCCGATGATTGTCGTAATTTTACCTTTTGGAATCATTGTCGAAACACCCTTTAAATGGCTTGTCTTCCCATCATGTGAAACAACTACTTGTTTAATATCCATCTTATTTGTCACTCTTTTCTAAGTAAAAATATTAAGAACGGTCCACCGATAATTGCCATTATTGTAGAGGCCGGGATTTCCATTGGCGCAAACATTGTACGTCCTAACGTATCCGCTAATAAGATGATAAAGGCACCAAGAAGTGCTGTAAAAGGAATTAACACCTTATGATCATAACCAACTAAACGGCGTGCAATATGCGGCACTAAAATACCAACAAATGAAATTACTCCCGCTACGACCACTGAAGAAGCCGCAAGCATAACAGCAACAACAGCAATAAAAATACGTGCACCAGTAACATTAAAACCAATGCTTTTTGCTGTTTTATCCGAAAGTACTAACACATTACACCATGCATATAAAACAAATGATAAAATAAGCCCAATTGAACCGTAAATTGCAATGAGTGAAACATCATCCCAAGTTTTTAATGTTAAGATTGATGTAATCGAACCAGCCGTTGATGCCCCGAAGCTAATCATCGCTTCTGTTAAGCCCGAGAACATTGCATTAATAGCAATCCCGACTAGGATTAATTTCAATGGATTTAAACCTGATTTCCAAGATAATAGGAACACGAAGAAGCATGCTAGTGCCCCACCAATAAATGCCGCGAATGGTGAGAAGAAGAATAGTGTCGGAACAAATGACACAATAAATAATTTTGTAAATGCTGCACCAGCTGAAATCCCAATAAAACCAGCATCTGCTAATGGATTACGCATAATCGCCTGCAGTAATACCCCTGCTACCGAAAGTGCCGCCCCTGCAAACAGTGCGACTATAATTCGAGGAAAACGTAAATCTTTAATAGCAGCCATTTTCTCATTATTTGCATCAAACATTCCCGTTAAAAAGTCCATAAATGACATTTGAATACTACCTGTTGTAGCAGAATAGACAATTGTAACGAATAGTAAAATAGTAATTGCCACAAAGCTTATCAATTTTTTTGTCACAGCAAACATCCTTTACTTACAGTAGATTTAACAGAAAAACAATCCCCCCTCAAGATTTTGTTTTTCGTTGTTTGTCATCCCGCTTTAGCGGGGATGAACTTCCACTGATTGAAGTTTTACCTATTAATTATAGAAGATTTCAACTAATTTATTTAAGGCTTCTGGTACATTTAAGGCAGCGGTTGTACCGAATAATTCCTCTTCTAAATCATATACCTCGCCATTTTTAACTGCGTTGAAGTGCTTCCATACATCGTTCGTTACAAATTCCTCATCAAACATTTTAATTACTTCATCCGGCATTCCATGTGCTAATCGTAAAATAATATCTGGATTGGATTCATATAAATATTCCGTATTTGACGGTAAATATTCCGCCTTTTGTCCGGCCATTACATTTTCGCCACCAGCAAGACGAACTAAGTCTCCTGCATAGGAATTTTCTGTTGCTACTAAATAACTACCTGGAACACCAAGTAAAATTAAAACACGTGGTTTTTCCTTGGAACTAGCTGTCGTTTCAACTGCTTCAATTTGCTGTTGCAGCTCTGCGTTAAGTGCTTTTGCTTCCTCAACACGATTATAACGCTCGCCAATTACAGATATTTCATCCATCATCGATTCAATACCTGTTAGATCGACAAAATCAGTTGGAATTTTTAATTGTTCAAATTTATCCTTTAAATCGTACTCTAACGTGGATACGGACAATACTTCGGTCGGATTCAATGATTTTATAATTTCTGCATCCGGATCCATCGCATTCCCGATGTTTGGTAAGTCATCAAAGCGAGATGGTAATTCCTTTACAGTGTCTGGAATCGCAATCGCATCTAAGTTCAATCTGTCTAAAATTTGTGCAATGACAACCGTCCCAGCTATAATACGATGCTCTTCCTCCTGTGCAGTCGCTGACGTATGTTCACCTGTTGTCTTGTTAGCAGGTGTTTCAGCTTCAGATGAATCATCACCACAGCCAGTAAGAACAGCAATACTTAACGCTAATCCTGTAAGCCATTTTTTCATAATACTTCCTCCTTAAGCGAATTAAACTGAAGTAAAATTTCATCCATTCGAGATGGAATTTTACTTCAACTTAATAAACGTATCGTTCTCTTCTAAATTACCTTTCTTGAAAAAAGGCAGTGACTCCCGCTTACGCGAAAGTCCTGCACTTCAAAGTCTACTTATTTTAAACCTTCAAGAACGTTTAATGAGTTATTAACAATTTTAGCCATTTGAGAGCGAGTTAATACAGCATTTGGTGTAACTTTACCTTGGTAGCCAGTCATAATACCTAAGTGGTTTAACTCTGCGATTGCTTTTACTGCTTCAGCATCCTTTGGTAAGTCAGTGAAGTTTGCAGTAGCACCTGTTGGTTCATAACCGTTTTTCACTAATAAACGGTAGATCATTAATGCAGCGTGTTGACGTTTAATGCCGTCCCCAGCACCAAAAGTTGTTGCAGTTGTACCGTTAATAATGCCGTATGCGTTTAATGCTTTTACTGCATCTTGCGTTTCTGCATCTAACTTCGCGATATCAGTGAAGTTCGTTGTAGCTGGAACATCTAAATCTAAAGCACGATTTAACATTAATGCAAATTGATAGCGTTTTAATGGATCTTTCGGATTAAACTTATCTGCTTCTTTGAAAATATCAGCAGAATATAAGTTTACAATGTAACCATAGTGCCCATCTTTTACAATATCAGTGAATGGGTTTTGCTTACCGCCAAACTGTAATTGTAAAGCATGCTTCGTTTCATATAAAGTTGCACCATTTACAACTACCTTTAAGTCAGCTGTAGCATTGTAAATTGTAGATAAATCACCTACTGATACAGTGTAGATTTTTACAGTGTTTGCCCCTTCAACCTCTTCTGATTTTAATGCCACTGTAGCACCTTCCACTTTGAAGTCGATTAAATGTTGGCCTTCTGGGAAAGTTACATCTACATCATAACCTGCAGCAGTTTCTGTAATTGTTACTTCATCGTCTAAATATTTGTTATGCATAATTGATAATTCGTTTGTGCCATCTTTATATACATAAACTGGTGCAGTTGTAGCTGTTGGCTCTTCTGGCTTCACTTCTGGAGTTGTACCTACTTCTGGTAATACAAGATTAGCTGTTTCGATTGCAAAACCAAAGTCGTGTGACATCATACGGCCACCACCAACATTCAAATCAATTTTAGCAGCATGTAAGTCACCAATTGAATCGATTTCAAAGCTGAATACACGAACATCTCCTTCATTAGCTGTTCCTGAAATTACTTCTGCTTCTTTACCTTCTACTGTAATCGCAGTGATCATATGATTCGATTTTGCAATCGTAGAAATCTCAACAAAATATTTACCTTCTTTAACTACTAATTTTGCATTAGGAGATAGTTGTCCTGTAATAGAAGTGTAATTACCAACATTCCCTTTGTATGCATCCCATTTTACATCGTATGAACCATTTGCAACTGACTTGTATTCTTTAGGAGTGAATAACTTTTCTTCTTTTGGCTCTTCTGGCTTTGTTTCTGTTTCTCCACCAGTAATTGTAGATTTATCTGGCGTTAATGTCGCTGTAGATTTTAATGGGTTACCCATAAGTAGAACTTCTAATTCAATTGTTACAGGTGCATATTCTTCAGTAACAGGTACATAAATATGTTTTTTTCCACTGTGTTCAATGATAATTGATTTCCCATCAACCGTCGCTGAAGTAATCATTGCTAAAAGAGCGTCAGATGCAGCAATTTCAATGTACTTTTTACCGCTCATTTCGACTAATTTACCTGGACCCTTAATATAATTTCCTAAATGTCCTGTTGCATCCTCTACTTTAAAATCGATTGTTTGAGTTGCTGCAGTTGTAGTTGTATCTGTAGATTTTGTTACTGTACCGCCTACCTCAGCAGATACCGCCATAGCTGGCACGATGGCAGAAGTCGCTAATAATGAAGCGATTACTACTTTTGTTGCTTTTGATTGTTTAGCCATTGCTAATTTCCTCCCCGTATTACCCAATAGTTTTTGATTTTTTTGTGCGAATAAATACAATCAATGCCGCCGCGAAAAGTAACATAGCAAAGATTGGTAAATTATCGCTCGTCTCTGGATTTTCTACTACCTCAGATTGTTCAGCTTGCTCGTTTTCAGAAGAAGCAACCTGCTCCTCTGACTTAGAGGAATCATCATTTTCTGTTGAAGTACTCGACTGCTCATTTGATGACCCAGTTTGTTCTTTTTCTTTTGATGTTGCTGGTGTATTTGAAGAAGTATTACTTCCTGACGACTGATTTGTTGACCCTGCGTTCGTCGCTGGTGATGTTGTTGCAGGCGTCGTTTGTTTTGGCTCCTGTTTTGGTTCCTCTTGTTTTGCTTGAGGTAGTGCACTGCTATCAAAAACGAAATCAACACTATAAGCATGATGATAATCTATATCATCAATATCAATTTTCATTCCGATTGTTACTAAATTTGCATTAGATAATGAAAACTGTACAACGCGCTGATCGGCAGCTTCATTTGTACTAATTAACTTAGCACCGCCTGGGGGATTAAATTCTGTCACCCATGCGCTTTTCTTAATTGTTAGCTGCATTGTCATTTTACCGTTATTAACAGTTAATTTTGCAGGCTTTAAAAAATAGTCGTTCGCCATTGAGGCAGAGTTACTACCTGGCTTGTTTACTTGATAATTCACGCTATAAGTACCGTCAGCTATGGCCGCATTCCCAATTGCAGGTAATTGTAGGCCTACAATTAAAATAGCAATCAATACGGTTAAGAGATATTTTTTCATGCCAGTCCCCTCCCTTTCCTTCAAATTCTCAATTGTCTAATAGAGAACATTTCTCATTACCATTCTCTAGCATGCCATAAATTTTTCAGATTCACAAATGTCAACACGAGAAAATTTACTATTTCATTTCAATTTTTGAATAAGATTCATGAATTTGTCAGAAACTCTTGTTGATTTTTATTAAAACAAAAAAAGATATAGCTACATTATTTGTAGATATATCCTTTTTTAGGATTACTTATTCACTTTTTCTGGGTGAAAGCCATCTCGTTGTAAATAGTTTTCGTGTGCCCAAATATTTAATTTCTCTTTTTCAGCAAGTTGTTGAATTTCTAGTAATTCCTTTTCAAGCGTATCATTCGGCTTGTTCACATAACGAACAGCTGCTAATCCTTCACTTAACAAAATTTCATGCAAGCTCACACCATCTACGAATACATATGCTAACAAACGATCATATTTATCCGTTTCAGGTCCTTTATCAAATATCAGTTGTACTGTTTCTGCCTGCTTTAATAATTGTATAGTTAAGCTTTTTGCCTCTTCGGCGTAGGGCATTGGCTCCCCTTTATCGTAATTCATTTCTGGCGTATCAATCATTAACAATCGTACGCGCTCCTTTTTACCATCCAATTCAATACTGAATGTATCTCCGTCATTTGCCGATAGATATTTTACGTCTATTAATTCATTTCCTGTTTTGTCCATTGCAAACTCAGGCGTAATTACGTAATCTCTTGACTCATCTATAGAGATATTTCCCTCTGGTGCAGGTGTTAAAGTAGTTGCCTCATCTTTTGGCTCACTAAAAACTAAATATAAGCCGACTGCTAAAATAATTGTTCCACTCGTAATAAGTGTTTTTATATCTTTTAACTTCATTTTCTAATCCTTTCAGTTTCAAAAAAATTAACTATCTGACTTTGTTTTTGATGATGGTCCTAAATCGTCAGGAGGAATATCCGCAAATGTTTCGCCTTCTTCCTCTAAATCACGCATACGATGCGCTAAACGGGATGCTGCACTAGCGGCAATACTTCCGACTAGGTCGTCTAAAAACGTATTAACAGTGCCGCCTGCCTTCGTGTCTAATTTCTCAATGATCCCTACTTTTTGTTTATCTAAATGACCAAATGTCGTAACGGCGATGCTTCCATACGTAAATACTGCACCTAACGCTAATGTTTCGTCTACTCCAAATAAACCTTCGTCTGATTCAATAATTGCTTGTAATGGGGCAGAAAGTAGTTTCTTTTCTGCTAATTCATCCAGTTCGATTCCAACTAATATTGCATGCTGTACTTCACGTTTATTTAACACGCGCTCTACAGATTGTATACAGTGCTCAATTGTAAGTCCCTCATTATAAGGTGACTGCATTGTAAAAACGATTTCTGCGATATCTTCAATCATTACATGACGGCGTAATAAAGCATCTTTTGCCGCTTTTTTCACTTCATCTGAGTGCACACGAATTCTTTTATTATGCATAGATATAGCCTCACTTTATTTAATTTATCTCTACTTTTGTTTCCCTTTCTCTATATTACACCTTTATTTTTCTTTATGATACAATTTCGGTACAAACATAGACAGGAGTGACAACTTTGGAGAAGGGCACAGTAAAAGAGGTTACTTTTTTTAGTAACGCTCTAAATGAGGAATTCGAGCTGTTAATTTACATCCCGGCGAACTATTCCCCACTATACGAATATAACATTTTAATCGCATCGGATGGTAGAGATTACTTCCAGTTAGGCGGGCTTCCTCGCCTAGCAGATCAGCTCATTGATGACTATATTATCGAAAATGTTATTATTGTCGGTGTTCCTTATATTAATGCAGCGGATCGTCGTCGTAAATACATTCCAACTGGCGATCAATTTGAAGCTTACATGCGGTTTTTAGCACACGAGCTTGTACCTTATTTAGATGAAGAATTTTCAACTCCTCAATTAGGCTCATCACGCGTATTAATGGGTGACTCAATGGCGGCAACTATTTCGCTTATGACCGCTATTCATTATCCTCATATTTTTGGGAAAACAATTTTACAATCTCCCTTTGTAGATGAACCTGTTCTACAGGCCGTACGTAATGCTAAAAACGTTGATTTACTATCGATGTATCACATTATCGGCCTACGTGAAAAGGAAATTATATTCAAGGATGACCGTGTAGAAGACTTTTTAACACCTAACCGTGCATTACATAAATTAATTGTTGAACGCGGTATAGATACATTTTACGAGGAGATTGATGGTGATCACACATGGCGATCATGGAAGCCAGATTTAAAGCGCGCATTAATTGAAATTTTCGGATAATACGCGACGTTAGAAATGTTTATTCCCATTATTATCTGTTATACTTAAATAAAATTTGATTAATTCTTCAGGGGGTAATGAATTTGAAATATGGTATTGTTGCATTTCCATCAAAGAAAATACAAGATTTGGCAAACACTTATCGAAAACGCTATGACCCGCACTATGCATTAATTACGCCACACATTACATTAAAGGATGCATTTGATGCAGGCGAGTCAGAAATCGATGAAATTTCTAAAAAGTTACAAGAAATTTCAACTCAATTTGCACCGTTACAAATTCATGCTTCACGAGTTAGTTCATTTTATCCTGTAACAAACGCAATTTATTTCCGCATCGAACCAACACCACAATTAGAAAATTTACAAAAAACAATTCAACAACACATTAATGTTGGAGCACCTAAGCATGTATTCGTCCCGCATATTACGATAGCTCAAAAAATGTCAGCTTCTGAACATGATGATATTTTTGGGCAGTTACGTATGACAGGTGTAAATGAACAAGATGCGATTAATCGTATTCACTTACTATATCAATTAGAAGACGGCTCTTGGACAACATATGAAACATACAAATTGACTGGAGCTGAGTAAGAAGTGTTTGATGTTAAATTAGTAACAACTGACGAAGATCGTGAGCGCGCCTTTGCATTGCGAAAAGAAGTGTTCGTCAAAGAACAAGGGGTACCATTAAGTTTAGAATTAGACGAATACGACGCAACAGCAATTCATTTTATCGTAAATGATGGCAATGCAACGATTGCTACTGCCCGATTACGAGAAATCGAACCGAAAGTCGGAAAAGTTGAACGCGTATGTGTGTTAAATAGCTATCGCGGAAAACGTCTAGGTGCCTTAATTATGGAAACCGTCGAGCAATATGCAAAAGAAATTAATTTTCAAAAATTAAAGTTAAATGCACAATCGTATGCGGTTCCGTTTTATGAAAAATTGCATTATATCGTAACATCACCTGAATTCATGGATGCAGGCATTCCACACCGTGCCATGGAAAAGAAATTATAACTTTAATCCACCTTAGTAATGTAAGTTAAAAGGATGTTTAATGAGCGAGTAGCTTCATTAAACATCCTTTTTCTTATCTCATCATTTTTTCAATTTTACTAAAATCAAGCGACTGCCCATCTTGCAAAATCGATTGAACAATTTTATTTTCTAACTCTGGTGAAACAGGTTTTTTAGCAAGTTGACTTACTCTTTTTACGATTTTACGAACCTGTTTCTCATCTGAAAAATTAGCATGTGATAATGCGTTAGCAAGTGCCATAATTTCGTCGAAATCTACACCCGTTTTGCGCTCCACTTGCTTAAAAAATGATCCGTCCATTTCATAAGCTCCTTTCTAAATAAGTGCACTACCAACGATGATTAATAAAATGAATAATACTACTATTAATACGAAAGTACTGCCGTTGTTGCCACCGCCATAGCCATAGTTATTGCAATTGTCATAACTTGGAGAACCATAATTGTAACCTTGTTGGTATCCTTGTTGCCAGCCGTATCCTGACATAAAAAATCCCCCCTTTCTATCTTTTAGTGTATGCACACCAAAATTTAGAAAGAGGGTATTGGTCTAGTCTACTTTTCCTTTTGGTTTAAAGAAAATAGCTGCAATAAATCCAAACAAAATAGCCGCACTTATGCCCGAGCTTGTTACTTCAAACATACCGGTTAATACACCAATCCAACCATGTTTTTCAGCTTCTAACATCGCGCCATGGGTTAATGAATTTCCAAAGGAGGTAATCGGAATCGTTGCACCTGCACCAGCAAAATTAATTAATGGTTCATATAATCCAAAACCATCAAGTATTGCTCCAGCGACTACAAGAATAGATAATGTATGTCCTGGCGTCAGCTTTCCTACATCCATTATTAATTGTCCAATAACACATATAATGCCTCCTACAACAAAGGCCATTAAAAATGAAAATCCCAAAAAATCACCCCATTCCAATTTCAATCGCATGTGCAGTACATGGAATTGTTTCACCTTGTTGAAAAGTTAAAGGAGAAAGTAACGCGCCTGTTGCAACGAGTAACGCTTTTTTATAGCGCCCTGATTTAAATTGATCAATCATATAGCTACAATAAATAGATGCTGAACAGCCTGCACCACTTGCTCCCGCCTGGAATGCCGTATCCTCACCGAAGAACTCTGCGCCTGCATCACGAAATCTTGCTAAGTCTTCTTTAGATGTACCACTTTGTGCAAACATTGCCTTTAAAATTTTTAGGCCGACTTTCCCTAAATCACCTGTCATAATGACATCATAGTCTTGAATTTTTTGTTGACGTTTTGATAAATGGGCTTGAATCGTATCAAATGCCGCCGGTGCCATCGCCCCGCCCATATGAAATGGATCTGTCGCACCATAATCAATTACTTTGCCAACTGTTGCTGCTTCAATCACAGGAGACTGTGTATTATGCTTCCCAACAAGAGCAAAACCAGCTGCTGTCACTGTCCATTGAGCTGTAGCAGGCTTTTGTGCACCGTAATCGACGGGATAGCGGAATTGCCTTTCAACCGAGTTATGCTGACTCGATGCACCAGCAATTGCAAACTCACTTGCACCAAGCTCTGTTAAAAGTGCTGCAACAATAATCGAAGAAACCGAAGTAGCGCATGCGGAAAACATTCCAATAAAAGAAATCGCTAGTTCTTTCGCAGCAAAATTAGTAGGGGTCATTTGATTAATTAAATCGCCCCCTAAAAAATAATCAATATCTAAGTTATTTAAGTTCGATTTTTTTAAAATGGCATGACAAGCTTCGGAAATTAGCATTGCATTTCCTTCTTCATTAGTTGATTTATTTAGACGCTCATCATCTAACACTTTATCAAAGTAAGTATGAAAGACGCTCCTTTTTTCAAGCGGCCCTACAACGGCTGCAGCTGCCAGTAACGAAGGTTTTGATTGAAAAACAATCACCATGACGCTACACCTACCGATACTAATATTAGCTTAATCAATGCGACAAAAAATGCAGAAACGACGCCAAACAAAATAACAGAGCCTGCAAGCTTAAACATATTACCGCCAACCCCTAAAACAAAGCCTTCGGATTTGTGCTCTATCGCTGCAGATATTACTGCATTACCAAAACCAGTAACAGGAACAGCACTACCTGCCCCTGCAAATTGACCAAGTTTTTTATACTGTCCGAAGCCCGTTAACAGCATTGCAATGAAAACCATTGTTGCCACAGTTGGGTTGCCAACCGTCTGCTCTGTAAAATCAAAAAAGATCATGAAAAAGAATGAAATTGCTTGTCCTACACAACAAATAATTCCCCCTACAACAAAGGCCTTCAGAATATTTAATCCATAGGGCGTTTGGGGAGTTAACTGTTCCTTTAACTTGTTATATTGTTGTTCATTCATGCTATGTTTCCTCCTTGGCAAGCTTTTTCAATTGTTGTATTTTATCGAGTACTTTTTCAGTATCCTTTTCCTCCATTAACTTCGATGACTCCCAAAATAATTTAAAGTCTGTCGAAACATGGACGGTTTGATTTGTATACTGTGATTCAAGCTTTTCCTTCCACTGATTTTCAATTTTTTGCTTATTCCATTTTTTCAGTGGTTTCAATTGTAATGCAACAAATAACTCATTATGCATAAATACAACATTGGCTTCTTCAACTTGATCTGATTTTTCTATGAGCCGTTTAATTTCCTGTGCTTGCTGTTCATCATCAGTAGACGTAGACGGGTAAATCGTTACTTTTTCTCGATCATTACACCCCACTAATAAAAGCATTAAACAAACAAACCATATTCCCTTTTGCACATGAGCCCCCCTTATTCAAATTTGCTCAAAGTATAGCCCTCGTTAAATGGAATTATTCAATGGCGAGATAAGTTCTTGAATGCCCCACCATTCGCCCGATTATATATTTCGTTTGGTCATATTGTAGAAAGAGTTTAAATACTGATAGGAGGTGAACTTCATGGGTTGTGGAAAAGGAAACGATGTAGGAGGTCAATCTTCAAGCCGTGGCTGTGTATGTGAAGTCGTACGTTCAATTTTAGAAATTCAAAACGCTGCTGTTCAGGATGAATGTTCTAGCTGTACAACAAACTGTTTCTTAGAGCCACTAGGGGGTATTGTAAGTCCTTCACGTTCTTCTGCTGATACACGTGTTTTCACATTACTAACAAAAAATGGATCTCCATTCTTTGCAACATTTAGTACAAGCGACAATAACTGTGAACCATGTATTTCGATTTATTTCCGCGTAGAAGATGTATTTGATGGCTGTTGTGCAACGTTACGTGTACTTGTTCCTTTAGATGAAAGTGGCGATATTGTTGATTTATTAAATGATGACGGAACAAAAGTATCATTAAGGGAAGTATGTAAAGTAACACAATTCGCTGCATCTGATAGCTGTATCACAGTAGACCTAGATTGCTTCTGTGCTGTTCAATGTATCGACGACGTGGATCTTGGAATTTGCAACTAAAAAAATGGGGAGCTCGTTATTCGAGCTCCCCTTTTCTTATGGTCAATATATTGCGATAATGTCATTGGCATGAATCATTCGCTTCGTATCATAACAGTTTAATTTCACTTCACAACCATCGACACTTTCAATTGACCCCAAAATTTTTTCACCACTTGCTAACATAAACATCAATTGTCTAGGCTCTTTCAACGGTTTTGAAAAAAATTGTAGCTGCCGCGCAATTAATGTATTTTGAATTTTTTCAATTGGAGGTCGTTCATAAATTGACGTACTTTCCTCTTTTAATTCCATATTCAAATCCACTTCAAAATAGCTAGGTGAAGAAATAAAAAGTAGCGGATGAATTTCCATTACGCACATCCTTTTTCATACGATATGCAAAACCGTGACAACTCGTTACTTACATTATATTACCAATAAATGTAGAGGCTAGCCCTAAGTATATAATAATACTTGTTACGTCATTTAATGTCGTAATAAATGGTCCTGAAGCAACAGCAGGGTCTACACCTAATTTGTGCATTAAAATCGGAATAAATGAACCAGCAAGAGTAGCCACAATAATTGAGCAACAAATTGCCGCGCCTACTAATAGACCAATCATTAACGTACCTTTCCAAAAGAAAATAATTCCTACAACAATCGCACCACTTACGAGCCCCATGATCATTCCTGTACTTAACTCTCGAAGAACTAGCTTAAATTTACTTTTCCCTCCAATATCACCTGTGGCAATACCTCGAATAGCTACAGCTAGCGCCTGTGTACCACTATTTCCTGATGTACCTGATATTAACGGAATAAAGGTAGCAAGGAGTGCTACCTTATCTAAAGTTGCTTCAAAAATACCCATTAGCCCGGAAGTTATCATCCCTAAAAATAATAAAATAATAAGCCATGGCAAACGCTTTGCTGCTGCTCGAATCGGGCCTGCGTCATTATCATCCATATCCGCAATACCCGCTAATTTAGAGTAATCGTCTTCTGCTTCTTCATCGATAACGTCAATAATATCATCGACCGTAATAATCCCTTGCAATTCACGTTCTTCATTAATTACAGGAATGGCTAAAAAGTTATAATCCTTTATAATACGTGCTACATCTTCTTGATCATCCGTTACCTTAGCAGATACTACACGTTCACTCATAACTTCGTGAATCAGTGTATCTCCTTCAGCAATAATCAAATCACGTAATGAAATAACGCCAGTTAGTTTTTGCATGTCATCTACTACGAAAATATAATAGATTGTTTCAGCTGTTGGCGCCTCTTGTCGTAGCGTACGCATTGCTTCGCGCACCGTATAGCTCTCCAAAATCGAAACGAACTCCGTAGTCATTATGGCCCCAGCAGTATATTCTTCATAGCTAAGTAGCTCATTTATTTCTTCGACAGTTTCGTCGTCCATCATTTCTAAATAATTTTCACGTTGTTCATTATCTAATTCATTTAAAATGTCTACAGCATCGTCGGTATACATATAGCTTAGCATTGCCGCGCCGTAGGATGTATCCATTTCATTTAAATACTTTTCATATTCATCATCTTCAAGTTCAATGACCTCAAAAATGAATGACATTTCCTGAGGAGACAAGAAGCGATAAATGATCTGTCGTATGTCAGGTCCCACCTCTTCATAAAACTGTGCCTGATCATAAGGGTGTAATGCTAAATAATGCTCTCGAAATGCTTCAATATTTTCTTCTGCTAAAAGCAATTCTAAAAAATCCTTATCATAATGAACTTCGTTTATATCCTTATCCTCTATCACATTTGTCCCCTCCTTTCATTTTTCTAAGACGAACTATTCTAGTATGCAAATTCATATAAAGTCAAGTAGTAATGAATTGATAAAACCATTGCACACTACTAAAGTAACATGAATTTCTATAGCTTTGTATATTACTTCCTATACAACTTTTCCCTAACTTTTAGAAATTAGACATCTTATCTTATTTTATAAAATTAAAAAAGGTGCCTCTTTCAGGCACCTTTTATTCATCAAAGTAATTTGCTAAATTCATTAGGAAATGCACTTTCAAATTGCAATATTTGCCCTGTTAACGGGTGTTGGAATTGAACAAAACGACAATGTAACGCTTGGCGATCTAATAACTTACGACTTCCACCGTATAATTCATCCCCGACTAATGGATGACCGATGGATGCCATGTGCACGCGAATTTGATGCGTTCTTCCCGTGTGTAATTTTAATCGTACATGCGAAATATTGTCGCCATTAGCTAAAACTTTCACATCAGTATGAGCAAACTGTCCATCTTCACGAACCTCTCGCTCGATAATACTCGTTTCTTTCCGACCAATTGGTGCAATAATGGATTGTAGTTGTTGTTTTATGACCCCTTCAACAAGTGCTTCATATTCGCGATGAACAAGCCCCTTTTTTTGCTGCTCACTCATTAAATGATGAATATGGCGGTGCTTCGCGATGACCATTAATCCAGATGTATCACGGTCCAATCGCGTCACAATATGCACGGTTGATGCAATCCCTTGCTGTTTAAAATAGCCACAAAGGAAATTTGCTACACTTCCTGTTGGATGCTCTCGTGATGGAATTGTGCTCATATATGCTGGCTTATCCACGACTAAAACAGCTTCGTCTTCATACACGATTGGAAGCGGACCATATTCTGGCATGAGTCCTCCACTTACTTCCTCAGGTGGAAAAATGATCGTCACAACATCACCAATTTGAAGTGGATGGCGTACATTTTTTTCTTCTCCATTTACTAGAAGATTACCGCCATTAAATTTTATGGCCGTTAAAGTACGCTTGGATATACCCCAGATAGCTATTGCTTCACGTAGTATTTGACTTTCTTTGTTTACTGTAAATTGTAACTGATATCTTTTATCCATAAGTCCTCATCTTATTCATTCGCAATGAATGAATCATGTACTCGCTCCCAAAACGGAAATGGTCGGAAACGGGCAAAACGAACACGCTCATTTGCCACATTAAACATAATCGACTTTACATCGGTTTCGGTCATACTAATATGGTCTACCGTCATGTTAAACTGCTGCTCATTCACCGGCTTTAAAGCACAGTTGTGATGCGCTGGTAATACGAGCGAAGAACCAACCGTACGGAATACCCGAT
Source organism: Solibacillus sp. FSL R7-0682 (assembly GCF_038005985.1). Classification (NCBI taxonomy): domain Bacteria; kingdom Bacillati; phylum Bacillota; class Bacilli; order Caryophanales; family Caryophanaceae; genus Solibacillus; species Solibacillus sp. FSL R7-0682. The sequence continues at coordinate 3,235,279 of NZ_JBBOUI010000001.1, forward strand.
TATTAATGGAAGCCATCTCTGTAATTTGAAACGCCTGTAATGTCGGGTGAATAATAGCTCCACCAAGTGCTTTATTGTAGGCCGTACTGCCAGATGGTGTTGAAATACATAACCCATCACCACGGAAACGTTCAAAATGTTCACCGTTCAACTCAACATCCATTACAAGCGTAACATCAGGTGATTTAATCGTTGCTTCATTGAGAGCTAAATATGTGCTTGATTCTGAATGATGACGATGGACTTGTATTTCTAGAAGAGGATACTCTACTACATTGAATTCCCTTTTGGCAATAGATAAAACTAGCTTTTCAAGTTCAGAAGGTTTCCAATCTGCGTAAAATCCTAAATGTCCTGTATGAATTCCTACGAACGATGTTTTATCCAAACGATTCAAATAGCGATGGAAAGCGTGCAATAGCGTTCCGTCCCCACCGATTGATAGGACAATTTCAGGCTCTTCTTCATCGAATTGAAGGCCAAAATCCAGTAAATACGATTTAGCAAGCTCCATCAATTCATTCGATTGGTCATCTCTGCGTGATTGAATTGCAAATTTCATGACTTTTCACGCTCCTTTTCGTCAGTTGATGCATGAATAGCTGGATTTGATGCTTCTTTAAACTCATTAAAATATGCTTGTGCTTCTTGTATTTCACTACGAATGGATGACATTTCCTCATCTAATCGAAATGCCGCTTCAGCAGCACTTTGTAGTCGATTTTTAATTTCTTCAGGGAAAACCCCTTTGTATTTATAATTAAGCGAATGTTCAATGGACGCCCAGAAATTCATCGCTAAAGTACGGATTTGAATTTCTGCCACCACAACGATGCGCCCTTGAATTGTTTCCACTGGATATTCAACAATTATATGATGCGATCGATAGCCACTTGGTTTGCTATTTGAAATATAATCTTTTTCTTCAATTACCTTCATATCATTGCGTTGACGAATAAGTTCAGTCACTGTCGCGATGTCATCCACAAATTGACACATAATGCGAACGCCCGCAATATCCTGTAGTTCATTTCCTAAACGCGCAGTTGGTTCGAATGGTATGCATTTATCACGTGACTTATCATAAATACTTGCTAAAGGCTTAACCCTTCCTGTGACAAATTCAATGGGCGAATTCGCATTTCTAATTCCAAATTGCGAACGCATGCCCTTTAGTTTAATTTTTAATTCGTCCACTGCTTGTTTATATGGACTTAAAAAGATTTCCCATTGTCCCATCTACAAAACCTCCCAACATGAAATAGAAGGTATACCTTACTATTCCTTAGAAAGACATTTATTACGCTTAGATGGCGCACTTAATGTCCTTACTGGCAGTCGATTAAAAAATTGTCTTATTATCGACTAAAACATGTTGTCTCATTTATTATACTTCATTACGTGCAAAAAAATCGGCAAACACATGCTCAACAGAAGTCACAAAAGATTCTCCGTAATTTCCATTCCCTTCTATATTGAACAATAAAGCTATTAATTCTTCTACAAAATTATTTAATTCAATTCGCCCATCTTCTACGCGTAAAAAGGGTATTTGATGCTCTAATACCATATGCACTAATTGTGGCCATATTGCTTTTGAAAATTGGAGGTAACTATAGGCATTGTTTTCTTCAATAATATAGAGAAATGCTTCATTATCTGAGTCGACGATGACTTGCCCTGTCGATTGTATTTGAATTAATTGTTTCTTTTCATTTAAAATAAAGTGACATTCATTATGTACTGTCTCGAATTGATCGATGTTATATACGTTTCGCACAGAACCGAACTCCTTCTTATCAATTACTTAAAATCGCATTTAACTTACCACCCATTACGATGGGCTGCTTTTACTAAAAGATGTTAAAATATTCTCTTCATATTTTACCATACGGAAGTTGTTTGGTGCAGAACCGTTTTTTGATTGAAGCAACAATAATTTACAAAGGATGATATACGTGAATCAACACATTGAAATTGAATTCAAAAATACTTTAACAAAGCAACAATATGAAAATTTACTCGAAGCATTTTCGGTGCAACCTTCTCAAATTCATCGGCAAACAAATCATTATTTTGACACACCTGAACAACATTTAAAAAAATTATCAAGCGCACTACGTATTCGTGAAATGGATGACATGATTGAATGTACATTAAAGGAAAAACGAGGACAGCATCAACACCTAGAAACAACGGATATTATTTCTCCAGTTGATGCTCAAAATATGCTTGCCGGTACAGAAATAAATGCGCCTTCTGTTAAAGCTCGTTTACAACAATTTAATGTGTCTTTAGCCGACTTATATTGCTTCGGAACATTAACGACAGATCGTGTAGAAATCCCTTATGAAGGAGGATTACTCGTGTTTGATCATTCTTTTTATTTGCAGTGTGACGATTATGAGGTAGAATATGAAACAAATGATGAAACTTTTGGAAAAAAAGTTTTCGAACAGTTTTTACATAAATATAATATTGAGCCGCAGCCTGCACAGAAAAAAATCGTGCGTTTTATGACGGCATTAAATAATCAGAAAGGTTAGGCCGAATCATGGACATTACATCAATGAAGACATTATTAGAGTTACAAGCGTTACAAAACTTAAACATGTCGAACGATTCAAATTCAAACACACTTTCATCTAATTCAACATTATTTTCTGAGCTAATGAACGACCTATTAAATGGGGAGTCTTTAAATTCATCCAATTCACTTAATGACTTAGGTGACGTTGGCACATTACAGCAATTACTTGAAACAATGCAAACAAGCGGTTCAAACTTAGCTTCGTCTAATAGTTACATTGCTTCATTTATGCTAAATAATTCAACAAATATGAATATAGATACTTCAAGTGCACTTCAATCTGTGACATCTAAATTGCAACAATATACAACTGACTACACAGGGAAAGAAGCCTTTGAAAACTTCTTAACTGGTGCTGAGCAATACCAAGCCGAAATTTCAAAAGCAGCACAAACCTATAATATACCTGAAAAATTGATTGCTGCTGTAATGAAACAGGAATCAAACTTTAATTCAACTGCGGTAAGCTCTGCTGGCGCATCCGGCTTAATGCAATTAATGCCTTCTACCGCAAAGTTTTTAGGGGTGAGTGACCGGTTAGACCCTGAGCAAAACATTATGGGTGGCGCAAAATATTTACGCCAAATGTTAAATCAATTTGATAATGATATTTCTACTGCCCTTGCCGCTTACAATGCAGGTCCTGGGAACGTTAAGAAGTATAACGGCATCCCGCCATTTAAAGAAACACAAAACTATGTAAAGAACGTTTTAAACTATTTTAATGCATAAGTAATATGCCCTCTTAATTTTTAGTAGGGCACTTTATTTGTGAAAAACTTTAGACGTTGCTAGAATAATTGTATCGTCTTATTAAAGTTTTTCATTACATATATAGAAAAACGATTGTTTTAATGGACGAAGTAAGGCACAAAGGAGTATAACGAATGAATCGAAAATATACGGTTCCATATGAGGAAATCGGTGCTGAGAAGCTTTCTGAATTAATTAACGCGTTCTACTCTAGAGTGGCGAAGCACCCTTTATTAATTCCTATTTTCCCAAAAGATTTAACGGAAACGATTCGCAAACAAATTCAATTCCAAACACAGTATCTTGGCGGGCCAAATTTGTTTACAGAGGAACATGGTCACCCGATGATGCGTGCTAGACATATGCATTTTAAAATTACACCCGATCGTGCACAGGCATGGCTAGAATGTATGGCTGAGGCAATGGACGAAGTAAACTTAGATGAAAAGTTCCGCAAAGTTTACTATCAACGTCTTGTACTTACTGCTCACCATATGGTTAATGCTGCGAATGATGAGGAGGGATTTGCGTGAATAATATCCAACTTTTACAGCAACCAATAACACCATCTACATGTAATAAGCCAATTGAATTATATATTTTTATCGACCCGCTTTGCCCAGAAGCGTATGCAATGCAAACAACGCTTCGTAAGTTACAAGTCGAATATGATCATTACTTTACATGTCGGTATGTACTAAGTACGGAATTGTCTACGCTGAATTGCATGACAAGTCGTATGAAAGGCTGTGTTACAGGGGCAGAATTGGATATTACCCATCCAGCATTACCTTCCATTGCAATTAAAGCCGCAGAATTACAAGGAAAGCGTGCAGGATTCCGCTATTTAAATAAAGTGCAGGAAGTAACGGCTCTTAAAACACGCAACATTCATTCACATGCAACACTTTTAGAAATTGCCCAGCAAGTCAACTTAGATATGAATGAATTTACAACGGATTTTGGTTCTAAAGAGGCCGCTCGTGCGTTCCAATGTGATTTATACTTAACGCGGGAAATGGAAGTTGATGAAATTCCAAGCATCGTATTTTTTAATGAGCGGATAGAGGATGAGGGCTTAAAGGTAAGCGGATCTTATAATTACGAAGTTTATGAACATATTTTAATGGAATTATTAGACGAACAATTAATTCGTCAACCAGTTCCAGCTCTTGATGACTTATTTGACCGTTTCAGTACATTAACAACTGCGGAAGTGGCAGAAATTTATTCCATTAACGAAGCCACAGCAGAGCGTGAATTAAAGAAACGTATGCTACTCCAAAAAGTAGAACGTATTATGACAGAAGATCTTACAATGTGGCGCGCAAAATAACAACTATTCATTGATTTTTGGTATTATATTTATTTTATCCAGCCCCTTTTAAAAGGGGCTTTTTTTTGAACAACAAAAGAGGCGTCTCTATCCTCGACAGATAGGACGCCTCTTTTTCACAAAGGGGATGGGAGAAATGTTCACGTTCAAACAAAGGGGTGTATGTTTGTTATGTGATTTATTTCACATTTACAACTTTATCATGGAATAATAATTGTTGCAACGAATCAAGCATAGTTTCACAAATTCGCCATATAGTAAGCGTTTGCATACAATTGTAAGCGTTTTAATTGGGTTTATTTTTCTATAAAAATGAAAAAATCGTGCGTAAATGCTGTTATCAATAGCTTCTTACTTAACTTAAAATTTCCCTCTACAATAAAAGTCACTAAAAAGTCGACGGGTTAATTCATTACGAAAACGTCATTTTTTATGAAAAATTCAAAAAAACGCATCTAAAAAATGATGCGTTTTCACGTAAATTAATTATTTAATAATAACTTTTCAAGCTCATTTAATTTTTCTTCAAATACTTTACATGCTAGTGCAATCGGTTCTGGTGATTCCATATCAACACCAGCTGCTTTTAATACTTCAATTGGGAAGTCCGAGCACCCTGCTTTTAAGAAGTTATTAATATAACGTTCAACTGCTGGTTGGCCTTCTTCTAAAATTTGCTTACTTAAAGCTGTTGCTGCTGATTGACCAGTAGCATATTGGTAAACGTAATAATTGTAGTAGAAGTGCGGAATACGTGCCCATTCAAGACCAATCTCTTCATCTACTGTCATAGCCTCACCAAAGTATTGCTTATTTAAGTCATAGTAAATAGATGTTAGCTTATCTGCTGTAATCGCTTCGCCTTTACGGTCCATTTCATGAATGATGTGTTCGAATTCTGCAAACATTGTTTGACGGAATACCGTACCACGGAAACCATCTAACCATTGATTTAATAAGTAAATCTTTTGTTTGTCATCTTCTAATGTATTCATTAAATAATCAAACAATAGCTCCTCATTACATGTAGAGGCAACTTCTGCAACGAAAATTGAGTACCCAGAGTATTGGTATGGTTGATTTTCACGTGAATAATAGCTGTGCATTGAGTGACCAAACTCATGGGCTAATGTGTAAAGGTTATTTACGTTATCTTGCCAGTTCATTAATACGTATGGGTTAGTACCAAACGTACCTGAAGAATAGGCACCACTGCGCTTACCTTTGTTTTCAAGCACATCTACCCAACGACTATCTAAACCTTTTTGTACAATCTCCTGATATTCACTACCGAGTGGTGCAAAGCTATCTACCATGATTTTCTTAGCTTCTTCATACTTTACTTCCATTTTCACTTCTTTTACAAGTGGCGTAAATAAGTCATACATATGCAGTTCATCCAAACCTAATACTTGTTTGCGAAGTGCTACATAGCGATGTAAGACAGGTAAAAAATCATGCACTGTAGAAATAAGCTGATCATATACTTTTTCTGGAATAAAGTTATTACTTAAAGCAGCATGACGTGCTGATGAGTAATTTCGAATTTTTGCATTCGCATTTTGCGCTTTTACATTTCCAGCTAATGTAGAGGCGAACGTATTTTTAAACTGGCCATATGTTTTGTAAATCGCTTTAAATGCCGACTCGCGTACTTCACGGTTATCACTTTCTAGCATTAAAATAAAGTTACCATGCGTTAATTGCACTTCTTCGCCATTTTCATTCATAATTTTTGGGAACTCTAAGTCTGCATTGTTTAATGCACTAAATGTTGCACCCGATGAAGAAGATACTTCAGCCATTTGAGCAAGTAGCTCTTCTTTATCTGCTGATAATACGTGTGGACGCCCTATGTTAATTTCTTTTAAGCTTTGTTTATATAGTTGTAAAGGCTCGTAATTTTCTACATAGCTATTTAATGTCTCTTCATCTAAGCTTAAAATTTCTGGTGTAATAAATGACCAAGTAGCACCAACTTTTGCCGCGACTGATTTAACACGTCCATCTAAGTCTTGGTACTTACTATTTGCCGTATCTTGATCATGCTTTAAGTGCGAATAAACATATAGTTTATGTAATCGCTCCATTAGTGTATCTGAAAAATGTAAGACACTGTATAAACTTTCCGCGCTTTCCGCTACTTTTCCTTTAAATTGAGACGCTTGCTCAGATAATTTTTCTACATCCTTTAACTCTGCTTCCCACGCTTCATCTGATTCAAAAATTGGTGTTAAGTCCCACGTTAATTGCTCTGGTACTTCTTCACGCGTCAAAATTGATTTTGCCATTGATCATTTCCTCCATCCTACTATTCCGAAATTCGAAATTATAAGTCTATTTAAACAATTTAGCTATCCAAATGCAACCAATTCGTTGTATAAGAATTGAAATAATTGCACTCGTGAAACTTCATCCGTCACATTTTCAATTTCAAGCTTTTTTAAAAGCGCTAAATAATAAGTAACTGCTTTTTTACTATTCCCCTGGCCTTTAATTTTTGCCCATTGCATGAAATATGTTATAGCCTGTACATTCATCTTTTGTGGCGTCAACTTGTGGCAGTGCATGAAATAAAAAAGCTGTACTTGCCATTCCACACAAAACACCTCAAAATCTTGCGCAAATGAAACAGGAATCCCAATAAAATCCGGCATCCTTAATGGTGTTAATTGCAGTTCATAAACCGCTCGTAAAAAGTCATCATTGACCCCTTTTTTGCTTAACAATAACCGTGAATGTACATATTGATTACGATACGCAATAAAGCGTAACATTAGGGCATTAAAGATTTGCACGGACATAACTTTCGGTAGAAAAAAAGGGAAGCTTTGTTGCATAAGTGGAAGCGCTTGAATGACCCCATAGTATTGTAGACGGTGTATTGGAATTAAATTGCTTACATAGTAAAACATTTCACTATGTACATCATACGTTATTAAATAACGCTGCTTTTTATACATTTGAATGTATTGAGAATTTGTATAATTTATCGATAGTTTCGTTAATCCTAACGCTTTAAATCGAGCATTAGGTGTTTGGATAAGCCATATCGGGTGAATGTCGATTTCTGTGTAGCCTTTTGAACGTCGTTGAACTACTTCAGGAGGAATTTTACTACACTGAAATTCAATTGCAAATTGTTGGTCATTATGTGAGATAAGAAGATCTGGTCTTTGCTGAATTTCAGATAAAAATGGTTCTAATTCTGTCTGTACATTACGTTTTGAAAAGAAGGTAAATAATTGCTGTTTCCCCATCAGATGCGCTAGAGTCTCCCCTTCTGAAAAGAAAGAATCACATTCGCTACTTTTTCGATGCGCAAAATGCGGTATTTTTATTTGGCCTGCCTTTAAAAGTAGTTGCTCTTTACATTGTGGGCAAAAAAATTTCTCCTTATACTTTCGTTCTAGTAGCATTTCTCTAGATAGATCTTTCGTAATCTGAAAAAGCTCTTGATGTTCAGTTAATGCAACGAGCATATACACCACCTCTTTTTACTTATCGTACCGGCAGATAACAAAGGTTTCAACTTATTAAAAATAACTATTGGCAATATTTTTTTTTTGCGCTTTTTTGAAGAGTAATAGAATTGAGGTAACATTGATTTTTCGATTGACACTCCCACATATTGTCGTTCCTAATTAAGTCCACTAGTATAGAATCCCAAAAAAGACCGCCCTTTATTGGACGGTCTCTACCTTGTTCTTTTAAAAGAAGTTATTAATTGTTTCAAAGCACTTTTCTGGAATAATTGCTTCTGCGTATTCTTCTAGACGATGAATCGTCAACTTCGAAGATGCTAAATATTCGCTACATAGAGCAACGATATCTTTTGCTTCTTGTAACTCTATATCTTGTAAATCTACAAATAAATAAAAATTGTCTTCCCATTTATAAAGCGCCGATTTCACACCAAATTGTGCGGCACGTGCTGCTAACGGTACTAACTCATCTATATCTTTAAAACGGAAACGTGCATTTTCAATTTGCTCTGCCTCTTTAGCTGACTTCCCTAACGAATTAAATAGCGATTCTTCCATTTCATTTAATTGATCTGTTATATGAAGGTCATCCTCGAAAGAACCTGCCATCGATGAAGTATCGGAATCATTATTGACAGATGCACGTGTGACAACGACCTCTAACCCAATCTCAGATGCATTAATATGAATCCAAATGGGACCATCTAAATCGAAGTAATCGTCAGTGTTTACTTCGCCAATAACATCCCAGAAAAGCTCTTCACCTTTCGCGCGATTGTACCAAATTTCTTCACGGCTATAACCGCGGTCCTCTATATCACTATACGTAATAAAAAGTTTTAACGTATTTTCATTAATGCGTTCGATGTCCATTAGACCTCAACTCCCTTCACAGTCATTCATAGAACTCCATGTCACTTCAAAAAACCATTATTTCTCTTTAGAAAGGCATATGTTATGCGTTAAAGCATCAAATAATGTCCTTACCCATGTCTATATAAAGTTACTTCCCTATAGACTAAATAGTTTAAACAGCATGTCGCTCTATAACATCGGCACCAAGTACTTTATAAAACTGTCATAAAGTATCTATAACTCTATTGTATGATGTCTTGCACTAAAATGAAAAGGAAAAACGTTGGGGAAATAAAATTATTTGAATTATTGAAATTGTATTGTACCTTCTCCTCGAAATCAAGCGTAAAATAAACAGAGCGAGGAAGATGGAATAAAGAAAATGCCAAAGAAGGCGCATAATAAGTGCAAATCAGCTGATTCAAAAACATAGCTTATAAAAATAAATATGTTACATCCTATTCTAAAAAAGAAAAAAAAGATGTTACAACCGCATATTTGCACCCGTAACATCATACATACTAATATTTAGTTGACCATACGCTGTGCTTCTTGTAACTGGTAGGCACGAACTTTACGAGGTAGGAATCGACGAATTTCATCTTCGTTATAGCCTACTTGCAAACGTTTTTCATCCAAAATAATTGGACGACGTAATAACCCTGGGTATTCTTGGATTAATTCATATAAACGTTGTAATGGTAAAGTCTCAACATCGACGTTTAATTTTTGGAAAATTTTAGATCGAGTAGAAATAATCTCATCCGTACCGTCTTCTGTCATACGTAAAATCTCTTTAATTTCACTAATTGTTAGAGGTTCAGAAAAAATGTTACGCTCTGTATATGGAATGTCATGCTCCTCTAGCCATGCTTTTGCTTTTCGACATGAAGTACAACTTGGTGAAGTAAATAATGTAACTAACATTGCCTCACTTCCTCTCTAATTGATTTCAATTGTTACACGGTCTCATCTTGTCTGGAGACTATAATATCATTCAAATTGAATGATAAAAATTCACTCATATGAAGTAAAATGTAAACATTAAAATACTTAATTTAGAATTAATTTAATTTAAGATTCTGTACTTATTATACATGAATCCCTCACATTTGGATATAGATTGTCAATAAAAAAATGACGATTCTATATACTTTTTATGCGCTGATTATCTCGGAATCACATAATTTTAATAACTCCAGTCACTTGATTAAATTTACCCTAAAAACCTACATGATAAACGTCCACTAATTTAAAAGTGATTCTCATTTAATAAAATCAATTGATAAAATAGTTTGATAATATTATTGCTATTCATATGATCATTGAATTACTACATCTAATATGACCTATTAACTTGTCTTTTATACTTTTTCAAACTTTTTTTTCGAAAAGATTGCATTTATTTCTCGCAATGCGTTATAATCACTCACAAGATTATGAAAAACTATGACGAAGAGTAGTACATTTAACGCGAATGTTTAGAGAGTCTGTGGTTGGTGCAAACAGATCATTCATTAAATGGAATGGACTTCCGAGTTAGCTTTATGAACGTTTTCCTAGTAGTAAAGCTCGTCCCTTCACGTTACGAAGAAGAGTGGCCTTTACGGGCAAGCTGGGTGGTACCGCGGATTCAACATCATTCGTCCCTTCTATAGTTATATAGAGGACGCATGATGTTTTTTGTTTTTAATGAAGAATTCGAGGAGGAAACACAATGAAAACAATCTTTTCAGGTGTACAACCAACAGGAACAATTACACTAGGCAACTATATCGGTGCCATCAAACAATTCCCTGCCTTACAGGAAGAAGGGAATGCAATTTATTGCATCGTGGATCAACATGCGATTACAGTACCTCAAGACCGACTAGAACTCCGTAAAAATATTCGCTCGCTAGCAGCAATGTATATCGCAGTTGGCATCGATCCAAAAAAATCAACTTTATTTATTCAATCCGAAGTACCCGCACACGCACAGGCAGGCTGGTTATTACAATGTGTCGCTACAATCGGTGAGTTAGAGCGTATGACACAATATAAAGATAAATCAAATGGTAAGGAAACTGTTTTAGCAGCACTGTTAACGTATCCACCATTAATGGCAGCGGACATTCTTTTATACAATACGGACATTGTTCCTGTTGGAGACGACCAAAAACAACATATCGAATTAACACGTGATTTAGCGGAACGCTTCAACAAAAAATACAACGATGTATTAACAATTCCAGACATTCAATTACCAAAAGAAGGCGCACGTATTAAATCGCTACAAGAGCCTACGAAAAAAATGTCGAAGTCAGATCCAAATACAAAGGCTACGATCCGATTATTAGATACGCCAAAAGAAATTGAAAAGAAAATTAAATCTGCCGTGACAGATTCAGAAGGCATCGTAAAATACGATGTCGAAAACAAGCCAGGCGTTTCTAATCTATTAACAATTGAGTCTGCTTTAACAGGTGCTACAATTGTTGACTTAGAAATGAAATATGAAGGCAAAGGCTACGGTGATTTCAAAGCTGGTGTTGCCGAGGCAGTTATCACACATATTACGCCAATTCAAGAACGTTATTATGCGTTAATCGATTCTCCAGAATTAGATGATATTTTAGATGAAGGCGCGCTAAAAGCTAACGCAATTGCTTCTAAAACACTTAAGAAAATGGAGAACGCGATGGGCTTAGGGCGTAAACGACGATAAACATCCCACATAAAGCACCACATAATAAATAGATTTCTACACTATTCAATATGTACAAGATGACTGCACGCCACGCATAGCCGAGCGTTCGGTAATTTAAGTACATAATAATATTACTAATTGACATTACACAAATTCCATAAAAAAACAAAAAAAGTACAAAGCGTGTCAGGTCATACCCTCCTTTGTACAATTGTACGAAAAAACAACGTGCCGCATGACGCAACACGTTGTTTTTTTCATTACAACTTATTAATTTACATATTTTTTAAATAACAAGCATGCATTATGTCCACCAAAACCTAAAGAATTACTTAAAGCATAGTCTACAGATGCGTTACGAGCTTCATTCGGAATATAGTCTAAATCACATTCCGGATCAGGATCATGTAAATTCATCGTTGGTGGTAAAATTCCTTCTTTTAAGGCAAGCACTGTAAAGATTGCTTCAATCCCTCCTGCTGCACCAAGTAAGTGACCAGTCATACTCTTTGTTGAGCTCATCGCCAGTTTATAAGCATGATTACCAAATACTGTTTTGACAGCCTGAGTTTCAAATAAGTCGTTATATGGTGTACTTGTACCATGGGCATTAATATAACCGACCTGGTCAGGCGCAACTTTCGCATCGTCCAAAGCCATTTGCATCGCACGAGCTGCCCCTTCGCCATTTGGTGCCGGTGCTGTAATATGATGTGCATCTCCTGTCGCACCATAACCTACTACTTCACCATAAATTTTAGCACCACGCTTTTTCGCATGCTCAAGCTCTTCTAGTATTAAAATTCCTGCTCCTTCACCAATAACAAAGCCATCACGGTTTTTATCAAATGGACGAGAAGCCGTCTGGATATCAGGGTTCATTGACAATGCTGTACTCGCACTAAATCCAGCAACAGCCATTGTTACTATTGGTGCTTCAGTACCACCAGTAATCATCACATCCGCGTCACCGCGCTCAATAACTTTAAAGGCATCACCTATTGAGTTTGTACCAGAAGCACATGCAGTAACAGAGCAAGAATTTACACCCTTCGCTCCTAAATAAATTGATACTTGACCCGATGCCATATCAGGAATCATCATCGGAACGAAGAATGGGCTCACTCGGCGAACGCCACGCTCTTGGAACGTTAAAAATTGTTGCTCGTGAGTTTCCATTCCACCAATTCCCGAACCAATCCAAACGCCAACACGAGGAGCCATTTCTTCAGTAATTGTTAAATTTGCATCTTTTGCAGCCATCATTGAAGCAGCTAGAGCATAATGAGTGAAACGATCCATTTTACGTGCTTCTTTTCGTTCAATATACTCTTCAATATTGAAGTCTTTTACTTCAGCTGCTACCGATACTGTAAATTTACTCGTATCAACCCGAGTCAACGGGCCGATTCCAGATTTTCCCGCAATTATATTTTCCCATGACTGTTCAGCACTGTTACCTACAGGTGTAACGGCGCCAATTCCTGTAACGACAACTCTTCTCTTTTCCATCGATTCCATACTCCCTTTTAAAATCTAATTTATTTTCTATTCATCACTCTTTTATTTTCCCCATTTCACAGCGAGAGCTCCCCAAGTAAGTCCCCCACCAAAACCAACTAAAACAACGATATCATCATCTTTAATCTTGCCTTCTGCCAAATCATCGACAATCGATATGCCAATTGAAGCTGCCGAAGTATTTCCGTAATGCTGGATCGTTTTCGACATTTTTTCTTCTGGTAACCCTAGACGTTCCCGAGCAGCTTCCATAATTCGAATATTGGCTTGATGCGGAACTAAATAATCCACATCTTCCTTTGTTAAACCTGCTTTTTCAATAACACTTAATGCTGATTCGCCCATTTGACGTACCGCAAATTTAAATACTTCTCGACCATTCATAAATATATGATTATCATTATTTAAAAATAGATGTTTACCACCTGTGCCATCTGCGCCAAGCTCGAAGGATAAAATACCACGCCCTTCAGAAACTTTACCAATAACCGCAGCACAAGCACCATCACCGAATAAGATTGCCGTATTACGATCTTCCCAATCTACAATTTTCGTTAATTTTTCTACACCTACTACTAATATATAGTCATAGCTATTACTTTCAACAAATTGTTTTGCAATCGTAGTCGCATAAATAAAGCCTGAGCATGCTGCAGAAATATCCATCGCACCACATCCTGATGCCCCTAATCGTTCTTGGATTTGACATGCGACACTTGGGAAGTTTTGATCTTGTGTGACAGTTGCAACGATAATTAAGCCAAGCTGATCCGCTGAAATCCCGGCATCTGTAAGTGCTTTTTCTGCTGCTTTAAATGCTAAATCAGATGTCTCTTCTCCTTCAGCAATATGACGGCGTTCAATGCCCGTACGTGTACGAATCCATTCATCCGATGTATCTAAAAATTTTTCAAAATCTGCATTTGTCATTACTTTTTCGGGAACATATTTGCTAATCCCGATAATCCCTGCATTCATTCATTTGCCCCCTTGTTTTCAAACATTCCCCTTTAAAAATAACACTAATTATTAGTAGTTGGTCATAATTATAGACGATAAATTATTTGAAAACAACTATAATATTTTTGACAACTTGAGGAAAAGTTGTATTCACTCTTTTATTTTTAGGTTAAGCTATGGTATGATATTGAAGATGTATTTTCATAATAACGATAGAAATAAATTCAGGTGGGGTGAATTTGATGCAATATATTATTACTTTCTTCTGGTCATTCCTATTAGTAGCAATGTTAAACTACGTAGTAAGCTCTGTAATGGGTGTAGACTTTAACTTCATGAATGGCGTAATTATTTCATTAGTATTCAGTGTATTAGTAATTATCATTGCTGCAGTGATTCCAAACGAATCAACTCCAGACGCAGAAGCTGAACATCATTAATTAAAAAAACACAACCCATGCATAGTTTGCATAAGTTGTGTTTTTTGTTTTATTTCTTAATTTTTATCTCGCCATTTTCTATTAAAATCGACAATGTTTCTCCAGCAATAACCTCACCTTTTAACAACTCCCGCGCTACAATCGTTTCTAAGTGACGTTGCACAAATCGTTTTAACGGGCGGGCACCGAATTGCGGATCGATTCCGTTTTCCACAATCCAATCCACTACATCATCTTCTACATCTAGCGTAATTTCCTGCTCTGCAACACGCGCTTGTAGCTGTTGCACATATTTCCAAGCAATCGCATGGAAGTGCTCATTTGTTAAGGCATGGAACAGAATAATATCATCCATTCGGTTAAGTAACTCTGGTTTAAAGTGCTGGCGTAAAGCTGCTAGTACAAGGGCTTCTGCTTCCTCACCTTGCTCTAAAAGGTACTGAGACCCAATATTGGACGTTAAAATGATGACCGTATTTGTAAAGTTCACCATCCTACCTTGGCTATCCGTAATACGTCCATCATCTAACATTTGCAGTAAAATATTTGCAACATCTGGATGTGCCTTTTCAATCTCATCTAATAAGACAACCGAATATGGATTACGACGAACTGCTTCTGTCAGTTGGCCACCTTCTTCATACCCTATATATCCCGGAGGTGCTCCGACTAAACGAGATACCGAATGCTTCTCCATATATTCACTCATATCGATACGTATGAAATGATCTTCCGAATCAAAAAGCTGTTCTGCTAATGCTTTAGCTAATTCTGTTTTCCCCACACCAGTCGGTCCTAAAAATAAAAAGCTACCTATTGGCTTGTTCGGATCCTTAATACCCGAACGCGCACGCCAAACTGCCTCTGTTACATAAGTTACTGCATCATCCTGACCTACTACTCGCTCATGTAATGTATCTTTTAAGCGTAGTAATTTTTCGCGTTCTCCTTCTACAAGCTTCGTGACCGGAATGCCTGTCCAACGTGAAATGATTTTTGCAATTTCTTCCTCTGTCACTTCTTCACGTAACATACGATTGCCTTCTGTATCTTTTAATTGTCGCTCCAACTCAGCAATTTCTTTTTCAAGTCTTGGAATTTGACTGTATTGCAATTCACTAACTCGTGCTAAGTTACTGTTTGTATACATAAGGTCTTCTGCCTCAGCGACAAATTTCTTCAACTGGTCTTTTTTATCTCGAACAATTTGTAAGCCATTTTTTTCAAACTCCCATTGTTCTTTCATTGTTTCCATCGATGCTTCTAACTTGTTAATATCTTCACTTAAAATTTCAAGGCGTTTTTTACTTGCTGCATCGTTTTCCTTCTTCAATGCTTGTTCTTCAATTTTCAACTGTGTTAATCGACGTGTTGCTTTATCGAGCTCTTGAGGCATTGATTCAATTTCAATACGAATCATTGCACATGCTTCATCAACTAAATCAATTGCTTTGTCCGGTAAAAAACGGTCTGTAATATACCGATCCGATAGCTGAGCTGCTGCGATAATTGCACGATCATGGATGCGGACACCACGGTGATGCTCTTCAAATCGATCTTTAATACCACGTAAAATCGAAACAGTATCTTCAATAGATGGCTCACGCACTAATACTTGCTGGAAACGACGTTCTAATGCTGGGTCCTTTTCAATGTACATACGGTATTCATCCAATGTTGTCGCTCCTATACAATGAAGCTCTCCACGAGCAAGCATCGGCTTAAGCATGTTCCCTGCATCCATCGCACCATCTGTTTTCCCAGCGCCAACAATTGTATGGATTTCATCAATAAATAAAATAATTTGACCATCGGAATCCTTTACTTGCTTTAAAACTGCTTTTAAACGTTCTTCAAACTGACCACGATAAGATGCACCTGCAATTAATGCACTCATGTCCAACTCGTATAAAAGTGCGTCCTTTAATCCTTCAGGTACGTCTCTGCGTACAATTCGTTGAGCTAAGCCTTCTACAATTGCCGTTTTACCAACACCTGGCTCTCCAATAAGCACTGGATTATTTTTCGTTTTACGCGATAAAATTCGAATGACATTTCGAATTTCTTCATCTCGCCCAATGACCGGATCCATTTTTCCATTTTTAACTTGATCAATTAAATTACGTCCGTACTGCTCTAACGGTGGACGATTATCTTGCGTTTGATTAAATTGCATGAATGACACCCCTTATCTCTTTGACCTTTACTGACTAATTCGATTATAGGTAAAAATTGATCAAACTACAAATAATAATTCTCATTATTTTAACTTATTTATCAAAAAAGTTATGGTATGATGATGGCACAAGATAAATACATTTTTTTACACTTTTATTCTTGTTCGAAAGGTGTGATTTTTTATCGAAACGGTAGTAGCAATTCCTTCTGATATTGCGTTGTTATTCAAAACAAAGGGAATAACATTAAAAATCGAGAAAGGTTCCCATATTTTTCAAGAAGGAGAACGAGCAGATCATGTATTCCTTATAAAAAGCGGTTCCGTTCAAGTTAGTAAAGAAACCGAAAGCGGGAAAGAACTAACAATTCGTATTTGCGGGAAAAATTGCTTGATTGGTGAAAGCCTTATGTTTTGCAAATTTACTTCCCACTCTACAACAGCCAAAGCACTAGAAGTTTCAGAAATTTACTCATTACATAACGATCAACTTGAGGCATTTATTAACGAACATTCAACATTAATGATTGACTATTTAAAATGGATTCAAACAGAAAATATTAAAAATCAAAGCAGACTTCGTGATTTAGTACTACACGGAAAAAAAGGCGCGCTTTATTCGACCTTAATTCGTTTAGCCAATACGTATGGACATTTTAATTCCACGAAGGAAGTGGCTATTAAAATCGCCTTAACAAATACAGAAATCGCCAATTTATGTGCGACAAGTCGAGAAATGATTAACCGTATGTTAACAGATTTACGTAAAAAAAATATTATTACAATGGAAAAAGGGTATATTACGATTAACGACTTAGATTATTTAAAGCAAGAAATTGATTGTGAAAACTGTCCATTGTCCATCTGTCGTATAGATTAAATTTATCAATGCATATTAAAATCCCGCTTCATTCCTAAATTTAGGAATAAAGCGGGATTTCTATTAACGTATACCTAATGCCATTTTTGCATAGCGAGACATATTGTCCTTTGACCATGCTGGCTGCCATACGATATCTACTTTCGTTTCTTTTACTTCTGGTAGCTCACCTAATGCTGTTTGCACTTGGTCTACAATTACCGGACCTAATGGGCATCCCATTGATGTTAATGTCATTGTTACAGTAGCAAGACCTTCATCTGTTAAATCAACATCATATACTAAACCTAAGTTGACAATATCAATGCCAAGCTCTGGATCGATTACGTTTTCTAATGCACCTAACATGCTGTCTTTCATATCTTGATCAATCGCCATATTAAGTTTCCCCTTTCACAATAGTGTTAAGCTTTATCATATCAGAACCGATGATTTATGCCAAATGTTGTGCTAAAAATTGAGTTACTTGCAGCATTCCTTCTCGAGAAACAGTATGCCCTGCTTTTGGCTCCGAAATGTACTGGATTTGTTTCATCGAATTTATTTCTACTAAATGCTCATAATACTCGTGACTCATGTTAAATGGAACAACGGCATCTTTTTCTCCGTGCCAAAAAATGATTGGACACTGTTTCCATACATCTTCATGTTCTTCAAAATTAAATGGGGCTAGTTTTGCAATAACCGCTTGCTGCTGTTCATCTACAATTGGCAAAGTAATACCCTTTGCCTTTAGTAGCTCAACTTGATATTGTGCAAGTTTCGTATAACTAGTTGTGCCCATACAAATACCTGCAGTTTTAATCCATTGATAAATGGCTAAGCAGCCTGAAGTTACAATTCCACCCATCGAGGTGCCCGCGATACCAATTTGGTCGTGCACGATGATGTTTTTAAACTTTAATTGTTCGTGTAATGTATGTACTTCTTTTATCGATTGCAGTACAATTTCCCAAAATTTCATATTCATTTGGTTTTCATTTAAATTTTCCGAACGCTTTCCATGTAAAATAGCATCGGGTAATAGGACACGTATCCCTTTCTCTACAAGCTGATAGGCATAATGTAGATTATGTTCTTTTGCACTTAAAAATCCATGTAGAAAGATGACAACTGGTGTATGTTCATCCATTTCTTCTTCATAAACATGTAATAGTGGAATCGATTCCCACACTTCTTCCTTAACGATCATGGATATCACCTCCACTACTTACCTTATCAAAACTTACCAATTGTTTCAAAACTTTGACGTGCATCATTTTATAGCGTTACAATAGGGTGAAACTTCAATCAGTGGGTACTCAATCTCTCACTGATTGTTTGCCTTCACCAATCGAACATGTTGGGTATTCATTTCACACCTAAGAAATGTTCTTAATGGTTAATTCAAGATAGGAGGCTTCTTTTTATGAATGAACATTTAATTGTGTTAGATTTAGACGGTACATTATTAACCGATGAAAAAACAATTTCGCCTTTCACAAAACAAATGCTAATCAAGGCCAAACAAGCAGGGCATCAAGTTATGATTGCAACTGGTCGTCCTTACCGCGCTAGCGAACTCTACTATAAAGAGCTGAGTTTGACGACACCTATCGTCAATTTTAACGGCGCTCTTATCCACCACCCGCGTAACTCATTATGGGAACCTATTCATACAACCGTTGATTTACGTGTCGTGCATGACGTAGTAGAATCGGTTCATAAATATGAATATCAAAACTTAATCGCAGAAGTAATGGATGACGTTTATATTCATCGAGAAGATGAAGAAATGTTAAAAGTATTTCATATGGGTAGCCCGAATGTGTTAATGGGTGATTTAAAGGAGAATTTACTTGAAAATCCGACAAGTTTACTCATTCAAGCAAACGATGTCAATGTCCCAATTATTCGCCAACATTTACAAGATGTTCATGCGGAATTAATTGAACATCGTCGTTGGGGTGCACCATTTCCTATTATAGAAATTGTTCGAAAAGGCTTGAGCAAAGCAGTCGGTATTGCCTATATCTCAAAACAAATGGGTATTCCTCAAAACCGAATTATCGCATTTGGTGACGAGGATAATGATTTAGAAATGATTGATTATGCTGGAGTTGGTGTTGCAATGAGTAACGGAATCGACCAGCTTAAAAACATTGCAAATGAAATTACACTTTCAAACAACGATGACGGCATCGGAAAATTTTTACAAGATCGATTAAAATTATAAAAACTAGCCTGTGACAATATGCTTCACAGGCTAGTTTTATATTGTTTATTGGTTTGCTGTTTTTTCAGCATCCTGCTCTGCGCGGCGTTGACGCCCTCGCTTCATAATAACGATCATGAAAATCGTATAAAGCACAACGACTAAGCTAAGCGCAATAATATACGACATATTAATGCCACGTGCTTCAATTACTTGATAGACTTCCACCATTTCACGATCTAAAATAATTGTATAATTGCCGTCCTTGTTTTCACGAATTACTTCACTGTTGAACATCCCACGTATTTCTTTGCCTTCACCTAATTCCGCAACCGGGATATGCACGCGCTTCGTTTTACTACTATTATTAATGACGACAATCCATGTTTCTGTATCTGATTTTCGCTCAAATACCATGTAGCCATCTTCATTTTCTAACCATTTAAACTCACCATTACGTAATGTGGCCGAATCGTTTCTTAATGATTGTAGCTGTCCTACATAATCCACTAGCTCTGAATCGGTCTTAAAATTGTAATATTGGTGCCCCTCTATGCCAGCCTCACCGTTCATAGCAATTTCTGAGCCATATTGTACGATTGGAACACCTGGTAATAATAATGTACTTGCAATCGAAATTTTACTACGCGTTGGTGGATACATTCCCTCTAATGTTGAAGCTAATGTAAAACGGTCTGACCAAATAGTGTCCGTCATCATTAATACAGGTGTCCCTGTTAAAGCTTCTTCTATATGCGGCTCTAAAATAGTTGTATTTAAATCAACATTTTTAAAGGCATTTGTATAAAGAGAAGCTGTATCATCATAAAACTTCGCATCAAAATTAGCTTCACTTTCTGCATTGGCAATGACGTAAATATCAGATTTTACCTCTTTTAATGCAGCAATCATTTCATTTAAGAAAGCCGAATCAGCTTGTTCAATATTTGTTAAACGGAGCCCATTCACTTCATATGTATTGACGAAATCTACCGCAGCATCAATTAATGCAGCTTGAACCTCCGTATTTGTTAAATCCCACTGAATTTCCCCATCGTTTGTTGACGAGACAAATCCCGCATTTCCTGCCCACTCGTGATTCGCACTAACATTGGATAATGGAAAATCAGCCATAATTTTTATGTCACGCTCATTGTATTTATGAACCACTTCTTTTAGTTCTTCTGCTGTACCGAAGCGTTTATCTAGCACTACATAGCTTGTAGCCATAGACCCATCATATTTTTCTGTTGCAAAAACTGGTCCTATTGATAATACGGTATAGCCCATATTCGCAATGTAATCAATTTTTTTTACTAAACCATGAAAGTCACCGCCAGCAAACATCGATGGATCCTGTGCATTTACGAATTCATCATCATTTGAGCCCGACCCGTTAAAAAAGCGATCAACTAAAACGTCATATATACTTTCATCTACAATTGTACGTGTTTCCTCTGCATGCACTGGTATTAAAGAAATTGAAGCAGAAAGAAGTACACATGCAGTTGCAGTGCCTAACCATTTTTTAAATCCCAATTTCATTCCCTCACTTTCACAACAATCCATCGTCATTTTACCAAATAAAGTAGGACTGTAGCTATGTTTACAATAGTAATTTAGTGGAATTAAGAAAATTTAGTGACAAAATTGTGTAAAATTTCAAAAATAAAAGAGAATCCAACAAATTGGACTCTCTCCTTAGTTTTTATGAGATTAGAAATTTATACCAATACCCATGCTTAAACCTAAGTATAACGTTACTAATAATACAACTCCGAATAGAATCCAGAAGATGTTTACTGATTTGCCTTTGTTTTTACGTGCTAAAATCATTTCCATAAAGCCGATGACTAAAATACCAAATAATACTTTCATATCATAGTTCATACCGCTTTCTGCGATTTTGTCGCGCCATTCTAAGAATAATGCGCCACCTGAAATGATAATTAAAATATACATCACACGCAATGCCATTTGTACACCCGTTAATTTCTTGCTAGCAAATGCTGCAATGAAAAATAACACTAATGCAATTACCCATGTTGTAATGTGTAAATGCGTACCACTCGTTAAGAAACTCATGAATTTTCCACCTCTTCTATTTTTTCTCTACATGCAATATCCTACCATGCGATACAGTGTGAATTCAATGAATCCGCCTAATTTGAATCGTTTCTATAAAATGATTCTACTAATCTTAAGCAAATCGATTTGCTAATGTTCCAATTCCCTCAATTGAAATTTTCACTTCATCGCCCGCTTTTAAAAATTGTGGTGGATTCATACCTTTCCCAACCCCTGCTGGCGTTCCTGTTAAAATAACGTCTCCAGGCTCTAGCGTTACATATTTTGAAAGAATTGCAATAATATCTGAAACTGTAAACATCATATCTTTCGTCGAACCATTTTGACGAACTTCACCATTTACTTTTGTTACGATAGTTAATGCATGCGGATCTGGAATTTCATCTTTCGTTACTAAATAAGGACCCATTGGACAACTGCCTTCAAGACTTTTCCCTAAGAAAAATTGTTTATGCTTTTGCTGTAAATCACGTGCTGTTAAATCATTCGCTATTGTATAGCCAAATACATAATCAATTGCCATTCCTTTAGGAATATCTTTACCGCGCTTTCCAATAATAACAGCTAATTCGCCTTCATAATCAAGTGTATCTGTTACATCCGAGTGTACAGGTAACGTCGTCTCATCTGCTGCAATGGCAGTTGGCGACTTCGTAAAAATCATAATATCCTCAGGTGCTTGATCTGCACCCATCTCAATTGCGTGTTCATTGTAGTTTTTCCCTACACATAAAATATTTTTCGGTGTACGTGGAATTGGAGAAAGCCAATCAATATGTGTAAAGGCTAATTTAAACTTAGCACCATCTTCAGTTTTTTGTGCCGCATCTACTAATTTACGAACTTGTTCTACAAAATCAAAGCCTAATGCAATTCCTTCGATAATTGTTTCAGGAAATGCTGGCAAAATGTTCAGTTCCTTTTGAATAGCAACGACATCCCATACTGCCTCTTCTTTTTTTACTTTTGGTCCAAACTTCACTTGTTCATTCACTTTAAACGATAACAATTTCATAACGTAGAGCGCTCCTTCTTTTTTCTACATGATACATCATAATTGAAAGAATTTCCTTATTTTTCTGAAAAGCTAAAACTCTTTTTGTGTGACTTCATTATTACGGGTTAACGCTTTGCCATAGGTTAATCTTTTAATCAAGAATTCAAGTGGACCTTGCTTAAACTTAGAAAACCACAGCTCTGCAAACAATACTTGAACAATGAAAATACCAAGAGCAATATAAATGCCCATTTCAACATCAACTTTACCAAATAGCCCAAAGCCCCAGTAATAAAATAATGTAGTACAAATAATGGATTGGGATATATATAGCGTCAGCGACATACGTCCAGCTTTGGCTATTGGTGACAGCAATTTTAGTAAGACTGGAAGCTGTGTTAACAACACAATAACCGCCATATATCCGACTGCTAAAATTGGTCCTCCCATATAAACTTGAATATATTCATAACCAAATGTTTGGTCATTCGCAATAGGTAAGCTCTTTAAGAAAATACCTACACCCAATCCAACAACAGCTAAAATAATCCAGACTACTAGCTTTTCTCTCGCCCGTTCAATTAAGCGCCATTTTGCAAGTGCCGCACCAAATAACATATATGGTAATATTGTAAATAACGCAGACACCCACATAAATACGCCTAATTGAAGTTTTAAATCTTCTAAACGTTGCATAAACGCATCCATCCAGCTTCCAACACCATAGGCAGCGATGGAATTTTGAATTGATGTAATGTCAGCAGGCATCGTATTCGTTGCTTCAGTAAATAATCCACTTAATGAATACATTCCTAAAAAAAACATTTGTCCAAAAATGTTAATAATGAAGGCGAATGTTAATAATCCTTTTGCAGGAAATCGCATGAATGCAATTAAAAATACCCCACAAAACGCATACGTAGTTAAAATATCGCCCCACCAAATAAGCACTGCATGAAGTATGCCAATTGCAAACAAAACAATCATTCTCTTCGGTGCAAATTGATAAAAATTTGTGCCTGTAGATTGTGCTTTTACATACTGCATTGCTAATCCATACCCGAACAGCATCGAAAATAACGGATAAAAACTACTTTGTACATAAATATCTAATAGTTGCTGCAAAATAATATCCTGTGCTTCTGTAAACCAATTACTTAAGTCTGAAATATGTGGCATTGGCAAATAAAAGCCAAACATATTGACTAATAAAATGCCGAGCAAGCTAAAGCCACGCAAAATATCTATCGTGGCAATGCGCTCCTGCATACCTACTGGACGAAAATTCACCATGTCCCCCCCTAATCAATTTTCACTTGTTGACCTACACTATATAAATACAATAAACGCTCACTCACTTGAATACGTTTAATTGATTCAACAGCATGTTGATAATAGTTTAATTGAATTTGATAGGTTTTTGTCATTTTTTTCTTAATTTTTTCCAAATCTTCCACAATAGCAGGCTCAATATAAT
Organism: Solibacillus sp. FSL R7-0682; assembly: GCF_038005985.1. Taxonomy (NCBI): domain Bacteria; kingdom Bacillati; phylum Bacillota; class Bacilli; order Caryophanales; family Caryophanaceae; genus Solibacillus; species Solibacillus sp. FSL R7-0682. Next base: position 3,259,720 of record NZ_JBBOUI010000001.1, read on the forward strand.
CGGTCTTATAATCTAGTAAAACCCAATTTCCCTCGGGATCTTTAAAGAGACAATCGATTACCCCTTGAATAATTTGAGCGTCCCCATCAGCATCTTTCAAGCTTAGTGTAAAAGGTATTTCGCGTAAAACTTCCTTCGCTTCCTTAAAACGTGTTCCTACATCCGTTGTAAAAAATGTCCACACTTTATTCGCTGATACAGCATCCGCTTCAATTTGCTGAAGTAATTGTCGTTCCACTAATGATTGGATAAATTGCGCTGTTTCTTCGATTGAAGCAAAGCCTTTTTGAGGAATATGCTGCATGACAGCGTGAACAGCCGTCCCAATTTCAGTAGAAGAAAGTTTCCGCTCCTTCTTGCCTTTTAACATAAAGCTTGGCACATTTGCCTTCACATAGCGGGCCGCTTCCATGTTATAGAGTTGCTCCTCTTCCATCCGCTGTAAGCTCTCTAAACGCTTGAGCTCACTTACAGATGTTTTTGATTTTTTCAGTGTTGCCTGTTTATACGGATAACTTGCTGAGAAGCGGTCCGTAAGAAGCTGTACAAGATGTTCGTTGACCAATTCCTGTGGTCGTTCCGGTTCGGCTTGCTCCACTTCTGAGGCAATTAAAAAATCATCGTTTGGAATAATTGAAATCGACCATTTTTCTGTTGATGTTGCTTCTTTGTTATAGCCATAATTAGCAAAGAAAAAGTCATTATGACGAGCTACTGAAGGACCAACCCAACTTAAGTAATTATTTGCTTTTGAGCGCACATAATTCGGTAATACTTTTTCCTGTAAATCCTGATAAAACGCCCATTCCTCACGCAGTTTTTCCCAGTCCTTAATTGAACCTACTAAAATTAAACGTTCTTTCGCGCGAGTCATCGCTACGTAAAGAATACGCATCTCTTCTGCCTTCATTTTGGCAAGCTTCTTCTCTTTTACATACAAATGTGGCAGTGACGTCGAAATAATATTTAAATCTGGGTTTACAGACTTAATTGCCAAGCCAAATTGTTGATCAAAAATGTAGCGGCTTCCCAAATCTTTAGTATTGAATGTACGGCTCATACCCGCGACGAATACAACAGGATATTCTAACCCTTTAGATTTATGGATCGTGAGTAATGTTACAACATCGTCTGCCTCACCAATTGACTTCGCAATGCCCAAATCGTCTCCTCGTGATTGCATGCGATCAATAAAACGAAGGAAGCGGAATAATCCTCGGAAGGATGTTTTTTCATAGCTTAAGGCACGGTCATGAAGCGCACGTAGGTTTGCTTGACGCTGTTTCCCATTAGCCATTGCTCCAACCATTTCAAAATAGCTTGTATCTAAATACACCTGCCAAATTAGATCAGCAATTGCTCCATGTCGCGAGAAATTACGCCATTTCTCAAACAATGCAAAAAACTTATCAAGCTTTTGCTCCATTACGAGAGACATCTTACCATTCGCTTCCTCTTTGTACTGTTTAAGCGCCTCATAAAAGGGAACTTTTCCATTAACTAAGCGAATCGCTACCAATTCATTTTCCGTTAGTCCGATAAACGGTGCACGTAATACAGATGCAAGTGGAATATCCTGATAGGGATTGTCGACTACTTTTAATGTATTGAGCATGATCATGACTTCCATTGAATCAAAATAGCCACCATCTGTTTCTGCATATAGCGGTAACCCCGCTTGCTTAAATTCTTCTGCAAACGTTGTATACCAGCTACGCGAACGCATCAACACAACAATGTCCCGATACTGGATTTTGCGCATTGATTTCGTTTTTGGGTTATATACTTGTCCGCCATTGTCGACTAAATCACGAATTCGTTTAATAATGTAGCGAGCCTCCTGCTGAGCAGCACTAATGCTTTCCTCTTCCTCTGTTGCTCCTTCTACTGATGCTATTGCCTGTACTTTTGAGGTTCCTTCTAATAACACAAGCTCAATTGGAACTTGTTGTTCATCATAACTCGCACCAAATTTCAATTTTGCCTGCTCATCGTAATCAATTTCGCCAACTTCCTCATCCATTATTTGCTCAAATACATAGTTCGTTCCTTCAAGCACTTCAGAGCGACTTCGGAAATTCGCGTTTAAGTCAATTTTCATCCCGGTGTCACTTGGATTTTCTTCGAAGCGCTTATATTTATCAAGGAAAAGACGAGGTTCAGCAAGTCGGAATGCATAAATGGATTGTTTAACGTCCCCTACCATGAACATATTGCCGTTTTCCTCTGTACCACTTTTCACAAGTTGCAATATCGTTTCTTGTAAAAAATTGACGTCCTGGTACTCGTCAACGAGCACCTCTTTAAAACGTTCTTTAAAATGTAAAGCGATTTGTGAAGGCTGAGGTGGCATTGTGTTACTGTCGGGATCTGTTAAAATTTCTAAAGCATAATGTTCCAAATCAGAAAAGTCGAGTAACCCACGCTCTTGCTTCGCCTTTTTAAATGCTTCACTATATTCAATCGTCAGCTTTACTAACGTTTCTAAAATGGGCTTCGTTGCCGCCATTTCTTGTACATAGAGCTTTGGGTGACGAGCAAAAAAGGATTCCTTTAGGTCACTAATCATATCTTTTGCTTGATCACGGTGCTCCTTTGCTACTGCATAAAACTGACGATCTTCCTCCGTATCTTTTTTAGTCACTGGCTTGATGCGACCAAACTGTATCGCAGGAATTAATGTATATGCCTCTTCCCACGTCCCATATTCCATCGCCTGGAGCACTTGCTTTACTGCACCATATTCCCCTTCAAATAGCTCTTTATTTTTTTGCAATGCTGGCTCTACGGAAACAATTTGCAGTCCTTTTTCAAGACGGATCGCTGCTTCCTTTAAGCTATTGATAATAAACGGTCGGACCTCTTGTGCAATGGCTAAATCATCAATCGCACTAGTAGGGTCAATATCATATTTTTGTGGCAATGTATTGAGCCATTCATATGGGTTTGGCTGTACTCGAGATACTTTATACATTTCCTGTAGTAGTAATTCAATTGCCTGATCGCTTCTGTCCGAGGCAAAGCTATCAACTAATGTATATAACTCTTCTTTTGTAAATAAGTGCGCCATGTCTCCCCGGTATGCTTTTTCCAGTACATCAATGAGCACATCATCTTGTAATAGCGCTGCCTCTTCCGTACTGGCTAAACGAAAGCCTGGATCTAAATCAATTGTGTATGCATATTCCCTACAGATGGATAGACAGAAGGAGTGTAATGTTGAAATTTGTGCTTTATTTAAAAGGCTCAGCTGCCGACGTAAAAAGCGATTGTCTGGATCTTGGGAAATTGCTTTTTCTAACGCTTCTGCCATCCGATTGCGCATTTCTGCTGCGGATGCATTCGTAAACGTTACAACAAGTAGCTCATCAACATCAATCCGCTTGTCCTCTGGTGCCAATATTTTTTGGATGAGGCGCTCAATGAGTACCGCTGTTTTCCCTGAACCAGCAGCTGCGGATACTAAAATATCATGACCTGCTGCATAGATGGCCTTCCATTGCACATCCGTCCACTGTACATCATTAGGCTTCACTGGAATCGTCATGTACGCATACCACCTTTTCTATTTTTTCAAATACTTCTTGCTCTGATTGCTTCTTCAATTCATTAAAACTATTGCCTGTTTCAGTTTGGTCGAATTGACATACCGCTTTATAGCTACAAAAAGTACAAGCTTTCATATTACCTAAACTATAAGGCTTGATTTCCGTATTACCCCGGTATATTTCATTGCCTGCTTGGCGGAATTTATGATGGACAAATTGCTGTAAATTTTCCATTTGATCTGGCTCTATTACCTTTGATGAACGTCCATTAAATTCAGGCTCCTCAGCACTCTTAAAGGCAGCCGGCACAATAATCGATGATTTATTTGGTTCTAGTGTCGTATCCATCAATTGCGCCACTTCTACGTCCTTTAACATATAACCACTTAGCTTAAACTTTTCCTGACGTAAGCTTTCGACTTTCTCTAGCTGCTCATAATCCTCAGTCGTAATGAGTGGATTATGTACATGTAAGTAGAACATTCCCGCAGCTTGAACAATAATATTTTCAAGCTCGGATAAATCCGTAATGAGCTTACTTTCCTTCGCTAAAATCGGTACATTTTGTAAGGCCACATCTAAATACGTTAAAAGCTGCAATGAAATCCCGTTGTATACTTCCGTAAAATCAAGCTTTCGCCCACTCGATTTATAATCAATGACACGCAAATATAAGTTTTGCGCATCTTTAAATGCATCAATACGGTCAATCTGTCCGCGTACAAACATGTTACGATTATCATCAAGCTCAATTTTTAATGCATCTAAAGGATTACGATCATCCTGTTCTGTATTTTTATCATCACGCTTCCCAAATGGCTTTTCATGGGCAATCGCTTGAAACTTCGAAAGCTCACTTTGATTAATTAATGCATACAACGTTCGCGCCACGATTTTTACAAGCTTCGTTTTAATATATTCGAAACGGTGACTGCTTTTTAAAATACTGTAGGAGAAATAATCAACTAGCATTGTGATCGTCTCATCCGCCTTTTTATAGCACGCAATGTAATTATTTAACGGGATTGTCTGATCCGTTTCCGATAAAATCGTACGAATTGCTTCGTGGAATAAATCCCCCATTGCAAATGACTCAAGCTTAAATTCAGGTCTCTCTTGAAGCTTCAAGCCGTATGAAGCAAAGTGCGAATAAGGACAACTATAAAACTTCTCTATGCGTGATACACTAGCTAAAAAGTCTTTACCATATAAGGCGGTCGCATTTTCCTCAGATAATGGCTCCACCTCATTTACATGAGACAGGGGCTTTGCCACAACGCTTAATACGTCCTTCCATTTCGGATCACGCTCATAATACGCCTTCAACGCAGACCATTCTTCTGTTAATGATCGCTTTTCAATCTGTGCTTGCTTTAATTGCGTCATTAAAAAACCGATGGCTGGTGATGGATGACGTAGATAATCCATTACATATTGCTGCTTTATTTCATCGAGAGGATCCATTACAATTTGCCGTTGGATAATTGTACGCGCCATTTCTCCCTCTTCGTTCAATACTTCAAACATTTTATGCAATCGATTGATATAAAGGGATGGAAGCTTCCCTTTACTTTCTTCATCGGCACTTGCATACGTTACATATAAATAATCTGTTGGTGACGTAATTGCACGATAAAAGAGGAAGCTCTCCTGAAGTAAGCGACTTTTCACACCTGGTGCGAGACCATATTGTGCCTTTTCAAAAGTTTCTCGCTCATCATCTGATAACAGCCCCCCAGAATCCATTCGCATCGGATAAACGCCATCGTTCACGCCAATAATAAAAATCGCCTTCTTATTATCAAAGCGAGCAAATTCCAATGTCGACACCGTCACTTCATCGAGAGTCGGTGGTACACTTGAAAATTGAAGTGACTCAAAGCCTTCATCTAAAATTTGTGCAGCCTCTTCTAGTAGGATGTCCTTATCTCCAAACATAAGGTCAAACTGTTCTAAAATATGCACCCAACCATTCCATGCCTGCTCATGCTCAAAGGACTGATGTAACGCATCTTTTTGCTCTTCCTGCTCTTGCATTTTTACAAGCTTCTTATACACATCCAGCTGCTCCATAAACTCATAAAGTGCAACAACTAGTGCTCGTCCAGTCTGTTGTTCCTTAAGTCGCTGTTGCAGAGCAAATACAGGCTCTCGAATTAAATCTCGCACACTTTTTAATAGCTTTTCATGTTCAAGCTCATCCTCTGTTTGAATGGCATTTATCTTTTCAAGTGATTTAAAACGACGATAATGCCATACATCTTCCTTAAACCATCGATCATGCACAATGCCCTTTGCAATGACAAAGTTCTCTAAAATATCGGCACGATCACGCATCGCCACTAAATTCGAATTATAAGGAAAGAGTAAATCTGTTTTTACACTTCTAAAAATCGGCTCATATTTCCAATTAGATGTAATAATTTCTAGGACCGAACGACTAAATTCGATCAATGGATGATAAAGCATCGAACGTTTTTCATTCGAGAAAAATGGAATGTCGTATTGCGTAAAGGTTGTCGCAATGATCGGGTCATACACATCTGCTTGGCGATACATAATCCCGATATCCTTATAGCGTAACCCTTTATCCATCACTAAGCCTTTAATTTCCTGGGCAATTCCCTGTACTTCCGCCCGTGGATTCATACCGTTTACTATTTTTATATGCCCCTCTGAAGCTATTGGTTTAATAAAAGGTGCATCAAAGCATTGCTCAAGATGTTGTAAATCACGATTTTTTGAACGATAATTCACTGTCAAATGAATACGTTGCTCCTCTTCGATATCAATCCCACGTTCAAAGCGTATTTTTTGAATTTCCTCTCGGAGTTTTTCATAGGTCGTTGCTGCACGGTAAAATACCGAGCCTTCTAGCATGTCTGTTTGAGGATCATCCATTGGAAGCACCAATGTTACACGCTTTGCATAAAGTAATAATTCCTTTAAAATCGTAAACTCTTGTCCATTGAACGAAACGAAGCCATCTAAATAAACATGGGTCTCGCGCAAGCTTTCCATTTGAGGCATGCGCTCAAGAAGCATCGGGAAATACCCATCCCCCTCAACATAATTCGTGCCAATACGTTCATTTAGCTGAACTAATAAAATTTGCAAATCATGCATTTTATGTAGCAGTACTTCACTTGCTCCATTTTGCTTTAATGATTCAATTAATGGCCCAATCGTGTCTATATTAATATTGTACTGGCTAAACTCCTTTAAAATCTGCTCGACCTCTTTTGTAAATCCTCGTTTGCCAGCTACTTGTTTAAAGAGTAAAAACTCATCTTGATGTTCTTCTAAAATACGACGTAGAAGCATGCGGTAGCCTGTACCATCAATACGTTCCCTCGTAATGCCACCTTCCTTTTGCAGCACAAACCATGCTAAACGTTTAAAGGTCATGACCTGCGCTCGCATCATCCCTTCAATACCGTAATGATTCGTTAATTCATATTCCGTTGAAAACGTCATTTGGTCCGGAACTAAAATAAAAATTTGAGGACCAAGTGGATTTGATGTTAAATCTTCTACGATTTCTTGATGGATGAACGTCGTTTTCCCTGTCCCTGCTCGTCCTGAAATGACACGTAACGTCATCATCCCCACCTCACTTCACATTATTAACTTCTATTATATATAAGAATACATGTTCGCGCACTATCTGACATATTGAATGAAATAGAAAAATGCGAGAAAAATTCTCTCGCATTTTTATCTATTCCTTATTCAAAGGCTGTCTTTGCTTTTCAATTTCACGCAAGTCTTGCTCCACTCGTTTATTTAAGTTACGTTCGATTAATTTACCAATTCCCCAAATTGTAACAATAATCAACACAGAGACAATGATTTTAACAGGATTTGTTAAAATAGAGCGTAAATCGCTTCCTAAATAACTCATCAAAAAAATCATAACAGGCTTCGAAATGAATAATGTTAAAAAATAATATTGCCTTTTAATATTCGATAAGCCTGCCACACTATTCACGACAACAACTGGCGTAAACGGTAAACAGAGTAATACAAACAATGGCGTAAATCCTCGTATATCTACCCATTGAATCAGCTTTTTAACTTGTCGCTGCTCTTTTATCTTACGGAACAAACGATGATTTCCAAACTTTCGAATTAACAAGAAAAATGCGTATGAACCCGCTACCGTACCGAGCCACGACAGGATAAATCCCCAAAACAAACCATATGCCCCTGCATTCGCAATAACAATGACAAACAGCGGTAATACTGGGAGAAAGGACTCAATGAATGTTAAAAATACCCCAAAAAAAGGACCTAATAATTTATATTTTTCAACAACCGTTTCAATATTATCGATTGTCAACCAATCTAACATAAGTATTCACTCCTACTAACAAAACCGGTAAGTTAAATGATGAATTTATTAAAATATCGCCTTCATTTTAAGACAAAAAACTACATTGCTCATGTTACTGCGATAAATTTCGAATATTATATCTTTTTTATAGTAACATAATTCCCCTTCCTATGTTTGCCCTATTCATCGAATAACAAAACCGTCACATTTTAGTGGATTGATTATATTTTGGGTGGTGGATTGGCTTCGGGAGAGGGAGTTCTAAGGAAAGCGGGTGTGTTGTTAAATCTAGGTTTCCTGGGGGGTGCAAGGGATTTTGGAGGCTTGGATATTAATCGAAGCCAGTGCTTTTTATATCTAGGTTAGATAGGTTCATTTTGTCTTTTATTAGATGTAAAAGTTCTATTAACTCGTCGATTTTGTCCATTAAACCTTCTTTTTTCCATTAAGTACTTCATTTTGTCCTTTTCCTTTATACTTTGTCCTTTTTCTTTCGAACTTTAGCTATTACCATCTCAACTTTGGCTATTACTTTAAATACTTTGTCCTTTATCTAATAACACCTTGCAAGAATACCTATAAGACAATTAAGATTGTTGCTGTTACGGTATGAAAAGCTGTGAATTTACGTAATTGTCCTTTATTCCATGTAATAAGTCTATTTTGGCTTATAGATTGTCGATTACTTTATGAATTTCGTATATTATTCGATATATTTTGTCCATTATTCATTTAAAAATGTCCATTATCCCGCCAACCTTGTCCATTTCCCTGAGTCTAGATCGCTTCTCCCCTCTCATTCATTGCCCTTAGCCCTAGTCCACTGTCACTTCACTTTAAAACTTACTTTCCTTAAATAAAAAAGAACCCCGTTTTCACGAGATTCTTTGAAACTTGTTATTTTACAATTAATAAACCAATTTTATGGTTATCATCACTATGAACGACATGCTGTGTTAAGCGGAGCTCTCCGTTATGATCAAGCACCTCTAGACGGCAATGTGCAGCATTAATTTGCAATGCTTCATATAATTCCTCTTCCGTATGAACATTTTGTCCATTAATGCGCTTAATGACCTCACCTGCGATTAAACCCATTTTTTCGGCTGGTGAGTCGGGTAGTACCCCAGCAATCATAACCCCATTTCCACTACGCATTACTGCATAGCTATCGCGATCCTCAGAACGGCGATAATAAATAGCAATTATTGTTCGGGAAATTGCACCTAATGCTAACGCTGCCGCGCCTAATACGGGCATGAAATAGGATGCAATGCCAACAAATAATACTAGTTCTCCTACAAAAACAATGTTGCGTCCCATCTTTGGATATACATACAACGGGAGGTTTTTCCGCACCATTTGTTGGAACCCGATAATAAATGGGAAAACTACTAATGAAAATTGCTCTGCACCAAGTGTAAACTGTGGCCAATATGGTAAATACGCCTGTATCCCGTCTCCCGGAATAATTGTTACGACTGGTAGCATCCATAATTGCTTACTATAATAACCGATCCCATTAAGTCCACGCTTTGTCGTTTCTACAATTGGAGATGCAAATTTTGCCCCGTAACGGCGAATTAAAATCCCCTCAGCCATTAATAATAACCCGGCTAAAATGGCCGCGGTCTTGACTAAGCCATCTCCTACATTTGTTCCAACAAATTCGAAGCCCCATAGCCCATACGAAAAATTTTTCCAATCCATCCATACGACAACACCAAATGCAATTGCCATCACAATAATCGGTGATAAAAGGTGATACGTAAATACAAGCAATCCGATTAAACTAATTAAAAAAATAATAGCTAGAAATTCAAATGTTATTGTCAATCCAACCACGATACTAAATAACGAGATAATGAGGGATAGCATAAACCCCATGATGAGCATGTTACGCATTTCTGACCAACCATTTAAAACACGATGATTGAAAAAATTACGCTCCCGCTTCACTCGTCGATAGCCTAAATAAATGGCGGAAAGGAGTGCGATATAAACTAATGGATTTATAAGAAAACGACCAATACTTTTTAAAATTTCAATTAAAATGGTTCCATCCATCTTCTCACCTACTGTCTAATCCTCACTATGCATACCTATCATTGTTCGATGAGAGAAACGAATCAATTCTAGGAAAGCGTCTTACCAATTGAAGGTTCACTTTCCATTGTATCAAATCCCTTTGTTCTTGCGTAGTGCAATTTGTCCTTACAAGTAAAATATCATCTTCCTGGCAATCATTCAAACTGATGCATAATATAACTGATTGCCATTTGTAGCTGCATATCATTTAACTGTGATGCTTTAAATTTTTGTAATTGTGCTGATAATTCAGTGAAGAAAGCTTCATCCAGATGACGTCCTTCTTGCAAATCATATTTCTTCCTAAACTTTGCTACTTCCTCTGCTGTATCCATATCAAAAAATCCATCTTTACGATTAATCCCATAACCTAGTTCACCTAATACTAATTGCGTATAGGCAACCTCTTCGCTATACTCACCCACTTCAAATCGACCTTTTAATAACTTTGTCTCTACCTGATAAAGTGGATGTTGTTTTATTTCAACATCTGGCTCAATCCCTATATGATGAATCCATTTTTTAGAAGGTGTCAACCATTTATTCGTTGATAATTTTACTTCGCCACCATTTTGTAATTCCCATGTTTGTTGTACAGTTCCTTTCCCAAAGCTTGTCACACCAATAATGACAGCACGCTTCCAGTCTTGTAATGCACCAGCAAATACTTCACTTGCAGAAGCGCTCCCTTCATTTTGAATGATTGCTATCGGTATCGCTCTTAATTTTTCAACATATGGAATGATTTCTTCAGGTGCTTTCGTTTTCAATGGCTCCGTAACACCTTCATGATTTTGCATATAGGCGAAAATCTTTTCTTTTTGCTCAAAAAAGCTCATCATCTGGGCGACACTATGTAAATAGCCCCCTGGATTATTTCGAACATCAATAATTAACCCTTCCGCCTCTTTTTCTAATACTTTGTCGAGTGCATTTTTCCACTCTTTTGCTGTCTCTTCCCCAAACATATTAACTGTAATATAACCTATAGGCGTTTCTTCAATTTCGATGACTTCAGATTGAACCGTTTCATTTTTTAAACGCTCTCTTTTTAAGCTTATTTTCACATGACGTTCTAATTCAGGACGATACAATACAAGTTCAATTTTTTCGCCCTCTTTTCCTTGCATCAATTTCATAACCTCGCCCATTGATTTACCTTCAAGACGCGTATCATTGATTTGAATTAGCTCATCTAATGGGCGAATTCCTGCTTTATCTGCTGGCGACGATTTGACAGGTGCGATGACAATAAATTTCCCATTTGATTCAGACAGTTCAATACCAATACCAATTCGTTCACTTGCTAATGTTTGTTTATGTAATGCGGCTTCTTGTTGTGAATAATACGTGCTGTACGGATCATTTATTGCATTGGCCATTCCCCGTAGCGCTCCTTCTACTAGCTTCTCAGAAGTCACATCATAGACAGATTCACGAGCAATAATGTCATGTAACTCATTGACAATTGCAAAGTCAGCTTGTTCTGTATTTGATTTTGTGGTTGGTTGACCAAACAAAAAGAAAGTACATACAATGACTACCAAACATAGTATTCCAAGAAATAAGAAAATTCGACTTTTCCGCACAATCTTCCCTCCCGTTCAGTTAAACTTATGAACGTTCGCTGAATTTCATACTTCTAAGTCGAATCAAATTTTCTTAAACTTCCCTCTAATCCTCCCCTAAAGTAACAGAAAATCAAATGACCTAAACGCCTAATTGTTCGTTATCACTCGAACAATTCTAATTTAGTTGTATCACATTTTCTCGTAACGACTCCAAATCAAGAGGACCAATTATTTTTTTTTGAATTTTCCCTTTCGTATCAATCATATATGTTGATGGAATTGTGATTATCTGATATTGCTGTGCGACCATTTCATTTTGCTCTAATAAGATTGGGAATGAAATATTATAGCTCTTTAGAAATTGCTCAACGCGCTCTACTTTTTCATTTGCATAAGTTAAGTTAACGCCGATAATTTCAACATTATCTTCTTTCTTGTACTGTTCGTAATATTTTTGCATATGCGGCATTTCTGCTTCACATGGAGGACACCATGTCGCCCAAAAGTTTAAGACAACACGTTTACCACGTAAATCAGACAAAGTTACTTCCTCACCTTGCATATTTTGTAACGTAAAATCTGGTGCTAATTGACCCTTTTCTAACCCAACTTCTTCATCTAAAGTAACTTCATAGCCTTTTGATTGCTCATGAATGACCTGACTACGTTCGATTTCTTGTTTTATGTATGTTGCTAGCATTGTAACCACTAGTGCTAAAACGACGATTATGCCGATATTCTTCTTCATTTTTTCACACCTCATTACGTTTTATCTAGTAGTACCATATCATAATTTTCCAGTAAATATTCATATGAAAAAAGACAAAACTCGGATATTTTCGAGTTTTGTCTTTGATTTTGTATTTTATAAAGAAACGTAACGTAATGGGTTAACTGCATTTGAACGCTTACCGTTCCATTCACCTACATGAATTTCGAAGTGTAAATGTGGTCCCGTTGAGTTCCCTGTGTTCCCCATTCTAGCAATTTGCTGTCCTTTAGATACACTATTCCCAACACTAGAATTAAAACCACTTAAATGGGCATAAACCGTCGTAAAAATTTGACCATTAATAGAGTGGGTCACCATTACGACATTCCCGTAACCATTCATTGTACCTGCATAAGAAACGACACCATCTGCCGCCGCTACAACCGGCGTTCCGATAGAGTTTGCAATATCAATCCCTAAGTGATTTTTACTGCCGATTGGTCCGATATCACGTCCACCAAATCCAGAAGTAAAGCGTCCTGCTGCTGGTCTTGTCCACGTACCCGCTGCTACAGATGGTAAATTTCCATTTCCAGCATAACCACCGTTATTGTTATTTTTGTTTTTCGCTGCTTCTAATGCCTTTTGACGAGCAACCTCTGCTAAACGGCGTTGCTCTGCAATAATTTTTTGCTCTGCTTCCTTACTTAACTCAATAGCATCGTCATACTTTTCTTGAAGATCTGATTTTTGAGCACGTAATCTCGCTTCTTCTTTTTCAAGCTCATCAACTAGCTTGTCCTTTTCAGCCTTTTGGGCTTTTAACGAAGCCATTAGCTTTTCTAGTTGTGCTTTATTCGCTTCAAGATTTTCCTTTTTTACAACGAGCTCGGCTTTTTGTACTTCTAACTTTTCCTTGTCCTCTTTTTGCTCACGCATAATATTGCGGTCTGCTTCCATTAATGTATTGACTGCCGAAAAACGGTCAATAAAATCAACGAAGCTATTTGCACCTAAAAGGACATCTAAATAGTTTACTGTACCACCTGTTTGCATGGCACGTGCACGTTCTTGTAATAATGCATCGCGCTGTTCTATTTTATTTTCTAGTGTTGCGATATCTTCTTCTAATACTGAAATTTCTTCATTAGCAATTTTAATGTCTAACTCCACAACTGCGATTTCTTGATTCGTCGCATTAATCTTTGTACCAATTTGCTCTAATTGCGCTATAATTTTTTCCTGTGTACTTTGATTGACTTGAATTTCATTCGTTTTTTGCTGGAGCGACTTATTTAATGCATTTTTTTGCGCTTCTAGTTGTTCACGCTCTTTTTTCAAATCACTTAATGATGCTGCATATGCTACTGGCATTTGAATAAATAATGCAAGAGCGATGACTACAGCAATTATTTTCACTAATGGCGTATTTCGCTTCTTCAAAATCTTTCTTCCCCCTAAACGCACAAAAAATTTTGCTCATTTTGTCTCTTTTGATGTATGTGAGCTGTTTGCAACATTCATGTTGTCGATTTATTTTTGCGACTATACTTTTAAAAACTTTCGAACTGACATAAAGCTTCCCCAAACACCAATGAATATACCAATTAACATTATTAATCCATTCACCTGATACATTAATGGTGCAACTTGTAACAGTTGGAAAAGCTCACCTTTTAACTTTGGTGCTAATAAATCGTAAATTTTATAATAAGCCGTTGTTACAGCAACTATTGGAATAATTGAACCGATCAATCCTAGCCACATACCTTCTAACACGAAAGGTATACGAACGAATGAGTTCGTTGCCCCTACAAGCTTCATAATTTCAATTTCATCTTTACGTGCAATGATCGTAATACGAATCGTATTTGAAATTAAAAACATTGCGGTAAATAATAAACCTAAAATAAGTACTAACCCAACATTTCGACCTATTTCTAAAAAGTTAAATAGCTTTTCAATTTTATCTTCACCATAAACAACTTCATTTGTATTATCTAAGCTATCAATCTTTTTCGCTACTTCTGCTGTTTTTAATGGGTCAACAGCCTTTACATAAAGGACATTATATAATGGGTTGTTTTGCTCAAATAAGCTTAGCTCATCACCAAAATCTTTAATTAATTTGTTTAGCTCTTCTTCTTTTGAAGAATATGTAACTTCCTCAACATCCGATAAACCTTTAATATCTTTAATTAATTTTTCTTCAGCTTTTTTAGATTCTGCTTCGTCTGCAATAATATCAATCATTACGCGGATTTCTACATCATTTTCTAAATCGTTCGCTACTTTATTTAAATTCAGCATAATTACTGAAAATACACCAACTAATAGTAATGTCACCGTGACAGCACTAATGGATGCCAATGTCATCCAGCTATTTCGTCCGAGTGATTTAAAGCTTTCTCTAAAGTGACGCGCAATTGTTCTACCCTTCATAGCCGTAGTCACCTCCGTATTCATCACGGACAATCATGCCGCCTTCAATGGCGATAACACGCTTTCGAATGGTATTAACAATTTCACGGTTATGAGTTGCCATAACAATCGTCGTACCTTGACGATTAATTTCTTCAAAAATATTCATAATCTCCCAAGAAGTGTCTGGGTCTAAATTTCCTGTTGGTTCATCTGCAATCATCACCTTTGGACGATTTACAATTGATCGCGCAATTGACACACGCTGTTGCTCACCGCCAGATAATTCATTCGGAAACATGCGAACTTTATGCTTTAATCCGACAAGCTCTAAAACTTCCATTACGCGTTTTCGAATTACTTTTGGCTGCTCTTCAATTACTTCCATTGCGAAGGCTACATTTTCATAAACTGTTAAGCGTGGTAAAAGCTTAAAGTCTTGGAAAACGACACCTAGCTGACGACGCAAATGAGGTACTCGATTATTTTTTAATGTACGTAAATTAATGCCATTAATAATGACATCCCCTGAAGTTGGTTTTTCTTCACGGTACATTAATTTAATAAATGTCGATTTTCCTGCACCACTTGGACCGACAACGTAAACAAATTCGCCCTTCTTTATTTCAACAGTAATACCATTTGATGCAACAACACCATTTGGATACTTTTTCACCACATTATCCATTTGAATCATTTAACGAAACCACCTAAGTTCTATTCCTAGAATTTTAATTTTAAGTCTTATCTATTATAGCACTTTATAGCTATTAATTTATTACATTTTCTTTTCAATATAGCAGTACCCTATTTTCCATGCCTTTTTATAATAAAACTTTCAGAGAGCTAATTTACATCTTTATATTATAAGGTAAAAAGAGAAAAAGCTTTTTTTCCGTAATCAATTTGTTACCTTATAATACTTTATTAATATAACTAATAATTCTATATTCTTTTTATGATTCGACAGTAATAAGTGAAAAACCTTTTCATTCACCAATTTTTGTTAATAAAAAAAGAAGTTGCTAATTAGCAACTTCTCTTAACTATTTCATTATTCCTTTGTCGTATAACGCACTAAAACTGTTCCTGTTCGGGATTCGCCAACTAATTTTAATAGTTTTGCTTCCGCTAATTCTTTAGTAAAGCGTACTGATTTTAATAAGAATTGCTCTTCTTCCTCATAAACATTGGCATCACTTAAGCCAACATCTGCTTTACCAAAGTTCGAGAAAATTTGTCCTTCGATTGCGACCGTTTTTGGAACGTATAATTCTACTGAACCGGCAACCGCACTCGCTTTAATTTTATGTGCTTCAGCGCTAGAAGTTGTAACAACAACGTGACCATTCACCGATTCGGCCTCTACTTCCTTTAAAGAGCCATCAATGTAAATACGACCATTTGCCGTTTCTACTTCAAGATCGTCACCTGTTACATTACGTGCTTCAACTGCACCATTACTCGTTTGTAATTCAGCATGATCGAATGTCGTATTTTCTAATCGAATGACCCCATTATATGTTTTCGCTTTAATTAATTTTGCATCAAGGTTTTCAATTGTGATGCCACCATTTAATAAGCGAGCAATAAACACATCATAATGCTTTTCAGGAATTGCAAGCTGTACTTTTAATTGGGCAAATTTATTCGTCGATTGAACAAGTAATTTTTGCTCTTTTAATGAAACTAAGCTTTGTGTCACTTGTTCAATTGTTTCTTCTTCCGTACCTTTAGGTTGTGTTCTGACACGGATATCGATAGTTACTAAGCTGTCCTGTGCTTTTACAACCTCCACTTTACCGTTTGCAATGTCTAGCTCAATTCCATTTACTTCAACTTCTTGGTAAGCAAATGTTTTAGTAAATTCTATTTTTTCACCGAATGGTGTATCAATATCTAAATCCTTTAGCTTTGATAACGTTGCACCCATTAGCCCAGCCATTCGTGTACTAAATTGAGAAAGATCCGTCTTAAGGTCATTCATAAACTCGTCCATTTTTTTGTTAATTTCTTTATCATTAAATGACTTGCCGAAAATATCTTCAAATCCTGTTGTTTTACGTTTTTCTTTCTTTTCTTCAAAAAATGGCTCTGCCTTATGCACCTCTTCAGTTGTAGGTGGTGCCTCTTCTTGCTTCTTCTCCAATATTGGTGAAGCTGGTGTTGGCGTGGATTCCTTTTGTGAAGAAAGCTTTTCAAGTAACCCAATGGCTTCTTCTGCTGTAATAGTACCGTTTTCAACTAATTGTAAAATACGTTTACGTTCATCTTGCATAAAAAAATTCCTCCCTCTGCCTCGTATATGTTTATTATACGAGTAGGGAGGAAAAAAAGTTTCATTTCACTCTGGAAATTTCAATTTAACTACATTACAGCACTAAAAAAGAAATGCATCTCTCACTCAATCTTCTTTATTTCTTTTTTGCTTCATCAATCTTTGATAACATTCGTTCACGGTCACGCTCTAAAATCGGCTTCAAATAGCGGCCTGTGTAGCTTTCTTTTACTTCTGCAATTTCTTCTGGCGTTCCTGTCGCAAGTAATGTACCGCCACCATCTCCACCTTCTGGTCCTAAATCAATAATATGATCCACAGTTTTAATTACATCCAAATTATGTTCAATGACTAGCACAGTCTCTCCATTTTCTACTAAACGTTGTAGTACGAGTAGTAAACGAGATATATCATCTACGTGTAAGCCAGTTGTCGGTTCATCTAAAATATAGAATGATTTTCCGTTTGAACGACGATGTAATTCTGATGCTAATTTTACACGTTGTGCTTCCCCACCAGATAAGGTTGTCGCTGGTTGTCCAAGTTTAATATAACCTAGCCCTACATCCACAATCGTTTGTAATTTGCGGTGAATTTTTGGTAGATTGCTGAAAAACTCAAGTGCATCTTCTACGGTCATTTCTAAAATATCTGCAATATTTTTATCTTTATAACGAATTTCTAGTGTTTCTCGATTGTATCGTTTTCCATGACATACCTCGCACGGCACATACACATCTGGTAAGAAATGCATTTCTATTTTTATAATCCCGTCACCACGGCAGGCTTCACAACGCCCACCTTTAACGTTGAATGAAAAGCGTCCTTTTTTGTAGCCGCGCACTTTCGCTTCATTGGTCATTGCAAATACATCACGGATATCATCAAATACGCCAATATAAGTAGCCGGATTCGAACGAGGTGTACGACCTATTGGTGATTGATCGACATCGATTACCTTTTCAAGCTGTTCGATTCCTTCAATTGCTTTATGGGCACCAGGCTTCACTTTCGCACGATTTAATTTCGATGCGAGTGATTTATATAAAATTTCATTTACAAGCGTTGATTTCCCCGATCCTGACACACCTGTTACGGCAATAAACTGACCTAACGGAATATCTACCGAAACATTTTTTAAATTATTTTCGGTCGCTCCTTTAATCGTCAATTTACGACCATCTTGTTTACGACGCTCAAGAGGAAGGGGAATAAATTTCTTTCCACTTAAATATTGCCCTGTAATGGAATTTTTATCTTTCATGACCTGCTTCGGTGTACCTTGTGCAATAATTTGACCACCGTGTACCCCTGCACCCGGGCCGATATCGATTAAATGATCTGCTGCCATCATTGTATCTTCATCATGCTCAACGATAATTAACGTATTGCCTAAATCACGCATATTTTCAAGCGTTGCAATTAAGCGATCATTATCCCGTTGATGTAAACCAATTGATGGTTCGTCCAAAATATATAGGACACCTGTTAAGCGAGAGCCAATTTGCGTAGCTAGTCGAATACGCTGTGCTTCACCACCCGATAAAGTACCAGCAGCGCGCGCTAATGTTAAATAATTTAATCCAACATCTAGTAAAAATTTCAAGCGTTCCACGACTTCACGTATTATTAAGTTCGCAATTTGCTTTTCCTTTTCCGTTAACTCCACTGCGCTAAAGAAATCATACATTTCCTTTATCGAATGGCGTGTTGCTTCTGAAATATTTTGCCCTTTTATTTTTACCGCTAACGTTTCGGCCTTTAAACGGTGTCCCTTACACGAATGACAAGGTTGCTCTGTCATATATTTTTCCATTTGCTCGCGTACATAATCAGATGTTGAATCTTTAAATCGGCGCTCAATATTTGGGAGTACCCCTTCAAATTCAATGTCCTTTTTATGCATACTTCCATAATCATTCGTAAACTCAAAATGAATCTTTTCTTTGCCAGAGCCATATAAAATTTTATCCATCTTGTCCTTCGGAATATCTTTTACCGGCACATCCATCGGAATTGTATAATGAGCACAAACCGCCGCAAGCATTTGTGGATAATAGTTCGATGAAACAGATTCCCACGGTGCAATGGCGTTGTCTAATAACGTTCGATTCCAATCTGGAATAACTAAATCTAGGTCAGCCTTCGATTTACTACCTAACCCGTCACATGTTGGACAAGCTCCAAATGGACTATTGAATGAAAACATGCGAGGCTCTAGCTCTCCAATCGAAAAGCCACAATGAGGACAAGCATGATGTTCACTAAATAATAGTTCCTCATGTTCCATTACATCCACGATTACCCGGCCTTCTGCTAATCTTAATGCAGACTCTAATGAATCACTTAAACGAGATTCAACGCCTTCTTTGACTACTACACGGTCAATGACTACTTCAATCGTATGCTTTTTGTTTTTATCTAACTCGATATGATCATCTAAATCGCGGAGCTCACCATTTAATCGAATACGCACATAGCCTTGCTTTTTTAAATCTTCAAGTAACTTTACATGCGTACCTTTTTTTCCTTCAATGACCGGTGCTAATAGCTGCAATTTCGTACGCTCGGGGTATTCCATTAAACGGTCTACCATTTGCTCAATCGTTTGAGAAGTAATTTCAATACCGTGCTTCGGACAATATGGTTTCCCAATCCGCGCAAACAATAAACGTAAGTAATCATAAATTTCTGTAACCGTTCCAACTGTTGAACGTGGGTTACGACTCGTCGTTTTTTGATCAATGGAAATGGCTGGTGATAAACCTTCAATCGTATCGACATCCGGTTTATCCATTTGCCCTAAAAATTGACGTGCATAGGCTGACAACGATTCCACATAACGGCGTTGTCCCTCCGCATAAATCGTATCAAACGCTAATGAAGATTTCCCTGACCCAGAAAGGCCTGTCACAACAACAATTTTGTCTCGTGGAATTGTGACATCGATATTTTTTAAATTATGTGCTCTAGCACCTTGTACAACAATTTCTGTATTTTTCACGTTGTTCACCCTTCTGCTTTCAATTCAAATATCATGTCACGTAATTCTGCCGCGCGTTCAAAGTCTAATGCTTTAGCAGCTTCCTTCATTTCAAGCTGTAATGTTTCGACAAGTTTTTCAAGCTCTTTCTTCGTCAGCTTCTTACCACCTGTCACTTTTGTAATATATTTCTCTTCCTCTTCCGCTGCTTGTGTCGCGCGTATAATATCTGGAATTTTCTTAATGATTGTTTTCGGTGTAATTCCATGTTGTTCGTTATAGGTCATTTGAATTTCGCGACGACGTTTCGTTTCAGAAATGGCCTTCGTCATCGAATCTGTCATATTATTCGCATACATAATCACATGACCGTTCGAATTACGGGCTGCTCGTCCTATCGTTTGAATTAACGAACGCTCCGAACGTAGGAAGCCTTCTTTATCTGCATCTAATATCGCTACAAGGGACACTTCTGGAATGTCTAAGCCTTCACGTAATAAGTTAATACCGATAAGCACGTCATACGTCCCTTTTCGTAGTTCCCGAATAATTTCGATCCGTTCAAGTGTTTTAATTTCTGAATGCAAATATTCCACTTTCAAGCCCATTTCCTTTAAGTAACTCGACAAATCTTCTGACATTTTTTTCGTTAATGTCGTTACAAGCACACGTTCATTTTTGCGAATACGCTCATGAATTTCATCTATTAAGTCGTCAATTTGTCCTTCAATCGGGCGCACATCAATTGTTGGATCCAGAAGACCCGTCGGACGAATAATTTGCTCTACCATTTCTGGCGTATGCTCCAATTCATACGGACCTGGCGTTGCCGAAACATAAATTGCCTGTCCAACTTTTGATAGGAACTCATCAAAGGTTAACGGCCGGTTATCAAGCGCAGAAGGTAAACGGAAGCCATGCTCCACTAATACCCCTTTTCGAGCCTGATCCCCATTATACATCCCACGTACTTGCGGTAATGTTACGTGACTCTCATCGACTACTAATAAAAAATCATCTGGGAAATAATCAAGCAATGTATAAGGAGTTGCCCCTGCTTCACGCAACGTTAAATGACGTGAATAGTTTTCGATACCTGAGCAAAAGCCCATTTCCCGCATCATTTCTAAATCATAATTTGTGCGTTGTTCTAAGCGCTGCGCCTCTAATAAACGATCCTCAGCTCGCAGCTTTTCTAGACGTTCCTGTAATTCTTTTTCTATATTTTCAATCGCAATTTTCATTTTCTCTTCACGTGTTACGAAGTGGGATGCTGGGAAAATGGCTACGTGATTGCGCTCTCCTAAAATTTCCCCTGTTAACGCATCTACCTCTCGGATACGATCTATTTCATCTCCGAAAAATTCAACACGAATGCAGTGCTCATCACGTGATGCCGGGAAAATTTCGACAACATCACCGCGTACACGAAATGTTCCGCGCGTAAAATTAATATCATTTCGTTCATATTGTATATCTACTAATTTTCGTAACAACTCATTACGCTCCATTTCCATACCAGTCCGAATTGACACGACCATTTCACGGTATTCTTCTGGATTACCGAGGCCATAAATACACGATACAGACGCAATGATAATCACATCCTGTCGTTCAAATAATGCCGTCGTTGCAGAATGGCGCAGCTTATCAATTTCATCATTAATGCTCGAATCTTTTTCGATGTACGTATCAGTTTGTGGCACATATGCTTCTGGTTGGAAATAATCATAGTAACTCACAAAGTATTCCACAGCATTATCTGGGAAAAATTCCTTGAACTCACTATATAATTGTCCAGCCAATGTTTTGTTATGTGCCATAACTAGTGTTGGTTTGTTTACTTCCTTTATAACGTTTGAAATTGTAAAGGTTTTACCTGTTCCTGTCGCACCTAGTAATGTTTGATGCTGCTTGCCATCCTTCACACCTTGCACGAGCTCTTTTATCGCTTCGGGCTGATCTCCAGCTGGCTTATAGGCGGACTGAATCTGAAAAGTTTCTGTCATTTTAATTCGTCCTTTCTGTCTCTTTTGCTATGTTCTATTTTAGCATACCTGCTTTTACTTTACGATAAATTTACGAACGTATATTCGGAAAAATGATTACTTATATTATTTATTACCTAATATTGTAGAAACAAACCCATTGAAAAAAGCCACCTAAAAAGGTGACTCTTCTTCAAGTTATTGTCGCTTGGAGCAATTCTTTCAGCTCCGATGTATAAGCGATAAATTGGTGTTCGTCCTTTTGATCTAAAGATGTATCGATCAATATTTTTAACTGTTCAATACGGTACATGCGCTGTAAACGATTTAAAAACAAGTCTAAATAAATCTCATTCAATAACTTTTCCGCTTGATTATCAGCTGACTGTTGTCCTACTGCTTTCAAAAAGTCTGTATACGAATAATATTTATCCATCGAAACCACCCCGATCTCTTTTATTTATTATAAAATAAATGAGCATTAATTTGCAATATTTTCTGAAAAATCATCCAGTTACAGAATATTCTAAAAATATTGTTGATTTATGGGATTTTTTGTATTATTTTTAAGGTGTAGTGAATTTTTCAGCATTTTTCATTGTCTCTTTTGTCTTTTCTATTTTGTCTTCATTTATCGCACAAATATTTTACCAATCAACCTCGAAAGGAGAAATGGCATGACCAAAAATCTACATCAAATTTCTAATTATATTGCCTCTAATTCAACATTCTGTTTAATCTCTCACCCACATCGTAGCAAAGTGCATACAATCATCTCCGATAAGCATGGGAAAGTTATTTATCCTAATAAGCCTTTAAAAATAATTCGTAATACGTGTCGATTGCACGGGAGCTCCTACGAGGCAAGTAATTATAATGCGAAGCTGTTTTTCGGAAAAAGTAAGCATAAATTACCGATCATGGTTGCCTATGACTTCGGTGACCCCTGTATATTGTTCCCACTATTTTCACCACATTCATCACAAAACATTTGGATTTCACTTCACGCAATCGTTAATATTAATGAGCTTGGGAATGAAACCATCGTCACATTTATTGATGGCTCTGAAGAACGTCTACCTATCCATATGAAATCATTCAATCATCAGTACGTTCGCGCTGCCATGTATTATAAACATCTCATTACAAAACGTAACAGCAAATTATAAAACTCTATTTTTCTATCTACATCTTTGTGCAGTTCTTACATCGCTATCGATTAAAATATTCTGCAAGAAGTAACTCACTGTGATTACGAAGGCGAATATTCGAATATCTCCTACACTCCATGATTCCTTCAAAATAAAATTGGTACTCGGTAAATAAGTCATCCGTCTTCCCTCTCACTAAACGCATCTGATGAGTTTTAAAATAAGCCTTTGTGTCCTTTAGATCCTGTTCAATTTTCATTCGAACAGAATCAATTACATGTAAATAGGGGTTTTTAAATTTAAACAGGCCTTGCTCTACGATTAATTGATCTTTTTCAAGAACTGTAAGAAGCATTGGCAAATAAATTCCTGCTTCATAATAAGGAATTGTTCCAGAAGGAATTTGCACCATATGAATACCTCCTCAAGAATAAGAACGTTTGTTCGTATTTATTTTCGCATATGTTCTTATTTTTGACAAGCACAACCTTACTGGTAATACTTACCGAATCCCCTCCTAAAAAGCTTAAATTCACTACGAAAAAGGTGTTCATGAGCTTTACACTCACGAACACCTAGATTCCTATTAATATGAAATTTTTGAACGTAAATAAGCTGTAATAAACATGTCTAAATCGCCATCCATTACTGCACCAACATTCCCTGTTTCAGAATTTGTTCGATGGTCTTTTACCATTGAATATGGATGGAAAACATAGGAACGAATTTGAGAGCCCCAGCCAATTTCCTTTTGCTCACCACGAATTTCATCTAATTGTGCTTGTTGCTTTTCAATTTCTAATTGATATAGCTTTGATTTTAACATTTTCATCGCAGCATCACGGTTTTTAATTTGCGAACGCTCGGATTGACATTGTACAACAACACCAGTTGGGATATGTGTAATACGAACAGCCGAGTCTGTCGTATTAATGTGCTGACCACCCGCCCCTGTTGCACGATACGTATCCACTTTTAAGTCCTCTGTTCGTACGTCAATTTCGATTTCCTCATTAAATTCCGGCATAACCTCACAAGAAACGAACGATGTATGACGACGGCCTGATGAATCAAACGGCGAAATACGTACTAAACGATGTACCCCTTTTTCTGCTTTTAAATAACCGTATGCGTTATGACCAGAAATTTGTAATGTTACAGATTTAATCCCTGCTTCATCACCAGGTAAATAATCAATTGTTGTTACTTTAAAGCCACGCTTTTCTGCCCAGCGCGTATACATACGTAACAGCATCGAACCCCAGTCTTGAGACTCCGTTCCACCAGCACCTGGATGTAACTCTAAAATCGCATTGTTTTTATCATATGGCTCAGACAAGAGCATTTGAAGCTCAAAATCCGCCATCTTCTGTTGGAAGTCAACTAGTTCATTTCCTAACTCTTCTTGTAGTTCTGCATCAGGCTCTTCACGTAAAAGCTCTAGTGTCATTTCTAAATTCTCTTGTGTTGAAATTAAATCATTGTATTCATTCACAACCGCTTTAATTCCGTTGCTTTCGTTAATGATTGTTTGAGCGCCTTGCTGGTCATTCCAAAAGTTTGGCACAAGCATCATTTCGTCTAATTCTTGAATACGTGCCTCTTTATTTTCTAAGTCAAAGAGACCCCCTAAAGTCCGCTAGTTTTGTAGCTGTATTTTCAAGTGCATTACGCACATCTGCTAATTCCATCATTGTATTCCTCCGTTAGTGAAGCGTCGTAACTGCTTCTTCGAATGCCGTTAAAAATAAACCAGGTCATTGAATATTCAATGACCTCGTCTTGTATATCTATTGGTTCCCAACGCCATGGCAAGCTTTGTATTTTTTGCCGCTACCACATGGGCATGGGTCGTTACGTCCAATGTTTTCGGCTTTACGTGTTGGTAGTTTTTTTGGTTTTGCAGCGCCTTCTTCTTTCGGGTTCACTGCTTGGCCTTTTGCTACTTCTTCACGTTGTAAATTACTGCGTATTTCTGCCTTTAATGCGTATTTTGCAACGTCTTCACGCACTGCTGCGACCATGTCCTCGAACATCGCAAAACCTTCTTGTTGGTATTCGCGCAGTGGATCTGTTTGACCGTAGGCACGAAGGTGAATCCCTTGACGTAGCTGGTCCATTGCGTCGATATGGTCAATCCACTTCGTATCAATCGAACGAAGTAAAATAACCTTTTCGAATTCACGCATACGCTCTGGCGTCATCGCTTCTTCTTTTTCGTTGTAACGTTGTTGAACTTTATCGTAAATGAATTCAATCATCTGCTCAGGTGACTTATCTTCTAGCTGTGCTACAGTAATGTCGCCTTCATCTAAAAGATTGGCAGCAAGATAATCCTCGAGTGCATCTAGTGTCCAAGCATCCTTTTCACCTTGCGTATGAAGCGCAACAGCATTTTCAATTGCCTGTTGGATCATTGACTCAACTAATGCACGCATATTTTCAGAATCCAACACTTCTTCACGCTCTTTGTAAATAACTTCACGCTGCTGACGTAATACATCATCATATTGTAATAAGCGTTTACGCGCATCAAAGTTATTCCCTTCAACGCGTTTTTGTGCAGATTCTACTGCTTTTGATACCATGCGTGATTGAATTGGCTGTGCATCGTCCATACCAAGCTTCGTCATCATCGATTTCATGTTGTCAGAGCCGAAGCGACGCATTAAATCATCCTCTAATGATAAGTAGAATTGCGTTACCCCTGGGTTCCCTTGACGACCAGAACGACCACGTAACTGGTTATCAATACGACGCGACTCATGACGCTCTGTACCGATAACGGCTAAACCACCAATGTCAAGCACACCTTCACCAGGCTTAATATCTGTACCACGGCCAGCCATGTTTGTTGCAATTGTAACTGCACCCTTTTGACCCGCATTTAAAATAATCTCAGCTTCTCGCTCATGGTTTTTCGCATTTAATACATTATGCGGAATTTTGAATTTGGTTAAATATTTTGAAATAATCTCCGATGTTTCAATCGCAACCGTACCTACTAACACTGGCTGTCCTACGCGGTAACGCTCAGCAATATCTTCAGCAACAGCTTTGAATTTCCCTTCCATCGTCGCATAAATTAAGTCCGGACGGTCATCACGCGCAATTGGTTTATTCGTTGGAATCGCAATGACTTGCATGTTATAAATATTGCGGAATTCCTCTTCTTCCGTTTTAGCTGTACCAGTCATACCAGATAGCTTTTCATACATACGGAAGTAGTTTTGGAACGTAACCGTTGCCATTGTCATCGATTCATTTTGAATGTCTAGACCTTCTTTTGCCTCAATCGCTTGGTGTAAACCATCTGAATAGCGACGCCCCTTCATCAAACGACCTGTGAAGCCATCAACAATAACAACCTCGCCGTCTTGTACAACATAATCTACATCATTATGCATCGATGCATGGGCCTTTAAGCTTTGGTTGATTGCATGGTTTAAACGAACATGAGCTAAGTCAAATAAGTTATCGATGCCAAATGCACGCTCGGCTTTTTCAATTCCTAACTCTGTCAACGTAACGCCCTTTGTTGATTCTTCATAGTTGTAATCTTCATCTTTTTTCAGCATACGTACAAACGCATTGGATTGTACATAAAGCTGTGCTGTTTTCCCTGCTTGACCAGAAATAATTAACGGTGTACGCGCTTCATCGATTAAAATCGAGTCTACCTCGTCAATAACAGCATAATATAGCGGACGTTGTACACGATCTTCTTTGTAAAGGACCATGTTGTCACGTAAATAATCGAAACCTAATTCGTTATTTGTAGAATACGTAATATCCGCAGCATATGCTTCACGTTTTTCTTCCTTTGAAAGGCTATTCAAGTTTAAACCGACCGTTAAGCCTAACCATGTATAGAGCTCGCCCATCTCAGTCGCGTCACGGCTTGCTAAGTATTCATTGACTGTAACAACGTGAACACCTTTACTCGTAAGCGCATTTAAATAAACCGCCATTGTAGAAGTCAATGTTTTACCTTCACCGGTTTTCATTTCGGCGATATTCCCTTCGTTTAATGCAGCTGCACCCATAATTTGTACGCGGAATGGGTACATGCCTAATACACGTCGAGACGCTTCACGAATTGTTGCAAACGCTTCTGGTAATAAATCATCTACAGTTTCGCCATTTTGATAGCGCGTTTTGAACTCATCTGTTTTTGCTTTTAATGCATCATCCGATAAGCTTTCCATCTGTCCAGCTAATGCTTCTACTTTATCTGCAATTTTTTCTAGCTTTTTTACTTCTTTTTTATTGAAATCAAATAATTTATTTAATATGTTTGCCATCGTATTGACCACTTCCCAATAATAGTCTCAAACTACATTTTACCATTATATATGTATATGGCGCAAATTCCCTAAGCAAAAACTATTTTACGTATGGAAATTTACGACTTATAAGTTTCTAAATAAAGATTGTTACTCTCCTTTTCAGTTGTATAAATTGTAAGGCGTACCCAAAAATGACAAACGGGTTGCCGATGATCGTGGCAACCCGTTTGAGTAAATATTAGTTTGTTTCGATTAAGCCATATTTGCCATCTTTACGCTTATAAACGATGTTTGTACTGTCCGATTCTGCATCTGTGAAAACATAGAAATCGTGACCAAGCATGTTCATTTGTAAAATCGCCTCTTCTTGATCCATCGGCTTTAGATCAAATTGTTTTGTACGGACAACTGTGTATTCTTCTTCATTTGAATCTGTCATCGGCTCTGCTTGTGCAACCGTTGCAAAGTATACGCCTGCACCTTCACGATCACGGAACTTACGATTCACCTTTGTTTTATGTTTACGAATTTGACGCTCTAGTTTGTCAACGATTAAATCGACTGCTGCATACATATCATCATGACGTTCTTCAGCTCTGAGCGTTAAATTTTTCATTGGGATTGTTACTTCTACTTTTGTTTGCTTATCATTATAGACCTTTAAATTGACATTAGCGTTTGCGTTTAAATCTTCGTTGAAATAACGTTCAATTTTTTCGATTTTTGTTTCAACGTGATCACGAATCGCTGGAGTTACCTCAATGTTTTCACCACGAATGTTAAAATTTAGCATGTAAACTCCTCCTTCATTACGGCTATAATTACTACTTCTACATCGGTTTAAAAAATCCTTCTACTTCTTAAAAAGTTTTTCATTTTTCAACAAAATACTTCAAAAATAAAAAGACCTAGTTAGGATACCCTATTGTTTCCTATTTACCTCTTTTTTTCGACGCAATTTTAATTCACTGACGATTAATTCTTCAATAACTGGCTGATTTTCAAAAGTCAATCCATACTGAATATGACGCCCTAAATCTTTAGCCCATACAACCTCAGCAATCGCCTTAATCAAAACTTCATCTAAAATGAACTGAACTTCTAGCTGTACGAGCTTATTATTATGTACACCAATTTCCTTATTCGAAAACATTTTCATCCCATGTGGACTAATATCTACAATTTCACATGGATATTTTGTCAGTTCTATATTTTCAGATTTGCCATCTAGTAGAATCATAAAATTAGCGGAAATTGGCTCCTTAAACGCGTAACGAAACCCCTCTGTTCTTTTAAAAACCATTATAAGTTCCTCCTGCATGTGCAATAAATCCATAAATTTATCGTCTATTATATTTCGATAATACCATAAACTGTATATAATACTAGAAAAAACTCACCTTAAGTTACAGGTGAGTTTAGCTCGTTCATTTATAAAGCTTTACAGTTAATTTAAAGGTAGCCGGTATCCTTTTCTCATCTAGATAAAATTCACTTTCCCATTTGGACTCAAAATGAAAAAACGGATCGCATTCCAAATAATAACGTTTACTTTCCTCTATTAAAACAGAAGGTGGCTTCGTTATAATGGCCGCTGTTCCCTTTTCTAAAACAAACGTATAAATATGTCCATCCGCAGTCACGATAGGCATCATATGAAGCGTATTTCTATTCACTAAATAAAAATTTAATATTTCCATCATTGCATCTCCATTCATTAAAATAGTTACAAACATTTTTTTATTAACTACATGTATATTCTTCCTGAAGCTCTGCACAATTCAAGTTCGTTCGTTGTGCTCGAGTTGAATAAGATGTCGCATATAAAAATTGATTCAAATAATTAATTGCTAAATACTTTAATGCCTGATCATAACGAATTTTAAATTTACTACAAGGGACGGGTATAGTAACACTATAATTCCCTTTCCCATGGACAATTGTATACTCATCTCCATCTGCTTCAAACTTCTCAATTTGATGAAGTGCAAAATAAACACATGTCTCATTCCGATGGGATTCGGATGGGAACCAAATATTGATAAAGGGCTGAACTTTTAAAGCGAAAGAAAACATAGATGATGATCCAAGCAAAAAAGAAGCCGCCTCTTTAGCACCTTTCCAGCTTGAACCCATTTGACGTAATTGACAATCGAGAAGTTTAACTGCTGAAAAGGGTATTTCTACTTCCTCTGTATTTTTTAAAATAATTGAATACGGTTTTCCAAACTCACCAAAGCGCGGGATTAAAGCAAACGCATCTAACAGGGATGGCATATTATTCATAACTACTCTCCTTTTCTTCATTTAATAGTTATCAATTACCAAAAAAAGGAGTATACTAATAGTAGTTGGTATACTCCGACTAACAAATACCTCAAGTGATGTCTCCCAAGATGCTCACTTGAGGTTTTTCATTTTGCCTTTCACATGTTCCTCACCTCCTTAATAAATGATGCGAATAGACGATTCCGCTCAAATATAGCAGTTTGAAGTTTAAGTAGAAAAGTTCAACAAATTAGTAGCATGAAATTCTATGAAGAATAATTGAATATTAATAGTCACTAGGTGCTATTTTTATATGATACTTTCAGTTGGAATGATAAATATTATAAGAGTGGGCAACCATGATGAAATGCGTACTATTTCTTTAATTAAGTGGATATTTTGAATGGTTTCTAAACAGGATATATTTACTATTAATACCATTTTATATATATTTTATAAATTTGTCTAATATTTTATGAATATTCTAATATTTTTCCGCATATTGATTTAATTTATGAATAATACTTAACCAAATTAAAAAGCGGCTAACATATAGCACGCTCTTTTACTATCTTTATTCGTATAAATCACTTACTGCTTCCTTGTAAAGAGTGATTGCTTTGTCACTTTCTTCTACCGTCCCCCTTTTTACCCCAATATAAAACTTACATTTTGGCTCTGTTCCAGATGGACGAATACAAATCCATGAATCATCCGCTAAAAGTAACTTGATCACATCTGCAGTTGGAAGTCCATTTACATTTCCGTCTTTGTAATCCTCGATCTTTATCACTTCTGCTTGGGCAAAATATTCAGGTGGATTTT
The DNA here is from genome assembly GCF_038005985.1 of Solibacillus sp. FSL R7-0682. NCBI lineage: Bacteria > Bacillati > Bacillota > Bacilli > Caryophanales > Caryophanaceae > Solibacillus > Solibacillus sp. FSL R7-0682. The sequence continues at coordinate 3,290,178 of NZ_JBBOUI010000001.1, forward strand.
TTCGAATGTTTTCCATAATAGATGCGATTTTTTGCTGCCCCTCGACCCCATCAAACGTTAGAGAAACAAGTGCTTCTTTGTACGAGCCGAGTTCTTCATATAGCTTGTTTAATACATCCAGTAACGATTTATTTTGCTTTTTATAATGGGCAGCCATTTCTGCTGTCACAAGAGCAATTTGGACGGCATCTTTATCACGTACAAAATCACCTGCTAAATAGCCATAGCTCTCCTCATAGCCAAATAAAAAAGAATGCTCCTTCGTTTCTTCCCATTCTGCTATTTTTTCAGTAATGTATTTAAAACCTGTTAAAGTATTCACCGTCGAAATACCATATTTATTAGCAATTGCCGTACCAAATTCAGATGTGACAATTGTTTTTACCACTGCCGCATTCGGTGAAATCGGTTTAGTTTCCAATAAATAATTTAGTAGTAAAGCGCCTAATTGATTGCCTGTTAAAAGTCGATATTCTCCATCTAATACGGCAACACCAAGGCGGTCGGCATCTGGATCTGTTGCCAGTAAAACTTCTGCATGTACTTGTTCCCCTAACTTCATGGCCAATTGAAAGGCATCGGCCTCCTCAGGATTTGGATAAAGTACTGTCGGAAATTCGCCCGATTGAACAGCTTGTTCTTCCACAATATATAGCTGCTCGAAGCCAGCACTTTGTAAAGCACGCACTGTTGGCACAAGCCCAGCACCATGGATTGGTGTATAAACAACACGTAAGTCCTTCTCTCCAAGTGTTGTAAAGCAATTTAAGGCTTCAATATAAGCTTGATCAATTTCATCTAAAATTTCTACACAAAGATCCGAAAGAAAAAGCTCCTCTAAGCTCAGTGCTTGAATATCAAAAATATTGTGGATCATTTCCATATGCGCAACGATTTCATCGGCAAATAGCGGTGTCAACTGCGACCCATCCTCACCATACACTTTAAAGCCATTATATTGCTTCGGATTATGGCTAGCCGTAATCACTACACCCGCAGCCGCAGAAAAATAACGTACAGCAAAGCTAAGCAGTGGCGTTGGTCGACTTTCTTTAAATACATAGCTTTTAATGCCATGCTTTGCGAGCACACTTGCTGTTTCATAAGCAAATTGCTGCGAAAAATGGCGTGTATCGTATGCAATAACTACACCGCGATTCCGTGCAGCATCCCCCTGCTCAGCAATTTGACGTGCTAAACCTTCAGCTACGAGACGAATCGTATGAATATTAATTCGATTCGTGCCCGCGCCAAGTTTCCCACGCATCCCAGCCGTTCCAAAAGGCACGTATTGATAAAAGCGATCCGATATTTCTTGTGCAGTCTTGATTGATTGAAGCTCTTCTTTGTAGTTCGATGATTGTAACCAGTCGTTGTATAGATTTTTCATAGAATGACCCACACCTTTACTAGTTTTTGTAATATATTTATGCAAGGTATGAGAGGATAAGAACTAAAAAGGACCTAACTTTAGGCGTTAGGTCCTTACTAGTTAAACTTGTTCTACATGACCGTATTGTTGCTGACGTGTAATTTTAATAACTTCTTTCCATGTGTCGCGGAATTCTGTTACTAGGCTTTCTACTTCTTCGATGATTGCCTGGTCGTTTTTTAAATTCGCCTCTACTAAACGTTGATTCATGTATTCGTATAAAGGCAACATTTGTTTAGAAATTTCGACGTTCATGTTTAGAGTAGACATTAGTTCAGCAATAATTGCTTGTGATTTTTGAAGATTAGTATTTTTCTCTTCGATATTTTTATTGCTCATAGCAACTTTAGCTTTCCCTAGAAACTTCAAACAACCATTATATAACATCAATGTCAATTCACCTGGCGAGGCCGTTGTAACACTGTTTTGTTTATAGGTATTCAAAGCATTAGAATGTACAGTCATAGTGACACTCCTTAATTAAAACCACTTTTATTTTTTCCCATCATAATAGCGACCTTCTAAAATCCGTAAATTTTCATAAGGATCAATATAATGGCGTTCATTTTTTTTTGTATTTTGTAAATCTTTTATATCATTTTTTACAGTATCCATGACTAATGCGAGTCTTTCTTTAATTCCTTTATCAAGCTCATATAAAGTGTGATGTGCCTCATCTTCTGGATTAAATTTAAAACCAGTTCTCTGAAGACTAATTACTAGTTCACCACGTTCATCTAAAAGTTGATTAATTTTTTCAATATACTCTGTACGACTTTCATCGTCTGGATTTTTTGTTAAATGCTTAAACAATTGAGCCGATTTTTGTAAATATTCATTCAGCATAGTATACACTCACCATATTAACCTTGCATGAACATACTAGATTGAGTATTAGCTTTTTGTATCGCAGATTCCATTGCTGAGAATTGTTTAAAATATCGTGCCTCAATTGATTTTAATTTATCTTTCCATGTAGCGATTCGCTCGTCAACGGATTTAATTGTTTTACCCAGGGTATACGTGTTCTGAACTGCGCCTTCTTTCCCTGCTTTTTCAGAAATCGTATCAATTCCTGTCTTAGCAATAGAACGTAATTGAACGATTAAACCACCTTTATCATCAGCACCGTTTGTACCCTCTTGTCTTGTAAATAAATCAGAAACTGCTTCTGGATTGGTTTCAATAGCATTACGAAGCTTTTTTTCATCAATTTCTAATTTACCACCATTATTATACTCTTTCGATGTAGTGATTCCAATATTAAATAATGCGTTAAATTTACTGTCTTTTGTTGTCGAAACACTGTAAATAGAAGAACGCATATTAGAAACTACACTACTAATCGCTGTATCATTTCGAAGAATTCCTTGTTTCGCTTTTTCTTCCCACTTTTTAATTTCATCCTCTGACATTGCAGCTTTTTGAGCTTCAGTTAAAGGTTTATAATTATAGTCTTTTTTCTCTTTAATTGGTGAATTCATGCTCTCAATTAAACCATTATAAAGTTCAACAAAAGACTTTACCTTATCAACGATGGCATCTGTATTAGTTGATGCACTAATATTAACAGCACCTGTGTAGTTAGTTGCATTTGTTTCATTAAATGTTTGATTTAAAGTAATATTGTAGCCAAACTCTGTAAATGTATTTCGAGAAATTTCTTTTTCAATTCCATTTACTACGTATTTAGCGTTTTGGCCTACTTGTATTGAACCCGTATCTCCACCTGTAAATCCAAGTGATTTAAATACTTTGTCTGTTCCTGTATCTGAAACAATTTCCATAGATACATTATCCTTATGTCCTGTTGCATTAGTGGATAATGACATTTTCCCATCAGAGAAAATAGCAGTTAAACCTGCTCCAGAAGAATTTATATTTTTTATAAAGGAATCCAATGTATCTGTAGATTTATAATTAATAGTTGTCTCTTTTAATGTACCATCTTTTTGAATTACATTTACCGTAACTGCTCCATCACCTGTAATACCTAAATCATTTAAAGTATTAGTCCCTTGTACAGTATCTGTTGAACCAGATGCTAATGAAAGTGTAGACACCTTATTAGCTGACTGAGCTAGCTGTGATACAGAAGAAATTGTCAATGATGCTGTTGCATCAGAATTAGCCTTAACTGAGATTTTAGATGAATCTGATACAGTAGCTGACTTTGTAGTAAATGGAGTCAATAAATATTTATCAAATCCTTCCGTACGAAATGCCTCTAATTTCGTATTAATGCTTCGGTAAGAATCACGTTGCCATTCGTATTTTTGTTTTTGTTGCTGAAGCTTTTCCATTTTAGCGCTTTCAGCTTTCATTAGTTTTTCTACAAGTGAATCAATATCCATACCAGAAGCTAATCCTGTAAAACGATTCCCGGTTGTACTTAAATAGGAAAATGAAGTTGAATTTGTTGATACCATAATTTTTACCTCCAATAATTATATTTTTTCATCTACAATCATGCCTAACATTTTTTGCATTTCATAAAATGCATCTAGTAGTCTTTTGGGTGGTATTTCTTTTACTACTTCCTCTGTATCACGATTAACAACTGTTACATAGTAACGGTCTAGACCTTCATGATAAATGAATTTTGAGGAGCATTGATTTACTTCTAACATTTCATTCATTTTATTGACTACATCTTTTACTTGGATCTTCGTCTCTTGACTATCTTCTACTAACTTTCCACGATCTAATGCATGTAAGGTAACTCCCGTTACATTTACTTGAATCACTTCGCTATCTAAAATTTCGCCTTTATTAGGAATAGCTTTATTAATTACTTTCGTATCCGTGTTAGCATGTTCCAGTATACGCATATTTTTAACCCCCTTGACTAAAATACAGGCTTTGTTATAAGTAATATCGGTATAAAAAGAATTTTTTTTAGTTTCGTTTTTTAAGGACTCTATAGAATTAAATAAGTGTTATAAGCCCTTCTAGCAAGTGAACGCTATTTAACACTTACTTTGATTAAAACTTTTTATTTTTCAAACGTATGAACATTTTAAAACCAACATATTATTCAATTCTGTAAATGAAAATGGTAGAGTACGTCTCCGTAATAAGACTGATTGGAGCATGATCGTCCAGTGTAGCTAACGGCTAACGCCTTTCGCTACAGAGCAAAGCTTTTTGCTGTGAAATCGTAACGGAAATCGCACCGGGCTGAGTATTCATTTTTTCGTGATTCATCCCTAAAAAGAAGAAAAAGTTGACCAACATCCTGTTGCGCGCGGTGCAGGTGAAACGGAGGCTGCCTGGAGAGAAATCAACCTCTTTCACAAAAAAAGAGTGTAGTAAAAAAATTTACTACACCCCAACATTTGATTTAAGACCTAAATTTTTAAGCAACGCTAAAAGATCGATAACCTTCTTTAATTGTAAGTATATTGGATAGAAGCTTGTGCCCCCGCTCTACCTACCGTAATATCAACTGTGCCTGCTGCGTTAGCAGTTGGCATTTTGATACGGATACGATTTGTTGCAAGGTAAGTATAAGCTACTTCCTGTCCATCAACAGTTACAGTCATTAAATTATTGAAGTTAGTACCATAAACAGTGACTAAGTTGCCACCTATGACTGAACCACTTGTGACAGATAAACTTGTAACAGTAATAGGAACAGGTACATAGTTATATCCATCATTAAGGATTACTTCCTGTTGGTCAGCATTAACAACCTTTACGGATACCAGACCGATAATAGTAGAAGCAGGTGCCTTTACTTTAATTTCTGTGTTATATATTGAACTTATTACAGCCGCTTTGTCTCCAAAATAAACTTTCGCTCCACTTTTAAAATTAGTTCCTGTAATTGTAACAACTTCACCACCAGAAATTGTTCCTGAGTTGCTTGAAAGAGATGTAATCGTCGGCGCAGGATCCATGGCTGGTTCTTCATAAGTAAACCCTCCTGCTAAAATAGCAGATTGTCCATCTGGATTTTCTAGTTTTACATCAACAGTCTTAGCTTCCATACTCACAGGGATTTTGATTCGAACTTTAGAATTTGTGACAAAGTCCATCACAATTTCCTCGTCATCCAAATAGACTTTAGCGTTTGGAGCAATATTATTTCCAAATAAATAAATAGTCTTTTGCTCCCCTGTTAATAAGCTCGTTTCAGACAAATAGCTAATCTCTGGAGCAGGAGCTGGTGGCGGTGCTAAATATTCGTATGCATTTGTTAGTTCAGAAAAAGAACCATCTGGATTAACCACTTTCACTGTCACAAATCCTTCAGAATCGGATTGTGGCGCATTAACGCGAATTTTAGAAGAGTTCGCATAATAGTTTACAATAGCCTCTTTATCACCAAAATAAACTTTTACCTTGTTATCAAAGTTTTTTCCTAGAAGATAAATAGATTCTCCGCCAGTTAATTTCCCAGATGTAGCAGAAAGACTATCTAATTGAATAACAGGTGCAGGCGGTGGCGTTAAATAATTATAAGCATCCGCTTTTTCCACTTTTGTGCCATCTGGATTGACTACTTTCACTGAAACGAGTCCATCTGTATTCGATTCTGGGACAATGACATAAAGTTTTGCTTTTGTACTAAAACTTGTATCGGCCTCTACTCCATTTATATATACTTTAGCCCCATTTAAGAAGTTAGAACCGATGACAGATACCTGATTGCCACCTTCCATCTTACCTTCTGCTGGTGTTACATAAGAAATTGTTGGATCAGCGTAATACATAAATGATCCGATTGCGAATTGATTATCTGTATTGACTACTTTCACTTCAACTGTCCCTTGAACACCAAGAGGCGTCTTCACCACAATCTCATTTGAGGATTCAGAAAGAACCGTTGCTTGATTTGTGCCAAAGTATACTTTAGCTCCTGGTAGAAAGTTTTGTCCTGTAATTGTAACTTCTTCCCCACCAGTCGTTAACCCCATCTCGGGATTAATAGAAGTAATAATTGGTGCTGGATTCAGGACATTAATCATTGGATTGTTAGTGTTTACTGTATAGTTTACTTTTTGATGATCTTCAAAGGTTGCTGAAGTAGTACCTAGTAAGTATTTTCCAACTTTCGTTGTTGTCTTTGCTCGAATTTGATAAGTAAACGTTAGTTCCTTCGACTTTAATTCTTGTATATTCCATTCTAATGTATTTCCAGTAACTTCAGGTTTAGGTATATTATTGTCATATGACCCAGGAACGATTTCGAATTCAGGTGAAATCGTGTCTGTTAGTTTCACATTATATGCGCTTGCTAATCCAATTTCTTCAACAATTCTTTTGTACACATCAGATAAGCCTACTGAACCAAGTACAAAATGGTGATGGTCTCTCGATGTAGCCATATCTTTTAGCAATTGGTTAGGTGCACTAGCAGTTGGGTCTTCATTTGGCCCCAATAATGCAATAGAGTAAAAAATAATTCCTGCATCTTTAGCTGCATTAGCACTTGCTAATGCATCAGATGTGTTATTTGCTGCACCATCTGTTAGAATAACGATTGTTGGTTGTGCTTCTGGGCGATGATTCGCAAGCATCGCCGTAGCTGCTCTAACTGCTTCACCTGTTGCTGTTCCCCCGCCTGATTGAATTGTATCCACATAATTCTTTGCAGCCGTTGCATCAGTTGTTAATGGGTACGAGGGTGCAGAAGAGGCAAAATCAACAATCCCTACTTGATGTTTCGTTAAATCCATTAGATCAATGAACTCTTTTGTTGCATCTTTAGCTGCATTTATACGATTATCCTGTTCCATACTTCCGGATTTATCAATAATTAAAATAACATCATTAGGTCTAACATATGTGGAATCCTTTGGAGTTCCCTTAACTGATATTGTGACATTTGCAATATCGCCTTCTACTAGACTTGTCACATCGACTGTTTTTGTGATATTCACAAGATCACTTCCTACAAGGTTCGATGCACTTGCAGAATACGGTAAAATAGAACTTATTATAAGAGCCATAACGATAAGTATAGTTCTTACGTAATTATTTTTCTTCATTAGATTCCCACCCCTATAGTATTTATTAACTGTTATATTATCATATAACTGTATACTGTATCGACTAGAATAACGGAAATTAAATAGGTGAAATGTAGTTTTTTTTTACAATAGATAATTGTGATTGAATGTAAGAAAATTTTTTTGTAGTTTGGGGTGGAGCTCAGCGTGACTCCTTGGGGATTAGCGTCACAGATGAAACTCTGGAGCGAGTGGAGCAGCGCAGCGGACGCTCCAGGAAAGCACGCTAGAGCGAAGGAAATTAACTCAAGTTATGGTAGTAATGATCTAATTTTAGGGAATGGAAAAATAGTTCTACTATCTGAATAAAATTATAATAGTAGAACTATTTATACAACAGCTTTCAAGTTCCGAAAAATACTTGAAATATTTTTCCCTATCTTATTAACACAGAATACCATCTATATCTTCTTCAACTACATTAAAGAATTGTTGTAAACTTAATAACTCTACTTTTACATAAAATACGAACTTTCAACTACTTTTTACTTTTACAATCTCTAAGTATTTGCTCACATTGTATAAAATCTTCTTCTGTGTCTATATCAAATGATTGGTTTTCAGACATTACGTATCCTAGCGTTTCATTAGTTAAAAATGAATTTGTTATTTTGAATCTTTTAGTTTTGGCTACATAGACTGCCCCGTTAAGGTAAAATGCTGGTGTTAAATCTTGCCTACGTACAGCAAAGTTAGGTTGTTTTATAACTGGATCCATCATCCCGTTTACATTTAAATTATACATCCAATAGGGTGATTGGTTTGATTCGGTTACACTAACACAAAAATCCTTTTTTTTCGCAAGCAACATTTCAATAGCTCCATCTATATTTTCAACCGTTCGAAGTGGAGATGTCGGTTGCAAAACTACCACATAATCATACCCTGGGCATTGTTCAATTGCATGTAAGATAGGATCTACACCGGGTGTTTCATCTGCCGCTAATGCTTTCGGTCTGACAAAAGGTGCTTCACATCCATATTGCTTTGCAACGTCTATAATTTCTTTATCATCTGAAGATAAAATTAATTTTGTTATATACTTAGATTTTTTTGCTTCTTCAATCGACCAAGCAATAAGCGGCTTTCCTGCTATCTCTCTAATATTTTTTCTTGGAATACCTTTTGACCCACCTCTGGCAGGAATGACGGCTAAAAAGGTTGGTTTCATTTTCTTTCCTCCCTCTATAATATTTTTTGTATGTATAAATGGCTCATATTATGATCGGAACATGTATGACCAGTGTATTATATAACTTGTAAATGTCCGCTTCCAAACTTACCCACTCCTACAATTGCTATAATAATAAGTGTCACCTTCTATTATCCTTTTTTACATAATAATTTGTATTAGTATTAGTATTAGTATTAGTAGCTTGCTAATATATATTCATATAATTAGAAGAACGATTAAATCTAAAACAATGTTATTGTAATCGAAACTCCATTGTTGTATTGCTTTTTTAAACATTAATTATACGTTTTGAAACAATCGCTAGCAGGATGCGTAAGCTACTGAACAATATTTTAGCACAATAAAACGGAATCCTATTCCATTGCCTTTTTCACACACATTATTTACATTCCACCTGGTTGAAATAACTGCTATACTCATCATCGGCTCGTTCAAAGTCAGCTATATGTCCAATATCTAACCAATATTCACGCACTGGGAATACCGAAACATTTCTTTGTTTTTCCATTAGTAGTTTAAACAATTCTGGCATATCGTAAAATTCATTTTGTGGGATATAATCTAATATTTCCGGGCTCAATACATAGATTCCAGCATTCACAAAACTACGTTGCAAAGGCTTTTCTTTAATTGAAATCAACTGTTGCCCATCGGTTTCGATCACACCATATGGGATTTGATACTCATATTCACGTACACACATCGTCGCTACTGCATCCGTATCTTCGTGAAAACGTAAAAGCTGTTCAAAATTTACTTGTGTTAGCAAATCACCATTCATAACAAAGAAAGGACTAGTAGGCTTTTTCTTTAACAAAGATAAAGGTCCAGCCGTTCCCATTCTTTTCTCTTCTTCTATATAAGTAATTGATACTCCTAGAGCTGACCCATCCTGAAAATAATTTTGAATGATTTCTTTTTTATAATTGACAGATAAGATAAAATTAGTAAAACCGTATCGTTTAAAACCCTCAATAATAGTTTCTAATATTGGCTTTTCACCAACATTCAGCATTGGTTTTGGGATGTTTTCTGTTAACGGACGCAAGCGTGTACCTAGGCCACCCGCCATTAAAATAACAGAATTCCCATTACTTTTAGCAACTGGGTCCTCATCTGCAAAAATAATATCAACAATTCGATTATCCATATCAACAATCGGTAGTTGCTTTAATTTATGTTTTTTCAGTAAGTTTAAACAATCACTGTATGTATTTTCGATACTTGCGGTGATTGGCGAGGGGTTCATGACCTGTTTAATTGGTACATCTAATCCTTCACCTCTTAAAATACCTCTTCGAATATCTCCATCGGTTACAGTACCTAGTAAATAATTTGCGTCATCTACAACTACTGCAAATTGCAGAGAAGAATCATCAATGATTTTCATTGTTTCTAATAGTGTCGTATTTTTATCTATTAGGATATTTATCCATCTTTTCATATATTACACTTCCTTTGCAGGTACTCCAATAGCTTTTTTATTTGTACCTATATTTGAAATAACGACAGCTCCTGCACCTATAAGGGAATTACCCCCAATTTCGATACCTTGAATAATAGAACTACCCGTACCGATATGGGAACCGTTACCTATAATAACACTCCCCGAAATAGTCGTGCCTGGGGCTATATGTATATGGGACCCGATTACACAATCATGTTCAATAATTGACCCTGTATTAATAATTGTATTTTCTCCAATTCGCACATGTGGTTGTACAATTGCACCCGCCATTACTTGAACCCCTTCTGCTAGTCTCGCTGTAGCAGAAATGATGGCAGTTGGGTGAATACATGTTGCAAATGTATATCCTTGATTTTTCAGATCTTCAAAAATACTTTGACGAACATACGAAATATTTACAGTACCTAATCCTAAAACTAGATCTACTTTCTCCGGATTAAACGTCCTTATCATTTCATCCGTTCCAAGGTAACCTAAACCATAAGAATTCCTTTGTTCTTCGGGTGCTGTAAAACCTAAGATTTTTCTCCCCTGAAGTAACAATATCTCAGTTAGTACTGAAGCATGACCACCATTACCTAATATGATTATCGGATTATTCATCAATCTGTTCATCCTTTTGATAAAATCGATTAGCCTTTTTACCTAAAATAGACCAATAATTTGACGGAGAAATGCCATTACCAGGTCTTTTAATGGTAATATTTGATTTCTTTAACACTTCACCTTGTTTAATATTTACACTTGCCACAATACTCTTTCTTGCCGCTACACGATTTTTCATTTCATTTTCTGTAGGTTGTTTAAAACCAGTCCCTAAAGCACGTTCAACTTGACGAATACCTTCTACCATCGCCGTTAACTCTGCGGGCTCTAATGAAGCTACATGATCTGGGCCTGGTAATGCTCGGTCTAATGTAAAATGTTTCTCTATAATAGTTGCCCCCATGCTAGTTGCAGCAATTGGTATGGTAATTCCTTGTGAATGATCTGAAAAACCTAATGATAATCCTAGTTCTTCAGATAGTTGATTCATAGCTTTTAAATTAATTGTTTCAAAAGGAGCTGGATATTCGGTTGTACAATGAAGAACGGTTACATATTTTTGCAAAATAGCCTTTGCCTCATTTGTTTTGTAAAAAGAATGCACATTATCAATGGAAACATTGGCTTCTGGTTTTGCTAAGCCATAAGCGACAAAGGATAGGGCCTCATGGATTTCATCAATAGTTGCCATACCAGTAGAAATAATCATTTTCTTTTGCTTGGTCGCAATATAATGAAGGAACGGAGAATTGGTTAACTCACCAGAAGGAATTTTAACGGTTTGCATCTGTAAACCATCAACTAAAAAATCCACGCTATCGTAATCAAACGGCGTAGACAAAAATTCAATCCCTATTTCATTACAAAAATCATTTAATAATTTAAATTCTTCAAATGAAAGTTCAAGTTTTTTTAACATTTGATATTGCGATGTGGCTTCTCCCAAATTTTCCACTTGATATTCTGCCTGCTTTGCTTCTTTCGTTACTAAATTTTCCGCACGAAATGTTTGAAATTTAACAGCATCTGCACCCGCTTCTTTAGCAACTCTTATTAACTCTTTGGCCATTTCGAAAGAGCCATTATGATTAACTCCCGCTTCAGCGATTATATAAGTAGATTGATTCATAGATTATAAAACTCCTTTTGTAGCGTAAAAGATGAAATTTCTCTTAAATGATTCATAATTCTCTCTACGACATGTCCGTCTCCAAAAATTTGATCATATGGACCTGTATATAATAGCGCTGCCTCAATTGCTTTTTCTATTTCGGTGGCTTCTAATCGACAATCGAATACCGAGCTAGGTTTTTCACGTCCTGCTTGTCTATCTCCACAGTTCACAGTCGGTGTATGTAAATACGGTACTTCAATTAAACCACTAGATGAATTCCCTATTACAACATTCGCATATTTCACTGCACTTAGATATCTTTGCTGCCCTAATGAATCAAAGGCCATTGCATTTTCATGCTGCGACACAAATTTTTCAATAGCCTTATTAATTTCCCTACCTCCATTATCTGCATTTGCTTTTGTAAAGACTAAATTGACATTTGTATAATTACTTAAAGCTTTTAATAATGAATAAACTCCATTTGTTTGAAGATTTGTTTCTGGATGATAGGTAATTAAAAACATTGGCTGATCTATATTTAGTTTTAGGTTTGTAAATAACCTGTCCCGAGTGAGCAATGGAAGCTTCAATATATTTTCAATACCAACTGCGCCTACATTCCAAACTCGTTTAGGGCTTTCACCAAGCTGAATAACTCTTTTTCGATGTGATGCTGTACTCGTAAAATGCCATGTTGACATTTTTGTAATTGAATGACGAATTGCATCATCATAAGCACCAAAAGTACATTCTCCACCATGAAGATGAGCTATTGGAATTTGCATTACAAGTGCAGTTTGAGCCGCTGCTAGCATTTCAAAACGATCTCCAAGGATTAAAAGTAAATCTGGCTGCAATCTCTCGTATGCATCAGAAAATCCTATTGTCGCTAATCCAATAGATTTTGCGATGCCTGTTGCTGAATCTGAGGACAGCAACATCTCTACCTTTTCATCTATAGCAAAACCATCTGCTTCAATTTGTTTATACGTTAAGCCGAATTCAGAAGATAAATGCATACCTGTCACAACTAACTGTAACTCAAATTCTGCTGACTGTTGGATAGCTCGCATTAAATTGAATAGTAGCCCATACTCAGCACGTGTCCCTGTCACAACACATATTTTTCGTTTCACTAGTTATCCCTCTTTTATCGGTGTGCTCGGAATGTTAATAATTTTTTTATTCAATCTTTCAATTGTAGACAAATCTGCTCTTGGACAGTCTCTATATGGTTTTAACTTGTGTAGCGGCGTCCAAATTGGACGACTCATTACACCGTGATCATTCAAGAAAGCCAAAACATCATCACGAACTAATGTGTCATCTATGATTAATGTTTGAAGCCAATAGTTACTAAAACTATTCGTTGGTTCTTTGAAAAGTGTTACACCTTCTAATGGCGCGACTAGCTCTTCATAAAAAGCAGTTAATGCACGTTTTTGTTCGATAAATTCCGGCATTTTTTCTAATTGTGCGCAACCTAATGCTGCGTTTATATTCGGCAAACGGTAGTTAAACGCTACTTCATCATGTTCAAATTCCCAACGGTGTGGGACTTTTGCTGTTGTTGTAATATGCTTCGCGTAATCTGCCAACGCCTCGTCATCCGTTAAAATAGCACCGCCACCACCTGTTGTCATGATTTTATTGCCATTAAAACTAATTGCACTCACTTTTCCAAAGCTTCCTGTTTGCTTCCCTTTATAGTAAGTTCCTAATGATTCTGCAGCATCTTCTACTAAGATTAAATGATACTTTTCACATATTACTTGTAATTCCTCTAATTCTACAGCATGTCCAAACGTATGCATTGGAACAACTGCGCGTATGACACGTCCTGTTTTCTTATTAATGAGTTGATTATTTTTCACTTCACCGATTGCTAAAATATGTGCTTCTAGCTTTTGCGGGTCCAGACCTAATGTTTTTTCAGACACATCTACAAAATGTGGTACAGCACCAAGATATGAAACTGCATTGGCAGTCGCAACAAATGTTAGTGCCGGCATAAATACTTCTTCATGTGCTTGTACACCTACTAATTTCAATGCGATATGTAATGCAGCAGTGCCATTTACAACGGCCACAGCACGACGTACTCCTGTAAAACGTGCTAAATCTTCCTCAAAACGATTTACGTAGGCTCCCACAGACGATACCCAACCAGTTTGAATACAATCTGTTACATACTCCAGCTCTTTTCCATTAAAGGTTGGTTCGTGCAATGGAACAAAATCCATTTGATAATGCGCTTTCACTTGATCGGTAAACGCTAACCATTTTTTATTCATATATTATAAACATCTGCCTTATATTGAGCTAAATTTTTCGGATTCGTAAACCATTCAATTGTTTCTTCTAAGCCGTGACGGAAGCCATCTTTACCACCATACTGAGGTTGCCACCCTATTAATTCTTTTGCTTTTTTATTTTCTGCCCACAAACGATTGACTTCGCTTTTTTCAGGGCGTATGCGCTGTTCATCTGTTTCAATCGTTAAGTTCACACCCATAATATCGGCAATCATTTCTGCTGTTTCACCGATTGAGACTTCATAGTTTGAACCAATATTAATCACTTCACCGATTGATTTTTCCGAGTTCATTACGGAGATAAAACCTTGTACAGTATCTTTTACATAATTAAAGTCACGTGTTGGACTAACCGCACCAAGCTTAATTGTTTCTTTACCGTTTGCTAACTGGCTAATAATTGTCGGAATAACAGCACGCGCTGACTGACGTGGACCATATGTATTGAACGGACGAATAATTGATACAGGTGTATCAAACGATCGATAGAATGATAACGCCATTTGATCTGCCCCGATTTTTGATGCTGAGTAAGGTGATTGTCCTTGTAATGGGTGATCTTCATCGATTGGTACATATAAAGCCGTTCCATACACTTCGCTAGTTGATGTATGTACCACCTTTTCTATACCTAATTCGCGTGCTGCTTGGACAATATTTAATGTTCCATTAATATTTGTATCTACATATGTAGCAGGTGAATGGTATGAATAAGGAATTGCAATAAGTGCAGCCAAATTTAATACATGCGTACAGCCCTTCATTGCTTCCTTTACACCATATGGATCACGAATATCACCCGAGAAAATGTCTATTTGCGACTTAATATTATTGGGAGACTGGTCTAACCACCCCCACGAATTAAACGAATTATAATAAACAAAGGCACGTACATCATAGCCTTGTCGTACTAATGTTTCTGTTAAGTGAGAGCCAATAAAGCCATCTGCTCCTGTTACCAAAATTTTATTTTTCATTATCTATCTCCATTTACTATGCTTTGAAACTGTTGTTCATTTTAATTATAGTTAATCTATATTTATATATCACTCAGTGAAAGTGTACGTTCACTCTATTTGATTTTTTTTCGGACTACATTTGACTAATTAGCCTTATTGATTAACATTACGTTCTCGAAAAATGGTACTATCTCATATTCAAATAAGTCTGCAACTAATAGAAAATCTCTCTTTTCTAAACTAGTATTAATTTCAATTAAAAACGCTTGAATTTGTTCTATATTTAATTCAACTTCTATATCATTCTTTTTTAATAATTCAGAGGCATCGGATAACCATATAACGCCTTCCGAAAAATCTTTAATGGTTAACAACGCTTCGTTTAATTGATCTTCTCGTAGGCAATTGGCAATATACATAACACCCTGAGGTATTTTTCGTATATATTCGTTATAACTTTCTATCACTTCAATTATTTCATTCATCACTATTCACCTTTTTCATTTTCAATAATTTTTACTGCTTCTAATGTAAAAATTTTCGTTTTTTTAATTGCCTCTAAAAGTCGCGAATACAATACTTTATTTTGATTATACGTTCTCTCAAAACGTTCTTTTGGCGTTTCATTTTCTTTTTCTTTGAAATATCTCATTACATCCATTGTAATCGGAGTAATAATATCATATAGGAGTACTTCTTTGGAATATTCCTTAATTTTTTTATCCACTTTATTTAAGATTTTCAACGTATTATTACTAAAAACAACTTTATTCTCATCCTTTTTTAGCACATCAATCGCTTCATTACATAACTTTTCTAATTTCTCATAGGCTTCAATTTCCTTAGCAAAGATATTACCTAATTCCGCCAATGTTATATATTCTTTTTTTAGAGGTTTTACTTTTTGTACCTCATCTTTACTTACATATTCATTTATAAATTGTGTGAAAGTAATTTGATCAAAAGATTGGATTTTTAAACCGCCTTCTGTACAATTAAAAACGGGTGCAGAATGTTTAATCCTGCGATGTAAAATTTCAAATGATTCCTTCATAGCAAGAAAAGGATAATCTGTAATTACTTTATCTCCGTAATAACCTTCTACCTCAGTCGCCTGTTTTTCTTTATAAAACACATTATCAACTGCTTTTTGGAATTTATTATGAGCAGCATGTGATAAGTTATTTGTATACGCTAAATCTTGTCCGATTAACGCTATAGGACCACTTGTTATGTATTTCGCAATGGTAAGAGCAGAGTTAGCTACAGAAGCTCCTCCCTCAATTACCGGTAATTGTAAATGATATTCCGTTCGTAATCGATGTTCAATATGTTTATCTATTAACGGTAAAAAAGCATATCTTTCACCCGTATATTCATGTTGAATTTTGTAGTTACCAGTAAAACTATATAGCAGTGTCGAATCGATTAAATTCAAATCTTTAAAATGAGTATAATTTGCATCAGAACCATCAATTGACACTACATAGTCCGGCTCAATTAGTTCATGTAATAATGAATTTATAGTGGAACCAGATGCAATTAAAATGATTTGATTTCTTATTTTTTTCAACAATGGGAGTTGCTTCGTTAATGAGGGACCACCTGAAGCAATGACTACAGGACAATTATATACTTTATATAATTCAGATAATGAAGCATCTTGTGTAGCGCAAACTAAATTTTTTATGTAATTCTCTTGCCAAAACTCATTGGCAAAACGAGTTGTATTTTCGGATACAACTTTCATATATTGAATTTCTTTAATAGATTTCAACAATAATAGATACTCTTCGCTAGCTAACTTATCATAATTCGGACTACAAATAATACGTATATCTCGTCTATCATGACGTAATGTGTGCCAAATCTTCGCTCTAATCAACTCTATATTTTCAAAGTCTAAAACATCATCATTATCGGGGCACAAAATACTTTTAAATGGATCTATAACAATGAGTTCTTTTTTATTTTTCATTTTCAATTTTAATACATCTGCTATGTAGCCAAGCCCATATCCAAATAATACATGTACATAATTTTCTTTATGTTCTTTTTGAACAATCCTTTCTGCTTCTTTCATAGGATCATATTTACTATGTAGCAAATAGTCGTTCAGTTCCACGGTATCCAAACCCGTTTTCGTCGCTATATAGTTAACCGTTACATCTTTCATCATGTTACCTCTTTACTTCATATTAAATATTTTTTTATAAAGAAAAGCTCTCATAAAAGAGAGCTTTTCGACTAGAATTATTGTAATAACTGAAGTACACCTTGTGGTTGTTGATTTGCTTGAGCTAGCATTGATTGTGCAGCTTGCATTAAGATATTATTTTTCGTGAAGTTCATCATCTCTTTAGCCATATCCGTATCACGAATACGAGATTCTGCAGCAGTTAAGTTTTCAGACGTTGTACCTAAGTTGTTAATTGTGTGCTCTAAACGGTTTTGAACTGCACCTAGGTTTGAACGTTCAGTAGATACAGTTGTTAATGCTGCTTCTACAGCTGTAATAGCTGCTTGTGAGTTAGCACTAGTATCAAGAGTGAGAGCATCTACTCCTAAAGCATTTGCATCCATAGATGCAATTCCAACAGTAATTACTTGACCTGAGTTCGCACCAATTTGTAAAATTTTACCTGTAAATGACCCATCTAAAAGTTTTTGTGTATTGAACTCTGTATCAGTTGAAATACGATCAATTTCACTTACTAATTCATCAAATTCTGCTTGTAATGCATCACGGTCAACAGTCACGTTTGTGTCATTCGCAGCTTGTACTGATAATTCACGCATACGTTGTAAGATTGAGTGTGTTTCGTTAAGCGCACCCTCAGCTGTTTGAATTAAAGAAATACCGTCTTGCGCGTTTTTAGATGCCATGTCAAGACCACGGATTTGACCGCGCATTTTTTCAGAAATTGCTAAACCAGCAGCGTCATCGCCAGCACGGTTGATTTTGTAACCTGAAGATAATTTCTCAAGGCTTTTAGAAGCTTGAGTGTTGTTGAAAGAAAGGTTACGGTGTGTGTTTAAAGCAGCAATGTTGTGTTGAATTCTCATTTGGAATTCCTCCTTGAATTGTTTTTATATGACCCACATCCTTGTGGGAAAGTTTGGCTTAGGCTAGTACCTCGGCCTTACACTATATATATCGTATGTAACTTTCAATGTTTAATAGTCTTTTTAAAATTTTTCTATTTTTAATTTAATAGTTGTAAAACTCCTTGAGGTTGTTGATTTGCTTGAGCAAGCATCCCCTGTCCCGCTTGTAACAGAATATTTTGCTTTGTATAATTCATCATTTCTTTTGCCATATCTGTGTCTCTAATTCTTGATTCTGTAGCTGTTAAGTTTTCTGAAGTATTCATTATAGATTCATAGGCATGCTCTAAACGATTTTGGATTGCCCCTAGCTTTGAACATTCATAAGATATACTGTTAATTGCGTTATCTACTAGCGTTATTGAATTGTCCGGTAAGATTTAACATCTAAATCATTTAATCCAAGCTCCTCATACGTTACTGTTGGCATGACTACCGAGAGACTTTGCCCACTATTGGCACCGATGAAATGTCATAACACCTGTATTCGTAATTGTTCGATCAATGAGGTAGTATGGGTTGGTAAAATTTCGTATGTATTTTCCTTTTCTGATTCCTAATTTATAATGTTTTTTCTCCATAATAAACAAAAATGCTACATAACCTTCAATTTCAAGGTTGTGTAGCATTTTTGTATTATTTTTTCTTAAATTGACCTAAAATTGATAATATATTTTCTGATTGCAAAGCTTCTTCATTTTGTTGCTGAATTGCTTCAAAAACTTCTGAACGATGAACCTTAACCGTTTGAGGTGCTACGATACCAAGCTTCACTTGTTCTCCTTCAATGGACAATATCTTAACTTCAATTTGGTCACCAATTATGATTGATTCGCCTTTTTTTCGACTAAGAACCAACATTATTTGCTACTCCCTTTAGAAAAGGCCATACTTACTGGATAACGAAGTGAATATTGTGTACTGTCCTGTAAAACAATTTGTCTTCCTAGCTTTTTATTATTGTTAATTACTATTGGGGCTAATAAATTCAACGTAGATTGTTGAAAGCTTTCTTTTAATGTGACAATCGAATATACTAACACATCTTCTTCGGTTTCAATTTGTAGTAATTGTTTATCTTCTTCATTTAAATCAAACGCATAATCTTCCTTAAATGCAAAAGGGTAAGCAATAACAAAGCCAATATGTTCATTATTTATTGACTGTAACAGCACAAAAGGTACATCTTCTTCTATAGGTAAAAGTACAAATCCTCTTTCCTCAGGAAAACCTGGCAAGCCGCAATCAAAATTTATAATTTCTTTCTCAATAATCTCAACTTCACCTAAAAATTTTGTATTAATAAGCATTCAAGTCTCTCCTTTTAACCAATAACGTCTATTTCTATATTAGGTCTTACTACCATTGTGCCAGTAACCTTCCCCGGTGTATAGTCATGAATTGGCTTGTTCACTTGAACGTCAATTTTTGGTTTTTGTGGTGTTATATTTATATTTGTTGTTCCAGGTGTGTAGTCAATTTTCACAGAACCGATGGAGGGAACAAATTTAATATTATATGGTCCTGGTCTATGAGGGCCATGGTTTTGTTTCGCAATACTTTGTATTGGTGCACTACCTTGCCCTTTTCCGGCACTCTCCATTAATTGACGTCCTTCTTTAGCACGTCTAGCAGCACCTTGTAATGCCAGTTGTTTCCCTTTTTCCGCATAGTTATTAGATGATTCAATTGGGCCAATCAATCCTAAATCACGTCTTGCCTGTGACGAATCAATTTTTAATCTACCACTGGTTGTTTTAATATCTAGGATTGCCGCAGGTTGCTCTATACTTTGTGTTGCTTTCGGTTGTTTAATAAATTGTTTTGAATCGTGACTTTGTAAATCAATTTTTGCATCCGTTGTACGAATTTGAATTTGTGGAAGTCTCATCTATCTCTCTCCCTTTCAATAAAAGCGTTTGGAATAGTCCAAACGCTGATTAAATATATAGAAGTTTTTAAAACTATCGGATTTACTTACAAACCCGCTTGCTCCTGTCGCTTCGCTTTCGTCGCAAACCTTAGTAGATTTCATTAACGGATGAAATCTACTAAGGTTTGTTGAATTATTTTTGCACCGACAGAAAGAGCTGCTTGATGAATTGATTCTGTTGTTGCCATATCGGTAATTGCCTTTGCGTAGTCGGTATCTTCATTTTCAGACATTTGTTTTGTGACATTCACTTCTTGGATAGTTAATCGGTTTTCCATCAATTCTACACGATTTTGACGAGCACCTACATCAGCTCGTAATGTTAATGTCTCATTGTATATCGAATCTAATGCAGGAATACCATTTGTATTTAATCCAAGTGCATTGCTTATATCTGAAGCATTCCCTCCACCATTTAATAGAGTCTCAACATGTCCCATAAATTCATCGACTCTATTAAAATACTCATTTCCCTGTGTATTAATTTTCATAGAGATACCATCAAAAACATTTACCTCGATTGTTTTTGCTGCACCTGTTGTAATGTTTGGATTTTGAGGTCCTACTTGATCTGTATACAACGGACTATTTGTGTGTGTTCCAGAGAAAATATAATTATCGCCAACCTTCGTATTAGCCATATCACGAAGTTGCTCTTTTATTTGAGTAATTTCAGCATTAATTTTTTGACGATCTTCCGTAGTATTCGTATCATTTGCAGCTTGTACAATAAGTTCTTTGACACGAATTAATGATGAACCAACCTGTTCTAAAGCTTCATCCGTAGAATCTAACCAAGTATGCGCCTCACGGATATTTCGTTGGTATTGCTCATTCTTATCTAACTCCACACGGTAGCCCATTCCTTTTACAGCAATTACTGGATCATCAGACGGACGGTTAACTAGTTTCCCTGAATTCATTTGTTCTTGTAGCTTAGACATTTTACCGTAGCTATTATTTAAATTTCGTAGCATATTGCTTGATAACATTGATTGTGTAAC
The DNA here is from genome assembly GCF_038005985.1 of Solibacillus sp. FSL R7-0682. Taxonomy (NCBI): domain Bacteria; kingdom Bacillati; phylum Bacillota; class Bacilli; order Caryophanales; family Caryophanaceae; genus Solibacillus; species Solibacillus sp. FSL R7-0682. The sequence goes on from NZ_JBBOUI010000001.1 coordinate 3,311,272, forward strand.
GCGCATTGCCATTCCCCTTCCCAAAAAAGAAATTTAGAAATGGATAAACACGAGAAATTCTTGATGTATAAACTATTGATGAGTGTGCTTTTCCACTTCATTGATAGAGTATTATTATGTAACTCATAAAGTAATTTCTGTCCTACCACTTCTCTACGGTACAATGTTAATTGTTACGAGAACGTAGTGACAAAACTTTAGTTAATCTAATTTAACGGATGAAATCTACTAGTGTTTGTTGGATAATTTTCGCTCCTACCGATAAGGCTGCTTGATGAATTGATTCTGTTGTTGCCATATCTGTTATCGCTTTTGAATAATCCGTATCTTCATTTTCAGATAGTTGCTTTGTAACATTTACTTCTTGAATTTTTAGGCGATTTTCCATTAATTCAAGGCGGTTTTGTCGAGCACCAACTTCTGCACGCATCGTTAATGTTTTAGCGTGAATTGCATCTAGAGCTGGAATGGTTGTCATATTATTATCGACAATTGTTGCACCTAAGGCAGTGCCAATTTCTGCACCTGTTGCACCATTATTTAAAATGGTTTCTAGTTGCCCCATAAAATCGTCTATTTCCTTAAAGTATTCATTCCCCTGTACATTTACCTGTATTGAAATCCCATCAAAAACGTTAATCGTAATAGTATTTTCCACACCGTTTTGCGTTAATGCAGCATTTTGACCTGTGACAGGATCAACATTGTTATTGTCATATAGTGGACTATTCGTATGTGTGCCAGAGAAAATATAATTATCCCCTATTTTCGTATTCGCTACGTCTTTCAACTGCTCACGAATTTGTGAAATTTCAACACTAATTTTTTGACGGTCCTCAGTAGTATTCGTATCATTTGCTGCTTGTACAATTAACTCTTTCACACGAATTAACGCAGAACCTACTTGATCCAGTGCTTCATCTGTTGTATCTGTCCAAGTATTGGCCTCGTTAATATTTCGTTGGAATTGCGCGTTTTTATCTAAGTCTACTCGGTAGCCCATTCCTTTTACCGCAATTACTGGGTCATCAGAAGGACGGTTTACCAACTTCCCTGAATTCATTTGCTCTTGAAGTTTGCTCATCTTGTTGTAGCTTGTATTCAGGTTACGAAGCATATTACTCGATAGCATCGATTGTGTAACGCGCATATTCAGTTTCCCACTTTCTAGTTGTCTATTCTAAGTTGCGTATTATAAGCCTACTCGGCCCATACCATTGATGATTTTATCTAATGTTTCGTCTACCACCGTAATCATTCGAGCATTGGCGTTGTATGCTTGCTGGAATGTAATCATATTCGTCATCTCTTCATCTAAAGAAACCGAGTTATGTGACGCACGATTGTTTTCGATTTGCAGGCGCAATGTTGTTGAGTTGTATTCTTGTGTAACCGCTTGTTGACCTTTAACACCTAATTCACCGATTAGTGATTTGTAATACGATTGGAACGTACCACCCTGTAAATTAATTTGCACTTCTGACTGAAGAGCAGATAATGCAAGCATATTTTTATTGTTACCTTCTTCATTCGGTGCATCCGAAGCAGCAATATCTTCTGGTATTAAATTTTCTACTTTCATGCTTCTAGCTGTTGTACCTGTAGGGTCAAAAAAATTAATACCAGTGGCATTTGCTAAGCTATAGCCATTTGTGTGAACTGCATTAAATCTTTGTACGAATTCATTAGCTAACTCATCTAATTTTTCAAGCATTTCAGGATAAATTCCTTTTACTGCACCATTCTCTTCATACCCAAAGGAGTCAAACAGTGCTGCTAATTTCCCTTTACTTGGCTCTAAACCTGCATAATCCACATTGACTGTTGTACTAGCAGTTGGTGGGTAACCTAAACCTGAAATGGCAAGTCCAATAAATGCGTTATAACCAGCCGTATTAGCGTCATCCACATCACCATCAATCACCTTATTTTCCGTATCAATTGAATTCAGCATCGCATATTCTTTTCCGCGTACTAAATCATACGTTTGACCATCTGTTGCTTTAAACGTTACCGTCATACTACCTTCAGCAATCGCAAGTGCATTACCACCAGACTTTTCAAACGAAATTGATACTGGGATGATATCATTCAACTTATCAACTAGTACGTCACGGGCATCGTAAAGATCATTTGGCATATATCCATTTGGTTCAATCGCTTGGATTTGCTTATTAATATCTCCTATTTGTTTTAATAAATTATTTGCTTCAGCTGTTCTAACATTAATTTCATTTCCAAGATTCCCTTGGATTAGCTTTAATTGTGTATCCATATAGTTGAAAGATTCAGCTAAAGATTGACCTTTAGAAATTAATACTTGGCGAGCGGCTGTATCTTTTGGATTGTCTACAACATCTTCCATCGACTTCCAAAACTCTGTAAACGCCTGGTTAATCCCAAACTCAGAAGGTTCCGACATTACATCTTCCATTTGAGAGATTGCCTTCGTTGTCGCCTCCCAGTAGCCTAATTTGTTCGTTTCTTGACGGTATTGGCGATCGACAAATTCGTCACGAATCCGTTGTACCGAATGCGCTTGTACCCCTGTACCGATATGACCAGCAGTAGTTGGTGAATTTAGCCCAGTACCTGGAAAACCTTCTGTTGCTTCCATGTTTACTCGTTGGCGAGAATAACCTATTGTATTGGCATTTGAAATGTTATGACCTGTTGTATAAAGAGCGGATTGTTGCGTGAAAAGTCCTCGCTTACTTGTTTCTAACCCCATAAAAGTTGAACGCATTATAGTACCTCCTGAAATATTTATTTAGTATTTCAACAATAATATGTATAAATTGTTGCAGTCTCCCTCGATAGAACGATGCTATCGAAGGATTTTACAAAGTATTCTATTAGTGGGGAAGTTTATCTCACCCCACTAATAGAAATATTTACGTTTAGGCTTTAAATTCATTAAATGAACGCTTCATAACTTCTGCATTGCCACGTACTTCTGCTCCAGAGTAGTTAAACTGCTCTTGGCGCTGTGGGCGTATGGAATCGAGTGTAAGATTAATAATTTGTAATGAGTTAAAGACCATTTTTTGATTTAAATCATTTTGCATTTTCAGTTTTTCAAGTAGCACAACCAATCGTTTTCGTACGCCAACTAAAGCTTCCGTTGACTCGGTAGATTTAGCTGCTTCAATCACATCGGCAACAGATGTGGAGTCAGTGAGAGCAATTCCTTTTGCTCGAAGGTAATCCGTTACCATCGTCTGACGCTGTTGCTCAAGTATATTAATAGCTGCTATGTGTGATTGCTCGTTTTTAATGATTTCATTAAGCTTTTCCATATCGTTTTGCTTTATGAACTCTGTTTTAGCATTCGCAAATTCAAGTAAGCTTTTATGCATTTTTTCGAGCTTTTCAAGCGTAGCTACGATGTTCGCTATAGACATAGTTAAGAGCTCTCCCTTACTTGAGTTATCTTTTTAAAATTAACGGCGATAATACTTCAGCATATCTTCCGCCACTTGACGTGCATCGACCTTGTAATTTCCTGATTCGATTTCCTCTTTAATCTTTTGCAAACGCTCAGCACGTTCACTTGCATAAGTAGACGTTGCTTGCATTTCCTTTGCTTTTGAAGAAATTTCAATTTGATCAGAAAATGATTTATTCGCATCTATTTGCTTTACAGGACGAGCTTGATTTTTATAAGAATTAATCGCTTGTAACCCTATTGGATTAATTTTCATATTTATTTCCCCCCTCGTTTAAACCTTTATCTACATTTTATTTCGACTGCAATAATCAATTGTTTACGCCTTCTTTTTAAAAACGTCATTTATGTGAACTACTTTCCATGTTTAAATGACTATCCATTTCCTTATTATTTTATATTTTTTTTGAGAAAAATAAAAACGAAGTTACTTTTATAGTAGACTTCGTTTTCTGCGTTATTTTTTTTCCGAATGGTAAGTACCGCGATCCCGTCTTATAATATCGTCACGAAACTCTTTTGCCCCCTCGAACGTACGTAAATCTGATTTAATAATACTTTGGCACTTCTCACACAGCTTTCCTTTATTCGTTAAATGACCACAGTTATCACATGGATAACCTAAACCTGGGAACACTGCTGGATGTAACCGACCTTTACGCACCCATTTATAAAGTAAATTACGGTCAACACCAGTTGCTTCTTCTATACGTTCTACATTCGCTGCCCGATTTTCACGTTTACGTAAAAATCGGTATACAACTTGATACATATCTTCTTCCTTTTGTGCGCAATTGTAACAAACGTCTCTAACTCCTGTGTAGTTGAAAAACGCATCGCACATAGGGCAATTTCTTAATTCAGCCATTTATACCCCTCCATATCTACTACGAAATACTCTATATTCATTATACATAACACGACTAATTTTTCATTGATAACTTTATAAACCTTTGAAATTTAGGTTAATTTTCCTAATGTCAACTATGAATTAACGTAAATCCTGAAACCTCAATTGCACCTGCATTTTCAAGCACTTTTTTCGCATGTCGCATTGTCGTTCCAGTTGTATAAATATCGTCAATTAGTAGTATATTTCTACCTTTTATTTTCGAACAATCTATGACATCGAATAGCTGCGAGGTTTGAAGTCTTTCATCTCTAGTTTTTAACGATTGAATGTCAGAGGATCGTTTTGTTAGGTGATGTTCAAAAGGAATTTTTGCCGCATTCAATAATTCGTCCACATGAGCAAATGTCCGGATGTTCAAATTTTCAGGATGCATAGGGATGGGGATAATGAGACGCTTTTCATTTTTTAAATGTAGGTGGAGGATTTCATTAAACACATGAGCTAACAACACATCATGCATAAACTTGTAGCGATGTAAAAAATCTTTCATTGCTTCATTATAATAAAACAACGAGAAAATACCGGTTTCTTGCTGAGTTTCGATTCGTTCAAATTTCGATTCACAACGATTACAAATTGCTCGTGGCAATGTTTTTTGTAGTAGCTCCTTCCAGCCAAACCTAACTTCAAGAACGCGCTCACATAATAAGCAATGGGTAATTGGTTTATTCATGACGATTCATCTCCATTATTTTCGCTTTTGCTAAGTCCATTTCGACAGTTTTTCCATGATGGAAAAAGACAATGTCTCCATCTGGATATTGACTGTTTCGTCCCACTCGCCCACTGATTTGAATAAGCGCACTGGAGGTGAAGATTGGGTTTTCTGCTCCAACCACTGCTACTTGTACGTTTTTAATCGTAATTCCCCGCTCTAAAATTGTGGTCGTAAGTAAGCCTTTTCGCTGTTCGTTTCGCAACTCCAACACTTTTTCTTTCCTCGTTGGATCTTCTGCATGCACACTCGTAATGGTAGGCTCTATTTCTATAAAAAGTGGCTTCGCTGTTTCCATGAAATCAATCGTTGGGAAAAAGATTAAGAATGGTTCATTTTTATCAAGTTTTTGCTTTACCCATCGCGTAAGTTTTTGAGGGATGTGCCCCTTTCGAAACATTTTTTCATAATTCCATAAGGATTGATAAGTCGGCACGGGAAGCGAGTGGCCATGAAATCTCCTTGAGATAAAAGAATAACCCCAATTTTCCTTATTCTTTCGATTAAATAGTGCTTGTGAGGGGGTTGCAGTTACAAAGGCGATTGGTGCTTCCTTCGTTTTTGCTTTTATAACAGCACGTTGAAGCGCCTCATCATATGTGTACGGAAATGCATCTGCTTCGTCCACAATCATGACATCGAATGCCTGTTCAAAGCGGTATAGCTGGTGAGTGGTAGCAATAACTAACTGTGCAAATCCTTGCTGTTTTGGTGCACCTCCATATAATGCGTGAATACAAGTACTAGGAAAAACTTGCTGAAACCTAGGGAATAATTCGAGCACGACATCGGTTCTCGGTGTCGCAACACAAATCCGTTTTCCTGCTTGTAGCGATTCAAAAACTGCTGAAAATAAAATTTCTGTTTTACCCGCTCCACAAACTGCGCTAATTAAATGATTGTTATTTTGCGCAATGCTACTCGCCAGCTCCTTTGCTGCACGGGCTTGGTGAGGAGTTAATTGTCCTATCCATGAAAATTGGTGCTTCGTTTTTAATGGTTGTAGCTGCCGAGGGTCTGTATTCCAAATAATAAGCTCATCGCAGCTACACATACGCCCCATCGTAATACAGTGCCGACAATACGTACAAATTTGGTGGCATTTTGCACAATGAAAGGAAACAAATTTTTGGTGCGATGTATTGTGACATCGCCTACAGCTTAATTTCTGGGTAATCGTGACTGCCTTCATTACGTCAAAATATCCTTTTTGAATATAGGATTCAATTTTAGCTTGTGGAAACGGAGTATTTGTTCTCGGCCAGATACGTCCTGTGAAAAAATCTTGAATTGCTTTTTCTACTATAAAACCTTTATAGTGAGCAGCTTTCGTCTTCTTTCGGAATGATTGTTTAATCAACTATTTTCACCTCAGTGTTTTTTTATTTTGATGGGTTGAGTTATATTGGATTTTATTTTTATATTGTGTTGCACAGCATTGTAATGCTCTTTTTATTGCGTGGTTTAGTGCAGAGGATTGGATTGGATTGGATTGGATGAGGTTACTGGGGTTAATGTCCAGATTTCTCGAGTAATAAGCCAAATTAAGGTGGTTATTGGACATTTAAGAAGTTATTTAGGAAAAAATGATTGCTTAATAGCCTATTGCAAATAGTTATTAGACAAGTTAGGTTTTTATGGACAAAACTTCATCAATAACGGACATTTCATACTACTTAATTGACATATATTCAGCGTTTTAGGACAAGTTCTTTTCTTAGATCCACCATTAATCTGTAATTAGCAAACACGACTCCACAATCCATCAAAAAACAAAAAGCCACTACCTTAAAATAGTAGTGACTGATTGTTTGCTTCTTATTTCTTCATCCAGCCCACTGCGATAGCGCCTTCGCCTAAGTGGGTGCCGATTACGGGGCCAAAGTAGCTGAGTGTGAAATCTACGGTTGGGTAGGTTGCTGCTAATGTGTTCATCCATTCGCGTGCTTCTTCTTCGCAGTTCGCATGGATAATTGTCGCTTGAAGTGAGCCGTGCTTTTCGATTGCAGCAATTAACTGTTCTTCTACTTTGCGCATTGCCTTTTTGCGCGTACGAATTTTTTCAAATGGGACGATTACTTTATCTTGGAAGTGCAAAATCGGTTTGACTTGAAGTAACCCACCAATTAAAGCGGCTGCTGCCGAAAGTCGACCACCGCGCTGTAGGTGTGATAAATCGTCCACAATAAAGTAAGCATTCATCGTGTCTTGTAGTGCTTCTAAATGGGCCATAATTTCTTGTCCAGAAGCACCTTTTTGAGCGAGCTTTGCTGCCTCTTTAGCATACATCGCTTGTACATAGCATGCTACTTCTGTGTCAAATGCAAATAAGTTTACATTTTCAACCATATCTCCTGCTTGTACAGCTCCTTGGAATGTACCACTAATTCCACTCGATAAATGGATTGTAACAATATCCTCATATTCTTTTGCTAAATTTTCATAAAGCTCTACGAATTTTCCGATTGGCGGCTGTGTTGTTTTTGGGAACTCTTTTGCTCCACGAACACGATCGTAAAATTCAGAAGCTGTAATATCGATTTCTTCATCATAAATTGTTCCTTCGATGTTGACACATAAAGGAATCATATTAATATTATATTTTTCTCGTTCTTCCTGAGTTAAATAGGCTGTACTATCTGTAACAATTGCAGTTTTCATTGCTCTCCCACTCTCCTATGTTCACTATCTTACAGTATCTCTATGTAATTGTGAATGGAAAAATGACATTTGTCATATGAAACCTACTTACAATTTACATGCTTATTATATGAAAAAAACATCTTAGCGAAATTTCACTGAAGATGTTCCTTTTAATGCAGTATTTTGTTTAAAATTATTCGCTACCAATATAATAAATGCTCGATACTTTCCACTGACCTTCTTTCACAAATACGGTTACTTGACGGCCAACTCCGGAAAGTTCTGCACCTGATTCAACTTCTTTTGTGGCAGTTTTTAAGTTCGAGAAAACTTGTGCTTCATCTTTTTCATATTTTACGATTGTTACATCCTCTGCAACTCGATTAACATCGTATTGTTTGAATACTTCAGAAACCGCTTGAATATCCTCTTCATATTTAAAGCCTTTAGCATTTTTTGAAATAATCTCTTTATAACGTTCTAAATCTTTTTCATTAAAGGCTGAAATATATTCATCAAAAGCAGATAAAATCTCATTTTTTTCTTCTTCCGGAACGTTCGTTGCTTCTTGAATTGAATCTCCTAAAACTTCAAAACCAACTGTTCCATCATCAATTGTCTTTTCTAACTCTTTAGGTGATGCATTGTTATTACTTTCATTATCCCCACAGGCTGCAAGCACAAACAATGCCATTACAGCAACAAGCCATTTTTTCATATTTTTACAAACCTCCCGGAAAACATTTTAGCATACTACCTATGCTTTCTCAAAAGCACTACTTTGTGACACGATACGAATATAAGACGTGTCTATGTATAAGATGTTCCCCAAAACTAAAAACAAGAGTGTTGCCTATCTTGCAACACTCTTGCTTTTCTAATTTATCCAATTTAGCGTACTTCTACCCAGCCATTTTTAATAGCCGTTACTACCGCCTGTGTACGGTCGTTTACATTCATCTTTTGTAAAATACTTGATACATGGTTTTTAACTGTTTTTTCTGAAATGTATAATGTTTCACCAATTGTACGGTTAGATTGACCATCCGTTAATAATTGCAATACTTCACATTCACGCTTCGTTAATAAATGGAAAGGACGGCGAATTTCAGTTTGATGGAAGTTTCCTTTGCTTTCATGCTCCGATAAACGACGGAATTCCGCTACTAAATTTTTCGTTACTTTTGGATGTAGGTATGATCCACCGTTTGATACAACTTTAATTGCTTCTACGATTTCATCTGCATCCATTTCCTTTAACATATAACCTAATGCACCTGATTTTAATGCATGTGTAACATAAGATTCATCGTCATGGATTGATAACACCATTACTTTTGCATCTGGATATTCTGCGATTAAGTCAGCAGTTGCTTCGACACCATTTTTGCCCGGCATGTTAATGTCCATTAGTACGACATCTGGTGAATTTTTTTCATATAGGCTCAAGATGTCTGTACCGTCATCACCTTCTGCTACTACTTCAAACGTATCTTCAAAATCCAAAATACGTTTAACTCCTTCGCGGAATAGTTGATGGTCATCTACAATAATAATTTTCGTCATTTAAATACCCCCTAATGATCAGTTATAACAATTCTTCATCTTCTAATGGTAAAGGTACTTTCATCATTATAGTGGTTCCTTTACCGATTGTACTAGTAATCTTTAAATTACCTTTTAATAATTCAATTCTTTCATTCATACCAATCAGTCCAAATGAACCTTCACGGATATGCTCTGTATCGAACCCGGCTCCGTCATCTTTTACGACAACATTTATTTCGTCACGAAGCCACTCAAATTTTACAATAATATTTTTAGGTTTTCCATGTTTTAGTGCATTATTAACACTTTCTTGCACTAAGCGGAAAATCGCAACTTCATAATCTGAGGATATACGTCGCTCATTGTTATAGCTGACGAATTGAATATCAACTCCGGCATTGTATTCCATAATCGTCGATAAATATTTTTTCAATGTAGGACCTATCCCTAAATCATCAAGTGCCATTGGTCGTAAATCATAGATGATACGTCGAACCTCTGAAAGAGCATTGCGAACGCTCACCTTCAAATCACTAATTTCTTTAAGTGCTGCATCTGCGCCTTTTTCTCTAAATATACGATCAATTAAATTAGAGCGCATTAACACATTCGCCATCATTTGAGCAGGACCATCGTGGATTTCTCTAGAAAGTCGTTTGCGCTCTTCTTCTTGAGACGCAATAATTTTTATCCCAAACTCTTGTTTGATTTTAGCCTGTTCTAATGCAACGCCTACTTCTTTTAAATCAGTTGTCAAGAAGGTGATGACTACGTTTACTTGATTTACAATATGATCCGCTCTTTCAATCGTATCATAAAGTTCTCGTAAACGTCTTTCCAAATCATCCCTTTTATCTCGTAATTGTTTTTCACGTTCACGACTAAGCGATACTTTTAACTGTAATTTATTCGTATTTTCATATGCTGTGCGAATTTGCTCTTCGGATTGCTCCGAGAATTTTTTACTGACAATTACTAATCGCTGTCTTGATATTTGTAATAGCTTTTCTAAGTTATCACTCTCATCTATGGCAATCGTAATTTCCTGTCGTACAATCTCTAATTCCTGTTGCATTTCTTCAAAGCTTCTGCGACTTTGTTCGCTTATAATAAAAATATCATCTTTTGAATTCGTAATTGTTTCTAACATTCGATTAAAAATTACGTCTAGCGAGGCTATATCAATCCGATTATTTTCAAACATCCTTCCACCCTTACTTAATAGAATGTTATCTAGTCCTATCTTTTTGTTCTTTTTACTAATAATATAGTACATACCTATTATAGCATTATTTAAACATTTTTTAAGTTATATTATAACTACTAAATAAGTCATTTTTTGTAAATATAAGGAGGAAAAGTAATGAGAAATAACTATTTTACTGTCAAGGGCTACGGTGAGTCTGAAATTATTATCTCTAAATCACGCTTTATCACGTATATAGAGCGTGTTGAGACTGAAGAAGATGCCCTATTGTTTATTGATAAAATAAAAAAACTCCACGCCAATGCAACGCATAATTGCTCATGTTATATGATTGGGGAACACGATCAAATTCAAAAAGCAAATGATGATGGGGAACCTAGTGGTACCGCAGGCGTCCCAATGTTAGAAGTTTTAAAAAAGCAAGGATTAAAGGATACTGTCGTTGTTGTGACAAGGTATTTCGGTGGAATTAAGCTTGGTGGCGGGGGGTTAATCCGCGCTTATGGAAAAGCAACAACCGAAGGCATTGCTGCAGCACAAGTTGTCGAGCGGAAACTTCATTACATAATGAAAGTTGCTGTTGATTATGTTTGGCTAGGTAAATTAGAAAATGAAATCCGTAGCTCGCACTATACATTACGTGACATCCAGTATGCAGAGGGTGTCGAAATTTATGTATTTGTTTTAAAAGAAAACGAAGAAGAATTTATTAAATGGATGACTGAATTATCAAACGGACAATCGGTCACAACACGAGAAGATGCCCAATTTATCGAGTTTATCCGCGAATAAATTTTTTCATTTTACGACATAAGTAGAAAGTAGTATAATAAATAAGATTGCAAACTAATTGTTTAATAAGACGCATTTTACACGTTTTGAACGTAAGATGCTGTTCCTTTCAATGTCGATATCAAACTTTTTCTTTTATTCGACTAAAATCTATTTTTTAATCTATTTATTATCCTAACTTAGAGGAGAATTTTTATGGCAAATAGGCAATTTAAAAAGAAGGGGTCATCGAAATTCAAGCTATTTTTAAAAGTAGCAATGCTTCTTACACTTTCTTTAGCAATTTCTGCATCAGCATATGGTGTATATTTAACAAAGAAAGCGGAGCACACTGCAAATATAGCTTTTGAAGAGATTGAAGATCGAAAAACTCCTGAAAAGCGTCAAGTTAAAGTAGAACCTGCAACAGATAATGTTTCGATACTATTTTTAGGTGTGGATGATAGTGAAAAGCGCGGGCAAGGTGCTGAACATTCACGTACAGATGCATTATTACTTGCTACATTAAATAACAAGACAAAAACTGTAAAGCTTTTAAGTATACCTCGTGATTCCTATGTTTATATCCCATACATTAGTGATAACGACAAAATCAATCACGCTCACGCTTTCGGTGGTACATTAGCTACAATTGAAACTGTGGAAGAATTATTTAACATACCAATTGACTACTATTTCCGCTTAAACTTTGAAGCATTCATCGATGTAGTAGATGCACTTGGTGGTATAGAAGCAGATGTACCTTATAAATTAGTGGAGTTAGACGAATTCGACAAACGTACTATTAATTTAGAGCCAGGTCTCCAACAATTAAACGGTAGTGAGGCATTAGCTTTAGCACGCACACGTAAGCTCGATAGTGATATTGAACGTGGTAAACGTCAACAGGAGATTATAAAAGCGATTGCTAGTAAAGCAGCTTCATTCTCATCCATTACAAAATACGATGACTTACTTGAAGCAGTTGGAAATAATATGAAGACTGACATGTCATTTAGCGAAATGAAATCGTTCTTTAGTTATTTAACAGACGGAATGCCTCGAATCGACACACTTACGTTAACAGGTTACGACGATATGTCTACTGGAACGTATTATTACAAGTTAGATAAAGAAGCTTTAGATGAAACACAGCATATTTTACAAAGCCATTTAGGGTTAATTCCTGATTCAACAGATGTTTCAAGCACAGATTCTTCATCAAACTCTGAACAGACACAAACAGAAAACAATTCATTGAATATTGCGGAATAGCAAATACATTTAAAGCCTCTACAACTAATCGTGTAGAGGCTATTTTAATAAAAAAGGGTTCTAAGTCAAATGTCGGGGTAATGTCATAATGATTCATCAATCGGCACTACCTTTTTGTTATTTCTAAACAAGTCCTTTGATTTCCATTACGGACGGACGCTTTCCGCGGGCACGACTCCAACTAACTACCAACGGGGTGCGTCCCGTTGGTAGTGGATTTTCCGCACATGCTGTTCCCGCAGGAGTCTGCCGCCCTCCATTCTAATCAACTCTCTGTTAACAAAGGTGTATACCTACTTCATTATATACTCTACTAATAGTACTTTTGCTTTGAAGTGGTCATACTTCCTAAAACCAAATAAATTACGCTTGATGACTTTTGAAGTGTTATTAATGCCCTCTAAAAAACCATTTGAATAGGATGATCTTGTGCTTTTTTTTGCACAAATTGAATAGATACCCCAACAAATATTATAGAACCAAGAAAAAAACCGCTCACACTAATTAGTGAACGGTTTTTTGATTATTTATTATTATTTTTCACTAAATTGAGCAGCGGTCTATAGTTTTTACCTGCTAAACCTATAATTTCTACAAGCAACTCAATTGCCACTAGTAATACCGCAACAATTAAAATTGCTCCCCAAACTGTTGACATTGAGAATAAAATCGAAACTACCCCAAACACTGACGCCATCGCATAAATAATTAGCACCGTTTGACGATGTGAGAATCCTAAATCTAATAAACGGTGGTGTAAATGTGACTTGTCCGGATCTGACCATTTTTTCTTCATACGTAAACGTCGTACAATTGCAAAGAATGTATCAGATATTGGTACACCTAGCATAATAACAGGAATTACGAACGATATAATTGCGACATTTTTAAACCCTAATAATGCAAGTACTGCAATCATAAATCCTAAAAATAATGCACCTGTATCACCCATGAAAATTTTCGCTGGATGGAAGTTAAAGAATAAGAAGCCGATTGTCGCAGCAGCTAAAATAGCTGCCATCGCAATGACAATCCCGTTCCCCATAATCATCGCCATCGCTGCTAACGTAATTAACGCAATCGTTGAAACACCTGCAGCAAGACCATCTAAACCATCAATTAAATTAATGGCATTTGTAATTCCTACAATCCAAATAATTGTTAATGGAATTCCTAACCAACCGAATACAAGCTCCCCTGCACCGAATGGTAGGTTAATCATATCAATTTGAATGCCTCCAACAAATACTACGATGCAGGCTGCAATAATTTGCCCTAGTAGCTTTGCCTTAGCTGATATTTCGCGCATATCATCAATAATACCAGTAAATACAATAATGGAAGCAGCGAGTAAGATCGCATATAAATAATCTCTTTCGAAGTTTGTTACAACCTTTAATAAAATAATGCCAATCATGAACGCACCATAAATAGCTAAACCACCTAGTCGTGGCATTATGCGCGCATGAACCTTTCGATAGTTTGGGGCATCTACAGCGCCAATACGAAACGCTAATCGTTTCACAAGCGGAGTAAGTAAAATGGCAGCAACAAATGCCACGATTAAAGACACGTAAATCATGTCTCTCCTCCTTAATATAGTAGTATCCATTCCTTATTTCACTACTTCTCGTGCAAATAAGTCTACATTTTTATTCAAAATAAGTATAGCACGTACACTTCATAAAATATAGACATAAATCATTCCAAAAAGGTTGCAAATACTTTCCACACATTTTTCAACTCATCTTAATAATAGGATTTTTTTAATTTTCCGACTAACATCAAAAAAACATCACCTTTTTGTTACTAATAAATCCATATTATTTCTTTAATTCCTATGATTTCCCTATTGTCTAGTAGTCATACCCAGGAAAATTTGATAAAATAATTGTGTGTCTACTATATGAAAGTAGCCCAATTTAAAGGAGAGTAAAAGCATGTTCTCAATATTTAAACGTAACACAGAACAGACAAGTGCTAAAGAGTTAAAGAAGTACTACAAAACCGTAGAACAAATTAATAAGCTTGAAGCAACTTATAGCCCTATGTCTGATGAAGAACTTCAAAATATGACATTTAAATTTAAGGAACGTTTAGAAAATGGCGAAGAGCTAATAGCAATTATCCCTGATGCGTTTGCAGTCGTTCGTGAAGCTTCTAAACGTGTATTAAACATGCGCCACTTTGATGTACAGTTAATCGGTGGTCTTGTACTTACAGAAGGAAACATTGCTGAAATGCCAACAGGTGAAGGGAAAACATTAGTTGCTTCCCTACCTTCCTATGTACGTGCATTAGAAGGCAAAGGAGTTCATGTCATCACAGTGAACGATTACTTAGCAAAGCGTGACTTTGAATTAATCGGACAAATTCACCGTTTCCTCGGCTTAACAGTTGGATTAAATGTACCAATGATGGAGCCTGATGCAAAAAAAGAAGCATACAATGCAGATATTACATATGGTGTTGGAACAGAGTTTGGCTTCGACTACTTACGTGATAATATGGCACATACAATTGGCGATAAAGTTCAACGTCCATATCACTTTGCCATTATTGATGAAGTTGACTCAGTATTAATTGACGAAGCAAAAACACCGTTAATTATCGCAGGTAAAATGGGCGCAAATGAAGAGTTGCACCATATCGCTTCTACACTAGCAAAACGCTTCAAAATTGATGAAGACTACGATTTTGACGATGAAACGAAAGCAACTTCTTTAACCGATCAAGGTATCGAAAAGGTTGAAGCAGCATTTGGAATCGATAATTTATATGATTTAGAGCACCAAACTCTTTATCATTACGTAATTCAGGCTGTTCGTGCCCATGTAATGTTCGAGCGCGACGTCGATTATATTGTGCGCGAAGATAAAATTGAATTAGTCGATATGTTTACGGGCCGTATTATGGAAGGACGTTCCCTTTCAGATGGTCTACACCAAGCTATTGAAGCTAAAGAAGGCGTAACGATTACTGAAGAAAATAAAGCACAAGCACAAGTAACGATCCAAAACTACTTCCGCATGTACCCGAAATTATCAGGGATGACTGGTACTGCGAAAACACAAGAAAAAGAAATTTTAGAAGTATACGGCATGCGCGTAATCCAAATTCCAACGAATCGTCCGCGTCGACGTATGGACCAAACGGATATTGTATTTGAAAAGATTGAACAAAAATACGAATTTGTTGCGCAAGAAGCATTGCGCCGACACGAAAAAGGGCAACCCGTTCTTATTGGGACAACTTCTATTTTACAATCTGAAAAAGTAGCAAGCTATTTAAAAAAATATGGACTTCAATTCCAACTATTAAATGCTAAAACCGTAGAACAAGAGGTTGAATTAATCTCTGAAGCAGGGCAAAAAAATCGGATTACAGTAGCGACAAACATGGCCGGCCGTGGTACGGATATTGTACTAGGAGAAGGCGTAGAAGCATTAGGTGGCCTTTATGTCATCGGTACTGAGAAGCACGAAAGTCGTCGTGTTGACAATCAATTACGAGGTCGTTCTGGACGTCAAGGTGACCCTGGTGAAAGCCAATTCATTTTATCGATTGAAGATGATATGTTTAAGCGCTTTGCCAAAGATGATGTAGAAAAATTCCGTAAGAAAATGACGGCAAACGAAATCGGTCGTATTGAAAATAAAGATGTCATCGAATTAATTGATCGTACACAGCGTATTGTTGAAGGTGCGCACTTCTCGATGCGTGAGTATAACTTAAAATTAGATGATGTTATTAATGATCAACGTCGCGTTATCTACGATTTGCGAGATAGAGTTCTTAAAAACGAAGAATTACTTCAGCAATTAGTGAAAATGATGACAGAAACAGTTGATTTCGCTGTACGAGAAAATGCTCCGGAAGATAAAGATATTCTAGAGTGGGATTTTGATAAAATGGAGCGTACAGTTAACTCATTATTCCTAACACCGGTAACAGTAAATCGCGATGAAACGAAAGTGAAAAAGCTATTAGAATCTATGAATCCATCTATTAAAGAGCTAACTGAAGTTATTGAAGGATTCGAACAGAACGAACAAATTATGGCGATCATCCCTAAAGTAATGCTAAGCTTCATTGATCGCATGTGGGTAAGACATTTAGAGCAAATGGCTCACTTAAAAGAAGGAATCGGCCTTCGTCATTACCAACAAGAGGATCCAATGCGAATTTATCAACGTGAGGGCTTAGAGCTATTCGGGAAAAACTATCAAGAGCTTCGCCGTCAAATTGTAGAAGAGCTTGTTACATTTATGAAAAATATTACGTTAAACGTGGAGGAATAAAACATGGGTTTATTCGATTTATTTAAAAAGGGCGATAAGGTCGGAAAAGATAGTGCCGTTGATTCAACATCGGTTGTAAAATCATCAGCGAAAACGTCTAACAAAGATGCAAATCGTGATGTCGTAACAAAGCTTTCATTCCATCCAGATTGGAATGTACCGCAAGAACAAAAGTATGTGTTTAATTTCTTAGCAAATGATCTAGCACCATTAAAACCAAATCAATTGTCGTTATCTGCTATCAATATTGAGCCAGCAAATGGTTCTTGGAATGTAAAAGCTTTTTTCCGTTCTTCATTAGCAGAAGCAATTGAGCTTGGTGAAATTGAGCTTTTAATTTTAGATAAAGATGATAATCGCTTAGCCTCACATTACTTTGATTTTAAAGAGCTTGGTGTCATTCCAGCAGAAAGTGCACGTCCTTGGATTTTCACTTTCCCTAAATCGTCTATTACTGCAGATGAAGTACCAGCAGAAGGTTGGAAAATTTCATTCAACCTACTGTCATTACGTGGGCACCAATTAGATCTTGATGATACATGGAAAAAGCAATTACCTGAAACAGAACAGGAAAAATTAGCGGAAATCGTAAAAACATTACCAAAGCTAGGTAAAACAGAAGTAAACTTTACGGGCTTACAAGCTAAGTTAAATGAAGATAACAGCTTACACGCTTCCATCTTCATCCGTAATGGTCATGACAAGGCAATTAACTTAGAGCAATTACCTTTAGAAATTATGGACGCTCGCGGTGTAGTTGTAGCAAAGGGGTCATTTAAATTAAACCCTGTATTAACTGTACAGCCAAATACAACGAAACCTTGGACATTCATCTTCCCAGAGCAGCTTGTAACTCCTGAAGGAATCGACTTATCACGCTGGACTGCACGCGTACCTCAATAACATTCTAAAAGGCTCATCTTGATTTTTATCTCAAGATGAGCCCTTTTTTGAACAAAATAAAAATCTCGCAACCTATTAATTAGGCTGCAAGATTAAATTGTAGTGTGTCTAAGCTATGTATTATTCTGCTTCTGGAGTATTATCTACATCGCTATGGTCTTCTACTGCAGCTACAGTTGAAGCTGAGAAGCTTGCGATTCGTTTAGCACCAACGTACTTATTTCCCCAGTAGTATTTATCGTTAATGTCTGTTTTAATTACACCTTTACTTGTAGAAGCGTGAATGAACTTTCCTGAACCAATGTAAATACCTACATGAGATACACGATTACCAGCTGTATTAAAGAATACTAAATCGCCTGGCTGTAAGTCCGCTTTCTTAATTGCTGTACCTTGTTGATACATGCCTGAAGATGTACGATCTAATGATGTAATGCCTAATTCCTTAAATACATGTCGAACATAACCTGAGCAGTCAAATCCTTTAGAAGAAGTTCCGCCATACGCGTAACGTACACCTATATATTTAGAAGAAATTGTTTTTAATTCGTCAACTGAGTATGCAGTTGCTGCAGAAGCGTCGTTTTCATTTCCTGGAGCGAAGAATATGACGAATGCTGCTGCAATAGTTAATAACGTATTGCGTATAAATTTAAAATAGTTCATCGTGTTCCTCCAACGTTCGGTAATTTTCTGAAAACTTGATTGTTTTAAGGTTAACACGATATTCCACTTTATAACATTACAGTTATGTAACAAAAGAGTTACATAAATACTATCATGTAATTAATATACATATTACTAAATACCTTGTAAAATAACGGTAATTCCCTACTTTTGTTAACGCTTAACCGAAATTGAATGTAACATTAATGTTATATAATACATTTTTTGTAACAATTGTAATAATCAATTGAAAAAGCATACCCTCAATGTATTCCGAAGGCATGCTATTTTCATAATAATAATTCTTACTGCAATGCATTCAATCGCTTAAATGCGACAAAACGCTCTGACCAATATTTGGTATTTAAGTTGGCGATCGCAATTCCATTTGTTCCTGCATGAATAAATTCGTCATTCCCTATATAAATTCCCATATGAGAAATCGTTGGAATGATTGTATTTTTAAAGAACACTACATCCCCAGGTAAAGGATTTTTTACTTTTATCGTATCTTCCTCAAAATACATTAAACTACTCTTTCTTGGTAAATTGACGCCAACTGAATTATAAACATAGCTTACAAAACCACTGCAATCAAAACCTTCAATTGTCGATCCACTATATTTATATGGAATGCCTAAAGCTTGCTCGGCAACTAAAAGAAGCTGCTCATATTTGCTTGCAGTTGCTGCACTAATACTCGATGTAATTTCTTTTTCACTTGCTAATTTTCGCGCAATTGCTTCATCTGCTGTTTCTTTAAATTGAATTATCGGTTCAACATTTTCAACAGCCTTTGTTCCATCTACATTTCCAATATTACTAGGTTTATTCGTCTGAGATACTAACTTTGCATTTTGTTCAATCATAAGCTGTTGCCCTACACTAATCGCATCTGATTTTAAGCCATTCCATTGTTTCAATTCGTTGACGGACGTATTATATTGCTTTGCGATTTTCGTTAAATTATCTCCCTTTGCCACGACATATATAACAGTTTTTTTTTCGACATTAATATTCTCTTTAACGTTATCCTTCGTTGTTGTTGTTTTATTAGTTGGAGTTACTTTATTAATAGAAGCAATGATTAATTTTTGTTGAATGTAGATTTGATCATTTGATAAGTTATTCCATTGTTTCAACTGTTGAATTGTCGTGTTGTGAGCTTTCGCAATTTTAGTCAAAGTGTCTCCCTTTTCTACTGTATACGACGCTGCTTCTACAGTAGACGCTACAAATACGATAGAAGAAACAGCTACTCCTGCAAGCATTACTTTCCATCCATTCTTCATTTTGAAAACTCCTTCCTTATCTGTGAAACTTATACTCCCTTCTATTTTACTTAATAACCTATTAATTTAACAACATGCTAATAGGTGGATTCTTGTATAAATATTTACATTTTGTCTCATAACATGATTCTAATCGATTTTTTTTATTTCTTCTCGAAAACACATCATTCCTATTAATAACTAATTTTTTTAAAATTACTGGTTGATGTTTAATATTTTTATGATAAAATGAGTTCTTGTGTGATGGTTAAAATTTTTAGAAATTTTAGTATTTTTAAAATTTAAAGGAGTACAATAAAAATGAAGAGCAATACAATTTTTATCCGTGAGAATATCGCAATAGGTTTTATGTTATTTGCGTTATTTTTAGGGGCAGGTAATATCATTTTTCCACCACAGCTAGGTCAATTAGCAGGGGAAAATATTTTAGTCTCAATGATAGGATTTTTAATTACAGGGGTAGGCTTACCTCTTTTAGGTATAATCGCCGTAGCAAAAAATGGCGGGGATTTAGAAGTTCTAGCTGGACGTATTAATCCATACTTCGGCATTATTTTTACGTCAATTGTATACTTATCGATTGGTCCTTTCTTTGCAATTCCTCGTACAGGTGCCGTATCTTATTCAATCGGTGTAGCTCCCTTCTTATCTGAGGCAATGCAGGAAAGCTGGATTCCATTATTCTTTACAACACTCATTTTCTTTGGTCTTACATTCTATTTGGCGTATAATCCAACGAAAATTGTTGACCGTGTTGGCAAAATTTTAACACCTGCTTTATTAATCGTTATTTGCTTATTAACAATTAAAGCGGTTATTACACCAATGGGCGAAATTGGTCAAGCACAAGGAACATATATTAATAACGCATTTGGTGAGTCATTCATCCAAGGCTACTTAACAATGGACGTACTTGCATCATTAGTATTCGGAATAGTAATCGTTCAATCCTTAATAGCACGTGGGGTTACAGATAAAGCAAAACAAATTAAAATTACAATTTTCGCAGGTATTGTAGCAGCTTTAGGTTTAGCGTTCGTTTATGTTTCACTAGGATATATTGGTGTAACAAGTACAACAGCAATCGGCTTCCATGAAGACGGCGGTACAATTATTTCATTAGCCGCTCAGCAACTTTACGGACAGGCTGGTAACATTATTTTATCGGCTACAATCATTTTAGCTTGTTTAACAACTTCGGTTGGTTTATTATCTGCAAACGCGACATTCTTCCACAAAATTTTCCCGAAAATTTCGTACCAAGTGTACTTAGTTGTTTTCGCGGTATTTAGTTTTGCGGTTTCTAACTTCGGTTTAGCAGATTTAATTAATATTTCATTACCAGTACTTGTAGCAATTTATCCAATTGCGATCGTACTAATGGTCTTTGCATTATTCGGTAACTTATTTAACCATGCACCTAGCGTGTACGGTGTTGCATTAATTTTTACAGGTGTTGTTGCTTTATATGATGGAATTAAGCAAGCTGGCTTCAAAATTGAAGCCTATGACAAATTCCTTTCTATTTTCCCGTTCTATGAACAAGGAATTGCCTGGGTTGTCCCTGCTTTAGTAGGCGGTGTTATCGGCTATATCATCTATTTAGCAAAACGTAAATAGCATTTAGAATAGGTTACTTTTTGGGTTGTTAATTTCACTTCGGTTAAATTAACAACCTTTTTATTAATTTATTTATTCACAAAAAAATTTTAAATTTTACCCATAAATGTACAATTATGAATAGTTTTTATAGACTAAAGTGATAAACTATTATAATAGTAAGCAAATAAAATATGAGGTGAGCTCATGCTAAAGAAACAACTGTCTATATTGCTCTTTTTTGTTTTATGTTTAACGGCTCCTTTCACAATACTTGCAGCGCCACTAGATGAAGCAAAGCAAATTGTGAAGGAACATTATGTTGGAAAAGTAAATGGCAATTTAGATCATGCAACTAGTGTTCAAGCATTAATGGATATGTTAGATCCTTATTCAACGTACTTTACAGAAGAAGAATTTGAAGCTTTTATTAACTCCGTTGAATTAACTTCCGTTGGTATCGGAATTGTGATCGAAAAAATCGATCAAGGTGTTAAAATTTCTGAGCTAATTGATGGTGGTAGTGCAAAAAGTGCTGGGTTAAAGGTTGGCGATATAATTACTGCGGTGGACGGAACTTCCATAGCAGCATTGACAATCGACCAAGCTTCTTCTCGCATTAAAGGGAAGGAAAATACGGCTGTTACGGTGACAATTTTACGCGAAGATGGCTCTATTTTGACAAAATCCTTAACGCGTAAAGCATTTTCACTACCGAACAGTACAACGCAATTACTTTATGGAAATGTAGGTTATATTTCATTAGCCTCATTTTCAAATGATACAGCTAGCTTAATGTCAAAAGCGATTCAACAATTGAAAAAACAAGGGGCCACATCCTATATATTAGATTTACAAAATAATGGTGGTGGCTATGTGACAGCTGCAGAGCAATTAATCGGGATGTTTCCAAATGCGGTAAACGCTTATAAATTAAAAGAAAATGCCGGCATTTCAACGATTCGTTCATTAAAACAAGCTACAACCTTCCCTACTAATACGAAAGTTCTTATTAATAAATCCAGTGCAAGCTCTTCTGAAATGACAGCTGCTGCATTACTTGATCAAAATGCAGCGAAGTTATACGGACAAACGACTTATGGAAAAGGCTCTATGCAAGCATTTTTCGAGCTTGAGGATGGAAGCTTTTTAAAATTAACAGTTGGTCATTTTTATGGCCCAAACAATACTCAAATTAATGAAATTGGTGTGAAGCCAAATATTCCGACAGTAACCAACCCTTTATTTAAGGCCCATTATGATGCGATTGCATCAAATTTAACGAAATATAAAGAACTTACGAGCTTAAAAAATGTGGCATTAAATAAAACATTTACAATTAACTTCTCCAAACAACTTGCTTCGTCAATTGATCCTAGTTCTGTTCAATTAGTAGAATTAGGTGGTCATACTGTTGCAGCAACAATAAAACAGACTGGTCAAAAACTATCGGTTACACCGAACAGTTCATTAATTGCAGGAAAAGAATATATGCTAATTGTTCAACCAAACGTAAAGAACAGTAGTGGAAAAACTTTAAAGCAAGGTGCATATTTGCACATTACGACAGCTACAAAATAAAAATGTTTGTATGACAGTTTCTATTTGTATAATTCCAGTTCAAAAAAAGAGACTAGGAAAGCCGTTGTGGCAAATTCCGAGTCTCTTTTTTATCTACTAATTATTGAAGTACAAGCATTCGCTCTTCAGAAAAATAAATGTTACAAATCTCTTCTGCTAGTTTATGCGCACTTGATTTTTCCGATAATAAATTCGTTAAAGTTAACCGTTCAATTGATCCAACCAAGCTTTCTGCAAGCACATTTGTATCAACATGCTTTCCTACAGCAGAATTTTGTAGATCAGTCTTAACCATATCTTCTAATTTGGACACAAGCATTTGCTTTACAACAACTGATTGCTCCGCTTCATAAAACCCAATCTTCGTTAAATTTGGATTCTCTACAAAGTAATCTAAAATTTGCTCTAATTGCCCTTGAATGACTTCACTTGCTTTACTTCCATTTGTTGAATTACCCTTACAATTCATAATCTCAATTAAATCATTTTGAAACTTTTCATTTAAATCATTAAATAGTGTTTCTTTACTATGAAAGTATAAATAAAATGTTGGCTGTGTTAAATTTGCAGCTTTCACAATATCACTAATTTTTGTTTGATGATAGCCATATGTAGAAAATAACTCAATTGCTTTCTCTAATAATAATTTCTTACTTTTCTCTCCACTAGAATTAACTCGACGTCCTCTTGCCATACCTCTCCACCCTATCTCTATTTTAGATGTTTGGTACTCAGTAATTACCAAATATTTAACATTTATTATATATTAAATTTTTTTCGAAATAAAGTTTTCTGTCATAAAAATAACATTTTACCTTATATTTAGTAGTTCAAATATAATAATTAAAAGTATTATGGATATTTTATAGTATAAAAGAACTAATAAAAAAATGAAAAAAAGTATTTTTTTATTATTTTGTATGAACATTCAATCTATTATTTATTACAAAATATTGTTAAAATAATAGGGAATGAATGAAGGGAGTGTTAATTTGTGACAAAAAAAATTATTAGTTTAGCAGTCATTTGCCTTTTAATGATGTCCATGACAATACCATCTACATCGTATGCCAATGATATTAAAAATCACCCAATGGTCCATGAACTTACCTATTGGTCCAGCTTAAATGTAATTCGTCCAGATGCAAAAGGAAATTACAATCCGAACCGTGCAGTAACTCGTGGAGAATTTGCTTCTTATATTGCACGAATACTTAATTTGCCTGTTTCTGACACGCATACATTTAAAGACTTAAAACCAGGAGTGGAGCTTACAAATGAAATTCAAGCTGCTGCTGGTGCAAATATTTTAAGTGGATATCCTGATGGAACATTCCGTCCCAACGAAAAAATAACGCGTGAGCAAATGTCAGCTTTATTACTGCGAGCGTTAACTTATAAAAATGTACCATTAAACGGTGCTCCACTTACTTTCAAGGATAACGAGAAAATCCGAAATGAATTTAAGCCTGCTGTTGCTGCAAATGTTTATTACAATATTATTCGCGGATCTCAAACAGCTAAGGGAATCTACTTTGAGCCTAAAGGATCTGCTACAATTGCCCATGCGGCAGCGTTTTTATACCGTATGAATACAACAATCGACCAATATAGCACGGACAACTCAGTGGAAACTCCTGAAACACCACCAGTTGCTAACCCATCGAATTATTATATTGGCAATATATCTAATGGAAAAGTAACAAAAAATCCTACAATCTACTTTACGTATGAGCAGGCAGAGGCAGCTCTAAATGCTTCAAAGGGAAATCTTATTTATAAAGGGGATAAGATTATTAAAATGCCAAGTGGGATGGTGTCTGCCGCTGATACTACTGCCAATACCGTATCAATTTATGCTGATTCTAACTTTAAAACAGCTTTAACCTATGCTGTAGAAGGTAGCGAATTTAAGTATTACTCAAGTAATGATAAGTATGCAATCGTCCGACTAGCAGACACAAAGGGTTACGCGAAAATAGATGAAGTAACACTTACCCCTTCTAGCTTATTAAAAGGGCAAAACTACTATTATATTGCTGGCGGCTTTTTAACGCATAAAATTTATAACCATATTACGCAAGCGTATGTTGGAGAATATGTAATTGGCCCTGCACCATCGTTTATGAAATCTGGTGTCAATTATTACAGCCAAGATGGTGTGAACTTTTATAGCGATTTTTTATTAACTTCACAAGTCGGTACGTATTATCCATACTTCCAATTTGCTTCGGTTCGTCAGCCATCGAACTATTCAGCAGAAGAATTGGATACGATCATTATGACATTATTACAAGAGCGTCAAGCAACTGGTTTAGCACGCTATGCAAATGCAACTACGGAATCTCGTCTAATCGGGATGGGTGCTTTATTAAAGCAGGTTGAGGCATCTCATAACGTTAACGCGCTTTTCATTTTAGCAGCATCAATGCATGAGGGTGACTATGGAATTAGTACAAACTCTTTGCAAAAAAACAACATTTTCGGTATTAAAGTATTCGATTCTGATACAACATTAGGTACAACTTATGCATCACGTGACGACAGCGTCATGGCCTTCTTAAATCACTATGTAAACTTAAACTATGTTCCACAATCTGGCGGTTTCGCTAAAGGTGCAGCGCCAGGTAATAAAACGTCTGGTATGAATGTTCACTATGCATCAGATCCATTCTGGGGCAGTAAAATTGCTGGACATATGTTCCGTATAAATAATCGATTCGGCAACAAAGATTACAAGCAAGCCAAATTAGCATTTGTTATTAACAACGGAGACTTAGTTAACACACGTGCTGACGCGACAACGAGCTCTGAAAAAGTATATACGTACAAGGCAAAAAATGTTGGGGAAACAAAAACATTCGGCTATCCTGTTGTGATCGTTGAAGAAACAACTGGCTCAGACGGCTACGTTTGGTACAAGCTATTATCTGATGCCAACCCACCAAGTAAATACGTATGGGTACGCTCAGACCTAGTAAAACCTTTTACAGCTAACTAATTCAATAACTAAAATAGCCACTAGCAAACAGTTCCTTTAGGTACTATGCTAGTGGCTTTTAGTTTCTAAAGAACCACATTGAACTATCGCCTTTTTAAAAATACTTCTATTAAATAATACTTAATTCCATTTCTTTGCTAACAGAGGTTTAATTGGAATATAGGGGCAACTTCTGCGGGAAACGGGTCCCCCATAATAGAGAAATCAACGGATATTAACACCCAATAAAAAAGGTTCTAAGTCAAATGTTGGGGTAGTGTCATATTGATTCTTCAATTGGCACTGCCTCTTTTTGTTGTTTCTAATATAGTCCGTTGATTTCCATTACGGGCGGACGCTTTCCGCGGGCACGGCCTGAGCCTGTAGTCTCAGGCGTCGTGCTGTTCCCGCTGGAGTCTGCCGCCCTCCATTCCAATCAACTCTCTATTAACCAAGGTGAATCCCTACATTTTTATATACATGATTTAGTAATATCTTTGCTTTATAGTGTTCAAATTTACGGAATCCATAGGCATTCCTTTTTAATACTTTGGAGGTATTTTTAATCCCTTCTAAAAATCCATTAGAATAACCAAATGCATAGCTATTTAGAATTTCTTTTTGCCAGTTCTTAAACGTTTTTATTGCTTTTAAAAAGGCTGGATTTTTTGTTTCTTCAACCTTTCGGTAGAAGTCATATAATTTCACTTTCACTTCTGATACACTTTCTTTTTTCGATTCTCGTTGCCACTTCTTATAAAGTTCTTTTAATTCATGTGCTTCCTTCAATTCAGTGGACATATTGATATAACGATTTAAGTACCAACGTTCTTTTTCGGTTAATTTGTGTTCATCCTTATGCAAGACATAGCGCATTCGCTTCGCCTTTTTACGGTCATAAGAATTCCATTCATTTTGGACTTTCCGACGTACTTCATCCACAGCCCAATGAATATAGCGACAGTAATGAAAACGGTCAGCCACAATAACAGGACGATTTAAAGCCTTCTTTACTGCTGCTTTAAAGCTAGGATTCATATCCATCACAACGATTTCGACATCTGCCCCATTTTCTTGAAGATAGTGTTTAATTGTTTCTTTTCTACGATTTGGCAAAATATCAATAGGTTCATGTGTATCTGCGTTTGCGATTATCAGTTGATAAGTTCCAGCATCTGTATCTGCTTTAAATTCATCGATCGCAATCGCTTTTGGTAAACGTACCTTTTCTGGTAATTGATGAACAAGCTGTTTAAAGCGTCGAATCACTGTTGATGAAGATGTACCAAGTACATCTGCTGCTTCTTTAAAAGTTTTCGCTTTAACCGAACGAATACGAACAACCTGATTTCATTCCTTTGAAAAGCGTTGGTAACGCTCGACAAAAGGGGAATCTTCACAAAATCTTTTGCCACAAGAACAGCGGTAACGGCGTCTTTTATAAAAGAGAACGGTTAAACGTTCAAACCACTTTAAATGTTTGATTTTTTGAATACGATAATCGTGAACTTTATCTGTTAATTGACCACAATCTGGGCAAGTATGTTCTTTTTGAGGCATCGAAACATGGAGAACAATTAGATTCTTCTGTTCCGTCATTTCATTGATGATTACTTCTTTTAATCCTGGGATGTTCATGGTAAAATTCATAGAGCACAAATCACCTTTCTATATCTTGTTTCTAGTCAATTCAAGTATATAAAAAAGTGTGATTTTGTGCTTTTTTTATGTGAATTTGTATGAACACCCCAACAAATATTGTAGAACCTAAAAAAGAAGAAAACACAAATCTACATTTGCGTTTTCTTCTTTTTCATATAATTAATCTCATATTCAATTTACATTTTGCTATTCATCTTACTATGTATTGATAGAAAGAAAGAAGCGATGTTTATTATTGCTGAGCTCGTTTGATAAATGTTGCTAAGTCTTTTAGTTTTACATTTTGATTAACACCAAATGTACCGTCACCAAGACCTACTGTAATACCATGCGATGCTAAAATTTTAATGTCCTTATGCGCCCAGTGTGATGATGGTGCATCAGAAAATGTTAATGATGATTGTTTTTGTTCTAATTTATATGCCGCTACTAAAACTTTTGCCATTTGTGCACGTGTTAATGGAGAACCTGGATTAAACTTGCCGTTTTCATCACCTGTGAAGATTCCTAAATCGTGTAATGCCTTTGCTGCGCCTGCATATTTAGATGAAGTTTTTACATCTGGGAATACTGTTTTTTTATCAGATGTATTAAGACCTAATGCATTCGCTAATTGAAGTGCTACTTCACCTCGAGATGCGTAGACTGTGAAGTCGATAGCTGAGTCTTTTACTTCTGCATTATCTACAGCTGCAACAACTTTATCTCCGCTTCCAAAGCTACCTACACGTTTTGCACCGATATAGCGATTGCTCCAGTAAGAAGTGTTTAAGCTTGCTACCGTAACACCTGTGCTTACACCAGCATGGATAAATTTAGAACCTCCTAATGAGATCCCTACATGTGATACGCCACTACCTGATGTATTAAAGAATACTAAGTCTCCCGCTTTTAAGTTGGCTTTAGAAACTGCTGTACCTTGCTTGTATTGTGCTGCTGAAGTACGATTTAAATCATAACCTAATTGTTTGAATACTAGCTGTGTATAGCCCGAGCAATCCAATCCTTTAGTTGTTGTTCCTCCGTATACATATGGTATACCGATATATTTAGAAGCTACTGCTGTTAATTCTGAAACTGATGCCGCTTGTGCTGTATTTGTATCCGTCCCTGCAAAGATCATTAATGCCGCAAAGATCGGTAATAAGACTCTCTTTTTCACGTTAGATGATACTCCCTTCAAAAATCAGGTTTTTTTAACCTACAAATAGGGTAACATATATTGTTGTACTATAATTTTTCACTTCTGTAACAGTTACATGAAAATCACACTAAAAACAAAAAGCACTGAATTCCTGCTAAAATGCAGAGATTCAGTGCTTTAATTAATATATTCTTACAAAAGGCAAATGAAGTGTAATATTACTGTAATATAACAAACTATTATTTACCAAATTATTTACTCGAAAAATGCTGCGCTAGGTAATATTTTCCGTTTTTTGTTTGTTCAATCCCAATTCCCATATACGTATAACTACTTTTTAAAATATTGGCGCGGTGTTTCGTTGACGCCATCCATGCATCAACAGCCGCTTCTGGTGTTGTATAGTTACGGGCAATATTTTCACCGAAGCTCGTATACTCATAGTCAAATAACGAAGCTAAATCCCATGGGTTCCCATAAACCGGAGAATAATGCTCGAAATAATTCCGCTTTACCATATCCTTCGCTTTAATAATCGCTACTTGCGTCAGCTGAGGATCTAATTGAACTGGCTGTAATTGGTTCTTTGCGCGAATATCATTTACTAAAAGAGCAATTTTTTGCTCCCAGCTTTTATAATTATTCGTCGTATTGATATAATCCTTTTGTAAAAAGTCATATATGAGCTCTAACTTTTCCACTTGTCCTTTAAAAGCCATACCACGCTTCGTTAATAACGCAATTTGCGCGCGTGTGACATATTGATTTGGCTCAAAAGTTGTTGCTGTAAATCCTTGTACAATGGATACATCTGCTAATGATTCGATATAATGCTTCGCCCAATAGGTTTTTGGTAAATCTTTGAATTGCGTTTTATTTTTATTATCAACTGCTACCTCATAGGCAAGTGCAATCATTTTTGAGATTTCAGAACGCTTTAATGGCGCATTTGGATAAAAATTATTGCCATTTTCGAGCACACCTATTTCGGTCAATTTACTGATTGCCTTATAATAAGGATGATTCTCTGTTACATCCTGAAATTTCGGTTTAAATTCAGTAGTAAGGTCTACCCCCATTGTTCTTGCAATAATGACAGCCGCTTCTCCGCGCGTTGTCATTTGATTCGGCTTAAAGGTACCGTCTTGATATCCTTGCATATAGCCTTTATTCACTAAATCATGGATCGTTGATGCTGCCCAATGTGTGCTTTTAACATCACGAAACATTTGGTTTGTATTTGCGGCCACTGTCATTGATGGAATTGATTGCATCAATAGTACAATCATTGATCCTGCAATTAAAATTCGTTTCATCCATAACATCCCCTTAAAAAACGTCAACTATTTTCTTGATGTTTAATAATAATTTATTCGTAAATAGATATGATTAAAAATCAGAAAAAGATGCCCTCTGTAACAGATTACAAAAGGCAACTTCCGCTAAAATTCTCTTTTTCAAATGAAAAGGAGCGCCCATTTCACTTCTGAAAATGCTCCTCTAATAGTATCAAAGTTTTACAAAAACACAAGTAATTCTTCCTATATCTCTAACCCTAATTCAGATACCGCATTTTGTAGTAGATTATAGTTAGCAACTAATTGCTTTTGCTCTTCTGTTAATTTTTCATACGCCTTTACCGCTGATTTTACTCTTGATTCATAGCTTCTTGCTGTCGCATCAAGCTCTTCTATTTGCTTCATGACTTTTTGAGCGGCCTTTATATCTTTCTCCGCTTGTTTTAATACATCATAATTTGAAATTTGCTTTTTTAATGCTGAAGGTAATTCTTTATATTGTTTAAGTGCATTTTCCACGTCAGCAACATACGTACTTGATTTTCTTGATAACGAAGCAATTAAATTAATCATCACTTGCGCTTCAGCTACATTCATTTGTGCTTCTTGTAATTTATAATAGTTCGTTACTTTTAACTTTTCATCCTGAGTTAATCGATCGTAAGCTAACTTCGCTGCCTCTAAATTCCCCTGGTAATAACGGTCACTTGGCTTTAATTTATCGATTAATTGGTAAACATGAATAACATTTGATAAATTCGAGTACTTGTCCATATTTGTAATATAGCTTCGTTGCTTTTCATCTAACTTTTGTAATGTAGAATTCACCTTTGTAAATTGGCGCGTTAAATCATTTCTCGGATTACTTAAGCCTTCAATTTCAGTAATGGCCTTTTCAACCGGCTTAATATATTTTTCCTGCGCCTTAAGCTCATTAATTAACGAAACGGCTTTTTTATTTGTAGAGCTTAATGCTTTATACGCATCACTCGCCTCTTTTACCTTTGCAATAAATTGCTGGGGATCGACTGAGCTGAGTGCACGAATCATTTCATCAACCTTTGCGCCACCTTCCACATTTAACTCATGATCCTGGAGAACAGATAAATTGGAAATTTTCGCTTTTTGTTCTGCTGTTAAAGCTTCATATAATGTACGTGCAGCCTTCGTATCTGCAATGAATGTTTTACTTGAATTTTTAATCGAGTTGATGGCATTGATTACTTCATAAATTGTTTTTAGTTCTCCGGTAAACGCCTCCGCATTTAACAATAATCCACGTTCAACTAATGAAAGTTTTTCGTAAGCCTTTAATGCACTATTATATTTCGATACGTATGTTTTAGCATTAGAAGGATCCAGCTTTAATATATCTTCATCTAGCTTTAACACTGGTTTCACAGAACGTTCGCGTGTTGTTAAGTCTTTTGCATTTGTTACTAGCTTTTGCTGCGAACGATCTAATGCATCAAACGCTTTACGTGCTTCTGTTAGCTTTTCGATATAGTTCGTTGCAGTTGGGACAGCTTCATTAATAAGTGCAATCACTTTCTCTGCACTCGTCATATTGTCTTCGGCCGCTGTTAATTTTGCAATATTATGCACTAACGCTTGATCTGCTGTTGATAATGCATTAAATTCCCCGCGAATAGCCGCTACATCCATCTCGAACGTTTTGCTGCCAATTTTTAATTTTTCAATACGTTCAATTAGGTCGGCTGCCTTAAGCACTTGGCTTAGCTTCGTATAATTATAGACATTTGCTTTTTGCTTTTCTGTCAGCTTTTGATACGTTTTCTCTGCTGCAACTACTTTTTTTGAAAAGGACTTATCTGAATTAGCCGGTAATTGCTCAATTAAATTATAAACCTTTAATGAACTATTGAAGTCTTTTTCAAGTGCGGTTAAATCACTTGCGTTGCTAACATTCCCTTTAACCGCTGACTCTAGCTTTTTGTATTCTGCCGATACTAGGGCAAGCTCATCCATAAACTCTTTACCAGACTTTGACCCTAATGCCGTTATTTTATTTACCATTTCATCTGCTTTTTTAATAATTTCCTGGAATGCAATAAGTTTTGGGCCATATTCCGAAACAAGGCGCTGTTTTGCACTTGTTAGCTTGTCTAGTACAGTTTGCTCTGCGCCCTCTCCTGGTGCCGTCGTACCTGCTGTGAGAGTATTGAAAGTACTTTGTGCCTTTTCCAGATTTGCTCGGAATTCTTTTGCGTTCGTACGTAATGCATCGATTTCTTGCATTAACTGTGCAATAGGCTGCAATTGTTGCAATGTCGAATAGTTGCTAACTGCTGCCTTTAATGAAGCCGTTGCTAATTTATCATAAGCAATTTGTGCAGATACTACTTTTCGTGCAAAATCTTTTGCTGTAGGATCTAATGCTTCAATTTGGTTTACTACCGTTAGCGCAACTTTATAATCCCTCTCTAAATTCGTCAGCGTAGCATAATTTGCTACTAACCCTTGACCTTCTCTTGATAATTTGTTGTATTCTTCACGAGCCTTGCTTAAGTTCACTAAATCAACCGTTGTTTTTAATCCTTCAATAAGGCTCTCTACTTCTTTAATACGTAACTGTTCGTCTTCAATTTCTTGTAAATTTGTCCCTAAGAAAGTTTGTAAATTAGGTAGATTTAGCTTATCTTCATTTGATAAACCAGCTGCATCAGACTTAAAGCCATTTAAGACAGTTTTAGCAGTTGTCAATGTTGCTTCATCTCGTGCACTTAATGCGGTTAACGTAACGATCGAATTCGCTATATCTGAAATTTCCTTTAATGCCAGTAAACGCGCACTGTTCGTCACAAGCGATTTCGGGTCAATACTTCCTTCAGAAGTCGGGGATACGATTGCATTATATTTTGCAAAGGCACTATTAACCTTTGACACAAAGCTTTTCGTTGTGGATACTTTTTGCGTTGTCGTAGCAGAACCCCACGTAGCAAAATTATTTGTTGAAATGGCATCAATATCCTTGATTACCGTTGCAGAAGATTTTACTGCTGTATCCCAGCTCTTTAACGTTGCAAGCTTGTCTTCTAATAAATAGCCTTGCTTTGTTGAAGTAAGACCTGTATAAGCTTTTACTGCCTCTGGAATCGCTGTTGCTAAATTACCATTTGTAACGCTTGCTACTTTATCCTCCACCGTTTTTACATCAGTAATAATATTTTCTACTTCCGTTAGCTTGGCTGTATTAATAACCAGTGGCTGAAGTGCTTCACTCCCCAGCGCATTATAGGCTGTTCTCGCATCTGTTACCTTCGTACGGTAGTCGGCTGTATTAAAGGGCTTCGTATCTAAATCTTTAATTTGATTTACTACAGCTTTAGCTTTTGTAAGCTTTTCAACATCACCAATATTAGTTATAAACCGCTTTTGGAACTCTGATAAAGCAGCACTTTTCTTTTCCAAATCAGTCACTTTACTCAAATACGTCGTTACTGTTGAAGGCATATTTGTGCTGAAATTTTTAATTTCTGTTTCTAACGTCGTTGCGGCAGAAAGCTCTTTATTTGCTTCATCCACAATCGTTGAAATCGTCTTTTTTTCTGTATCACTTACTGAAACCAGCTGATTTTTCACAATTGTTTTAGCTGTTTTCATTTTTGTAACAGCGTCATTGACTGCAGTTTTATAACCTGCAACATCAACAGTCTCTTTATTCGTAGGTAACAAAGGATTGATTAATGCTTTGACAGCAGTGATTTCATCAAATGATTCCATTGCCGTATTATAGCTAGTCATATTTATTGATTTAATATAGTCTGTTACATACTTTTGAGTACCAGCTGTTGCATCGAAATATTTTAAAGCTGATAACATCTTTAATGCTTCCTCACCTGCACCTGTTTGCACAGCTCTTAAATCAGCAATTAATGTGTTAAAATCCGACTCAAAATTTGTAACAGCCGTTTTAGCTGCTTCAATATCTGAATTTGCGGCTTTGATTGAAGCAATTACACTTTCTGCCTTGCCTGTAGGATTAGAAGCAATAAAAGCCTCTAAGTAAGCAAATTTCTTTGTAATAACCGTTTGTAGATCTGCATTAATAGCTGCTGGATCTGCATTGATTTGGGCATTATATAATTGTTTTGCCTCTTGAATCGCTGTTGCACTAGTACTCTCATTTAAATTAGTAATTTGATTTAATAATGCATCTACTCCAATTGCTGCAACTGCACCACTTGCTTCTGCTTCTCCAGCTTGTGCGACAACTGCCGGTGTAATTAATAGGCCGGCCATTAAGCCAATTTTCATATTTTTCTTCATCGTGTCACCCTCTCGTTCTATGTAAACGTTCTTTATATTCAGACTTCTAACAGTTATATCGACAAATATTCCTATTTTTCAATTAAAAAATCACCCTACTAAATGAAAGTAGAGTGATTGTTCATTAGTTTCTCGCGTAATATTCTACAATGCCGTTGTAAATGGACTGTGCGAAAATCTCAATATATTGGTCGTCTAATAGCTTCGAGCGGTCTTCTGCGTTACTTACAAATCCTAGCTCTACTAACACGGCTGGAATTGTTAAGCTTCTAATAACTTTAAAGTCTTCACGCTTAACACCACGATTGCTCATGTTGGCATTTTTGACGATTTGATTATTAATATTTGTCGCTAAAACAACATCTTCTTTTTCATTATCATTTGATGTAATGCTATAATATGTTTCCGTGCCTTTTGGTGATGTATTCGTCGAAGAGTTGGCATGAAGACTAATGAACATTTCACCATAATTACTCTTTGCAAACGTTATCCGGTCATCAAGTGATGGATATGTATCGCCCGTACGTGACATTAATACCTTTGCTCCGTCTGCTTCAAGCTTTTGTTTTACCAAGTTACTTACTTTGAAAACAATTGATTTTTCAACTGCTTGTCCACTGACTGCCCCAGGATCTTTCCCACCATGACCTGGGTCAATGATAATAATGCGATCCTGTACAGCATTCCCAACCGTATTTTTTAAACGTAAATAACGTTTGTCCACATATCCAACCGTACCTTCGTAATATACTTCAACCCAGTAGCCATTGTGTGATAATACATCTACAACTGTTCCGCGGTTAATTTTGGCAAGGGACGTCGAGCTAGAAGAACTTTGCTCTCGAATATTTAAGTTATTAACTGTTGCAATACCGATAGACGATGTTTGGACAGGTGGCATATCCACTTTCGGCTCTTCAGTCGGTTTTTCTGTATCCGTCGGAGCTGTTGTTGGCTCTTCAACCTCGGGTTCAGTTGGCTTTGTTGTTGGCTCCTCGGCTGGCTTTTGTTCAGTTGGCTTTTGTTCTGACGGAGGATTTTCTTGCTTAATTTGCTCTTCAGTTTTCGTATATTCCTTTGCAACGAAGGCAAATTGACCATTGTAAGCAACTTTTAACCAATAGCCTTGATCTTCAAATACAGAAAGTTCTTTTCCAGTATTTACTTTACCTAAAATATTTGTTTTATTATCACTTGCAGCACTTGAACGTATATTTAATCCGTCCACTGCAACAATAACTTTCCCAATCGCATTCGCTACATCCGGAGCTGGTCCACCATGTACCGGAAGATCTAATCGAAACTTTTCAGATGATGCACGTGCAACGAATGATGAAAACTGGGCTCTTGTTACCGGAGCATTTGCGCTATACTTTGTTGCATCTCCAGTACCATTGGTAATTCCGTTATAGTAGATTGCCGAAATATACTTATAGTACGGATCGTTTTTGGCAACATCCGTAAACGGCAAATCTAAATTTGCTGTTATTT
This sequence comes from Solibacillus sp. FSL R7-0682, assembly GCF_038005985.1. NCBI lineage: Bacteria > Bacillati > Bacillota > Bacilli > Caryophanales > Caryophanaceae > Solibacillus > Solibacillus sp. FSL R7-0682. The sequence goes on from NZ_JBBOUI010000001.1 coordinate 3,346,999, forward strand.
CAATATTTAGATTGAACGCTTTTGATAATACTTTACTCATTTCATTTCGAGATAAAGCAACTTTCGGCCCAAACTTGCCTGGAGAGTATTCGCTAAAATAGCCAAGCTCCACTGCCCGCTCAACATAGCCTGATAATGCCGCATTCGTTTTTAAATCAATATCCGTGAAGGATGATTTCGTCACCACTAATGGGGTTTTCCCTGTTGCTACCACCACCATTTTTGCAGCTTGTCCACGGGTTACTTGTTCAGAAGGTTTAAATACACGCTTGCCGTTTTCAAAAGAACCTTCTAAGACACCAAGCTCTACTAAATACATAATTTCTTTATACGCTGGATGCGATGAAGAAAGATCCTTAAAGGAAATGTTTGCTGCCTGTGCACTGTGAATTGTGAAAAATGATAAGACAATGACCGTTAACATGAAGCTGATTTTCTTTATAAACACGCTGTGATCCTCCCTCAGCTAATAATTAACTACCATTTTATCAAAAATCACACAAATAATACACTGAATTTGGATTGTTTCTATTTTTATTCTATAAATGGAATTATTTATAATGTTACATTTTATAGTTTTGGAGGTTTCTTGTATAAAGAGGGGGTATTTAATGGGCTAAATGCTGGATGGTGCATTGTGTAGGGCAGTATTGGACCAAATGATATGATTAGTGGACATACGCTCCTCAATATTAGACAAAAATCAGGCGATAGCATCGTTATTTTGACAAGCAATTCCTCTCTTGCAAACCTGATAATTTTTAATAGACAAAAGCTTATAGTTAAGGTACTTTTTCTTTGGTTAATAGAAATTTTTCGAGTCATTTAGGACATTTTCAATCCGAAAAAGGACAATCTTTAACATTTAATGGACAAAGACGGATTTTAAAGACGAAATATTCTAATTAACGACCTATTTCTTCTTGATAAAAGACATAAACTTTATCTTTTTCCAAGCATCAACACTATGCAAACACAAAAATATAACTTAACAATCACAATGCTTTTCTTTTATACAGACAAAGTAAGATTCAATACACACTGCCCGTACCTCAATCACCACACCCTGAAAACACAAAAAACCATGCAGCGCCCCAAATAAACGCTGCATGGTAAATCGATCTCTTTTAATTCAGTTACTCTTTTACTCCACACTAATAATCGTGAAATCATCGGTCGCTGTTATTGCACGATGTAAAAATGTTGTTAGCTGACCGCGTGTTAATGTTGCATACGGACTAAATGTTGTTGCTGTTGTACCCATAGTAATCCCATAGTCAATTAACGTTTGAATATAACGCTTTGTATTTGCATCTTTAATTGCATTGACATCAGCAAACTTCGTCTTCGTTACATTTGCTACTTCTAGTTCAAACGCTAACGTCAGCATTTTGGCAATTTCTGAACGCTTTAATATGGCATTAGGTCGGAATGTTCCGTCCGTATAGCCGCCAATTATATTTCGCTCATACAATGCTACGACTGCCCCATAATACGGACTATTCGTTGTTAAATCTTTGAAATTCGGATTTTTACCAGATGTTTGATCAAAGCCTAACGCATTCGCAATAAATAACGCTGCTTCACCGCGGGTTGCCGGTTTTGTTGATTGAAAAAGTGTTTTTGTTACACCTGTAACAACCCCTTGCTCTGTTAATTCGATTATTGCATCATAATGACCATCCTTCACCGTTACATCTGAGTAAGGGTTTGTCGCAGCTGTTGCCGGCGCATCGATGACAAACGCTACTGTCACTGGTAACACGAGCATCGCAGCAAAATAGTGTGATCGTTTTTTAGTTAATTTCATGCAATCTTCCTCTCCCCCGTGGCCGCCAGTCATCTATTCTCTAACAAGCTTACCACGGTTCGTTTTGAATCTACTGTTTTTGCAATATTTTAGTTAAGAATGTAGCAAACTCTGCACGTGTAATACTATTGTTTGGCTTAAATGTATTATCCGGGTACCCACCTGTTAACTGATTTTGATACACAGTTTGAATGGCTTCATATGCCCAGTGAGATGATGGAACATCTTTAAATGGTAACGCCGTTGTTCCTGATAAATTATAAGCACGTTTTAATATAGTTGCCATTTCTGCACGTGTTAACTTCCCATCTGGACTGAATTTGCTCGCCTCACGTCCAGTAATAATGCCTTTTTCTGATACTGCCGCAATCGCATCATAAGCGAAGTGATTTGCTTTTACGTCTGTAAATGCTGGATTCTTTGTTTTTGAAAGACCTAGTGCACGAGCAATAATTGTTGCTGCTTCCGCGCGAGTAATCGTACTTTCAGGCTTAAATGTCCCGTTTGGATAACCTTTTACTAATTCATTCGTATTTAAATATTCAATTGTCGAGCTTGCCCAGTGCGATGCCTTTAAATCTGTGTAAAGTGGCTCTTTATATCCATCCTTATACACCGCCTGTAGCTTATCAAAATATAATACGCCTTTGTTTTGATTAGTAGCATTTGGCTCTGTTATATAAATACGGTCAAATTTAATCGGTAATGCAAGACTTTGCGGCACAGCTGCTGTTACATATTTCCAACCAGACCAATCAAGCTTTCCTTGTTCTGTGAAATCTACCGTATGTTTTTCACCTTTACCATCAATAATCACACCACGTAGCCAGTGCTTCGCTGCATCTCCATAGACCCATACACCAATTTGCTTCGGTAAGCCTTCAATTGCTTTTGGCTTTTGCGCAACTGCATACGCTGCCTTTGTTCCTGATTCAGCCGTTGTAAAATCATAGTTTAATTTTAACGACGAAGCCCCTTCACGGAATGGCTCTGCTTTTGATGCGTTAACAATTGTCGCAGCAGCTTTCGCTGTATTCACTGCCCAGTTTGTCGTCACATCAAATGAATCAATCATTTCAACTACTTCTGGTGCCTTTGTTACTTGAATTGGGAATTCTGATCGGACGCCATTATAGGTTGCTACAATCTTCCCTGAACCAATTTTCATGGCAGTAAAGTTTGCCCCATTCATTTGACCAATACCGCCTTCAACCGTCCATTTAACATTTTCCTGGGGTATAGCAACTGGATTTAAATATTCATCGTAGGCTAACGATGCACTCACATTTGCGGATGTTTCTACGGTCATTGAATTTGGTAAACCTTGAATTGAAAATGCCTTTAACGTTCCTGCCGGCGCTGTATTCACTACTTGTAACGTCGCAGAAACTCGGCGCTCGCTACCACCCGATGGCCTATTCACTAAGGCAGGTGCCTCCATACCCGGAGTTCTCGCTACCATTGTAGTAGAGCCGCCACCATCTAAATTAATTGCATATTTAGCACCTTTTGAAATTAAGTACGAAGCTAGATCCTTTAACGTCGCACCGTTACTATATCCACTTTGACGACCATCAACAGTTACCATAAACACCTTTTTTCCTGTCGCATCTACTGCGATAGCTGTGCGGTCACTACGTGTTGTTGCAAAAGATTCATTGTTCGGCATTGAAATATTCACTTGTCCGTCTTTTACAAGTAAAGGTCCTGCTGCTAAAATAAATTTTGCATCTTGCCATTTTGCATCAATGGCTAAGTCCACTTGAATAGGTACACCAACTTGAATCGAAGCTTTTAGCTGTTCTGCAAGTGCTTTATCTTGCACAGAAAGAACGAAGCCATCTGCAGGAATCGCAGAATTCCCTGATTGACCGTACTCTGTCATACTTGCTACCGTACCTGAAATGGAATCACCAAAGCTTAATGATTTTGTACTTTTAGACGCACCTGTTACGACAATTTCAAGTCCCCAGTTATTTGTGTTTGTTGATGCTTGACTCGCTGTATATAAAACCGTTGTTGCAGTTGTACGCTCGGTATTAATTCGATTTATTTCAAATTTTTGACCTGCTACAGTGAACGATAAATCTGTTTTGTAATAATCTGCAATTGCTTGTCCAGATTTTGAAATACCAAATGCGACTGGCTGTTGCGTTGGACTATTTGAATTTTCACCTAAAATCCCATAATTGACGATGACGTTATTGTTAACTAAAAGATTCGCTGGATAACCATTGCCTAGGAAATAAGAGGCGTTTGTGGCACCTACTACGCGGTGACCTTCATAATTATGTATTTTCGAAATTGCTGATGTTGTTTTTAAAGAATTAATTGGATCTGGAATACCAATTTCTAATGACGTGTAGCTATTATTCAAATCAACATTTAAAAAGTTGACAACTTCCTTTGTATTACTTGATTCATATTGCTCTTTTATGTATTGAACGCCTGGTGAAATAGTAGTTTGCTTACTATCGACTTTTTGGTCAAATGCTGCAGATCCTTCTGCTATATATACTGTGGCCGGTAAAGCCATTAATACTAAACTTGCTGAAGCTATTTTTTTGTACATGTTAGTCTCTCCCATCTTATGAAAATTAAAGATACTCAATGAATATATCATAATTATGACAGAAAGAGGTTGTTTTCTTATAATTGAAACAAACGTAACTTAAAATTAATAGTTTCTAAATATTTAGGGATACCTTGTAATTTCTTTATTTGAGGCTATTTTTCGATATCAACCCCACACATCATACCCAATGCAACCTACACTACTGAAGACACATACATAACACCCCACCTGCTACATCAAATCCACCAACATGCATTCACTACACTAATTCCAACGCAAATCAAAAAAGCCACTACTTTTAAAAAGTAGTGACTGTTCATAGTAATTAAATTTTATTTCCTTACGTGCATGAATTAAATTATCGTGTTTCCACATACACTGCTACTGGTAGATTACTACCGCCAGCGTGGATAATTTCTAAGTTAATCATGTCAGAACGTTTTGACGTTCTTAACACTGGAAGTTGTACATATTCTTGACCTGGCTTTAATGTAGGAATTAAGTAAGTACGGCCATTCATCTTCACTGCCCCACTATATAAGCCACCGCGACCAGTAATTTTTACGACTACATACTTTAATTTTCCAGTGTCATTCACAATTGGAATATCGACCTTGTATGTCATCCCAAAGTGACCTGGGTTACCAACTGTGCCATTCATTGGGTCTAATGAACTTTCAGGTGTTAAGAAATGATCTGTTTTACCATTCGAAATATTGTATCCGACCTGCTCTGTATCTACTGTATATGCTGGCAATGTTGCTTTAATAGATGAGCTTGGCCATACACCACGTGGATGTGCTGCATATTTATTAATCGGTACAGCCGGCGAATGAATGGAAGCTAAATTTCCTTCCACATCCAAGCTAATTACTGTACGTAATGTATAGCTCGCTTGACCATTAACCGGACGTACATCAAAGTCATGTGTAAAACCTAATAAATAGTTTGCACCAATATCGTAGGCTTGAATGACTTTAGTTTCTCCAGGCGCAATTGTCATTGTGCTTTCTTTTGCATTTTTTAATGTTCCTGTTAACACCGCATCTGAAAGTGGTAACCCTACATCAAATGTACTCCAGCTGTTACTTGAAGTTTGCGACAATCCTTTTGAGTTTGTAATTTCTAAAGGCGTTGTTGACGACGTATTTTGAATAGTAATACCGATCGATGCTCTATCGCCTAATTTGTTTATGTGCCAACCGTAAACTCGGTGTTCTTTAGTCGTTGATAAACCTTGTACTTTATATTCCGCTAAAGTTTCATTCGCCTCTTTAATAATCGTCGGAATTAATTCTTCCGGGTTATCACTTACAAATAGCTCACGCTTACCATCTAATGCGGCATTTTCTACAGATTTTGGTACTGGTAAAAAACCATAAGATTTTTGTAAGAAATCACTCGTCATTATGTAATCATAGAGTGAAATATAAATTGTTCTTGTATCTTGTACATAACGAAGGGTACCTCCGTTTTTAAATGAATCAACAATAAATTTTACTGGTACATACATTTCGCCAGATTGCATAAACGGCTTTTCTGCCCCTGTATACAACTCACTGTTTACGTATATTTTGTTACTGTTGTTTGTAAAAACAAAATGTAATCCTGAGATTGTTAACTCTAATCGATCCTTTGCAGACCACTGCTCATATGTATCCTGTAAATAATCTCTAAAGTAAGATGAAGGAATATACATACGGCCATCTTTTGTAATTACTTCGTGATCCATCTTAATTTTTTGGTTGTTCATATATAGAGTGTATTCAATCTTTGGTACTTCTGGAATTGACGGTTCAGTCGTTTCATCTCCAGGTCCAGGACTTTGCCCATCATCCACATCTTCATTTAAAACAACTTCCACCACTTTATTTACTTGATCCCAATACACTTGTCCATCAGAGTTTTCACTAACGAAACGCATTGGAATGTATGTGCGGTCTTTATAAACGATTGGTGGTACAGTAACTTGAACTTTATTGCCATTGACTAGTGCTGTTTTTGAGTTAATTGTTAAATCAATTGTTTGGTTATTACGTACGCTTGATGCAACTTTTGATGTTTGATTCCAAGAAACTTTTGCTCCGATTGCTTCGTAAAAATCACGCATCGGCAATAAAAGACTTCCTGAATTATTTAAAATTGGATCTTTAAATGTTATATATTTTCCATTTATAATCACTTTTACATTATTTTGTTCGATAATGTTTTTATTGTTCGTTGCTGCGTAGCTTTGGTCGTGATTGAACACGGTTGTCACAAGTACTGCTAGAAGTAATATTGTAAACCATTTTTTCATCGTAACGCCCCTCACTCTTTTAAAGTCCCTTCCTATGATAACATAGTCTTTTGAATTGAGGGTAGGAAAACCTTAAAATGTATTTGTAATTTTTTTGAAATAATTTTGTAATTATTGGTGTGTTTTATGTAAGTTCCTTATACTACAAAGTTAGATTATTGTGTTATTTTACCGATTTCCAAAGAAATAAAAACAAAACTCCTACCCTCTTTAGAGGATAGGAGTTTCAAAAAATTTATATTAACAAATTATAGAAACAAATATTAGTTAGCAGCGTTTACTACTAATTTTTGAGCAATTACGCCTAATTTGTTACCATATGCATCAGTTAAAGTTAATTTTGTGTTATCAGTGTTTGTATTAACAGTTAGACCAGTTGCATCAACAGCTACAGGTTGAGCGAATGTTAATACTAATACTTTGTCATCTACTAAATCAGTAGTTCCAGCAACACCAGTAGCAACAGTGTATGATACTGAAGTTGTATTTTGAGTGATTACAAAGTTAGCTGCATCTACAGTTGAATCTTTGATAGACTCAGTGAATGTTAATTTAACACCAGTAGCTAAACCAGCAGCATTTTTCACATACTCAGCTTTATCTAATGCTGGAGCTACATTATCTTTTAATGTAATTGCAGACTCATAAGCTTTAGAAGTTGTAGCTGAACCAGAGATAAATTTGTTAGCTTCAGCAGTTACTGTAGCATCATATTTAACAGTATCAGCATTGATTGTGAATTTAGCAGCTTTATTTTCTTCATTAACTTGGTAAGAAGTTGGTAATTCAATGATTACTACTTTTTTATCAGAGTTTGAGAAGTAAACATCAGAACCAGCTGGTAAATCAGCACCGTTTAATTTATAAGCTGTAGCTAAACCAGCAGCATCGTTAACTTTACCAGTGTAAGTTACAGTTAAAACATTCTTACCATTAACCACTGAAGATGCAACTGTTGGTGCAGTTGTTGTATAAGTAACTACATCAGTTGGTACTGTGTAAGAAATAGTTGTAGCTTCGCTTGATTTGTTACCTGAAACTACTGCGCCTTTTGCTAAAGTAATTGTGTAAGTTTTACCTGCTTTTAAAGTATCAGCAGCAAAAGTAAGCGTTAAGTCTTTACCAGAAACAGCTGCAGTTTGAGCAACTAAAACATTGCCTTCTTTAACAGTAATAGTGTTGGCAGTTGTGCTATCTAATGCTTTATCAAATGGTACAACGATAGTAGTAGCAGTAGATGAGATTAATTTTTCTGATTTAATTGCTGGAGCAGTTAAATCTTTTGATAAAGTTACAGCGCCTGCAAATTCAGTACCTAATACGCCAGCAGCGTCAGTGTAACCAAATACTTTTACAGATAAAGCAACAGAAGTTTCGTCTTTACCATATAATAAGTTCGTTGTGTTAGATGAAGTTTCAACAACATTAACTTTTACAAATTTAGAAGAACCAGTTGTAGCATTACCATCTTCATCAACTAATGCAGTAGTTACATTGAAGTTTGTAGCATCAATTGTTAAGTTACCTTTTTTGATTTCAAGGTTAGCGGCTGCTAATGTAGATACTGGTTTACTGAATTCAACGATGAATGAGTTAGCATCTTCAGCTTTAACAGAAGAAACTTTAGTTGCTGAGTTATCAGCAGTAACAGTTACTTCAGTAGATACTAATACATCCACGTTACCAGCGAAGTCAGTAACATTTGTTAAGTCTACAGTGTGCTTACCGTTCGCTAATACTGAAGCAGCAGCGATTGTGTAAACATATTTACCAGCTTTTGAAGAGTTTACTGGTTGAGTTGTAGCAGTAGTTTGGTCGATAGAAGCACCTGTGTAGCTTGTACCGAAGTTAACTGGCTCATCAAAAGTTAATACTACATTAGCACCTTCTGCTACAGCAGATAATAATTTTGGAGCAGTTGTATCTTTAGCAACTTTTACTTCTTCTACTTTAATTTTTTCAAATTTGTTGAAGAATGTATCTAATAATGCACCTTCAGCGATTTCAACATTTACACCTGTTGCAGGAACGTTTGTAGCTAATAATAAGATTGCAGATTTGCCATCTTCAGCTAATTGAACATCATTTACTGTTACTGCAGTAGTAGCAGCAGTTTCAGTTACAACAAAATCAGCAGCTGTTAAGCTTTCTTTGTAAACAGCTTTGTTGAAAGCAACTTTAACTTCTACAGGGTTAATTGCAGAAATAGATTCTACTTTTGGAGCTTTTGCAGCTTCTTCAACTTTAGCGATTTTTTCTTCAGTAGCTTTTACAGTTGCGTTAGCAGCTGTAATTGCAGCTGTTACTTTAGCAGCTTCTTCTTCAGTAATTACTTCTTTAGCAGCTTCTAATGCAACTTCTACTTCAGTAATTGCAGCTTTAGCAGCAGCTACTGCAGCTTTTGAATCAGCAATAGTTTCGATTTTAACTTCAGCGTCTAAAGCTTTAACAGCAGTTTCTAAAGCAGTTGTTGCTTCAGTTAATGTTTCTACTAATTCAGCAGAGTTATCTGCATCAGCAGCGTCGATTGCACGAGTTAACATTACAGCGAACTCTTGACGAGAGATTGAGTCGTTTGCAGCTAATTTGTCGCCTTTACCGTTGATAACGCCAGCAGCTACAGCTGTTGAAAGGTAAGCTTCAGACCATTTACCTGCTACTGTTTTAGCATCAGTAAATTTAGAAAGATCAGCTTCGCCTTCTAAACCGTAAGCTTCTACGATCATTTTTGCAGCTTGCGCACGAGTTAAGTTAGCATTAGGAGCGAATTCAGTTGCGCTCATACCGTTTACGATACCAGCGTTAACTACAGCTACTACAGCACCTTGGAACCATTGACCATCTTTAACGTCTGTGAAGTTTTCAGTACCTTCAGTTGATAAATCTAATGCAACTGTGAACATTTTTGCAGCTTGTGCACGAGTTACGTTACCTTGTGGAGCGAAAGAACCATCTGGGTTACCAGTGATGATTTCTTTAGCAGCTAAAGCTTCTACTGATTCTTTAGCCCAAGATGCGATTTTATCAGCATCTGTGAATTCAGCAGCTGAAGCTACTGGTACGATTGCTGAAGCTACTAATGCAGCTGTTGCAGCTGTTGCGAAAAATTTACGACCTGTATTTTGTTTTGACATTATAATTTCCTCCTAAGATTAACGTTTTGTAAACAGTTAATACGATTGCAAAACATTGTTAATTAAACCATTATTAATATATTTTTATATGTATCCAAAAAAACAATGGTTAACAGAAACTGTAATAAATTAATCTAGAAAAATTCTAAATAATTGATTACATCTGAATTATAGCACAGCTCATTAGAAAAATTAACATTTTTTATTATATTTTTATGTTTACAACATCACATCATAAGATAATTTTGTCAAAAACAGTGGTAATTTAATACAATTAATTAACTTTAAGGGATTTATATCTATATATTGCAAGTTATCCATAGAATCCTTATTATACATATAAAATACTAAAAAAGGTTATATTATATAATCCCAAAATTATTGTATTAGCTTTTCTACTATTATACAGTGCTAAATTTTTACTATTTAAAACCGACCAATATGCAATAAAAAAGCATGTGATTTTTAACGAGTCGATTAAAATCACATGCCCTCAATATTTCATTTTCTAACCATGGTAATGTCACAATTTAGACATAATTTATTCTTTTTGTGTAAAATTCATTTGCCATGTCGGTCATTTCGATTAACTATATTTTCTTCGATACACATAATACGATCCAGCTATAAATGCGGCAAATATAATACCAATTGCAAAATTAAATACCCCTTTATTTGTTTGTTCATCTGATGTTACAAGATCCGATTTGATTGGCATTGCTAGTTTTTCTTCACTTTGTTCCTCATCATTATTTTGTTTTTCTTGCTCGGCAATAAATTTTTGAATGATATCCAATGAATTTTCATACGTTGCATATTGCGCTTTGTTTAAGTATTCTAATTGCTCCACTGTATCAATATAAATCCATTTCACACCCGTTTTAAAAGGAAGACGCTTGAATAGTACATAGCCCTTACCTAACTCATTCCCTCCAATAATGACACTTTCGTTCGCTTCCGCTACAATCACATTTTTTGGCATTTCATAATCTTGATATTTTAGTGCGACATAATTATTTTCTAATGATTCAATTGCCTGTAGCTGACGATATGTATATGTTTCTGTTGGTTCCGCGTCTATTAGAGGTGCAGAATAATTTTCATCATCCACTAAATACCCCTCATTATTCCCCAACCGGTTAAACGCTTCCTCATTCATTTTCAAGCCATAAAAATCATAAATTAACCCATCAACCTGTCCGCGCTTGAACGATGTCTCTTTTTCACTTATATTCATCCCAAAATCATTTGAGCTATAGCCTACAAAACCTTGTTGTAGCCCTTGCTCGACCATTTGGAAATAGCTCAACGCGTTGCGCGAAATTGCCTCACTATACGGCATTTCGAGGAGAACTGATTGGGCAAGCTTTTGCTGAAGTACCTCTAGCTCTATAGCATCCCACTCAATTTGTTTCCTTGGTAATACTGCAGCTGCTAAATCAAGGAGTTCCTTTTGGACACGAGCCACATCAAAAGTAAATCGTTCATTTAGAGAAGCAGATTTGTAATCATCATCGTAAATAACCTTTACAATTTTTGATTTTTCATAGGTTGAAAAAAGCTCTTTAAAATCATGTTCTAATAAGGATTCTGTTTTTCCGTTCTTCGATAATGCATAATTTTCTAAGTAAATAGATTCCTCATATTCGTTTTTATACTCAGCTCCATAAAAATCCTTTGAGGCAATTTGCTCCTGCGTAATCGTTTGTGCACTTACATTCCCGTTACCAGAGCTAAGTACAAAATACGATTTTAAATATGTATTGGCCGTAATCTCATAAGTATCTTTGCCTCCACTCACCTCATAATAATCGGTTTTAGCCTGCTCATTTAATTGTGAAAGCTTAAACTTTTTATCTGAGTTGGTTTGAGTATGGTGATATAAAAAATAGTCGTTGGCATTTTTAAAAATGGTTAATCCATTTGTATTATTGTTTTGATAAATAACTTGGTCGCCACTATAAATAGTTTCCTCGTATTGCCCTTTTGATGGATTCGAATCTAACACGACATATAAATCCTCAACACCATCCTGTGTAAAATCGGCCACTAACGCATAAATAATATGGTCTAAACTTTGTAGTAGCTTATAATAACTCGAATAAATCGGTAGTAGTTCCTTTGTAAATGGTGAGATAAGTTCTCCCTTTACCCACCCGAGTCTTCCATTATAGTCAATTTTTACCCAATCACCCTGCTCGCGCACTAACTTTACCCGTGTACCTTGTTTTAGTTTTGCGACAACCATACCATTGACGTTCGCACTTGCTGTCATCACTGCACCGTCCTGTGCATTCACCATATAAAGTGACTCTTCCTCTTGCGCCATCACCTTCGAATTTGGAAATAACGCACTAAAAAGGACGAGCCCTAACACTATTTTTAAAACTCTCATATGCTTCCTCATCTCATATATACTTCTATCCATTATCTTATCAAATATTTAAAGCGCTTTGGGTAAACGATTGGAATAAGTGTGAAATTTTTGAATCCTTTGCGCATGAACGAGTAAATTAAATTATCCGTGAAGGATTCGATACTCCAACACGGATAAATCTTTACTCTATTTTAATAATAATGCCACAGCAATATCACGTCCTGGTGTAGTAATATTTTTGCCATTTGCATAAAGACCACTTGATGCGCCACCATCCGAATTCATTGCATCGACAGCCCCTAATTGCTTCATCACAGAGGCAAGCTGCTGAACCGTTGCCCCTGAAGTTGTGACAAACACAAGCTGACGATTTGGTAATATTCCAATTGCACTTCTCGCTCCTGGAGAGCTTAAAATTTTATGACTCGAGAAGCCTTCTGCAATAGGATCCACTGTGACAGCACCATTCGTTAATAAACGTGGGCCAACTTGAATTGCCTCTTGCACATTTCTTTCGGCAAATAAGGTCATAAACTTCGCACCAGGTAAAATTCCTACATTTCCATCCTTTAGTACATAAAAAACAGAGAATTTCGGATCAAATACTTTTACGCGCTCACCGTTCATTACTAAACCGTTGTAAACCGTACGATAGCTGTTATTTGAATAGGCCTCGAAGTAATTCCCGTTAATCGCTACTTTTGCATTGTGCGCTTTTGCAATTGATGCAAGTGAAGCCACTGAACCTAATTGATTTTTCGCAAGCTCTACATGGAGTGAGGTATTCGGTGCTAATAAGTTCATCGACACGACATTGACTGATAAACTTTTCCCACCTGCATTCATATTCTTTTTCGAAACTGTTACTTTTGGCTTGTTGATTACCGACTCTGGATATACTGAAACCTTGTATGTATTTGCACCTACTTTATAAGAAACTTCTTTTGTAGCTTGATTCCAATTCATCGGGACATCGAATAAAAACGCCACTTCTCGAACGGGAACATACACTGCATTTTGAAGCATTTTTGGCTTCGTATCCATTTGCTTTATTGTCGTACCCTCATGCTTAATCATTTTACTGCCCATCGTTAATTTATATTTATTGTCGATGGTTACAGTTTTGGATTGATTATTCCAATCAACTGGTACAGAAAATGTTTCTGCAATCATTCGTAATGGAACAAGGGTACGATTCGTATTATCCTCTACCACACCATACGAGCTTGCATTTACTTCTTTTGGACTGAAATGAAATGCAATAATTAGTAGCAATAATCCCACTGATATAATTTTTTTCAACATAGTAACACTCCTTAATAATTAGTACTTTTTTAGTATAATAGAAAATTAAGGAATTTCTATAGCAATACACTAATTCATTAAGTAAGTATTAAAAAACCCTTTGTAAATTCATTACAAAGGGTACCATTTCATTTTAAACGCTCCATTATTGCTTTGTTGTCACGATTGATTTAATCGAACTTGTAATTCTGATTTTAATGGAGATTTGGGAAGTCGCTGAATTGCTAATTTTGCTTGCGAGTAATTACTCTTTGTTTTGCTATTTTCATAACGTTCAAGCTTTTCAATCGCAGGCTTCGCTAATACTAGTAGTCCTGCCTGTAATCGTTCATCCAATGTTACTTTCGTCGCTGTTTCGGGTAGTGATTGTAGCGCTTCACTAGCCTTTGTATAATTATATTTCGTTGGACTCCGTTCAAATGTCACTAGCACTTTTTCGGCAGACTTACTTAATATCGCTACTGCCTTTTCCATTTCCTTCTGTTTTTGATCTCGGAAAGCCTTATCTCGAACTTGATTTAACTTATCCATAATACTGGTGAATTGTATAGTAGTAGGCTTTTGGTTGAATGCCTGTACTGCCTGCTCAATTGCTTGCTTATTTGATTCATTTAGAGAAAAAAGTTTAGTCGATTGGGTAATTGTTTGATACTTTGGCATACCAAAGCCATACAATTCATCAAAACCTACCGTTCCTAAGTCCTCAGCATATAGCTTTAACCCTTCATATAGTTCATCCGCAGTCAAATAAGCATATTGCTGCATTAGTAATGCTAATAATCCAACAATATGAGGCGCAGCTAGCGATGTTCCTTGATAAGTCGCGTACCCGCCATTCAAATATGTACTATAAATTTCTTCACCTGGTGCCGCAAAATCATTAGCAGCACCCGTACTACTAAATGTAGAACGCTGGAAGGATTGATTGACCGAGGATACTGCAATGACTTCTTCATGACGTGCTGGGTAAATCATCGTATTACCAATCCCTTGATCCGTTCCTTCATTCCCACTTGCTGCGACAATTAATATCCCTTTTTGCTTCGCAAGCCTAATCGCTTCATGTAAGGCAACACTGGATTCTAAGTCACCAAAGCTTAAATTGATTAAGTCCATCTTCTTATTGATTGCCCAATCAATTCCTTGAATAATTTTATCTACCCCGCCGAAGCCATCATCTTCAATTGCCTTCACCACATATATCTCTGCATTTGGCGCTACTCCTGCCACGCCAAAATCGTTATGCTGTGCTGCGATAATACCCGCTATATGCGTACCATGACCGTGCCCATCATTATAATGATCCCCAACAAAGGAAACACCATCCGTAATGTTCAAATCCGGATGCTTTGAAACACCCGAGTCAATAATAGCAATTTTAATTCCTTTTCCTGTGATTCCCTCTGCCCAAGCATTATTGGCATTAATGGCTTTTAAATTCCACAAATCCTTTTCAGATGAAGAATTACTTGCCACTTTAAACTGCTGTTGAATTGAAAATGTTTGGTTTTCTTCTATTAATATAATTTCAGGATGACTCTTTAATTGGTCCATTTTTTCATCAGCGATCTTAATAGATAGTATCTGTAATTGTTCGAGATCCAGCAAAACTTCAGTTGCACTTGATAGCACTGCCTGCTTTCCTTCCATTGAGCTATACTGAACAATTACGTTTTTTTCGAATTTTGCATATGTATTTGACGTAAAACCTGTTAATGTAACGATTAAAAAAATAACTATTACACCTATAATTTTTCTATCCACCTTATCACTCCCTCTTATACTCTAATAATATTTTATACTTTTTTACCATTATTTTCATTGGTAATTGGGAGTAAAGAGAAATAGAACAGTCTTGTTAGCGTATTTCGTACATATTTATTGAAAATATTTATAAAACTACTTTAATCGGTCAAACCTTTGAATGAATCGTGTTAAAACAACTAATGTAATTAACACTTTTCAAAAATTTAATGGAGTTGGAGGTTTCAAATATGAATACGAAACGTAACAAAGTTAACGGTAAGAAAGAGCCAGCTGCAACTAAATTACAGGTGAATGGTAGAAGTCAAAAAAACCCTCAAGAAGAATTAGGTATGGAGCAAAATCCAGGCTCACCTCAGTATGAGACTAGACAAAAATCCTCAAATCCTAATCAACCTGTGAGTGAACGTACGGCATGGCACTAGCTTCTATTTGAAAACCAATTCAACACACATTGAAAGGAAGGAATAAAGTCTTTGGCTTTATTCCTTCCTTTTGGAGTGATCGTCATTACTATTTGTTGGCAGGATTATTTATAAACTAATATATTTTATAACATCTGCGCATATCGCGTACATTTCCTTGGCCGCCAAGTTATGGTTTGCTGAATCAATATTTTCGGAAGTAGATTTACTAATGATACCTGCCTCGATTAACCTCATCCAATTGCCTTCATCTGCTGGTTGGTCTAGTAAAATTTCAGCTAAAAGATTACTCGCCTTATGTAAATCAAGCGGTTCATTTTCTTTGTAAAAAACGCCATTATACGTTGTTTGTAATTGCTCGCTTCGTTCAGCAGATTTTTCCGTTTGTGGTCGACTCATTGAAGCCCTAAGCATGTTCATAAAATTATGCGTCGTTACTGGCTTATCAACCGCTAAATCATTGTCGTAGCCACCTATAACTAAGCCGTAGTTAATAAGTGTTTGTACAGATTGATCAAACCATTCGTCTTCATACGGATAGGAAGCTTTTATCGGCTTTACAAATGCGCCTTGCTGTTTTAAGTGCGTACGCAGTTGTTCAATTAATGCTTCATCTTTACTTAATTCGCGGAACGTTACACCCTCTTTAATCGCCAATGAGGCCGCAATTCCAGCTGCATCACCAGTTACCATACCTGTTGGGACAATTCTTGTACTTCCTGCCGCTAATGACGAATAGCCTGCCGAACGCCCGACTACTAACAGCCCATCAACTTCAAGTGGCACAAGCGAACGGAAAGGAATGGCATATTGATTGGGTGTTGAAATGACATAACCATAATCCTGTGGTGTTTGTGCCTGTACATCTACTGGATAGGCACCGTAGCCGATATTATCCCAATGATCGCTATTTTTCCACACATCTGACATCGGAAGCTGGTACTCTGCTAAAATGTGACGTGTTTCACGTACATACAGTTCTGTTGGATAACTTGCAATTACTGCATTTTCAAAGCCACCAAATTCCTGTCTTAAATAACTCACAATATGCTTCGTCTCGCGCTTTCCCTTTTCAATCGCATCGGATTTCGCTGTTTCACTCAAGCCATCCACATCAAAAATTTGTAATGCATTAATATAATAGTCGTCTCCCACTTTTACAAGGTTCAGCCCGCGTAATCGGGTATTTTCCTCAACTGGCTTATACATATCATGGAGCTTTGTGAATCCCCAAGCGACTGATTTCTTTACCTCAGCTTCGCCAAATTTCTCGGATTTCGCTGTTTCCTTTACCTTTTTCCAATCGACATTTCTTAAATGGAGCATTAAAGTAACAGCCATTTTTTTATCTTCAATGCCAATATCCTTGCCACCAATAAAGTGTGGCACATTCGCCATAACAGCAATATCAGCATCTTGAGTAGCATCAATAAAGGCGCTTCCCTTTACCGTATATGTACCATTTACATTTTTAATTTTTACATCAGTTAATGTAGTGCCTGTTAGGATTGTCTCCTCAACCGATGTATTGACGGACAAGGTTAAGTTTTCTTCGGCAAAAACAAGTTGCTTAAATGCAGCCTTAGCATCTTCAATATTAAAGCTATTGTCGTTACCAACTAATGCATGCCACTCTTTATAAATACCACGACTCAGATGTCTTGTACTCTTACTTTTTGGAATATCTAAAAAGTTCAGCATCCCAAACGTAAAGAGCCCCCCTAAATCCTCACGCTTTTCAATAAGTAAAGTCTTCGAACCACTACGTGCTGCCATTACCGCTGCCGCAACTCCCTCTGGTTCCCCACCAATGACAATGACATCATATTGCTCATCAAATTTTTGTACTGCGACTGGCTTTTCATAGGACTGCGCCATTATTTTTGGTTCTGTTATGTATTTGATTACTAAAGCAATAACTACTAGGCTTGCTAAAAACCCGATCGTTATTGCTATTTTTCTTTTATTCATGCTGTGACTCCCTTTATTTAAACTATTGTCTCTTTTATTATAAGTTTTGGAAGAACGTTTATAAAGTGTTACTGGATTTTTATGTAATTTATCCTATACCTAACTTTCTTCTTTTTGCAGGATCTTCTTTCGCTTCTTTTCCATTCGTTACTCCTTCTTCAATAGAATCTTCATATTTATTTATATTAACAATTCGAAAAAATTCGAGTTGTTACGGCCATTTACATGACACAAGCAGATGGCAAAAAAAAGCCCTACACAGCCTTAGCCATGTAGAGCCCTTCTACAATTCTAGAATTATAGTGAATTGTCGAAAATATTTGTGCATCCAAAGCACGATATCTATTAATGACCGTTATTCATTACTTTTCTTCATAAACTCTAATTCTTTTTAAATCCCCATCATTACCGGAGAATGTAACTAATGTCTCGTCTTCATCGATATCAATCACTTCACCCGTAATTTCAGCATCTTCGTATTCTTCCCAAATATCATCAACGATACTATTTATGAATCTTTCTATCTTTGTAGATGATAGATTATACCAATCTCTATAGTAACTTCTTTTATTTAAGTCGATTTCGATTTCTACCTCGATATCATCCTTATCACCTTTGAGTGTGATTTCGAATTCCATACCATTCCAATCTCCGTAGTCTTTATTCAATTGCTTATCCAATTCTTTTAAAGAAACAGTAGATTTTGATTTTGCTAATAATTGTGCTTCTAGTTCTGCAATTTTAGCATCTTTTGTTTTAATTGCGTTTTCTAATTCTACAATTTTAGCATCTTTTGTTTTAACTGAAGTTTCTAAATTAGCAATACTAGCATCTTTTGTTTTAATAAATCTTTCTAAATTGGAAATTTCGTTCTTTAAATCATTTGGAGCTACAGTATCTGAAATATAAATAGATTTAGTTCTTCCATCCCAAGTAACAATTTTGTTTAGTACTCCTGATAAGGCGCGCACAGGTAAATAAGTAGTTCCATCGATAACGATTGGATCAACATTACCAGACACTTGAACATTATTATTTAGAATCTTAATTTGTGGGTTAGTCTCAACTTTTTTCGACACGACAGCAGCTTCAGAGACAGTTGTTTGTGAAAAAATTAATAAACTAGCAAACATCGTTGAAGCAATAACTTTACCTGCCTTTTTAAACATCTTTTTTTCCATATTTTATCACCCCTACTATATTTTATAACTTACATTATACACTTAATATGAAAATTATGGTAGTTTTTTAATCATTTTTCTCAAATTCATCAAATGATATTAAACAAAGAATTAAAGGCATAATAGAATAAGCTAATATATTAATAACTTGTTAATTGACAATTACTAATGATGACCATAACAACTGTAGGTTTTTTATGGTTTTCTCTGATGCTGTTAGTGGGAAAAACCTGATTAAAAAACTAATACTTGATTGATTAAAATTTTGAGTCTAGCCTTTTTAACTGTACCTTTACACAGCTTCCTAAAAATATTGATGCGTTTCTGGATCAGAAATGTCAATATTTATTTATGTACCAAGACCTAAACCAGTTGCACCAGTAACAGATCATGTTACAGCTAAAGTAGCTTTTTCCTCTCCATAACCCTTCACACAAAACGTAAATAAATCTGCACCCATCGCTTTCTCATCACCATACTATCCATAAATCTTCTGCAAGACAGGACTTAAAAAAAGAAGATAAAATAGAAAGTATAATAATCATTGTTGATTCCTTTTTCCCAATCGAAAATTTATTCACCCATTTCAATACATCTTTGGAAGTTAACGAGCTCAATGGAACTAAACACTCGCTGCAAAATCGTTCTAAGATCGAACGATATTTTGAAATCGTTGTTTCCGCTTTATTTGCTAGTTTTAAACTTAGCAAGTATTCATTTAATATCATTCTCGTTTGTATGGGAATTGCTTCATGGGTACTTATCCAATATTTACTTGTATGATTGGTCATATGTTACCTTCCTTTCTTTCATTCTCACACCTCCACTATGTGTTCACACTATTGTTAACTGTTTTCTTTACCTTTATTCAATTAGTTTTATATTTTATATAAGTTCATAACGAACTAGATAAAATTAAAGACTAGATAACGACCTTGATAATAGATTCTAATACTCTAAATTTGAAATGTGGAAGCTCCTTCGTCTAATGTCAAATTTAGAAGGCATTACTGACTTTTTATACGTATTCTTTACTTTATAGGTTCTACTATGCTGTTGATAATATGCATGTAGTTCCTCATTACGCTTAATCGTATTCATATGAATATCTTTAACGTTATATTCAAAAGATTGAAATCTTCCTAATGTTAGATAAGTTACTGGAATATCTTTTGCGACAAGAAAGTCAATACTTTGTATGCCAATAAAAACAGAAATCTTCTTATGTTGCAGATGTACTTTATCAAGCCACTGACGTTTCCCTAATGAAATCTCGGATGATGTTTGCTACATCCTCTGGTGATGGAACACGTCTTCCTAAGAACAATTGCAATCCCTTTCTCTCCAACACCACATCTACCAACTGAATTCTTTTTGCAGGTACTTTCTTTTGCTTCTCTTCCATTTGTTACTCCTCCTTCAAAATAGAAAAGCCCTTCACTTCACATTAGTAATGAAAGGCATTGAATCATACTTTATAGTTATAATAACTATATGAAAGTTAAGTTCTTACGGCTCTGAACATGTGCGTAGGCTAAAGGGTAAAATGAAAAGCCCTACATAGCCGAAGCCATGTAGAGCCAAATTGTTTACAAAATGTATTATTGATTAGTTAGCAACTTCAATAACAGTAGCAGTTACAACTCCTGTTTCTTTATTAGTTACAACTACTGCAGTATTAACAGTTGTATCAACTGTTGCTGTGAAACGAGCATTAAATGTAGTATCTGCATTTAATGCATTTACGATTGCTGTTGCTGTTTGAGCAGCAGTTACTACACCAGTTACTGGAACTTCAATTGTTTTATCAAAGTTTCCTAATGTAGTAGAAGTTTGAGCAACTCGAACTTTTGCAACTTTGTTAAACGCTGTTGCTTCAAGAGCTGGCGTTGAAACGTTAGCCGTTGCGATAGCTGAAGTACCTGCTGCCGGAGTACCTACTAAAGTTGAAGTAGCTACTGGAGAAATACCAGAGTTTACTTCTGCAATCGAAAGATTTAACGCTGTGTCTTCAGCTGCTGCTGTTTTAGCAGAAATAACTACTTTAGCACCTGATGTAGAAGCCACATATTTAGCATTGAAGTTAGTATCGCTATTTAATGCAGTAACAAGACGAGAAGCTACAGATGGTAAAGATTCATTTAATACTGTAGTGATTGTAATTGGAGCTACAGTAACACCTGTTGCTGCAAATTGTGCAGTAAATGTTCCATCCCCTAAGCCAGCTGCTGCTGTTAAAGTTAATTCTTCAACTTGCTCAGTACCAGCAGTTCCTAATGAAGGAGTTGCTGTAGTACCTGTTGCTGCCACTAATACTAATGGGTTAGTTGCTGCTACTAAAGTAGTTTTAGCATCATCTAGAGTAATAGTTTCAGACACTACAATAGATCCAGTAGTTTTAGTTAAACGATCAGCACTTGCTAATGCTGGAGTATAAACTACTTTACCAATATCAGATGTAATAGTAGTACCTGCTGCTACAGTAAATGTATGAGTTGCAGAAGAAGGTGTACCAGCCGAAGTTAAAGTAGTTTCATTTGCATCAACTACACCATCTTTATCAAGGTCGAACCAGAATTGAGAATCATCAGCAAATGTTACAGCTTCACTAAATGTTACAACGATAGTTGTTGGTGATGTAACTTCAGCTTTAGAGATTAAGCCTCCTGCTACTGGTGGAACAACTGGTGCAGCACCCGCTTCAAGAACGTTGAATGTTAATTTTCCATCAGCATCTTTAGTAACTGCTACACGAACATATTCATTACTTAATAATGTTTCAAATGCAGCTTTAGAGATCTTCGAACCTTTTTCTTGGTATTCTTTAGCATCAGCATAGCTATATACATTTGTACCAATAGTTAAAGTATCGTTAGCTGTATTCTTACTTGCAACTACACCTGTTGTTTCACCTGTTGCAAATTGAGTGAATTTAACAGTTGCTGCTTTAGAAGGTAGGACATTTCTTGAACCTAAAATGTCAATTTCTACTGTTGTTGCCGAATCAGCAGTGAACTCTACTACTGCTCTACCATTTGCATCAGATGTAGTTTCGAATGTATAAGTTCTACCTACATTTTTAGTACCACCTTGTACTTTTAACTCACCAAATGTTGTAGATAATTCGAATGTAACATCATATTTTTTACCAGTTCCATATGCGAATCCGTTTTGATCCACTGATTGATAAACTGCATATGCTGTTTTACCAGCTTGTAATGATGCTACTTCAGCACCAAACTCAGCATTTAATACTTTAATAACTGCTTCTTTTACTTCTGCTTCTGTGAAGTAAGTAGTTTCTGCTTCAACTTGAATATCTTTTTTATCAAGTGCTGTATCTGCACCAGTTTTACCGTCAGTGTTTAAGAATACAGTTGGTGTTACATAAGATTTTTTACCTTTACCAATAACACGGAATGAAGCTTTACCTTCTTTTCCTGCTACTTTAATTGCATATACTCCATCTTTTTTAATGTCGTATACTTTGCCGTCAATAATAACTTGGCTAGCACCATCGAATTTCGGGAATGTTACATAAGCTGTAGTTCCTGCATCAGCTAATTCACCTGTTTTAGTTTTAACTGTCACTTCGTACTCACGACCACCATAACCGAAATCATTTTCTTCGTCAATTTCAGTTCCAGCAGCTGGTAATACGCCTGCTTCAGCAGCATCTTCAGTTCCTAATGCTTTTACAGCAAGTTCAAGTTTATCATTTTGCTCGAATTTAACTGTAGCAGCTTTGTCTTGAAGAAGTAATTTGCCGTATGCAGGGTTTAATTTTTTAACCTTGTCTTGAGCTTTATCAAGTTTGTCAGTGTCTAAATCACCGATAGTAGCTTCATAAACAATTGGAGTTACAGAATCATCTGATCCAGTTAAGATTAATGAACCTTTACCATTTTTGTCTAATTCAATAGCTACGTATTGAGCAGCACCAGTTGATAATTCGTATGGAGTAAGTCCTTTACTTCCAGTATATGGTGTATAGTTTCCTTTTTCGTCAACAGAACCAACTGCACTTGTTACAACAACACCATCAGCAACTTTGTTAGATTTAACTCCTAAGTTTTCTTCAAACGTTACAAATACTACTGAGTTTTTAGCACCAGTGATTTCGTATGTTTTCTTAGAACCGTTAGCTACTGATTTGTCTTCTTTAGCTTCTTTAATAGTTAATTGAGCAGCATTAGCCCAGTAAACTCTAGCATTATCTTTAACGCTTGATTTGCTTGTAGCGTAAGCTACTACTTCATCAATTCCGTTATAGTAACGAGTATAAGAGTAAGTTGCTACACCTTTATCGTTAGTTAATGCTTCAACTTCGATTTTAGCGTTTGTAGACTTATCGTTAACGATATTGAATGTTACAGGAATACCTGCTTTAGATTGACCTTCTGCAACTGTTACTTCAGCAGTTAAAGTTACTTCTTTCCCGATAACACCTTGTTGAGAAGCAACAACTGTTTTAACAGCAGTTGGAATTACTGAAGCAACACCTGTGAATTTACCAACTTCTTCACCATCTAAAGATAAAGTATAAGTTGTTCCAGCAGTTTGTGCAGCAGTAGTTAATACTACAGTTGTGTTATCAGTTTGTTTTACTACTTTACCAGTAATTTCTAGACCTTCAATTTTGAAGTCTAAAGAAGCTAAGTCAGTTACTGGCTCTTCGAATGTTACTTCTACAGTAGTATTGTTAATTGCTTTAATTGCACCTGATACTGGAGCTTCTACGCCCTCAGTACGAGAGTACATTACAGCGAAGTCTTGGCGAGTGATTGGTGCGTTTGGATTTAATTTACCGTTGTCACCTTTGATTACGCCGTTAGCTACAGCGATTTCTAAAGCTTCTTGAGCCCAAGCTTTAACAGATGCTGAATCTGAGAATTGAGATAGGCTAGCAGAACCTTCTAAACCGAAAGCATCAACTAAGATGATTGCAGCTTCAGAACGAGTTAAGTTACCTGATGGGTTGAACTTACCAGCGCCTTGACCTTGGAAAATACCGTTGTTAACAGCAGCGTTGATTGCATCGTAGTACCAAGCGCCTGCTTTAACGTCAGTGAAGTTGATTGAACCAGTAGACTCTAATTCTAAAGCGTTTACTAAGATAGTAGCTGCTTCAGCACGAGTAACTGATTTACGTGGGTTGAAGTTACCCTTTTCATCACCTTGGATCACACCGCGGTCTACTAAATCTTGTACCGCTTCTTGTGCGTATGATGAAATTGTATTGAAGTCATTAATTTGAGCAGCTGATGCTACCGGAACGATTGCAGATGCTACTAAAGCAGCAGTTGCAGTTGTCGCGAATAATTTACGACCTTTGTTTGTTTTTGCCATTTAATTTCTTCCTCCTAAATTACCTTTTTATCCAGTTTATACTAGCCTAATGCATATTTTCTATGTAATGACGCATTTTAGCTACTTTAAACATCTTGATAAAAGGGTTTTTTTCCTAAATGCACATTAATTGGTATTGCAGTTTCAATTTAGCACATTTAATTACTTCAATAATATACCATCTATTAATTTAGAAAACAAGGATATATTTGAATAATTATTAAATTCGAATTTTCCAAGGTAAATAAAAACCCTATATACCCTCGAATCCCTTATAATGGGATACATGTAACAATTATATAGTATGTAAGCGATTATTTCATTATTACTTATGTAAAATAATAGGCTAAAAATCGCGTTTTACATACAAAAAGTGGAGTTTATATACATAATAAACCAATATATTGTTACATTTGTAAATTCGAATATTTTTTTCTAAACTATTAATACGCATTATCTATCCACAATTTTTTTCATAATTTTCCCTTAAAAATTCCACAATAAGGGCATAAAAGTTACAAAATTAGTAATTTAAGTTTTAATTATGTAACTTGCAAGAATATTTATATTTGAATAGTTTTAGTTTTCTTACAATTCGATTACAGTTTTATTTCAATCATTAAATCCATTTCTTTTGTACCACTTAGAACTTTTTTTCATCCGTTTCGTCAAAACAGAAGTTGTCGTCCGTTTCTTTCCCTACGAAATTAACTTCCATCCATACTTTTGTGGTATTATTAGGTGGCATAAAACGCTCTTATATAGAAAGGTTGTCAAAGAAATTATGAAACATGTCAAGATTATGGGGGTTCCCTTCTTACATATAAATCAGCAAAACTTTGTGAAGCTACTCGTCGATCGAGTAGTGCAAAAGGAAAAAACATTTGTCATTACAGCTAATCCAGAAATCGTTATGCGTGCGAATGAGGACGCAGAGCTTATGCGCTATATTAATGAAGCTTCCTATATATGTGCGGATGGCATCGGAGTCGTGAAGGCTGCATCGATTTTAGGTGAAGATTTACCAGGACGCGTCACTGGCTATGATACGATGATGGAGCTTTTAAAGATTGGACAGGAAAAACGTTTTAAAGTGTATTTATTAGGCGCACAAAAAGAAACGCTCGATTTGACCGTCGCCAATATTAAGCGCGATTTTCCAAACGTCGAGATTGTCGGGCATCACGACGGCTTCTTCGATTGGGACAACAACTCTATCGCAGAAGAAGCAGCCGCGCTCAAGCCAGATTTAATCTTTGTCGCATTAGGTGTGCCACGCCAAGAAAAGTGGATTTCCGAAAATAAGGATAAGTTCGAATACGGTGTGTTCATGGGGATCGGTGGTTCGTTTGATGTCATCGCTGGTACCGTAAAACGCGCACCTGCTATTTGGCAAAAGCTGAATTTAGAATGGTTTTATCGCCTATTAAATCAGCCGAGCCGCTTTATACGTATGTTAGTTCTTCCTAAGTTTGCGCTAAAAGTCTTTGCGATGAAGCTTAAAGGACGGAATTAGCGTATGAGTCAATCCACATTAGTAAAAAGTACGCTTATTTTAACGATTGCTACATTGCTTTCTAAAATTTTAGGTAGTATATTCCGCGTCCCCCTACAAAACATTGCCGGGGATGAAGTACTTGGAATTTTTAGCCTTGTTTACCCGGTTTATATGGTTGCCCTTTACTTATCCGTGGCAGGTATTCCACTAGCCATTTCGAAACTCATTGCGGAAGCAAACACACGAAATACGCCGCAGCAAGTAAAGAAAATTTACTTAACAGCAAGTATATTAGCCATTTGCTTCGGACTATTTAGCTTTACGATCATTTTTAGCTTCTCTCATTTACTGGCAGAAGCGCTTGGTGGTCCTTCGACTCGCTTTGCACTAATCATTGTTGCATTGACACTATTAGTTGCACCATATATGGCCGTTTATCGAGGCTTTTTCCAAGGCTACGGAGATATGAAACCAACTGCTGTGTCACAAGTATTAGAGCAACTTATTCGTGCAGTGTTAATTATCGTTGCCGCTTATGTGCTCGTGAAAATGGAGCTATCAACAGAGATGATCGCAGGGGGCGTCATGATTGGCTCCGTATTAGGAGCACTTGCTTCCCTTATTTACCTGCGTTTGAAATATCGTCGTTCTACTTTGAAGGTCGTATCCAGTGAAAAATATACGAAGCAAGATTTTTCATCCTGGAGCGGTACTATTTTAAAAATCTCCATTCCAATTGCGATTGGTTCTGTGACGATGGCATTATTCAACTTTGTCGATTCATTCACCGTAACGTATGCATTAAAGCAAATTGGTGTGACAGCTCAGCAGGAAATTAACTATTTATACGGCTTATACGGTCGTGGAGTAACACTTGTTCAAATTACGACTGTATTTGCCTCTTCGATAATATTGCCGCTCGTTCCATTAATTACGTCGAAGCTGGCACAAAAGGATGAAAACGGTACACGCTCTGTCATTGAACAAACGTACCGCATGACCCATTTAATTACATGGCCAGCCGCAATGGGCTTACTTGCGCTAACATTGCCATTAAACTTAGCCCTTTATACAAACTTAGAAGGTAGCTCGATGCTGGCAATTATTAACGCGAGTGCGGTATTTACCTCTCTTACCCTTGTTAGTACGGGTGTGTTGCAAGGGATGAATTTAGCACGCTTAGGTGCCTTCATTATTGTAGGTGGGGTGCTACTAAAAATTGTATTGAATATTATTTTAATTGACCGACTCGGATTAGATGGTGCAGCTTGGTCGACATTGATTGTGTATGCAGTCGTATTTTTAGTGAATACTTTCTTTATTTTACGTTCAATGCGCTTCTCTGCATTCAATGGAATCACATTCAAAATAATACTTTCTTCTATTATAATGGGTGTAATTGTCGGCCTTCCGACACTGTGGCTGGATGTAGCAAACTGGGGCAGACTTTTAGCACTTGGCTATTCCCTTGTCGCGATTGTCATAGGTGGCGCTGTTTATTTCGGCCTGCTATGGCTTAGCGGTGCAATCCATCCAGATGATTTAAAACGTATCCCTGTCATCGGGAAAAAAGTGAAAATTAAAGAGAGGGAGACGAGAAACCCAATGAAAATCAAACAATCTTGGCTTTGGGCAATTATTGTCCTACTTTTGCTAGCCTCGTCTACGGGCTTAATTAACCGTTGGAAGGCAGAGCAAAGTAATGATCGCTATGAAATTATTATCCCATATGAGGAAATTTTAACTACGTCAATGGAAAGCGACTTAACTGTCGATGAAATACTTGCGACATTGAAGGAAGCAGGATTAACGACAGTTAGTTTAAACCCACTACAATTAAAAGATTTAGAGAAACAAAACATCGTTACAATTTTTGAAGAAGATCAATTAGCTGCACAGCTTCGCTTTACACAATACCGCGATGCAGTAGATGTGAGTAAGCCTGGGTACTACATTTCAGTGCCTGAGGATGCGTATTACCAACGCTTTATAACCGATACAATCGAAGTGGAAGAAATCACAATTGGGGATGAGCCATTCTACTTCTTACCAAGCTCTAATGAGTTATATGACATTGAAACACCAATTGGCTATGATGAAACAGCGCTTGAAGCGATTGCACGCCAAGATTTATTGCACGTATTCCGTGTAACAAATGCGATCAATGAAGAAGTGAATGGCAAAATTGTAAATCAATTAGTTGCAATGAAAAATGATCGTACAGCGGGTCTTTTAGGTGCAGGTACGGAGGCGCTTGGTTTCGGACAAACTTCCCAAGGAAAATTTGTGCAGAAGCTATCATCTGCCGGCTATTACTTCTATGCAATTGAAGGAAATGCATTAAAAGGTGAACAAACGATTGCTCGTCAAACAGCGTATGATTCCATTCGTTTACACAGTATGGATATTAATCGTGAAACAACTTTAACGAAGCAAATCATGGTAGACCGTACAGTACGTGCGGTAAAGGAACGTAACATTAAATCGATCTTCTATCATATTAAAACAATCGATAATCCGACAGATAACTTAGAGCTTGCTGTTGATTATTTAACAGACGTCCAAAAACGTATGCCTGATTCCTATCAGTTAGGTGCCCCTTCTACATTTGATAAAGTAGATGTCCCAGCTTGGTCGAAGGCACTTATTTTATTAGCGGGTGTCATCTTTACGTATGTCATGTTCGGCATATTGAAATGTAATCCGTTGCGTATTGTAGCAGCTGCATTCATGTTGTTACTTGCGGCAGCTTATTTCTTACTTGATCGTATCTTATTTATTCAAGCATTTGCTTTAATCATTGCAGTATTAACACCAATTTATTCGGTTATGTCTACAGCAAAAGGCTCTAATAATATTGGTAAAATTGCTGTTCAATATGTAAAGGCGGTAGCAATTAGCTTAGTCGGAATTGTGATTGTGATTGCACTCTTAAATGGCAATGGCTTTATGACAGGCTTCGAGGCATTCCGCGGCGTAAAGCTTGTATACATTATTCCAATCGCTGGTGTCACTGTGTTAGTGATTATGTCGATTTATAATATTTTCGAAAACGGCTATAAGCATGCCCTTTCACGCTCTGTGAAGGTATTAAATAAAGAGGTACGCTACTGGCATTTAGTATTATTCGTTCTTGTGGCGGCGGTAGGTTTATTCTATATTAGCCGTACAGGTAACTCAGGTTCAGTTAGTACGATGGAGTTATCATTCCGTCAATGGTTAGAGGATATTTTATATATCCGTCCACGTACAAAGGAATTTTTAATCGGTTTCCCACTATTTATCGTGGCACTTTATGCGATGAGCATTAACCGTAAATTAGGTAACATTTTATTAATTCCAGGAGTTATGGGCTTCCTATCGATTATGAATACATTCACGCATTTACACATTCCAATCGCTGTATCTCTATTACGTACGGTATATAGCGTTGTATTAGGATTCATCGTTGGTTTAGTATTTATCGTGATTTTCAAATTACTTTATAAATTAGTATTGAAAGCTATTGCGAGGTGGGCATAATGCATATCGTTCTTTCAGGCTATTATGGCTTTGAAAATGTTGGCGATGAGGCAATTTTACTGTCGATTATTACCGCGCTCCGTAAAGCAAAGCCCGAGGTAGAAATTACTGTACTATCGAATAATCCAGCAAGTACAGCAAAAACATATGGTGTACAAGCAGTCAATCGTTGGAAGCTAAAAGAGGTTTCTGCTGTGTTAAAGCAAGCAGATGGTCTCATTAGCGGCGGCGGTAGTCTCCTGCAGGATCAAACGGGGATGAAGTCAATCCCCTACTACTGCGGCATTATCCGTATCGCGAAATTTCACAAAAAACCTGTCTTTGTCTATGCACAAGGAATGGGGCCAATTCATAAGTCAATGAGTCAATTCATTACGAAAAACACCTTGAATAAGGTTGAGCAAATTACGATTCGTGATGAAGCATCAAAGCAGCTCCTAGTTGATATCGGTGTGAACAAATCAATGACCGTAGTACCAGATCCAGTAATTGGTCTAGATGCTTCTGCGTTTCGTAGCGAATGGCTAGAGCGTCAAGCGTTTGAAAGCGGGTATATTTCTGTGAGTGTTCGTGATTGGCCTTCGGAAGTAAATTTCAAGCAGAAAATTGTAGAAAGCTTAGATTTACTAGCACGCTCAGGTCATAACATCGTCTTCATCCCAATGCATGATGAGCATGATGAAAAAGCTTCATTTGAATTGGCGAACATGATGTCAGAAAAGAGTCTTGTCGCACCAGGCAATTTATCTATTGAGGAAAAGATTACAGTTATTGGTCAGTCTGATTTATTAATCGGCATGCGCCTACACTCTTTAATTTTCTCAGCCATTCAAGCAACACCGTTCATCGCGATTTCCTATGACCCAAAAATCGATGCCTTTGCAACGATTGCCAACCAACCAAACATCGGGCATGTGGAAAAGGACGACTGGAACGGCGAGCAGCTGTTTGATAAAGCTGTCGATATGCTAGCCGAACGCTCTTCAATTGAGCAAGCGCTACGCGAGCAAGTCATGACTTTACAATCGGACGCACAAAATACCGCGCTGATGGCAATTGACACGTTTAAATAATTTTTAGTAAAGACACATTTTGTGCTAGTTCTTTTTTGAGCTAGTGCAACGTGTGTTTTTTTTGTTGGTGAAATGGTGTGTTATTTGGGATGGTCGCATGGGATTCGATAATAAATTGGGGTTATGGGTGACATGGGGATTCGGTGTTGAAATGTGTTGAATCATGGGATTGTACTTGAGACTCAGGTGGGAGCTGGATTGTGAAATAAAGATTGGTGTACGACCGGGGCTTGATAATAATCTAGAGTTCCCGATGTCGGTGTTGTGTTTTGTCCATTAACAGCTGTAATTGTTCTCTTAACTCTTGAGTTTTGTCGGATTAAATCCTCTGTTGTCGATTAAAAATGCCCTTTTGTCCTATTCTTTTTAAACTTTGGACATTATCCTTTGTTCTTTGGCTATTATCTCCTCTGTTTTGTCCTTTACTCTGAATATTTTGTCCATTATCTTCCTCTTGTTGCAGCTTTAACTTTCAAAATGTAATTAATCGGCTGCTTTGTGAGCAAATATAGCCAGACATCGCCAAAATCTTCACTCGCTTCCCCGTAAAAAAAAAAACAGCCCAAACGAGTCTATTCGTTTGGGGCTACTGTGTTGGCTTTATTTGTATTGAGTAAAGTCGGCACAGGTCTTGGTTAAGACGGGAGACAATCACGATGCATATCCTCCAGTGAATTTTGCTTTTGCGATCATTAAATCATGGAATAATGCTTCGTTGCGCTCTGCTAAGGCATTATCGATTAAACGGGCTAAATTTTCTTCTTCTAACACACGGACAAGACCTTCCACTTCTTCATTGAACTCGTATGTCACCTCTGACTTCACTGGCTTTACATGTGTCGAGACGTTTTCAATAATTGGCATTAAATGCTCATGGACGTTTGATACAAGCAATAATTGATACAATGGTAAGCGTACGAAGCGATTGCCACGTTGGAAGACAAATACTTCAGATAAGTTTTCAACCTGCATTGTATTTAAATCCACAATCATTTCCTTTCCCTCAATCGGAATGAAGTGGAAAATTTCTTCGTCCTTCGTAATCGAAAAGTATTGATACGCAAAGACCAAGCGTAATTTTGTCCCTGAAATTTTTGTATAAAATGGTTTCATAAATTGCACTTGAATCATTGTAATTCCTCCCCTAATTTAATCTTTTCAGCACTTCCCCTTTAACAACCCAAAAGACCCGTTTCCTTCAGACAGTAACGTTCATTGATCATCGAACAGGTGGAACATGCGAACAAGAGCAAATTCCATCAAATCTTATTTGCTTATAGTTTCCCCATACTTTCCCCGTTTCAAACTTCCAAATCAAACCACTTTTTATAAGGATGAATTTCCACATTTACGCTATAACCCCTCTGAACAAGAAGTACAATCAACTAACTGTCCCATAATGGTAATAATCCGTGTGTTAACGTCGAATTATGACTTTCATCTGGCGAGCTTCACGACTTCCTGTTTGTCATCCAAACTCATTATGTTTCGCTTTATATCGTTTCGTATTATAATGAAAGGAACGACTTTTTTTGATGAGGAGGGCTGACGATGAGCTTTACGTTTGTTGAGGTAAGCCGCATCCACCAGGAATTTATAGGAAATACTTTAAATACATTTGAACAACAACTACATCCTTCTTCTAAAGAGGATTCGGAGCTTGTGACACGCGCGATGTTTTCTGTGCGAAATCAAGCGGTGAAATTGCACAATTATTCGGCATTTAATCAAACGTTAACGTGTCAAATTCAAGATGTACGTATTGCGGAAGTGGTGATTCAATTCCCACGTAAACATATTAGCTGTAGCTGTCCGCAAAAAAATATTTGTCGACATCAGCTGGCGGTGATTTTTAAGCTTTCGCAATATTTCATTTCGCTACAGGAATGGGCAACGAAATGGCGTTCAAAAAAGACTATTCCCTTACAAACATTAGCGGCGCAGCGTAGTCCTGAAAACTGGCAACGAATGGCGGATGAAGTATTAAATTATACATTTAAGGATAAGCGTCCCATTGAAAGCTTTTTATTACCTTCGCTTGTCGATAATTCAAGATTAAAACTTCAGCGTCAACGCCCGTTTGAACGGGAATGGCAAAGTTTGTTTGATTTATTTATGGAAGTGGCTATGCTGAAACGGCTTTATGAGCATGCTATTGAAACAAATATGTCGCTCGATAATAATTATTTTGGCTTCTATTTAGACAATACATTCGACCGAATGTGGCAAGCGCTTGATGAAATTGTTGGAAAGCCGCGCCTCTTTGCAGCAGAGCCGTTTTTTGATGCATTGCAGGAAAATGTTCGGGCAGTAGCAATAATGGAAAAAGGTGCCCCACATCATCGATTTATGTTTTACTTAAAGTTTTGGTCAATGCTTTTTACGGATACGAAGCGAATGGCAAAGGAGCTTATAACTATTGATGCCATTCATTCGTTACAATCAGATATTGATTTAACGACATTAAAGATGATTTTTTATATTCTACTTGATACAACAGCTTCGCTGACACAAGCAGTGGAAGAAATACAATTAGACAATTTAGAAGCATTTATAGTACTTGCTCAGTTTGCGCTTGATCAGGATAAAACAAGCTATGGAGAGCTGATTTTAAAGAAGGCTTTACCTCTCATACAGCCATATATTCAAAATTATTTAACACCGGTTCGCCGTCAGAAGTTTACGCGTCTACTAAATCAAATTTATGGTCAAATTGCCTTATCTGAAGACGAGGAACTAGCACTGTATGCGTCTTTCGGTAAATATGGCATTGATTCCTTTTCTGACTATTTACTGCGAAATAAGCGCTATACAGATTGGGTGGCATTACACCAGTTGCATCCTTCCTCCATCTCCTATTTGGATCAAAGTGGATTGAAGGAAGTCGTGGCAAATGCGCCAGAAGCAACATTACCGCTATATCATTTTTATGCGATGGATGAAATACAGCAAAAGTCGCGTCAAAATTATAAACAGGCGGTACGTATTTGGCGTGCAATGAAGTCGGCTTCGAAAAAAGCTGGTAAATTGGACTATTTCACGTCATATATAGAAACCGTACAGCAGCAATATAAACGACTACGTGCCTTACAGGAAGAAATTAATAAAAGCAATTTATTTGTGTAATACAAAAATATCATTCATGCAAATGGAGGTGAAATTGCGTTACTTGACGCAACTTTAGGATGCACACTTTACTAAATACAAAATCCCCTTTTTTAAAAATTATTCGCGTCAAAATTTCTGAATTACGTCCGGGTTACTATCGCCTAACAGCTTATAACAGCAATGATTTAATCATTCCCACTGCAAGCTGGACCCCGACGTTATTTTTTAATTATGAGCCAAATTTTTATGGATTGACGACGTCATTAGAAGAGCGCGATTTAATACTTTCTAGTGCAGAGCTAATGGACGTGCTGTCTCCTACTTTTAAACATCCATTTCTTGACTTTGAAGCGATGGATGCTGGGACAAATCAAGCGTTTCATGCGATCCAACAAGCATTGCCTGCATGGAATTCCTCTTCTTTATGGCAGCACGCTCACATTTCAGAAGATCACTTTACCTTTGAGCAACCGCTATTACAGCATGCCGTCGAACAAAAACTCGCAGCTGCTGGACTTACAATAGAGGAAGCGCTCTCTCTCGTACCGTATTTTCAAAACGGTGGCTGGCCTATGCAAACATCACATTCATTTGATGGTGTTAAACTATCCTTCCGTTTAAGTGAGCCAGAGGAAGATAAAGAGCACTGGATATTAGAAACCGTTTTAACGGGTGCAGGGTCCGTTAAGCACTGGACACCGGCCGCAAATAAACGAAAATTGCCAATTGTAGAAGCATTACCGAAAAAGTGGTTTACGATTGCACACGATATTGAGCAAGTGCAACTTCAAATGATGGATTTAATTCAATTAGATGCTAGTGCCTCGAACTTTATTCGTGTGGAATTTTCAGACGCACAAGTGCGAGAATTTTTACGTCAAGATTTGGCGAAATTACAAGCAATGGGCTTCGACGTTATCCTACCCGCTTGGCTAAAAGAGTTAAAGCAGTCGAAAATGCGCGTACGCGTAAGTGCAAACAATCAATCTTCGCGAAGTGTGGCAGGTATGGATGATATTTTGACATTCAAATGGCAGTTTTCAATGAATGGTGAGGAAATTTCTGCAGAGCAATTTCGAAAGCTTGTTGAGGAAAAGCGTGAATTTGTACGTGTTGGGGCTGAGTGGTTCCGAATTGATGCGGATTGGCTAAATGAAATGCGTGAGCTCATGGATCAAGCCGATGAAGAAAATTGGACTGTACGTGATCTATTATTCCGTGAGCTACCAGAGACATTATCGGTTCCTTACGAGGATGATGATTTGGATGACGCTGAGCGTGATGATCCGTTATTTGCCTTTGAAATGCAGCAATCTCTTGCTGCTTATGTCGAACAGCTACAAAACAAAAAGGGGCTGCCTCCTGTAAGTGTACCGACAAAGCTCCATGCCCAGCTACGCCCTTATCAACAAGAGGGCTTTGAATGGCTCGTATTTATGCGGGAGCAAAAGTTTGGTGCTTGTTTAGCCGACGATATGGGGCTTGGCAAAACGATTCAGCTCATTACGTATATACTGCATACTGTTCAAACATTACAAGAACAGAAGCCTTCACTTATTGTATGCCCAACATCGGTAGTCGGTAACTGGCAAAAGGAATTATTGCGCTTCGCTCCCGATTTAGAAGTGTACACGCATTACGGTGCACGTCGTTTAAAAGGTGAAGAATTAACTAATTATTTATCAACAAAACGTCCTCACATTGTGCTATCAACCTATGGGACTGTAACACAGGATGCTGATGATTTACAACCGGTTGAATGGTCAACCATTGCTCTAGATGAGGCGCAAAACATTAAAAATATGCAAACGATGCAGTCGCGTGCCATTCGTAAACTGAATGGTATTCACCATATCGCGCTAACCGGGACCCCGGTAGAAAACCGTCTATCCGAGCTTTGGGCGATTTTTGACTTTATTCATAAAGGCTATTTAGGAAGCTTTGGTAAGTTTTCAGAGCAGTATATTTTTCCGATTGAGCGCGATGAATCCGAATCGCATAAGCGTATATTGCGTATGAAAATTCGTCCGTTTTTATTACGTCGTTCAAAGCGTGATCCGGAATTACAGCTGAATTTGCCTGATAAACAAGAGTCTCAAGAATACTGTGCACTTACGACCGAGCAGGCCGCATTATATGAAGGCTATATTCAAGATACGTTGTCTCAACTTGAGGAAATTTCCGGCTTCGAGAAAAAGGGTAAAATTTTAAAAATGCTCAATAAATTGAAACAGCTATGTAATCATCCGGCGCTTTATTTAAAAGAACCATTCGACGATGCGCAATCAATGATGAATCGTTCTGTAAAATTAAAGCGTATTCTTGAAATTACGAAGGAAATTATTAATAATGGTGAACAATGTCTAATTTTCACACAGTATATCGGAATGGGCAAGTTAATTCAGCATTGTTTGGCTGAACTATATGATGTGGATGCACCATTCTTAACGGGGAGTATGCCAAAACAACAGCGAGATCGCTTAGTCGATGCTTTTCAGGCTGGCGAGTTCCCTGTATTCCTCTTGTCGCTTAAGGCGGGCGGAACTGGACTTAATTTAACGGCAGCCAACCATGTACTTCATGCCGATCGTTGGTGGAATCCTGCAGTGGAAAACCAGGCAACAGACAGGGCTTATCGTATCGGACAAACACAATTTGTTCAAGTGCATAAGTTTATAACGATTGGAACGGTCGAGGAAAAAATTGATAAAATGATTACTTTGAAATCTGCATTATCTGAGGAACTCATTCAATCAAGTAAATGGTTGACTGAATTAGATGATACAGAACTAATGGATTTGATGCTGCTTGATACGGCGAAGATCAAATAATGTAAAAAAGAAGAGTCTACTTTAACGCCATGAAGTAGACTCTTTTTGCTTACTTCATCACTACTATATTCAATTGTGTTGGATTGGGTTTGCTTTACGCGCTCGAATTCGTAAAGCAAAGAAAATGAATGGTTCCTACTGCGCGGTCAAACAGCAGATTTTTCACTTCACCTCCAGGATTCGATTAGTTAAGTGGGGGATTTGCTTTGTATGAATTGACTACTTGCTAAAACAGTTACACCTGTACGAGTGGCAGTGGATCCTCAACTTCGGGTAGCATAAAATCTACTGGTATTGGTTTTTCCTGCTCAATGCGATCGACTACACCTGGAGATTTTAATGCATAAAATCGGACATCCTCTATAACAATTTCCGTTGTATATACCTTTTGGTTGTCTCGATTTAAGTACGAACGAGTTTGAATTCGACCATTTACGCCAACTAAGGATCCTTTCCCGCAATATTTGACGATATGCTCTGCCATTTTCCCATTAGCTACGCAAAAAATGAAATCCGCATCAATGGTTCCTTGGCTATTTTTAAAGCTACGATTAATCGCAAGGACAAAGTTTGTATGATGCCGTTCCTCTGACAGCTGCTTCAGTACTGGGTCCTTTGTAATTCTACCGACGAGTCCGACTTGGTTCATTGCTCTACCTCCCTTCTTTTTGAGATGACTTCATCATAATCGAGGGAGTTTTATTTTAGCAAAAGCCGAAAAATGACTAATCGGGACTTTTCGGCATTAAAAAATGATTTTCCGCAGATTTTTTATAAAAGTCAATTTATGTATAAATTATGCAACAAGGCTGGTTTTATGTCGAAAACTTGCTGTGGCATTTTAACAGTTTCGCTATTTTACTATGTTATACTTAAGAATAAGAATGGTGCGGGGGTGCAATAAATTTGAAAACCTTTAAAATGCTTTCTTTTGATTTATTTTTAGATGGAGAAAATAAAAATTTCCCTTTAATCGATGGCATTATTATTAATCAGGAAAATAGCCATCAAACTTGGGTTTTAGAAGTCTACACAGCATCTGAATACCGTGAAGTTTTTAATGATTATATTGTCTCTGGAGAATTACTTGAGGCGCGAGCGGTCATTTCTTTACCTGACAATGAGCCGGCTCCCTTTTCTGTTGTCGTCCACTCTTTGACGGATATCGGTGACAAGATTTCGGTTCTCTTAAAAGGGCGTTTGAAGGCACAACGTAAAAAATATGCTGAGCAATTGCTATCTAACTTACTCAAAAATGGCTTGCGTAATGATGAATTGCTTGAAGCTTTTGAAAAGGGTATGCGGGAGCGCCCATCCTTAAAAGAACGTAATGAAAAGCTTGAAAATTTACAAGGTAGCGACAAATTAACGTGAAACGGTGGAATGGAACTCACCCTTTCACTGTATAATTTGTCCTTTTTCTTTTATAGAAAAAAGGAGCGAACTCAAAACAAGTTTTGTGTTTGCTCCTTTTCTCATATTAATGGTTATCTACATTATCTTTATCATTTCGATCTTTTTTGTCCTCGATAATGTCTTCTGTGTTAACGGACGGAGCACCTGGAGCGGTTACACCATTATCAACATTTGGCCCACTTGTACCATTTGGTCTGTTGAGGTCGTTGTTAATTGTCCCCTCATTTATTTGACCATTTCCATTACGAGGCGCATTCGGATCTACCGCATCAATTGTGTCATCGACTGCATCACGTGTGTCATCCATGACATCATTCACACCATTTTCTACATCTCGTACTGGTGTGGCAGCATTATCTTTGTTGTCATTCCAGTTACACCCTGCTAATAACGAAAGTGATAAGATGGCAACAAAAAGCGTTGATTTCTTCATAAAAAAATCCCTCCTTTCAGATATGCGATCAAAGTCAATCACCAAAAGTGATCGTACATAGATTGCCCGGGAAAGGAAGGATCTATCCTAAATAAAAATGTGTTATTTTAATTTATCTTTTAAGAGTTGTTCAACATAAGCGGCTTCTGCTTTGCAATCAAATTGGTAGTTTGTACCTAACTTTTTTTGCAGCTTTGCGATTTCTTTCTTTTGCTTTTCTGTTGGCTCTTCATTTAAAATTTTTGAAATGACCTCATCAATTTTTTTGGCAATTTCTTCATGGAACTCAGTGCTCAATAAAACATCTTGAGGTACTTTATCGATCCAAGCAGCATTATCTTTGAAATAACTTTGCCAGCTCGCCATAAAATCTTCCATAGAGAATTTAGTCTCATCCCAACCAATGCTCGCTAAATACGCTTCAAACGATGTCGAGATTGATCGTGTAATACTAATTTTTACGCCTGAAGACAGTTGTTTATACATCTATTTTAGAACCTCCTACGTTTAAAGCCAAACTTCGCTCATTGTTCCTAGACAAAGATTTTATTCAACCTTTATATTTTATAATCTTTACGATAGAATTGCAAATCAGGTCATTTTGGTTGTTCTGGACCGATTGCAAATAAAATTTCACATTCACAAACTAACTCGCCATCCACTGTCGCTAAGCCACGTCCTTTTCCCATTTGCCCACGTAGCTTAATAAACTCAACTTCAAGCTTTAACTGATCTCCAGGCACAACTTGTCGTTTAAATCGACAATTATCAACACCCGTTAAAAAAACAAGTCGTCCTTTATAATCTGGTGCATTTAATAAAGCAACTCCGCCTACTTGTGCAAGTGCTTCAACGATTAAAACTCCTGGCATTACAGGATAGCCTGGGAAATGCCCCTTAAAAAATTCTTCATTAATGGAAACATTTTTTATACCAACTGCGCGTTTTCCTTCCTCGATCTCTAATATGCGATCAACGAATAAAAATGGATAGCGATGTGGTAATACTCCTTGAATTTGCTCTGCGTTCATGAAAATCTCCCCTTTGTTTGATGCATTGACCCGTTTTAAACGGATATTACCTGATTGGTGAAATATAACTACAGGATATAGAAATCCGTATTTATTTTAATTTCCCTTTATGTATATTTGCTTAATTAGACTAAATATAAAGCTAGTAAAAGCGCCTTTTTTAAAAAGACGCTTTACTTTTTATTTACCACTCATAATATCGAGTATATGTTGCCATGTACTCCACTTTAGCGCATCACCGGCTTCACCATCACCAATAAAACTGTAACCTATAGTTAGCCCCACTGCCGCCACAACAAAAAATAAAATGGCAACGAGAATGACGCGAAGCCAAATGGGAATGAGACGAAGCTGGACCCAGCGAATAGGCTGATCCGTTTTCGGCTCTTCCTTTATGCTACGTCTTTTCTTAACAGGTGTTGGATCTGGCTGCACCGCTCGTCTATCAGACTCATTTGTCATAACTCTTTCTCCCTTTTAAAGCCTGTTCGTTAGCGAATGCCGTTAATTAATCCAAGCATTTGATCTGCAATTGAAATTGCACGCGTATTGAATTGGTAAGAACGCTGTGCTTGAATTAAGTTTGTCATTTCTTTTGATACGTCAACATTCGACATTTCTAACGCACCTTTTTGAATGCCAACTTGACGATTTGCCCCTTGTAAATTCGTTAAAATCTCTGCCTCTGTATAGCCTAATTCCTCTAGGTTTTCAGGTAAGCCAATATATGTACCACCTTGCAAGTTTTCCATAATTTGCGGCTTTTGTAATGACGTAATCCCTAATTGGAAGTTCTGTGTTTGACCGTTTGGATAGTTCACTACAAGTGTACCATCTGTACTCATAGTAAATTGTTGTACATTATCTGGGAATGTAATCGGCTGCCCGTTTGCGTCCGCTACTTGATAGCCGTCACTGTTCACTAGTGTAACAATTCCAGGCTCAGTTGGTGTAACATAAAAGCTACCGTTACGCGTATATGCCATACGCTCCTGCCCTGCTTCATCACGCATTAATACGTTAAAATATTGATTTTTAGTTGTTAAAGCAAAATCTAAATCACGTTCTGTCATTTGAATCGAGCCTTGTGTTTGGTTCGATTGAATTTGACCGATTTGAGCACCAACACCATAACGAATTCCTACTGGTGTTTGACGTAGTGTTTTGTCATATTTATCGTTTTCAAATTGCTGGTACAGCATTTCTGTGAAGTTTGCTTGTTGCGCCTTATAGCCATGTGTATTGCTATTGGCGATATTTGAACCAATTGAATCTAGTTGGTGTTGAATTTGTGACAATGTATTTGTCGCAGTAACCATTGTACGTAACATGTTCGTACCTCCTATTATACGGTGAATAGCCTATTGAAAACAATTGAATGCAACGTACGTGATTATACATAGTGCACTTAACAATTTAAGCTTTAGACACGTCCGATTTCATTTACAGCCTTGTCCATACTCTTATCATACGCCTGTAATACTTTTTGATTCGCTTCGAATGCACGATACGCAGTCATTAAGTCTGTCATTGCTTTAGCAGAGTCAACATTCGAGCCTTCTAAGTATTGCTGCTGCATTGAAAACTGTACGCCAGCTTGTCCGTATGCAGATGGTAATGCAACACCATCAAGTGTATTGAAAAGACCATTGTCACGCTTTACAAGTACGTCAGGGTTTGCAGAGAATGCTACCCCTAATGTTCCAACTTGCACATCGTTTTCATCAAAAATCGCACCTTCTGGAGTAATACGAATATTATCATTTGTAAATTGTAGACGCTCTCCAGTTGAATCGAGTACATATAAGCCTTGTGGATTCACTAAGTTCCCTTGACCATCAAGTGTAAAGTTACCATTGCGCGTATACGCTTCTGTACCATTTTCGTTTTCAAGACGGAAGAAAATTGCACCAGAATTTCCTGAAGCAGCATCAATTGGTAATGTACGATCAATTAACGCTACGTCTGTTGTTAACCCTGTTGAATAAATTTGCCCTTGAGTTTGGTTCGGAAGCGTTTCTTGTAAATATACACCCGCATTTAACGAACCTACTGTATTTAACTTTTTTAAAGCAAAGCCGTTTTCTGTCGGAATCGTTGTCGAACTCACTGCTGACATTAACATGTCTGGAAATGAACGAATAGTCGTTTGATCTGATTTAAAACCTGGTGTTTTGGCATTCGCCATGTTGTTTGTTAAAATTTCTGTCTTACGTTGCTGTGCAACCATTCCTGTTGCAACCGTATAAAAACCTTTAAACATCGATTTCACCTCGAATAAATTATATTTATATAATATCGGTAGGTTTTACTCAAATATTAGCTATTTGTAACGAGTGACTACTTTATCCCTACAGCACGGTCGATATTATCTAGCATAATACCAGTTCCTAGTGCTACACAATTCATCGGATTTTCTGCGATAAATACCGGTACCTTTAACTCTTCGATTAAAAGCTGATCCATTCCATGTAATAATGCACCGCCACCTGTAATAATTACCCCTCGGTCAATAATATCTGCAGATAATTCAGGTGGCGTTTTTTCTAATACATTTTTGGCCGCTTGAACAATCATGCCAACTGATTCACGGAGTGCATGCTCAATCTCATCAGAATTGATTTCAATTGTACGAGGTAAGCCTGTCACCATATCACGACCACGTATCTCCATAGATTCGTTACGTCCTCCAGGGAATACTGTGCCGATTGTTATTTTAATACTTTCTGATGTACGCTCACCAATTAGGAGCTTGTA
This sequence comes from Solibacillus sp. FSL R7-0682, assembly GCF_038005985.1. Lineage (NCBI taxonomy): Bacteria > Bacillati > Bacillota > Bacilli > Caryophanales > Caryophanaceae > Solibacillus > Solibacillus sp. FSL R7-0682. The sequence continues at coordinate 3,388,858 of NZ_JBBOUI010000001.1, forward strand.
TTCTTTCTTTATGTATTGCAAGATGTCATTATCGAATACGTCACCTGCGACCTTGATTGATTCACTTGTTACAATATCCCCCATTGACAATACCGCTACATCTGTTGTTCCGCCACCAATATCTACTACCATATTGCCGCTTGGCTGGAAAATGTCCATACCCGCTCCGATTGCTGCCACTTTTGGCTCTTCTTCTAAGTATACTTTTTTGCCACCTGATTTTTCAGCTGCTTCACGAATAGCTTTTTGCTCTACACTTGTAATATTTGTCGGACAGCAAATTAAAATGCGTGGCTTGGATAAAAAGCCTTTTACATCTAGCTTATTGATGAAATGCTTTAACATTGCCTCTGTAACGTCAAAGTCAGCGATTACCCCATCCTTTAATGGGCGAATCGCGATAATGTTGCCTGGTGTACGTCCCACCATTTGACGCGCCTCTTCACCTACAGCTAGTACTTTATTTGTTTTTTTATCAATTGCCACTACTGACGGTTCATTTAGAACAATGCCTTTTCCTTTAACGTGGATCAACACATTTGCAGTTCCTAAATCGATTCCAATATCTTTAGAAAACATGTTTGTTTATTCTCCTTCCACCGATTCCAACATGTATACGTATCCTATACTACTTTATCTTATTTATTTTATCATAAAGGGTAGTGAATTACATCTAAATTTATGGCAAGTAATTTCCTTTAATAGGTATTTTATTGGAAAAATTTTATGAAATGTCGTCTATTGAAAAGCACAAGTTAATAATAACATTATGCGCTAGTCCTCTTCTTGATTCTTTCGAGCAAGCTCTTACTTTCATATAGCTCAAAAAAGCATTTAGAATGCTGATTTGCGCAATCTAAATGCTTTTTTGAAATTGCTTGGAAATCCACTTCTTTCGTGTCGCTTCACCTCCACGCAAATGGCGAATCGATTTATTGTACGCTAACACTTGCTGAACTTGATAGGCGAGTGGTTCATTCACTTGTCTTAATCGTTCTGTCAAATCTTTGTGTACTGTGCTTTTAGAAAAACCAGTCATTTTAGCAAGTGCACGCACCGTTTCTCCGGTCTCTATCAACAGTTCTCCCAATCGAACGCAACGATGCCGAATATGTTCGTGCACAATCTCTCCCTCTCCACCGAGTATAAAAAAGCAATTCAATAAGGCCCGATAGGTGAAATCTCACTATCTGTGTGGGATTTTAAATCCCCCACTGATAGAAGTTTCCCTTTATGCTTCACCTTATGATTCAATTGCTTTGTTTATTCGAAGGATTTCGAGATCATTTAAAATGATAAATATTTTCTTGGGTTGACAACGACACCTTGTTCTAATACTTCAAAGTGTAAGTGAATACCTACTGCAGGATTTGCCTCATTTTCCTGCGAAGTGGCAATTTGCTCACCTTGTGATACTTGGTCGCCTTCTTTAACAAGAATGTCGGCTACCGAGTGATAACGAGTTTGCATACCGTTTGGATGATTAATTGTAATCGTATTGCCTGTGAAATCATCCATTTTCACTTCTGCGACTTCTCCACTCATCGCTGCGACTACCTCAAAAGGTTCGCTATTAATCGCAATCGATAAGCCTGTAGACATTGTATACACTTGGTTAAACACGACTAATGCATTTTCACGTGATGCTTCGTCAGCACTTACATCATAATAATCCTGCAAAATCGCAACTTCATTTAAAAACTCTTCTTTAAAAGGATACTTCAACGATTCTTCCTTCGTTGACGTAGAAATTAAGTTTTGTCCCTGTGAAGATGCTTCTTCCGGAACAGCTTCCTCTTGCTGACTTTCATATACTTGATTAAAACTTAAAATAACTGCCACAATCATCAATGCCATGCCACTATAAACGACTGGCCAAAACCATGGTCGCTGCATGACCGGCTTTTGAGAAGGTTTTTGTTTATCTTCTCTCATTTTCATCACCTCAAATGGAAGTGTAGACCGGTTTGAGAAAATTTAAACACCTTCATTAGAAGATTTTTCTATTTTGTACAAAAATTCATTTTTTCTAGCTTTGTTCCTGGGTAGTAATGCGCTAAAATTTGTTCTGCTGTTTGTCCATTTTGGGCCATCGTGTCTGCTCCGTACTGGCTCATTCCAACTCCGTGCCCAAAGCCCAATGTCGTCACACTCACCCCTTGTGTCGACCATTTCCAAGTAAAATTAGTAGAGCGTAAATTTAACTGCTCCCTAAAGTCTCTTCCAGACCACTTCTTTCCATTTATTTCGATTTCTTCTACGCGATTTGAATCATTACGAATAATTTTTGCGTTTTGATAATGCTTAGAATTAAAGCTTTGCTTTAGAAGTTGATTGAGTTCTTTAAAAGTAAATAAAACTTGTTCTGCAGGGCGTTGCTCGGGTGAGAAAACAGCTTGAAGATACGGTATGTTACTTCCGCTATAATTTTCGGCAGATTCTGTTTGTTTAATAGAGGTAGAGTGGAACATTGCTGTTATAAGTTGTCCTTCATACATTAATACTTGATTGTCCGTTTCTTTCACAGCTTGTGCTAATTTATTTTCGTTTGCTGCAAAAGCCGTTTTCCATTTTTGTTGGCGTGTTTCGGCCGTATTAAATACTTGATGCGCTGTAGTTGATTGGATTTCTTTCTTACCAGTATCCGTTTGCTTTAATGCATATGTTCGAGCAGCAATAGCCTGTGCCTTCAAAGCTTCCTCATGAAAACTTACTGGCATTTCTCCAGCAAGTACACCAATTAAATAGTCATTTAGCTCAACTTCTTGCCCGTTGACTTTTATCGTTAATGTACAACTTTCAACTGGAGGAGCAACGATGGAGGATTGTTCTTCATTACTTCTCAAAAAATACAGTGGCAACAAAAATAGTAATAAACATAGTAGTAAACATATAATCAATTTTTTCATATCACAATGTATGTATGATTTTTTTAAACATGCATATGATAGTAAAAAGTAAATGTTCCCTTATAGCAGGCAATCTATTAACTAATGAAAAAAGCATTCGGAAAAATAACCTTCCCCGAATGCTCATCTATCAAATTATGCAGTTACGATTTTTTCTTCTACAACTTTATCTTCTGTTTCAACACGTTCGATGTTTGCACCTAGTGCAGCTAATTTTTTATGGAAGTCCACATAGCCACGATCTAAATGGTGTAGCTTTGTAACACGTGTTACACCGTTTGAAACTAAACCAGTAAGAATAAGTGCAGCTGCGGCGCGTAAATCAGTAGCCGATACTTCTGCGCCTTGTAACGATTTACCGCCTTCAATAAATACAGAGCGACCTTCAATTTTCGCATCAGCGTTCATACGTCGGAATTCTTCCACGTGCATAAAGCGATTTTCAAAAACAGTTTCTGTAATTATACTCGTACCTTCCGCCGTTAACATTAAAGCCATCAATTGGGATTGCATATCTGTCGGGAAACCAGGGTGTGGCATTGTCTTAATATCCACAGCTTTTAGTGGGTCATTTGCGCGCACACGAATGCCTTCTTCTTCTTCCGTCACTTCAATACCCATTTCTCGCATTTTTGCGATTACGGCTGTCAAATGCTCTGGAACCGCATTTTCAATGAATACATCCCCACGAGTAATCGCTGCTGCGACCATGAACGTTCCTGCTTCAATACGGTCTGGAATAATATAATGCTCGCAACCTTTTAACTCTTCTACACCTTCAATACGAATTGTGTCCGTACCTGCACCAAATACTCGGCCACCCATTCCATTAATGAAGTTTGCTAAATCTACTATTTCAGGCTCTTTCGCTGCATTCTCAATAATTGTCGTTCCTTTTGCTAATGCTGCTGCCGTCATAATATTTTCAGTAGCACCTACACTTGGGAAATCTAAGTAAATCTCTGCACCTTTTAAATCGCCGTTTACTTTAGCTTCTACGTAGCCATGACCAAATGAAATCTCCGCTCCCATTGCTTCAAAGCCTTTTAAGTGTAGCTCGATTGGACGTGATCCAATTGCACAGCCTCCTGGTAATGCTACGCGAGCAAACCCATTACGTGCTAAAAGTGAACCCATTACTAAAATCGAGGCACGCATTTTGCTTACAAACTCAAATTGCGCTTCACTTGAAAGCTTCATTGAAGTATCGATAATCATTTCATTTTGATCTACTTTATAATCAACAATTGCATTTAAGCTTTTTAAAACTTCGCCAATAGTACTTACATCTGCTAAGTTTGGTACATCTTTTATTATATTTTTATCTTTTGAAGCTAATAGAGAAGCAGCTAAAATTGGTAATACAGCATTTTTGGCACCTTCAACGCGTACCGTTCCTTTTAGCGTCTGACCCCCAGTAACAATAATTCTCTCCACAATTCGTCCCTCCGAATTCGATTCTCATATACAAATTTATAAGTTCGTTTACTTTATTTTAAATTTCATTTGACTTCAATTTTCACACACAAAAATCATCTTACATTGTATGGGGCAGTTATTCAAGCACCCAAATCACTATTTTAATCTAAATTCGCAGAAATGGCTATTAATTTATAATACGCAGCAGAACAATTTAGTGTGAATAGATAGAAATTCGTAGAAAAATATCTTCCTAGGTTACTACCCACATTAAGCAAGTTTACAAACATATAATATTTCCTAGGAAATTTTAATTTTTATAGAGAAAAACAAGCCATTGTTCCCTCCTATAAAAATTAAATTAGTAATCAATAATATGCAGTCAATTGAAAATAAAGGGGATAGTTTGGGACCAGGTCAAAAAATTAACAAAAAAATCTGCTACTGTAGAACCAAGCACAATACTCATTATAATATAAAATAATTTAATTTGGAACGTTTTTCCTTTTTTAAACAACTGTTCAATTCTTAATCCTTGTAGGGCATAAAATGATATCCCAATAAATATGATATATGCGGATATGTTCATTATTGCCTGTTGAGCTGCTTGTGCATATAAATCCAATGCCATCATCCCTTCTTCATACTTATTAAAAAAGCGGGCAGATTGCTCTGCCCGCTTAAAATCAAATTAGATATTACCCTCATGAACGTTGATACGATTCAACGCACGTTTTAATGCTAAATCAGCACGTTTGAAATCGATGTCATCTTGTTTCTTTTGAAGGCGACCTTCAGCACGGGCTAAAGATTCTTTAGCGCGCGCAACGTCGATTGAAGAAGCAACTTCAGCAGAAGGAGCTAAAATCGAAATTTTCTCAGGACGTACTTCAATGAAACCGCCGCTAATTGCTGCAAGTTCAGTAGTGCCATCTGCTTTTTTAAGCTTCACTGCACCAATTGCAAGTGGAGCAACCATTGGAATATGGCCAGCTAAGACACCAATTTCACCTGAAGTTGTTTTAGCGATAACCATCGATACCTCTGAATCGTATACTGGGCCGTCGGGAGTGACAATATTGACTGTAACTGTCTTCATATTTTTTCCTCCTCGTCAGCTAATTAAACTTGTACGCCCATTTCTTTAGCTTTCGCTACTACTTCATCAATAGATCCAACTAAACGGAAAGCATCTTCTGGTAAGTGATCCCATTTGCCATCAAGGATTTCCTTGAATGAACGAACAGTTTCTTTAACCGGTACATAAGAACCTTTTTGACCAGTGAATTGCTCCGCTACGTGGAAGTTTTGAGATAAGAAGAACTGGATACGACGAGCACGTTCTACTGTTTGTTTATCTTCGTCAGATAATTCATCCATACCTAAGATTGCGATGATATCTTGTAACTCACGGTAACGTTGGATTGTACGTTGAACACCAGTTGCAATTGCGTAGTGTTCTGGACCAACGATTTCTGGTGATAATGCACGAGAAGTCGAAGCTAATGGGTCAACCGCAGGGTAGATACCCATTTCAGATAATTTACGCTCAAGGTTAGTTGTTGCATCTAAGTGGGCGAAAGTTGTAGCTGGAGCCGGGTCAGTATAGTCATCGGCTGGTACATAAATCGCTTGAATAGAAGTAACAGAACCTTTAGTTGTAGATGTAATACGCTCTTGTAATTTACCCATTTCTGTAGCAAGTGTTGGTTGGTAACCTACTGCTGAAGGCATACGACCTAATAAGGCAGAAACCTCAGAACCTGCTTGTGTGAAACGGAAGATGTTGTCGATGAATAAAAGTACGTCTGCACCTTGCTCATCACGGAAGAATTCAGCCATTGTTAAACCAGTTAAAGCAACACGCATACGTGCACCTGGTGGTTCATTCATTTGTCCGAATACCATCGCAGTTTGTTTGATTACGCCTGAATCAGTCATTTCGAAGAATAAGTCGTTACCCTCACGAGTACGCTCACCTACACCCGCGAATACTGAAATACCAGCGTGCTCTTGTGCGATGTTATTAATTAATTCTTGGATTAATACTGTTTTACCTACACCGGCACCACCGAATAGACCGATTTTACCACCTTTGATGTATGGTGCTAATAAGTCTACTACTTTGATACCTGTTTCAAGGATTTCTACAGTAGTTGATAATTGATCGAATGTTGGAGCTTCGCGGTGAATTGAATCACGACGAACTTCAGCAGGAATCTCTTCGCCTAAGTCGATAACTTCACCAAGTACGTTGAATACGCGACCTAATGTAGCTTCACCAACTGGTACTGAGATTGGTGCTCCTGAATTTGTTACTTCTGCTCCACGTTGTAAACCGTCAGTAGATGACATGGCAATCGTACGAACAGAATCGTCACCTAAGTGAAGCGCTACTTCTAATGCAAGAGTAGTTGGAGCTTCATTAGGACGTTCGATTGTAACTGTTAATGCGTTATAAATTGCTGGTAATTCACCATTAGCAAACTTTACGTCTACTACTGGACCCATTACCTGAAGAACGTGTCCTTTGTTCATTACTGTGTACCCTCCTATCGTATTCTTATACGACGTTGGTAAAGTTGCAGCCTATTCTAAGGCAGCAGCTCCACCAACGATTTCTGTAATTTCTTGTGTAATCGCCGCTTGACGTGCACGGTTATATTGTAGAGATAAATCTGCAATAAGATCGTTGGCATTGTCTGTAGCGTTTTTCATTGCTGTCATACGCGCTGAATGTTCACTCGCTTTTCCGTCTAATAACGCGCCGTAAATTAAGCTTTCCGCATATTGAGGAAGTAATACTTCTAAAATTGCTTCGCCTGATGGCTCGAATTCATATGAAGCATTGCTTGTTGAAGGTGCAATATCAGTTAAAGGAAGAACTTTTTTCACAGTCACTTCGTTTGCAATTGCAGATACGAAGTGATTGTAGTACATATAAAGTTCATCATACGTACCATCAATGAACATACCAACAGCATTACGAGCGATTTCTTTAATATCAGCAAATGACGGTTGGTCTGGTAGAGCAACTACATCTGCGATAACATTGTGTCCACGCTTTACAAAGTAATCACGAACAACACGACCTACTGCTAAAACAACATACTCATCCTTCGATTTGTGACGCTCATTAATTGTGCGTTGTACTTCACGTAGGATACTTGAGTTGTATGCACCTGCTAGACCACGGTCAGAACCAATTACTAAGTAAGCTGTTTTCTTTACAGGACGAGAAGTTAGCATAGGATGCCCACTGTCTTTTGTACCTGATGCGATTGCGCCTACTACGTCTTGGATCTTTTCCATGTAAGGAACATAAGCTTTAGCGTTTTGCTCTGCACGACGTAACTTTGAAGAAGAAACCATCTGCATTGCTTTAGTAATTTGTTTCGTTGACTTTGTAGAGTTAATACGACCTTTAATTTCGCGTAAGTTTACCACTGGTATTTCACCACCTTTTGATTTTTATCAAGTTCTTATCGACCAAAAAAGAGTTGTCCAGCCTTTCACGCAAACTTGGCTTTACGTGAAAAGCTGTTCAATTCTTACTCAGATTTTGCGAAAGTTTTTTTGAATGCGTTAATCGCTTCTACGTACTCTGCGTCTGGAGCAAGTTCTTTAGTAGTACGAACGTGATCTAAAACGTTTGTGTGGTTTGAATCTAACCAGCTTAAGAATTCGTTTTCAAAACGAACGATGTCTTGTACTGGAATATCATCTAAGTGACCTTTAGTTAATGCATAAAGGATCGCAACTTGTTTTTCAACTTTTAATGGTTTGTTTAAGTCTTGTTTTAAAACTTCAACTGTACGTTTACCACGCTCTAATTTAGCAAGTGTGATAGCGTCTAAGTCAGAACCGAATTGAGCGAATGACTCTAACTCACGGAATGCTGCTAAGTCAAGACGTAATGTACCAGCTACTTTTTTCATCGCTTTGATTTGAGCAGAACCACCTACACGTGATACTGATAAACCAGCGTTAATTGCTGGACGTACACCAGAGTTGAATAAATCAGATTGTAAGAAGATCTGACCATCTGTAATAGAAATTACGTTTGTTGGGATATATGCAGAGATATCGCCCGCTTGCGTTTCAACGAATGGAAGCGCCGTAATAGAACCGTTTTTGTAAGTTTCGTTTAGCTTCGCAGCACGCTCTAATAAACGGCTGTGTAAGTAGAATACGTCACCAGGGTATGCTTCACGACCTGGAGGACGGCGTAGAAGAAGTGAAAGTTCACGGTAAGCTGATGCTTGTTTTGTTAAGTCATCATACACGATTAAAACGTGTTTACCTTGTAACATGAATTCCTCTGCCATTGATACACCAGCAAATGGTGCTAAGAATAATAATGGCGCTGGTTGTGATGCTGATGCAGTCACTACGATTGTGTAATCTAATGCACCGTGCTTACGGAAAGTTTCAACTACGTTACGTACAGTTGATTCTTTTTGTCCGATTGCTACATAGATACAAATCATGTCTTCGCCTTGTTGGTTTAAGATTGTATCGATTGCTACCGATGTTTTACCAACTTGACGGTCACCGATGATTAACTCACGTTGACCACGACCGATTGGTACTAAAGCGTCGATCGCTTTGATACCAGTTTGTAATGGCTCATGTACTGATTTACGTGCCATTACACCGAAAGCTGGACTTTCGATTGGACGAGATTTTGTTGTGTTGATTGGACCTAATCCATCCACTGGCATACCAAGTGGGTTTACAACACGACCAATTAGTTCTTCACCAACTGGTACTTCCATAATACGACCTGTACGACGAACCTCATCGCCTTCTTTGATGTCTAGGTAGTCACCTAAAATAACGATACCTACGTTACCTTCTTCTAGGTTTTGTGCCATACCCATAACACCGTTTGAGAACTCTAAAAGCTCTCCAGCCATGGCGTTGTCGAGGCCATGAGCACGAGCGATACCGTCACCAACAGTGATAACTGTACCTACTTCGCTTACTTTTAATTCCGATTGATAACCTTCAATCTGCTGCTTAATCAGACTGCTGATTTCTTCAGCTTTGATGCCCATGTATGTTCACCTCTCACATTTCTTAAAATTTAGCCGACTAATACACGTTTTAAGCCTTCTAGCTTAGAAGCTACAGTGCTGTCAAAAATATAGTTGCCGATTTGAACGCGTACGCCACCAATTAATGACGCATCGATAATGTTTGTAATGTTAAGTTGCTCTTTACCCACTAATTTAGCAAATGCGGCAGAAACTTCTGCACGTTCTTCAGCTGTTAATTCGCGAGTAGAGTATACTTTTGCATCTGCAGTGCCTTGGGCAGCAGCTGCTAATGCTTGGAACTGATCAGCTACAGCCGTTAATTCATTTAAACGTTTCTTTTCAATTAAGAATTGAATCATGTTTACAACGATTGGTTGAGCGCCAGATAAAATTTGAGCAACAAGCTCTTTCTTGCGGTCAGAAGAGATTTTTGGAGCACTAAGTAATGCAAAAAACTCATCGTTTGAAGCTAATACCTTTTTAAGCTCTTGTAAATCTGAACCTACTTCAGCAAGAATGTTTTGTTGTTGTGCTGACTCGAAAATTGCTTGTGCATAACGATTTGCTACAGTCGATTGACTCATTTCGCTTCGCCTGCCTTCGCAATCGTTTCTTTAATTAATGCGCTATTGTCTGCTTCAGAAATTTCTTTCCCAAGAACTTTAGACGCAGCAAGTACTGATAATGAAACGACTTCTTCACGAACAGCCGCAATTGCTTTCTCTTTTTCTGCTTCGATATCACGAACTGCAGACTCTTTTAAACGATTGGCTTCAGTGCGAGCAGCTGAAACGATTTCTTCGCGAGTTGCTTCGCCTTGCTTTTTAGCACCTTCAATAATTGATTGTGCTTCTGTACGAGCTTCTTTCAGAAGACTCTTTTGTTCTTCTAATAGTGCTTTTGTTTCTTTCTTAGCTTTTTCAGCTGCATCAATACCGTTGGCAACTAATTCTTCACGTTCTTGCATGATGCCCATTAATGGACCCCAAGCGAACTTTTTAAGAAGGATCATTAAAACTAAGAAGATAACTAGTGTAGCGATGATGTCGCCAGTGTTGAATTTTTCAGCACCAGCTCCTAGTACTAGATAATCTAACACGATTGTTTCACTCCCTTCAAGAGCTTTGAGATCTTAAATAATCTATATTGTGTAACTCTTTACTTTCATGTTAAAAATTGCAAAATAAGGGTATACCTTGATTTATACAAAAGTAATGGCGAAGGCTTTTATTAAGAAGTCTACTTCGCCATTGGAAATAATAATCGTTTATCGATTATTGGTTCATTACGATGAATGCTACTACTACTGCGATGATCGGTAATGCTTCTACTAACGCAACCCCGATGAACATTGTAGTTTGAAGAACGCCACGAGCTTCTGGTTGACGAGCGATACCTTCTACTGTTTTAGAAACGATTAAACCGTTACCAATACCTGCACCTAATGCTGCTAAACCGATTGCGATTGCTGCTGCTAATAAACCTACTGAACCTACCATTTTAATATCCTCCTTGGATTGTTGTATTTTTTTGGTTCAAATTACCGCACTGCTATGAATACGGAAATTTATAATTAATGGTCTGTACTCACTTTGTGAGCCATGTAAACCATTGTTAACATAGTGAAAATGAAAGCTTGGATTAACCCGATAAAGATCGAGAAACCTTGCCATGCCATCATCGGTACGATTGCACCAACGAAGCCTAGAGCACTTGTTGTTGCTAATCCGGCGATTAAAGTGATTAAAATCTCACCGGCATAAATGTTACCGTAAAGACGTAGGCCAAGAGTTAACGTATTCGCGAACTCTTCGATAATCTTTAATGGGAACATGAATGACATTGGTTGGAAGAATGTTTTAGTATACCCTCCAGTTCCATGCATTTTCACACCATAGTAATGTGTTAATACAAGAACCATTGCTGCTAATGTCATTGTTACTGTTGGATCGGCAGTTGGTGATTTCCACCATAAGTCATGTCCGTAAGCGATACCACCAAATGGTAAACCAAGTAAGTTGGCAACCGCGATGAACATAATTAGCGTGATTCCAAGAATATGGAATCGACCACCTGTTTTCCAGTCCATATTACTTTTAATGATGTTCTTCACGAAATCCATAATCCATTCCATGAAGTTCTGCATACCAGTTGGTTTTAATGCTAATTTACGAGTTGAAATAACAGCGATTAAAAACACGACGATAGCTGTGACAAGAAGCATCATTACAGTAGATAAGTTGAACGTAAGCGTCATAAAGCCTAAATCCACATCGAACTCTGGAGCTGTATGATTCATTTTTGCATTCACCTCTCTTTCAAATTGCACTTTAACGGCTTTTTGTGTAATGTACAATTCTTTCTATTACTAAAAAGACGTACGGAATCATAAGCCCAATGACCGTGCTTATTAAGTGAAAATATTGTGGCAACGATATTGCGATTGCGACTGCGGCAACACCTGATCCGAAGCGAAGTACTGTACCGATAGATGCTACTTTTGTCCCTTCACTAATGGAACGGTCAAATTTTTCCATACGTCGAACCAATATCCAAAAGTTATACGTACCAAAGAACGCACCCAGGGCTATACCAGCAAATATCGAATCATATGGCGAAAATCCCCAGCCTAACGCACAAACAGCAAGCAAAAAAAATAACGCTTTCTTCTGCATTGCAAAAATGTGATGCAAATCTAGCATTGGCAATTAATCTCCTGAAACATTTTTCGAGTAAAGAAAGTGTTCATCGACCATTAAGTGAATTTTAATCATAGTAAATGCACTACAAAAATTAGAGGCCGTTACAAGTACTAAATAATAGTAACGATAGAGTTACTCCATAGTTACCATTTAATCCATACTTCTAAATGACTCTTAATCTTTACGGACTTTAATCCAGACGCATAAAAACGTTGCAAATTGACAAGTTTTGTTTGAACTGTCAATCTAGTAGAAACTTGATATAACAAGCGTTTCAACGTCTTTAGACTAGACGAAACCCTTATCATTCTTACCCTTTGTAAGCATACAATAGGGGGTTTTTGATGTCAATTAGTAATGAGAAAAAACTTGACAGCGTTGATTTCCTTGTCAAATTGTTGACAAATTTGTGTACATATATTCACTAAATCTACTCTAAGTTTTTTCATATTAACAAAAATCCGCTATCTCATGCACATTTCTTGTTTTCCCATTATTTGGTTTAATAAAAAAATTTTTTTTAGCATTTTAATAGCGAATTTCTATCTTGACATCTATTAACGTAAAGTACGTCCCACTTATTTCTAAATCGGTACTTTTAGATGCGTTATTTGTTATTGTTTATTTGCAAATTTTAACAACGCTTCTACGATACGTTGAGAGGCGAATCCGTCCCCGTATGGGTTGGATGCATGAGCCATTGCCTCATATGCTGCTTTATCTGTTAATAATTCCTTCGCCATTGTATAAATAACATTCTCATCTGTACCAGCTAACTTTAAAGTACCCGCAGCAATACCTTCTGGTCGCTCAGTTGTATCACGTAAAACAAGAACTGGCTTCCCTAATGAAGGTGCTTCTTCTTGTACGCCACCTGAATCCGTTAAAATCATAAATGAACGTGCTGCAAAGTTGTGGAAATCGAATACTTCTAATGGTTCGATTAAATGTACACGTGGGTTGTCCCCTAAAATTTCATTTGCGACTTCACGAACAGCTGGATTCATGTGTACTGGATAGACAACCTGAATATCATCATGCTCTGCTAACAAGCGCATTATAGCACGGAACATGTTGCGCATTGGTTCACCTAAATTTTCACGACGGTGGGCAGTTAACAAAATCATGCGATCTGTGCCTATTTTTTCTAGCACCGAATGTGTATATTCTTTACTAACTGTCGTTTTTAATGCATCAATCGCCGTATTTCCCGTAACAAAAATTGCCTCATCTAATTTATTTTCCTTTAGTAGGTTTTCACGAGACTGTTCTGTTGGGGCAAAATGAAGGTCAGCCATTACGCCTGTAAGCTGGCGGTTCATTTCTTCTGGGTATGGCGAATATTTTTTACCAGTACGAAGCCCTGCTTCCACGTGGCCGATTGCGATTTGATTGTAAAATGCAGCTAAACTTCCGATAAATGTTGTAGCTGTATCTCCGTGTACTAAAACGATGTCCGGCTTTGCTTCTTTCATGACACGATCTAGACCAATTAATGCATTTGTAGCTACATCCACCAATGTTTGACGATCCTTCATAATGTTTAAGTCGTAATCAGGTTGAATTTTAAATGTTTCTAACACTTGGTCTAGCATTTGGCGATGCTGAGCAGTTACTGTCACGATTGATTCAATTTGATCTGTATACTTTTGCAATTCTATTACGAGTGGTGCCATTTTAATGGCTTCCGGGCGTGTCCCAAAAATCGTCATTACTTTGTATTTTTTCGTCATTTTAATTGTCCTTTCTAATAAAGCATTTCATTTCTAAGAAAAACGCCCGCAGCTAGATGATACGGGCGTTAATACTCTATTATTTTGTACCGAATAAACGGTCTCCTGCGTCACCTAAGCCTGGAACAATATAGCCATGGTCATTTAATTTTTCATCAAGAGATGCGATGTAAATGTCTACATCTGAGTGATGTTTTTGAATTTCTTCTACGCCTTCTGGAGCTGCAATTAAGCACATGAATTTAATGTTTTTAGCACCGCGCTTTTTCAGTGAGTTGATTGCCTCTACTGCTGAACCACCAGTCGCTAACATTGGATCCACAATAATGAAATCACGCTCTTCTACATCAGCAGGAAGCTTTGCATAATATTCTACTGGTTTTAATGTTTCTGGGTCACGGTAAAGACCGATGTGACCTACTTTTGCAGCAGGAATTAATTTAAGAACACCGTCTACCATACCGATCCCTGCACGTAAGATTGGAACGATTGCAATTTTCTTACCAGATAATACTTTTGCTTTTGCTTTTGTAACTGGTGTTTCCACTTCGATTTCTTCTAATGGTAAATCACGAGTAATTTCAAATGCCATTAATGTTGCCACTTCGTCAACTAGTTCACGGAATTCTTTTGTACCTGTTTCTTTATCTCGAATATAAGTTAACTTATGTTGAATTAATGGGTGGTCAAATACATATACTTTGCTCACTGTGACATCTCCTAACTGTTGTTTATCTAAATTAGTATACCAGAAAAGCGTACTATCGAAAACTATCGGATAAATGTTTTGACTCCGCATATCAGAAATTATTGTTATTACCTACATTGCCCCATATAAATTATGGATTTTTCCTTTGTTCATCTAATAAGTTTGATGCTTCTTCAATTGGCAGTGGCCTCGAATAATGGTAGCCCTGTACAACATCGCATTTGAGCTGTTTTAATATTATAGCCTGTTCGAGCGTTTCTACCCCTTCTGCAACTACAATCATATCTAACATGTGCGCAATTTGGATAATCGATTTAACAATTGTTTGTGTTGCAAGTTCATCAATTTTTTGTGAGAAACTTTGATCAATTTTTATTTCATTGAAAGAGAATTTCTGTAAATAGCTTAATGAAGAATAGCCAATCCCAAAATCATCAACACTTGTAGAAATACCCAAAGCCCGTAACTTATACAAAATAGCTCGCGCTCGCTCAAAATCAAATAGCCCCATATTTTCCGTTATTTCAATAATGATAAAACTTGGATCGGCGTAATACGTTTGAATAAGTTCCTTGAGCGTCGGAATAAACAATGGATGATAAAAATGATCTGGTGAAATGTTGACTGCAATCGGTATGCTTCGTTTCCCTTCATATTGGCGTTGTTGTTGCCATTTTAATACTTTCTCAAAAATTTGTAGCTCGAGTTCACGAATAAGGCCCGCATTTTCTGCAATCGGAATAAATTCAGCTGGAGAAACGAAGCCGAGCTCTGGTGAAATCCAGCGGGCGAGAGCTTCCATACTTAAAATTCGTCCTCGCCGTAGTTCAAATTTCGGTTGAAAATATACTGTTATGTCATTTTTACGGATTGCTTGTTTAAAATGGTTTAAAATACTTAATTCCCGCTCTATATCTTGGTCTGCCCGTTTTAAATGATAAGTTGTTTGCGTACCATGAATTATCTTGGACTTCGTGAGTGCACTTTCTGCAAAGCGAATTGAATCGTGGCATTGACTCGTTTCTTCAAGAGGTGCAATACCAGCCTTTAAAGTAATATACACCTGCTGTCCTTCAATTAAAAATGGTTCATTAATATGATCAATAATAGAGTTTTTATTTTTTATAATCGATTGAAATTCAATTGGTGAATACATAATTAATGCCGAGCTTGTAAAGCGTGCGATGTCACTATTTTCACTTGAAGATACCATTTTGAGACGTTTCCCTAGCTCTTTAAGTAATTCTTCCCCAGC
The DNA here is from genome assembly GCF_038005985.1 of Solibacillus sp. FSL R7-0682. Taxonomy (NCBI): domain Bacteria; kingdom Bacillati; phylum Bacillota; class Bacilli; order Caryophanales; family Caryophanaceae; genus Solibacillus; species Solibacillus sp. FSL R7-0682. The sequence goes on from NZ_JBBOUI010000001.1 coordinate 3,404,627, forward strand.
TGGCCGTCCATATAGCTCAACAATTTTTGAGAATTCACCGGGTTCTATAATTTTTATTACACCATTTTTTCGCTCTTCACGGTATCGTTTAATCATTTTTAAAAATTGCATATAACTTGGCAAATTCGTTGAAGGATCTGTATATGTTAGCCGCTCAATTTGCTGCTCATGCATTTCAACTTTATAAATTAATTTTACAATTCGACTTAGTTTTTCATAAAAATCTAAATCAGACACATCTCCTTGACGCGCTAATACATCATATATAACAAAATAGCCAATAGGTTCATCATTTGACGAATAGACCGGTATAAATCGACAGGATGCTGCATGATGTTGTACCGCATATAAAAAGGTTTCATTATGTATGGCTAATTGTGACAAAGACGACCATTCTAACATTTTACGCCTTGTTAATAATTGCTGATGGTAATTCCGTTCTTCCTCTGAAAGAACTCGAGGTTCCCTATTTCCTTGAATGTTAAAACGGGCAGAAGGAATAAGAACAATCTCTTGTTTTTTTAAATATGTAAAGGTTGTATAAGTATGAAGCAAGTAATCTATCTCACTACAAATTTCTCGCATCTTGCCTTCAAAGCAACCGTCTTCTTGCATGATAATGGCATTAATATTATTAACAAAATTCAATTCTGATTCAATCAGCTGGGTTTTTAGGGACCTTTCTATTACTAAAAGGAAAGTATTACTTTCAAGCGCGATACTTTGAATCACTACAAAGCTTCTCCCATTTAGCATTACTTCAATCGGTCCAGTAAAGTTGTTTGTTACAATCGACATTAATTGCGCATGCTTTTCTTGGTTACCTTGTAAGTACACGCTATCTAAAAAATTATTTGGAAGTTGATTCGGTTCAAATATTTTTTTAAAGATAATATTATAATCTAATATTTTAAAAGTCGAATCAATAATGACAAAGCTTCTTTGTTGCTGTATTCCAATATTTTTTATCCTATAAATTCGTGATATATCAGTTTGTTTTACAATACTTTCATCCATTTATCTACCACCTACTATGATTAATTGACTACGTATTTATAACTATATAACTATAGCTATCATAATCTAAATAGTAGAAATAATTCAACATACTATATAATATTATTCAGAAAATTCTATAAACATTTAATGTAAAAATATCCCCTTGCCATAACTCGTTGACAAGGGGATATGATTAGTTACCTATAGAATTAAGCGTATAAAGGATACTTTGCAGTTAACGCATCTACACGTTTGCGTGCTTCTTCTTTTGTCGCTGCATCTTCTGGGTTTTTAAGAACTAATGCAATAATTTTACCTACTTCAATTGCATCTTCTTCTTTGAAGCCACGAGATGTGATAGCAGCTGTACCTACACGAACACCTGAAGTAACGAATGGTTTTTCTGTATCGTAAGGAATTGTGTTTTTGTTCGTAGTAATTGCTACTTCATCTAATAAGTGCTCTGCTACTTTACCTGTTAAGCCTAATGATTTGACGTTTAATAGTAATAAATGGTTGTCTGTACCGCCTGAAACGATTTCCACGCCTTCTTTAATTAAGCTATCTGCTAATGCTGCTGCATTTAATTTGATTTGTTTTGCGTAGTCTTTGAATTCTGGTTGTAATGCTTCGCCAAATGCTACTGCTTTTGCAGCGATCACGTGCATTAATGGACCACCTTGAATTCCTGGGAATACAGATTTATTTAATTCTTTTTCCCATTTTTCGTCATTTGTTAAAATCATCCCACCACGTGGTCCACGTAATGTTTTGTGTGTTGTTGTTGTTACGAAGTCTGCATATGGAACTGGGTTCATATGCTCACCTGCAGCAACAAGCCCTGCGATGTGTGCCATGTCGACCATGAAGTAAGCGCCCACTTCATCTGCAATTTCACGGAATTTTGCAAAGTCAATTGCACGTGGATAAGCTGAAGCACCTGCAACGATTAATTTTGGTTTTGCTTCTAATGCTTTTTGGCGAACATCTTCATAATCGATTACATTTGTATCTTCTGTTACACCGTACTCTACGAAGTTGTAAAGAATACCAGAGAAGTTTACTGGTGAACCGTGTGTTAAGTGTCCACCATGAGATAGGTTCATCCCAAGAACTGTATCACCTGGTTGTAAAATTGTGTGGTAAACAGCCATATTTGCTTGTGCACCTGAGTGAGGTTGAACATTTACATAAGCTGCACCGAATAATTCTTTTGCACGGTCACGCGCGATATCTTCTACAACGTCTACATGCTCACAGCCGCCGTAGTATCGTTTACCTGGGTAACCTTCAGCATATTTATTTGTAAGGTATGAACCTTGTGCTTCCATTACTGCTTCTGATACAAAGTTCTCAGATGCAATAAGTTCGATGTTTGTGTTTTGACGTTTTTTCTCTAGTAAAATTGCGTCTAATATTGCCTTGTCTTGACCTGCTAATTTTTCAAATGCCATTCTCATATCCCCCTAAATATTGTTCCGAATTATCGGAGCTTCCTATTCAAAATAATGATTTACTTATATTGCGCACGTACGCCGCCGATAAGCTTTGGACGTGTTGTAGCTAATGTAATCACTGCGTTACCTAATTGTTTAATTGATGTACGAATCGGAACAGCGACATTTTTTAAATGCATGCCAATTAATGTTTGACCGATATCGATGCCTGCATGGGCTTTAATCGATTCAACGACGACAGGCTCCTTCATCTGTGTATAAGCATACGCGGACATAGACCCGCCTGCAGTATTTACTGGTACTACAGATACGGGCTCTAAATGGTACTTTTTAGCGGCAGCAGCTTCAATCGTAAGTGCACGATTTATATGCTCGCAGCCTTGAAAAACTAAATAAAGCTTATGTTTTTGCGCAAATTTTGAAAATTCTTCATATAGAACTTGCGCTACATCGAGTGCACCAGCTGTTCCGATTTTTTCACCCATGACTTCGGAAGTAGAGCAGCCGACTACAAATAACTGATTTTCGGTAAACTTCACTTGCTGTTCAAATTCCTGTAACGCTTGCGCCAAGTTTTTTTGTACATCATGTAAGTTCATCATCTTCAGTTACCCTTCGATTTCAGAAATTTTTTCGACACGGCGTGTGTGACGTCCGCCTTCGAATTCAGTGTTTAACCATGTTGTAACAATTTCACGTGCAAGTCCTGGACCAATTACGCGCTCACCCATCGCTAAAATGTTTGAGTCATTATGACAACGTGTTGCTTTTGCTGAAAATACATCATGTACTAATGCACAACGGATGCCTTTAAATTTGTTTGCTGCAATAGAAATCCCAATACCTGTACCACAAATTAAAATACCACGGTCAAATTCACCTGCTGCAACACGCTCCGCAACTGGGCGTGCATAATCTGGATAATCCACAGAATCATTTGTTGTTGGTCCAAAATCTTCATAGCTAATGGATAGTTCGTCTAATAGCGCCATAATTTCTTTACGTAAATTATTGCCACCATGATCGGAAGAAATCGCAATTTTCAAGTGGGGTCCCTCTTTTCATTTATATTCAACAACAGTGTACCATTTATCTCACCATAATGACACGTATTTTAAGCGACGATTTTTGATTTTATGTATAAAACACGAATATTCTAGCTTACAAATACATAATCGTTAGTTTTTTAAGTAAATTTAACAAGCTTATGTAAAGGATTATACGTGATTTCATCATTAAAAAATACCATTTTTCTAATCAGAAAAATGGTATTTTAGTATATTGTATTTAGCAGCTTAGCATTGCATTTTACTTTGTTCGGTCAAACTGTTGGATCATTTTGTATAACTCAGCTGATTGTTGTTTTAAATCGCTTGATAATGCTTCTACTTGTTTAATCGCATACGATTGTTGAGATGAAGCTGCACTTACTTCTTGTGCGCTTGCTGATGTTTGCTCTGCAATTGCAGCAACCTCTTGTGATTGACGAGATGTATGCTCAATATTTTTCATTTGCTGGTCGACTAATTGTGAAATATTTACGACATCATCTGCCATTTCATAAACAGATTTCGACATCCCTTCTACTGCAGTTGTCGTCTCTGACACGCGTGAAGATTCGTTTACAGCAAACGCAACTTGCTCATTCATTTGTCTTACTACAACAGCTACATTTTGTTGCATTGTTTGAATGAGTTTAGTAATGCCTTGCACTGCATTTGCACTTTCGTCCGCTAAACCTCTTACTTCCTCTGCGACAACAGCAAATCCTTTCCCATGCTCACCTGCACGAGCTGCTTCAATTGATGCATTTAATGCTAATAAATTCGTTTGCCCAGCAATATCTCCTACTAAACCAATAATGTGTTCAATTTGCTCTGCATTTTTTTCTAGTTCTTGGATATTACCTAACGCATCCTCATTATCTTGGGCGATTTTTTGTATGCTATGTACAACACCATTAATTGCTTCCGTTGTCGATGATAAATTTGTTAAAAGCTCTTTTGATCGATTTGCTGAAATTAATGCTTTATTATTTACTTCCGAAGCTAATACTCTTACCTCCTCGATAGCTTCTGCCGTTTCTTGAATTGCCTTTGCAGAAGACTCAGCTCCTAATGAAATATGTGAAATATTACTTGTAATTTGCTCTGCATTTTCCGTTACAGTCGAACTTTGATCTGAAAGCTTAACAATCGTATGATCTGTCGTTTTATAATTGTCTTCAATTCCATCGACCATTTTGCGTAAATTCTGAACCATCGCTTGGAATGCCTCTGCAACAGTACGAATTTCATCATTCGTTTTTGGCATGTCAACATCTTTACCAATTTTCCCTTGGGCAACTTCATTGGCTGACTTCTCCAATAATTGCAATGGTCGTATAATAATTAAGCTAAAAATAGCTGCTAGTGCACATGACCAAAAGATCCCAAGTGCATATGTAATAATCTGAAATACACTACTGCTTATCGTTTCGAAAAACATTGGCTGTATATACTGTATAAACACATAGCTACACGTATAAGTAACAGCCGCTAATATCCCAACAAACAGTACAAGTTTTCTGCGTAAATTAAATAACTTTTTTTCTGAATTCATCTAGTTCGTATCCTCCATCTTTAATTTCTTTTCTAGTTCTGTTATTGCTTCATTTAGTTCTTCAAAGGTTTGTTGATATACAGTAAGATTTCCTCCATAGGGATCTTGTATATCCTGATGTATGTTAGATAGAGCATACTCGTTTAATGTAAAAACTTTGTCTCGCCCTTCCTCCATTACTTGTAACACCATTTCTTTGTGGGCAGCTGTCATCGTTAAAATTAAATCTGCCCATTTTGCATCGTCTTGATTAAATGTAGAAGAAACGTGATCATGTTTAATATTTTGTTCGTCTAATACTGTCTTTGCATTGAGCGACATTGCACTTCCTTCATAGGCATATATTCCTGCTGAACGTACCTCCACATTTTTTAAATTCCTACTTTTTAAAATTGCTTCAGCCATAGGACTTCTACAAGTATTGCCCGTACAAATAAAATAAATATTCATCAATACCACTTCCTCTATATTACATTTTACCATTACCATTTTAATAGTAAAATACTCATTATTACCAATACAATTCCTGCAGTTCTTTTAAAAATGTAACTTTTTAAAAGAACTGATCGTTGTGCCACTATAAGTGCTAAGTATGACAAAACAAATGTCGAAAGTCCTGCACTTATAATAAATACAGATTTTTGTAAATTTAGCATACCAAAAGAAAGACTAACTGAAAAGGTGTCGATACTTGCTAATATTGCAATAATTGGTAAAGAATATGCTGGAAATTCAGTATTTTTTGCGGATAAAAGTAATTGTAGTCCTACAAAAAACAATAAAATTGAAGAAATGCCTGTTGTCCAGCCTGAAAACATGGCCGATAGCCATTCACCAAATTGAAACCCAATGAGTGGGAAAAAGGCATGGAGTAAGGCTGTCCATAGTGCTAATAATAATTTTGCTCGTACGTTTGATGTCAGTAAATATAAAGCGACAACATCAAACGACATTAGAATACCGGTAATAATTTCTTGCACACTTCTCCTCTTTTCGCTGGAACATTGTTGTAATTTATGCGTAAAAATTATCGTTTATCCATTCTTATCATTGTTTTTTCATTCGTAACGCAAAAATAGGTTCCTATTTTTAGAAAAAACATAAAAAAGCTGAACTACACATTCACTGTAGCTCAGCCTTATTCGAAAAACATTATCCCTTTTTTAGAAAAAACTTATTTATACCAATTACCGCCTGCCGCTTTTTCTAGACGATTCATAACTGCCCGTCCAACTCCTTGTTGGGATGTTGTAGTTGCTAAAATAACGGTTGCGTCCGTTTTATCACACGCTCTGAGTGCATCATATAGTAACGCGCTCATTTGTTCGATATCATTGGCATCACCAAATGATAAGTAAGTATCTACTTCAATATCGTTAAAATGCACGGGTGCTAACAATGCAACTTTATGCTGTTGTTGTTGTAATTGGTTAATCGCTCGTTCGATCAACGCTCGTTCCGGTTCAATTAAGTAGACTGGTGCATTTGGTGCATAATGCGTATATTTCATTCCAGGCGCTTTCGGTGTTGACTCGATTTTTTGCTGCTCAAAATTAGGTTCTAAAACAGGCCCAATTACTTCTTCGAGCATTTCCTTTGTAACCCCACCAGGTCGTAAAATTACAGGTGGTGTTATCGTCACATCTAAAACTGTTGACTCTACACCAATCCCTGTCATTCCGCCATCTAAAATACACGGTATGCTGCCTGCCAAATCTTCATAAACATGGCTTGCTTTCGTTGGACTTGGCTTGCCACTTCGATTGGCACTTGGAGCAGCGATCGGCTTTTGAATTGTTTGTAATAGTTGTAAAGCCACAGCATGATTTGGCATGCGCACGCCCACCGTTGTTAAGCCTGCTGTGACACTTGGTGCTAATAGATTTGGCTTTGCCTCCAAAATAAGTGTTAATGGTCCTGGCCAAAACGCATCCATACATTTTTTCGCCACTTCCGGGATTCCTTCTGTATACAACGTAACTTCTTCAACAGTTCCGATATGTACAATTAATGGATTGTCTGAAGGTCTTTGTTTTGCAGCAAAGATTTTTTGGACTGCTTGTTCATCTGTTGCCACTGCGCCAAGACCATAAACCGTTTCAGTAGGAAAAGCGACAACTTCTCCATTATTCAAATAATCCACAGCTTGTGTATAATTTTCAGAATTATCCACATTTTCATTCACCTTTAACTGAATCGTCTTCATTTCAGGTTCCTCCTTCTTGTGATTATTTGTCCTGTTTATCCACAATCTATTATGAATTAGTGCATCTGTGTATAATTTTCTATATTAAGTTTGGGTTTTTTTCTGTTTCTTTTTCTTCCACCAATCATAAAGAAATGATGGTGGTTTTTCTTTTTTCGATTCTTCTGGCGGGTTACAAAGTGTTGGGAACACGCCACAAAACCAATTTTCTCCGCGCCCATTGCCTATAATATAAACAACTGAATTGTATTTATTTTGCGGATAAAAATGATGATTCTGCATTTTTGGTGGGAATAAGTTATCCCCTGTTTGCATCTTAATGTTCACATGTGAATAATTTTTCTGAATATCTTGATAAATCCGTTCATAGCTGTGGATATCCTCCAGCTTTTCATTGTTTGTTAAAATAAAGCTCTGAATATTTTCAACAATTTCATGTTTTAATTGTTGATCTTTCGTAGAAGAGCTATTTGCAATAACACGAATTTTTACTTGCTCGTTCGATGCGGTTTGCATTGTTCGAACGTCCTCTACAAAATTAGGTACTAATAAAATCGCGCCATATAATACTAGTAAACTTGCGAACAATTGAAGAGTTGCAATTACTAGAGAATTATTCTTCTTTTGAATCTCGTAATCATTTAACATATTGATTCCCCCTTGCAAACTATTGTTAGCAAGAGGGAATCATTTTATTCACTAATTTCACAAAAAACAATACGATCTTTTCCATTAATATCTTTTACTATTGATATTTTCGCTTTCGGAAAACTTTGCTTGAACAAGTTTGCCACCGCTTCGCCTTGTGTATAGCCGATTTCAAGTCCGATTAATGCAGGGGTTTTCATCATAGGTGGTAACTGCTCGGCAAGCTTACGATATAAAATCAAGCCCTCCTCATCTGCAAATAAAGCACTATGTGGCTCATGGGCTACGACAACATCAGACATCTCCTTCATCTCTTCAAATGCAATATAAGGTGGGTTGGATAATACAACATCCCAAGTTTCTTCTTTTATTGGAGCTGTTAAATCACCTAATTTAAATGTGATTTCTGCTTGTAATTGCTCAGCATTACGCTTCGCAGTTTGTAGCGCTACCTCTGACAAATCTGTTGCGGTCACATTTGCTTCTGGCCATTCGTGCTTCATCGTAATCGCAATTGCTCCACTTCCCGTGCCGATATCTGCAAGCTTTAGCACCTTTTTACTACCGAATAATTTTGTCATTCGCTCGATTGCACCAACGATTAATTCTTCCGTTTCCGGTCGTGGAATTAATACGGATTCATCGACTAGGAACGTTCGTCCATAAAATTCTTCCTGCCCTGTAATGTATTGTACAGGTATGCCTTTTACATGCTGCTGTATATAGGATTGGAACACTCTACCTTTATCTTCTGGTAATGTGTCGTGCATACGCATCATTAACCCGGAATAATTCGTCTGTAAAATATGCTGAAGTAATAATCTTGCAGCATTCCCTTCGCGACCATTTTCCTCTAAAAAAGAAGAAGCCCCATTAAGGGCCTCAAAAATTGTTTTATGCATTTTCATTTAAGTTGGCAAGTCGTGTTGCTTGCTCATCTAAAATTAGTGCATCGATAATTTCATCCAGCTTACCTTCTACGATTTGGTCTAATTTTTGAATTGTTAAACCAATACGGTGATCTGTTACACGGTTTTGTGGATAGTTATACGTACGGATACGTTCAGAACGGTCGCCTGTTCCTACTGCCGATTTACGTGTTGAATCGATTTCTGCTTGTGCTTCTTCACGGTGTTTTTCTGCTACACGAGCTACTAAAATTTTCATCGCTTTCTCACGGTTTTTAATTTGAGAGCGCTCATCTTGCATCGATACAACAACACCTGTTGGTAAGTGGGTCATACGTACTGCAGACATCGTTGTATTTACCGACTGACCACCGGCACCAGAAGATGCGAATGTGTCAACACGGATATCTTTTTCGTGAATTTCTACTTCTTCTACATGTACTTCTGGTAAACATGCTACCGTTGCTGTTGAAGTGTGAATACGGCCTTGTGACTCTGTCGCAGGGACACGTTGTACACGGTGAGCACCGTTTTCATATTTAAACTTCGAGTAAGCTCCTTGTCCATTAATCATTAAGATTACTTCTTTAAAGCCCCCAGCTGGGTTCGCTGACGCTTCCATGACATCAATTTTCCAGCCTTGCGCTTCAGCGTAACGAGTGTACATACGGAATAGGTCACCTGCAAAAATATTCGCTTCGTCCCCACCAGCAGCACCACGAATCTCCATAATAACGTTTTTTGAATCGTTCGGGTCCTTAGGTATTAGTAAAATGCGTAAGCGCTCTTCTAAATCTGGAATTTGTTTATTTAAATCATTAAACTCTTCCTTCATCATTTCAAGCATATCTGCATCTTTTTCTATTTCCATTAATTCGCGTGTATCTGCTAATTGCTCTTTCACTGATTTGTATTCGCGGTATACTTCAACCATGTCTTGAATATCTGATTGCTCTTTTGAATACTCACGTAATTTTTTTGAATCACTAACGATTTCTGGATCACTTAGTAATTCATTTAATCTTTCATAACGGTCTTCAACCGCCTGTAAACGATCAAACATCTATTTCACCTCTATATTTATTTTCAAATATGATTTATTTTTTGTATTATGCCAAAAATCTACCTACATTAGTATAAAGAATTAACGCTTCTGTTGCTACATATATGCAAAAAGTTTCTTAAAATAAAATCAATACTATCCAATCGAACTTTTAAAGCGGTGGGTTGCTATGGCATTTACGACAAACCGGATAGTAATGATCATTACCTCCAATTTGGATTTGATCCCCTGCTCGAACAGGCTTTTTATGTTCATCGACGCGTAAATTCATCGTTGCCTTTTTATGACAGAACCAGCAAATCGTTTTCATTTCTTCTATTTTGTCCGCATAAATCAACATGTAACGGCTTCCTTCAAACAATTCATTTTGGAAATCATTTTTTAATCCAAAGCCCATTACCGGAATATTTAACTCGTCGACAATTTGAGTTAGTTGAAGAACATGCTGCTTTGATAAAAATTGTACTTCATCTACTAGTACACAATATAGCTTTTCTGGATGCTGTTTAACAATTTCAAATATATTTGTGTCTTGAAATATTGCAGTAGCTGGTCGACGTAAACCAATACGACTTGAAATAATTCCAACCTCATCCCGCGTATCAACTCCTGATGTGAAAATTAATACAGGTTTATTTTGTTCTTCATAGTTATGGGCAACTTTTAAAATTTCAATTGATTTTCCACTATTCATTGCTCCGTGCTTATAAAATAACTGCGCCATTATCTTATTCCTCATTTCTAACAATTGATCGATACATCTACTACGTAATTGTATCCTTCAAAAATTTTACTTCTTTCATTTGAAAAAAGTAAAATATCGAAGAAAAAACCTTGAGTGAATGACTCAAGGTTAACCATTTATACACTTCTTTTATCTTAGCTAGTTTTAATCAATTCGTCTAGGTTGACATTTGTCCGAATAACATTAATTACTCGTTATTTTAGTTGTTACTACCACGCATAATCGTTTACTAGTTTGGACAGAGAAGTATAAAGAGTGGAACATATAGTACACGGTAAAATTAAAAAACCTACTTCCAACAACTTGGAAGTAGGCAGCGGTATTACTTGATACCGTATTTTTTGTTGAAACGATCAACACGTCCGTCAGCAGACGCGAATTTTTGACGACCTGTGTAGAATGGGTGACATTCGTTACAGAACTCGACAACGATTTTTTCTTTAACTGAACCAGTTTCGAAAGTGTTACCGCATGAGCACACTACTGTTGCAGTTTTGTAATCTGGGTGGATACCTTGTTTCATATTCGTTTTCTCCTCTCGCCCTGAACCATCCGGAACAGAGTTATTTCGAACTGCACCTTACATAGCCCGAATATGTCACTGCGGCAAGCGCAATGTTTTGAGGTCAGCTATATATGTGCACGTTACATACCTAAAGAATTATAGCAAGATTATTTTCTAGTTGCAACTATTTTATTTGGAAAGCTATTTTACTAAATTTTATAGTAACCCTTTACCGTTTGTAGCTTTTTTCATGTCGGTATCAAGCTTTTCGAAAAATTCTTCATTTGATTTTGTTGTGCGCAGTTTGCGTAAGAACTTCTCTGCAAAGTCAGATGAATCGCTAAATGTTTTGCGAATAGCCCATAATTTATCAAGCTGATCTTTTGGAATAAGTAGCTCTTCTTTACGCGTTCCTGAACGACGAATATCAAGCGCAGGGAAAATGCGGCGTTCTGCTAGATTACGGTCTAAATGAAGCTCTAAATTCCCTGTCCCTTTAAATTCTTCATAAATTACTTCATCCATACGGCTACCTGTATCAACTAGTGCCGTTGCTAAAATAGTTAAGCTTCCTCCCTCTTCGATGTTACGAGCCGAACCGAAGAAGCGTTTTGGACGGTGGAATGCTGCTGGGTCAATACCACCTGAAAGTGTACGGCCACTTGGTGGAATCACTAAGTTATAAGCACGAGCAAGTCGTGTAATCGAATCCATTAAAATGATAACATCACGCTTATGCTCCACTAAACGACGTGCGCGCTCTAATACCATCTCTGCCACTTTTACATGGTTTTCTGGTACTTCATCAAATGTTGATGATACAACATCTGCATTGACTGAACGTTCAATGTCTGTTACTTCTTCCGGACGCTCATCAATTAATAGGACGATTAATTCCGCTTCAGGATGATTTGTCGTGATCGCATTGGCAATTTCTTTTAATAATGATGTTTTACCTGCTTTTGGCGGTGCCACGATTAAACCACGTTGACCAAAACCAACTGGCGCTACTAAATCCATAATACGTGTTGAAAGTTTTGTAGAGATTGTCTCTAATTTAATTTGACGATCCGGGTATAGTGGCGTTAATGCCGGGAAGTGAACACGTTCTTTCGCTACTTCTGGGTCTTCACCATTCACCGCATCTACTTGTAAAAGTCCATAGTAACGCTCATTTTCCTTTGGTGGGCGTACTTTACCAGATACTTTATCACCGTTACGTAAATCAAATCGGCGAATTTGCGATGCTGAAATATAAATATCTTCTTTTGAAGGCGAATAGTTGATAGGACGTAAAAATCCGAAACCATCTGTCGGAATTATCTCAAGTACACCTTCCATAAAAAAGAAGCCTTCTTGTTCAGAACGTGATTTTAAAATCGCAAAAATCAGTTCTTTTTTTGTAAGCTTGCTGGCATTCGTTAACTTATATTGCTTCGCTAAAGCATATAATTCCTTTAATGTCATGCTTTCTAATTGAGCAATTGTTAATGCTGTCATATGTGTTCTCCAGTCTATCTTATATTTTTCTATCTTGGGTTTTGGGTAATAAACGAATAGTGATAGATTTTGAAATTAGAAGAGTTAGGGTTGGTGAAATCTTGCAGAGAGTATTTGACGCACAGGACGTGCTAATGCCGACGCAGTCACACGGATGTGATGCTTTTAGTCAGTTCCCACTGCTAGTTAATTTTTACCAATCAGGTTGAAAGATGCCCGGTAAATTAACCGGGCATTGATTATATAATGTTTTAAACTTAAAGATATTTATCTTCTATTTACTAACATTATATAGGAAGTTTTTATTTTTGAGAATATGTTGGTTTTTTATCCATACTGTGGCGACCTTCGATGAAGCGAACTGTTCCTGATTTCGCACGCATTACTACAGAGTGTGTTAATGCATAAGAACCTTTATATTGAACACCACGAAGTAATTCTGAGTCAGTAACTGCTGTAGCCGCGAAAATAGCGTCATCGCCCTTTACTAAATCATCCATTAATAATACTTTATCTACATCAATACCCATTTTAATACAACGTGCTAATTGTTCCTCATCTTCAGGAACTAGCTTCGCTTGAAAATCCCCACCTAAGCATTTTAATGCTACTGCTGAGATAACACCTTCTGGGGCACCACCCATACCAAACATAATATCGATGCCTGTTTCATCAAATGCTGTGTTAATCGCTGCACCAACATCACCATCTTGAATGAATTTGATTCGAGCACCCGCCTCACGAATTTCATCAACAATATGTTGGTGACGTGGGCGGTCTAATAATGTTGCTACTACATCAGAAATATCTTTATTTTTTGCTTTGGCAACCTGTAGTAAGTTGTAAGTTACGGATGCATTAATATCTACCTTACCAGCTGCTTCTGGTCCAACCGCGATTTTTTCCATGTACATATCTGGCGCATTTAATAAATTTCCTCGATCTGCAATGGCAAGTACTGTCATCGCACCGTTCGTACCTTTTGCTACGATATTTGTGCCTTCTAATGGATCTACTGCGATATCAACTTCTGGTCCGCCGTTACGTAGGCCAAGTTCTTCACCAATATAAAGCATCGGTGCTTCATCCATTTCCCCTTCACCAATTACAACTGTTGCATGCATTGGAATTGTGTCAAACATAACGCGCATTGCTGTCGTTGCTGCATCGTCCGCTTCATTTTTCAGTCCGCGTCCCATCCATTTTGCTGATGCAATCGCTGCCGCTTCCGTTACACGTACTACTTCCATTGATAAACTACGTTCCATTTTGTGTTTGCCTCCTGTGATTCGCTTAACGCTGAAACTTACAACATACTACATAAAGTTGCTGCAATGATTTGTATAATAAACTGTTCTATAATAATGAATTAGGTAAATCCAATATATTATAACACATTCATCTATATTATTTCTTATAGTAATTTTATGCCTTTTTATTTGTGTTAATGACTATCGATTCTTTACGAATATCTGCACCAAGCGCACATAACTTCTCTATTAAAGAACTATAGCCGCGCTCAATATGATAAATATCATGAATTTCTGTCTCACCTTTTGCTAGTAAGCCAGCTAACACAAGCGCTGCACCTGCCCGTAAATCCGTTGCTGTTACTGTTGACCCTTCCAAAACGGAAGGACCTTGAATTATGGCTGTATTTCCTTCAACACGAACTTTTCCATTCATTCGTCGAAGCTCGTCAATATGCTTAAATCGAGCAGAATAAATGGTATCCGTCACCTTTGAAGTTCCTTCAGCCTGTGTTAATAATACGGATAATGGTTGCTGGACATCTGTTGGGATACCAGGATAAACAAGTGTCTTTACATCTACTGCTTGAAGATTGTGCTGTTTTGGAATGAAAATACTTTCTTCATTTTCTTCAACAACGACGCCCATTTCACGAAGCTTAGCTGTTACTGCCTCTAAATGAAGTGGTATAACATTATCAATGACAACGCCATCGCCAATTGCTGCAGCCATAATCATAAATGTAGAAGCTTCAATACGGTCTGGAATAATTGTATGTTTCGTGCCGCGAAGCTCTTCTACACCTTCAATTCGAATGACGCTTGTACCAGCCCCTTTAATATTTGCTCCCATATTCGTTAATAACGTAGCAACATCAATGATTTCAGGTTCCTTTGCGGCATTTTCAATTGTTGTTTTCCCTTTGGCACGGACTGCCGCAAGCATAATATTAATTGTTGCTCCTACGCTTGCTACGTCTAAATAAATTTTGGCTCCGATTAATTCGTCTGCACGTAAATAAATTGCGCCATGCTCATTTGTAACTTTAGCACCTAACGCTTCAAACCCTTTAATATGTTGGTCAATTGGGCGAGGGCCTAAGAAGCAACCGCCTGGTAAGCCAATCACTGCCTGTTTAAAACGACCAAGCATTGCACCCATCATGTAATAGGACGCCCGAAGTTTTTTTACATTGCCATTTGGTAAAGGCATTGCAACCATTTTAGATGGGTCGATAATCATTTTACCATTCTCAAACGAAACCTCTCCACCAATTTCTTCAAGTAGTGCCTTTAACGTCCATGCATCTGAAATTTCTGGAATTCCTCCAATAGTTACAGAAGAATCCGCCAAAATTGATGCAGGAATTAAAGCAACTGCACTATTTTTTGCACCACTGACTGTTATATTTCCTTGAAGACGATTGCCTCCTCTAATTTTATATACATCCATTTTGTGTTCTCCCTTACGATTGGACAAATTTTTACGAAATGCTGTGATACTTATTATTTCCCTTCACGCTTCGCCCAATCCGCTAAAAATCCTTCGATTCCTTTGTCTGTTAATGGATGGTTAAACAATTGTTGTAAAACTTTGTATGGTGTTGTTGCGATATGTGCCCCTGCTAACGCGGCTTGTGTAATATGTTGTGGGTGACGAATTGATGCTGCAATAATTTCTGTTGGAATTTCATGGATTGCAAACATTTCAGCGATTTCACGAATTAATTCTACACCATCTTGACCAATGTCATCTAAACGACCTAAAAATGGTGATACGTATGTTGCACCTGCGCGAGCCGCAAGTAATGCTTGGTTGGCAGAGAAAATTAAAGTGACATTCGTTTTAATGCCTTTTTCTGAGAAGTGTTTACATGCTTTTAAGCCTTCTGGAGTCATTGGGAGCTTTACTGTGATGTTTGGGTGAATGGCTGCAAGCTCTTCCCCTTCACGAATCATGCCCTCTGCATCTAAAGAAATAACCTCGCCTGATACAGAACCATTTACTAATTCTGCGATTTCACGTAGACGATCATGGAAGTTTACGCCAGATTCCTTTGCTACTAATGACGGATTCGTTGTTACACCTGATAAGATACCCCAAGAGTATGCTTCTTTAATCTCATCAAAGTTTGCTGTATCGATAAAAAATTTCATTTGTATGTGCCTCCAAATTGTTTAATATACAAGCTTTTAATGTAGGATTGACTCTACATAGCTTAGAAAAACACATCTCGCCCTAGAAAAGGCGAGATGCTCTATATCCTATTTATCTTATTATGCTTTTTGTGAGCTACCGAATTCACGCATTTTTCCGATAACTGTTGTTTTAATCGCTTCACGTGCAGGTCCTAAGTATTTACGAGGGTCGTAAGTTTTCTTGTCATTATCTAAAAACTCACGGATTACTTTTGTTGCTGCAATTTGATTTTCTGTATTTACGTTAATTTTTGCTGTCCCTAAAGAAATTGAACGCTGAATATCCTTTGTTGGAATTCCAGTGCCGCCATGTAAAACTAAAGGAACATCTGTTAATGTAGAGATTTCTTCCATTTCAGCAAATCCTAAGTTTGGTTCACCTTTGTATGGGCCGTGAACAGAACCTAACGCTGGTGCTAGGCAATCAATCCCTGTTGCTTCAACAAGGTTTTTACATTCTTGTGGGTCTGCATAGATGATACCGCCAATTACGCCATCTTCTTCGCCACCAACTGTACCTAATTCTGCTTCTACAGAAACACCTTTAGCATGAGCATAGTCTACAACTTGTTTTGTAATTTCGATGTTTTCATCAAATGAATGGTGAGAGGCATCGATCATTACTGAAGTAAAGCCTGCATCGATAGCAGCTTTACATTTTTCAAAGCTTGATCCATGATCTAAATGGATTGCTACAGGAACAGTAGTGTTCATATCCTTCATTAAGCCTTCAACGATTTTTACAACTGTATAGAAGCCACCCATGTATTTACCTGCGCCCTCAGAGACACCTAAAATAACTGGTGATTTTTCTTCTTCAGCTGCAGCTAAAATCGCTTGCGTCCACTCTAAATTGTTAATGTTGAATTGACCAACAGCATATCCTTCTGATTTCGCTTTGATTAACATTTCCTTCATTGAAACTAATGCCATTATAAAAATCCTCCTCGAAGATACATTAATAGTTTGCTACTAGAAAAACATAGTATTTTTTTATGCTTTTGAAATAGTGTCATTTCTACAGTCAAATTCGCTCTTTTCTAACTTTCAAATTGACAATAAACATTCAAAACAATCATAACAAAAACAGACAGTATACGCTACTGCCTGCCAACCTGTTCGCTTATATTTTTTCAGGAACTGTCAATATTTTTTTTACTTCATCACGTACTTCAAAAATATTAAATGGCTTTGTAAAATACTTAGCAACGCCCAGTGAATTTGCTCGATCAATCATATCTTGCCCCACATAAGCAGTCATCATAAAAACGGGTAAATCTGCATTGTCTTTCTTTAGATGTGTTAAAATCTCTAGCCCATCCATCCCTGGAATTTTCATATCTAATAACACACAATCTAATGCCGTCGTTTGGGCTATTTTTAACGCATCAAATCCATTGGCTGCAAGGTGTGTATTGAATCCTTCTTTTTTGAACACTTCATTTAGAAGAAGCCGGATACCTTGCTGATCATCAACAATTAAAATTTCTTTTGAATTCAAATACATTCCCCTTTAGATTTATTCTCAAACATTTAATTCGATTTAAAAGCTAGAACTCCTTCAAAAAATGAGGAATTTGTGATTTTGCTTTTTAGTAATCCCACTTTTATAATAAACTTGAGGTGGAAATATGTCTAAAATTTTATCAACTCAACTTGTTGGACTGATTCAACGTATCCAGCAATCTGAGGAAGAATCTATTGAAGAAAGTGCTCGTCTTCTCGCACAGGCTGCAATTGGACAAGGAACGATCTATTTTGCTTGTTTCGGCGAAATGGAGGGTATTTGTATAAATGCTGAAATTGGTGCAGATCCATTTTCCAATTTCGCACGTTATACGGACAGTGTAGAACTTATGCCTGCAGATCGTGTCATTATTTTTACACGTAGTGGTCAAGATGCTGAAGCGCTAACGCTTGCTAAAAAGCTAAATGAAGCTTTCATCCCATTTACTGCCGTTGCAAGCGAGGTTGCGAGCGAGGCCAATGCGTTAAGCGAACTAGCCTATACGTATATTTCTTTAAAAATTCGTGGGGGCATTTTACCGCATCCTACAAATTTAGGAGAGCGAATCGTGATGCCACATTTAATAGCCGGTTTGTTCGTATACGAAGCAATCAAATTAGAATTTGATGAAATGATTGCTGATGACGATGAGCTAGAATAATTATTTATTTCTTTAAAAATCATTAAAAAAGGCTGACCAGTAAGTTTATATATGCTTACAGGTCAGCCTTTTATCTACAATAATTATTTGCGATTATTAAATGCTGCGCCTACGAACTCACGGAATAATGGTTGTGGGCGTTGTGGGCGAGAAATTAATTCTGGATGGAATTGACCAGCAACGAAGAATTTTTTCTCTGGTAACTCGATGATTTCCACTAATTTATTGTCAGGAGATACGCCTGAGAATACTAAACCTTCTGCTTCCATCGCTTCACGGAATTCATTGTTGAACTCATAGCGGTGACGGTGACGCTCGTACACTAGCTCTTCGCCATTGTATGCCGCGCGTGCTACTGAGCCTGCTTTTAGTTTACATGGATATAAACCTAGACGTAATGTACCACCTAAATCAACATCCTCTGATTGTTCTGGTAAGAAGTCAATAATTGGGTACTTCGTATCTTTATCTAACTCTGTTGAATGAGCACCTTCTAAATTTAATACGTTTCGTGCAAATTCTACTGTTGCAAGTTGCATCCCTAGGCAAATACCGAAGAATGGCACATCGTTTTCACGAGCATAACGAATTGCTTCGATTTTCCCTTCTACTCCACGGTCACCAAATCCACCCGGTACTAAAATACCATCTGCTTGGCCTAATAGTTCTTCTACATTTTCAGCTGTTACATGCTCTGCATTTACCCAATCAATTTCGATATCTGAGTTGTATACATAACCTGCGTGCTTTAATGCTTCAACTACAGAAATATAAGCATCTTGTAGCTCTACGTATTTACCAACTAACGCGATACGTGTTTTGTTTTCTAAGTTTTTCACTAAATGTACAAGCTCTTTCCAATCTTCCATAGCCGCTTGTGGCGCGTTAATGCCAAAGTGATCAAGTACGATTTGGTCAAAACCTTGCGCATGTAAGTTTAAAGGCACTTCATATAAATGCTCTGCATCACGAGATTCAATAATATCTGTAGGGCGAACATCACAGAATAACGCGATTTTTTCTTTCATATCTTGTGGTACAGGTTGCTCCGTACGTAAAACGATAATGTTTGGTTGAATACCTAAAGAACGTAACTCTTTTACAGAGTGCTGGGTTGGTTTTGTTTTCATTTCGCCAGCAGCTTTAATGTAAGGCATTAATGTACAGTGAATATACATAACATTTTCATGTCCTAAATCACGACGCATTTGACGAATAGCTTCAAGGAATGATAACGACTCGAAATCTCCAACGGTACCACCGATTTCAGTAATAACAACATCTGCTGACGTTTCACGTCCAGCACGTTGGACACGATCTTTAATTTCATTTGTTACATGAGGAATTACTTGTACTGTTCCGCCGTTATAATCACCACGACGTTCTTTATTTAAAACTGATTGATATACTTTACCAGACGTTACCGTTGAGTGCTTACCTAAATTGATGTCGATGAAGCGCTCATAGTGACCTAAGTCTAAATCTGCTTCTGCACCGTCATCTGTTACGAATACTTCACCGTGTTGATAAGGGCTCATCGTACCTGGATCGATGTTTAAATATGGGTCAAATTTTTGGATTGTTACTTCTAATCCACGGTTTTTTAATAAGCGACCTAAAGAAGCAGCTACAATCCCTTTCCCTAGTGAAGAAACTACCCCACCTGTTACGAAAATATACTTTGTCATATACAATTCCTCCTCATTACTATAAAAAATAGAAAAACATCAATTGTATCGTGAAATACAACCTGATGTCCTATTTGAACAAAACATGTTTATCAATTACGCCTCGCAAAATTTTCGAATTGTAACATCCGCGGAGGCTTTAACTTCTTTCAGTGTGTTCAAATCCACTTAAAAGTTACTATAAATTGCATTTATTTTCACTTTTTATTAAAAGGATTTGCTGAACATAAGTTAAAAAACAAAAAACGCTCCTCCTGCATGTTTTGCAGGGGGAGCGTATAGCTTATACGGTCAATCTCCTTTTAAAAGGAGCCCAAGTAAAAGATTATACGGAACTGAAAAAGAAGTCAAGTACTTTCAATTCAGAATTGAAAATAGGCTTATTTTAAAGGTTCTTCTTCTTCTAATTCTTCGTCTAACTCTTCTTCCTCTTCATCGTCCTCGATAATGAAGCTATCATCTTCTTCGATTAGTTCTTCGTCGAGATCATCTGAATCGATTTCTTCAATCTCTTCTTCAACGAAATCGATGTCCTCTTCAACGTCTTCTTCCTCTTCGTCAACGAATTCATCATAATCTTCATCAAATAATACATCTTCTTCTTCAAGATCAATTAAATCGTCATCTTCATCTGCCGCTTTTGCTTTCTTTTTACGAGACTTAATTGTCGGTGCAGTTTCTTCTTCAATTGTTTCAACTTTGTACCACTCACGTAGGCCCCAGCCATTCTCATGGTTTAATAAGAAACGACCTTCAACATTTAAGTCTGTATAAAATTGTACTAAGCGAGATTTTAAATCCTCGTCTGAAATACCATTTAATTTTTGGATTTCCTTTAATAAACCATTTAAAGGCATCGCTTGTTTTTTATCTTCTAAAATAGCATAGGCTAAGTCGATTAACGACTCTTCCGCTAATTGCTCATCTGTCATACCACGAAAGTTCAAATCGTGCACGTCCTTTCTTTAATTACATGTCATATCATAAGCATATTACCCATTATATACAAACATACTATAACTATGCTAGCTTCATTTCTTGTTTTTTAATTTTGTTGCTTTTTTATATGCTACATAAAATAAAATAACAGATAAAAGAAGTAGCGGGATTGCTGCTAACTGCTTGTTATAAAGAAAGAAGGTTGCGATTAGGCAAACTAGAATTAAAATATAATGCATATTTTGTAACACCGTATCGCTCCTCCTTCATTTCTTGAATGTGAAATATTTATATTTAATGCATCTGTTCTCACTTGTTAGTATATCGAAATTTTTGAGTTACGTGGTAATTTCAGTCGCAATTTCTACATTTTTTGCAAAAACTTCACTTTAGAAGAATTTCGTCTCATTAAAGTAGTTAATTTCTACACATTGAAAAACGATTTTTACATATTTCGGCGATATTGTCCACCAACTTCATAAAGTGCATGCGTAATTTGACCAAGACTTGCTACTTTTACTGTTTCCATAAGTTCTTTAAATATATTCCCACCTGTTTTTGCAACTTCTTTTAATCGATGAATGGCTTCTTCCACCTCTTTAGCATGTGCCTGCTTAAACTTTTCTAAGTTCTCGATTTGTAATTCTTTCTCTTCCTTAGATGCTCGTGCAATTTCCATGTTGTTGATTGCGTCTTCAGAAGGTGGATTTGGATTTAAATAAGTGTTCACTCCTATAATCGGCAATTCTCCTGAATGCTTTAAGTGCTCGTAATACATTGATTCCTCTTGTATTTTACCACGCTGATATTGGGTTTCCATCGCACCAAGCACCCCGCCTCGGTCATTCATGCGATCAAACTCTTCAAGCACCGCATTTTCTACTAATTCGGTAAGCTCCTCAATAATAAATGCCCCTTGTAATGGATTTTCATTTTTGGATAGACCATGTTCCTTCGTAATAATCATTTGAATCGCCATCGCACGACGTACAGATTCCTCCGTTGGTGTCGTAATTGCTTCATCGTACGCGTTTGTATGCAATGAGTTGCAGTTGTCTTGCAACGCCATTAATGCTTGAAGTGTCGTACGAATATCATTGAAATCAATTTCCTGGGCATGTAAGCTACGGCCAGATGTTTGGATATGATATTTTAATTTTTGTGAGCGTTCGTTTGCTCTATATTTCTCCCGCATTACAACAGCCCAAATTCGTCTTGCTACGCGCCCAATAACTGTATACTCTGGATCTAAACCGTTCGAGAAGAAGAAGCTTAAGTTCGGTGCGAAATCATCAATATGCATGCCACGACTTAAATAATACTCCACATACGTAAAGCCGTTTGCAAGGGTAAAGGCAAGTTGTGAAATAGGGTTGGCACCCGCTTCTGCAATGTGATAACCCGAAATCGATACAGAATAATAATTGCGAACTTGATGGTCAATAAAGTATTGTTGAATATCCCCCATCATTCGTAATGCAAACTCTGTACTAAAAATACATGTATTTTGTCCTTGATCTTCTTTTAAAATATCGGCCTGCACTGTTCCTCGGACGATTTGTAATGTCTTTTCACGTGTTTCTGTAAACTCCTCAACTGACAATGTTCGACCAAGCTCTTGCTCACGCTTTTGTACTTGCTGATCAATTGCTGTATTCATAAACATCGCTAATATGATCGGCGCAGGACCATTAATCGTCATCGAAACTGATGTAGATGGGGCACATAAATCAAAGCCCGCATAAAGCTTTTTCATATCATCTAGCGTACAAATACTTACGCCCGACTCTCCAATTTTCCCGTAAATATCTGGACGAATATGTGGATCCTCACCGTAAAGCGTGACCGAATCGAAAGCTGTCGAAAGTCGCTTTGCATTATCATCTTTTGATAGATAGTGGAATCGTTTATTCGTACGTTCTGGTGTCCCTTCCCCAGCAAATTGGCGCTTCGGATCTTCACCTTCACGCTTGAATGGGAAAACACCTGCTGTATATGGAAATTCTCCTGGTACATTTTCTGTATATACCCAGCGTAAAATTTCTCCATAGTCTTTAAAATTTGGTAATGCCACCTTTGGAATTTTTAAGCCAGACAAGGACTCTGTTTTTAATATTGTTTTAATTTCTTTATCGCGTACTTTCGTAATCAACTCATCGCCTGAATAAGACTCTTTTAATGCTTGCCAGTTGGCTAAAATTCGTTTTGATTCTGCTGTCAATGATTCCTTAATGCCAGTAATAAGTGAGTCAATAGAGGTGATTAATGCATCCTCGTTTATGGCTAGTTGCGCTTTTGTTCCTTCTAACTGATATAGCTTTGTTGCTAGTTCAGCTTGTTGCTCTGCCTTTTTATGATAATGGCGTACTGTTTCCGTAATTTCGCGCAAATAATAACGGCGGTCATTTGGTATAACGATATTTTGTTTTTGTGTTTTAACGAATTGCTCATAGGAAGTCACCCAATCGAAGCCTAACTTCTCATTAATCTTTGTAATTAACGCTGCAAATAATGAGTTTGTGCCTAAATCATTAAATTGAGACGCAATTGTTCCATAAACAGGCATTTTCTCGAGTGGCTCCTCCCACAATTCGCGGGATCGTTGGAATTGCTTCTGCACTTGACGAAGGGCATCCTCCGAGCCTTTACGTTCAAATTTATTGATTGCAATTAAATCGGCATAATCGATCATATCGATTTTTTCAAGCTGCGTAGGTGCTCCAAATTCGCTCGTCATAACATACATGGATAAATCCGTATATTTTGTAATTTCTGCGTCTCCTTGCCCGATTCCACTTGTTTCTACAAAAATCAAATCAAAGCCTGTCGCACGCACAACATCTAATACGTCACCAATTGAATTTGAGAGCTCTGTGCGAGAACCGCGCGTTGCTAAACTGCGCATGTAAACGCGATTATTGAAAATAGCGTTCATACGAATTCGATCCCCTAATAATGCACCGCCCGTTTTTTGCTTCGTTGGATCAACAGACAATATGGCAAGCTTTTTATCTGGGAATTCTTGTAGAAATCGGCGAATTAACTCATCCGTTAACGAGGATTTTCCCGCGCCCCCCGTTCCCGTAATTCCGATTATAGGCGTTTTTTTATTCTTTTTACGTGCAAGCGCTAACATTTCAGTAATTTCTGTATTACCTCCATTTTCAGCTGCAGTAATTAATTTTGCTAAAATTTCTGGCGTGTCTGTTGTTAATTTTTCTAGAAGTGCTTTGTAATTTCCTTTTAATGTAGAGAAATCAGCGCCTTCCATTTTTTGATTAATCATTCCTTGAAGTCCAAGTTTGCGACCATCTTCCGGTGAAAATATGCCTGCAATCCCGTATTCATGCAATTCCTTAATTTCGCGTGGCAAAATAACGCCACCGCCACCACCAAAAATTTTAATATGTGGCGCACCTTTTTCACGAAGTAAATCGTACATATATTTAAAATACTCCATATGTCCACCTTGATAAGAAGAAACCGCTACCCCTTGCGCATCCTCTTGAATCGCTGCATTGACAACCTCTTCAACTGAGCGATTATGCCCTAAATGAATAACCTCTGCACCACTTGCTTGTAAAATTCGACGCATAATGTTGATTGATGCATCATGCCCATCAAAAAGACTAGATGCTGTAACGAAACGAACGTGATTTTTCGGTTGATACACTTCTACTTTTCCCATATTAAAGTCCCCTTTGTTAAAAAAACCGCATAAAGCAAACCTTTCAACAGTTGCTCTACACGGCGTTTTTTATTATTCCTCAAACTGCAGTATACCTTGTAAAAACATCGTTGTTTGCAATTCAATATATTGTTCAATTGTAAAGCGCTTTTGCAGCGCCCATTTGCGAAATGCCCAGCTTTGCCCTTGCACGACGACATGATTGGCTGCTAAATAAATAGCATCTTCTGAAAGTGACAAATTGCCAGCCTTCACACAATCTTGTAGCATTCGTTCAAAAATAGCGACCATTTCTAACTCTTTGTCTAAAATGTAATGCATCGCATCTTTCGGGAGAGATTTTGTTTCCTGATACATAATTGTAAACTCTTCAGGCATTGAATCAATCAGTAAAAAATATTGCTTAATCGCTTCCTTTAAGCCTTCAATTGTCCCCGTTTCAGATAGAAATTGTGATAGACATTTAGTAACTTCATTAAAAATATTGTCACAAACTAAAAATAAAACATCCTCTTTTGTTCTAATATATTCATACAACGTACCAATACTAAATCCCGCTGCCTTTGCAAGCTCACGCGTTGTTGCACGGTGGAATCCCTTTTCTTTAAAAAGCCTTACACCCGCGTCAACAATTTGCTGGCGGCGTTCAATAATTTTATTTTCATCTTTTATTGACGATTCCACATGCAGCTTATCTATTTTAGTCATACATTACTTCGTCAGCATACGCGAAATTACGAGGCGTTGAATTTCTTGTGTGCCCTCATAAATTTGCGTAATTTTTGCATCACGCATATAGCGCTCTACTGGATAGTCCTTCGTGTAGCCGTAACCTCCGAATACTTGAACAGCTTCTGTCGTTACTTTCATCGCTGTATCCCCAGCTAATAATTTTGCCATAGCGGATGCTTTCCCATATGGTAAATCATTCGATTCTAACCATGCTGCTTGATACGTCAATAAACGAGATGCTTCAATTTCTGT
The DNA here is from genome assembly GCF_038005985.1 of Solibacillus sp. FSL R7-0682. Classification (NCBI taxonomy): domain Bacteria; kingdom Bacillati; phylum Bacillota; class Bacilli; order Caryophanales; family Caryophanaceae; genus Solibacillus; species Solibacillus sp. FSL R7-0682. Next base: position 3,430,175 of record NZ_JBBOUI010000001.1, read on the forward strand.
TGCCATATCTGCTAATTTAAAGGATACACCCTGGTTTGCTGATATTGGCTTACCGAATTGTACACGCTCTTTTGCATATTCTACTGCTGCATCTAATGCACCTTGTGCAATCCCAACTGCTTGAGCAGCAATCCCGTTACGCCCACCGTCTAATGTTTTCATTGCGATTATAAAGCCTTGCCCTTCTGCCCCAAGTAAATTTTCTTTTGGTACACGGCAATTATCGAAAATAATTTCTGTTGTCGGTGATGAACGAATACCTAATTTCTTTTCTTTTTTACCAACTGAGAAGCCTGGGAAGTCCGCTTCTACGATGAATGCAGATGTACCGTTTTTAGACTCCGGATCTGTTACTGCGAATACAACATAAATGTCTGCTACCCCACCGTTTGTAATGAAAATTTTAGAGCCATTTAAGATGTAATCCTCTCCATCTTTTACAGCGTACGTTTTCATACCACCAGCGTCACTTCCTGAACCCGGCTCAGTTAAACCGTATGCGCCAATTTTCTTTCCTTCAGCCATTGGACGTAAATATTTTTGCTTTTGCTCCTCATTACCGAATTTAAAAATTGGCCAGCCAGCTAGTGATGTATGTGCTGATAATGTTACCCCAGTTGATGCACACACGCGGGATAATTCTTCGACAGCGATACAGTAAGCTAAATAATCAAAACCTGCACCACCATATTCTTCTGGCCACGGAATACCTGTTAAGCCAAGCTCCGCCATTTTATCGAAAATTGTGCGATCGAATTCCTCATGTTCATCACGGTGCTCAGCAGTAGGTGCTACTTCATTTACTGCAAAGTCACGAATCATTTCGCGTAATTGTTGATGTTCTTCTGATAATTGAAAGTTCATTTCCCATTTCCCCTTTGATTGTTCTATTTTGTACGATTATCCGAGTACATGCTTTGCGATGACAATACGTTGAATTTCACTTGTACCCTCGTATATTTGTGTCACTTTCGCATCACGGAAATAACGCTCTACAGGATAGTCTTCTGTATAGCCATAGCCGCCAAATATTTGGACCGCTTCGATTGCTGTATCCATCGCTGTTTGTGAAGCAAATAATTTCGCCATTGATGCTTCTTTTCCGCAAGGCAAGCCTTGCGAACGTAATGACGCCGCATTGTAAACGAGTAATTTAGCCGCTTCTACCGCAGTCGCCATGTCGGCCAATTTAAAGCCTACCCCCTGTTGCTGTGCGATCGGTTTTCCGAATTGTACACGTTCCTTTGCATAGCCCGTTGCTGCTTCAAGCGCTGCTTCGGCAATTCCTAAACTTTGAGCGGCAATGCCAATACGTCCTACATCTAAATTCGCCAGCGCAATTTTAAAGCCGTCTCCTTCTTGCCCTAACAAGTTACTTGCAGGAATATGCATATTTTCAAAAGTTAGCTGCAGCGTTCGTGAGCCATGAAGCCCCATTTTTCGCTCATCCTTGCCGATAATGAAGCCTGGTGTCCCCTTCTCTACAATAAAAGCTGAAATGCCTCGGGAACCTGCCTCGGGATTTGTTGACGCAAACACAATATATACGTCTGCCTCTCCACCGTTAGTAATAAATACTTTGGCACCGTCTAAAATATATTCATCCCCGTCACGAATTGCACGAGTTTTTAGTGATCCAGCATCACTGCCTGCACTTGGCTCCGTTAAGCAAAAGGCTCCAATATATTCACCGCTCGCAAGCTTTGGAATATACTTTTGCTTTTGTTCTTCGTTTCCAAAATATAAAATGGGATTTGTTCCAACTGAGGTGTGGACAGATAAAATGACACCGATTACTGCACTGACCTTTGAAAGCTCATGAATAGCAATAATATAGGACGTAAAATCCATCTCAGAGCCCCCGTATTGTGTTGGAGCAGTAATGCCCAACAAACCAAGATCTCCCATCTTTTTTAAAATCTCTCGAGGAAACTCTCCAGCCTCCATTTGCTCGACGAAAGGTTGAATTTCTGCTTCGGCAAAGTCACGGACCATGTTCCGCATCATCAGTTGTTCGTCCGTAAATTGTAAATTCATCTAACCACCTCAGTTTTCGTATATGTAGAAGCCGCGACCAGATTTTTTCCCGAGCCAGCCTGCAGCCACATATTTTCTTAATAACGGACATGGTCGGTATTTACTATCACCAAGACCTTCATGAAGAATTTCCATAATCGATAAACACGTATCTAAACCAATAAAATCAGCAAGCGTTAGTGGTCCCATAGGATGATTCATGCCCATCTTCATTACATCATCGATTGCTTCCTTCGTCGCCACCCCTTCATAAAGCGCATAAATGGCCTCATTGATCATTGGCAATAAAATACGATTCGAGATAAAGCCTGGGAAATCATTTACCTCTACCCCTGTCTTCCCTAATTGCTTTGTCATGATTGCCACTGTTTCGTATACTTCATCCGCTGTTGCAAGTCCACGAATAATTTCAACGAGCTTCATCACTGGCACTGGATTCATGAAATGCATTCCAATAACTTTCTCAGGGCGATTCGTTACCGCAGCGATTTCAGTAATCGGAAGACTTGAAGTATTCGTTGCCAAAATTGCTTGTGCTGGTGCAAGTTTATCTAACTGCTTAAAAATATTTTGCTTTATTTCCATATTTTCAACGGCAGCCTCAATGATAATATCTGCATCCTTTGCATCCTCTAGTGACAACGACATTGTAATACGAGAAAGAATCGCTTCTTTTTCTTGGGCCGTCTTTCTTTCCTTCTCCACATCACGTGTTAAATTTTTTGTGATTGTTTGAAGACCGCGCTCATAAAATTCCTGCTTAATATCATTTAAAATGACGCTATAACCTGCTTGTGCGCAAACTTGTGCAATGCCAGAACCCATCTGTCCAGCACCGATGACCATAACTGTTTGAATTGTCATACGTATTTCATCCCCTTAGTTCGATACTTCAATTAAAATTGCATCCCCTTGACCACCACCTGAGCAAATTGCCGCGATACCTAATCCACCGCCTCGACGTTTCAGCTCGTATGCAAGTGTTAAAATAATGCGTGCACCACTTGCACCAATTGGATGCCCCAGTGCAACTGCCCCCCCGTTCACATTGACCTTTTCTGGATTAAGCCCACTAATTTCATTACTTACTAGGGCAACCGCTGCAAAAGCTTCATTAATTTCGATTAAATCGATGTCTGCCAATGATTTCCCGCTCTTCTCGAGCAGCTTATTAATGACTAATCCAGGTGTTTGGGGAAAGTCTTCTGGTGCAACCCCTACTTCAGCATGCGCTAAAATTGTTGCTAATGGCTTACGGTCCTCTCGAATAGCACGTTCCTCATTCATCAACACAAGTGCACATGCCCCATCATTCACTCCCGGTGCGTTGCCTGCTGTAATCGTTCCATCACTACTAAATGCCGACCGTAATTTTGCAAGCGTTTCCATTGATGTGCCTACGCGTGGTGCTTCATCTTCAACGATTCGAATTGGCTCACCTTTTCGCTGTGGAATGTCCACTGCAACAATTTCTTCAGCAAATTTACCAGATTTCATAGCAGCGATTGCTCGTTCATGACTACGAACAGCCCACAAGTCTTGCTGTTCCCGGGAAATTTGGAATGAATGGGCGGTTTCGTTTCCGTAAATGCCCATATGCACCTGCTTTGGATGAAATGCACATGAAAGCCCATCATAAATCATACCGTCTACTAAACTTGCATCCCCCATGCGCAAGCCGAAGCGACCTTTGGGCATATAGTAGGGCGCATTGGACATTGACTCCATGCCGCCAGCAACAATCACTTCTTCGTCCCCTAAACGAATCAATTGATCAGCAAGCGTTACACTACGCATTCCTGATGCACATACTTTATTAATTGTTTCTGTTTTGACTTCCCATGGAATGCCTGCCTTTGCTTGTGCCTGTCTAGATGGAATTTGTCCCTGACTAGCTTGTAACACCGTTCCGATAATAACTTCCTGTACTTCTGTCGTTTCAATATTTGCTTTTTTCAATGCTTCTTTAATAGCAATACCACCTAAATCACTGGCAGTAAATGAGCTAAGTGCACCCCCGAATTTCCCAAATGGCGTTCTTGCACCTTCTAAAATTACTGTTCTCGACAATCCACACACCCCTTTGTTTGATAATCGTGAAAGCTTGCTTGAAATACTTTATTGTAACTTAAATTTGAGCCACATTTACAATTTGACTGAACGCTCGCTCAATGTTGGTGTTTAAAAAAATGGGAGTATTTCCACTCCCATTTTTTCACTTAAACTTATTGTACGAAATCAAATTCTTTTACGCAATTAAATTATTCGAATAAACTGAATATAAATTTATTACTCTATTAATCTTTTTTTTCATCTGTTTTATCAATATTTTCTTCCGATTCACCAGTAACTTCTTTGACTGACATCTCTGTCGCAGCTTGTTGATCTACAACGACAACTTCTTCCACTGTTTCTTGTTGTGGTTGAGTAGTCGGCTTTTCTGCATGCTCTGTGGATACAGCCGCATGTTCCGCTTCCCCTACATTTGACTCTTCGGCAATTTTTGGCTGTTCATTAACTGGCTCTAATTGTTTCTCTTCAGTAAGTGATACTGCTTCCTCTGTAATCGGTTGCTCTGTCACTTCTTCAACTAGAACTGCTGGTACAACATTTTCTACAGCTTCTTCTACTTCTAGCTCTTCAACAACCACTCCCCCAGGTGTACCAAATACCGCACGTTCCAATAGCTCAGCGATATCGTATGTGCCGACAGTATCTTCTACTTCTTTCGCCTTAGTACCATCAGATAACATCGTTAAGCAGTAAGGACAGCCTGAAGAAATAACTGAAGCATTCGTCGCTAATGCTTGCTCCGTACGCGCAACGTTAACACGATTTCCAACGTGTTCTTCCATCCACATTAAACCACCACCTGCACCACAGCACATACCTTCTTCACGATTACGTGCCATTTCTACAAGCTTCACGCCTGGAATGCCTTTTAAAATTTCACGTGGTGGATCATACACATCATTGTAACGACCTAAGTAACATGAATCATGGAAGACGATTGTTTCATCCACACGGTAATCCATCGTTAGTCGACCTTGTTGAATTAAATCGTATAATAATTCCGTATGATGAAGTACTTCACCCTTCCAGCCGAAATCTTGATATTCATTTTTGAAAATATTGTAGGCATGTGGGTCAATCGTGACGATTTTCTTCACGTCATTTTTCTCAAATTCATCAATATTAGCTGTCGCAAGCTCTTGGAATAAAAACTCGTTTCCTAAACGACGTGGTGTATCTCCAGAGTTCTTTTCTTTATTTCCTAAGATCGCGAATTTAACGCCAGCCTTATTCATTAACTTGGCAAAGGCAAGAGCAATTTTTTGTGAACGGTTGTCAAATGAACCCATCGAGCCAACCCAGAATAAGTACTCCATTTCTTCGCCTGATTTTTTTAGCTCTTTCACTGTTGGTACATAAACTGTTTCATCTAGTTCACGCCAGTTTTCTTTTTCTTTACGGTTTAAGCCCCATGGATTTCCTTGACGCTCGATATTTGTCATTGCGCGTTGTGCATCTGGATTTACTTTTCCTTCTGTCATCGTTAAATAACGGCGTAAATCGATAATTTTATCAACATGCTCATTCATTACTGGACATTGGTCTTCACAGTTACGGCACGTTGTACACGCCCAAATCTCTTCTTCTGTAATAATGTCACCGATTAATGATGGGTTGTAAATGTTTTCAATGACCGCTCCCTCTGCACCAGCAGCCATTGCTAATTGATTCCCTTGTGTATTCGTAAAGAATGAGAAAGGTACCCAAGGCTTTTGCTTTGTAACAACTGCCCCTGTGAATGTTAAGTGGTCACGTAATTTGACGATTAAATCCATTGGAGACAACATTTTACCTGTCCCTGTTGCTGGACACATGTTTGTACAGCGACCACATTCTACACAAGCATATAAATCAAGCATTTGCTTTTGTGTAAAATCTTGTATTTTCCCAACACCAAGCGGCGGCATACTTTCCTCGTCTTCCGCTTCCTCAAGTGCCGCAAAATCAATTGGACGTAATGTTCCGATACGATCTTGGCGATTCACAAAGACGTTAATAATGGATGTTATTAAGTGGAAGTGCTTACCTTGTGGAATGTATACAAGGAATGCTAGTAACGCTAATAAATGTGCCCACCACATAACGAAAAACCCTACAGCTGCAAAAGTTGGTGACAACCATTGGAATGCCCAAGCAATTGCAGATGCAACTGGCTCTGAACCGGATAAGCCATGGTCCTGCCAAATTAAGTACATCCCATTACCGATCAATGTAGCAAACATTAAAGTCGCCAAGAAAATATAGACAAGGCCATTTTTTGCCCCACGTTTTAATCGGGCAAGCTTTTCCATATAACGGCGATAAAATGCAATCGCTACAGCAATTAGAATCGTTAATACAACAATTTCTTGTGTGAAGGTAAACACTGGATACAATCCACCAAGTGGTAAATGTGAACCTGGTGCTAGCCCTTTCCAAATTAAATCAATTGCACCAAGTTGAACCATTAAGAAGCCATAGAAAAACAGTACGTGTACGAGCCCCATTTTTTTATCTTTTAATAGCTTCGATTGTCCGAATACCTTTTCAACAATATCACCTATGCGTTTTGATAAATTTTGATCAAATTCTTCTTTTCTACCTAACTGAATATAGTTAAAGCGCGTTTTTAATAAGTAAGCAAATAAGCCAAGCGAATAAAACAATACTAGTAAAAACGCAATCCAGTTAATAATTAATAGCGTGTTCATCCTCAATTCCCCCCTGTTTCGCTATGTTCATACCCCTTTGTACGTATAGCTGCGTGAAACAAACTATATTTCCATACTATTGTATAAGTTCATTTTAATTATGAATGAGCATTCAGTCAATATAATTCGTCTTTTATTCTGAAAATTAAATTAAAAATAAAAAATGCTAGCAAGACAATTTTACCGTCATTAGCTAGCATTTTTCATCATTAGTTATTCACAACAATAGCTACAAATTGTAGCTACAGCCTATTTAAAGACATTGGCACTTCGGATATATTCAACATCTTTTATACTTAAACGGTGATTTACTACTCGTGCAGCAGCAAATAAATAATCCGATAAACGGTTTAAATATTTTTGAACAATCGGTGACACGTCATCAATTTCCTTCATTAACGAGACCGTTTGACGCTCAGCACGTCGCGCAACTGTTCTTGCAATATGAAGCGTTGCTGCGGCTGGTGCACCCCCTGGTAAAATAAAACGTTGTAAGGCAGGTGCTTCATCTGACAGTGCATCAATACGTTTTTCTAAAATAGCAATCGGCTCTTCTGATAACTTATTGTGACGTTCTTTCATCACATTTGCTAAGTCCCCGCCACCATCGAATAACTCATGCTGAATCGCTGTTAAATCATTAATGACATCTTGAAATTTTGCCGAATCTAATTCACTAACTGCTTTTCCAATAAAGGAATTTAGCTCGTCAATTGTTCCGTATGCCTCTACACGTAAATGATCCTTATCAACGCGGCCTCCAATAATACTCGTCTTACCCGTGTCGCCTTGCTTCGTATATAATTTCATAATACTCCACCCTTTCTTTTTTGATAAAATACTTAATTAATGTTAAAAAGTATCGTTGTTTTGTGCTTTCTTATACTTATTAATTGCTGCAATCGTCACTTCAAACACACCACGACCAATTAACTTTCCTACTTCAGTAATTGGACCAGCATAAGGCATTACTTTCCCATACTGAGTTGCTGCAATTAACAAGCTGTCAGTAGCTGTACTTGTAGCAATTGTTCCTGTAAAAGGGTCTATTACTTGTTGATCAGCTAAAGCTTTCGTTTTCGCCTCCGTAGCAGTAATCATCGCTTGAATAAATGCCTCATCCGTTAATTTCCCGTTGATGAATACCCATGTATTAATCGTACCGACATGAGGATCTTCATCTCGTAAATAGGTTTTCGTTACATCGACACTATTACCAATTCCTGCAGTTACCATAACAATAATTTCAAGTTCATTGGCAGAAAAACTTTGAATTGCTACACATTCAGTTGGCACTGCCGTTAACATCACAACTGTGTTCGTCGGAGAAAATTTTCGTTGTACTAAAAACGCCAATGTTTCTTCTTTTACTAGCTCAATATTATAATATGGGGAAATGGCGCGATTTAAAAATGTTTCATACCAGCCTATTCCTGCATTATGAACGGCAGATGAAATTACCTTTAATGGTGATTTCGATCTGTATTCAATATATTCCTTTGTAATGACAAAATCGCTCACACTTACTTTTGAATTAACAAGCCCTACTTCATTTGCTGGAAGCATCGTAATTTGTGGTTTTGGTAATTCAGGATGGGGATACGTCGCTACACGTGCTTGATACACATCGGCAATTTGCTCTTCTAAAATAACTTCATGGGGCAATCCGTATGCTCTTAGTTCCCCGTTTTCTAATAACAATAACTCATCGCAATATAATGATGCTAAATTAATATCATGAAAAATAGAAACTACAGTCAGTTCATTTTCTTCGACTTCCCTACGAAGCATATCCAAAATTTGCTTTTGATGGGCAATGTCTAAATGATTCGTCGGCTCATCTAATAATAAGAGCTCTGCGTTTTGGGCGAGCGCTTGGGCAATAAAAACACGTTGTTGTTCACCACCGGATAAAAACTCTAAATATTGTTGCTGATAACGGGATACACCTGTACTTTCCATCGCACGCTGTACAATTTCTTCATCCTCTTTTGACCAGGAAGAGAAAAAGCCACTTTGATGTGGATATCGTCCTAAGGAGACTGCATCGTAAACAGCATTTGAAAAGGTACTCGCATGTAATTGTGGAAGCACTGCCATTTTTTTTGCCAACTGTCTAACATCATAGCTTTCGATAGACTTATTATTAATATAAACTTCTCCGTTTGTAGGCTTTATTACTCCACTAATCAGCTTTAATAATGTCGATTTCCCACTACCATTTGGACCGAGAATACCAAGAATCTTGCCTTTTTTCACGTGAAACGTCATATTTTTAACAATCGATTCCCCTGCATAGCCACCTGTTAATTGATGTACTTTTAACATTACGCTACCCCCTTTCTTCGTTGCTTAAAGAATATATAAGCAAACACTGGAGCCCCAATAAAGGATGTAATCACCCCTATTGGAAGCTCTATTGGGGCAATAATTGTACGGGATACTAAGTCACAAATGACAAGTAAACTTGCACCGTTTAAAAAAGAAAGACTTAATAAATGTCGATGATCTGCACCGATTAAAATCCGGACCATATGTGGTACAACTAACCCAACAAAGCCAATCGTACCAGATGCTGCTACTGCGGCCCCTGTTAAAATCGAACCACCTGCTAAAATGATATATTTACTCCGTTTTACATCTACCCCTAAATATTGCGCACGTTCTTCTCCGTAAATCATCGCGTTTAGCTCACGGCGCTTTAACCAAAGCATGACCGTTCCTATTATCATAAATGGAACAACCATTTTTACATATGGCCAGCCGCGCATCGACACACTACCCAATAGCCAGCCAATTATTTCTCGGAGTTGCTCACCTGTTAAAGCAACCATCAATGAAATACATGAGCCAAGAAAAGAACTAAAAATAATTCCTGTTAAAATTAAAGTTTCCATTTTCATCGTACGGTCTACTAGCTTCGCAAAGCTTAATACGACAAACATTGTAAGTGCAGCACCAGCCATACTAAATACCGGTAGTGTAAACGTTCCTAACACCGGAATTGAAATGCCTAAAAAAATTGTCATAACTGCACCAACGGAAGCCCCTGATGAAACACCCAGAGTGTATGGATCCGCTAATGGATTTTTAAGTAAGCCTTGAAATGCTGCACCCGCAATAGCCAGTGATGCCCCGATTAATGCTGCTAAAATGACACGAGGCATACGAATTTTCCAAAGGATGCTGTATGCTACAGGATCCGTCGTTTTATCCCATAATGTCGAAAAGGGAATATCGACCGAACCAAATGAAATACCAATCCAAACACTGCTAAAAAGTAATACAATCGATATTACATAAGCGATTGTATATTTTTTATTCATTAAATGCCTCTGGATAAATTGCTTCTGCGATTGACTCAATACCTTCTACAATTCGAGGACCTTGACGTGTTGTTGTATCGCCATCAACAAGTTTAATATTGTCAGTCTTCACTGCCTTCATTTCTGCATATGCTGCATTGTTTGAAATAGCATCTATATCACTCTCATACGTGACTAAAATCACATCTGCATTACTACTCACAAATTGCTCAGCACTATACATTGGCCAACCTAGCTCTTGCACAACATTTTCAACATTCAGAACATCTAACATCTCATCAATAAAAGTATCCTGCCCTGCTGCATATAAATCAGGTTCTGTTCCAACAACGATAAATACTGATTTCTCTTCAAGGTCCGTTACTTTGTTTTCGATTTCTGTAATCCCTTGCTGTATAGAGGCAATTATTTCAGTCGCTTCAGACGTTTTCCCCGTTAGCTGACCAATTTGCTCGATCGTTGTATATGTTTCTTCAAAAGTTAAGGCATTTTTTACAACGAATACTGGAATACCTATTGCTTCAAGTTGTGCTATCGCTTCTTCACCAAAGCTATAAAGCCCTGATTCGTGCGCTAATACTAAGTCCGGTTGCAATGCAATAATGGCTTCTATATTGAATTCCATTCCACCTACTTTTTCTTTCGTAGCCGCTTCTTCTGGATAATTATCGTTATCATTAACTCCGACTATTTGTTCATTTAGCCCTAGTTCGAATAAAATTTCAGTATTGGATGGGATAAGTGATACGATGCGCTCCGGTGCTTTTTCCATTGTCACTTCTTTTTGTAAAGCATCTTTTAACGCCACTGGAAATAGTGCTTTTGTTTGTTCTGTCGTTTGATCCGTTTGTTCTTCATTAGGTGTCTTATTTGTAGCTTCCTCCGCACCACATGCTGAAAGAATTACGAGTGATACAAGTCCTACAGAAGATAATTGTTGCCATTTTTTCATTGATAGTTCCTCCTCAAAAAGAAAAGCCTCCTACATTAGGAGACTTAAGATAAAAGTAAATAATATAAAAATTATTCACCCCATCCTATCCGCGTAGGTATCATTTGGGTAATGTAAAGGCAGGTCTCCTGGCTTATGCTTGAACATTTCGTATCGCCTTCCCAATAAACATAATCAGTGGCTTTTGATACAAACTAGCATTTACAGTGGCGGGACCGCATCGGATTTGAACCGATTTCCCTTTTACTCCTTATTTTCAAATAAAAATAAGAACCTTCACACGTAATATTCATTTTTTACTTCTTACATTATAGCGGAAATTAAATTTAATGTATGTAACGATTGGAAAATTTTCAGAAAATTCCTCTATAATCATTAAAGAATTGCTGTTTCCGCTAAGCGTTTTATTGTTAAATCGTCCATTGGTGGATTGTGAAGACCCGCACGCACATCTCGGTAATAGCGTTGAAGTGGATTTGAACGTTGTAAACTTTTTGCCCCGACAAGTCGCATTGCCTTGTCAACAACATCGATCGCCGTATTCGTTACGACATGCTTTGCGATATTGATTTCGTTGACGATTTCAGCTTTTTTTGTAGCATCATTGTATAACTGCGCAACTCCATAAATCGTAAAACGTGCATTTGTTAAAGCTAAATCCATTTCTCCAATTAACGTTTGGACATTCGGTAGTTGTGCAATCGTCCCTTGAATACTATTTGGTGAATGGTTTTTAGCAAACTGTACTGCATAATCCCTTGCTGCTTGAGCAATTCCTAAATATGTCGCAGGTATTAATAACAGCCATCCATTCAGTTTAAAACCTGTAGAATAACTTGGTATTTCAACTAAATTAGAGCGCTCCACACGTACATGATTAAGTACAAGATCATCGCTTCCTGTACCACGCATCGACATAACATCCCACGTAGTTTCTACTAATACACCCTTAGCTGTTTTTGGAACGAGGAAAAACCCTAAATGGTTATCATCTTCAATCCAGGCCGACACTAAAAAATAATCTAAATCTGGGGCTCCACTCGTATAATTTTTACGTCCATTAATAAGATAGAACTCCCCATCTCTTACAGCTGTTGTGCCTGGTTTTCCCCCTCGTACAGGACTACCCATGGCAAATTCGCTTACTGCCCGGTTTACGGTCGCTCCATTATTGACCTGCTCAGCGAACCAGTCTATTTTTTCTACAGGCCAATAACGATTTTCAAAAATTTCACCGACGTTTTGAATTGTCCATGAAGCTGCTAACCCCGTGCTACCACAATAACTTGATAATGTTTCATGAAGTAATACTGCATCATAGACCGATAAACCAGCACCGCCATATTGTTTTGGTAAAGTAATTTTTGTATACCCTATTTCACGTAGCTTTTTGAAATTTTCAAATGGAAAAATAGATTCTTCATCTATTTTACGAGCGTTTGCTTTAAAGCTTTCCTCCAATGTCTCTAATTTTTTTAACCATTCACGTTGTTCTTCCGTATGAATAAATAATTGTTTACTCAAATGAAACACCACCTATTTTATTTATTCTACTCTCCACTCTATTATTGAGTTCAATATTAATGTCGGAAATTCCTGAGTCAATTATATAGGAATTATTTCAAGCTAAAAATAAGGGAGCTTTCTTCGTTTGAAGAAGGCTCCCTTAAAAGTAATTTACATTTTCTCTGGTGCTGATACACCAATTAATTTCAATGCATTTGTAGCTGTCGGCTTCGCCTTTCGCTACAGAATGGGATTGTATTTTTACAGAAGTTTGTTGTTTACATTTTTTCTGGTGCTGATACACCAATTAATTTCAATGCATTTGTAGCTGTCGGCTTCGCCTTTCGCTACAGAATGGGATTGTATTTTTACAGAAGTTCGTTGTTTACATTTTTTCTGGTGCTGATACACCAATTAATTTCAATGCATTTGCTAATGTTGTTTTTACTGCTGTAATTAATGCAAGACGCGCTTCAGTTAGCTCTTTGTTATCTTGGTTTAATACTTTTTCCGCATTGTAGAAGCTGTGGAATGCAGCTGCTAAATCTTGAATGTAGTTGGCGATACGGTGTGGTGTGCGGTGTTTCGCTGCATCTGCCACGATTTGTGGGAATGCACCCACTTTTTTCAGTACGTCTTCTTCTTTTTCAGCTGTTAATAACGCTAAATTTTCTAAAGAAGCTGTAAATCCTTGCTCTTGTGCTGAACGTAAAATTGACGAAATACGTGCGTGTGCATATTGTGCATAATACACTGGGTTTTCGTTAGATTGTGAAACAGCTAAATCTAAGTCAAAGTCCATATGTGAATCGCCTGCCGTTTTTACAAAGAAGTAACGTACAGCATCTAAGCCCACTTCTTCTACTAATTCACGCATTGTAACTGCGTTACCCGTACGTTTCGACATTTTGAATTTCTCGCCGTTTTTGTATAGCTGCACCATTTGGATAATATCTACTTCTAATGTACCTCGGTCATATCCTAACGCTTCAATTGCTGCTTTCATACGTGGAATATAACCATGGTGGTCCGCGCCCCAAATATTAATTAATTTATCAAAGCCACGATGTAATTTATCTTCATGGTATGCGATATCTGGTGTTAAGTAAGTAAATGAACCGTCGTTTTTAATTAATACGCGGTCTTTATCGTCACCAAATGTAGTTGAACGGAACCAAGTTGCGCCTTCTTCTTCAAATACGTGACCATTTGCTTTTAACTTATCTAAAGCAATCTCAATTTTCCCATTTTTGTATAAAGATGTTTCGGAATACCAAACATCAAATTCAACTCGGAAGTTTTTTAGATCGTTTTGTAATTTCGCTAATTCTAATTTTAAACCGTGCTCACGGAAGAAGTTAAAACGTTCTTCTTCTGATTTCTCCAAAATTTCAGTACCAAATTGCTCTGCTAATTTCCCAGCAATTTCAACAATATCTGGCCCATGGTAACCGTCTTCTGGCATTTCAGCGTCCATATTTAATGCCTGCTTGTAACGCGCTTCTAATGAGTACGCCAAGTTGTTAATTTGGTTACCTGCGTCATTAATATAGTATTCACGAGATACGTTAAAGCCTGCGAAGTCCATTACGTTACATAAAGAATCCCCTACTGACGCACCACGGGCATGTCCTAAGTGTAAATCACCTGTTGGGTTTGCAGAAACAAACTCCACTTGTACTTTTTGTGCATTACCAGCGTTTGACCGACCGTAGTTTTGTCCTTGTTCGAATGCCGCTTTTACAACACCTGCTAAGAAATCTTTACGTACGGTAATGTTCATGAAACCAGGGCCTGCGATGTCGATTTTTTCAATATCTGTGCCTGCTGTTTCAAGATTTTCTAGAATTGCTTCTGCAATAGCACGTGGGGGCTTTTTAGCTAATTTAGTTAGTTGCATTGCTACGTTTGTTGCAAAGTCGCCATTTGCTTTATCTTTTGGTGTTTCTAAATGAATATTTATTTCTGTGCCAGCTTCTACTAAGCCTGCTTTATCGATCGCCGCTTTTAACGCATCTTTAATCGATTGCTGTAATTGTTCTACTGCGTTCATTACTGTACCTCCGAAAATTGAATTTCTAATGTGTATTTGCCGACTGAATTGCCGCCAATTATAAGATCATATTGTGTTTTAAAGTTTCCTGAAACTTTGTCTCCCTTATTGACCTCAATCGCTAGCTGGTCTGTATGTGTCACAAGTGGTAATGAGCCAAAGGGACTTTCATAATGCCCGTTCTCACGTATTGTGGGATTTAGCGGTAGCCGCATAGTAACACCACCATTACGGTTAATAAACGATCGCTCTGGGTTTAACTTAACAGTCGTTTGAATTTGTAATTCTTCCTGTACTTCTTCGTAGCGTAAATAATGACTGCCACCCTTTTCTAGAAGGTTGCCTTCAAGCCACATTTCATATTTTTCAAGCTCGCCCTCAGTTGGAATGATGGAAGAAACGAGCTTAATTTTGACGTTCTTTCCGACATCTTTCATGGTAAAGTGGACCGCCCTTCTTTTCTTATATAACCTTATTATTATAGGATGAAAGTATCTATTTTTTCAACAGTAATGTATATTTTCAACTGACCTATTCAAAAGGGCTATTATCAATTTTGTTATTATGATATAAAGAATAGGAATTTACGGTAAAGTAATTAAGCCGTCAATCTTTCATAAAGTGGGGAAAATTATGTTTTCTGAGTTTTTTGTGAACTTTTCAATATTATTTTGTTTTACAGTACTAATATTTTGGCTGTTTACTCAATATTCTAACAAGCCATTTATTAGCAAATATAAGTCTGTTATTGTAGGAATTTCATTCGGTGTTGGTGCACTTATTTTAACAGTTTTAACCGCCCCATTTGCCAACGGGGTATTAATTAATAATCGTACAATATTCTTATTGTTTGGTGGTTTACTCGGTGGACCTGTTTCCGTTCTTATTATAGGTCTTATTATTGTCTTTAGCCGTGAAGCCCTACTTTTCACTTCAACTTTATCTTATATCATGATGTATAACATACTATTTGTAACCCTTATTACTGCCGCTATCGCATATAAAAGACCGATTACATATCAAAATATGCCAATTTACTTCTTCGCTTTAACTTTTGAGCATATTTTGGTGTTGCTCATCTACTATAAATGTTCAAGCCAAGGTATTTTATATTTAGTTATTTATTTAATTTTTTCTACTGCTGCATTTTATGTCATTCGAACACTACTCTCACAGTTGGAGGATACAAGTAGTCAAATCAAACGGATTTATCAACTTGGTAAAATGGATTTTTTAACACAACTTCCTAACAGTAAAGCCGCAGAGCAGAAAATAATTTCTTATATGAATGCCCGAACACCATTTGAATTACTCCATATTGATATTAGAAATTTTCAAAATATAAATTGTCAATATCGTTATAAAGTAGGTGATGAATTAATAATTCTAGTCGGGGAAATTTTACAAAAGCAACTTCCGGATAATGGATTTATCGCAAGGATTGGTAGTGATCAATTTTATATTGTATTACCATTCCATGAGCCTGCGTCCGCCATCCATTTTGCTTATCAGGTTGATCAGAAAGTCCGGCAATTCGTCTTTGAACCAAATAATGAAATTCAATTATCGTTAGCGATTGGTATTAGTTCTTACCCATATAACACCATTAAGTTGGAGGAGCTTTATGAAAAAACCTATCGTGCTCTTAAGCAGGCTAAGATTCTAAGCAATCATCATATTTGCCATTACAACCAACTAAAGCAACTTCACAAAAAATAGCACTCTGTAGTATTTTCTAAACAATTTTTCAACAAAATACAAAACGGCTAGCATATTCAAACAAATGCTAGCCGTTTTCATATTTATTTCACCCAACCTAAAATGGGCACGTTGCAATAGGGGTTGTATTTATATCCTAAAGTATTGATGTATCAAGGTTTTAAAAGGAACGTTAACATTATTACTTTGCAATAAAATGCATGTAAATTAACTAAATTGGGGCTGATTTTGGGGCTAATTATAAAACGCTTTGGTGGGCATCTTTATAGGGATGAATTAATTCGGTAAGCGTGTGTACAGGTATGTGTGAATTAATTCTACATCTACTAATAAAAAATAAAATTAAGACATAAACAAACTCGCACCCTCATGACTTATCAAAAGGGTACGAGTTTGTTTTAATTTTGACCTATAGCTTTTCATCTATTTTCTTATCTTCAACTGTTTCTTCAGCTGCATTATTTTCTTCAACAATTTGAATAGATTCTAATAACTTAATAACATTAATCGACGGTAATGTTACAGGTGGTATTCCTGAGATAGAAGTAAGTGTTGAAATATGAGCACGTAAATAAGGGAATAAAACACTAACTGCATTTACAAAATATTCTTGTATCTTTCCTTTTTCTACGCTAAAGAAACCCACTATTGAAACTTCTATAACAAATGGAACTTGTTGGAATTCTTCATTTGAATTAACCCCACACTCTAACAGAACTATCCCAGAGTTTTCGTTATCTACACTAACCATGAAATCTACATCATAACTAATATTTAGATCTAAGCGTGTTTCAGGACTGTCATGAAAGTTTGTATTAAAACGGAATTCCGATTTATCAACTCTTACTCTATCTATCTTTAAATCACTTAACATATTTTATGCAACTCCCTTTAATAATGATTCGTTAACTCGAATCATTCCTCCTAATTTTGCATAAGTAGAAGTGTCCATTCTTTGATTTAATTTATAGTCATTAATTGTTTGTGAAAACAAACCATGCTCTCCGTTATATAATTCTTGATCAGACATTTTAAATGTTATTTCTCTAAATCCAGGGAAAAGTTCAGATATATCAACGTATCCAGCTGATTTGTATATCTGTTCAGCTTCTTCAAGTGTAAATACATTAAAAGTGTCTTTAAAAAAATCACCTAATTGAATTCCCATTATAATCACCTCAAATATTTAATTAAATGATGTTAATTGTTTTTATAATACCCTTATTTTTAACACATAATTCAGTTCCATTAAAGAAATTTGACAATCTTGGCATCTCCTTAAAAGGAGTATATGTATCTTTTATTACTAAATGAACATCTTGACCTGATTTATGAATTAAATTTTCAATTATTACACCATCTAAACAATCTCTACTTTTTCCACCAATTCCACTAAAATATCTTCTTTTTAAAGTGTTTAGTGCTTTATCATTTTTCATAATTTGGTTAAATACGTCACTATTTTTTTTATCATTTAAATCTAATATCTTAGACTCATCAACTTCTATTTCACATTCTAGTACACGAATAGATTCTGCTTTTTTATTTTCCTTTAAAGCAAAATTAAAAGCATTATCAATTGAGTCGTGATAAAAGTATGCTCCAGCACCTAAATCGCCAGGTACTTGCTCTAATTGTGCTTTATTAAATGAGTAAGATTTAATTTTAAACCCATCTACCTCTATAGACGTGGCACACTTTTCATTTGTTCCATGATACCCCTTATACTTATTCAATTGCAACCTCTCAACTCTTCCGAAATATATTTAAAAAGATATTAATTTCATATTATACGATTTAACGTTTATAGTCCATACAATATACCTCATTTGTAAATAAATCCCTAATTAAGAACGAAAATTAACTTAATACCAATCTACTTGCTAAAAATCTTCCTATTATTTATTCTCGTACCACCTATATGCTCACTTACAAAGGTATATTGTTCTCAATACATCTTTCATATTTAACCGAGCAGCCACATTTTTTAGTTGTAGCTGCACCCTAATTGGTATATTCAATTTGTATTTACCTGGTTCGATTGCTCCAACTTACTTCTAATAAGCAAATCAAATGCCGCATCCGCATGAATGTTAATATCTTTTATTTCCTTTGACATTTCTTTAACCAACGGAAGAAAACCCATATCAATTAAACGCACAGTATCACGAATTTCAGCAATTGACAGAAATGCCATACTTGCGTCTTTATCCCAACCTTTGTGAACAATATCGTCAATACGTTCCATTAATCTTGCTACTGCCCCTTGTACAACCTCTAATTGAACTATTTGTGCCGATAATGCATATACACTATGATTAGTTTCTTGTACTGCTTTTTTCAATAACTGTTGTGAAATTTGCTGCATGTTCTCATTCTCCTTTTTTATTTGTTTTATTTGCTGCTGCTTCAAGTAATAACATGCGATTACGTAAAGATAACGCTCTCCATTCTTTTGGTGTAATAAACAATTACCTCACTCCTTCATTTAAATTGCGGCTTATTTCTTGTAAATTCACCGCCACCTATTGATATATTATGCACATTGCAATGTGCTTTATATATATTATAATATGCATTATAGTGTGCATTGTCAACACTAAAGTTGAAAAAATGACTACCACAGTGTATATTTTATTCAAAGGAAGGTGAAACCGTTGATAAAAGTACATTTATCTAAATTACTTGGCGAACGTAAAATGAAAATTTCGGACTTATCAAATGTTACTGGCTTGCACAGAAACGGATTAAGTAAGCTATACAAAGAAGAAACTGATGGTATTAAATTTGAGACGCTAGAAAAAGTTTGCAAGGCTTTAGATTGCAAGATTGAGGATTTATTAGAAATAATCGAAGAATAACAAAAAAGCCCTGTACCAAATAGTACGGGCTTAATTTCTATACACTCAATTTCGTTCTTCCAATAATCGTGAGTGTTTTATTCCGCAAATTATCATTCACAATTTCATCAATATCATAACGCCGCCCTTGATATTCAATAATCATTTTGCTTGTGATTGCTGGATTGTACCGCATGATAAATCGAAACGTATTCTTTTGAAATTCCATCCCAGCCGTTTGAATATCCTCGCCTTTCAACGTTCGAATATCCGCCCAGAAGTAGCCTAATTCCTTTTCTACTTCAATTTCCTGTAATAGTTCATCTATTTCAATAGTGACCTCTAAAATGCGAATACGATGTCTATAATTACTCGGAAGCATAGTATTTCCCCCTCATTTGCTGTAATAGCGTTTGTACGGTCGTAGGGATATGTTCCTTCGGTGTATCGAAGCGTCCCTCATACCAATGCTGTGTGAGCAAACTAACCGCCCAATCGTATTGTTGATAGCCTTCTATCGTGCCATCTGTATTATCGCTATCAATTGCATCCTTCACATATCCTTTAGCTGTATCAAGTAATGCCGTAATTAATCCATCATCAAAGCTATGATCTATACGCAATGATAATTTAACGTTTTCTAATGTTGCTGTAACTAAATTCATAATCAATCCTCCCTTTCTATAAAAATAGGGATAGACATAGTGCCTACCCCTTAATAACTCAAATTAAGCTGGTGTAATTTCGATGTAACGTGCTGCGTCTGCATCAATTACTTGGTAGTCATTGCGAACGATAACCGCTAACCCTTGTGAATAGTAATCGAATTGTTCCCATTGTGTCGTTACTTGATTTCTACGAGCCACGAAAATAGCTTGTTTAATATCTCCCATAATCATTGGGTAAGTGCCTTCTAATAGGGATGGAAGTAACTTATTTGAAATTACTACGACTGGATTTCCGAATAATGAATAACCACTTGCAGCTGTCACATCTGGTTGAAGGATATAACGTCCATCTGCATCTTTTAATGTATCTAAATAATTAAATGTATCTTGATTCACAATCACCGTTTTATCAAGTGCAGGATCAAGCGTAACGTTGTTTACTTTCTTTAAATCGTCTAATCCTGTTGCATCTACCTTTGTGAAGGCTTTTAGCTTTGTAATGATATTAGCATTGTCTGTATTTTCCACTAACTTTTCAAGTTGTGCCTTAACCTCTCCCACAATGTCAACTGCTGCATCTTCCACAACTTCATTCGATAATGCAATTTTACCAGCTCGTGTTTCTACAGCATATTCAACCTGTGTGAACATATCCGCATCAATATCTGCAATTAATGCTAATTCTGCTTTTGTTGCTAACGTCGCTTCTTGATTCGTTGCAATTGGGTATTTACCTTGTCCATTTGATACTTCTTTCACTGTTGCGTATTGTGCTAAATTATAGCGTTGACGCTTTAGATCGAATACTTCACCGATAACATCTTTAGGAATAACTACATCTGCATTTACTGTTGTAAGTCCATCTCGTACTTGCCCTTGTGAACGAATGTATTGTTCAAATGAACGTGTTTCTGTATTGTCGTTATTTAATAATGTTTTTGCCATTTTGTTATCATCCTTTTTAGTTGTATTTTGATTTACCCACGCTTCATAAGAACGTGTATTTACTTGAACATTGCTTTCGTCATAAGCAGGAACTGTTACGATTGAAATTTCACGTAACGCTTTTACTTTTTCAATACTGCGTGTAACAACCCCATCTTCATTTTCATCAAATGATTCAACACCAATTTCGAAACCGAATGACATCGAATCAATGATGCCAGCTTGGATATTTTTATAAATATCGTTTGCATAGGTTGTATCTTGTAATGTAGCTTCGAATCGAAGTCCAGTTTCATCCACTTCTAACTTTAATGTGCCAGCCTTCACACTTGCTAATGGCTTACCGTAATCATGACCATGTAGCAAAATAACATTTGATAGGTCTACCTCTTTTAATGCTTCTGGTGTAATAACCTCTACAAAGCCACCTAAATCTTTTGAAGGTGTGCCAAATTTAATTGCGTAACCACTAATAACCTTTTCGTCTTGTGTTGTGTCGTCTGATTTTGTATCATCATCTTGAGCGTTTTCTGAATCTGCTTCCCCTGTCTGTGCTTTGGTCGGTGCTTCCAGGTCTGCATTTTCAGTTAAACGCTTTTCTTTTTCTTCATTTGTCATAACGCAACCTCGCTTTCTTTCGTATTCTTTTGTATTAATCTATCGCCATTTTCAATAGGCTCAAGACCGATTTTATGACGCGCTTCATTTATGGTCATAATGGAACTTTCCACTGCTTTCACTGCATTTTCAAAAGTTGTTTGAACGTCACTGTTAAAGCGGTCAACGTTGAAAGTAATATCAACCTCTAGTTTGTTATATAGTTCACCTTCAAATGCCTTAAAATAATGTGTAAGCGTGTTTTGTAAATACATCCGATTAGATTGTTCTGTATTACTGTGGTTTGCTTCCACACCTAAGCGATCTGTAGAAAGTCCATATACTTTTGCAATCTGTTTAGTAGTCCAATCGTTAGAATTAACTAACTTCAAAATTTCGGTGTTAATCTTAATTGGTTCATATTCGAATGTTTCATCGATTACGATTGTTTGAAGTGCTTTGTCTGTGCTACCGTTTGCTTCATCGAATTTTTTTCGAATCGCTTCTTTTGCTTTTGTATCTAAATCAGACTTTTTCACCTTTAGAATACCGCCACCGTTAACACCTCGATTGAAGAATCCTGAAAGCAATTTATTTCCGCTTTCTTGCAACTTCAATTCACCACTCAAAGCGTGCAATGGACTTAAACCTACTAATCCATCCGTTGTGAAATACTTGAAATGAAGAACCTGTTCACTTTTGAGTGTGTACTGCTTGCCATCATCTTTGGTCGTTTCATAAATAATGCTGCCATTATCTAATTGCTTTACGCTCACACTGTTGGTTATCTGGTGAATTGCTTTAACTTTCCCATCTGAATCGCGTTCTATTTCTGCAAAGGCATTTCCGTTTAATAATACATTCGCTGCCATACTGAAAAAGAAATGCCAGCTATCTGTGTATGTGTTAGGCTTATTATTTAATAATTGAACAATCTGCCCTTTCCCCATCAATTCACTTGAAGCAATATCCCCAGCAATGACCTTTACGGCTGTGAAAATATCGCTGTTTCGTAACGCTCTAGTGCTTGTATATTGGATAGCTGTATCATTTGATGTAAGACTAACTAAATGGTCTAGGAACGGCTCTGAACGTGCTTGTACAGCGTTTAAACCTTTAAAGAAACTCATTTATTTTTCCACCCCCTTTCAATTAAGAGAGCAATAATTATAATGAATATGCCACTAGTTAAAAGTGTGTATCCAACGTTTGTTAAAACTCGCACTGCTACCACAATTATTGTTAGCCCTAGTAACAATAGAATCGTATGCAAATGATTAAAAGCTAAATTCTTCAGAAAGGTAAAATTCATTGTCCGCTTTCGCCCCCTCTATATCTTCGAAATGGAACATTGCTTGTGTATAAGCGTTCATTAATGCAGCGATTGGATCAATACGCTCACTGTTACGATTTTTATTAATCATTACACCATTGTTATCAATTTTTAATAACGCATTATTCACCGCATACGTGAGCAACTTATTGCCCGCGTGAACAATTTTCCCATCGTATAACTGTTCTCTGAACGTCCTTGTCGGTGTATTTAACGTATATACACCTTGCCGAATTTCAACTAATGGGAGTCGTTCCTTCTCCAGCTTCGTGACTAATGAATTCGCGTTCCACTTGTCGTAACAAATGGCTTGTACATTTAATTCATTTTCATCTATAAAGTCCATAATCCAATTGAAAATGTCCTCATAATCAATAATGCCACTTGCTAATTTTGTAATAGAACATTCACCCTCTTGTTCTAACGTTACGTAATTAATGCCATCCCTTTTAATCTTTTGAGTAAGTCCATATTTCGTTCCCACCCATGAATGACTATCACAATAGATTTGTCCTGTATCAATTAGTGGAATACACCAGCTAACCGATGTTAAGTCATTTGTTTTCGAAAGGTCGATACCAAAATAAATATCCTTGCCTTTAATATCTGGAATCGGATTGGCTTCCGCTGCCTTCCAATCTTCCACACCGATATAGGAATCCTCACTTGCTTGAAGCCACATGTTGAAATTTTTGACCAATACCGCATTTAAATTGTTTTGTTTACGTGCGATTTGAACATCATCACGAATAGCTGGTAACATCGTTTGCTTAATTTCTTCATGTTCAAAAATGGGATTAGCAGCAATGTATTTTTCTTCATCATCTAACCAATCTTTTGAATCAAGTTCCCATATAGCAATAAAATAACGGTCTGCTTCTTCTTTGCCATTTAAAACCTCTGATAACATTTGATATTCTTCATACATCGGTACGTTTGGATTTAATCCTGCAGTAGAAACGACTGCTAACAAACCATTTTTCTCCTGTGCCATTCCAGACTTTAAAACGTTATAAACTTTGCGGTCTTTCGCTTCATGCCATTCATCTAAAATAACAGTCGTACCAGCATAGCCATCAAGTGTTGACGTGTCAGAAGCTAATGCCATTGCCACACTATTAGAAGAAACGTCACGTATTTCAGCGTTTAAAATCTTTAATTTTTGGCGCATAAAATCGGATTGCTTAACTATTTTATTAAGACTATTCTTCATCATGTTATAGCCTAATTTTGCTTGCTTGAGCGCGTTAGAAACGAATAAAATTTGTCTGCCTTCTGCTGGTTGTTTTTCTACTAATAAAGCATTAGCACCCATACCAGATACTAAATAAGTTTTACCATTCTTACGTGCCATTGAAATAAATGCTCGATTGTATCGCCTGTTATTTGTACCTTTTTCTCGCCATCCATATAGTTCAGATAAAATCCATTTCTGGAATAGCAGCATGTTGATTTTAGCGCCATCTGTGGATGGTAATAATTCAATAAATGCTATTGCTTTATTTGCCTGTCCTTCATCAAAGTAATATGGGAAATCATCACTTTTCGAACGCTCTAAATCTCGCTTAAAACGTTCACATGCCTGTTTGATTTTCTCCCCAGCAAATAATTCACCCGAAAGGATTTTATCTGCATATTCAAGTGCGAAATTAGCCATTGCCTATCAAACTTTCAAACGGATCAACAGGCTTTTCTTTTACTTTATTAAGCGCTAATTTCATTCGACCATCTAAACTAATAGCAAGCGCATTAGCCAGCATACGCATATCTTTAATTGCTTGTGACTGCATTCTGTACGCTGGATTGGCTTTCCCATCTGCTAACACAAGTCCACGTTTATTTATATCGTTTTGACACTCTACAATCGTTCCAACTGCTGCACAATATGAAGCGAGTAACGAATAATCTAATTCCGAAACTGGGACGTCATTTTTTATATACGGAACAATTCGTTCCCACTCTTTTAATGCTTCACCAATTAAATGCTTTGGCGGTGTAACATTTAATTCTGCATACTCAAACAGTTCTTTCTGCATTTCTACACGTTCTAAACGTTCTGCTTTTGAAATATGTGCTTTGGTAGGCTCGACTAATTGAATTTTCTTCCCCATCGAAAAACCTCCATTTAACCTTATTTTATCACAACACTTACTTTTTGTAACTTGATTACTTTTAGTTCATTTTACCTTTTTAAAGGGCAATTTTTGAACAAAAAGCCCTCCTTCTCGGTCCTCCCGTCCACACATTACGCCCCCCTCTTTTATTTAGGAGAGCGTTTCATTCGTTCTCGTTTCGTTTTAATCGCATGATGATGATGGCATAAACTAGATAGGTTACTTTCATCTAATCGCTTTGACCAATCATCTTTAATCTCAATCACGTGATCCACAACATCTGCTTTAACTGCTAATCCAAGTTTCAGACATTCTTCGCAAATTGGATGAGTTAAGCGGTACTGAAAGGATAGATTTTGCCATAACTTGCTTCTATAAAACTTTCTATATTGTCCGTCCTTTTCCATACGCTCGGAATAAGATTCCTGTTTACGCAGCGTACGTGGTTTATGCTGGTTACAATAATGTTGGTCGTAATCTACTAATATTCTGCATGTAGAATACTTACATTGACGTTTTGGTTTCAATTTAGAAATCTATTCCACTTAGAAATTTAATACTAGCTTCCACATCGAATGATTCTGTCATTTTCATGTATGGACTTGTAATTGTGACTACTGTTCCACCTTCGTAATTCACTTTTGCTATTTTGCTTTCTGCTTTAAAGTCGATATGTTCCACATCATTTTGACCTTCAATAACTTTGCGTAACTTCTCTCCGTCGAAATACGTTAGTTTTTTCATTGTGCTAGCTCCTTACCTTGTACTGTTAAATATTCATTCCATGCATCATTGAACATTTGCTTTGACCATTCCCCAGCATTTTGATTGATTAGATATAACATGATTTCAAAGTAATTATCGCTATCTGGGAATGTCTCATCTTCTGCTACGTCTGTTGATAAAAATCCGTATTCTGCCCAATCTGAACAATTTAAAAGCCAATATTTGAATGTCATTTTAATTCCTCCAATTTGTATAGTTATCATACTCTTATCAAACGTTTTTTATTGTTATGGCATCACCTCCAAAACTAAAGACTTTGTAACTGAAATTAACTGTACTTGTAACCGAACCATTTATTTTAGTTACATGGACAAACCTTAGAGCAATAAGGCTTTTATCATTCTTGTAACTGTAACCGTAATTTTTACTTAATTTATATTTTTATATAGAACCCTTATTAATGAAGATGACTACTTTTTTATAAAAGTTAATAAATTTTCAGTTACAGGGTTACAAATTGTTTTGAGCCTTACAGCCATAAGGGAATTGTCTGTAACTGAAATATTTTTTTCGGTTACACATTTCAGTTACAGTTACAAATTCCAGCTACACGACTTTCAACTTTTCGTTTTTATATGTTTTCTGTGGCTTGCTTTTATCTGGGAAACCGATTCCCATTCTGTCTAAATCACCAATAGCAATTAAATCCGTATACTCGAATCGCTTGTTACCGTCTACCCATTCATCTGATAAAAGAACTCTAAATTGTTTATGGAACTTTCTATCTGAAATGAATTTATAGCCATTTTCATTACAGAAATGCTTGTACATGGCATAAACAATGTTTTTCGGTATTTCTTTCAATCTCCATTCATCAAATACGTTTGACTTAAAATCTACAACGGGATCATTGTCTTGTTGGAATTCTTCAAGTTCAATTTCCGATGCTGCTGGAATATCAAATTTTTCAAAGTCCATATTTATCGCTTTATGGAGAACGTATTGCAACACTTGGTCATTTTTGATGTATTCGTCTTTGATTTTGAAGTTTTCAATCTCTCCATTAAAATTGGCATTAAAGGGAACAATTACGATACGTCTAATTGTGCCTGTTGTCTTATTTTTGAACTTAGGCATACCGTTAGTTGATTGGATAACACTGCATCGAAAAATTGTACTATAAATAGGCTTGTTCTTCTGCTCAACGATTACACGATCCCCAGTAACAACACTGTTAAAATTGGATGAATCATCAATGTAAACATTCGCTGGTACATCATCACCGATTACTACCGTTTTCCCTTCAAGCAAACTCAATTTAAATCGTTCATCAAATTCGTTCACCTTTAAGGTTGCGATATTTTGCACACCGATTAAATTTGTAATAAGTTCTTGAAATGTTCCTTTACCATTGTTCCCTTCACCTAACAAGAAAATGGATTTTTTACGAGTGTAATTGCCATTCAATGAATCATTAATAACTTGCCACAACAAATTGACAATTTCGGCATCACCACAAGCAATGGAGTCTAGCCAACTTTCAACATCCCAATTATCAATAATTAGATTAGTAGGTTTTGTAACATAAGGAGTCGCTATTTTTGATGTAAAAACATATTCTGGTGTAAATGGCTCTAACGTTTTCGTTTGAAGATTAAATACACCATTTTCAACAGGAATTAAAAATCTGCTTGCTGTTCTTTCTTTAACCTGTGCTTGATTGGTCAAATGGTAAATCACTTCATTCGCCTTTGCTTCGTTTAATGAAGGTTCTAACCAACTAATTACACGCTTTATTAAAGTTGCATTATTGGTGTATGTCCCTTCTGACAGTTGATACATAGCAAGCCTTGTATTTTCTTCTAAATCGAATAGTACAAACGAAATATATTCTTGTAATACGATTGCGCATCGAATAGGTGAAATGGTACTTGGTTTCTTGCCTTTTCCTCCTGCTTCTTCCCATGCTGCAATTGCAAGCGCCAATTCTTTGAACCGCCTATCTCTCAATGTTTTTTGAAGGTCGATTTGCGAAGAATCTTTTTCGCTTACATAAATTTGAAAACCATCCTTATTAGGTTCAAAGATGCTCGTACATTCAGCTATTGCTTTTAGTAGGGTTTCATCGCCATAAGTTGTGGAATTTTGCATCCTATCCCATTTCAAAGGATCTGTTGAACCTTTTCTATCTGCATAAATTGAAGATTTACGATAAATACTGTCCATCATGCTGTAATCGCATTTTGTCCAAAAAGCTAAATCATTACAGAAAGCCATATCAGCATCTGATGCCGATTGATATTTATTTTCCCAGCCACCATACATAAATAGTTTAAAGCGGTCACCACTTTTACTGTTTTCAGCAATTTTTATAAGCCTATCCTCTGATAGTCCCGCTTTACCTCTGTCGCCTGGTTGGTCTGTTGTTTTCAATGTGGAAGTCCTCTGTTCACGCTTGAATACTTTTTCGATGAATGCATTAATTTCTTCACTTTCACTAATAGGCAAATTATTAATCGCTTCACCAGTGAATGTTATAAAGCGTTTGTTACTGTATATTTCAAACCCTAATTTTGTGTTTTTATTTTTATATTTCTCGCTATCATGCTGAAATTTCACCCACACATGAATACCTTTTCCACTCGGTGATACTTCCGAATAGGATAGATTCACAATTTCTTCTGCTAACTCAGGTAGGTAATCCACACTTTCAAGACCATCAATATCTATACATGCATACGGATCACTTTCAGTTAAAACAAAGCCTATTCCTTCGCCTATACCATTTTCATATGCTTCTAAAGCGTTTTTGAAGGTGTCCCATGATTTTGAATCAATCGAACTGGCTCTATTAATGCCGCTTGTTTGATACAAAACTTTTGTATATTTTTTTGTAGCATCATCTAACTCCGCTTTCCAAACAACCCATTGTTTTAAATGCTTTAATTCATCTGGAATGCTCTCCTCATTCACTATTAAAATTTCAGATGTATTTGATATAGTCAATTGCTCACCTACTTCCTGTTCTAAGATGTATCTTTTATAAATACGCCCACCAAGCCTATTTTTTTATTGTTTAACTACCACTCTGCGAAAATCTCATCGAGTACTTTTTTAATTGCTTCAACTTTGTAAAGCCTTTTGCGATCTCGTTTGATTTCTATTGCTTTAACCCTGGCATCACATAATACAAAAGATTCTAATGTTCTTTTAGATAATGAAGTCAATTCGCTCAGCTTAGCGACATCTATATACCAAAGCGAATTTACTAAAGACTGTTCAATTTGCTTTTGAACTTCTTCTTTAACTAACTTTTCATCAACCTCAATTTTGATCGCTGCCATTTGGTTCATGATTCCCCTCCTAAATTTACAAATTCAAATATTTCATTCATTTCAACAGATAAAGCATTCGCTATCTTTTGTGCGCTTTTCGGAGTAAGCGTAATTTTATTGTTTAAAAGTAACGAAATTGTCGTTTTATTGACTTTAGCAATATCACTTAAAATTTTTTGGTTATAACCATTCAAAGCCATAGACAATAAAATCTCACTTTTTTTAGCTTTACACTTAATCATGTAACCACCTCACATTTTCAATCATTCTACAATAGATTAATTATAAGTTAACTCATTTTCAATCAAATTACAATAATCAAATTATTTTTTCATGTTTTATTATTGTTATTTGATTGTTTTTTTAAATTGAAACCATTATTATTTCTTTATGGAGGTGCTATATGTTAAAGGGAGAATCATTTGGTGATTTTTTAAAATCGTACAGACAAGAACGAGGAATGAGCACACATGACATTCATAGTGAAACAGGTGTATCACAACCATACCTTTCTCAAATAGAGAATGGCAAAAAGCCATCAATTAAGATAATAAAAAGAATTAGCGATGGATTAGGTCTCAATTATCATTACTTGATGAGGCTAGCGGGGTATATTACTGAGAAAGATATAGATAATTTGTACAAAAAATTAGAAAGCAGAGAAAAAGAATTAAAATCGCTATTATCACGATACAAAGCAAAAAATGACGAATTGCTCTATTTAAAATCCAATCTCCACAAATACATGAAGGAATCAAATGACACAACTAAGCTTCAAGAAATAAGTCAACTGATTGCATTTACAGAACATGAATTAAAGTCTCTCAAAGTTGTTATTGAAGAACTTAAACATGAAATTATAGGTATAACAATGCAATTAGACTCTAGTTTAAATGGTTTAGAAGAAAAGCAAACGAAGGAAATAATATCAGATCTATTGGAATTCTCCAATACAAGTGTTGATTTATTAGAAGTTTTATCTTCAGAGATTTCAATTACTTTTGGGAATAGGACACTTACAAATTTAGAAAAAAAACAAATACTTTCAGTAATAAAAGCTTTACTCGATAATTAATTTACAATCATCCCTATAAAGATGCCCACCAAGCGTTGAAGGGAATGTAATCAAATGGAATATAAAAAATCAAACAAAGAAAAAGAAGTATATTCATACGAAAATGTAAAAGGTATTAAACTCTGGATGTATCGCCATAAATACTATGATGGCATTACTGGAAAGCGTAAAGAGAAGAAAAAAAGTGGATTTGAAACAGAAAAAGCAGCTATTAAAGCCCTTCTGGAAGTAAAGGCTCAAACGCTGCGAGGTGAAACGAAATCTATTGAAAATGATAATTTAACTGTAGCACAATGGCTTGATACTTGGTATGAAACAAACCATAAGAAATGGAAGCCAGCTACTGCCACTCAAAGAGAGTCTTTTATCAGGCTTCAATTAAAGCCACTTATCGGTCATGTAAAGCTGAATAAACTCGATAAACTTACTTATCAAAGATTGTTTCTAGATAAATTAG
The DNA here is from genome assembly GCF_038005985.1 of Solibacillus sp. FSL R7-0682. Taxonomy (NCBI): domain Bacteria; kingdom Bacillati; phylum Bacillota; class Bacilli; order Caryophanales; family Caryophanaceae; genus Solibacillus; species Solibacillus sp. FSL R7-0682. Next base: position 3,460,621 of record NZ_JBBOUI010000001.1, read on the forward strand.
TGGATAAATATAAACCTTCCACAATACGTTCTTTTCATGTCATTATGAGAACAGCCATTAATGCAGCTATTGAAGAAGAAATTTTATTAAGAAATAAACTAGCTGGAGCTGTGCTACCAACTAAAAGAGAAGGAATCAGTGACGATAATTTTTTATCCCCTGATCAGTTAAACGTGTTCTTAAAAACTGTGGAAGAAAACGAGGATATTACACACTCTACCCTTTTTCACTTGCTCGCCTATACTGGTATGCGAAAAGGTGAAGCTTTAGGACTCCAGTGGAATAACATTGACTTTGATAATCGTACTATTGAGATTATAAAACATCGTGGATCGCATGGAATCGGCTCTACAAAAACCCAAAATAGTGAACGGACAATCAAAGTAGATGAAATAGTCATCTTCCAACTGAAAGCTTATCACAAGGCTTTAAAACAAGTTCTTTTGAAATACGGACAAAAAATCGAACCATCGACATTTATATTTTTGTCACTTAATACTGGTGAGCCATTAGCGCCTACTGGAGTAAATGCTAATTTTAATCGAATGGTTACATTAGCTAAATTACCAAAAACAACGGTACATGGTTTGAGACATACCCATGCCACAATTTTATTAAATAATGGCATTCCTGTAAAAGCGATTGCTGAACGTCTAGGGAATACTCCTGAAATGATCCATACCGTTTATGGGCATGTTTTAAAAGAACTTGAAGATAAAACTGTAAACGTCTTTAGTACGTCTTTACAACAAAGTGGGGCTAAAAGTGGGGCTAATTTATAGCTCCCCTCTCTTAACCCCTTGATATTATTGACTTCCTTATTCCCCTGCTATTTCACCCAACCTAAAATCATTTCGCGAATTAATTTTGCAGCTGTGTTTACTGTTATTTCTGAATGGTCATACACTGGCGCTACCTCTACTAAGTCGAAGCCAACAACATTCACTTCAGAGCGAGCAATTTCATGAATCGATGCCAGCAATTCCTTTGGTGTAATACCTCCTGCATCTACCGTACCTGTACCTGGTGCGTGTGCTGGGTCAAGGACGTCAATATCAATTGTCACGTAAACATTACGTCCTTTTAATGAAGGCAGGATTTGTTTTAACGGCTCGAATACTTCAAATAATGAAATATGCATGCCATTTTCTTTCGCCCATTGTAGCTCTTCCTTTAAACCAGAACGAATACCAAATGAGTACACATTGTTTGGTCCGATTGTATCCGCGATTTTACGAATAGGTGTAGCATGCGAATACGGCTCTCCTTCATAATCCGAACGTAAATCGGTATGTGCATCAAAATGAATCACTGCTAAATCTTCATATTTTTCGTAAACAGCTTCCATAACAGGTAGCGATACTAAATGCTCGCCGCCCATTCCAACTGGTACTTTACCATCTGCTAAAACTTTACGAACGAAATCTTTAATTTCAGCTAATGATTTCTCAGGATTTCCAAAAGGTAATGGAATATCCCCTGCATCGAAAAATGGTACTTCTCCCAGTTCACGATCTAAATAAAAACTATATTCCTCTAAACCTATCGATACTTCACGAATACGAGCTGGTCCAAATCGTTGTCCTGGTCGGTAACTTACTGTCCAGTCCATTGGCATGCCGTATAGTACAGCTTTACTCTCTTCGTAATTTTGATGGCTTTTTATAAACATATTGCCTGCGTAAGTTTCATCAAACCTCATCAATGGTCACCAATCTTTCATTAATTAATGTTATTTATTTATATCCATTACCTCAAATTAGTTATTTATCCGATTTATTGAACAAACATGCATATGAATCGATGAAATTGCTCATACTAAAACTACGATATGAAACCTTTGTTCGCTATTTTCGTATAATTAAAGGCAACTGACAATTGTCGACATTTTTTTCGCTATGACAAAAGTATAGTTGTTTTCATTAAAAGTGCAAGAAATTTATCGTGACTTTTTTACATTCATTATCAATACATTTTTTGCACAATATTATTAGAAATCGAGGTGGAAAGAGTTGAAAAGACAGCAATATAAAAAACAAAAGAATCGCAAAAAATTTGGTAAAAAAATCTTTTTATTTACCATTGGTTTTATTTGTGCTGTCGCTGTCGCCCTCCTTTCATTACGCATATACGCACAGGTTGCCGGTGCCCCACCGCTTACTGTGCCAAAAGCATCTATCTTTTTAGATCACCAAAATAATCAAATTGGCGATTATTACACTGGTGAACGCCGTTATTGGACTGAGTTAAAAGATATATCACCCTATTTAATTGATGCAACGGTCGCAGTAGAGGATAAAGATTTTTATGAGCATGGTGGCTTCGATTACTCACGTATTGCTGGTGCCGTTCTTGCAGATATTAAAGCTGGTAGTAAAGTACAGGGAGCCAGTACATTAACGCAACAATATGCCCGAAATCTTTACTTAACCCACGAAAAAACATGGACTCGTAAATTAAATGAAGCACTATTTGCTTATCGTATCGAAGTGTTTTATTCGAAAGATGAAATTTTAGAAGGTTATTTAAATACCGTCTATTATGGCCATGGAATGTACGGAGTGGAAGCAGCCAGTAGATATTTTTATGGGAAATCGGCAAAGGATTTAACGTTATCTGAAGCGTCCATGCTTGCAGGTGTGCCAAAAGGACCGAGCTATTATTCTCCGCTTAACAACTTAGAAAAGGCGACGAATCGGCAACAGGTTATTTTGCGCTTGATGAATGACCAAGGCAAAATTACAGAGGAAGAAATGACCCGTGCAAAGTCTGAACAAATCGTATTAAAAAATGATCAATGGCTTGCTACAAAATCTATTGCCCCATACTTTTTAGACGTTGTTTGGGATGAAGCGACAGATATTTTAGCTTCAAAAAATTTAAGCATTAGTGAAGGCGGTTGGACGATTCAAACGACCTTAAACCAGGCTCATCAGCGCGCAGCTGAAAATGCAGTAAAAAACAATATGCCAAATAGTGAATTACAGGTTGGGTTTGTTAGTATGGATGTCGATACTGGTTATGTAACAGCACTTGTGGGAGGACGCGATTATAGCACAAGTTCGTTTAACCGTGTATCTCTCGGTAATCGTCAACCAGGCTCTGCAATCAAACCGATTCTATATGCAGCTGCACTTGAAAAAGGCTATCAACCAATGTCGTTTTTAGATGTAAGTAAAACAACCTTTACGTATGATAGTGGTCGCGCAACTTACACTCCACAAAATATTAATCAGGAATATGCGGACCATGAGCTATCAATGGCTCAAGCGCTTGCTATTTCGGATAATGTATACGCAGTAAAAACACTTGAGGATATCGGTTATCGTTCGTTCCGAGACATACAAAAACGTTTTGGACTTAATTTTTCGGAAAAAGATAACCCATCCATTGCACTTGGTACGACGGAAAATTCACTGTACGATTTAACAAATGCGTACAACATTATTGCTGCTGGTGGTGAGAAGCGCAAGGCCACAACAATCTTATCGATTACGGATGCTAAAGGAAACGTTGTATATGAATATAAACCGCCTAAAAAAGAACAGGTGATTTCAAAAGAGGACGCATTTGTATTAACACAAATGATGACTGGCTTATTTGATCCTGTATTTAGTGACTACTCACCTGCAACTGGACTTTCATTAAGATCACGTATGTCGCATACGTATGCAGCAAAATCGGGGACTACAAATAGTGATCAATGGATGATTGGCTTTACCCCAAGCTTAACTGCTGGGGTTTGGAATGGCTATGACCAAGGTAAAACGCTTTCGGTGCAAGTAGATATGGCTGCTTCAAAACAAGTATGGATTGAGTTTATGGAAACTGCACTGAATGGGAAAACAAAAGAAAATTTTGAAATGCCAAAAGGTGTTGAACCTGTCACGGTAGATATCCATAGTGGAAAGCTTGCAAACAGTTCTTGTCCTGAACAGCGTGTTATTTATTTTAAATCCGAAGATGTTCCAACAGAGCCTTGTTCGACTTTTGACTTCTTCGACTCTGATTCGTGGAATAACATTATTGAAAGTCTACCTTTTGAAGCATTCCGTTCTTTTTGGGAATAACACATTTTATGGTTTTATTATCCAAAAATTATGTGTTTGATTTTTGAAATCCACCTTATAAAATTCCAATTATTCACTATAAATTTTATTAAAAAAGCTCTTTCGTCTCCGGATCAAGTCCGTAAAACGAAAGAGCTTTTCTATTGTGGTAAATGAAAGGATGAGAACCATGGGGCATTCGGCTTGGGTTGTTCAAATGCCGCATAATCCTCATCACTATTCATTGTCCACGTGTCCTAGCCTACTATTTGTAAGCTTTAAATTCAGTTTACTTTCTTTTGAAAGCAGTTTCAACCACGTATTCGATATGTTTATAAAATGTCACATATTGTTCACTGAATTAATTCACTTTTCTAAAAAAATAATTGACTGCATCGTAATATACTAATTTATATTTTTATCCATTTTTGTAATTTCCAATTTATGATAAATCATTATGAAGCTGTGCTTCACTATTATTCCACATTTCTAAATTGTGGTCTTTTAAGAAGCTCGCTAATACTTTTTTCGATTTTCCATCCATATGTTCAACCATTATTTTACGTTTCATTGACTTATCCATTCGATTAACATGGTCTGCTAAAATTTTGTAGCCACGGCGTTTTTCACGATTTACAACCATCTCACAAGCTGTGACACCTGCAAAATAAGCGCCTGTCTCTTTATGATCAATCGTCACCCAAACTAACCAGTAATCTTTACCGCCCTCTGAGTCTTCACGATTCACAGTAAATTTGATGCCTTTTTCAACTGCACTTTTCGCATGCATTGCACCAACGTCAACAATGGCTGTTCCTTCAGCAACATCGATTATAACAGGAGACACATTTTCTAAAGATAAGGAGCCAATGCCAAATCCTTTATGTCCATCAGTTGGATCGTTTTTTATAATTGTAAAACCCATTTTTGGTTTTGATTTTTCTTCATTTGCCATTGTAAATACCTCCAATTACGCTATTATAATTACTATACACTATATTTTACGCAGGAGGCGACTTTATGCCAATCGTTACGATTAAAATGATAGAAGGACGCACAGATGAGCAAAAACGTGCGCTTGTAGAAGAAGTTACAAAAGCAGTATCAGCAACAGTAAACGCACCAGTTGAAAATGTATCGATTATTATTGAGGAAATGTCTAAAAACCACTATGCAACAGCGGGTGTACGCTATAGTGACAAGTAATAATTTCTGATTTTTCAGGAAAAGAAAAAGCAACATCTCATGTAAGTTGGCACTGAGTGTCCTTTTACAGATGATGTTGCTTTATTTTTGGCGACTAACAGGCAGTAATTTGAAGTAATTGACGGATTTCATTGCGTAATGACAAAGGAATATTTTCGTTATCAAAAAGCTCCTCTGGATAATACACTTTATGATCGACTTTAATTCTTCCTGCGATTGCTTCAACAATTAAACTTTGCTCTGAAAGCTCCTGTTGCTGTCCGTCCTGCATCAATAGGAAAATTGGCTTTTTCGTCCCTTCAATGCCAGGACGGTAAAAATCATAAGGCAAATCAGACGTTGAATCATGAACTAAATAATAATCTGGGTTTAGCCCAGCTTCGTTAAACAATCGGCGAAGCTCTGAATAAATTTCTGGCTGCTCAAATGGATTTAAGCTTACATATTGAAATAATTTTCGATTGACAAACCTTCTGCTTAAATCACTTAAGATTTCATCCTGCTCATGGATCCAAAATTGGAAATAAGCAAGCATTATGCTTTCATCTAATACTAAATAATCTTCAATCGTCACACTGCCTTTAAAAAATGGTACAAAGAAGATTGGCTCCTGTTTAAATTGATAACCTTGCTGCCATAGTTCCTTCACACGTTTTAATATATGATTTAATACAACTTCCGCGCTACGTGACACGGGATGGAAGTATATTTGTAAATACATTTGATAACGCGACATAATATAATGCTCTACAGCATGCATACCACTTTCTTTTATAACGACGCCATTTTTTCGTGGTCGCATGACCCGCATAATACGCTCCATATCAAAATGACCGTAACTAACCCCTGTATAATAAGCATCTCGCTGCAAGTAGTCCATACGATCTGCATCAATTTGGCTCGATATTAAACTAACGACAAGCTCATTCGGATACGTTTTCTCAATCACTTGCGCTACCTTTTCAGGAAAATCATCGGCAACTCGTCGAAGTACAGAATTGACTTCTGTATCCCCTAATAAAATTTGGCGAGTAAAATATTCATGATCGGTTTGGAATACATTTTCAAAAGCATGTGAAAATGGCCCATGTCCTAAATCATGAAGTAACGCTGCACATAATACTAATAAGCGCTCCCCTTCATCCCATTCAGGTCTTCCTTTAAATACGTCATCAATAATGCGTCGGACAATTTCATATACACCTAATGAATGGTTGAATCGACTATGCTCTGCACCATGAAACACTAAATACGTAGTACCTAACTGTTTAATTCTTCGTAGCCGCTGAAATTCACGAGTCTTTACTAAATCCCATATTACTTGATCACGTACATGTACGTAGCGGTGAACCGGATCTTTAAACACTTTTTCTTCCTGCATTTTTGCTTCTGCATAAGTAGTCACCTAGATCAACCTCCTTACTACTAGCTCTTTATTTCTTATTATAGAGGACATTTTACATAGTGGGAAACAACAAGGACAAAAAAACTACTAGTTACATATGAATGCAGCTAGTAGTTTATCTTACATAAATGAGCATTAATTTACGAGTATCTAAATCCCAGCGACACAGCTCTGTTTCCATTTAAAGCTAAAGAAAGCTAGATGTATAGGCTGAAATAGTCACTTCCTGTAAAAGGACAAATTAGTGATAGCTAAATCATCTTCGAGACGAGGTACCCGAAAATCATTGAAGTTTCACTTATCTGTTACTTTTTTAATTTGTCTAGTACCTTTACCATTAACTCCTCTTCAGTTAATGCGGCTACTGGACGATTATTGACGAATGTAAATGTTTTTTTGCGGCCAGGACCACAATATGAATGACAGCCAATTTCAATCGTTGCTTCTGGATCAATTTCTTTTAATTTTGGAATTAACGTTTTTAAATTAACGGCCTGACATTCATCGCAAACGTGGAATAAGTTTGCCATAGTGTCAACACCCCTTCTATTTTAATTTATTCTATCTTTTTAAACCTACGTGATATTGTATCGCATAGTAAGGTCTCCCTTCAAGCAAAATACTAGTATTTCCGTCAAATGTCTGATAGGTACAAAAATATTCATAAGTCTAGTAACAGATTGCGATTCATTGAATAAATTTCTCCTTGCTTGGACATGATAGATTTGAACAACCAAACTATGAACATGTCAGGAGGTAATGTTATGACAAAAGTTAGACAAGATGCTTGGGTAAGAGAAAATGATGAATTACTTGCAGAAGCAGTTATTCGTCATGTAAAGGAAGGTAGTACTCAATTAAATGCCTTTGAGGAAGCAAGTGATTTATTAAATCGTACAGCTGCGGCTTGTGGTTTCCGCTGGAATGCGGTAGTACGTCGCCTTTATGAGCAAGAATTAGCTCAGGCTAAAAAAGAACGCAAGGAAAGAATGCGTGTATTAAATGCGGCAACGAAACGTCGCAACAATCCATTATACTTACTACCAACAACTGAGGAAGAACCAACTTCCATTCCACTATCGGCACTTTCACTAGATATTGTTATTGCTTATCTAGTAAGGTTGCAACATACGAACGTAGCAGAACAAGATGCAGTAAAATGGCGTAAATTAACAAATCTTTTATCTGATCAAAAACAACAATTGGAGCATCAAATTGCCCAACTCCAAAAGGAAAATAAAGCGCTTAAAGAAGATTACGAGCAATTCGTTTCGATTATGAATCGTGCGCGACGCCTCGTAACACTTGAAACAGAAGATGAACGTGTCGCGCCAACATTCAAAATGGAGAAAAACGGAAATCTTGTAACGCAAATTCCAACTAATGAAACAGGCGAAGTGCATTTATAGCACCTCGCCTTTTTTCCTGCTTTAATTGTTTAACGTAGCATGGATTGGTTGCGCTTCAGGACACGTTCTAAATAAAATTGATACATTTCCATCTCAGCCTGTTCTAATGGCAATTCAAATACTCGCCCGTTCCACTTCTTAAGAAGCTGACGAATACGTTCATTCACCTGTGGGACAGTAATTGCTTGTCCTGTTAACTCTTGTAGTGACGCCATTACTTGAGGATCGATGACTGGATAGTTGAATTTTGTTTCTTCCCCTTGTAAGCCTACATCATAAAATTTTTGAATAAGCTTTGCTCGTTCACTGCCACTACCTTCTACACCTAAATATATTTGAACTGCTACGCCATTTTTCATCCGACGCTGTGAAATTCCAGCAAATTTTTTGCCATTAATACTTAAATCATATGAACCTGGGCAATACGATCCAACAATTTCATAAGCTTCGATTTTACTTGCAATCTCAGGAAAAATAAGCCGAATAAAATCGACCATTCTATCAAAGGCAGCGTTAATACTTATTGGTTGATCCTCGCTTAACACAATGGAAATATTTAAAATCCCTGCATCTAATACGACCGCTAATCCACCTGAATTTCGTACAATGGGATGATAACCATGTGCAATTAATGCGTCCATCCCTTCGTCAATGTGTGGAAGCCTATGATCTTGAATACCTAGAACGACCGCATCATGGTGCACCCATGTACGAATCGTTGCATTACTTAAATGTTGACCAATTAAATGGCAAAGCGTATCATCCATTGCGAATGATTCTAATGGAGAGCGCTTATTCGCACTAATCGATTGATCAATAAAGCGCCATGTTGTTTGCTCAAAAATTTCACTCATAATTTTAACTCCTACTCGGCTATTTCTTAATTAAGCATAACGTAAATGAAAGTCATGTCAAATTCGTGAATTCGCGAATTATCCAAACACTATTCGATTTTTTTAAAGGCTTTTGTGCTAAACTAATTGTGAATCATTTTCAATTAAGGAGTGTATAAAAAATGAATGAAGCAGCAATTACTTTAGATGGCTGGTATGCGCTACATGAATTCCGCTCAATTGACTGGGCATCATGGAAGCTTGTTTCAGCTGAAGAGCGTGAAGCCGCGACAAAAGAATTTATCGAATACTTAGAAGCATTAAATGAAGAAACAGGTTCAAATGCATTTTATTCAATTATCGGTCAAAAAGCCGATTTCATGATTATGACATTACGTGAAACACCAGAAGAGTTAAACGAAGTGGAAACAAAATTTGCTAAATTAGCGATTGCAGACTTCACAATCCCGACTTATTCTTATGTTTCAGTAGTAGAATTATCAAACTATTTAGCAGGTCAGTCAGATGAAGACCCATACCAAAACCCACATGTACGTGCGCGTTTATATCCTGAATTACCAAAATCAAAATACGTTTGCTTCTATCCAATGGATAAAAAGCGTGAGGGTAATGATAACTGGTACATGCTTTCAATGGAAGATCGTAAAAAATTAATGTACGCTCACGGTCTAATCGGGCGTAGCTATGCAGGCAAAATTAAGCAAATTATTACGGGCTCTGTTGGTTTAGACGACCATGAGTGGGGTGTAACATTATTCTCTGATGATATGCTACAATTCAAGAAAATCGTATATGAGATGCGCTTTGATGAAGTATCTGCTCGTTATGGAGAGTTCGGGGAGTTCCTAGTTGGGAACTTGTTAGACAACGAAAAATTACAAAAATTATTAGCAGTTTAAATTTTACTCTTATTACAAGAAGGCCTCGGTGCATTAGTGCATGATGCCTTCTTTTATTTACTATTTTTTAAAAAAGAAATAGGTGAGCTTTTTAAATCACTCACCTTAGCTTGTATGATCATCCGGTAACTTCAAAATTAAAATTATCGTATTAATAAAAAATCCTATGACGATAAGGATAATAAATAAAAACCAATGAAGTGGTTGCTTGTAAAAGGCTGCAACTCCAAATGATAGGATGGCGCTGAAAATTATTCCAAACCATACGCCCAATTTCATGTTCCTTCACTCCTCAAGATTTCTATTCACACAAGGCAACGATTCTCTAGTCTCTTTACATTCCATGATAAAATTCTACATATTTCTTACATAATTAGGCTAAGTATATACACTAACAATGAAAATATACGTTACAATATATCATCATTTTTCGACACATGCATATACTGTACCTAAAGGAGGTTATACATTCGCCTGTCGTTCAAACTAATGATAAGCATTTATCCCTCCTTGCCCGATTCATGCGTGCGGTAACTGAATGAGACGGTGAATTAAGCAAGCTGATGATCGGCAATGTCGGTGTAATCGTCTAATTGTAAATTGCCTTGAGATTATGTTAGTAGCAATCTTGAGCAAATGGTAATTCAGCGACTAGGTGGATTTGAGGCCACAATCAAAAGCTATTTTTATTTTCAGCACGTCCACAAAAGGAATAAGTTTAACGGCGTGTATCAGGGAGGTGTTTCCACCCTACAACGATGTCACCTTAGTTTTTGACCTAAAGGCATATAGCCCTTACCCAGGTTCTACGGACAGTGGAAACAAAAGCTTTTTAAAGCACATTCTTTCATGTGCAAACTACATCTAATTGCTTGGAAGTATAATTTTCTTTTAGAAAGGATGCAATTTTGACTTATTACTGGACTTCTCCGATGCAACAAATGACTCCTTCTGGGGTACCAATTCCTTCAAATTTACAAGGCGCAGCCATCCCGCGTGAAGAATCCTATATTGAAAATATATTACGATTAAATCGCGGGAAACCAGGGACATTTTATTTTTCGTTTGATAATGCAGTAGCCGGAAGCAACACGAGAGCGGTAAGAGGCGTTGTTGAAGCTGCAGGTCGTGATCACGTTATTTTGCGTGAGTTAAAAAACAATCACCGTTTCTTATTCCCAATGATTTATTTTGATTATGCAGAATTTGATGAAGAGCTTAGCTATTTTACACAAACACCTTAAGACAAAAAAGCTAAAGAAAACGTTCAGCTCTGACAGACAATAAATCATCATCCAGACGGACTTTTGTAAGATGAGCCGAGATGTCCGAGGAGCTGGCGTATAGTTTGGGCGCAGACTGTACTACATTCTCAATCTATCCATAATGCAAAGTATTATTTCTCAAACACATAAAAAATCATCCTTTCGCTTTTTTTGAAAGGATGATTTTTCTTGTTACTAGCGTACTTCTAGCGTACTTTAAATTGTTGAATTTCATTTTGTAATTCGTTTGCGCTGGAGCTTAAAGTAATCGCTACTGCATTGATCTGTTGCATTGTTGCAGATTGCTCCTCAACCGTCGCAGCAATCATTTCTAAGTTGTTACTTGATTCACTAGAACCATTTGCAATTTCATTTACTGAGGCTGTTACTTCTTCCGCACTTGCCGAAAGTTGTTCAGATGTTGCTGAAATTTCTTGAATTTGTGCTGTCATTAAATTAACTGCTTGAGCAATCGAAGTGAATGAGTCTCCCGCTTCTGTAATTATTTGGACACCGTCTTGTACAGACATTAAAGATTCGGAAACAGCACGTTCAACATTTTCAGTATCTGCTTTTATTTCCATCGTTAAGTTAACAATTGAGTTCGCAGAGTTTTTAGATTCCTCTGCTAGCTTTCTCACTTCATCTGCTACAACGGCAAACCCTTTTCCATGCTCACCTGCACGCGCTGCTTCTATTGCAGCATTTAATGCTAATAAATTTGTTTGATCTGTAATACCCGTAATCACTTGTGAAATATTGTTAATTTCCTCTGTTTGCTGAGCTAACTTTTGTACTAACGCATTTACTGAATTTGTAGAGGAATTGATAATATTCATTTGATTTTTTGCTTGAACAATAATGTCTCCACCATTCGTTGCAGTATGGGATGCATCAAGAGATTTTGAATGTAGCATTTGCGTTGCCTCTGCAATACGTTGGACTCCCGCTGCCGTCTCCTCCATTGCTCGTGCACTTTCAGTTGAAGCCTGCGCTGAAACTTTTGCATTCAAAGAAGTTGTCTCAACTCGCATCGTCACTTCTTCAGTTGTAGCAGAAATTTCTTCTGTACTTGCTGAAAGTTGCTGTGCAGATGCACTTAACTGCTCTGTATTCGATTGAATATTTTTAATTAAACCAGATAAGTTATTCTTCATTAAATTGAAGGCAACACCTAATTGACCAATCTCATCTTTCGTTTTCACATGAATATCATCCTCGGATAAGTCCCCATTTGCAATAATATTCGCTTCCCTTACAACCATTTTTAATGGGCTAATAATCATTTTTCGGATGTATTGAATTACAACAACTGCAATAATGACACTTAATACTAATGAAATAATAGCAATAATTTTTGTTAATGTAATCGCGCCATTCGTTGCATTTTTTATGCTTGCTAATTGTTCCTCCTGGTATGTAACAATTTGCGATGCTACATCTAAAATACCGTTATTTGCATCACGTAGTTTCGTATTAATAAAGCCATTCGCTAATCTCTCTTCTCCACGATTGTATGCATCCATCATGTCTAATGAACCATTAATAAATGCTTTATTAAATTTATGTATTTCTTCTATATAACCAACCATTATCGTATTGTTCTTTGCTAGTTCCTCTAATTGTGCTATTTCTTCGCTTACAAGTGCTTGATACGCTTCAAAATTTTTAATACTTTCATCAGTTCCATCTAACACAACTGCACGGGCATACAACCCTTGCATCGCCACCGTGTAACGAATTTGATCGACTGCACGAATTTGCTCAACACGATCATTTAATGCTTCATCTGTCTTACTTTCAATATTGCTCAAACTTGTAAAATTGATACCTACTGTTAACAATAGCAATGCTATCATCGAATAAAAGGCTACATTTAATTTTGCTCCAACACTCATTTTATTACTTCCTTTCTTTAATTCTATTTTTAAGTTGATTTCGTTGCTTCTTCAGAATATTGCTCCAAATATTGCACTGTAGCTGTACCTAATAGTTGTGCAGCGATTAACATCGCTCGCTCATCGAAATTAAATTTTGCGTGATGATGTGGATAAACTTGTTCCCATTCAGGATTTTTAGCTCCTGTAAAGAAAAATGTTCCAGGAACATGTTGCATGTAGTAGCCGAAATCTTCACCTATCATAAATGGTGAGCAAACTGTCACTTTTTCTACAGATTGGATTTGCTCAGCGATTTGTGCAACAAATTGTGTATCCTTGTCATGGTTTATAACTGGCGGATAGCCATCAAAATAAGCAAAATCATAAGTTGCATGCATCCCTAAACATGTTGCGTTTAATAACGTTTCAATTTCTTCTTTTACTTGCAGACGAACTTGTTCATCAAATGCACGTACCGTTCCTTGAATTTTCACCGTATCTGCAATAACATTGAACGGATTAATTGCTTCAAAATGCCCTACTGTAACTACTGCTGATTGCAGTGGCGCTACTCTTCTTGATACAAGTGTCTGTAGCTGTGTGACAAAATGAGCACCTACGACAATGGCATCTACTGAATGCTGTGGTTCTGCACCGTGACCACCTTTTCCTTGAATGACAATTTCAAAACGATCTGCTGCAGCCATAATGGCCCCTTCTCGTACAAGTACTTCTCCAAGTGGTGTAGGTGCCCATAAATGCGTACCAAAAATAACATCAACTCCATCTAAGCAACCATCCTCAATCATTGCTTTAGCTCCACCTGGCGCAAGCTCCTCTGCATGCTGATGGATAAATACAATATTGCCTGTTACCTCTTCACGCATTTCCGCTAGTACTTTTGCAAGAACCAATAAAGTAGCTGTATGCCCATCATGACCGCACGCATGCATAATGCCATCATTTTTTGATTTATAGGGCACATCATTAAGCTCTTGAATGGCTAATCCGTCAAAATCTGCACGTAATGCAACCGTTTTGCCTGGCTTTGCACCACGTAATGTTGCAACAACACCTCGGCCACCAACCTGTTCTTGTACCTCTAATCCAAGCTCTCGATGAAACTTTGCAATATACGCAGGTGTAAGTACCTCTTCATGAGATAGTTCTGGGTACTCATGTAAATAACGGCGAATCACTACCATTTCCTCGAAACTTTGGTGTAATTTTGTTAATAATTGGTCCATTTGATTCCCACCTTCACTAGATTACTTTATAACTATACAATAAATTTTGATAATTTAGAAAAAAGTTTTGCTTTTTTTTGAAAATTCTATTTAAAGAATCAAAAAAACATATACTTCAAAAGAAAATATATGTTTCTTTACTATTTATGCTTTTTTAATCGCTGTTAAAATAATCATCGTCCAACCTATTAAAAATAGAACCCCACCGATTGGAGTAATTGCGCCTAATACGCCAATTCCTGTTAACGCTAAAACTATTAAGCTTCCTGAAAAGAAGACTATCCCGACATTAAAGCAAATCATGGCAATTTTTAATTGCTTAACTTCTCCGAAAATCGCTTTTGACATTAAAATACCTACTAAAATAATCGCTACTGCATGGAACATTTGATATTGAATCGCAGTATCCCAAATAGTTGCACTATAATCATCTAATACGTCTTCCAATGCATGTGCTGCAAATGCACCAAGTGCTACTGCTAGAAAGCCTTGTATAGCACCAGAAATAATTGAACTCTTCACTTGTTATCCCTCACTTTATTGTTAAAAATCAAATAACGATTCCCCATTGGCATCGTCTTCATCAAGCTTTTGCGACGAATTTAATAAAGGCTGTGCAAATGTTGAAGCAATTACTGAATTTGAATTAACAACATTCATCGCACCAGTTATTACTTGAGATTTTGTTGCTTGTGTATTCTTTTGAACTAAAACAACATCACATAAAGCCCGAATTGCAGTAAGCTGTTCACGAACATATTGCTCATTTGTAGACTTGCTTGCTTCTATTGCAAGCTTTTCAATTTGCTCAACGATTGTATTGTATGTAATCACCTTTGCCCCTCCCTATTTTTTTGCACGAATTTTAAGCAATCCATACCAGAAGATTGTTTTACTACAACAGATGGCAGCTGCTTTGTTTTAAAGCCATATGCTGAGCATCCACGAGGATTATGTTGATCCCAAGTGACTCGGAAGTATTGACATTTAAAGCAATCTACATTCATCAGCTGCTCCCTCTCTTTCAATAATCACTTTACCATGCTTTATACAAAAAGTTTAGCCTGTTTACTTAACCAATTATGCTTTGGCTTATCTCAGTTCAGATTCATTTTCTTCTTTATAATAGTAGTTCACTTTTACTGTAAGATGGTAAACACCAATCGATTGGTATTTCACCAAATGACATCAATGCGTCATTTACCTTTGAATAAGGTTTACTTCCAAAAAAGCCTCGATAGGCACTTAACGGACTCGGATGAGGTGCTTCTATAATGATATGTGCATTATTATAGCGTTTGATGATTGAACGCTTACTTTGTGCTGGTTTTCCCCATAATAAAAAGACAACTGGCTTTTCGCGCTTTGCTAAAATTTCTATAATGACATCGGTAAATTGCTCCCAGCCTTGTCCCTTATGAGAATTGGCTTCCCCAGCACGTACCGTTAATACGGTATTTAGTAGAAGAACACCTTGTTTTGCCCAATGTGTTAAATCGCCATCCTCTGGTATGGCACAACCAATATCCTCTTGTAATTCCTTCATCATATTTTTTAAGCTTGGCGGTAATTTTTGCCCAGCCAAAACAGAAAAGCTTAGTCCGTGCGCTTGATTTGGTCCATGATATGGATCTTGCCCTAACAACACGACCTTCACATCATCATAATTCGTTAATTGCAATGCATGTAAAATATGTTCCCGTTTTGGATAGATTGTCTCTGTGTTATATTGATCGTTTAAATAATGCTGCAATTTTTCATAATAAGCATATGTTGTTTGTTGTCTTAATAAGTCATTCCAACGATTTGTTATCATTTCAATCATATTTTCACCTCTCTACAAACGTAGACAAATTTCCCGGGAAATTCAAGTGTAAAGTAAGGTATCAACTAGTCCTGGAATCGAATCTGACCATACAGAATTTTTATTTTGTGACTATTTTTATATAGTCAGTAACACGCTATACTAAACAAAACTATTATTCGAATTTTCACTTTAAGGAGAAATGCTTTATGACATTAAAAAAGACATTAACGATTGCTGGTTCTGATACATCTGCTGGTGCTGGAATGCAAGCAGATTTAAAAGCTTTTCAAGAGCATGGAACATATGGGATGGTCGCGTTAACTGTTGTTGTAACAATGGATCCGAAAAATTGGAGCCATAGTGTAACACCATTACCAACTGAGCTTTTACAAAAACAAATTGACACAGCCCTTTCTACAGGTGTAGATGCGATTAAAACAGGAATGCTGTCGACTGAGGAAATTATTAAAATTGCATCTGACGCTATTCAAAAGTCAGGTACGGACAAAGTAGTAATTGATCCGGTTATGATTTGTAAAGGGGACGATGAAGTATTAAACCCTGGTAATACAACTGCTATGGTGGATTATTTACTCCCTTACGCAACGGTGGTAACACCAAATTTATTCGAAGCTGGGCAACTTGCCGGAACAGGTACACCCAAAACAATTGAAGAAATGCAATTTGCCGCAAAAAAAATTCATGCATTAGGCGCGAAAAATGTTGTCATTAAAGGTGGTAAAGCACTAGCGCATGATAAAGCAGTAGATTTATTCTTTGACGGTGAACAATTTAAATTATTAGCTACTGAAAAAGTAGCTTCTACGTATAATCACGGTGCTGGCTGTACATTTGCCGCTAGTGTTTGTGCCAACTTAGCAAATGGGCTTTCAGTTGAAGAAGCAGTTATTGAAGCAAAAGAGTTTGTTTCAGCTGCTATTAAACACGGCTGGGCATTAAATGACCATGTCGGCCCTGTCATGCACGGTGCCAAACCTCGATTTGGTGCTCCAGAAGTAACTGTGACAACCCTTCCTAATCATGTAAACGCATAAATTTTTTGCCTGTCACACAAGAAATATTCATCTTGTGTGACTTTTTCTTTTCATCCTTTGACAAGTTTTACTATACTTATTATTAATATGATTCGAAAGGAGAATTAGAGATGAAGGAAGTTAATACTCAAGTGCTCCAAGAATTACTGAATTCTTTTGCAAACAAAGACGTCTATATTCATCTAGAAACTACAAACGGTTCTTATGCAACTCATTATAATGAGCAATTTTTCAATGCAGGTGCATTTATTCGGAATGTCAAATTACGCTATGAATTAGGAAAGGTCGTTGGTGATGCACCTCACCGTGTCGGATTAAAGATGGAACACGGCTGGGTGTATGCACAGGGCATTACGCATTTTGAATTAGACGATCAAGGTCGACTATTAATGGCCGGCTTAGACTTTACAGGAAAGCTTGCGGTCGCACTTGAAATTAGTGAAGCACCGTTTGCTTATTAAGGAGGACGAGAAAATGACTTTACAAGAAGAACGCCACGTTTTAGTTGTTTACCCTCATCCAGATGATGAAGCTTTTTCTGTTGCGGGTACTTTACGTATGTACCACAATATGGGCGTGCCTATTACATATGCTTGCTTAACATTAGGTGAGATGGGACGTAATTTAGGAAATCCCCCATTTGCAACCCGCGAATCTTTACCAGAAATTCGACGTAAGGAGCTTATTGCTGCCTGTGAAGCAATGGGAATTGAGGATTTACGTATGATGGGCTTACGTGACAAAACGATTGAATTTGAAGATGATGAAAAAATGGTACAGCTCGTGACAGACTTAATTAATGAACTAAATCCGTCATTAATTTTTACATTCCTTCCTGGCTTTGCTGTCCACCCAGATCATGAAGCAACTGGGCGTGCGGTTGTCGAAGCAGTCCGCAGAATTGACAAAGAAAAGCGCCCACGCATTTTAGCTTGCGCCTTTGCAAATGATACAGTTGAAAAAAATGGTGAACCCCATCTAACTATTGATATTCGTGCGGTAAAAAATGACAAAGTCAAAGCACTTCAAGC
This sequence comes from Solibacillus sp. FSL R7-0682, assembly GCF_038005985.1. NCBI lineage: Bacteria > Bacillati > Bacillota > Bacilli > Caryophanales > Caryophanaceae > Solibacillus > Solibacillus sp. FSL R7-0682. The sequence continues at coordinate 3,478,728 of NZ_JBBOUI010000001.1, forward strand.
CCATGCTTCGCAAACTGCCTGGATGATGGCCGAAACTGCAAAACGTATTGATGACGGTGAAACTTTAACTGATAGTTGGTTAAACGTCGAGAAATTTTACAATATTACGTTCAATGACTAATTGAATATTTATTATTTATGAGAGATTATTGACGTTTACTTTCCGTCAATAATCCTTTTTTATGCAATACAATTCACTGTATTTTCATTCGCTATTATTGACTGAAAATCTTCAGAAATTCAAACTAAAATAGCATTCCTTCTATTATATTTTTCTACTTTATTCATTTTCTATTCATACAAAAAAATTGAAAAATTAGTCTTTAATTAAAATAGTAGACAACTGAATAATCTTCGTTTTATAGTGTATAAATATTCAAGAAAACGATAATGAGGTTACGATAGATGAAAACAAAATTTTCTTTATACACATGGTCCCTCTTCCTTATACTTTCTGCTTTAGGAGTATTTTTATTTATTACTCCAGTTAGTACAGAAAATGGAATGAAGGTACCTATCGCCATTCTTGCTAACATGCTTGCAGGAAAAGTGGAACCAATTATTCATTGGTTCGCGTTTATTACTTTTATTATTGCAGCGGTTGGGTCTGTCGTGTTGCAATTCGTACCACAAAAAGGCCCACGTACATTAATTGATTCATTATTCCGTGTCAATTGGTTCTGGACAACGATGCGCGTACTTGCAGTCATTTTTGCTGGTATGTATATTTTCCAAGTTGGACCAGAGAGCTTAACGAGTGACGTTACAACGGGTGTACTAATTGATCCTTCTGCGGGTTTAGTGACATTTATGTTTGTCTTGTTCCTTTTTGCTGGATTACTTTTACCATTATTAACAGACTTCGGTTTACTTGAATTTTTTGGTTCAATGATGGTAAAAATTATGCGTCCAATCTTTAAAATCCCAGGCCGTTCTGCCATTGACTGTTTAGCATCTTGGGTTGGTGATGGTACGATTGGCGTTCTATTAACAAGTAAGCAGTACGAAGAAAAAAGCTATACTGGCCGTGAAGCTGCAACGATTGCGACAACATTCTCGGTCGTTTCAATTACGTTCTGCTTAGTAGTTGTTGAAACAATCCGTATTGAAGATTACTTCCTTGAGTTTTATGCATCTGTCATTTTCACAGGTATATTATTAGCAGTCATTATGCCACGTATTTATCCATTAAAGCACAAAGCCGATACATTAATCGATGGTTCAACAGCGCCTGAAAATCGTGAAGAAGTTCAAGAAGGCTTTAACGTCTTTTCTTTTGGACTACACAACGCTTTAACAAAAGCTGACGCCAACCGTAATTTAGGGAAAATGGTCAGCAATGGCTTTAAAAATGTTCTAGAAATGTGGTTTGCTGTTACACCTATCATTATGGCTTTCGGGACGATTGCTTTAGTGCTTGCTGAATTTACAAGCTTCTTCCGTATTTTAGGAATGCCATTTGAGCCAATTTTGGCACTTCTTCAAATTCCTGAAGCGGGTGAAGCAGCCCAAACTATGATCGTTGGATTCGCCGACATGCTACTCCCTTCAATTCTAGGATCTGGCATTGAATCAGAATTAACACGTTTCTTCATTGCAACGGTTTCTGTTACTCAGTTAATTTACATGTCAGAAGTCGGTGGATTAATTCTTGGTACGAAACTTCCTTTAAAAATATGGGATCTATTTGCCATTTTCTTAATCCGTACAATCATTTCAATTCCAGTAGTCGCGTTAATTGCGCACTTAATCTTTTAACTTAATGTAAGCTCTCCGTTCCCTTTTCTTAAGGAAACGGAGAGTTTTTTTGTTACTTTTTACTATCTGAAATCGGTTTCATGTTGACAATTCAACGAACTTTCATAATTTACTGAATTTTTACAACATTAAGAGGTGTTTTTATGGTAAACTAGTTTAATCTTTTGATAGACGACGGAGGTTACATGGAGATGGAAGTTGCACAACCGAAAACAATCGCGGTGGAAAACATTTTAATCGCCCACCATTTTTTAAAAGACGTGGTCGTTCATACACCGCTTCAATTAAATGATTATTTATCGGAAAAATATGGCGCAAAAATTTATTTTAAACGCGAGGATTTACAACACGTTCGTTCATTTAAATTACGTGGTGCCTATTATAAAATCAAAAAAATCGAGGAGCAAGCACGTGCATCAGGTGTTGTTTGTGCAAGTGCTGGCAACCATGCACAAGGTGTCGCATATGCGTGTGCGAAGCTAGAAATCCAAGCAACAATTTTCATGCCTAAAACGACACCAAAACAAAAAATCGATCAAGTGCGTATGTTTGGACGTAACTTTGTCGAAATTCAACTCGCTGGGGATACGTTTGATGACTCAGCAGCAAGTGCGCTTGACTATTGCGAGGCAGAAAACCGTATCTTCATTCACCCATTTGATGACTATGATGTCATGGCTGGTCAAGGAACGGTAGCAGTAGAAATTATGAATGATATTGAAGAGCCAATTGATTATGTATTCGGTAGTATTGGTGGCGGCGGTTTAATGTCTGGTGTTTCGGCATATATCAAAAATTTATCGCCTACAAGTCAAGTAATCGGTGTTGAACCAGCCGGTGCATCGAGTATGAAATCAGCCTTTAACAATGATGGCCCTATCGCGCTCGATTGGATTGATAAATTTGTCGACGGTGCTGCTGTAAAATGTGTCGGCCAAGATACGTATCAAGTTTGTCGGAATTATTTAGATGAAATTGTGACAGTACCAGAAGGTAAGGTATGCACAACCATTTTAGATTTATATAATAAGCATGCCATTATTGCAGAGCCTGCCGGAGCTTTGTCAGTCGCAGCTTTAGATTTTTACGCGGAGCAAATTCGCGGGAAATCTGTCGTCATCATTATTTCTGGTGGGAATAACGACATCGGACGTATGCAAGAAATAAAAGAACGGTCTCTTATTTATGAAGGCTTGCTACACTACTTCATCGTCAGCTTCCCACAACGTTCTGGTGCACTACGACAATTTTTAACATCGGTACTTGGACCAAACGATGACATTACAACCTTTGAATATACAAAGAAAAACAATAAAGAAAGTGGTCCAGCATTAGTTGGCATCGAAATCGGCCACCGAGATGATCGCGCAGGCTTGCTAGAACGTATGCGAGCAAATGGTTTTGAATATAAAGAAGTGAATAAAGATAGTACGCTGTTTGCATTATTAGTGTAAAGTATTGATCTACTCCCTTCAATGATAGGTAATACTCGATTAATGATTCATATTATTGTTTTGTACTTTAAAGAATTAAATCACAACCTTACCCCTTATCCCTGCATGATTCCCTTGCTCACTCAAAACACATTACTCTACTAAAAATCATCCTCACACTCTCAAAAAAAGACTTTGCAAGCAACAACTCTTGCAAAGTCTTTCCATAATTATTTATCCTAGTAACGTTCGGTCTGAGTTCATTTTTTCTCCACGGATGTGTTCGAATTCGGCCATTAAATCTGGAATTGTTAAGTCTGGCTTACGATCCTCGCCGACTTCTAAAATAATTTGACCTTTATCCATCATAATTAAACGATTTCCTAAGTCGAGTGCCTGCTGCATATTGTGTGTGACCATTAATGTTGTTAATTGACTTTCCTCAACAAGCTCTTTCGTTAAGTTCGTAATTAACTCTGCTCGGGATGGGTCTAGTGCAGCAGTATGCTCATCAAGCAGCAAAATCGATGGGTTCGTGAATGTTGCCATTAATAAGCTTAGTGCTTGGCGTTCTCCACCAGATAACAGGCCTACCTTAGCAGAAAGTCGATTTTCTAAATTTAAATGTAGTTTTTCTAGGGACGTTTTGAAAAACTCACGGCGCTTTTTATCGACACCAATGCGAAGGCCGCGCTTTGCATTACGAGAGTACGCGATGGCTAAATTTTCTTCAATCGTCATTGTTGGCGCTGTTCCAGCCATTGGATCTTGGAAAACGCGCCCGATATGCACCGCTCGTTTATATTCAGGTAGACGGGTTAAATCGTTTCCGTCAATCGATACTGATCCATAATCCGGCGTTAAAGCTCCTGAAATCATGTTCATCATTGTTGATTTCCCAGCACCGTTACTCCCAATAATTGTGACAAAATCGCCTGGCGCTAAATGTAAGTGTATATTATCTAACGCAATTTTTTCGTCTGGTGTACCTTCGTTGAATACTTTGTTAATGCCGTCTAATTTAAGCAAGGCCATTCCCCCCTTGCTCCATATCTAATTGTTTTGTTTTTTGCATCGCAAGACGTTCTTCTAATCGCTTTGCTTTACGTTTTTTTTCTTTTTGCTTATTTAATACTTGTGGAATAATTAAAGCCAAAATAACAATGATTGCTGTAATAAGCTTCATATCTCCCGTATCTAACCAGCCAACACGCAATGCTAGCGCATAAATTAAGCGGTAAATCACTGCGCCCGCAATGACTGCAAAGGTTGTGCGAACAATTGATTTTGTACCGAAAATGGCTTCACCAATAATAACGGATGCAAGACCAACAACAATCATCCCAATACCAAGACCAATATCTGCAAACTTTGTATATTGTGCAATTAATGCTCCTGCTAAAGCAACCATCCCGTTTGATAAACCTAATCCTAAAATAATTAATGAGTCTGTATTCGCAGAGAAGCTACGAATCATACGCTTGTTATCTCCCGTTGCACGAATAGCTAAGCCAACTTCTGTCTTTAAGAACCAATCTACAATTATTTTAATTATGAATGTCACAAAAAGCATAAGAATTAAAATGCCCCATGTTGTTGGGATTGTCTTTAAGCCGATTGCCGTTAATGTATTCGATAATACTTTATCAATACCTAAATTTGACCAAAAGCTAGCGAACATTGAAAACACTGTATCCGAATTTAAGAGAGGAATATTAGGACGAGTTACACCCGTATCAGAAGAAATCCCCATAATACGCAGGTTAATCGAATATAAAGCAATCATCATTAAAATCCCTGCAAGTAATGGATTAATTTTTCCTTTTGTGTGTAAAATTCCTGTCATACATCCAGCAATAAATCCAGCAACTGTTGCTACGATTGTCGCTAGTATCGGATTATAGCCAAGCACGATCATCATCGCTGCTGTGCCCGCACCCGTTACGAAGCTTCCATCAACTGTTAAATCCGGAAAATCTAACACTCGGAATGTTAAATATACACCAAGTGCCATAATTGCATAGATGATTCCTTGCTCCACTGAACCAAACAAAGCTGTAAACATCTCGAATCATCTCCTACCTGTTGTTTAAATAAGGATTCGCGCTAAGTGTGTATAACCTAGCGCGAACTCTTTCATTATTGTACTTCTGCGCCCCACTCAGACTTAATTTCCAAGCCTAATGTTTCGGCAGTTGCTTTATTAATTACTAATTTTAAATTAGCTGGGTAAGCAGCTGGAATTTCTGAAGGAGTCTTCCCTTCCAATAAGATCTGTACTGCCATTTGACCCGCTTCATAACCGATATCATAGTAATCGAATCCGTATGCTGCTAAACCGCCACGCTCTACTGAATCTAATTCACCAACGATTAATGGAAGTTTGTTTGAATTTGCTACGTCAATTACTGACTCTAATGCAGAAACGACTGTATTATCTGTAATGATATAAAACGCATCTACTTTACCAATTAAAGATTCTGCTGCTTGCTTTACTTCAGCTGGTGAAGAAGCTGATGCCTCAACAATTTTAAGTCCTTCTTTTTCAGCTAATTCTTTTGCTGTAGTGATTTGTGCTACTGAGTTTTGCTCACCCGCATTGTATACCATCCCAACATTTGTAGCACCTAGCTCTTTAAGGAAAGCAACTGTTTTTGGCATTGTTTCTGGGTGTAGATCGATTGTCCCTGTAACGTTAGCACCTGGAGCAGCCATTGTATCGATTAATTCTGCACCTACTGCATCCGTTACAGAAGTAAAGATAATTGGAATATCAGCTGTTGCCCCTTTTGCTGCTTGGGCTGAAGGTGTTGAATTAGCAAAGATTAAATCCACTTGCTCACTTACTAATTGTTGCGCGATTGTCATATTCGCACTGTTATCATTATTAGCTGATTTGTCAACGTATTCTGCTTCAATACCAGCATCTTTAATTGCTTGCTTAAATCCTTCTTTTGCCGCATCTAATGATGGATGCTCTAAAATTTGTGTTGTTCCGATTTTAAACGTTTTTGTTTCTTCTGTTTTTCCTGACTCTCCTGAACCGTTTGTAGCCGTTTCACCTGAAGATTCATTTTCATCTGTCCCACAAGCTGCTAAAACGAACAAAAGCCCAAATAAAAGCAATGATAGCTTCATAAATTTACGTGTCATAAACGTATTTCCCCCTGGTTCTCTCTGTTGATTTAAAGCGTCACACTTCATTTGGATAAAGTGTGAATTAAAAACATATTACCGCTTCGTATTCAGATAGTCAATAACATTTAGAATGTTCTGAATTCAATATTTAGAAAATTTTCTAATTATCTAGTATTTTACGCTTAAAATTCATCATTTGATCAGTATTACTACCATTTATTACTTTGTGACAAATTCACGAATAAAGTTTGCTAATCGTAATATGCAGGTTTGCATTACCAAATAATCACTGTCCCCCTTAATGATCCAGTGCTTTCACGAATCTCCTTCAATTAACTCCATTATTAGTACAATCAATATTCAACTCACTTCTTTTTTCTCTCAATTCTATTTACAATGCGCCACAATATTGCTATGATTGCAGTTGCTTTACGTGGTTCGTAACCATCCCACGTTAAAAAACTAGGAGGAATTTAATATGAAGGTAAAATTTTTAGCAACGAGTGCAATTATTGCAGCTCTTTATATTGCTGTGACTATGCTTGTTGCACCAATTAGCTTTGGTCAGGTACAATTCCGTATTGCAGAGCTGTTCAACCATTTAATCGCCTTCAACCCACGCTATATGCTTGGTGTTGTATTAGGTGTATTTATTTCGAATTTCCTTATGTCGTCAGTCGGTCCAATTGATTTGATTTTCGGTGTAGGACATACAATCATTACACTTGGGATTTTTATTTTCATTTGTAAATTCGTAAAAAATATTTGGGCACGTTTAGTGATCAATACACTATTATTCACGTTCACAATGTTCATTATTGCAGCACAATTGAACCTTGTGCTTGACTTCCCATTCTGGGAAACTTGGGCTTTTGTAGCGTTTGGCGAATTTGTCGTATTAGCAGTAAGTGCACCAATTATGTATGCTTTAAATAAACGACTCGATTTCAAAAAATTAATTTAAATAGATCGTTTATCCAACTAGCCTTCAACGGTTAGTTGGTTTTTTATTTCTGTAAATTTATTTTTAGAATTGTTTGACTTTTAAGGAGTCGGTGTATAAAATAGGGATATTCAATTTGTTCGTGATGCGGTAGTAGGTTACGAGAGCGTGACCACCGTTGTAGCAAAGTTGAGAAGAGCCGAGTTTAGTTGAGTAAAATTGATGAATAAGAAGAGTAGCATTGCTTGTTTTGTTTAGAGAGCGCATGAGTGGTGAAAATGCGTCAAAACCGTAATGTGAATGGGCCTTATGAAAGCTACTAGCACTAGTTAGTGGACGGTTCCCTGCCGTTATCAGGTTTTAAGTGGAAGCAAATTTTTGCTTCAATCGAGGTGGCAACGCGGTATACATCGTCCTCAACAAAAGATTTTTCTTTTGTTGGGGGCTTTTTTTATTGCCGAAAACTTATGAAGGAGTGTTTTTTACATGTCATTAAAACTACGATTTCGTACTTCTATGAAAAAAGTAAATGGGGATTTATTAACACCCATTTCTATTTTTCAACGCCTACAAGGCAAACGAAAGTTTTTACTTGAAAGCTCTGCCAAATATGAAGGAAACGGGCGCTATTCCTTCATCGGGGTCAATCCACGCAAAACTTATAGTGGCATTGATCAGAAGCTTCGCGACTTTTCGCATTTAACACAGAAGGAATATTTTTATGAAGGGGAGCTCGTTCAATTATTAAAGCAGGTAATGCCGCGTGTATCATCGCATACGGAATATCCGTTTACTGGTGGTGGAATTGGCTATATGCATGCATTACCAAACACCGTACCTACCCTACAGTTTCACGTGTATGACACGCTCATTATTTTCGATCATCTAACAGAGGAAATTGCCGTTTTCCATACAAATATCGAAGCCGAGCAAGTAGAGCCAAATATTGATGAACTTATTCATGAGCTCTTTTCTACTCCTACACCAGCTGAAACTAGCTACACCCTTAGTTCATTTGAAAAGCAATCCGGCTCAACCTATTCGGCAGTATTTTCAGGCGATGCCTTTGCCCTTTATCGTAATTTAAGAGTCCAATTTGCTTCAGCGTATATGTATTATGTCGAATTTGATGAATGCACGCTCATTGGAACGTCCCCTTCTAGCTATATACAAATTCGGGACGGAGCCCTTTCGACAATGAATCATGAAATAAATATTGAGCGTTTTTGCCAACAGGAGACCATTGAAAAAGCACAACATCAGCAGCAAGGTCAGCTCACTTCTTCGTTCCATGCCATTGATGTTGTCAAGGAGCTTCAGCCTCCACATGGATTAATTGGTTATATCGGCTTTAACGGTCAGGTTGACTTTACAGCCCCAACAAATATGATGACGATTATTGGTCAGGTTGCCCATATCCAAACATTACACAGTGACACCAGTCCATCATTCAGCTCACTTATGAAAGGATGAAACATGATGACTTTATCTCCTTATATTACGAAACTTACAAGCAATGAACATCTTTTATTTCAAGAGATGCAACAAGCTGCCGAGCTAATTTTTGATGAACAAACACCGAAAGAAGAAATTGCGTTATTTTTACTCGCAATGTGTCAAAAAGGTGAAACTGCTCAGGAAGTAGCTGGCCTTGCGTCTATTATGAAAGCTCATGCTGTTTCAGTAGATGTGCCAGAAGGTTTATATATCGACAACTGCGGGACAGGTGGCGACGGCTTGCAAAGCTTCAACATTAGTACGACTTCCGCCTTTGTTTTAGCAGGCGGTGGCATATTTGTAGCGAAGCATGGCAATCGTAAAATTTCAAGTGCCTCTGGTAGCTCTGATGTGCTAGAAGCACTTGGCATTTCCTTATTACCCAATACATCGCAAACAACAGATTTACTTAAAAAACATGGCATTGCCTTTTTACATGCGCCAAATATGCATCCAAAATTAAAGCGAATCGGCGAAATTCGACAAGCACTTGGTAAACCGACAATTTTCAACTTAGTTGGACCGTTAACAAATCCCGTGCCATTAAAAACCCAGTTCGTTGGCATTAACCGTCCAAATTTTACAACCGATTATGCGGAAGTACTGCATTTATTGGGGCGAGAGCGAGCGATTGTCGTTTCCGGCGCTAAGGGAATGGATGAAGCTTCTCTTGATGATGAAAATACATTCGTACTACTTGACCATGGCGACATTATCCCCTTCAAATTACGTGCGGAAGATGTAGGACTTACCCCGCAACCACTATCAGCAATCCGTGGTGGAAGCCCTGTAGAAAATGCACAAATTTTACGGGATCTATTAAAAGGAAAGCAAAGTGTCTACTTCGATACAGTTATTTTAAATGCAGGGATCGCATTCTTTGCTTACGGGTTAGCGGACACGATGAAGGAAGGTATTGCCATGGCGAAAGAGAGCATCTTCTCTGGACGCGCCTATGAAAAGCTTGAAAATGTTGTCGCATATAGTCAAAAAGCGTTACAGGAGGAATCAGCGAAATGACAATTTTGGATAAAATTATTGCTCAAAAAAAATCTGAATTACCGGGACTACTAGCTAAAAACCCAGCATTTCAACCAATAGTTAAAATTCGACCGTCCTTATACGAAACATTAACGACAGCTACTACATTACAAATCATATCTGAAATGAAGCGTGCCTCCCCTTCCAAGGGCGATATAGCAACACATATAGATCCTGTAGAACAGGCGTTAAAGTATGAAGAAGCTGGCGCAGCATGCATTTCTGTTTTAACAGAAAGTGCGTTTTTTAAAGGCTCATTTGAAGATTTAAATGCCGTAGCAAATGCTGTACAAATTCCTGTGCTTTGTAAAGACTTTATTATTCATGAAGTACAAATTGATTATGCAAAGGCTGCTGGTGCCTCGGTCGTTTTACTTATTGTAGCGGCATTATCTGAGGAACAGCTTCATGCCCTCTACACATATGCTACGTCCCAGCAGTTAGAAGTACTTGTAGAAGTGCATGATGTCGAAGAATTACAACGTGCCCTTCTCATCGGTGCGAAAATAATCGGTGTTAATAACCGTAACTTAAAAACATTCGACGTATCTCTACAGAAAACTGTCGAAATTGCCGCTCAACTCCCTCCTACGCCGATTGCATTTATTAGTGAAAGTGGTATTTGGAGTGTAGAAGATGCGCAATTTGTGGCGAATGCTAGAGCAAAAGCTGTTTTAGTTGGCGAATCTTTGATGCGTAGTGATGATGTCAAAAACTCTCTACAATCGCTGAAAATCGACATTACAACGAAAGTTGGCGAAAATTCATGACAAAGGTAAAAATTTGCGGATTAAAAGAAATTGAACATGTGGAAGCAGCAGTTAAGGCTGGCGCTGATTTTATTGGATTTATGTTTGCGCCTAGTAAACGCCGTATTTCGGTAGAGGTAGCAAGCACGCTCGCTCAAACGATTCCGAGCTACGTAAAAAAAGTTGGGGTATTTGTAAATGAAGACCCTGAAATGATTAAACAAATTGCTCAGCAAGTTGGGCTTGATTTCATTCAATATCATGGGGATGAAGAACCGGAATTGATTCAACAAATCGGACTCCCTTCAATTAAAGCATTTTCAATTCGAACAAAAGAGGATGTAGAACACGCAGCTCGCTATGATGTGAACTACTATTTATTTGACGCACCTGGAACCGATTATCGTGGGGGTAGCGGAAAGTCGTTTGATTGGACATTGCTTGATGAATTGAACATTCCATTAGAAAAAGTGATTTTAGCAGGAGGTTTAAATGAGGCAAATGTCGCTTTAGCGACGGTACTTGTCGAACCGTTTGCTGTCGATGTCTCGAGTGGTGTCGAAATTGCCGGACGTAAGGATTCGACATTAATTGCAAGCTTCATTGAGAAGGTGAAAGGAGAGCTCATTTTATGAAGACAATAAAAGGACGATTCGGACAGTTTGGTGGACAATTTGTTCCGGAAACACTGATGACACCGTTGCAGGAATTAGAGGAAGCGTATGAGCAAGCAAAAAATGACCCGAGCTTTCAGCAAGAGCTCGATTATTATTTAAAACAATATGTCGGTCGTGAAACACCTCTCTACTATGCCGAGCGCCTAACGAAAAAAATGGGCGGTGCAAAAATCTATTTAAAGCGAGAGGATTTAAACCATACTGGGGCACATAAAATAAATAATGCGATTGGGCAGGCATTACTTGCAAAACGAATGGGTAAAAAGAAGATTGTTGCAGAAACAGGTGCAGGACAGCATGGGGTAGCAACTGCCACAGCCTGTGCACTTCTCGATATGGAATGTATCGTGTATATGGGGGCAGAAGATGTACGCCGCCAACAGTTAAATGTTTTTCGAATGGAGCTGCTTGGTACGAAGGTAATCGCCGTTGACAAAGGCTCCGCTACATTAAAGGACGCAGTGAATGAAGCACTGCGCCATTGGGTAACGCATATTGAAGATACGCACTATATTCTGGGGTCAGCACTTGGACCACATCCGTTCCCTACGATTGTACGAGATTTTCAGCGTATTATTGGGGATGAAACACGTGAGCAAATTTTAATACAAGAAGGTCGTCTGCCGGATACGGTGATCGCTTGTATCGGTGGAGGTAGTAATGCAATCGGAATGTTTTATCCATTTATAGAGGATGAAGACGTTGCTTTATATGGGGTAGAAGCGGCCGGTGCTGGTGTCAATACAGACAAGCATGCGGCAGCAATTCACGTTGGAAAAACCGGCGTATTGCACGGTGCGTTCATGTATTTATTGCAGGATGAAAATGGCTTTGTACAGGAGGCACATTCGATTTCTGCAGGACTAGATTATCCTGGCGTTGGTCCGGAGCATTGCTATTTACATGAAAGTGGACGTGCAAGTTACCCTTCCGTGACGGATGAACAAGCACTTATTGGTGTGAAATTATTATGTGAAACAGAAGGCATTTTACCTGCGTTAGAAAGTGCACATGCCATTTATTATGCGGCGGAGTTTGCAAAAAATTGCTCTCAAGATGCAATCATTGTCGTGTGCTTATCTGGCCGAGGGGATAAAGACGTCCATACGTTAATGGAGAAGCTTGGAGGTGAAGCGAAATGACATTACAACAAGCAATGGAGCAAGTGTTAGCAAATGGAGATAAAGCATTTGTTCCGTATATAATGGCTGGTGATAATGGACTGGAAACATTAAAGCCAATCATTTTAAAATTACAGCAACTTGGCGTATCAGCTATCGAAGTGGGGATTCCATTTACAGATCCGGTAGCAGATGGACCAGTCATTGAAAAGGCTGGCGAACGCGCCCTGTTTCATGGTGTCACACTACGCAAAATTTTAGATGAACTTAAAAGTTTTCGTGAGGACATAAACGTACCTCTCGTAGCGATGACCTATTTAAATCCAATCTTAGCGTATGGCATTGAAAACTTTGCACAAGATGCGGCACTTGCTGGCATAAAAGGGATCATCGTACCAGATATGCCTTATGAAGAAAGTAAAATTATTCACCCCGCGTTAAAGGCACATAGCATCGCTTTAGTTCAACTAATATCATTAACGAGCCCACCAGAGCGTGTTAAAAAACTAGCGAAGGCAAGTGAAGGCTTTATTTATGCTGTTACAGTCAATGGGATAACAGGTGAGCGTTCTGACTTTACGAAGGATTTGTCAGCTCATTTTGCGCATTTAAAATCGCTTAGTACGATTCCTGTCTTAGCTGGTTTTGGTATTTCTATTCCGGATCATGTAAAGGAATTCGGTTCATATGCGGATGGTGTCATTGTCGGCAGTAAAATTGTCAGTGCATTAGAGCAGCAGGACTGGACTTCGATTGAGTCTCTTGTTCAAGCAACGAAAAGAGAACGGGCAATTTAAAGTATTTTCCTTTTCTTTCCTATGGTAAATTTAAGTTATCATGTGTAATTGGGGGATGAGCTATGAGGGTGAAAGATTTTTTTGCTGGGCTATTTTTCATTGGAATTGCAGGCTATTTTACGTATGCCTTAATTGAAGGGATGTCCGAACTTTTCATTGATAGCACAACATTTTGGCAATATTTCGTTGCATTTTTCCGTGTAGCGCTCATCATTTTTCTATTCAATTTAGGGCTCACCTTAATGAAGCGCTTTTTTACCGGTGGAAAAACGACGTAAAAAAAAGAGAACACTCGATTATGAGTGCTCTCTTTTTGCTTATTATTCTTCTGTCCCACCAAATGCCCCTTTTAAATCTGAATCTTTAATTTGGACATTTTCTTCTTTCAATAGCCGAGCTTCTACTGTTGCCCAATCTGTTTCAGCTGCTTTCTTCTCTTTTAATAAAGCCGTAATTTGTTCTTTTTGATCTTCTAAAGAAGCGTATTCCTCGACTTCTTTTTTATCAATCAGCTGAATAATGTAATAGCCATCATCAGATGACATCGTTAAAGGCTCCTGTCATTTCACCAACTGTAAACCAATCTAATTCTCCCCCATTTTCAGCGGAGGCTGCATCTTGAGAATGTTCCTTTGCTAAAGCTGCAAAGTCTTCCCCTGCCTGAAGCTTGTCATAAAGTTCTTGCGCTTCTTGCTCTGTTTCCACTAAAATTTGACGAGCACTCAGCTCATACTTCCCTTGTTCGTAATAGTTCGTAATTTCCTCGTCAGTAATTTCTACATCTTCCATCGCTTTTTGTTGTAAAATTTGGAAGCGAATATTATCTTTAAATGTTTCTTCTGTCAGACCATTTTCCGCCAGTGCGGATTCAAATTCATCACCGTACATTGTTTGATAGTTGTCAAATTGCTCTTGTATTTCGTCGTCAGCCGCTGCATAACGGGCAGATAAAATTTGATCAATGACAACCTGCTCTAATAAAGTCGTTCCTGCTAATCCTTTAATTTGCTCGTAAAAATCGCCTTGTGTAATGTTCCCGTATGCAGTTGTTGCAACAATATTATCTTTGTCATTATTACACGCCGCTAGCATTAATGAGGAAGCAAGTGTAACTGCTACTACTGTTTTTTTCATTTTTTTCTCTCCTAATTTATGCGGTAAAGTTGCCGTCATAGCTTAGCATGACGGCCGAGCTTACACCGATAATCTTTGATAAGGAAGATACGAATGCTGCGTCATCTCCTTTTAAGCGCACTTCGTAGGTTGCTTCCATTTCAGTATCTGCCATAACAGATTTTGATTTTAATAAATAGCGTTTTGATGCTACCTTTAGTAATTTTTCTATTTCTGCATTTGTTTCTTCTTGTTCGAATTTCACAACGACTAAATATGGGTTTTCGATCACAATTTTATTTTGGAATACAATAATTACCAATCCGATAATAACTGATCCGATTGCCGCTAATGGAATGAATCCAGCACCACATAAAATACCAACAACTACTGACCAGAATAAGAAAATTAAATCCATTGGATCTTTAATCGGTGTACGGAAACGAACGATTGATAACGCACCAACCATACCTAGTGATAATAGTACGTTTTGGCTAATCCCCATAATAACTAGTGCTGTTGCAAGGGACATAATCATTAATGAAATGTTGAAAGAATGAGAGTAGACAACTCCGTTAAACGTCTTTTTGTATACGAAGTAAATAAAGACACCGAGTAAAAATGCACTCGCTAAACCGATTAATGCATCGATTAAAGAAAACGTTGCTGTTTTTTCTAAAAAACTTGATTTAAAAATGTCATCAAAGGTTGTGACATTCGTTGCTGCTAAAAGCGTAAACATAGTGTAGTTCCTCCTAAAATTTAAAATTAGCCATACATGCGGCTTAGTTGGTATTTTGAATAAGCTTCATGGCGTGTATGGATGCCTTGAAGTAGCATTTTAATTACAGTTGGTAAGTACTCGTCATATTTCACTTCTAAAATGACTTCATTTGGCTCCAGTACATCAACCATTGGTAATTTTTTATTGAACATATCGGTATTACGAAGACTCGTTTGGACTTTACAATCAAAAGTAATGCGGACGTTTCCATGGGCATATAAATACGCCTCCCGCTCATAGTCAACTACGGTCATCGGCTTTAATTGATATAGCTTAATGTCTTTGTGTAAATCACGTATTAATGATCGCTTATCGTCTTTCATCCAATCAAAATCATAATGACGCATGCGTTCAAATTCTCTTTTTGTTAATGCACATTTAGATTTAAATGTTTGATTGTTGCGCTTTGATTTACGTTCTAAATGAATGACGTCATCGCTTTTGTTGTAAATACGGACACGGTATTTGTCGCGATTTAAAAAGCCTTCTTTTTTCTCGTTCATTACTTTGTTGTCAACATTGTCAAAGTAGCAAGAACGAATTAAATAGCGTCCGTTCATCTTAGCATGCGGGTCAAGCTGCATGATGTGACGTAGCTTCATGCGAAGAACTTGATAATCGACATAAGTAATACCGAATTTCATTTCGCTACGCCCATTTGGATTGTACGACGTTTGCTTTGGCATCTACCTCACCCCTTTTTGTATTTTCTTTTGCTCAGAAACACGATGAATAGTATGGCTAGTAGGATAATAACAACTGACGCACCAAGTAGAATGGCTGTTTGTGTTGGATTGGTTTCATTTACTTGTTGTACATTCATCTCTCCAGGTTGTCCCCCACCTGGCATTTGTGGTGGACCTCCTGCTCCTTGTTCACCGTTTCTTTCTGGCATGTTTTCAAAGTTTGGCATTTCCCCATTCATTTGCGGGGGACCGTCTACACCTTGCTCTCCGTTCATTTCTGGCATATTTTCGAAGTTTGGCATTTCTCCATTCATCTCTTGTCCGCCGTTCCCGCCAAAGCTTGGCATACCACTACTTCCTGCACCAGATACGCCTTCAATTTCACCAGCAAGTTGTTTTAATATTGATTCGCTTCGCTGTTTCGCAAACTCTGCTAAGCTCTCCTCACCACTAACGCCTGCTAAAAACTGCTCAGTCGTACCGAATTTTGATGGATCCTCTTCCACGGCTTGTGCTAATAAATCGCCGAGCTTAGTTGTAATGGCCTGTACATTTTCTTCCGTTAAAATTTCTGTTGCGATTTGCTCTAAATACGCATCATAAATTGCGCGTGCCTGTTCATCTTCTAATATTATTTTTAATAACGGGCGGGCATCAATTGTTGTTCCGGATACCGGTTCTATAATGCTGAAATTTATGTTAGAATCCGTCATCATATTTTGACCCATCATTAATCCGCCACCGCCACCACGTTGGCCGTTCATCCCGCGTCCGTTATTTTGCTGTTCGTTTTGCTCACCTTGAGCTTCAGCTTTTTGCTGTTCATTCGCTTGATCTTGCTGCTGTCGATTTGGTTGTTGCATTTGATTCGTCTTTTGTTGATTGGCATCTGGTGGAGCTAGTTGTTGTGCATTTTGATTTCCTTCTTCGCCAATTCCTTTCTCTCCATTACTTTGAGCTGCCTCGTTGGCATCAGCATTTTGGTCTGGGCCTCCGCCACCACCTGAGAAACCACCGAAGGACATATTGTAATCCCATGGAATAACAGAAAAAATACCGTCCTCATTTTCATATAAGTAATAATTATGCTTAAACGACCCTTGATAACTATCCATATTAACGAGTGCTGTATTTAACGCAAAATAAGCAGCAATTTTTTCGATGTCGAGGGACGATGTATCCCCTTCGCTTATTTCCTTCATCATCGTAATGATATCCGAATTATTTTCCGCTGTTTTTTTGTTCATTTTTACTTCACTAAATATACCGTCGTAATTATTTACATCGTCGGATACATAGGCAAGGTCGCTACCATTCCCTTCTGGCTTGAAAATAAATCCTTCTGTGGAGCCATAATTTGTTTTGGCAAATGCTTCGCCAACTTCTTCAACTGCTAACATTAATGCGTAATATTGTCCATTGACCATTACCTTCACATAGGAATGTGCTGGTGTTGCAATGCCAAGCTGCTCCATTAATTCATAAGATACGAATTCCTTCATTTGCGTTGTATCTGAGAAGTTATTGTTTAAATTGATTTTTTCTAACCCGTAATACGTTTGGTTCGTATCATATTGTGCAAAATCTAGCTTCAAGCTGTAACGCTCTGAATCACTGTTCGCTACACTTGTTAACGATGAATTTCCTTTCGCTCGAACGCCAACATTATCATAAGTTGAACCATTTACTGTGACAGATGCTTCTACATATTCCTCGGCGGTTGGGTTTTCTAAAATTTTGTTCCAATTATTTTCACTTACCGTAATGTCAACTATCCCAATTTCATCTTCTATAAATAATTGCGCTTTATAGTCATAGCCGGCTGTCGATTTTTCAACGTTCAAAGCATTCATGCCATAAACTGCAGCTATGATTAAAATCAATATGATTAGGATTGGTATGACGAGCGATTTCGTGCGTACGTTCAAAGTCATTCCTCCTTACAACGCATACTTTACGTTAGAAAAATGAAATGAAAATGAAAAAACACAGTGAAAATAAAAATTTCACTGTGTTTTATATTTAATGTGTAATTGGGAGCTCAATTGTAAAGGTCGTACCTTTGCCTAGTTCACTGTTTACAGTAATTTGCCCATTATGTAGGTGTAAAATTACTTTAGCAATTGACAAACCAAGACCAGTTCCCGATTTGTTACGGATTTTATCCGCTCTGTAAAATCTTTCAAAAATATAAGGTAAATCGTCTTCCGCAATTCCAATCCCTGTATCTGCTACTTCAATTTTGATAAATGATCCTTCTTTTTTTGCATAAACTGAAATCGTACCTTCACTCGTATAGGTCACTGCGTTTTTCAATAAAATATAGAGCAGTTCCTCGATTAAAATCTTATCGGCTTCAATCGTTAATTCCTCCGCTACATCCAATCTAAACGATAAATGAGGTACGGTTTTAGCAAAGCGCCGTGTTCGCTGAATTAATAAGTTCGAGATATCTACAGGTGTGATATTTAATTCAATTTGATTTTGATCAGAACGTGTTAAATAAAGTAAGCTCGAGAGCATTTCATTCATATAGTTCGCTTCGTTTTTCATATCGTCCATCGTATCACGCGGATAATCGTTTCCGTTTTGCTGCATTTGTTCTTCGAATAATTCAAGTGAGCTATACAAAACAGCGAGCGGCGTTCGTAATTCATGGGAGGCATTCGCCACAAATTGACGTTGTTGTTCGTAGGATGTTTGAATTGGCTGCATGGATTTTTTCGCTAAAAAGT
The DNA here is from genome assembly GCF_038005985.1 of Solibacillus sp. FSL R7-0682. Lineage (NCBI taxonomy): Bacteria > Bacillati > Bacillota > Bacilli > Caryophanales > Caryophanaceae > Solibacillus > Solibacillus sp. FSL R7-0682. Next base: position 3,497,200 of record NZ_JBBOUI010000001.1, read on the forward strand.
AACTTAGTACCGCGATGCCAATACTCGAGATAATTAATAACGCAATGAGTAGTAGTAATACATTATCAAGCAGTTCCTCATATGTCGTTACATTTTGGCCGACTGCAATATAACCAAGTGTTTCACCATGAATCCGAATTGCCTGCGTCATGACAAGCAATGTTTCCCCTTCATAGTCGTAGCGCTCAAATTGCTTCGTCTCTACGGGTTGTAAGTTTTTTTGTAGCTCCTTATTAAACCCCTCATGCAATTCTTCGCCATATAAAATTTCTAAATCCTTTGAAATGACATAGAAGAAACTCACTTTGTCTACTTCTAATTCAAAACGATTGGGCGGCTTTGGTGGCCCGTTGTATACATTGAAAAACTTATCGGTATTATTCGCTGCATAGCTTTCAACCATATTTTGCTGAACTTGATTTAGAATCTGGGCGAACGAAAAATAAAATACTGTTAAAAATAAAACAAGAAAGATGAAATAACTAATCGCATTCATCCATGTGAGTCGCATTTTGATTTTTTTAAACATTATGCTTCCCTCAATTTATAGCCCATTCCGCGCATACTTTGAATATAAGAAGGCTCATCTTCCATGTCAATTTTTTTACGTACTAATCGTACAAGGGCTGCTAGCGTATTCGTATTAGCATTATCATCAATCGACCAAATGTAGTCAATGAGCTGTTCATGGGTTAGCACTTGTCCTTTATTTTCAATTAAATATTCCAGCAGTAAAAATTCATTTTTCGTTAAGCTCACTTCAAAATTATCGATGTAGACCGTACGCTTATTTTTATTTAATTTTAGTGCTCCAACTGTAATTTCTTCCTCGACAATTTTATTTTTCCGTCGTAAAAGGGCGCGAACTCTTGCACGGAGCTCCTCCATTTTAAATGGCTTCACCATGTAATCGTCTGCGCCATTGTCTAAGCCTTCAATAATATTTTCTGTCGTATCCTTTGCTGTTAGCATTAAAATTCCGCCATCAAAACCTGTTGATCGTGCATACTGACAAACTTCAATCCCAAGAACACCGGGCATCATCCAATCAAGCACTAGCAAATCGTATTCATAATAGTCGATTAAATCCTTCGCTTCACTGCCATCAAACACCGAATCGACTGAATAAAGATCGACATTCAATATTTTGGTGATGTTCTCACATAGCTTTTTATCATCATCCGCTACTAAAATGCGCATAATTTACACCTTCTTATGTTCAAATAAACTCGCCCTTATTTTTACATAATTTTGCCTGATTGAACAATAAGAAGATTTTTCTTTTAATGATTTACACCTTGAAAGAAGTTAAATTTGTAGCTGTGGATAGATTTCATTAATGTTTTCACGTAGCTTCGCCTTTAAAAACTTCCCTACCGATGTCTTTGGAATTTCTTCTAAAAAGATGATGTCATCTGGCAGCCACCATTTGGCAAATTGGCTCGCTAAAAACTCCATAAGCTCCTCTTTCGTTACGTCTATCCCTTCCTTTAGGACAACACAAGCAAGTGGTCTTTCCTGCCATTTAACGTGTGGGATTGCAATAACTGCCGCTTCAAATACAGCATCGTGTGACATTAACGCATTTTCCAAGTCGACTGATGAAATCCATTCACCACCTGATTTAATTAAATCCTTTGTACGATCCGTAATTTTAATGAAGCCTTCTTTTGAACGGACCGCAATGTCCCCGGTATAAAGCCAACCATCTTTAAAAGCTTCCGCGGTACGTTCATCTTTATAATATTCCGATGCAATCCATGGACCTCGTAGGCGTAGCTCCCCCATTGTTTCATTGTCCCATGGTACTTCCCCATACTCGTTAACAATGCTTGATTCAATACCAGGTACCGTCAAACCTTGCATCGCGCGTGTTTCTAACTTTTGGTCTAATGGTAAATCATCCATTGATGACAAATCCCGTGATAAGGAAACAATTGGAGAAGTTTCCGTCATACCATACACAACTACATAGTTGACTCCGAGCTCTTCATATTTTTTTATTAAACCTTTTGGTGATGCCGATCCTCCACAGAAAATAGCTTGTAATGTGGATAAATCACGTGGCTTTTTCTCCATTTCCTTTGTCGCACCTAACCAAATTGTTGGTACACCAGCTGTTTTTGTAACACCGTATTGCTCAATGAAATCTAAAATTAAGCTCGGTGTAAATTGTGGTCCAATTAACACTTGTGTTGCGCCAACATTGACTGCAGCAAAGGGCATGCCCCATGCATTGACATGGAACATTGGCACAATCGGCAGAATTACATCGCGCTCTGAAATGCCCATTGTATCAACCATTGAAAGGCTCATGCTATGAAGCACTAAAGCACGGTGCGTATATACTACACCCTTTGGATTTCCAGTCGTTGCACTCGTATAGCACATACTCGCTGGGGCATTTTCATCTAAATCCTCTGGGAATGAGAATGTTTCATCTGCTTCCGCTAAAAGTGCTTCATAAGAAAGAGCATTTCGTAATGTCGTGTTCGGTAATTCCCCATCTGCCATAATAATAAAATGTTCAATGCTCGTTAATTGATCTTGCACTTCTTCCATTAATGGTACTAAATCTTCATCAATTAAAATCATCTTATCTTCTGCGTGATTTATAATATAAGCGATATGCTCTGGTGATAGTCTAATATTTACCATATGCAACACAGCACCTGAGCAAGGTACTGCAAAATAGGCCTCTAAATGACGATGCTGATTCCAAGCAAAGGATGCGATTTTATCTCCTGGCTGCATACCTAATTTTGTTAAAGCATGGGCAAGCTTTCGTGTTCGCTTCCCCCATTCCCCGTAAGTAAGGCGGTGTACTGTTGTCTCACTCGTACGTGAAATGATTTCCTTATGCGCATAATACGTTTCTGCACGCTTTAACATATCAATTAAAAGTAACGGTGTTTGCATCATCATACTGAATTCCCCCTTGTAATTAGAACGCTTTTGATTTTCATATTTGCCATATTCCCCTAAAAAAAGCGTTTCTCATTTTCTCCCATACTATCATTTTAATATTATATACTTAATATTGTAAATATTCAGTTTTTAAAACGTATTTTTGCTCATTTATTAATGTAATGATTTCTTATTTTTCCCTCAATAAATTATAGTAATTAAAAAAATAGCGAGCAAAACTAGAACCGTTTTGTTCGCTATCTTAATATACTATACGAGTTTCTTTTCTAATCGGATTTTCAATTTGTCTAGCATATCCGTTGTCATTTTTTCTAAATCATAGCTTGCTTTAAAGCCCCACTCTTCCATTGCTGCTGAAGAATCGATAGCATTTGGCCAGCTGTTGGCAATTGCTTGGCGAACCGGATCTACGTTGTAATCCATCGTAAAGGTTGGAATATGCTTTTGAATTTCTGCTGCGATTTGAGATGGCTCAAAGCTCATTGCTGAAATGTTGAAGGCATTACGGTGCACTAATTTGTCCGGATTTGCCTCCATTAAATCAACAATTGCTTGTAAGGCATCTGGCATATACATCATATCCATATACGTACCTTCTGCAATATACGATGTGTAGCGACCTTCTTCAATTGCTTTATAATAAATATCTACTGCATAATCCGTCGTACCACCACCAGGAGGCGTTACATACGAAATTAAGCCTGGGAAACGCACGCCGCGTGTATCAACGCCAAAGCGTGTGTAATAGTAATCACATAATAATTCACCGGCTACTTTATTTACCCCATACATTGTTGTTGGGCGTTGTAGCGTATCTTGAGGCGTATTGTCCTTTGGTGTTGAAGGACCAAAAGCACCGATTGAGCTCGGTGTAAAAAACTGCATGTTTAATTCACGCGCCACTTCTAGTGCGTTCATTAAACCACCCATATTTAAATTCCAGGCAAACACTGGATTTTTTTCTGCTGTTGCTGATAGTAATGCGGCCATGTGAATCATTGTGTCCGCGCCAAATTCATGTGCTAATGCATGCATACGCTTGCCATCTGTCACATCTAATACTTCAAACGGTCCTACATGTTGATCAATTTTACGAATATCTGTTGCCAACACATTGTCCACGCCATACGTTTGACGTAATTTTTCTACTAATTCCGAACCAATCTGACCTAAAGCACCGGTCACCATAATTTTTTCCACACTAATACCCCCTCTATCAATCGAAAGATACATTTTTGTGCTTTTTTTGCACTGAGCGATGTCCTTTCCGATGTCGATAAAAAGTTACACCTTCTAATCGACCGAAACAAATGTCCTCTGTAAAAACACAGATAAAACCTACAAAGCATTCATTTAAAAAGCTTTTGACGTCGTTTATTATATGGTGTTCTTTTATAAAATACAATATTTTATAAATATTCTTTTTCAGTGATACATTTGTACGCGTGAAATATTCGAATAGCGGTATTTTTCTTACAATTGGTATTTTTTAGATGTTATAAGTCCATTATTCTCCTTCAATTGACGTCTCGCAAATCATATCCAAGGAAAATTTTTGTCCGTTTTCAAGCTGAATGGATTGATCATATGGATTCATTTTTTGAATAATACCCGATACATTATAAATAGATGTTTGTTCCCAAACTTTCAACTGAATCATACAACGTTCTTTATAAGAACGCTGCAAATGGACATTCATCTGCTCAAGCTGGGCTTCATCTAATTGCGGCTTCTCGACAAAACGATCCTCTCCCTGCCATTCCCTTAACAGTTGCACATGCTCAGGTAGCATCATTGCCGTCCATTTAATTGTTCCTCGGTCTCTATTCATCCTATTCACTCCTTACTGTTTATGTCCACCTAATAATGTCGCTCGGCTAATGGCTGTGCCTGCATCCGTGTAGGAAACCGCACGTAGTAACGAGGTTGAGCCAAAACGTTTACGTAAATGATCCATCGTTTCCCCCAGCTTTCGATTACGCCATCTTGTTTCATCAAAAAAACTTAATTGCATTGAGTACTCACTTTCAATATTACTTAATGTCACTGTTAGCTTGCGAGCAGGGCGTTCAGCATAAAATTCATCTAACAGTTCTGTGCAGACTTTATAAATTTTAAGGGTGTCGTTAGTCGGCTCATCAATTGTACGTGAGCGGTGAAAACCTCCCCCAAAGGCATCCTTACTATAACTAAGGCCAAGTGAAATCGTACGCCCAATTTTCTTCGCTTCACGGGCACGTCTTGCTACATCCTCACACATTTCTAAGAGCACGACTAAAATTTCCTGTCGACTTCTATAATCACGCATCAGCATTTGCCCTTTGCCAAAGCTAATTTGCCCCTGCAAAATGGGTGCACCAATTGTTGAATAATCAACGCCCCATGCATGATAGTAAAGCTGGTTTCCCATTACGCCGAAACGTTGCTCTAATAGCTTAAGATCGGTATGTGCCAAATCATAGACGCTATAAATCCCCATATGATGGAGTGTTTTTTCCGTGCGGCGTCCAATCCCCCACATATCTGATAATGGCGACAGTGGCCAAAGCTTTGTCGGAACATCCTCGTACGTCCATTTCGCAAATCCTGTCTTTTTCGCTTCGATATCAAGGGCCAGTTTTGCCATGAGCATATTGGGTCCGAAGCCTACTGCGCTTGGAATTTCAAATTGCCGGTAAATACAATCTTGGATATAGGCAGCGGTTTGCTCAGGTGAACCCCATAGTTTTTCAGTACCTGTTAAATCAATAAAACTTTCATCGACGCTATACACATGGATTGCCTCTTTTGGCACAAATTCATTTAGCAGTCGTGTAATTTCCATCGACATGCGTACGAATAGTGACATACGTGGTTCAAACAGGCGAATATCAGGATGCGGTGGAATTTCGTAAAGCCGCGATCCTGTTCGAATATTAAAGCGCTTTTTCATCGGTGGGGATGCGGCGAGTACGACACTTCCCTTTTGCTGAAAATTACCGACAATCGCAATTGGCACCTCCATCACATTTAAATTCTCAACAGAGGCAATACAGCTTGCATAAAAGCTCCTCATATCAATACAAATCATTGAACGTTGGGGCGCTTTTTCATACATTCTTGGCATCTCCCTTTTAATTAATCGAACATTTGTTCTTATTTTAAAATGAGACATGTGAGACCGCAAGTGGAAAGTGATGGGAATAGAATGGATTAGCAAGAAATAAAGTGGTAATTTAAGGGGCATTTAAAAATTCAGTGTTAAATTGGTAAATGGAGGGATTTTATGAGGGGAATCTTACTGTTTCTTGTTCTATGTTTAACGTTAATGGCGTGCTCTAATGAAAAAGAAGTGACTGGCGATATTTTATCGAATGTAGCGGAATTTAACTTTCAGCAATCCTTTGATTTAAAAGATGAAAAAACAATTAGTATGTTTGTAGAAGTTTATGAGTATGGAAAATTTAAGGACAATAAATATTTATCTTTTAGCAATAACTATAATGGCAAGGGTGCCATTCAATTTTCTCTCTTTAGGCAAAACTTTACACCGGAATTATTTTTAATAGGCGCCATTCAAGATAAAAAAAACATCCTTTCAGAAAAACGATTTCTCGATAGTCCGAAATTGGGATTAATATTTAAGGCAGCGAAAAATAAGGTCATTACTCAAACGGGCGAATATCGTCTCGGAATGTATGGTTCTGTACCCGAGGTGGATGCCACTACCTATATTACCCCATTACATTTAACGGTTGAAAAGAGAAACGATTTTATTGAGGCCTATGAAAAATTCCCGATTATTTATGTCGTTGTTGTTGCTGTGCGTGATATTTAATTTAGCCTATCTAATACAACAAATGGTAGGCAATCATCTTGATTCTGCCTACCATTTTTAACGCTTTAATCTTTTACTACTGTTGCATATAAATTTGGACGACGGTCTTCGTATACTGGGATGCGACCTCGAACTTCATCGACATTTGAAAAGTCAACATCGATAATCGCTAATTCTTCATCCTCTGCACCAGTCCAAAGCACCTCACCCCACGGTCCAATAATCATAGATTGGCCGTTGAAGTTTTCGACTTTACGCGCAATACGGTTTACGGCAACAACAAAGCATTGGTTTTCAATCGCACGTGCCTGTAATAATGTTTTCCAGTGATCGATGCGAGGTGTTGGCCATTGCGCTGGAATGAATAACACTTTTGCACCATCTAACGCATGCGAGCGAAGCCATTCTGGGAAGCGAATATCATAGCAAATAACGCCCCCTGCTTCTAGATCATCTAACGTAAAACGATTCATTGTATCGCCTGATTCCAAATAGAGATGTTCATCCATTAAGCGGAATAAGTGAACTTTACTATATTCACCAACGAGCTCTCCGTCTCGATTATACGTATACATCGTATTGTAAAACTTGTCGTCACGCTTAACAGATACTGAGCCACCAACGATATGAACTGCCAATTCTTGTGCTAATGCGCTTAAGAACGCTTTCGTACGTTCACCATTTACATCTGCTAGCTCTTCTAATTTTTCCAATGCATAGCCCGTATTCCACATTTCCGGTAGTACAACAATTTCTGCGCCACCTGCTACTGCCTCACGAATAAATTTTTCTGCACGCGCGTAGTTTTCATCTACTTTGCCAAAGCCTACATTTAATTGAATACAACCGATTTTCATTCAATGACACCGCCTTTACATTTTTCCACTCTATTTTCCTATATTATGTCTTCTTATTCTATTATTTTTGTCTAACTTGTCATTCATCGTTATTATTCTAACATTTTCTAATCCATTACGCCTTAAGTTATCATAATTTTCACTTTACTTAAACCTACAAAAGGAATAAGATTAATTTCATATTATAAAGAAGGTGAACAACATGGAATTTTCAAAAAAACTACAGCAGCTACCGCCACAATTTTTTGCAGCACTTGTGAATAAAGTGAACGCAGCACTTGCGCAAGGACGTGATGTCATTAATTTAGGACAAGGTAACCCGGACCAGCCCACTCCCAATCATATTGTCGAAGCACTACAGCAAGCCGCTATCAATCCCCAAACACATAAATATTCGCCTTTTCGTGGCATCACAGAGCTCCGTCAAGCAGCAGCGGATTTTTATAAGCGGGAATACGATGTCGATATTGATCCAAACACAGAAGTGGCTATCCTTGGTGGGACAAAGGTTGGCTTAGTGGAGCTTCCTCTTGCCGTACTGAATCCAGGTGACTATATGCTATTACCTGATCCGGGTTATCCAGATTATTTATCAGGTGCTGCATTGGCCGATGTAAAGTTTGATACGATGCCGCTTGTTGCAGAAAAAGGATTTTTACCGGACTATAATGCACTCGCTCCAGAAGTAATTGAGCGTGCGAAACTGATGTATTTAAACTACCCAAATAACCCGACTGGTGGTACTGCAACGTTGGAATTTTTTGAGCAAACGGTTCAATTTGCTAAAGACAATAATATCGCAGTTGCCCATGATTTCGCTTATGGTGCAATCGGCTTTGATGGTAAGCGTCCAGTGAGCTTCTTACAGGCAACGGGGGCAAAGGATATTGGGATCGAATTTTATACACTGTCCAAATCTTACAACATGGCAGGCTGGCGCATCGGCTTTGCGGTAGGTAATGCAAAGATGGTTGAAGCGATTAATCTCATCCAAGATCACCTATTTTGTAGTCAGTTCCCTGCTGTTCAACATGCCGCTGCCGCTGCATTAAATGAAGAACAAACTTGTGTGGAGGAATTGCGAGCACGCTATGAACGTCGTCGCAATGTACTCGTCACAGAGGCTCATAAAATTGGCTGGAATATTGAAGCACCAAAGGGCTCGTTTTTTGCGTGGTTAAGAGTTCCCGACGGCTATACGAGCGAGCAGTTTGCGGATCTTTTACTAGAGAAAGCCGATATTGCCGTAGCAGCAGGAAATGGCTTTGGTGAATATGGGGAAGGCTATATTCGCGTCGGCTTATTAGTGGAAGAAGAACGCTTACGCGAGGCGATGCAGCGCGTGAAAAATTTAAGCATATTTGTAACGACCTCTGCGCCATCAATAAAATAAAGGCAATTTTCTCTTTTTGTGGGAATTTCAAATTTACGTTAAAGTAGATAAAAATAGGCACATCGCAATCTAAAGATTCGATGTGCCTTTTATCATTATTGAATTACGCCTAATTCGCGCCCAACTTTTTCATAAATCGCCAATGCGTCATCAAGCATTTCCTTTGTATGTGCCGCTGTTGGCATATTGCGCACACGACCTGTTCCCTTTGGTACAGTTGGGAAGACAATTGCTTTTGCATAGACCCCCTCTTCGATTAAACGTTTAGAGAAAGTTTGCGTCAGCTTCTCATCACCAATAATACATGGCGTAATTGGTGTTTCGGACTCACCAATATTAAAGCCAAGTTTCGCTAGACCTTCTTTTAAGTAACGGCCGTTTTCCCATAATTGATCATGTAATTCTGTTGATTCCATAATTATTTCAACCGCGCGTGTAATCGCAGCAACATCACCTGGTGGTAACGCTGTCGAGAATAGGAATGGACGAGATCGAACCTTTAACCAATCGATTAAATTCTTCTTACCCGCTACATAACCACCGACAACACCAATGGCTTTTGATAATGTACCAATTTGGAAGTCAATTTCGTTTTGTAGGCCAAAGTGCTTCACTGTCCCTGCACCTTTACCTGTTACACCAGAACCGTGGGCATCATCTACATACGTAATTAAATCGAATTCCTTTGCGATTTCTACAATTTCAGGGAGCTTTGCGATATCCCCATCCATCGAGAAAACACCATCTGTTATGACCATCACTTTATTATATAGTCCAGATTCCTTTGCTTCCTTTGCTTTTGCACGTAAATCCTCCATATCCGCATGCGCGAAAGGAATAATTTTTGCCTTTGATAAACGGCATCCGTCAATGATAGATGCATGATTTAATGCATCCGATAAAATCGCGTCATTTTTATCCATCACGGCTGAAATTGCCGCCATATTACAATTGAAGCCAGATTGATAGCTGATTGCAGCTTCTGTACCTTTAAATTTCGCTAATGTTTGCTCTAATTTTACGTGTAAATCTAGTGTTCCGTTAATCGTACGAACAGCACCTGCACCGACTCCGTAAGTTTCGATTGTTTTTTGTGCTATTTGCTTTAGCTCCTCATTCGTTGCTAAGCCTAAATAGTTGTTTGAAGACAAATTCACAAGTTGCTTGCCTCCAACTTGAATGATTGGACCATTTGCGCCTTCTACTGGATCAATTTCGTTGTACAAACCTTGCGCGCGTAATGCATCTAAGTTTTCATTTAAAAAGGTATTTAATACGTTTGACATGCTCGTTCATCCTTTCAATTTCAAGGTTAGCCCCATTGTAGCATACAATTTCGTAGGCAAAAAAATTTTCCAAACGCTTATGTAAGAGGTTCACCAATAATTTGTTCCAATTTCCCTTTAAAATAAAATAGAGACGGCTGGATCACATAGCCTGTTCCAAGTGCTAAAAGGATTGTTCCTAAGCCAACAGGGCCTCCAAGTATCCACCCAGTGATACCGGCAACCACTTCCATCACCATACGACCTGTTTTTACAGAATAACCTTTGCTGGCAATAATCATCATTACCGTATCCCGGGGACCAGCGCCCAAACTTGCTGCAATATAAAGTCCACAACCAATACTCATCACAAAAAATCCAGCGATGAAATAAGCAATCTCCCAGAAAAAGATTGTTGCATTTGGTAATAGCCAGTTGAAAATATCAATAAATGTTCCAATTAATAGCATATTTAGCCACGTTGCAAGCTTCGGCCAACGCTTCAAATAAATCGATGTGACACAAATAATAAAGAGGCCCATTAAAATCGACCATGTACCAATCGTTAATCCAAATTGCTTAAATAAGCCTATATGAAGTACATCCCAAGGGCTCGTCCCAACGATATTCCCTTTAATCGTCATTGTAACCCCAAGAGACATTACGATGAGCCCGGCAAAAAAACTTCCCCATTGCCATTTAAATTTTTTTGACACGACAATCCTTCTTTCTTCATTACACAATCGATACAAATTGTGCATTTGCTGCTTTTGCTAAATCTTTCGGTGAGAGCTTCATTTGCAAACCGATTTTGCCTGCGCTCACAATCATATAATCGAGCGCTTCGGCTGCTGCTTCAATCAATGTTGGAAACGGCTTTTTAATGCCAATAGGCGAACAACCACCGCGCACATAACCCGTCAATCCTAGTAATTCTTTTACCGGAATCATTTCAACCTTTTTTTCACCAACAGCCTTTGCTGCTGCCTTCAAGTTAAGCTCCGCTGCAACAGGAATAACAAATACAAAAAACTTCCCTTTGCCAGCTGTTGCAACTAACGTTTTATACACATACTCGACAGGCTGACCAATTTTGTTGGCGACGGTAACCCCATCTACTGCAGCACCTTCCTCCGTTGTATATTCAAATACATCGTGGGCAATTTTTTGTTGTTCAATAAAGCGGATGGCATTTGTTTTCGCTTGCTTCTTCGCCAAAACGTTCACTCCCATTTCTATCAGCTTTGTAATCAGTATAGCAAAAATGTCATTTCTGAAAAGTGTCGTTTACTCCCTATCGAACAATAAATTAACTCCATATAAAAAGTTGTTAAATTGCATTTAAACAATTTAACAACTTTTAGTGTTTCTCTTTAAATATTGGTTATGCGAACAAGCCTATTCGACCTTGAACTTTTGTAATTCTAATTGAAGTTCATTAGCATTGTCAGTCAAACTAAGTGCAACTGCATTAATTTGTTCCATTGTGGCAGTTTGCTCCTTCATTGAAGAAGCGATAAGCTCTGTACTTTCAGCTGCATTAGCTGATGATTTTGAATGATCTATTACAATAGCAGAGACTTCTTGAGTACTTGCTGAAAGTTGTTCTGAAGTTGCAGATATTTCTTGAATTTGTGTTGACATATGCTCCACTGCCTGAGTAATTGAGTAGAAGGAATCCCCTGCTTCACCAATGATTTTTACCCCATCTGTTACAGAAATTAATGAATCTGCAACTGCTCGCTCAACATTCACTGTATCCTGTTTGATTTCCATTGTTAATTCAACGATAGAATTTGCTGACATTTTCGATTGCTGAGCTAATTTACTTACTTCATCTGCTACAACCGCAAAGCCTTTGCCGTGCTCTCCAGCTCTTGCTGCTTCAATAGCTGCATTTAACGATAGTAAGTTTGTTTGATCCGTGATCTCTGTGATGACCTTCGTAATACTTTCAATTTCTTCCGATTGCTTCGATAGTTTTACCACAAGTTCGTTTAATGACTTTGTTGATTCGTTAATAAATTGCATTTGGCTGCGCGCTTGATCAATAATATCCCCTCCATGTTTAGCCGAGTTACTTGTATCAATTGCACTGGAATGCAATACTTGGGATGCTTCTGCAATCCGTTGTACACCTATTGCAGTTTCTTCCATTGCTTGAGCACTTTCTAGTGAGGATTGAACAGAGTTTTTAGAATGTTGAGCAGTCGTAGAAGCACGATCTGATACTTCTTCACTTGTAGCCGTTAATTCTTCTGTACTTGCAGATAACTGCTCTGCGGACTCATTAAGCTGTTTGGAATTTTCCTTCACCTTAAAAACTAAATCCTTCAAATTGTGCTTCATAATATTAATTGAAGTCGATAATTTTTCAATTTCATCTTTAGATTTGTAGTTTAAATCTTCCCCCGTTAAATCACCGTCTGCGATTAAATTAACTGCGTCCGTTAATTGTACTAATGGTTTTGACACTGTTTTTCGCATAAACAATAATGAAGTAATAGAAATAATAATGCTAATGAGAAGAACAACAATTGCTACAGTTCTCGCTATGAGAAGAATAATCGAAATTTCGCGATCAGTTTTCTCTAGACGCTCATTCAAGTAATTCATTACTTCATTTGTTAAATTGAAAAATGCTGTGTTCGCCTCATCCAATTCGTTATTCACCATTGCAACAGCTTGATCTGTATTACCTTGTCGATAGCTTTGTAACATTTGCCCTGCAATCACACTGTAATTTTCATTCTGTTGCTTTAGCTCTGTCACAATTGCTTTTAATTCTTTATCTTTGGAGTGATTTTCCAATTCACTTATCTTCTCGACAATATGATTTTGGTAATACATATACTTGTCTTCATTTTCTGGATTATTAGTCATTAATAAACTACGAGCATACATGCCTTGCATAGCGACACCAAGCCCAATTTGATCAATAATTTTCACCTGTTCAACTTTACTGTTTAGCGCATCGTCTACCCGTTTATCAATATCTCTAAAACTTAGAAATGTACTAATGATAAATGCACACAAAATAAAAACTATTAACAAGAGCGTAATGCCAATTCTTGTTCCTACACTTTTACTTTTAACAAAACCCATTTTAACTCCTACCTTTTCCCTAAATAAAGGGATTCATAATTACCTACTAAAAATACACTATATTTTCCAACAAAACAATAAATTATCTCATTATTTGTAATTAATAGGTTATAAAGTATTGTCATTTTTCAGACATTAAGGTTCATTTATACCTTTAATTCCATCTTTTTTCTAATACTTTTTACCTAATTTAATTTATAGAGAAAAAGACCAATTACCGATTAAGGTAACTGGCCTTACTTAGACATTTTTTTTACGCACTAATAGATAATGTTGGTTCAAAAATTGAGCGGTAGCCATTGTTAACCATTGAAATATGGGAACTGTATTTTTCTGTTGCCATATTAAACGTACGCTGGGATAAACGTTTCTCAAGCTCTTGACCAAATATAGTTTGCTCCTCTGGGTTACGAACGAAATCTTTTTGGAAGCGCTCTGGCACCTCAAACATGAAATTGGCTTCTGCAAAAGGCGCAATTTCTTCATTATTTTCTTCAATCTGGTCACCAGTAAGTTCCGAACGAACTTGCTGAATTTGCGCTGAAGCACTAGCAGCTACACGTAAATCCTGCGTGGAAGGTTGCGCGGGCGCTAATGCTGCTTGGCGTAATTTTTCTAATAGCTCTATCGTCTGTTCTGGCTCATCACTAATCTTTCGTATTTGCATGGACAGTTCATTACTGTTCATATTGTTTTCACTTTTATTTTCGGGTCGCTCTAACTGTTGCTCATTTACCTCAACTAAAAATTGCTGTGACTCTTTACGGGCAGCTGTATCTGCCTCATGTAAATCCTTTTCCATCTTACCAGAAAGTAAATTTTCAAGTGCTTGAAGCATTGGATTTTTAGTAGGGTCTGCATATTTCGCATTTTTCTTGTAGGCTTCCCCAACCTCCTTACGCTGCAACGCACGTTTCTTATATTCAAATTCTGGATTAGCACGATGTAATAAGCTAGAAATTTTCATTCTTCTCACCTCACAATATAGTAATATAACGTATACCTTTATATTTAATATATTATCGGTGAATTCCTCCTTGTTTTCACTTTTTGTACACATTCAATTCCTTTTACCCGATTAATCCCTAGGGGTAAATAGTCAAAATTAATCTCACACTTCATTTAAGCTAGTAAATATTATCTATCGAATTATAAAGGGATGCACTAGATGAGCAAGTAGGTAGGTATAAAAAAATACACCCCTGTCAGACTTCTAAATTAACAAGGGTGTGTGTTTTAGTAAAAGTTCATTACCTGATCTAAAATTCTATGCATTCCTTTCATAAAAGTTCATAATCGCCTGCGCTCCGATATTCTCCGGATTTTCTTCAAAGATTCGCTTCGCTTCCTCAAACCATTGTGTCTGTTGACTAATTTCCTGAATGTTTGTCTCTACAGCTTGCTTTTCATGAGGCTTCCAATTTTCATCGAAGCGTTCTTCCCAAATATCGTCCGATTCATTAACGTATTCAAAAATTTGAGTTAACACGTAAAAATGATGGATTGTTTGACAGTGCGTTTTTGCATGCTTCGTATAACGCATTAACACTTGACCAGCATATTCATAATCATCCATTTGACGGTATTCCCCTTCGTATAATAGAGCCATAAGTAGCTTACTTACCCCATCAAATATTGAATCAGTAATTGTATCTTCATGTAGTTCAATGTCTAACTTCCCTTTTTCCGCACACATTAATGGTGCATGGCTTCCTGGAACCATGTCTTCCACACCGTCCGTTAAAAACCATAAACGAATCTCTTCTGTGTCAGCTTCTAAAAAGTTAAGAGCCTCTACCTTACCCCAATCAGTTACTCTTTTAGCAATCGACCAAATAGCATTATTGGCATTACGGCTACCATTTGATAAGGCAAATAATGCAACCCCAGTAAATTCCTCATGTAATGCGATTATTTTCAGCCGCTCTTTTATATTTTCACAGTCCGTCGTTCCAAGCACAAGGAGGGCAAATTTCACGACTTCTCGGTGTGCAGCATGTTCAAGTAACCAAAGTGCTTCCTTTTGCACACGCGCTTCATCTTTCTCTGCTTCTGAAAATAACACTAAAAATTCATGGAAATAGCTAATAACTTTTTCGTCATTAATTTTTTCATACGTTACTTTACGGTTTTCGTCTGTTGGGTTTTCAACTTGCTGTAAAAAATTTTTAATTAGCTTTTTTGTATACATTGGCAACACAGATTCATTTACAAGTTGATCTGCCAACCCTGGTGCAAGTCTCGGATGATTTTCATCATATAAAAACGCATCATCTGGTAATTCTTTGTTCAAGAGCTTGCCATGCTCAGCAAATTGGTTCTCTAAGTAGGGCACAATAAAATCTTTATTTTTCCACGGGAAAAATTGAAAACTTTGCACGTCTGATAATAATTTTTGTCCGTCCACTTTGACCGTTAAGTTTAACTTTACAAAGCCACCAATTTTCACATGTACTTTATGTTTCTTACCGTTTTTACCCGTAAACGTTCCTGATAACGTAGAATAAGGTACAATATGCGACCAAATGGATTTCCGCGTATTTTGCGCGATGATTTCACCGTCTACTTTCACCGTTTCTTCCATCATTTTATTTGAAATTTCAATTGTATGCCCTTCAAAATCAAGCAACCATTGCTTCTCCACTTCTTTTGCTACATCATTCGTTGCGTTACGCATTTCTCGTTTTAATTCTTCTTTGAAACCCATTTCTATTTCACGTCTCCTTCACCTTTTCGAACGTTCTACTGTAGCCATATTCATTGGCAACACTATATTTATGTCGAATTTATATATTTAACAATCTTAATTTTTCTACGTTTATACAACATTTCTTATTCTTATAAAAAGAGTTTTTTATTACCAAATGTTAATTTTATATCATCTTCGAGAAAAGATATAGCCTCCAAATCATGTAACATTAACTTCTACAATTCCCCTAAGTTAAAGATTCGAATTGAATAACCGAAATTTAATGTATAGCCTTTATCGTCAAATAAGTTTTCTAAACTACAAATAGTATAATATATGCACATAATTAAAGGAGTACAGCTTAAGTGAAAATTACTTTTAAAACAGTCTTTTCAACTATTACTTATATTTTTATCCTTTTTGGATGCTATTTTTTAATTACGAAAAACCCATCATTCTCACCGCCAGTTATACTTGTCATTATGTATTCTTCATATGTTATTTTTGGGTTAGGAATGATATTAAGTATTCGATTTAACCAAGGACGGGTTTTCCTAATACTTTTACTGCTTACCCTGTCTCAATTGTTCTTAAATTATCATTCACAATTATCAATAGATCGTACAACTTATTCTCAATTCCTTTATCCTCTAATGTGCTTTCTTATCCCTATTAATATCGTTATTATCTCGCACTTAAAGGAAAGAGGCTTATTCTCTTTATGGGGAAAAATACGTATCTCTCTTATACTGATCGAACTTTTTGTTCTATACATAATTGCAAAATCTAATAATACGTCCATACAAAAGGTAGTGAATTATACATTCATGAATCTGCCTTTAGATAAAACGGTTATGAATCAAACAGCTTTGTTACTATTTTTTTTAACACTGCTCTTTTTTATAATAAAAGCCTATATGAAAAAAAGTGTCTTTGAAATTCGTTTAGTTGGTGTTATTATTTCTGTTTTCACAGCTCTCTTTTTCATTAATGATAAATTATCATTTTCTATATTTCTAAGTGCCGCTGGTTTAATATTAATTATCAGTATTATTGAAGACTCCTATTCTATGGCATATCTTGATGAACTTACAGGAATCCCTTCACGCCGCGCCCTTAGGGAGAACTTGATGAAATTAGGAAATAAATATGTCATTGCAATGATTGATATTGATTTTTTCAAAAAGTTCAATGACAAATACGGGCATGATGTTGGAGATGATGTTTTAAAATTGGTAGCCTCTAATCTAGTTCAGGTCACAGGTGGTGGGAAAGCCTTTCGCTATGGTGGGGAAGAATTCACAATTCTGTTTCCAGGTAAATCTATAAATGACGTAATACCACATTTGGAAAACTTACGTGAACAAGTATCTAAGACCGGATACACTAGAAAACCATCGAAAACACATAACTCGAAATCGAAATCAAAGCCCGAAAATCCAAGCCAATTATTTGTTACGATAAGCATTGGCGTATGTGAAAAAACCAGTAAATATAAAGATCATAACGAGGTAATAAAAGGAGCTGACAAGGCCCTGTACAGAGCTAAGAAAAAAGGGCGAAACTGTGTAAGTAAATAATAGCTGATTAACGTTTGTTTTTCTCAAAAAAGGCTTCTGCAATTAGCAGAAGCCACCCGCTAGTGACTTCATACAAAGCATGGGTGCTTAATAATTTCATCATCTTTCAATAGGTCAATACCTAAATCCCGTAGGCCCTCTTTATACTTTAATAAGTAAATAACATTCGATAAGTTAACATCATAAAAGAATATACAACACGTTTATTCTATCTTAAATTTAACCGGATTACTGACGGGATTGACCTGCAAATTCCATTTAAATTCTCTCCTTACAAACTCATAGACCAGTGAACGTTTCCATCCAAAAATTCATGATTCAACCATAACCTTTTCATATTGAATGTCTTTAGCCATCTTTAAGGCAATATGATGCATATCCGCTTTCCATTCACCTACATCGTATGTATGATGTCCCTCATATAAAAGTAGTTGAGTTTTGCCCGTTTGCTCCTCTGTCCGACACTCTTCACCTCAAACTACTTCACATTTTAGTTTTCTATCTTCAGCGATTTAAGTAAACCCTATCCGACTTAAATTGTTTTCGAATCTCTGCTATACCTTTGTTATTCATCTCCTCTTGGATCGTTATGCACCTCTAAGTGTTTTGTATATTTTAATTTTAAATTGCTAATAATGTGTATGAAAATGGAATTTTAAGTACGACTAATGTTTTTCTCAATAAAAAGGTGGGATGTACTTGTTTTGGAAAAAAAAACAACTCGGAAATAAGCCTGTTGCTCAATCAATAGCTGAATCAGAATTATCAATAGAATCTCTGAAAAAAAGTCTCGTTCAAATGGATGATGCAGAATTTGTGGAAATTAATATTTCCGATATTCGAAAAATTCATCTTGTTTACATTCGAACTCTCATCGATCAAGAAAAATTAAATGAAAGTATTATAAAGCCTTTAACTAATTGCTCCAACCCGTCTACGTCTATTCAAGATTGCATTGTGAATTCCTCAATTATTCCCATTACTATTTTTATAGAGGCTAAAAAACAGTTGTTTTCAGGGTCCATTTTGTTATTTGATTCTTCGACAAATCTTTGGTTAGCTGTTCCATTAAAAAATTCTATTGGACGTGCAATCGAAACTTCCGAAACAGAAACCATCCTGTTCGGAGCAAAAGACAGCTTTAGTGAACAAGTAGAACAAAATATTACGCTTATTCGAAGACGACTCCCCATACATGAACTGAAAGCAGAGAAGTTTACTGTCGGTTCAATGAGTGAAACAAATATTGTTCTAATGTACATAGAGGGGCTGACTAATCCAGATTTTGTTTCAATAGTCAAAGAGAAGATTTCTGAAATTAATTTTGATCTCTTCTTTGACTCCTCCCAAGTTGCGGCATTCCTGGAGGAGCATCAAAACAGTATTTTCCCTCAGTTTCAGCAAACTGACCGGCCAGATGTAGTTGCTTATTCTCTGGGATTAGGAAAGATCACCCTTCTGGTAGACAATACACCCTTTGCTCTTGTTGCACCCATTACTTTTTTCCATTTGTTCCAATCGCCGGAGGACTATATTAACCGATGGGTAGTTGCCAGTTTTTTGCGCATCCTTCGATATGTCAGTTTTATACTGTCGGTTACATTGATTCCTTTCTATGTAGCATTGACAACTCATCACTATCAAATGATTCCTACACAAACACTTCTGGTCTTAGTCGACTCAAGGAGCAAGCTTCCTTTCACTCCTTTTTGGGAAGCACTTATCATGTTAATATTTATTGAAATTATAAAAGAAGCAAGTTTAAGGATGCCTACAAAAACAGGTCAAACACTTGGGGTTATTGGTGGCATTGTGATTGGTCAAGCAGCTGTTGATGCTGGATTCGCTAGCAAAGTATTAATTGTCATGGTTGGGATCTCGACGATAGCTTCCTTTCTTATTCCCAACTACCTTATGACAAAAGCAAATTCATTAATGCAATTGATGCTTCTTGTTTTTTCTTCTTTACTTGGGATAATCGGGATTGCACTAGGAATAACTGCTATTTTAGCCCATCTTAATAGCTTATCTTCAATCAAACAACCTTATTTTTCACCCGTTTCTCCTTTCTTTAGAAAAGATTGGATTGATTTATTCATTCGAGGGCCATTAGTCAAAATGTTGGAGCGACCAGAGCATCTTAAACCTCTAAAACAGAAGAGATATAAAAGTAGGAGATGACTTAATGGAAATTCATCAATTATTTAAAAAGAATGAAACCTATAATGGGCTCTATACCGTGTTGTTGGTAAATCGCCTCCAAATGCTATATTTTTTTCTGATTATGCCAAATATCTTGATCTATCCATATATGATTTGGGTGCTTATAGCTGTCGGAATATTATCCCAACTAAACCTTCTTCTTTTATCGAAGTGGCTTTTAACACATTTATCTAGCAATGGATATAATGGATTTGTCCAATTGTTTGGAAAAAAATTAGTACGATTTCTATCTTTTATCGGGTTGTTCTTTATTCTACTTAAACTTTCCGTCATAACGTTAGGTTTCAGCGAAATTGTTCAAACATTTATTCTTCCATCAACAGATACAAATTTTCTTGTCTTTTTTATTTTGTTGTTCTGTTTTTATGTGGCAAGTAAGGGCGTTGAACATACCATTCGGTTTGTGTTGATTTCTTTTTTCTGTACATTTTGGATGATCACATTTTTCATTTTTTTCTTCTTTCCTCCAATAGCTCAACTCAGTGATTTGTATCCCCTTATTCCAATAGAGTGGAAAGTAGAAAATTGGAAAGCTTTTTTTTTAATTTTGTCTTCCTATTCTGGTCCGGAATTTCTGGTATTTTTAGGACCATGGCTTAAAACCAACAATAAAACCTTTCGCTATTTGTCTTACGGTAACGCTCTCACCGTTGCAGAGTATGTATTCCTATTTATAGCATCTCTACTTTATTTCGGTTCCAATTATTTAAGTAAAAGTCAATATCCAATTATTAATATGGCCCGTTATTTTCAAAATCCTGTGTTTGAACGAATTGATATGATCATGCTTTCCTTTGAATTAATTAACCTAGTTTTTGCAGTTTCTCTATTTCTACTATTATTTTATGGAGCATTTAAAATTTCATTTGCTAAAACGAGCAAGTCGTCCAGCGGAAAAGGATTATTATTCAGTGTATTCCTTATTTTTATCGGAATGGTTCTTTTGAATCAATTACTTTGGAAGTCTTGGGAGAAGCAGAACTTTTTACTTAATCTTCAAATTATAGCTGGAAGCATAACCTATTTTCTTGTTCCACTTGTTATTGTTTTAGTAATGAAAAAAAAGGGGGTTAAAAAACATGATTCTACATAAAAAGATATGTAAAAGATTGATACTCCTTTTAATGACTTTTTGGTTATCTGGTTGTTCCCCTTTTACCGAAAATAACCTTATTGAAGAAATTTCTCCCATTACCTTTTTGTCAATTAGTAAGGGGGATAAAGGGAAATTAAAAGTTAGTACTATTATGCCTCCTTTAAGTAAAGAAAATAAAAATGTTATGTCGCAAGAAGTCAGCTTATTAAAGGAGGGAGTACAGAAGTACAACTTTAACTTCTACCAAGAAATTAAAACCGGACAAATGCGGATGTTAATAATTAGTGATGAACTTGCAAAAGAAGGGATTATGTCCATTATAAATGTAATATTGACTGATCCAGATATCTCTTTGAGAATTTATTTAGTTATCGTAAAAGGAAATTTTGAAGAATACTTGGAAAGTCAATTAGAAAAAGATGAAAACTTCGATTACTCGTTTTACCGTATGCTGAAGCATTATGAAGAAAAAAACCAAGGAGAATTAACTGTCGTTAATCTTCATCAATTTAAGCAGTTGCTCTATTCTCCTTATTCAGACCCCTTCTTGCCTGTATTCAAAATACATGAGGACGGGGTCAACTATGAAGGTACAGCCTTGTTTCAAGATGACAAGCTAGTTGAAGTTATTTCATCTTTAGATGATCGTATCTTCCAACTAGTAAATAACGATCACTACTTAGACATATTACCTATCCCAGAATTTGAAGTTGTACTTGGTCATGTTAGATCTAAGGTAATAGTAGATATCGATAGCAGCTATTCTACAATAATCTATACAGTGAATATAGATACTAGGATTGAGGAATACCGAGGAGAGAAGCAATTATTTGATCCAAAGGAGTTAGAATATATGAAAAAAGATATCGAAACCTACCTTGAAAAACAAACACATGAACTATTTAAAAAGATACAAGAATTGAAAGTTGATCCATTCCAGCTTGGTGTACAAACAAAAAGACCATTCTCAAAACCAATGGAAGAAAAAAAATGGTTTGAATTGTTCGAAAAGATGGACATTAAAATAAAATACAATATTAATATCGATCCTTTGACGGATGCAAATTCAAAAAGTTAAAACCTTTCAAATAACCCATGACGTAAACAAAACTTACTAACATGAGTAGAAGTGAAGGAAAATTAACTTACTGATTATGGCCATACAGACTATTGAATGAATCCACTTGTAGCGAACCTACAAATGACTTCAATGCGTCGTCACAAAAACGAATTTGACAAAGGAAATACCTAAATTGAAAAAAGATCAAATTCTTTTAAATCAACTCAATCGATGATGGCGCAAATAAATCAAATGAGCCAAGGGATTTTAAAAGTTTTAGGTTAATTATATTCAATACAGCACCAATCCAATAAAGGACTGGTGCTGTATTGTTTTTAGAGTAGCCCCACTTACTTATGAAATTGTTCACCATAACAAATTTAAATACGGTCTCGGATATTAACCATTTGAATCGTAATTGCACTAAATGGATTAAAATCCGCCCAACCAATATAAGAATACATACACATAATATATAACAATAAGCAAAAGTAAATAGGAGGCTTATAGGATGTCGTTACTACCTGATGATTCATTTAAACAATTATCAAAAACAAATATCTTTGAGCAGATGTTTTCAGCTTTTCCTTTTGATTTAAGCTTTTTCGATAATATGCTTGGTAACTTTGATGGCGGGAATATAAATGTGTATGAAACAGCAACAGAAGTTATTGCAACTTGCGATATACCTGGTTTAAAAAAAGAAGACGATATTCAGATTTATGTTGAACAGAATATGTTAAGTATTCGGGGTACCATCAATACAGCAACAGAAATAAAAGAAGAAAATAGGGTTAGACAAGAACAATATGCGAGTAGCTTCCAACGTTCTATCTCCTTACCAAGTCCTGTTTCACGAGACGAAGTGAAGGCAACTTATAGTAATGGTGTCCTTAAAGTAAGAATGCAAAAAACGGCACAAAATAACGTACAAAATATTGACATAGATTTTTACTAACCCCATAACTAGCATAATTATATATTGCAGCTCAATAAAGAGGGCTGTCTAGAAAGTGTTCGCTTTCTGGGCAGCTTTTTAATACATATGAATATGCTCCTACTGTGGTCTAATCTGATCAAGATCCCTATACCTCTCCCCTAATGTTTTACAAAATAGAGCAACAAAAAGAACTTGGCAAGAATTTTTTCGCTTCTCACCAAATTCATTTAGAAAACCCGTGGATTAAATTGTAAACAGTAAACTTAATCTTCTAATTTTAAACCCTTTAATAAATCCGCAAACGCATTATTAATTGGTTCAGCTTCTTTTTCCTGTTGCTTCATGTATTTTTGGACACTACGCTTATCCACTTTACCGCCGCCTTCTTTTTTACGGCGGGCTTCAAACGCTGATAGCTTTTCACGGTAACCACATTTGCATACGAAAATTTGACCATCGCCCTGGCCATGTAATTCTAATTTTTTCTTACATTGTGGGCAGCGTGCATTTGTGACACGTGATACATTTTTACGGTGACCACATTCACGATCTTGGCAAACAAGCATCTTTCCTTTTTTACCGTTCACTTCTAACATTGGTTTACCACAATCAGGGCATGTTTTCGTGGAAATATTATCGTGCTTGAATTTTTTATCGCTATTTTTAATATCCGCAACAATATCTTTCGTATGTTGTTTCATTTCGTTAATAAATGTATCTTTTTTCAATTTCCCTTTAGCAATTAGCTCTAGCTTTTGTTCCCATTGTGCGGTTGTTTCAGGTGATTTTAATTCTTTTGGAACTAAATCAAGTAATTGGCGACCCTTAGATGTAATATGAATATCCTTCCCACGTTTTTCAATTAGGAATGAATTGAATAACTTATCAATAATATCAGCACGTGTTGCAACGGTCCCTAATCCACCTGTCGATTTCAGTGTATCCGCAAGCTGCTTATTTTGGCTATTCATGTACTTTGTCGGATTTTCCATAGCTGATAAAAGCGTAGCCTCTGTAAAACGTGCTGGTGGCTTCGTTTGTCCGGAAGTTTGAGCAATTAAATTTACTTTTAGTACTTGACCTTTCTCAAGACGAGGTAATAATTGTTCCTTTACATCCTCCGTCGATTCTTCTTCATCAAAACGGTTTGAATACACTTCTTTCCATCCAGCTGAAAGTACTGTTTTTCCACGTGCAATAAATTTTTCATCGCCAATTTGTGCTTGCACTGTTAACTGCTCATATTCATAAGCTGGGAAAAGCACTGCTAAAAATCGTTTTACAACTAAATCATAAACTTTACGTTCCTTATCGGTAAAATTTGCAAAGTTCACGTATTCCTCAGTTGGAATAATTGCGTGGTGATCTGATACTTTACTGTCATCTACAAACGATTTATTCGCTTTAATTGGTTTTGCAAGAACTTTGTTTGCTAAAGAACGATACTCTCCTACACCGCATGCCTTAATACGTTCCGGAAGTGTGCTAACGATGTCTGAAGATATAAATCGAGAATCTGTACGAGGATACGTAAGTACTTTATGTGACTCATACAGTTTTTGCATAATATTTAACGTTTCTTTCGCTGAATATCCAAACATTTTGTTTGCATCCCGTTGCAATTCCGTTAAATCATATAATCCTGGGGAGAACGATTTTTTCGGCTTGCGTTCGATATCAATCACTTTTGCATCTTGCTTATCTAACAAATGAACTACAGCATCAATTTTTTCTTTATTAAAACTGCGTGAATTGCCATTTGCATCTTGCCATGTTAATTTTAAATCTTTTGTTTGTGCTTCAATCCCATAATATGTTTGAGCTTTGAAGTTTTTAATCTCATCTTCACGAGCCGCTACCATTGCTACAACAGGCGTCTGAACTCGTCCTGTGTTTAATTGGGCATTATGCTTTGTTGATAACGCTCGACTCGAATTTAATCCTAAATACCAATCTGCTTCACTACGAGCAACTGCTGCATGATACAAGTTATCATAATTTTTGCCAGGTTTTAAGTTTGCAAAACCATCTTTAATTGCTTTATCTGTAACAGATGAAATCCATAAGCGTTTCATTGGTTTACTAACTTTTGCACGGTCAATAATCCAACGCGCCACTAACTCCCCTTCACGCCCAGCATCCGTTGCAATAATAATCTCATTTACATCATTACGTGTAAGCTGAGATTTGACTGCATTATATTGCTTGCTTGTTTGCTTGATTGTTGTTAATTTCAGACGCTCTGGTAGCATCGGTAAATCTTCCAAATTCCATTTTTTATATTTTTCATCATAGCTTTCAGGATCAGCCAATGTTACTAAATGTCCTAGTGCCCACGTAACGATATATTTGTCGCCTTCTAAAAAACCATTTCCTTTTTTATGACACTTCAGCACATTCGCGATATCGCGTGCTACTGAAGGTTTTTCTGCTAGTACTAAACTTTTAGCCATATTAAACATCCTTTCGTACTTCCTTGTGTTAAATATAGCATAGAGTATAACTTTTAAAAATTTCTGTATCTGCGCATATAAAAACGAAACTTCATCCATCATGCTAATCACTTACAATATCTTTTCACGTATCGTAACTCGATTTTTTTGTAAGAAGCAAAAGAAAATCCCCCCAGCACATACTACTGGGGGAATTTTTTATAGTTTGAAATGGTTTACTTCATATTGTAATTTTTCAGCAAGATCAGAAAGCGATTGGGCATTGCTTGAGATTTCTTCTGTTGCCGCTAATTGCTCTTCTGTAGCTGCACTCGTATCACTTGCTGTGTCAGCTGTTTGTGCTGCTAACTGTTGCACGTGCTGAACACTTTCGATGACAGAGCCAGTCATCGCTTGAATTTCTTCAACTGCTGCAGAAACAGACTCTACGCGGTAAACAACCTCTCCAATACCTGATTCGATATTTCGGAAGACATGTAAAGATTCGGATGTTTTCTCCATCCCTTCATCTACCTTTGTACCACCAGCGACAATCGTTTTTGTTGCATCACTAGAAGTTTGTTGAATTTGTTCAACCATGCTGCCAATTTCAGTAGCTGAGTTTTTCGATTGCTCCGCTAATTTACGTACTTCCTCCGCTACCACGGCGAAGCCTTTTCCGTGCTCTCCAGCACGTGCTGCTTCTATCGCTGCATTTAAGGCAAGTAAGTTCGTTTGATCAGCGATATCTGTAATTAATGACGTAATATTTTGGATGCTATTTGAATGCTGCTCCATTGTATGCATCATTGCAGTCGTATCTTTAAACGTTTCATGGATTGTCTCCATTTGATTTACAACATTTTTAATTGATGTTGCCCCTTGATCAATTAGTACTTTTACGTCGTTTGTTGCATGTAGCATTTGCTCATTGTCACCAGATATTTGATCAATACTTGTGCGCAATTCATTCATTGAATCAATGGATGTATTCATGAAATGAGACTGCTCCGTACTCGTATGTAATTGGTTTTCTGCAGACTTTGCAACCATTTGTGATGATGCTAAGCTTTGCTCTGAGCTTGCAGAAAGCTCTTGTGCATTTGCTGCAACCTGCATTGAAGAATCACTTACACTTGATACAATACCACGTAAATCTTCGAGCATTGTATTGAAGCTATTTGCCATCTTACCAATTTCATCTCTATTTTTAATGTTAAGTGGCTCCATTGATAAGTTCCCTTGTGCAATTTCTTCAAGTGCATCCGTCATTTGACCAACTGGCTTTGAAATATTGCGGCTTAATACATATGAAATCACAATTGCTAATAAAATTGAAACGATTGTAATAATTATCATTAAAGTAACCATAGTTAGCTGGTATGCATCAATATCATTACGTGTATTTGCAATGTTTTGTTCTTGAACTTCTATAAGCTTAGAAAGGATATCTAAAATTTCACTATTTAATTTCATCGACGTTAATTGTGCAGTCGATAAATCACGGTTGCTTTCTTTTAATTCGATAATAAGGTTATTTGATTCGAATAATAATAACGATTTCTCTTTTAACTGATCTAATAACTGAAGTGATGCTTCATCTTTACTTAGTTCAATTAAACCTTTTGCTGCAACAGTTCCATTTTCAATCTCTTCTTGGATTCCCTGTTTCGAAGTACTTTTATTAAAGGCGACAAACTCTAATAATCGTGTGGCTAAATCTTTTTGAGCTACCTCTAAATCACGTGCATAGCTAATACGCTGAACATCACGCTCAATTATTTCATTATATTGGTCTTTAACTTTTTCTAATGCTACTGAAGCAACAGTATTAACAACCATAATAAGTACAATTGTCACCGAAAAAGCAAGCCATAATTTCTTTGAAATGGAAAATTTCAACTATATTCCTCCTCAATTTAATATTAAAATACTAATCCAATATAAATTATATACATTTTTTGGGCAATAAGTCATCACAATTTTATTAAATATTTTAAATCTTTTTATTCATTATTACGAAAAAGAAAATAATTTTCAGATAATTGATAATACATGATGATAATTACGCGCTTTTTAGTTTTGAAAGTTGCTTAAAATTTTCAAAAAAAAGTGTTACAGGTTTAAACATTAAGAATAGTGGTATACTAACAATATGACACTTTATTTGGATTGTTATTTTTAGTAACGTTCCTTCATTTGTACGAAAAATCAAAAATTTTCTCGTATTTCCCACAAATTTTACTAGACAGTTGGATAAAGTTGTTATACAATAAGAATAATTAAATTGCTTAAGCAGGTTGACGATCAATTCACATATTAAAAAAGTGAACGTGTACGCTCGCTTTTTTAATGTGTGAATTTTTTTTATACATTTAGCAATTCAATTAATTATAATTTTTTGGAGGTTTTCTCTCATGCAACAAGGTACAGTAAAATGGTTTAACTCAGAAAAAGGTTTCGGTTTCATCGAAGTTGAAGGCGGTAACGATGTATTCGTACACTTCTCAGCTATCCAAGGTGAAGGTTTCAAATCTTTAGACGAAGGTCAAAAAGTTGAATTCGACGTAGAAGAAGGCAACCGTGGACCACAAGCTACTAACGTAGTAAAACTTTAATTTTAACGAATTAAGTCATATAGTTAGTCGCAAAAGAACCACTCTCAAATAGAGAGTGGTTCTTTTATATGGTGTAACAGTTATGGATTTGAACAACTTACTGTATTAATAATAAGAAAATACAAGAATGAACTAATGTTAATAAGCTAATTAAACATGCTTCAGTAAATGAGGCTGCTTAGCTCGATTATTATTCCAACAAAACCGGTACAGCACCTTCTATAGACATTAATTCACTACATATAAAAAATAGACAAAGTCTTCTTTCGACTTTGTCTATTTTTGTGGGTGACAATTTAAATAAAATTAAACATTCACCAAAGTTGTTATAAAATTTCTCCTAAACGCTTAATACCTTCTTCAATAACTTCTGGTGTCGCATTCGTGTAATTTAAGCGCATTGTGTTAACTTCGGTTTTATTTGTGTAAAATGGATTACCTGGAACAAATGCAACTTTTTGTTCCATCGCTTCATGGAATTTTTCAAGAGCATTTGCGCCGTCCTCCATTGTCACCCAAATAAACATCCCGCCTTCAGGCTTTGTATACTTTACATGTGGTGGGAAGTATTTTTCCATTGCAGCTAACATCGCATTGGATTGTTCTTTATATAATGCAATAATTTTTTCAACGTGCTTATCGTAATCATTATTCGCTAAATAATCATATAAAACATACTGAGCAAAAATATTTGTGTGTAAATCTGATGCTTGCTTCGCTGTTTCAATATGACCAAGTAATTCATGATTTTTCGTTAAAATATAGCCTAAACGCATACCTGGTGTTACCGTTTTTGAGAACGAACCAAGCACTACGCTGTTTTTCATTTTACCTGCAGCAATATATGGTAAGTGCTCACCTGTAAAGCGTAATTCGCCATAAGGATCATCCTCGATGAAAATGATATCCTCATCCTTAATGGCTTCATACACCTCTTCACGGCGTTCTTTTGTATAAGTTAATCCCGTTGGATTTTGAAAGTTCGGCACAGTATAAACCATTTTTACATTTGGCTGCTTTACCGCTTGCTTTAATTCGTCAACGTTTATTCCCTCTGTTTCAAGTGTAACTCCGTGGAAAGTTGGTTCACGTAATGTGAACGCTTGAATCGCTCCAAGATAACCCGGCTCTTCAATTACAATGCCGTCCCCTTTATTAATAAGTACTTTTGAAATTAGTTCTAATGCTTGTTGAGAACCAGTTGTAATAAATACATCTTCTGGCTTGAAATCAAGACCTGGTTGTTTTGTATTATATTTTTCTGCAATATATTGACGTAATGGTAAATAGCCTTGCGTCGTTGAATATTGAAATAATTTTGCACCACTTTCATCAATTGCATGAGTGACAGATGCTTTTAATGCGTCAATTGGAAATGAAATTGGGTTTGGTAAGCCCCCAGCGAATGAAATGACGTCCTCTGCATCCGTTACTTTTAAAATATTGCGGATAAATGATGACGGTGTGTTTAAAATGCTATCAGAGTATTGCATAGTTAATTCTCTTCCCTTATTTTTAATTTTCAAAATTTTATCACTTTTTAGTCTACTATACAATAGCGATGTTACATTTAAGTAGATATATGCGAATTGCAAGTAGATTTATGACATGAATGCGTGAGGTAATTTTTTTCTCTCCATTAAAAATCACTCTCCTGATTAGCATCAAAAGAGTGATTCTTTACCACTTAGAAGAAAATTAAAAGTAAAATTCCGACTAAGAAACAATAGTATGTGAAGTAGTGTAACTTCCCATTTTTCATAATTCCCATGAACCATCGCATAGCAAAGTATGTCATAAATAACGTTGCAAAGAATGTCACCGCATATGGTAAGGCTAAGTCCATTTTGTTTGGTTCGTCTAAGAAATCAGTAATTCCTAATACGACACCACCAAGGCTAACCGGAATATATAGCATGAATGAGAAACGTAATGCCGTTTCCTGATTCATGCCAACAGCGATCGCCGAAATAATTGTAGCACCTGAACGGCTAATTCCTGGTGTTAACGCAACCGCTTGCCCAAGACCTACTAAAAAAGCATCTTTCGCTGTTAAATCACCGTCTCGCTTCGTTCCTCGCATATTACGAATTAACCATAAAGCAATACCCGTTACAAATAACATGAGCGCAATTGTCGTCATACTTACACTCTCTGCAATCACATCACTTAATAAAACCCCTAAAATCCCTGCTGGAATCGAACCGATAATAACATATAGTGCAAAGTTAAAATCCGCACGATAACGTCTGTTTCGGGTTTTAATAAACATTAAAAAACCTGTAATTAAACGAATAATGTCCTCACGATAAATAAACATAATTGCGATTAATGACGCAGTATTTGTTAAAATAGCGAACGTAAAACCTTGCTCGCCCATCCCTAAAATTTCGCTGGCGATCATAACGTGCCCACTAGACGAAACAGGGATTGGTTCCGTAAAGCCTTGCACAAGGCCAATGATGAGATGCTTTAAAATTAAAATCAAATCAAAGTTTTCCATTACTATCTCCTACAATTTAAATTATGTTTTATATGACGTCATAACGCCATTAAATGTTCACTTCTTTACGATAATACTGTTCTTCAATGTGCGCAAGAGCTTTTGGAAGGGCTCCACCTGATAGTAGAAATAATTTTCGCGTCGCACGAGAAGCAATTGTATACAGAAGATACGCATCCATTTCTTCATGATAAACATGGGCATCTGCATCCGCTAATACAACCGTCGTAAACTCGAAGCCTTTCGCCATATAACCCGGCATGATTAAAATCCCTTTCATATACACCTTTTGTTCTTCTGTTACGAGCTGAATTTCCGGAATGTGTGGCTTTAATTCTTGATAAAGCTGCTTACATGCCTGTTTATTTTTACATAAAATCACAAAGCTATCTTGTGGCTCGAAGTGTTGGGTTACAAGCTGTTCGATTGTTGTTAGTAGCTTATTTGTTTGAATAACTTGCGGTTTCTCCCCTGCTACGCCAAGGGATAAGGTCGTTGTGTTATGCAAAATCGCACTCATAAAATCAGTAATTTCATTTGTAGAACGGTAGGATTTATTTAATTCCACTACTTTAAAGTGCTTTGATAAAGGGCCGGCAAGAGAATCCTTCATTTGTGGATGCACCATTTGATTGCGATCCCCAAGCAATGTGTAGTGCGCTTTTGGGTGCATTGCTTTAATCGTTAATAGCTGTAAATACGAGTAATCTTGAATTTCATCAATGACTATATGTTTAATTGTATTGTTTGTATATAACCCCTTCACAACAGCTTGTAAATACATCATCGGTGCTAAGTCTTCGTAAAATAATATGCGTTTCTTCAAGCTTTCCGCAGTTTTAGCTTGAAGTTGTTGGGTAAATAAATTGTCATTTCCATACGTTAAGGAATGCACATACATTTTATTTAAATTCACGAAGCCAAGTTGTTCAATTGTTGTCTCCATTTTGCCGTACTTCTTTTGTAATTCCATATGGGCTTGCTGCTCGAGCTCTTTGTCGGTTCCAATATAGGCATTTACTGCGCGCAGTTCCTTCATGCGCTTTGTAAGCTCTTTACTTTTACGTGTTTGTATATTCGAGAGTAGTAAAGTGCGCATTTTTTTCAAACGAAAATCGATATCGAGGCCACCAAATTTTTCATAAAAGAGCTGGGATAGTTTTTTCGCTGAAACGATAAGCTCATCGCCCATTTTTAAATTATAAAACGGCATGCCAGCTGTTTTTGTGTCTTCAATATAATTTATTAATTGTTTAACGTAACTATGCGAACCCTTATAAGCATAATGCTCACGTGCTTCGTTATCTGCATTTTGCAAACGTTCAATATTCTCATAATTCGTCTCACATTGGTAGCGTGTTAATTTTAAATCCTTAAGTAGTCGATAATACGTCGTATGTTGTACATTCTCTTCACCAAGCTCTGGTAAGACATTTGAAATATAGTCATTAAATAAATCCGACGGTGAAATAAGTAAAATACTACGTGCATTCATTGTTTGACGATATTCATATAGTAGAAACGCAATTCGCTGCATCGCCACGGATGTTTTCCCACTACCTGGGGGACCAAGGACGATTAAATTATCCTTATTCGATGAACGAATGACGATGTTTTGATCGCTTTGAATCGTCGCAACAATAGACTTCATTTTCTCTTTAGCCGTATCAGCGAGAAGCCCCTGGAGCACCTCATCACCAACATAAATATCCGCATCAAACAACTGCAATAGCTCGTCGTATTTCACTTTATATTGACGCCTACCTTCAATCATCACATCGATAAATTCGCCATCTGGTATTTGATAATGAGATGGACCGACTTTATTTTCATAAAATAGACTCGAAATAGGTGCCCGCCAGTCAAAAATTAATACATCATCAGTTGTTGGCTCGCGAAATGTAGAAAGTCCAATATATAAGTGTTCAGACTCCCCTTGCTCATTTTGTATTGAAATGCGACCGAAGTATGGACTTTTATACAAAATTTTTGTTTTTGCTAATTGTTCACTGACATTTAAATATTCACGCTCACGTAGCTGCATCGTTTGAAGCATTTGGGAAAACTGAATCGCATTCTCTCCTGACACATCATTAAATTCTGAAGATACTTGCGTTCGCTCTTCAACAATTTCCCCTTTTTGTTTCTTTAATTGAATAGTAAGTGCTTCAACCTGCCTATTTAATAACCCGTTAATTTCCTTTAAATGAGCTTGCTCCTGTTGCCAAATCGTTTGTTCCATCTTCTGAGTCCGCCTCCAACTATGCATAGACATCTTTCTTTGCGTGAAAAAATATATGTTCATGTCCCTACTTTTATTTTTTAGGTAAGCTAGTCATAAGATTTATAAGGACATCACTCACCTCAATCACAAAAGGGATATCCTTTTTTTACATAAAAACTCATTTATTACCTATTATCAAATTTCACGTAAAAATTAATGCTACATCAAAATGATATAGGATTCAATATTTGTTCTCTCTTCAGACTTTTTTATGCAAATAAATTTAAGGGATTGCGTTTTTGCACATAAAATAATGTATTCCCTACTTCCCAAAATATTAAGCGAGAAATTACCTGAGTTTCGTCACATTTTGTCTTAATTTTGAGCTACCATTCTAATACCCGATTTATGCAAAAAGCTACAATCTTCCTTAAAAACATATACAGTTCGAACAAGCTATAAATATGTAATTATCTTATATTTCGTAAAAACCCCCATTGGAACAATATGGTTCAAACGAGCATTATTTTATTTTAACATAGTATTTTGTAACAATTTCGCTACATTTTATTAACACAAACTCTACATTCACAAGTTATGATGTGGAGGAAATATATTAGTCAAAAGGAGTCGGTTATTATAAAAAAAGTTATCTTTTTTGAAGTACAAGGGGGAAGCGATAAAGGGCCAGATGGATATCGCCCCGACACAATGCCAATGGTCGAGGCATTAAAGGAGTGCGCACAAGATGCCGAGGTTATTTTCTTTGAAATCGAAAAGCGTGAACAAATTTTTAATTATGTAAAAGACCATGCCGTAGCGTATGTTTCTCGTATTAATCCTGGGAACTTAAAACACGAGGCGGAATATTTTGATATGTTACGAGAGTTATGTGTAGAAGGGATTATTGGGATGCCTCATCCAGACGCGATGATTAGTTACGGCGCAAAGGATGCATTAGTCAAATTACGTCATACGTCACTTGTTCCAGAAGATACGTATGCTTACTATACAATTAATCAATTCAAATCGACGTTCCCTAAGTCATTAGCTAAGGGGGAACGAGTATTAAAGCAAAATAGAGGTTCAACTGGGGAAGGCATTTGGCGCGTACAATTAGTCGAAAAGCTTGCTGATGGGGTAACAGAAGTACCGCTAGATGCACAAATTAAGTGTACGGAAGCAAAAGATAATCACGTCGAGTACCATCGTTTAGATAGCTTTATGACATTTTGCGAGCAATACATCGTTGGGACAAATGGAATGCTCGTTGATATGACCTTCCTACCGCGCATCAAAGAAGGTGAAATTCGTTTATTCATGTTGCGTGATAAAGCGATTAATGTAGTTCATAAAAAGCCTGCAGAAGGTGCGGATGCATTTAGCGCGACATTATTTTCTGGTGCACAGTATCGGTATGACAAGCCTGAGGAATGGGGGGCACTGGTCCAGAGCTTCTTAGGGCAGCTACATGAAATAACAACACTACTTGGGGGCTATGATTTACCGCTAATTTGGACAGCCGACTTCATTTTAGATACAGATGACTTTGGCAATGATACGTATATATTAGGCGAAATAAATTGCTCTTGTGTAGGCTTTACTTCAGAGCTTGAGTTAGCGCATAATGTAGCACAAGAAATTATTGATTGTTTACATGAAAAAGCTACTGTTTTAGGGTAAAAAAATAGGTGCTATGTAAGTTAAACTCTTACATAGCACCCATTCATTACTGGATATCAACAGCTTGCTTCGATAATGTTTTTGTCATTTCACAATAATGCACGAATACACGAGCTAACTCGCGTAGGCGGTTGTGTACATCTTCGTCAATCAGACGATTTTCTTTATCAAAATGATCAGCATGTGTGTAGACATAGTTTGGTGTTACTAGGCATCGGAAGTAGTCTAAAATCGGACGTAATTGATTTTCTAATACTAAATGATGCTGGTACGTACCACCGTTACCAACAATTGCAGCTGGCTTGTAGCGCAGTGCCTTTGGTGGTAGCATATCAAAGGCGTTTTTTAATACGCCTGGAATCGATGCTTGGAAAATTGGTGAAGCAAAAATGTAGCCATCTGCTTCCTCAAATTTTTGAATCATCATTTTCATATCATCATTTAACGGGCTACCGTCTAAAATTTGATGCTGTAGCTTTGAGAAATACAAAATTTCTAGTTCTAGTTCAGGATTGAACGCTTCAATATATTTTTGAACCTGCTCTAATACGACGCCGGTTTTGCGACCAAAAATAGTACCATCGACAAGTAAGATTTTCATGTATGTTCCTCCAAAAAACGAATTTCTTATCCTATTGTAGCAGATGCTTCGGAGTCAGTGACAGGTAGTTACTTCAAATTCGTAAAGTTCAGTCTTTCGACGGAAATTATTATGGTGGAATAAAGTAAAATTGTAATCAGTAGGAGTTACTCTGTACAAGAAAAGCTAATGCATCGTAGTCCATGTAAGGTTTCACGTTGACCATTGCACTTCTTTTTATCATCTTATTTTTCTACACGATCAACCGTTTTAATTTTGCTTCGATCAAATACTACCTCTTCATCCACGGGTGGAAGCTCGTCTTTTTCTAATTTTCCCCAATTAAAGGACAGCTCTTCATTCGTCGCTACTTCGCCAGTTGCCATTACAGGTAATTGCATTGCTAAAAGTTCATCCGATTGATAAATCGCAACCTTTTCCTTTTTACCGTATAACGCAATGCTCATCATCGCTATAGCAATTTGCTCCGCTGGAATCGAACGAATTTTTTTCATTGGTCCAACTAGTAATGGATTCATTATTGCTAAAACTTTCGCCCCTACTGTTTCCCCTAAACGAAATTCCTTACGCTCACCTACAATAAGTGAAGGTCGCACAATCGATAGTTGTGGAAAATCGATTTTAATGAGCTCTGATTCAAGTTTTCCCTTTACACGACTATAATATGCAAATGCCTTTTCGTCGGCTCCCATTGCAGAAATGACGATAAAGTGTCCAATTCCTCGATTTTTGGCAAGTGCTGCAATTGTCATCGGATACTCAAAATCGACTTTTTCAAATGTTGGTCGAGAGCCAGCTTTTTTTATTGTCGTGCCTAAGCAGCAATACACTTCATGGGCAAATTCAATATCTTGTTCAGCAATTTCATCAAATTCACGCAATGTCACGACTAATTTTTTGTGGGTAAAATCAAGTGGTCTACGTGAAATTACATTCACCGCCACGTATTGTTCACTTTCGCACAATAATTTAACGAGCGCCGAGCCAACTAATCCTGTTGCGCCAACAACTAATGCAGAACGCATTCCTGTCATACACATCACTCTTTCATCTTAGGTATCTTCTATATTTATTACGCTTCAGCTAACCTACTTCCGGAATTAGCTTCCCATATCAATACTTACTATCTATACATACTTTCGGTCTTTTTACCATATTTTATAGGGATAGTGGAAAGGAAGGGATTGTATTGCAAAAAAAGAAAATTATATGGATCGTCGAGCATTGTGATATTAAAGGGAGTTACATTTTTGAGCGAGCCGTAACTTTGGCCAAGCTTTTGCAGGAGGAAAGCGTGTTTATCTTTGTGCGAACAGATAATGCACGCATTATAAGCGAATTAGCCAAAACGGGTTTAAATATAATTCTTTTCGATAAATTTGAAGAGGTTAAAAAGAAAGTTCGGGAAATGCAGCCAGATTTAATCGTCCATGATGGTAAAGATACATTGCTTGAACATATAGAACTTATTCGTCCATTCTGCCCAACCATTGTTCATTTTGACGACTTTGGAATGGGCGCTAAGCTTGTCGATTGTCATCTTATTTCATTATTTGCAGAGTCATACGAACAACCATTTGTCCAAGAGCTTGCTGGAAGCTATGCATTTGCCGTACCACCAAACCTAGAAAAAGTCGCAAAACAAATCCTCGAAACACCAGATTGTTCAATAAAAGACACACTACCTCATATCGTTGTTGCCTTTGAAGATGGGGATGCCAATAATTTAACATACAGGACACTGCGCCATTTAACACAGTTGCAAATTCCACTTAAAATCTCGGTTGCAATTGATGATGACTATCAGCACGATGTAGATAGTTTACAACTGATGGCATTAAGTAGACGCAATACTGAAATTGTTCGCCGTCCAGAAGCCCTACTACACCTTATGCCGCAAGCTGATTTAATCATTTGCAATGGAAACTATACACCTTATAAAATTGCTGCAGCTGGCATTCCTTGCATTACAACAGCTCAACATGAAAATGAATTAAATTATGCCTTCTCACGGGAGGATAATGGTTTTATCAATATCGGTCTCGGCCGCAAAATGAAGCAGTCAATTCTTCAAAATGCTGTGATGGAGCTATTACTACACGAGCAACGCCGTGAACGTGCAGTTAGAAAGCAGCGCTCGCTCGAAATTATTACGAACAATGAAATTTTACAAACATTACTTTTAGATTTAGCTTATTCTCGTCATAATATTGCACACATATAGTGAAAAAAATTCGTGCGATGTGATACAATATGAAAAGATTAATTTTCGTAATCAAAGGAGCTATCATCATGCTAACAAAGGACCAGCTTCAACAACAAATCGCCGAATTAAAGATGGACTACATTAATCTACAAGGTGATATGGAAAAGCTAGAATCACTAGGCCATGCAGACTCAGTAAAACAAGCACTTACACGTCTTGAAAATATGGAAGCAAGGCTTGCAGAACTAAACAAACAGCTCGCAGCACTATAACGCTCGCGAGTTTTTTTATGAGATAAAACAAACATAAATTTTCGGAGGAATATATATGGCAATTTTAACAGTTGAAAATTTAGGTCATTCATTTGGTGACCGTACGTTATTTAAAGACGTATCATTTCGCTTAGTAGAAGGCGATCACATCGGTTTAGTTGGCGCAAATGGCGTTGGTAAATCAACACTGATGGGAATTTTAACAGGACAAGTAATTCATGATCAAGGTAAAGTTGAATGGCTTCCTGGCACGCACTACGGCTATCTAGACCAGCACACCGTATTAACAGCTGGGCGTACAATGCGTGATGCTCTGCGTGATGCGTTTTTACCACTATATAAAAAAGAAGAGCGCTTAAATGAAATTTCGGTACAGCTAGGGGAGCCAGATGCAGATTACGATACCCTTTTAGAAGAAATGTCTGAAATTCAAGACGCTCTTGATGCGGGTGATTTCTATAGTTTAGATATGAAAATTGATGAGATAGCACGTGGTCTAGGTCTAGATGCAATCGGTCTTGAGCGTGATGTAGCTGCCCTTTCTGGTGGTCAACGTACGAAAGTATTACTAGCTAAGCTTTTATTAGAAAAACCAAAAGTATTATTACTAGATGAGCCGACGAACTATTTAGACGAAGAGCATGTAACTTGGCTTAAAAGCTATTTAAAAAACTATCCACACGCATTCCTATTAATTTCTCATGATACGGAATTTATGAATGACGTAGTTGATGTTATTTTACATTTAGAATTCACGAAAATGACACGCTACACAGCAACTTATGAGAAATTCATCGAGCTAGCGGAAATTAATAAGCGCCAACATATTGAAGCATACGAAAAGCAGCAGGAATTCATTAAGAAGCAAGAAGATTTCATTGCCAAAAACAAAGCGCGTTATTCAACAACTGGGCGTGCGAAATCACGTGCGAAACAGCTTGACCGTTTAGAGCGTATTGATCGCCCGGAAACTGCCGTGAAACCAGAGTTTAGTTTTAAAGAAGCACGTACACCAGGTCGCTACGTAGTAGAGGCAGAAAACTTAGTCATTGGTTATGACAAAGAAAAACCGTTATTACCCCCACTAACTTTCCAAATTGAGCGCGGTGAAAAAATCGCACTTGTCGGAATGAACGGTGTCGGTAAATCAACGCTTCTGAAAACAATGCTAGGTAAAATCCAACCACTTGATGGAAAAGTAATTTTAGGTGACTATTTAGAACCTTCATACTTCGAGCAGGAAGTAAAGGCAGATAAAATTACACCGATTGATGATGTGTGGAATGCCTTCCCTTCTATGGAGCAAGCGCAAGTTCGTGCAGCATTAGCACGTGCTGGTTTAAAAACAGATCATATTACCCGCCCTCTTAACTCCCTTTCCGGAGGTGAGCAGGCAAAAGTACGCCTATGTAAATTAATGATGGACCAGACAAACTGGTTAATCTTTGACGAGCCGACAAACCATTTAGATATCGATGCAAAAGAAGAATTAAAACGCGCAATGAAGGATTTCAAGGGTACAATCGTTCTAGTATCCCACGAGCCTGAATTTTATGACGGATTAGTGACGAAAGTTTGGAACGTACAAGACTGGTTTACGACACGTGAAACGAAGGAATTAGAAGAATTTAAGTAAGTTATAGTAAAGCTACGCAATTTTTTTTGCGTGGCTTTTTTATATGAATTTAATAGTGAAAACTAGACAAAATCTGCTTTCTGACTCGTAATTTACAAAATTGTAATATTAATAATCGAAACTTTTTTATTTGAAATACGTATAATTTATTAGAATAGTGGGTATACAAAATAGTGGAAAACAAATTACAAAAAGATATTGCATTATAAGTAGCTTAGTTGTAAGATATATTTATAAACAATTGTCTTACAACTAAGCTATCACCAAATGATTATGGGAAAGCGAGGAAAAATAATATGACAGTAACAATTTATACACAATCAAGCTGTTCCTCATCACGAAAAGCATTAAGATGGTTAAACGAAAACAACATTGCTTATACGGAAAAAAGAACAACTTCTCAACCTTTAACATTAGCAGAATTTAAACATATTTTAAGTATGACGGAAGATGGTACAGACGAGATCATCGCAACAAACTCAAATGACTTTAAAAATTTACAGGTTGATATCGATCAGTTATCAATCCAGGAACTATACAACTTAATTCAGCAGCATCCTCGTATGTTACGTAGCCCGATTTTGCTTGATGAAAAGCGTATCCAAATTGGCTACAACGAAATGGACATTCGACGCTTCATTCCACGTAAAGTACGTGCATTTGAATTGAATGCTTTACAAAGGCTTGCCGTTGAATAGTGAATACTTTTGGAGTTGACAATTTATGAACGAGCTTAAACGCGAGCAACTAACAGCACTTTTTGAAACCTTTGCTTCTTTAGAACGCAAAATGGCCAATGAATGGAATAGTCACAATGAGCTAGGCTTTTCAAAATCACATATTTTAATTTTAGCCTATCTTTATTCAGAAGGACCAAAAAGACCTTCTGCTATCGCTGAAAAGTTGAAAGTTACAACAGGTGGCGTTACCGTTTTAACTACAAAGCTTGCGAAGGCCGGCTTAATTGAAAAAACTCAAAACGAAACCGATCGCCGCGCTTCACAAATTCATATTACTGAAGCAGGTATCGAGTTATTAGATCGTTCACGCCAGCAGGTTGAAAACTTATTCGACCATCTGTTCGGGATGTTAACTGAAGATGAAATTCAAACGTTACAATACATTTTTGATAAATGCATGAAATTGTAAAACCCTCGCTAGCTAATAAGGCTAGCGATTTTTTTTTGAGTTGAATCCCCATTTTACAGCGTGGAAGGTAGTATTGTGTTATGGAGGATAAGACATGTGTATGTGCAGGCTGTGCGCTGTGGGAGCCTTTGGTGGCGTTTTAGGGAGAAGATAGTGTTGTATAGAGAATGTGAGCTGATGGCCCGGCGTAAGGGGCATGTCAGGTACTGTGGATAGATGCTAGCAACGAGTTGCTCTGGGAGCAGAGCCAATAAGCCCTTTTACTACTGTACCATCTTCTAACTATCCCTCTTTAATCACCCCCCTCAAAATCAAATTCCTCAAACGAAAAACGCCATTCTCATCGAATGACGTTTCTTAAACTCCATTATTGTTTCAATGGTCATTTTTTATGCTGGTAATAGTGTATCTGCTACGCCGGCATCAGATAATAGAATTTCTTTTAAGCGTGCTTTGGCGCGGAATAGACGGGATTTAACTGTTCCGATGGATACTTTCATTAGCTCTGAAATTTCTGCCAATGAAAATTGATCCACGTAGAAGTACCATAGTGTTTTTTGATAAATGCCCTCTAGTTGGCTCATTTTTTCTTGGACAATTTTTGTGATTTCCGTTTTTTCAATCATTTCTTCTGGTGAAATATCATTGTTGGGAACCAAATCTAAAATCGGTACGTCTAATTGTTCAGGTTGATTCATCATATATTTGCTACGGCGCACATTTTTGCGATAGCGGTCGCGGAATGTGTTCATCGTAATTGTTGTTAGCCATGCTTTCACGTGGTCTACTTCAGCGACGTTTGCTTCATAGCGCACGACCTTTACCCAAACTTCTTGCATTAAATCTTCTGCTTCACCTTGGTTGCGTGTTAATTTTAAGCATAAGTGATAAATGTAGCGATTGTATTCATCATAAATAGTTGTTAATAACTCGTTCATTATACTTCCTCCGATAACGTTGAATTTGAATTGCGAAAGAATGGTTGCCGCCAAACATTTCGCTTTTATATAAAGTCAATGTATGTTTAAATTCATGAAGTTTTGTACTTCTTGACTCTATTTTGCCAAATTCAATGCTTACACTCTATCGGATTGGCTTTCAATTACCTTACAATGCTGTAAGTTTGGGAGTAATTGTTTGTATTTTAAAAGGCGTCGCTACTCTATATAGCGCGCATTTTTCCATCAATTCCCACCTTACACCACTTCCAGTAAATAGCCAATCAACCTATTCACCTTTTGGAAGTCTTTTTCAAAGTTCGGCTGGATTGTGCTAATTTGTGCAAGGCTTCGTTCTTTTAAATAGCCACTTGCTCCGTGCAATAAATAGCCGTTTAATTCACATGCTTCTACTATTTCTGCGATTTTTTTATGCTGGATTGTCGCAATCATAGGATATGTCTCCCCTACTAACATTTCTTTTAATGCGGAATGCCTTACAAGCTCCATTCTTTTTTGTAATAAAGTAAATCGCTCTGGATATGCAGTGAGTGCATTATTTACCGCTTGAACAAATGTATGCGGCAATGTATAAGGGATTTGTTTGTCATAGTAATGCGACAAATTCATATACATCGGTGCCTGACTCTCAGTTGGTGCTTCCTGCCAAAAAACAAAGGAAAGGCCAGCTACAGTGCCAAGTGCTTTGCCACTAACAGCCGTTGCATAGTGTAAACCCGCCATTGAAAATGGTAGCGCCCCAAATGAGCTAATGCAATCCGCGCATACTTTTACGTTATATTTCTCTCCTAATAAAACGATTGCCTCTAATGGATTCAACGTACTGTTTGATGTTTCACCATGTACGAATACGATGTAGTGATAATTGCCTTCCTTTAACTTTTGCTCAATTTCGTCCGCTCGGAATACATGCCCGAAGCCAAAATTTAACGTATCAAATTGAAGTCCCCATTGCTGTGCTTGCTTAATTAAACGAGCACCAAATTCGCCATTGCATAATAGTAATCCCGGCTCTGTCTTAAATTCACTTTTCAGCTGACCGAGCATTGCATCATTAGCAAGCGTACCTGTACCAACAAGTGGAGTGATTCCATTCGCACCAGCGAGCTGACATAGCTGATCTTTCATCCATGTAAGATCCTGCTGAAATTTTTCTGAGCGGTGGGATAGCGTCGAGTGCAGGAACGGCGTTTCGATAGACACTGGTCCTGGATAGAAAATATTATTTTGCTCACGTAATCTTTCACGAAATACGTGACTTGCCTCACGCGTTAGCACCATTGGTAAATAAAGTGCCTCTTTCGTGCCAACTGGTGGTGCAAATTGTTTAAAGCCCATTTGGGTATACATTTTTTCTTCTCGTACAGTACCTGAAATAACGCAGGCAGTATACCCCTTGTCATAAAAATGGCGGTAAATTGCGGTCGCCAATTTAGAAAAAACTCGACCGTTACGATGCTCCTTTTTCACTGCGAGGAGACGAAGCTCACATAAAGATTCACATAGCCTTGCATCAAGATGCTGCTCCACCTCCC
This sequence comes from Solibacillus sp. FSL R7-0682, assembly GCF_038005985.1. Classification (NCBI taxonomy): domain Bacteria; kingdom Bacillati; phylum Bacillota; class Bacilli; order Caryophanales; family Caryophanaceae; genus Solibacillus; species Solibacillus sp. FSL R7-0682. The sequence continues at coordinate 3,539,971 of NZ_JBBOUI010000001.1, forward strand.
CTATTTTTTGATCAATGGAAAATGGGCGGTGGTCACGAAATGCAACCATCCCAACAAGTTCTGTATTTTTATAAACAACGAGATATACATTTTCTGCGTGAAATTTATCAATTAATCGTCTAGTCGTATTTTCTCCATGCTGTGGAATTTCCTCAACGAATGTTTCATAATTTAGCTGGGCAATTTGATCAAACTCTTTTTCTGTCGTAGCGATTTTACTCCAGTACATTTGGCTTCACTCTTTCTACTATACTTTTTCGTTGTTTCCATAAAACGATAGCAAGCGCAATGTTTACAATAAGCCCTGCTTCAAGCTTCACGCTAATGATGATTCCATAAAGAATAAATCCAACAACCATGCTTAATGTCGCACTTTTCGTTAGAAGCATGCTTAGTAAAAAAATAGCTAAAAATAATAGGAAGTAAAGCGGTGAAGAGGCAACCATTGCTCCTACCATTGTCGCTACTCCTTTACCACCGATTCCTTTGTTCCAAAACGGATAGACATGCCCTAAAATTACGGCAACGACCGCAAGCGCTATCGTCTGCTCAGGTAACTCAAACATTCGGCCTAAAATGACTATGAGTAAACCCTTTAAGCCATCTAAAACGGCAACAAGCACAAACGCCCATTTACCAAGAGTACGCCCTGCATTGCGTGCACCGAGATTGCCGCTATTTGTGTTTTGCAAATTTACTCCCTTTATTTTTGAAACCATTGCGGCAGCCAACAGCGTACCCAGTAAATAACTTAAAAAAATAAAGAGCATTGCTTCCGCTCCTTTGCTTTCGCTTTTTATAACATAATCGTAGCGTATTTTTTAGTAGAAATCATTTAAAATTGAAAAATTTCAATAGTTTGTTAGATTACTTGAGCTTCCTGTTTGAAGCTTATGTAGCAAATATTTTACGTATGTGGATGCAATCCGTTATGCTCGAAGAATCAAATAGAAATTTTGAGGTATATAATGGAGCAATTTTTTCTTCAATGGATGAATGAAGAGTCAATTTTGGTTGGAATGATTCAGCTTTTAGTAATGGTGATTGTATCGATGATCCCACTTGCGCCGATTCCAGTAATCGCCCTTTTTATTGCGTCAACACAAGGCCTTATCGTTGGATTTATTATTAATATGGGCGGTACGTTAGTAGGCTCGTTCCTTTTATATTTGCTAAGTAAAAATTTATTAAAGAGGATGGCGCAAAAAATGGTAACGCGTTATAAAGGTTTTCATGCATTTTTGGATTTAATTCAATCTAATGGCTTTTTGGCTGTTTTAATCGGGCGACTTGTTCCGGTCCTCCCTTCCGCCGGGGTTAGCCTCATTTCAGGGGTTTCAGGGGTAAAGCTAAGCTCGTTCTTATTAGCTACATTACTTGGAAAATTCCCAACCATTTTAGCCTTTTCATTTGCAGGGACTGGATTTACATCCGGCAACTTAAATACACTCATTCTTGTTACCCTATATTTTCTCGTACTCATGCTCATCGCGAGAAAGGTGAAAAATAAATGGACTTCCAATGTATAATGGTCTTTTTAATGCACGGTCTACTATTTTTTTCAGCATTATTTCTGTTAAAAAAGGGTAATATTATACTTTCAACGAATTTATAAAAGATTAAACTGATTAAATTTTATGGAGGAACAACTTGAACTTAAGTAATCCATTTTCAAAGGGTAATACAGCAGAGATATACATAGTTGATGCTAAAATTGTAAAACTATTTAAGGAATATTTACCCCGTACAGAATCTTTATACGAAGCAAAGAAACAACATTTTGCTTATTCCAACGGGCTAGATGTTCCGAAAATACATGACATTACAGAGGTTAATGGTAGACAGGCAATCGTCATGGAGTATATAGAGGGGCAGCCAATAGGTGAACTACTATTAAATGATCCACAATTAGTAGAGCATTATTTTACTATTTGTGTTAATGCCCAAATAAATATGCATAATACTATTGTTGAGTCGGGTTCCCTTGAGCTAATGACCCAAAAATTAAAGCGCCAAATTAACTTGGTTGAAATTTTAAGTGAACAGCAAAAGCATGTATTATTAAAAAGATTAAATACAATCACATTTGAGCCACGGCTATGTCACGGTGATTTTCATCCTTTCAACTTATTAATGAATAAAGATAAAGTGACAATTATTGATTGGGTTGATGCGAGTGCAGGCGATATTCGTGCAGATGTCTATCGATCCTATTTGTTGATTTCCCAGTTATCCCTTGATTTTGCTGAGTTGTATTTAAACATCTATTGCCAAATTGCTAAGCTTTCACGAGAGGAAGTGCTTCAGTGGGCACCTATTATTGCTGGAGCAAGACTAGCAGAAAATGTACCTTCAGAAAACAAAGATCTCTTATTAGAAATTGTAAATAAATCTATTAACGAATGAGGTTAAAAGTATACTTCCCACATCATTTGAAATTGCAAGGAATTGTTAGTGTTGAAATGAAAAAGACAAGTAAGAATATGCTATACTATTTCCAATACCGAAATAAAGTGAACCATCCTCAATGAATTTTTATTTATTGGATGTTACACTTCACCATCGGATTATACGGGATAAAAGGAGGCTCTTTTTTATGAGTCATTTAGAAAAAATAGATGCTTATTTTACGGAACATCGTGAGCGTCATTTAGCAGAGTTAAACGAATTTTTACGTATTCCAAGTATTTCTGCTTTATCTGAGCATAAGGCGGATATGCAAACAGCTGCGAACTGGTTAGCAGATCATTTAAGATCATTAAACATTGAAAATGTTGCGGTAGAAACTACGGCTGGTCATCCAGTTGTGTATGGTGAATGGCTACATGCTGAGGGTAAACCGACAATTCTTTTCTACGGGCACTACGATGTACAACCTGTAGATCCTCTAAACTTATGGGAAACACCTCCTTTTGAGCCTGCGATCCGTGACAATAAATTATTTGCACGTGGTTCGTCAGACGATAAAGGACAAGTGTTCATGCACTTAAAAATGATTGAGGCGTTATTTGCAACAGAGGGTACTTTACCTGTAAATGTAAAATTCATTTATGAAGGTGAAGAGGAAATCGGTAGCCCTTCTCTTCCTCAATATACAGAGGACAACAAAGAAAAATTAGCAGCGGACTTAATCGTTATTTCAGATACAGGTCTATATGCAAAAGGGAAACCAGCAGTATGCTACGGCTTACGCGGTTTAACAGGCGTACAAATTGATGTGCGTGGTGCAAAGGGTGACCTTCACTCTGGTTTATATGGCGGTGGAGTTCAAAATGCGATTCATGCATTAACAAACATTTTAGCGTCATTCCGTGATGAACACGGGACAATTCAAGTAGAGGGCTTCTATGATAATGTTCGTCCATTATCGGAAGAAGAGCGTCAAGCATATCGTGACTTAAACTTTGATGAAGAAGCATTGAAGGAAGAGGTTGGCGTGAAAGAGCTATTTGGTGAAGCTGGTTACTCTTACTTAGAGCAAACATGGGCACGCCCTACATTAGAAATCAATGGCGTATTTGGTGGCTTCTCTGGTGAAGGCATTAAAACAGTACTACCTGCCGAAGCAGGTGCAAAAATTACATGCCGTCTCGTACCAGATCAAGATCCTGAAGAGATCGTAGCCTTATTAAAAGCACATATTGAAAAGCATAAGCCTATTGGCGTTGAAGTGTCCATTTCCGAGTTCGACAAAGGGAAGCCTTATTTAACTCCATTCGATCATCCGGTTATTCAAGCGGCAGGTCGCTCGTATGAAAAGGTGTATAAAGTGCCAACTGCATATACGCGTGGTGGTGGCTCGATTCCAATAGTAGCAGCCTTTGACGAAATTTTAGGCTTACCGGTCGTGCTAATGGGCTTCGGTCTTTCAAGTGAAAACTTCCATGCACCAAACGAGCACTTCCACCTAGAAAACTTCGACCAAGGCCTTCGCGTACTTGGTGATTACATGTTTGAAGTAGCACAAATTAAATTAGTATAATTTCCAAATAACAAAAAACTCCGATGCCCACTAATGCATCGGAGTTTTTTACGTTCTTCGTATTGGACCATATAAAAATAGGGGGTTTTATATGTTGTCGAGTCACATACGAAATGTTTTGAGTAACATCTACATATCAAAAAAGTGTGAAATTATTCATGCGAGCAAGATGCTACGCTTGATAACTTTATATTAGCACCGTGCCCTATACAAAAAAATAGAACATCCCCAATTGTCATAGGATGCTCACAACTTTCGTTCACAATTTCACAACTTTTTCTCGAAAAGACAGAATATTTCTATTTTATTAGAATATCTTTTAGAAGTACTAAATTACTGCATACAAAAAGCTGTACAGAAAATGAACAACTATTCATGCTGTACAGCTATTCTTTAAAGCGCATTTAAAATCATACCGACTGATGCATAAATGATGACCGTCCCAAATATTGCCATCATATGGAAAAGTGAGTAAGCAAACATTTTGTTAGCCCATTTTTTCTCTTCCTTTTGCTTCGAAGCCATAATACTCATGCATAGCCAAATAATGCCTAAAATCAGCGACACAATTGTTAATCCTAAGCTTAACGGTAAAAATAAGAAGCTCGATAAAATTAATAATACTAAATAAATATTCGATTGGATGTACGTACGCTTTTCCCCTTTTGCTACTGGAAGCATCGGGATATTTGCTGCAGCATAATCCTCTTTTTTACGAATGGCAATCGCATAAAAATGCGGCATTTGCCAAATAACCATGATTAAAAACAGTGCCCATGCGGCTGGATGCCAAATATCTGGTGCAACAGCTGCCCAGCCAATTAACGGTGGCATCGCGCCAGAAATACTCCCAACCTCTGTGTTCCAAATGGTGCGGCGCTTCGTCCACATTGTGTAAGGAACAACATAGAAAAATACGCCTAAAAAGCCAAGTAAAGCAGCAAGTGGTGATGCTAAGTATAACAGTATACAGCCCAGAACTAATAATAACGTAGCTACTACCAACACTTGCTTCGCCGACAATTCCCCAGTTACTGTCGGACGAGATTTCGTACGTGGCATAATTTGATCGATATCGCGGTCGTAAACGTTATTGTAAGCACCCGCTGCAGCTATGACAGCCGCAGAACCAAGAATCGAATAAATGATGGCTGGAATATATTCAACAAAATTTAGTTCATATGTGTAAAGTGCGAGCATAAGTGCTGCGATCATTGGAATTAAGTTTGACTTAATAATGCCGGTTTTCACAGCCTGCGCCCACAACTGTCTATTTGATTGCGTTTGCATGTTCCCTCTATCCTACTTCCTCAATTAGTCACTTTCTCTAGTATAACCTAAACTACTGCGATTGGGTTAGTATACAAGCTTTTTTTCTAATATTTTCATGTCGTTCCCCGTTCAATACTCGAATGAAAATGTGGATATTTCTACATTGTTCTACAGGTCAAAATTTTGACACAATTAAACTATTTTCTTTTGGTAATACCACTTAATAAGTGGAAGTATACAAAGGAAAATAAAGAGCAAACGAAATAACTGAAAAACGGTTACGACCGAAATATCTGCCTTCACAGCTGCCGCTAATAAGCCCATCTGATCTAGACCACCTGGTGCAGTACTTAAAAAGCTCGTCGCAAAGCTTAAGTCAAGATAATGAGCGATTAATAGACTCGTGCCATAAGTAAGCGCAATCATCGTAATCGTACTAAGTAGACCAGCGCCTAACACTTTAAGTGGTAAGCGTAGTGTTTCAGGCTTCAATAAAAGTCCAATGTAGGCACCAATTAATATTTGCGCAACATGGAGCACGTCACTTGGCATTTCCGGTGTTTCAATAGAAAAGAGCTTTAACAAAATGACGACAATGATTGGTGTTAAAAAGTGTGCGACAGGAAGCTTTATTTTCCTTCCAATCGGTACAAGTGCTGCAGCGAGTAAAATTAGTGCGACCACTTGCCACGATTCAGCTGTAATAGGGATTGAACTCCCACTTACGACATGCCCTGATACGAGAAATGGAATGAGTAACACAACTCCAAGCACACGCACAATATGAAAATATGTAACTGCCGTTAAATTGACATCCCCCTCTTCCTCAGCAAATAATACGAGCTGGGATAACCCTCCTGGTACATTTGCAGCGACTGATGTTTTGAAAGTCAGACCTGTCATGCGTGATACACCCCATGCGATACCTAAGCAAAAACCAAAAAGCACGAGATTGACAATGACCATGAACAATAAGAGCGATTGAAAATTTTGAAACAGCCCTAAATCAAACTGCTGTCCGATGGCGACACCGACGATTACAAGCCCAATGTTGCGTAAAATCGCTGGCCAGCGTAGGTGCGCACGGTCTTTAATGAAAAATTGCGCAATAAGCACGGAAAAAATCGGACCAATGAGCCACGGTATTGGTAAGGATAGCGCGGAAAAAATAAGTGCCCCAATAAGTGCAATAATAAATACGAGTAACATGTGAATCCCAATCCCCTCGATTTTTTATGTTTAAATTTATTGTAGCGAAATTTATTTAGGAATGCGAAGAGTTTTAAGCTTCAAGCACTTATTAATTGCACGTGGGTGGTAATTTTACTTTATTGATTTCATTTTTCATCATAAGTATTGGCTCAAGCTTTATTAGGCTATAAGATATTTTTCATTTTTCCATACAAAAAGAGCGAACTTCAAGTAAGTACGCCCCTTCCTTTCTATTATCGATTATGATCGTAATGCCCTTTATTAGCTATAGCACCGATTGTACTTACCCAGCGATTTGTATAGTTGAAGAATCCGACTATAAAAGCAGCCTCTAGCACTTCATGATCGTTAAAGCCTGCCTCACGTAATAAATCAACTTCCTTTGTCGTCAATTCGTTTGGATAGCGTGTTGCACGGTAAGCGTAATCACATAAGGCACGTTGTTTTTCTGTCAGTTTAGCCGAGCGATAATTGTACGTCAGCTGATCCACCCAGCTTGGATCTTTTGAAATGCCACGTAGTACATCACTATGGGTCGTTAAGCAATAGCTACAGTTATTCGTCGACGAAACGACAAGTCCTATCATCTCTTTATCCGCCAAGCTTAAATAATTTGTTTCCTCATTGAACAGCGAATGCTTGAAATCTAAAAAGCCTTTAAATTGTTTGGCGTTCAGTGGTAAAACTTTGAATAAATTATTAATGAAACCATTTGCCTGTTGCTGAGCATCGGTATATTGATCAAATTCTTCCTGAATCTCTGCTGGAATATCTTCTTCCCGTGGCGTTTGTAAATGCGACAGCTGTTCCGTGTAACGTGTCATTTGCCTATCTCCCCCCTACCGGAACAATTGCAAAGCAGCGCGCTGGAAAACCTGATGCATTTTTTGCTTTTGGGAAAGTTGCAAAAAGAATTGCACCTACTGGTGGTACTTGGTCAAGGTTTGCCATGACTTCTATTTGGAACTTATCTTGTTGTAACACATAGTCTTCCCCTGCGAAGCCAATTTCCTGCTGCAATATTGGTGGGTCCGTATCAAATGGCTCGTGGCCAACAGCCCCCACATTACGTACTTCAAATAAAAATACAAGTGCATCAATAGACCATCCTGGATAACGGGAAATACCATTTTCATCTTTATTCAGCATTGCCTCTTGATTTGGCCAACGTTTTGACCAATCACTACGCATCGCAACAAAAGCACCCTCTGGAATTTGCCCATATGTTGCTTCGAATAATTCTATGTCCTCCACTTTTAGGGCATAATCATGATTTTCTACTACTTTTTCATGCACATCAATCACCACTAATGGATAGGCAAACTCTTTTACCGCAATATCCTCTACTAGACGTCCGTGCGGCACAAAATGCCCTGGTGCATCAACATGCGTGCCATATTGACCTGGAAACTCATAATGATTGACCTTCATTGGCGCTTGATCAAAATCGAAAAGGACCGTATTTTTTAACGACTCAAATCCTGGCCAGCGTGGCGTGTCCTCCCCAAAGCTATGCGTTAAATCCACCCACTTATACTTTGGTGACTTCAGTTCTTCTAATTGATGCCATAACGATAAATCAATTGTTGAATTCTCCATATCTCCACCCCTTAATTTCTGAATTAACAGAAATTATAAATTATTTTACCTTATTATACAAATCTATTTGGTTGGTTTTATTGCTACCAGCGCGAATAATTAAACTTGTAAAAAAATAAAACAATCAATTGTTAGTACGGAATCGTATCACTATAGTCGTCAACATCGCTATAATCAAAACAATTGCACTATTTACTATTAAATACTTCCCTAGTTGCGTGCCATAAAACATGGCAAAAGGATCCCGAACAATAAATACGGCTAATGCGCCACCAATTGCACAAAATACTATTGCTAGTAAAAATATTGAAAGAGCCGCATAATATAAATTTTTGTTTTTCTTATAGATTATGAACCCAATAATATTGGCCATAAGGATAAACAAGCCGGTAAGTATTAAGAATAAATCAGTCATTTTACTTCCTCTTTTCAAACTTATTAAAGTTTTTATCTTAATAATAGTTTTAAAATCCAAATTACTGCCCATAGCTCTCTCTAATAATTTATATGCTGAAACAATTACTTACACGACTGTTTGGATGAAATTTAAAATTGCTATGTTGTGTTTGTGCAAATAGCAGCTGCAATTATCCTTCAATATATAGTTTCATAGAAATTAGGTGAAACCATATAAGAAATTTTTAGTATAATTATTTTAAGTATTTCTTACCAAATTTCTGAAATGTAATTTATTAGTTTTTATCATTACTCCCATTTACAGCTATAATTAATACAATATTTTAGATTGGAATGATGAAAATTGAAGAAGCAAGTACACGTAGTTGGCGCAATCATTGAAAACGAGGTAGGCGACATTTATTGTGCACTTCGTAGTCCGCAAATGTCTTTGCCTAACTATTGGGAATTTCCAGGTGGGAAGATCGAGCATGGTGAAACTCCACAGCAGGCATTATATAGAGAAATATTAGAGGAATTTGCTTGTGAAATATTAGTTGGTGAAAAAGTAGAAGATACGACTTATGATTACGGGAATTTTATTGTTCGTCTAGAAACTTACATGTCTATTATTAAAAGCGGGGCACCTATTGCTTTAGAACATGCCGAAGCAAAATGGGTAAAACGTGAATTATTACATACGTTAAATTTTGCACCTGCAGATATTCCAGCAGTAAAAAAAATAATGTAACAATTTATTTAAGGTGGGAAATTAATGGAGCAGTTAATTCAGAAACTAGAAAACTCCTTACATAAGGGATTTATCGATCAACATAAAGCCGTTTCCTCTCATTTCAAGCCCAAATTATTATCAAATAAAGCTCACGAGAATGTCTTAACAACATTACTTCAAGAGCTAAAAACATGTAAAACATTCACCTTCTCTGTCGCTTTTATAACTGAGGGTGGCCTCGCTACCTTAAAAACAATGCTTTATGATCTTCAGAAAAAAGGAATAAGCGGACGAATTTTGACTTCGACTTTCTTGAATTTTAATCAGCCGAAAATGTTTAAAGAACTACTTAAAATAACGAATGTAGAAGTTCGAATTACTGATATTAAAGGGTTCCATTCAAAGGGTTATATTTTTGAACACGAAGATTATTATTCATTAATTGTGGGAAGCTCAAATTTAACGGATAGTGCATTAAAAGCAAATTTCGAATGGAATGTTTATTTAAATTCCCTTGAAAACGGTGAAGTGATACAACACTTTAAAAACCAATTCGATCAAGCTTGGGATACTGCGACCTTATTAAATCCGGACTGGATTAGGCAATATAAAATCCAATATGAAGCAAGTATACAGCAACCATCAAAAGTTGCTGCTCCTCCTTTATATATGACAAATCCCCTAAAGGAGAGCTTACTGATTCAGCCTAATAAAATGCAATCGACTGCGTTGGAACAGATTGCATTATTACGACAATCTGGTGCCAAAAAAGGGCTAATTGTTTCGGCAACAGGAACAGGAAAGACTTATTTATCTGCCTTTGATGTACGAAATGCCGCACCAAAACGTATGTTATTCATTGTACATCGTGAGCAAATCTTAAAAAAAGCGATGGCTGATTATCGAAAAATTTTATTAGGTAACGAAAAAGATTATGGAATTTTATCTGGCACTTCAAAGAATATGGAAGCACGCTATTTATTTGCTACTATACAAACGATCTCGAGTGATAAATACTTAACGTACTTTAATAAGGACCATTTTGATTATGTACTAATTGATGAGGTTCATAGAGCAGGTGCCGAGTCCTATTTAAAGATCATTAATTATTTTGAACCGCATTTTTTATTAGGTATGACAGCCACACCTGAACGTACTGATAATTTCAATATTTACGAGCTATTTGATTATAATATTGCCTATGAAATTCGTTTGCAGGAAGCACTAGCAGAAGATATGCTTTGTCCCTTTCATTATTTCGGTGTAACCGATTATGTGTTAGATGGAGAGCTCATCAATGAAACTTCAGACTTACAGAAACTAATTGTTAAAGAACGGATAGATCATATCATTGATAAAATTTCATACTATGGCTTTTCTGGAAAACTAGTTAAAGGGTTAATGTTCTGTAGCTCTAAGACTGAGGCACGGGAACTATCCAACATTTTAAATACTCGAGGTTTTAAAACATGCGCTTTAACTGGTGAAGATCCACAGGATCTACGTGAATCAGCTATTGAAAAGCTCCGTACCGGAGAATTGGATTATATTTTAACTGTTGATATTTTTAACGAGGGTATAGATATTCCATTTTTAAATCAAATTGTCATGTTACGTCAAACCCAATCAAGCATTATATTTATTCAGCAGCTTGGCCGTGGTTTACGGAAACATGATGATAAAGAATATGTTACAATCATTGATTTCATCGGAAACTACAAAAATAACTATTTGATCCCAATCGCTCTTTCTGGTGATAAAACAATGAATAAAGATAATGTTCGACGTAATACGGTAAACACCAATTATATTCAAGGCGTTTCAACAATTAACTTTGAAGAGGTTGCCAAAAAGCAAATTTTTGAGGCAATTAAAAATACAAAGTTATCTACTTTTAAAACATTAAAAGAAAGCTATTTTGAAGTAAAGAATCGAATCGGGAGAATCCCCTTTTTAAAAGATTTTATTCAGCAACATTCTCTTGATCCAGAAGTAATAATCAGCTATAAAGATACTCCTACTTATTATCACTTTTTAATAAAAGTTGGAGAAGACATTGCCCCATTAACTGACTATGAAAAAGCAATACTTTCTCTCATCGGAAAAGATTTTTTATCAGGAAAACGAATTCATGAGCTATTACTATTGGAGTTAATTTTAAAAAATGATTCCATTTTTGAACAAGATTTCGTAAATCAATTACGAGAACTAAACGCTTATGTCGATGACGAGACGCTTCGTGGAATTGAAAATGTTTTTTCTTTAAACTTTTTCGTAGAGGTCGACCGCAAAAAGTTTGGTGGAAAGCCTCTAATTATAAAATCTAATAATAGCTATACTTTCAATGATGAACTTCAAATATCACTACGAGATGAAAATTTTAAACAATATTTCGTAGATCTCTTAGAATGTGCCTTTATAAAAAATAAAAAGTACAATAATGCGGATCCTTTCAAGCTATATGAAAAGTATTCTCGACGAGAAGTGTGCCGTATCCTAAATTGGGACAAGAATGAGGAAGGTACGTTGAATGGTGGAAGACCAAAAAACGGGGACTTTCCGATATTTGTAAACTATCATAAAGATGTTGACGGTACCTCAGAAACAAAATATATGGATGAATTTTTATCTTCAGATACATTCAAATGGTGTTCTACAAAAAACCGGTATATGCATTCAAAAGAGATGCAAATTCTCATTAACTCTGTAGAAGAAGGTACTAATGTTTTATTATTTGTAAAAAAAGATAATGGAGAAGGAAAAGATTTTTATTATCTTGGATCAAGTGCAGTAAATCCCACTAGTGCCAAACCAGATAAGCTTTTAGATAAAGGTAAATACTATCCTGTTGTCACGATGGAAATGGTATTAGAACAACCAATTCAATCCGATATCTATCATTATTTAGTAGAAGAATAATCAAATGAGCCACATTAAAAAGTAAACTCACTTTCACTGTGGCTCTCTCTAATTAGTCCTGCTCTCGTTTATTTTTATTATCTTTAAAAATATTTCGCTTATGCCATTTAAAATACTTTTTATTTTCTTCTACACGACTAACGCGCATCTTATCATGAATACTAAATTTCACATAATCTATTGATTCAATTTCAGATGAAATATGAATTTTTCCTGTTCCATCAAATGTAATATAACCTTGGTCGTATAATACATCATGATTGCTACATAGCAAGATTCCGTTATATGGATCTAATCGTTCTTCATCTGTTGCATCCTTCCATGGCTTAGCATGGCTAGCTCTTAGCAAAGCTGGTAATTCAATACCACATAATGCACATTGATTGTTCCATAATGGAGCAAGTTGTTTTTTAAACTTTTGTTGTCCTTTACGAATTTTCACTTTTGCTTCGGCTTCTGTTTCGATGAGAACAGGTGCTAACGTGTTACGCTCCTTTTGAGCAATCATTCCAATTGCGAACTCTAGCTGCTCTTCATTTTCTTCGTAAATATTGTCATCACCAATAAGTTCTAATAATTTTAATGCGAGCATTTCATTACAAGGGTATAAATAGCCTTGGTTACCGTCTCCATTTTGCTGAAACGCAGAATATTTAATTGGCAGTAATGGCTGGATGCTTTCAAAGTGATTCTTAATATTTAAAGGTACTGATAGCTCTTCATACGCTGACTGAAACATATGGCCGATTTCTTCAGAACTAATTGCTGGATTTTCACCTTCATAGGCATCCTCCTGTGCAACACTAATTGCAATAATGTCCCCTTTTACATAATGAAATAGGACATCCCCTTTCCTTACTTCATTCATACGTTCCCAAGAATGTGGTGTTTGCCCACTATTATCATAAATCGAACACCAAACAATATTCGCCAACTTCGCTTCTTCATAGGTTTTTCCTTGCATTACAATAAAAAAATTCATAAGTACACCCTTATTTTCGTTGTTTTAGTTATTTTATCATTTTTCTTGCAAGGGGTTGTACAGATTGGATTCTATTTCCGCATTAAATTTCGCCTCTCGAAAAACCCCCTCTTTGAATGCTATAATACAAAAGATGACATTTGTAAAATTCTGACGTATATTAGCGTCGGAGTTTGTACTGGAGAAATTACGAATGTTAGAGCAGCATCTTGCTATATGAAATTCGCTCTAACAGAAAGGACAAATTATGCTAGCTAGATTTTTTACGTACTATAAGCCGCATAAGAGGCTCTTCATTATCGACTTTTCGAGTGCGGTATTTGTGGCTGTTTTAGAGCTTTTATTCCCGCTGGCTGTACAATGGTTTATTGACGACCTGCTGCCGACAAATGACTGGGAAATGATTACGAAAATCAGTGCCCTTCTATTATTAACGTACATTTTAAGTACTGCGATGAACTTTATCGTCAACTATTTAGGGCATAAGCTCGGGGTCAATATTGAAACCGATATGCGTCAGCAATTATTCAACCATGTACAGCGTCAGCCATATACGTTTTTCGATAATATGAAAACTGGGCATTTAATGAGTCGGATTACGAACGATTTATTTGATATTGGCGAGTTTGCACACCATGGGCCTGAGGATTTATTTATTGCGATGATGACCTTTATCGGGGCATTTACGATTATGTTCAATATTAATGCGACATTAGCCACGATTATTTTAGTCTTTGTACCGTTTTTAATTGCGGTTATGTATTGGAGTAATAAACGCATGAAAAAGGGTTGGAGCGTGATGTATACAGAGATCGCTAATGTAAATGGTCGCGTTGAAGATAGCTTTTCTGGGATACGCGTTGTGAAATCTTTTACAAATGAGGAACATGAAAAGAAGCTTTTTAAGAAGCAAAACGCACTGTTCCGTAAGGCAAAAATTTATGCCTACAAAGTAATGGCGGGGACACATTCAAGTATTTATATTTTAACTCGCCTATTAACACTTCTTGTACTTGTTGTCGGTGCTTGGCTTTCTTTCAATGGCCAGCTTAGCTACGGAGAATTTGCGAGCTTTATTTTATTTACAAACGTACTCATTAAGCCAATTGATAAGATTAGTGCGTTACTTGAATTGTATCCAAAGGGAATGGCAGGTTTTAAGCGATTCTGCGATTTACTCGATCAGGAGCCAACGATTGTCGATCGCTCAAATGCAAAAGCAGTAGATCAATTAAACGGAGACATTGCCTTCCATAATGTAAGCTTTAACTATTCGGATAGTAAACGAGTGTTGAACAATATTTCGTTCCACGTCCCTGCTGGGAAAACAGTCGCTTTCGTTGGACCATCTGGTTCAGGAAAGACAACTATTAGTTCATTGATACCCCGTTTCTATGATGTAACGGATGGTACAATTACAATCGATGGCAATGACATTCGAAATATTACCCAAGAATCATTGCGCAAGCAAATTGGTACCGTGCAGCAGGATGTGTTCCTATTTACAGGTACAGTTCGTGAAAACATTGCATACGGTAGGCTTGATGCGACCTTCGAGGAAATTGTTGAGGCAGCAAAACAGGCAAATTTACTGGAGTTTATTGAACAATTACCGAATGGCTTTGAAACAGAAATCGGGGAACGAGGACTAAAATTATCGGGTGGTCAAAAGCAGCGTCTTGCGATCGCACGTATGTTCCTAAAAAATCCGCCAATTTTAATTTTAGACGAAGCAACATCGGCACTTGATACGGCAACAGAACGCATTATTCAGCAGTCATTAAATGATTTAGCAAAAAATCGCACTACGCTTATTATCGCGCACCGCTTAGCAACGATTCGGGATGCGGATTATATTTTCGTAGTCACTCCAAACGGAATCGAAGAGCAAGGTACGTATGAAGAGCTTCTTAAAAAGAACGGCATTTTTGCTGGCTTGCATCATGCGTAAGGTTCGGATGGAATACATTGTAGGATGGATGATTTTTTCATTCATCCTTTTTTAAAATTTTATAGAGGGAGGTTTTTAAATGGCACTTCCAATTATTGATTTACATTGTGATGCATTACTACGGATGTATGAGCACGGCTATGATTTTCGTCATGCCGATGAACTTGATGTCAATTTACCTAGACTTAGGACAGGGCATGTGCGCGCGCAAGCGTTTGCTATTTTTGTTATGCCCAATTGGTCAGCAGAAAAGAAATTAAAATCTGCATTACATCAAGTGTATTATTTCCAAAATCATGTTGTGAATAAATTAGAAAATGTTGTACATATAAAGGAATGGTCAGATTTTGACTACCTGCAACCAAACGAAATTGGTGTATTTTTAACGATTGAGGGCGTCGATTTTTTTGAAGGGGATATTAAGATGTGGCATCTTTTCAAGTCCTTTGGAGTGCTTGCCATCGGTCTTGCTTGGAATTTCCCGAATGAAGCAGCGGATGGCTTAGATAGTATGCTTCGACGAGGAGTAACAGCATTTGGTCGGGAAATTATTACACTCAATAATGCACATAAAATTTTAACCGATGTTACCCATTTGAGCGAACATAGTTTTTGGCACTGTATGGAGTATGCCGATTATGTCATTGCAACCCATTCAAATGCAAAGGCAGTTTGCAACCATAAGCGAAATTTATCTGATGCGCAGATTCGAGCAATGATTACGAAAAATGCACCGATTCACATTGTCTACTTTCCCGAGTTTACGACTGGAACAAATGAAGCGAAGTTGTGCGATTTAATAAAGCATGTTGATCATATTTGTGCGCTTGGTGGAAAACATTTAATTGGAGTTGGCTCTGATTTTGACGGTATCAGCCATAAAATTACCGGCTTGGAACATGCAGGACAACACCAACAATTGATCAATGAATTATTGAAACATTATAGTGTGGCGGATGTTCGCGGCTTTGCTTATGAAAATTTCTTAAAAAACAGACCACGTTAATTTCTGCCCAGCTTTACACACTATAGAGGAGTTTCCTGATTTGCCATGCTATACTTTAATAATGTTATGTTAAAGGAGTTTTCAGCATGAACGGAAAAAATAGGAGCGATGTATATCCAGGACTAGAAGTCGACATCGTGTTAAAGAAAGATCAACGAACAGGCACAACCACTCGTGGTATTGTAAAGGATTTACTGACAAATAGCAGCTTTCATCCACACGGCATAAAAGTTCGATTGACGGATGGTCAAGTTGGACGTGTCTGTCAGACGTATCCGAAATAATCTTGACAGTAGAGTAACTTTCTTTTATCGATTCATTTAATGATTCGAGACAGAAGTTGCTCTTTTTGATTTCCCTATCCACCATAGTAATGTTAACTCATTTAACTGGAGTTTCTTCTATTAATAGAAACAACTTAGTCTTAAAAACATGCTTTATACTAACTAAATTACTGACCCCGCATTGCTTCACCCCAACCGCCCATTCTTCTCGGACAATAAATAATAAAAAGCATTAGTTAACATTGTGAAAACCTTTTCTAGCTATAATTCCCTGAAAAATACATATAAATCCGATTTTTATGCAATATTTTATTTAAAATATTCAATAAATAATTATATTAATATGAATCAATCACAACATTTCTTTATGTTAAGAAATATAACATTTAATTTTTTGGTAAAATCCAAACACATCAACATTTGAAACGTTTTCATTTACTGAAAATTCAAAAAATACAAAAAATAGTTGTTTACATGTCCAATTCCGTAATATATACTGTTTTCAAATTAAGTTTCACGTTATTTTTCTTAACATTAAATTTAATATCTCGGATAACATGTAATAATTCCTAACATATAATAAACCCCTATAAACTTTATAAGATATAATATTTCATCCTTTAACGTCAACTTAATAGTTTATTAAAATAACTTATTCGTTAGTAAGAGCAATGTCTCTACTATATATTTATTCATTTTTGAAAGGTGGTTTTGTATTATTCGATTTACTTATTGACACATACAAAAGGAGGCAATTAAAAATGAGACTTAGTAAATTATCTTTGTATTTTTGTTTCATATTGATTTCACTCGTATTAGTAGCATGTGGAGGAGGAGACAATGACTCTTCAACTGCCTCAGGTCCTGGAGGCTCCACTGGTGAACCTGTATCAGGCGGGATATTAACTAGAGCATTAATTTATGGAGATCCACAAAACTTGGATCCAGTTATTCGTTCTCACGGTACAGCAACATCGATGGTAACATGGAATATTTTTGAACCACTTGTCCGCTACGAGGCTACTAAAGGCGAATTCCTTCCAGCAAACGCAGAATCTTGGGAGATCAATCCAGAAGGTACTGTTTATACATTCAAATTAAAAGAAGATGTCAAATTCCATAATGGTCGCGAAGTAAAAGCACAGGATTTCAAATATTCTTTAGAACGATTAGTCAATCCAAAAACAGCTTCTCCTAATGCCGGCAACTTACAAATGGTTGTAGGCTACAAAGAATTCACAGAAGGTTCTACATCAGAGCTTTCAGGTGTCAAAGTAATCGATGAATACACGTTAGAAATTACTCTTTCTAATCCAAACAATACATTCCTTTCTATTATGTCTTTACCCTTTACATCAGCTGTACCAAAGGAAGCTGTTGAGGAATTAGGCGACAAATTCGGTGCACAGCCAGTCGGTGCTGGTCCATTCAAATTTGCGAGCTGGATTCGAGACAGTGAAATTGTGCTTGATAAATTCGAGGACTACCATGCTGGTGCCCCGTACTTAGATTCTGTTGTTTATAAAATATTAATTGACCAAGCTGCACGCGATACGTCCTTTACATCTGAGCAAATTGATGTAATGACAATTGGTGACGCACAATACGCACAATACAATAGCAACCCTAACTTTAAAGACTACATCGTAGAAGTACCAGAATTATTCATTCGTAACTTACGGTTCAACCTACAAGAAAAAGGACCTTGGCAAGATGTTCGCGTACGACAGGCAATTAACTACGCTATCGATCGCGAAACAATTATCGCATCCGTTTTAGGTGGCAAAGCTTACTCAGCGAACGGTCCATTGCCAACAAGTATCCAAGGCTATAACGAAGATGTCTTTAGTTATCCTTATGATCCCGAAAAGGCAAAATCATTATTGACTGAAGCAGGCTATGCAGATGGCTTTACATTACCAATTTTAGCTACTTCGCATTCGGCATTCGGTGTGACAGCGGTTGAGGCAATGAACGGCTACTTAGAGGAAGTTGGCATACAAGTTAACATCGAACAAGTAGATATGGCAACACTTTCTGATCGTGTAGGCTCCGGCAAATTTAAAACCGCGATGTTCTCAAATGGCGGAATGACAAACCCAGTTGAATTTTTATCAAAATACTACCATAGCGATAACTTCGGCTCTACTGGTAATACGGGTTACTACAAAAACGATGAAGTAGATCGTCTACTAGATGCTGCATTAATTACGACAGATGAGAAAGAAATGATTGATTTAGCCCAGCAAGCAGAGGAAATCATTGTCGATGAGGCACCAATGTGGTTCTTCAACTACAACAAAGCCGTTATTGTGCACCAACCATGGGTCAAGGGTTTACAAGCTGTCCCGACTGATATCGACTTCCAAGACTTAACGAAAGTATGGATTGATGAATCTGCAAAATAATTCTCCCATCCCTTAATAGCAGAAAATGCGCGAGTAGCTTCAATTCGCTAGCGCATTTTCTCTACAACTTTTGAATGGAGCGTGATTCAATGTTTCAATATTCCATTAAACGATTAGCTGAAGCCATCCCGATCTGGATAGCCATTACTCTAATTGTCTTTTTATTAATGAATTTCATCCCAGGTGATCCTGTTATGCAGCTAATGGATGCACGTTCCGGCGCAATGGATGAAGCAATTATTGAGCAAATTCGCGAAGAATGGGGACTAAACGAACCATTGCATATGCAGTATTTAGGATTCCTGCAAAATGTCGTGCAAGGTGATTTAGGTACTTCCTATCAATCACGAATGGAGGTAACGACTATCCTCGCCGAACGAATACCTATAACGGTACAAATTACAATGCTCGGTTTAGCCATTGCGATAGTTGTTGGAATTACAGCAGGAATCATTAGTGCAATGCGACGAGGTAGCTGGTTAGATACTGCCGTTAGTTCCGCTTCCATTGCCGGTGTATCTATCCCCGCCTTCTTCTTAGGCTTAATGTTAATGTATATTTTCGCAGTAAAACTTAACTGGTTACCTGCATCTGGTTACAAGCCAGGAGAGCTTAAGTTTTTAATTTTACCAGCTATCACCCTAGGTCTTTCAGTTAGCGGTGTTATTGCTCGAATTACTCGTTCATCTATGATTGATGTATTAAAAATGGATTATATGATTACGTCCTATGCAAAGGGCCTTTCAAAATATCGCATCATTTCTGTGCATGCAATGAAAAATGCCCTCCCTCCTATTTTGACAATTATCGGTGTTCAACTCGGATTACTTCTTTCTGGAGCGGTCATTACCGAAACAATTTTTGGATTACCTGGTGTTGGACGATTATTAATCGATAGTATTTTACAGCGCGATTTACCAATTGTTCAAGGATGTGTAATTTTTATTGCGACTGTATTTTTACTTGTTAATTTATTAACGGATATTAGTTGCCGATTAATTGACCCGCGCATTCGAAGTAATACGTAATGACTAAACCGCGAAAGGAGTTTTCTAAATGGTGAAGCTAGAAACATCAAGCGGAAATATCCCAATGGACAGTACGCAACAAGCGAAGAAAATCAAAAGGAAATTTAAAACAGCAATTTCACTTTCTAATCTCTTCATAGGATTAACTTTAATCATTTTTGTATTAATCATTCTTGCTCCCTTTGTCACAAAATACGAACCCAATACGAATGATTTAACAGCCGTTTTACAAGCGCCATCAGTTAATCATTTTTTAGGAACAGACCATCTTGGTCGAGATATTTTCACACGAATTTTATATGGCGGACAAAAATCTCTAATCATTGCATTTGTCGTACAATCTATTTCAATTTTCATCGGAGTACTGTTAGGATTGCTCGCTGGTTATGTTGGTGGAAAAACAGATAAGTTCATTATGGCGATAACGAACATTATTTTCAGCTTCCCAGGAATTCTATTCGCTATTGCGATAATGGCTGCACTCGGCACAAGCTTTTTCAATTTAATTCTCGCTTTAAGTTTAGTAAGCTGGCCGGAAATGTGTCGTCTTGTACGCTCACAAGCTCTCGCCCTAAAAGAGCGTGAATTCGTCGAAGGCGGGCACGCTCTCGGTGCAAGCAACTTCCGTATTTTATTCAAATATATTTTACCGAATTGTTACGGGAATATTGTCGTAATTGCTACATTAGGAATTGCTTCAACGATTTTAGCTGAAGCAAGCTTAAGTTTTCTTGGTTTAGGTATTCAACCACCAAACGCAAGTTGGGGTTCTATGGTGAATTCAGGAAAGGACTACTTGTATCAAGCACCTTGGTATTTATTCGCACCTGGTGCTGCAATGTTTATGACCATTTTAGGTATTAATTTAATAGGCGACAAGATTCGCGATTACTTCGATCCGAAAATGTAGTTGGTTCAAGTGCAAAAAGGAGGCGACAGGATGGGTGCATTATTAGAGGTTTGTGATTTAAAAGTTGGCTTTGAAAAAAACAATGAATTTGTCCAGGTCATTAAAGGGATTAATTTTTCGATTAAGAAGGGGGAAAATTTAGGCATTGTTGGTGAATCAGGTTGCGGTAAAAGTATGACCTCCCTTGCCATAATGGGCTTATTAAAGCATAAAGGATTAGCAATTTCGAATGGTGAGATTCGTTGGAATGGCGATAATTTATTAACACTGTCAGAAAAAAGTTGGAAAAACATGCTTGGCAATGAGATCGCGATGATTTTCCAAGAGCCAATGACTGCACTAAATCCAATGTTAACGATTGGTACACAAATCGTAGAGCAAATTCGGGCACATAAAAAGATTTCTAAGAAAGAGGCGGAAGCACTCGCCATTCAAATGCTAGAAAAAGTGGGCATCCCCTCACCTACTTCACGTATGAAAGTATACCCACATGAGATGTCAGGTGGTATGAGGCAACGCGTCATGATCGCAATGGCGATTTGTTGCGAACCGGAGCTACTCATAGCAGACGAGCCCACTACTGCACTGGATGTTACAATTCAAGCCCAAATTTTAGATTTACTTGCCCGATTAGTAAGTGAATCGAACCGTTCGATGATTTTAATTACTCACGATTTAGGGGTAATCGCGAATTACTGCCAACGTGTGCTTGTCATGTATTCAGGAAAAGTCATGGAGGAATCTTTAACTAATGATTTATTCGAAAAACCACTTCACCCTTATACGCGCGGATTAATTCAAGCAGTTAATTCCATCGAAGAAAATAGTGACCGTATTTCATCTATTCCAGGTATGGTGCCTCTTCCAGGGGAAATAATTAAAGGCTGCGTATTTACAGAACGATGTCCGTATGCTTCTGATATTTGCAGTCAGCAAGAGCCACCGCTTGTCGTTACAGATAATCTACGGAAAGTAAGTTGCTGGAACTACAAAGATATTCCGGAGGGGGTAGCGAATTATGAATCAGTTATTTGAAGCAAACGACATCCAGCCTTTATTAGAGATCCAGGGCTTGAAGAAGCACTTCCCTATTAAGAAAGGCTTTTTCGAAAAACTAAAGGATAAAACCCCATTAGCAGTTAAGGCAGTAGATGATGTTTCTTTTAGCATTTATCAAGGTGAAACATTGGCGCTAGTAGGTGAATCGGGTTGTGGTAAAAGTACAACAGGAAGATCCATTCTTCGATTAATCGAACCAACGGACGGTCAAGTCATTTACAAAGGAGAAAATATCCTTTCACTACCACCAGTCGAAGTAAAACGATTACGACGCGACTTACAAATAGTCTTTCAGGACCCATACGCATCGTTACATCCACGCATGACGGTAAAGGAAATTATTATGGAACCTTTCCTTATCCATAAATATGGTACACCAGACATACGCGAAAAACGCGTCGATTACTTAATGGAAGTGGTAGGACTTTCTACAAAAATGAAAAATCGCTACCCTCATGAATTTTCTGGTGGGCAACGTCAACGTATCGGAATTGCTAAAGCGCTCGCACTGCAGCCTAAAATTATTGTATGTGACGAAGCTGTATCTGCACTCGATGTATCCGTTCAAGCAAATATTATTAATCTGTTAAAAGATTTACAGCAAGAATTCAACCTAACTTACTTGTTCATCTCTCATGATTTAGGGGTCGTTAAAAACATCTCCAATCGTGTAGGGGTTATGTACTTAGGCAAACTGGTTGAAATTGCCGATACAGAAACTTTATTCACAAATCCAAGACATCCTTATACACAGGCATTATTATCAGCTCGCCCTGTCATTGATGCCAAGCAACAAGGCGAGCGAATTGTTCTTGAAGGAGAAATACCAACTCCACTTAATCCACCAAAAGGTTGTCGGTTTAATACGAGATGCCCATACAAAATGGAACGATGCATGATGGAGGAGCCAAGTTTGAAATCGATTGAAAGTAATCATAATGTAGCTTGTTTTTTAACTAATCATTCTTAGCTTTTAACAACAATAAAAGGACGTGCTGCACGGTGCCTAAGAAAACGTTCATACTGTTAGTTTTCATTATGTTTTTATCGATGACTGGCTACGGAATTGTCTTACCGGTTCTCCCCTTTTTTGCTGACGAGCTTGGATTAAGCTCATTTCAAATGTCGAGTCTAATTACTGGGTGGGCCTTTACTCAATTTTTGGTGCTCCCATTTTGGGGCAAGTGCATTGATAAATTTGGACGGAAGCCAGTACTTGTTTTCGGGCTCGTAGGTTTCGGGTTTGCATTTTTACTCATGAACATTGCCCAAAATTACATTCAATTACTGTTCATTCGAATTATTGGTGCCATCCTTTCTAGTGGAACACAGCCTGCTGTTTTTGCGATTATTGCGGATACGAGTGAGCCACGGGAACGAGGAAAGGCGATGGCCCATTTGGCAGCAGCGAATGGACTTGGATTTTTATTAGGTCCTGTATTAGGAAGTGCTTTCGTTCCGTTCGGCTTATCAATTCCATTTATCTTTGCTGGGTTCCTTAGCTTAATTACTGTCCCTTTTGCCCTTCTATTCGTAAAAGAGCCAGCAGAAAGAGGAGAGATCAAACATACCTCCCCTCTTTTCCAATCAATTGGACATTCAATTAAACCCGGCTACTTGTTATTATTTTTAATCACATTCGCGCTAGCGCTCGCTACCTCTAGCATTCTTGGCATTCTTGGTTATTTTTTAATTGAGCAATTCCAGGCAGGGGCAACAGAAACTGGATGGGCATTTACGATTCAGTCTGCTGCTGCAGTGATCATTCAATTAACAGTATTGTCTTTACTTTATAAGTACTTCAGTGAGGATACGATTACAAAATACGGCATATTAATTACGACCATTGGCTTTGCGTGCTTTATAATCACCTATCATATTAGTTTTGTCTTTATTGGCGTGTTATTAATTGGTGCAGGGCAAGCACTTATTAAACCTACACTACTTGCCCTACTATCGAAGAAAAATGAGCTAGGACACGGAATGGTGATGAGTTTACACGGTGCTTACGATAGTTTAGGTCGCAGTATCGGTCCTTTACTAGCCGGCTCGTTGTTTTTATTCGATCCTGTAGCCCCTTTCATTATGTCATTTATCATTTGTGGATTATTATTCATGTTTGTTTCCTTTGAACAACGAAAAACTTATCGTGTCACAATTACAAGTAAAGAGGTGTCGTGAGTGAATATTTTATGGAATGATCAAATCGTTGCGAAAGAATCTATCATAATCGATCCTGAAGACCGTGGATATCAATTTGGAGATGGTATATATGAAGTTGTAGCAATTTACAATGGTGAACTTTTTGAATGGGAGGCACATTATGAGCGATTTTTACGTAGTGCTGCAGCGCTTTCTATCTCTACCCAACATATTATTGAAAAACTTAAATCAAATATTCATACATTAATAGAAGAAAACAGTGTAGAAGATGGCTACGTCTATTTTCAATTAACAAGAGGCACTGCGCCACGATTTCATGCTTATCCCGCTGAAGCAGTTCCTCCTGTGTTAACTGGTTTAGTTAAAAAGAAAGATACAACGAACCCTCCGCCTTCATCGATGAAGGCCATCACGACAGAGGATATTCGGTGGTTGCGTGTCGATATTAAAAGCTTAAATTTGTTACCAAATTGTATGGCAAAACAAAAGGCGATAGAGGCTGGTGTGCATGAGGCGATTTTTATCCGAGATCAAGTTGTAACTGAAGCTAGTAGCTCCAATTTATTCGGTGTTAAAAACGGGAAATTATATACCCATCCATTAAATCATTTAATTTTGAACGGAATTACACGACAGGTAGTTCTTCGACTTGCATCTCAGCTTAATTTACCTGTAATTGAAGAAGCATTCACAAAGGAAGCGCTGTACTTGATGGATGAAGTATTTATTACAAATACAGGCGTGAATGTTTGTCCTGTTACAGAAATCGATGCCACTCAAATTGGCAATGGGAGCTGTGGCGTAATTACCGCTAGCTTAATGAAAGCCTTTAGCGAGCTACTTTCACCTAAAATAAAGGTGTAATAGCTGTTTTCAAACAGAGGCTTCCCATCCCCCCTTTAAATACTTTATTTCGATTTAACTAACAGGAGGAGATATCCATGAAAACGTTACAACCATTTAAAATGGCGAGTAAATTTGACGGTATTAAATTACTTAGTGCTGCAGCTGCAAAAATTCCAACCGATTTAATCCCCTTATCTTACGGCTTTCCTGCAAAGGAGGCATATAATGTATCATTAATGGCGCAATGTGCAGCAAAAGGTATTGAAGACGGCGGATATAAATGCTTAGAGTACAGTGGCGGTGAAGGCCCATCCAAAATTGCTACTTGGATTAAAGAGCGTTCCACTATTCGAGAAATTCACGTAAACGAAAAAAATATATTTGTTACAACCGGCTCTGGTCAGGCAATGGATATTGTTGCACGTACACTTACCAATGAAGAAGATGAAATTTGGGTAGAAGCACCTACATTTTTCGGTGCGTTACGCTCCTTTTCTTTAGCCGGCCTTACGATTCGTGGGTTTGAAATGGATGAAAGTGGGCTAAAGGTTGATTTAGTTGAGGCGGCATTAATGGAAGCTGCCGAACTCGGTAAACCGATGCCAAAATTCCTTTATGTTATTCCGAATTTTCATAACCCTGGCGGTATTACCCTTTCTCTTGAGCGTCGAATTAAGCTAGCGCAGCTTGCATTAACTTACAACTTTTACATTATAGAAGATGATGCCTATGCGGAATTAAACTTTACCGACACAATTCTACCAGCAATTTACAGTTTCGCACCTGAGCGTGTCATTTATATGAGTACTTTTTCTAAAACAATCGCCCCTGCTATTCGTCTAGGTTGGGTTATTGTCAGTCCAGAGCTTGCACCTAAATTACGCATGCTCAAATCAGACGGCTCAACAAGTGTCATGGTGCAAGAAATCGTTGCGACTTACTTAAACTTTATTGATTTTGATCAGCACGTAGCGGATATTTCAGCGATTTATCAATCACGACGAGACGTGATGGTGGAGGCTCTGGATGAATATTTAGGAAATGAAATTTCTTATATTATACCAGAGGGTGGCTTTTTCATCTGGATCTCGTTCAAGGAAACAGTTAATACTGCTGATTTTGAGGAGCTCGCTTTAGAATATGGTGTGAGCTACATTGTTGGTGAACACTGCTTCGCTGATCATAGTCAACAAAATCATATACGCCTTTGCTTTTCCTATTGCGATGAAGTACAGTGTCGAGAAGCAATCAAACGCATTGCAAGCGCATATTTCGAAAAGTATCCAATAAAAAGTATTGTATAGGGAGGTTTTATAATGGTTTATGCACTAGAGAGCGCTGTGAAAGCACCGTTCATTTATATCCGGAGAGATATTCCAGCTGAATACGTAGAAAAACTTCGAGCACTAGGGGCAAAAGTCGTTGTAGAACATTGGGAATGGAATCAGCTTGAGCCGAAGCCACAAGTTGATTTAACCGACTGCGATATTATTTTAACGCTCGGAATTCGCGACGATTTATCGATTTTATCCCATGCTCCCCACGTTAAATGGGTTCATTCCTTTAGTGTAGGAATTGAAGCAATGCTAAAGAGCAAATTTCAAAAGAGCAATGTCATTGTAACAAATTCAAAAGGTTGTACAGCGATACCAATTGCAGAACACACGATTGCCATGATTTTAACTTTCGCCCGAGGGATTCCTTCAATGATTTATAATAAGCCAAGTCGCACGTGGGGGTTAATTCCAACAATTGAACTAAGCTCTTCTACATTAGCCATTATAGGATACGGAGAAATCGGTATCGCCATTGCCAAACGAGCAAAAGCACTTGGAATGAAGGTCATCGGCTGCAAACGTGACCCTAATAAATTAACTGGCGACGAATGTTATGTAGATCAAATTGTTGGTATGAATCAAATCGATGAAGTATTGGCCAATGCTGATTTTACTGTTTTAGCCCTCCCCTCTACAAATGAAACAAAATACTTTTTTGATAAGGTACGAATGGAGAAAATGAAGCAAGGTAGCTACTTAATCAATGTAGGACGCGGGAATACAATTGTTGAATCTGACTTAATTACCGTATTAGAAAACAAACATCTCGCCGGCGCATCTTTAGACGTTTTTGAAGTAGAGCCACTGCCAGAAGAACATGATTTTTGGGAAATGGACAATGTCATCGTTTCCCCACACAACGCCTATTATTCACCTGATCATATGAAGCATAATATGCAGTTATTTATCGATAACTTTGAACTGTATGTAAAAAACATGCCATTAAAAAATATTGTCGATAAGCAACTCGGCTATTAACAGCTCCAATTGTCTCAAGAAATCACCATCAATTATAAAACAAATAAATTCAACGAACATTACATCACAAAAGCCATTATTTCCATAATGAGAAATAATGGCCTTAATTATGTCTTCTATTTTTAATTGATTCTATGTTACTATAGTTCCGCCGCTTTTTTGTATTAATTAAATTTGTACAATAGGTTTTGACATATTTTTTACTTTTGAATGGACATTAACTTTTGGTAAAGGTTTTACCGGGTGTAGTACCTTTTTATCTTGTGCTAAAATACTATTTACTGTTATACGTGCTGATTCCAAAATAATTGGCAAACCACTTCCAGGATGTGTTCCACCTCCGACTAACCAGCATCTATCTAGTTCTTCAAATTTATTACGGGGACGGAATGCTAACATTTGTGTCAATTGGTGTCCAAGATTAAACGTTGCTCCTTTATATACACTAATATCATTTTCCCAATCAGCAGGTGTAATCATACGTTCTTCCTCAATAAACTCTTCCAGATTCGGTTCACCTAATTTCTCTGCTACCATTTCTAATACCATTTTGCGGAAAGGTTTTTTTACACGCTCCCAATCAATGCCGCTCGTATTATTTGGTACTGGCACTAAAATATAGAGTGTTGATTTCCCTGCTGGTGCTACAGCGGGATCCGTTACAACAGCATTTTGAATATAAATTGATGGATCATCAGATATCATTTTTGTTTTCGTAATTTCTTCTACATTTTTTCGGTAATCCTTTGCAAACCAAATCGTATGGTGGGATAGTTGATCAAATCGCTTATTTACACCGAAATATAACATAAATGTAGAACATGATAATTGCTTCTTTTCTAATTTTTCTGGTGTGTATTTTTTTAAGATTCCTGGCTCTACCATTTTGGTCATGACATGACCAAAGTCCCCATTCACAATCACTTCATCTGCCTGCACATAATCGCCATTTTCCAGCGCTACACCCGTTACTTGGCGACCAGATGTAACAAGCTTTTTAATACCACAGTTTGTATGAATGGTTACCCCCATTTCCTCGGCTACTTTACCCATTGCCTGCGTTAAGCGATTAAGCCCACCTTTTATATGATATACACCGTATGCATGCTCAATATAAGAAAGTATCGAAAATGCACCTGGGCTCTCCCATGGTGACATACCTAAGTATTTTGATTGAAATGTGAAGGCTAACTGCAATTCTTCATCTTTAAAGAATTGGGATAAGGTGTCAACAAGTGATTTGCCGATTTCCAGCTCACCGACTGCCTTTATCACATTCGGCTTTAGCATATCTGTAAAACGATTCATTGGGGATTGTAATACTGGCGCTAATCGTTCAAGTTTCTTTTGTGTTTGCTGAATATATTTCTCATAGCCACCTTCATTTCCTACAAATACCTCATTAATCTGACGTACCATCTCTTTTTCATTCCGTGTCATTTTAATTTTTTTATCATGAAAAATAAGTTCATACATAGGGTCTAAATCATAAAGCTCGACATAATCTTGTAACCGTCGTCCTGTTAATTCAAAAATTTCTTCTGCTATATATAGCATATTTAAGAAAGTTGGGCCCATATCAAATTTGTAATCACCTAAACGAATTTCACTTGTACGCCCTCCAATATAAGGTTGCTTCTCATACACTTCTACCTTGTAACCTTTATTTGCGAGTAGCATAGCTGCAGCTAATCCTCCTGGTCCAGCTCCAACAATAACAATCTTCTTCATCTCTTGCTCCTCCTCCATTAAGTAGTTAAAAATTGTACAATCAATGTATAACGTTAATTGTTTTTGTATAATAAATAAGTTTAATCCTGTAAAATAGTTAATAAAAAGCCTAAATAACCGTAAAAATGTTATACACATATTATATGTTGTACAAAAGATTATACATAAGTTGTACAATGTTTGACAAGTACATTATTTTTGTAGAATGTTAAAAAAGAGGATTTAATGAAAAGAATTAAAGATAAACAAAAAAAGCGCATCCACTATCGGATGCACTTTCACTTTCTACTTCACATTGGCCTACTATAAAACCTTATCTAAAAACTCTTTCGCACGAGCTGATTTTGGGGCTGTGAAGAATTCCTCTGGAGAAGAATCCTCTACTAAAAGTCCACCATCTAAGAACAAAATACGGTCTGCTACTTCACGTGCAAACCCCATTTCATGGGTTACAATCAACATCGTCATTCCTGATTCGGCAAGAGATTTCATTACTTCTAAAACTTCTTTTACCATTTCCGGATCAAGAGCTGATGTTGGTTCGTCAAATAAAATCGCTGTCGGATTCATTGCTAGAGCACGAGCAATGGCAACTCGTTGCTTTTGACCTCCTGATAAACGGTTTGGATAGTCATTGCGTTTGTCGTAAAGCCCTACTTTTCTTAGTAACTCTTCTGCTAACTTTACAGCTTCACCCTTTGCTACACCTTTTACATTAATTGGTGCATACGTTAAATTTTCTAAAACGGTTTTGTGCGGAAATAGGTAGAAATGCTGGAACACCATTCCTAAATTTTCACGCACCTTCATCACATTTTTCTCTGTAATTGTCTCCCCACCAACTGATATGATACCCGCTGATGGTTCCTCTAAACGGTTAATACATCGCAAAAATGTTGATTTACCAGAGCCTGAAGGGCCAATAATCGCGATGACCTCTTTTTCCTTAATCTCTGTTGAAATACCCTTTAATACTTCATTTTTACCATATGATTTTTTTAGATTGTCAATTTTAATCACTGCGTCTCATCCTCTTTTCTAACATTTGGCCAAGGAATGATAAAACAAGCGTCATTACATAGTAGATTAACCCTGCAATTAACAGCGGCTCTAAATATGTGAATGTCGCACCACCAACAACGTATGCACGGCGCATAATATCAAGGGCACCAATAACTGTTACGATTGCTGATTCTTTATTTAATGTAATAAATTCATTCATTAATGATGGTAAAATGTTTTTCATTGCTTGCGGTAAAATGATGTCCTTCATCATTTTTGCATATGGAATTCCTAATGCTTTGGCCGCTTCCATTTGCCCCTTGTCTACCGCATTAATTCCAGCACGGATAATCTCAGAAATATATGCCCCTGAATTTAAACCGAATGCAATGATAGCAGCCGGGATTGGATCAATTTGAATATCTAATACTTGTGGTACGGCATAGTAGATTATCATTAATTGTAGAACAAGTGGTGTACCACGGAAAATCGATGTATAAAAAGCTGCAAACCAACGCAGTGGTTTAATAGTGCCGATTTTACATAGCGCTAATAATATCCCCAAAATTAATCCAATTATTGTCGCCCCGACAACGATTTGTAATGTAACGCCTATTCCTTCTAAAATGTAAGGAATAGAGGGCACGACCTTTTCAAAGTTGAACATCGTAGCCCTCCTTTCTTTCGTAAGTTTTAATTGTTGAATCTTTTAATTATTATTTGCTGACGCTATCTAACTTGCACATCACAATTTTTTATCGTTCAATATAACGGCAGAAACGTCACCCAGCCTAAATAATGCTGGATGACGTTGGTTTTAACCCTTGATTATTCTACTACGAACCATTTTTTCTTAAGTTCTTCGATTGTACCGTCTGCGATTAATTCTTCAATCGCTTTATCAAATCCTACTTTTAAATCGCTACCCTTTTGGAATACTGCAGCTTTGAAGTCTGGTTCTTCAACAACGATTGGGAATGCTGCTAAATCGTCATTAGAAGCTAAGTAGTTTTCAGAAACGATGTTTTCAATAACCGTTGCATCAAAACGACCTGTTTTTAATTCTTGGATTAACTCTGGAATTAAGTTACGGCTTTCTACTTTGAATCCGTGTTCTTCACCGAACTCCTTCGCTAATTCTTCTTGGATTGAAGAAATTTGTGCTCCTACTACACCGCCAGCTACATCAGCCATTTCTTTGTATGATTTTTCCTTTTTGAAAACTAAGTATTGCTCTGTTTCATAGTAAGGAATTGAGAAATCTACAACTTCTTCACGTTCTGGAGTTGGTGTCATACCAGCTAAAACGATGTCGAATTTATTTGCCTGTAAAGCTGGGATTAAGCTGTTGAAGTCCATGTTTTCTACTTTGATTTCATAGCCTAATTTTTCACCGATCATTTTTGCAAGGTCGATATCAAAACCAATAATTTCATCACTTTTTGCAGTGTCGACATATTCGAATGGTGCATAGTCTGCTGAAGTACCCATTACTAAAACTTTTTTCTCTTCACCTTTAGTTTCTGAGCCTGAAGTAGAATCTTTTTCTTCTGATGTGCCACATGCTGCTAGTACAGCGATGACAAGTGTTGTTAAAACTGCTAGTAACCACTTTTTGTTCATTTGTTTCATCTCCTATTATTTTGATAAATATGTTTGAATAGCTTTTTCTAACATGTGTAAGCCCTCGTCAATTTGTTCTTTTGTCACCGTAAGTGGTGGAATCATTCGGATAACTTCACCTTCATTGCCACATAAGTAGAAGAGTACACCTTCTTCAAGAGCGTAATCTAGTACTTCACCTACTGCTTGTCCATCCACTTCACCTGTTTCAGGGTTTGATAGCTCAATACCGATCATTAACCCAGCAGAACGCACATCGCTAATAATTGGGTATTTCTCTTTCATTTTAAGTAGTTGGTCACGAGCATATGCACCGACAAGGCGAGAATTTTCGATTAAATTTTCTTCATGTAAAATTTCTAGCGTTGTTAACGCTACTGAACAGGCGATTGGGTTTCCACCGAATGTTGTACCATGTGAGCCAATTGGCCATTTTTTCATTAATTCCTTTGAAGCAACTGTCGCGCTTAGTGGTAAGCCTGATGCAATCCCTTTTGCAATTGCCATAATGTCCGGCGTTACGTCGAAGTATTGGGCTGCGAACCATTCACCTGTACGGCCAAAGCCTGTTTGTACTTCATCGAAAATTAATAAAATACCATGCTCGTCACAAATTTCACGAATTTTCTTTACCCAAGCTTTCGGAGGAATGATGTAGCCACCCTCACCTAGCACTGGCTCTAAAATCACTGCGGCAACTTCTTCAGGTGTTACTTGGTGTTTGAATAGCTTTTTGAAATCTTTTTCAAGCTGTTCAACGCAGTACACTTCTGGGTCTTCGCCAGCTGGTACAGCTTTTACATCTGCATACGGTATTTGGTATGAAAGATGCGAAGGCTGTAAAAATTTACGGTATTTGCTTTTTGACGTCGTAACACCTAGAGCACCCATTGAACGACCGTGGAAGCAACCTGTAAATGAAATAACATAAGGACGCTCTGTCACGAACTTCGCTAATTTCAGTGAGCCTTCAATTGCTTCAGTCCCGCTATTTGCGAAAAAGAAACAACCTAAATCACCAGGTAACACCTCACCTAACTTCTCAGAAAGCTTTAAAATGGATTCGTACATAATAACACCTGATGGACCATGTACTAATTGGTCGGCTGCATCCTTAATGCTTTGCACAATTTTTGGATGACGGTGACCTGTATTTGTTACAGCGATGCCAGATGTAAAATCTAAATATTTCTTACCATCCGCGCCATAATAATAACAACCTTCTTCTTTTACTACTGGAAGATTTGGGTGATCCTTTGCCATACTTGGCGCTAAATAATCGCCCATTTCTTTATATAAATCTAACCAATCCGACATAATTTAGGACCTCACAATAATAATTTATCTGGATTTCATAATCTTTACGATGTTATTTACAATAAAATGCACCTCAAATAAGTGCTACTTCATTCTACTCTGGTGTGTATAAATATGCAACAACAATTTGCATTAATTTTATATGTTAAAATTATCAGACAGTTAAATAGGTAGATTTTGGTCGTTTTATTCATTATTTTTGCATATTAAACTACAATTATCCACTGCATTGCAATTAAATACATTGTCATAATAAACAACTTAAACAAAACAATTTTCTGACTTTTATAAAGTTGTATATTAATACAAATGATTTTTTTGTTCATTAATATTTTTTACATTATTTTTTATTCGATACATTTCAGATTTTTCCTACTCCACTCACTATCAAACGATATAAGCTGCTGAATACACTTTTTCAGCTCAAAAATGCACCTACATATGTACGGACTACCATACAGTTTTTCATTCATTCCGTTTGCCTATATTACAGTTTCCACTTGATAAAACAGATTCCCAACTAATTGAATATAAATAAAAAATTAAACATTTTTATTATGTTTAAACTCATAACGTTATTCCAACTAAAAAAGGTGTCACGAAAGGTCGATATGCTATCCTTCCGTGACACCCTTTTTTAAATCCTTACTTCAAATGTGGCTTCTGTATTCTCCTTCACTTCCTCAAGCGTCACGCCATCTTGAAGCTCTGTCAAATACATCTGCCCATCTACGAAATCAAATACTGCAAGTTCTGTGATGAGTCGATGAACAACACCCTTCCCAGTAAGCGGCAACGTACATGTATTCTTAACTTTGGATTCCCCATGCTTATTCGTATGCTCCATAATAACAATAACTTTTTTTGCACCAACGACTAAATCCATTGCACCGCCCATCCCCTTCACGACCTTCCCTGGAATCATCCAATTGGCAAGGTCGCCAGCTTTAGACACTTCCATTCCACCTAAAATTGCTACATCAATATGGCCTCCACGGATCATCGCAAAGCTTTCCGCGCTATCAAAATAGGCGGCACCTGCTTTCGCTGTCACTGTTTCCTTTCCAGCATTAATTAAGTCGGCATCCACTTCACTTTCCGTTGGATACGGACCAATGCCAAGCATGCCATTTTCCGACTGTAAAAAAACATTGTAGTCAGATGGAAATTCATTAGCGATAAGTGTCGGCATACCGATTCCTAAATTGACATACATCCCATCCTTAATTTCCTTAACGGCCCGACGAATAATTTTCATACGTGTCTCCATTTAGTCGTCCTCCCTTACTGTACGGCGTTCGATCCGTTTTTCATAAGACAAATCATGGACGATATGTTGCACATAAATGCCTGGTAAATGTATGCCGTCCGGATCTAACTCACCGACTTCGACAAGTTCCTCTACTTCGACAATCGTTATTTTTCCTGCTGTTGCGACAAGTGGATTGAAGTTGCGAGATGTTTTGCGGAACACCAAGTTTCCAGAACGATCCGCTTTCCATGCTTTGACAAGTGCAAAATCTCCGGTAATCGCTTGCTCCAAAATATAGGTTTTGCCGTCAAAGATCTTTTCTTCCTTCCCTTCAGCTATGGGTGTACCAACACCTGTAGCTGTATAAAACGCAGGAATACCGGCTCCACCTGCGCGAATACGCTCTGCAAGTGTTCCTTGAGGTGTTAGCTCGACCTCTAGCTCCCCTCGCAAAAATTGCTGCTCAAAGGTTTTATTTTCTCCTACATAGGATGCAATCATCTTTTTAATTTGATTATGTTGTAATAATAGTCCAAGACCAAAATCATCAACCCCACAGTTATTACTTACAACGGTGAGCTCTTTTATTCCCTTATCTCGTACAGCCTTGATTAAGTTTTCCGGGATTCCACACAGTCCAAAGCCCCCGACGAGTACAGTCGCACCGTTCTGTATATGTGCGATCGCTTGCTCGATTGTTGTAACTACCTTATCCATCCCTAATATACGCCCCCTTCGTTTACTTGATGTTCTATCCCCTTTGTTAGCTTATTGGATGAAGCTACTGTTTAATTTCTTCAATTATGAGAAGAAAACCTTTTTCTCATTACACATTGTCGAATGTAATAAGAATAAAAAGAAACGAGTCTGGGACAGAAGTAAAAATTTCTCTATTTACGGTAAAATACAGTATTAAAAATTGGTTGTAGTGGAGGGGCGACTCCTGGGGAATAGCGTGATGCCTGAGACTACAGGCTCAGGCCACGTCCCCGGAAAGCGTCCCCGCAACGGAAACCAATAAAAAAAAACATCATTTTTCTCACTCGAGAAAAATGATGTTTTGGTTTTGTCCCAGCCTCGCCCTGATTTATTCGTGTGGTCCTTGATAAATGCTAAGTACCTTTGTTTTCGGATGACGGACATAGCGCTGATTATCCTTTAACGGGATGACATCATCATCTATAGGTGCATTGTTAAGTCCGTAATCTCCCGATACCCCAGTGACTGTTGTAACATATATTTGTGACTCCCTTTGATATGGCACTTGACGAATTTCCTTTACATTACGATTAATTAAATTGGAAGTATTAAATTGATTCGTTATCCATTTGTTTAACGTATGACCTGTCCATTCCTGTTCATTAAAAGGGTCACGCCCAGATATAAGCAATATACCACCAGCCTTTATGACTGCTTCATATTCACTCCGTTCAGTTGGTGATAAATTCATGCGACGTAGTGCTCTTTCAATCGGTGTCTCCTTAAAAATAAGCGATTTCATAAAACTTCGAATACCATGTGTTGTGACAAGTTCGATTTGATGATCACGGCTTAGCGCATGAAATTCATTTACATGTTTTGTTAAAATATAAATTTTATTTTGATCGACAATTTCGGGTGACTTTCGTAGTTCCTGGAGTTTTTCTAGCATTTCATGTTTTGTATACGCGACATCAATTGTACGTTTTTCCTCATTACTCAACATTTGCATCCCTCCAAAATTTTCTATAACCCTCTTTCCCTTTTAAACTATATGAAAACACTTTTCAAATTAACATGACTAATTATAATTTTGAATCGTTAAAATAATGCGGACAAAATATTCTGCGATTTGTTCTGGTGATTCATGTGCCTCCGTCATTAACCATTCTTCGATGACCCCTAAAAAAGCCGATGCCGCAAAAGCCGCTAAATAATGAACCGGGAGCTGTGGATCACTTACTGTTAGACGATGGTTTGAATATTTTTGTGAAAACTGCTCGATAAAAAAACGCTGTAATCGCTTTACAAAGCCAGATTGATTGTGACTTGATAGTAAAACTCGAAATTTTAAGGCATGCCGATCAATATAATGAAACACCTGCATTGAGAATTGTGACAGTGTACCACTTCTTGCCTCCTGTAATACTTTCTCTGGCTGTATGTCAGCGCATGCTTTAGCAAGACCTTTAAGTAGCTTGCACTCAATTTTTTCAAGTAGCTCATACTTGTCTGTAAAATGTAAGTAAAATGTACCGCGATTAATAGCTGCAGTTGTTGTAATATCTCGAACAGAAATTTTGCTAAACGCGCTTTTCGACATCAATGCTAAAAAAGTTTCTTCAATGCGTTGTTTCGTTTGTTCGTTCATTTGGTCATATACCGACATCATAACCCCTCCACTCAACAGTTCAAAAAATAGTGTCGATTGCTTTCATTTAGCTATAATTTTAAACTAATAACTGTAATCAACAAAGTGTTCAATACTTTTAGGAGGCATTATATTATGAAGAATAAAGCAAAAATTATGTTAGCTATTTCGCTTGCCATCGTTGCTTTTTTAATTGGTAAAGCGTTTATATTAGATGAAACAGTTAAACTGTATTTAATTATTTTCTTTTTTGTTGGGCTCGGACTTGCGATGCTCCGATTATTTGTCAACGGCATGATGAAGAAGATGAAAGGGAAGCATATTGGGGTAAAGCTCCTATTTTTCACGGCCTTGCTTAGCTTCGGGATTCCGTTCCAAAACTGGTTCAGAACAGACATTTTATTGGCGATGAGCCGTGATTATTTAATGCCGTGTATTATTATGACCGTTGCGAGTGTCATAATGATGACGGTAATATATGGTGTCATTTACGAGCGTAAGCGTGTTCCATATTTAGAGCAGAAGTAACGGGAAATGGTGATTTATAAACTAGGTTCTTGCTGATGAACTCTTTTAAAAAAAGCTACGCATGAGAGATTTTTTCTCCCTGCGTAGCTTTTGTCATTTAAATTTTGTAAGTTTTCACGACCTGGTTTAACTGTTCTGCTAACTTCGATAATTCCCCTGTAGCGCTTGCCACATCTGCCATTGTAACGCTAGTTTGCACAATCGTCGCGGTCGTTTCTTCCACACTGGCGGCAGTTTCCTCTGTAATAGCTGAAATTTCCTGTAGCGATTGGTTGATTACTTGCCCTTCGCGACTCATTTCCCCTAAATGTGCTATAACTTGTTGAATAAACATCGCCATTTGTGAAACCGATTGCTCAATTTCCGTAAATGTCCCTGCTGTTATTGCAAGTTGATTCGTACCATTCTCTACCTGACTAAAGCCATTTTTCAATGACTGACTCACTTCACGTGAACCACCTTGGATTGTTGTTACAATGTTCGTAATTTCCGAAACAGAACCTCTCACTTGCTCTGCTAATGCGCGAACTTCTTCTGCCACTACTGCAAAGCCTTTTCCATGCTCTCCAGCGCGTGCCGCTTCAATCGAGGCATTGAGTGCGAGTAAATTCGTTTGGTTTGCCACATCTTCAATAATGGAAACAAATGAAGTAATTTGTCCAACTTGATTGTCCAAATCTTCCATTTTCCCAATCGATTGCTCCATCATTTGATGGATTTCCTGCATTTGACCATTTGAACGATGAATTCGTTCCGAACCATCCATTGACAGCGTCAGCACATTTTTAGAGAGCACTTCAAGATGACTGCCTTGCTGAGAAGTTTCCTGTAGATTTTGAGAGAACTCTGTCATGATTTCAGATACTTCAGCAATTTCATGGGTTTGCTTTTCTACACCGCGCGATAAGCTTTCCATCGTTTCGGCAATTGCCTCTGAACCACTGGATACGTCACTCGTAGATTGAGCAAGCAATGTACTTTCCAGCGAAACGGTATGAGATGCTTCGGCTACCTCCGAAATGGTTGTATGTAAATGCTCCTGCATTACCTTCATATCATTCATTAACTGCCCGATTTCATCTCGACGCTCTGCTTTTTCTATACGTTTTGTTAAGTCTCCAGCACTTAACACATTCATCATAGCCGCTGTTTTTACAATTGGTTTTGTTAATGTTTGCCCATAAAAAATGGCTACAACTACCGCTACAAGAATTGTCGTTATTAAAATAAACGCTCCCATATTAATAATGCTATTCATTGTTGCTTCTGTCGCTTCAATGTCTTGTACAAGCATTAATACCCCAACAGCTGTCGTAGCAGTTGGCTCTAAAATCGGTAAGAAACTTTCAATAGCATTGTTTTCTTCACCTTTTATTCGCGTTTGTTTCCCACCAATCGCCTTTGTTACGCCAGTATTAGCAAATTTCTGTCCAACAAACGTCTCATCAGAGGAACGAACAACCTCGCCTGATTCATTTAAAATATGTATGATCGTACTTGGGAAAAGCGCTTGGATTTCATTAATAAATTCATTCCCTAGTCCTATTTGTAACGTTCCTAGAACACGACCATTTTGTTCAATTGGAGCAAAGGCACGAACCGAAAGTCCACTTGCCCCATATTCAAAGCCACTTAACGATTTCCCACTTAAAGCTTGTTGAATGGCTTCGATATCAGACTTATCATCTCCTGATTTTTCAGGATTATGACCGCGCAATGCTACAACGCCATTTGCATCACCAACTTCAAAAACTGTTAGACCATGCTCTTTTTCTAATTGTTTGAAAAGTGCTACCCCTTCTTGAATTTGTATTTCGTTACTTGATCCGTTTAATAATTGTTGTACACGTTCATCTTTTGCATAAATTTCTGCTATGTACTGTAAATCGGCTGCCGTTTTTGCAAAATGGGTTGATACCGCCTGCTCAAGATGCTGTTGCTCCTCCTGCTGCACTTCATTAAAGCTATTCGATGTTGCGAAAAAATTATAAGTTATAGTCGTTGCTACTGGAAGAATACCAACTAATAGTAAGATGACAATCAAACGTGTCTTTAAACTTTTGTAACGCATAACTACTCCTTTAATCCACTTTTTATTTAGTTCTATTAATTCATCCAAAGAAGAAAATAATATTTAACTAACAAATATTATTATTTCACAACAAAGATGTAATTTGAATACATTTTCAAATATTTAGTATTTAATTGCACCCTATTATCTATTCTCTTATACCTATACTCAGTTCGCTATTTTTAAAAATTATTATAAAATAACAAATTCTTTATCCTTCATTTACCTTTTTTCCATTTAAAATTAAAAACGAAGACCCCTTTTGAACTTTCCCGCGTCTAACAATTAGTAGGCAGTTCATTTTAGGACCTTCGTTTTTTCATTTTTGATTATTTACCGAATTCTGTCACAAAGTCCGCAACTTCCTTACGTTCTTTTGCATTTGGCGCTTCGTCGTAATGACCAAATTGAAGCATGGCAATGACACGCTCATTGGACTGCGCGTTTAATGCTTCACGGAATTTTGGGTGATCTAAGAAGCCTGGTGTTTTCCAGCACGTACCAATCCCTTTTTCCCATGCAAGCAGCTGAGCGTTTTGTAAGTAGCAAGACGTTGCAGCATAGTCTTCTAAACGTTCTTTTTGACGCATATCTTCTGTTACTAATACGAAGGCATATGCTCCCGCTAGCGTAAATTTCTGCATTTGCGTTGCAAGTGTATCCTCGGAAAGCTCCTGCCATTTTGGAATCGCTAAATCACGTAATAGTTCATGGACATTGGCTAATTGCTCACCAGCCCCTACTACGACACGCCAAGGTTGACGGTTACCATGATTTGGGGCCCATTTGGCATCATCTAAAATTTCTAGGACAGACTCTTTTTCAACAATTTGCCCGTTAAATTTCTTAATCGAACGACGTTGTTTAATTGCATCTTTTACTGTTAAAGTCATCGATAAAACCTCCTTCATTCACTACTATCACCTTATCATAAATTGTGTTAAGTTAACATCTTCCGAGATTCATTTCACGGTTAAAATTCATCAGCAATATGGTAATAGTAATAGCGCATTTGTGGTGTGTACGCGGTCGAATTTTCATAGTTATACAGGCGATTTGCACTATTCATCGTATGCGCATTTACATAAGGAATACCATCCTCTATTCGTGTCACAATCGTACTATGATCAATTCTTCCGTTGCCTTCAAAATCATAAAATATAACGTCCCCAAGCTGCAGCTCAGAAGGGGAATACACGCGTGTTGCTCTTAATCCATACTTAGATGTTTCTAAATACCAGCGAAGTGAATGCGCGACCGTCCAGCTATAGCTCCAACGTTCATTTAAACCGATCATCCACCATCCTTGCTCCCGGTTGGGCATACCCCGCATCGGTGCTCCCCCTGCATATAAACATTGCGAAATAAAATTTGTACAGTCATCCTGAAACACTGGAAATTGCGGATTATAACCATCCCACCAACGATTCGCATAAGCAACAGCCTCGGCGCGATTATATACAGCAGCCAAAACATTTCCTCCATTTCACAAGCTTTCCTCATCGTATGTCGAAAATTTATGTTTTATGTAGTTAGAGGGAATATTTATATGAAAAAGAGCGCGAAAACAACCTGTTTTTTGAAATGTCTGATACAATATTTTTAATAATACTTCGATACAGTTTAGGGGGATTTAAAATGAGGCAACACGCAGAAAGAGAAATTACACAACCGACTTCACTTTGCGATAAAAAAGGGAATTTAAACCCTGAGGCAATCGGTTTTGCGCGTAAACCGATTATTGATTGCAATTTGTCAGGTCATTTTATGCGTAAGAAAAAATGGAACTATTGGTGCGTTTACGGCGAGGAAATTTTATTTTCTGCGACAATTAGCCATTTAGATTATGCTGCTGTGTGCTTCGTTTATTTCCTCGAATATGAAACACAGCGTTATTTTGAAAAAACCATTACGATACCACTCGGCGCACGAGTTAAAATGCCTACACAAGTACTTGAAACCGTAAAATTTGCAAACAATGAAATGTCGATTCAACTAATGTATTTCAATGGTGATACCCATTTGACGGTCATTTCACCTGATTTTGATGGAGAGCACTTACATGCAGAACTAACGATTGAACATCCAAAGGAAGATGAATCCTTAAACGTTGTCATACCATGGAATCGCCAAACGTTCCAATTTACAGCGAAGCATCATACATTGCCAACATCAGGGATCGTAAAAATCGGGAATCGTCGTTTTACATTTTCTCCAGATGAAAGCTTTGCAGTGCTCGATTATGGACGTGGTGTTTGGCCTCGTGAAGCAACATGGAACTGGGGCATGGCGTCACAACGGGTTCGTGACAAACGTATTGGCTTAAACTTTGGCGGACAATGGACGGATGGTACCGGTATGACGGAAAATGCGATTTTCATAGATGGAGCTATGACGAAAATTTCAGAAGACGTCATTTTTGAATACGACCCTACTGATTTTATGAAGCCTTGGCGTGTTAAATCAAAATTTAGTAACCAGGTGAATTTAACCTTTGTTCCCTTTTTCCAACGCGTCGCCGAAACGAATGTAAAGGTCATCTCTTCATCAGTGCATCAAATGGTCGGTTATTACGACGGGATCATCCAGCTTGAAAGCGGCGAAACGTTAAACATTCAGCAAATGCTCGGTTGCATTGAGGAGCATGTCGCAAAATGGTGATTTCACTCTTAATTGTCTGTTTCTAATCTTCTTTTTATACAATTTAAACGCCATAAATGATAGGTATTTCATCTATCATTTATGGCGCTCTTTTTACTTG
Source organism: Solibacillus sp. FSL R7-0682 (assembly GCF_038005985.1). Classification (NCBI taxonomy): domain Bacteria; kingdom Bacillati; phylum Bacillota; class Bacilli; order Caryophanales; family Caryophanaceae; genus Solibacillus; species Solibacillus sp. FSL R7-0682. The sequence goes on from NZ_JBBOUI010000001.1 coordinate 3,581,671, forward strand.
CCGATTAATAACCAGCCGTATTTCATTTTACTAATATAATGGGTCAGTACCCAACAAATCGCGGTAATCGCAATCGCAGTGAAAAGCTGCCAACTATGAAAGACAAGCGGCGTATTTGCTGGTAATGCGTCTCGGAAAAAGATTAAGAAAAATGGGTGTAGCAAGTAGATGCCGAATGACAGACTCGCTAAGCGATTTAAAAAGCGACTCAATGGCTCATTATCTAGCGCAATGACCATTTTCCCTAACCACAAAGTCATCATACAGCCCGCTAACCCTAGAAGTACCCAAAGTCCGTCAAAAATATAAGAACGATATGGGGTTGAAGGGAGCCACTCCGCAATCGTACCGATACGAATCGATATATCAACAAAAATTAGGCTACCTGCCGCAATTGAAAACAGTACTACCGCAAAGAATCCACATTTCTTTTTATTTGCACTCCACCATTCGTCAAGCTTTAAGTAGTTGACCCCTACAGCTGCCCCAAATAAGAAAAATGACAAATACGAAAGGAAAATGGAGCCTCTTGCCTCTAATTGAACATAGTTTTTATTCACATAAAACCATGCAAATTGTAGTAGCAACGAAATAACTAATACCGTAAGTACATGCACCTTTACCTTTTTGAACATATATAAAAGCAGTGGGAAAACTAAATAAAATTGGATTAATACAAATAAAAAGTATAAATGAGTATAAGCCTTACCATGCAATAGTTCATCGAAGAACCGCTGTAACATTACTGATAGCGATGTGAAATCGTAGTAAAGATATACCTTACAGGCAAAATATAAAATTGAAATAAAAATGTATGGAACAATTATATATTTCAATCGTTTTTTGTAAAAACTAATAATCGTATCTTTTGTAAATGGACGTTTATTATAGCTATAAAACAATACAAGTCCACTTAAGAAAAAGAAAACTGGAACACCAATTTTACCAAGAGTATTAAATGTCGAATAGACATAAAACGTCCCTGATTCAGGCAATACTGTGCCTAAACCAGTCGAACTAAAGTGCACAAATAGCACTGCAAACATCGCAAAAGCCCTGGCAAATTGGATTTCGTTTAGCCGTTTATTCATGTTGTTCTCGCCTCTTTTTAATAAAAAAATAATAGAAGTTACTTTTTATATCAGAATCTATCGTTACTATAGTTAATACCTTCTTCCAAAGCCGACCTCATGCATGCAGTATAAGAGAGAATCATATTTTTAACAAGAAATTTTTAACTTTAACATATGATTATTACAATTCCCTTATAATAACAACGTTTCAAATGCTCGAAACAACAGTTTAATTTACCTATAAAAAGATATTTTTCTGCTTTTTAGGATATCGTTCTTTACATTACATTCATGTAAGGCTCTGTTTCATACTTTACATTTATTAGTGAAAACTGACAGTCAATTTTTTCCTCGTCATCTTGAAACCGTTACAAATAGTTTGATAAGATTAGTATCTGACTTTAGAAAACGATTGGGGGAATGACAATGACGATGGAACAAAAAGAATTCGAAATCGAGCATAAACGCCTAACTGACACAGTGCATTATATGGACCAAATTTTGCAAAGCTCGAAACAAAACATTCAAGCAGCACAGGACAATATTCGAAGCGCCATGGCCAATCTAGAATACATCGATTCGAGTGACAGTTTTTTAAATATCCTAACGAACACACGGTTTTTCGAAATGGCCCGCAATCAAAAGGAAGGGCTTGAAGCGATTCGCCAAAAGCCTTATTTTGCACGCATTCACTTTCAACGTGAGGGCGAAGCTGAGGAGCTACTTTATATTGGAAAAACCTCACTTTTCCATAGTGAAACACATGAACCTATCATCGTCGATTGGCGTTCTCCTGTTGCAAACGTCTATTATGACGGACGTCTTGGTGATTTAACATACAACGTACGCGGTGAAGAATTAAATGGACACCTCTTTGCGAAACGTCAATATAAAATAGATAATGCTGAGTTGCTTGATTACCGTGATGTTGATTTAACAACCAATGATGAGCTCCTCCAAGAAGCACTCGAAGGAAAAGCGGACGTACGCTTAACTGAAATCGTTTCGACTATTCAAAAAGAGCAAAATGAAATCATTCGCGCTCATTTACGCCAGCCTATTCTCGTACAAGGGGCTGCTGGCTCAGGTAAAACAACGATTGCGCTACACCGTATTTCTTATTTCCTTTACACGATGGGAGAACATTTTAAACCTGAACAGCTCATGATTTTAGCGCCGAACCAATTATTCATCGACTATATTGGCGATGTTTTACCAGAGCTTGGTGTCGATAAAATTTGCCAAACGACCTATGCGGATTATGTACAAAATGCTACGAAAATTAAACTGAAATTACAAAATCCAAATGAGCAGCTAGAGCAACTTATTGCAAAAAAATGTGAAGTAGAAGAAAACTTTATGATTTCAAAAATTAAAGGTAGTCCCTTTTATCAGCTCATGATGGATCGGTATTTAGAACACTACGAAGAGCAGCTTGCTGTACTATTTGACGATGTCTATATAGAAAAATATCGCATTATGAAAGGTGAGCATTTACGTAAGCTGTTTTTAATCGAATTTCATTATATGCCGATTGAAAAACGATTGGAACGCATTAAAAAGGTCATTCAAACGGAAGTAAAACGTAAATCGACAACAGTGCTTTCGACATTAAATGCACGCTACGAGGAAGCAATTGGTCGCTCACTCAATGGCATACGTGATGATGTGAAGCGTCGCCGTGTGGTCACTAAATTTATTGATGAACGAGATGAACGTATTCCAAAAATTAAACAGGAAGCGAAAACAACTGCCTCTGTTTATATGAAAAAATTCCAAAAAGCAAAAATTAAACAAGCTTATCGAGACATTGTGACAAATCGCGAATTATTAAATGACATTGCACCAGAATGGACACTTGCTGAGGTCGAGCAATTTATCCAGGCGCATAAAAAAGAAAAGTGGGTACTAGAAGATCTCGCTGCCCTTTATTATTTACAAGCGAAAATAAAGGGCATCGACGAGCAGTGGAAAATGCGTGTAGTCTTTATCGATGAAGTGCAAGATTATAGCTATTTCCAACTAGCCGCATTAAAGACAGGGTTAGAAACCGATATGTTCACGATGGTTGGCGATTTAGCCCAAGGAATTCATAGCTATCGTGCATTAAACGAATGGTCACCAGTGCTGGAGCTATTTCCTCGTGCAACTTATGCGACATTGCAAAAAAGCTACCGAACAACGATTGAAATAATGGAAGTGGCAAACGAAATTTTAATGCAGATGGAAGAGGACTTACCGCTTGTTGAGCCAGTAGTACGTCATGGCAAGGCACCCTCATTTATTCAGCAAGAGGTATTCAACACACAAATTATTAAACAAACCTTTGAAAATATTAAGGCGAGCAACCATCGATCTATCGCTCTTATTTGCAAAACTGTTGAAGAAGCAAAGTATATTGTGAAAGAACTCGAGCAGGTAAACTTCCCTGCACAGCTGCTTGATGAAAATTCATCGATTGATCAGAATAGACTACTTGTTGTGCCGAGCCACTTAGCAAAGGGACTCGAGTTTGACGCGGTGATGATTGTTGCCTTTGACACACCGTACTATGACCATGCCATTGACAGGAAGCTATTATACGTTGCCTTAACGCGGGCAATGCATGAGCTTTATTTAATCGGACCATCGAAGGAAACGTTTTTGTTAGCATAGTAAATAAAAGGGAGCTCCCTCAATTATTAGAAGGAGCTCCCTTTCATCACTTTCGCTTTGGCACTTTGATATATGGCCTTTGCCATTTCATTTTTTCTAAAAAAAATTGCCTTAATCGTTTGAGGCGAGATGGTTTTTCTTGATTTGAACTTTTCGGTAAGGCCGGTAAGCGCATGATCGATCCCCTCCTCACTTTCGTACAATAATATATGCAATTTATTAGAGAATTATTTATCCATTTGAACTATTCCCTTTAACACTTTATAAAGTAATAGTGAGCTACTGACTAAGTTCTATTAATTTTACAGTCGAACAAAATAATCCAACTGTGAAGATTTCATAAATCCAGCCTTTTCATAAACATGTAGTGCGCAACTATTTTCGATTTCTACATCAAGTATAATCGTCTTCTCTCCATTACGTACCGCATAATCCTTTACCCATCTTAGGATTTGCGTTCCGATACCGCGTCCCTGCATACTAGGTGCAACTGCAAAGGCCGTAACCCACTGCACTTCGCCCTCTTTTCGTGTCGTCACAGTGCCTACGACATCCCCATTTAACTCTGCTGTCCAGATTTTCAAGCCTTCTGTTGTCGTATTAAATTCAATAAGCTCTAATGATTCACTACGCGTATCACCAAAAGCTTCACTAAAAATCGCTACTAATGCTTCTGTATCCTTTTGCATAAACTCACGTAGAGACACATCCATATTCCCAATGAATACCTCTGCACGTGCTTCTAATGTGGCCTCTGAAAAGCTATACAAGTAACCATTACGCTGCAAAAAATCCTTTCCAAAATGTGAGCCCTCCATCATTATTGCAAGCTCACCTTCACTACTGCGCATTTCCATCCCATCACGCAATACATTTAGTATTGCTGTACCAATGCCGAGCTGACGATACATTGGCGCTACTACTATTGACCATTCGTACGTATTTAAGCCCATTAAATCCACAGCTGTACCAGCGCTAACTAGCTCATTATTATCATCATTGTACACGAGTACATAAAATCCTCGCGACGCTTCGCTTTTTGCAATCGGCAAATTCATCACATTATGATAAACCTGTCCATCACAAGCCGAAGCTACTTTACATAGCCCTTGAAGCTCTTCATAAGTTTCATTATCTAAAGGAAACGACACCGTAATTGCCGATAAATTCATTGCTTCTACTCCAATTCAAACTATAATGCTCTTATTTTAGTAAAGCTCGCTCAGATTAGCAATTAGAAAGCCGAAAATTTTCCGAACTCCATTCATTATTATGAATTTACAATTACATAAAACCTAATTTCGCTTAAATTATGTAATTATCTCTATTATTTTTTCAATAATTGGGTACTAGATGTATAAGTATAATTCATTTGTATGTTTAAATACTCATTTGGTAAAATATAGTACAATAGACTTTAATACTATTTGTTTATTATACTACTTATGCAATTATTTATAAGGAACTAGAATAAATGAAATAACTTCCATAATCAAAAAATAACAATGTAAGAAATTTGTATTAACGAGTCATTCATTCTAATAATAAGACATAAATCCTATAATTCCACTTTATCTTATAATGATTTTCTATTAGAGAGTGACTAATGGCTGTTATTTTATTATAATTATAGTATAAATTTACGAATGAAGGAGACCTAGCTCATGACAAATGAACAAACTTATTCCCTGGATAACGAAACGTTGCATGTTACTCCTTTCCCATCTTTTCTTCTTCTTCCTACAGGAAAAGTAGTAAGTGCGCATCTTACACATTTTGACTATACTGGTAAAGAGATAGAGGATTTACAGACAGAGACGGTGCATACAACACTATTCGCAGCGATTAGCGAAGACATCATTGAATCAATTTTGTCGTGCACCCAGCCTCTTCGACTAAATGACGTGCCTATTACGACAAAAAATCAAGGCACGGTGAACGTGACATTGTATACAAAGCCAACTGATTTTGAAAATAAAGAAGCGGTTTATGTGCTCTGTGTTCCTACAGATAATATACGTTCTCTTGATGAAGAACAGCAACAATTAAAGGACCTCAAAAAGGGTATTCATCAATCCTTTATGACGATTACACTTGATTACGATGGTTTTATTATTCAAACGAATCAAGCCTTTTTAAAAACAAGCCATTGGACACCGAAGCGTGTTATTGGAAAAACATTTTGGCAACTTTTCCCAAATACCTCAGAAGCATCAAAGGAAGCGCAAGCAATTTGGAAAACTATCCAAAATGGACAAGTTTGGCAAGGTGAAGTTCAAAAAATAACAAAGGACGAGCAGCCCTACTGGGTACACTTAACAGCTATTCCGTTGTTCGGTAAAACACCTCAAACGAATCAATATGTGTTAGTCGAACATGATATTACGAAGGACAAAACGGTTCAGTTCCAGCTAGAGAAAATTGCCTATATAGATCCTGAAACAAACATGATGAATGTCCATCGCCTTGCTCAAATTACGTCGAAAATGATTGAAGAAAATCGACATTTCTCATTTGTTTATTTAAGCATCGATAAGTTTTATACGATTAAAGACATCCACGATGATGTGGCAGGGAATTCGCTCATTATTGAATTTACAAAGCGTATGAAAATGTACTTCCAAGATAGCACGATGGCACGCATTAACGAAAATGAATTTGTTGTTATTACACCACTTCCAGAATGGTTTACACAAGGCTTTTTAACTTATTTACAGCAACACCCAATTTATAATGGCAGTGCTGCTGTGCCTCTTTCAATTAGTGGTGGTATTACACGTTATCCGGAAGATCAATCGTCGTTTTCTCAATTAATGAAAGCTTCGTTAGCTACGATTGCCTCTGTACGTGAAGCTGGTGGTAATAGTATCGTTTCATTATCTAAATCATCCCATGCTGCGTTAAATCGTAAGTCAATCGTTGAAAAGCGTTTATTATTAGCGCTTGACCAAAAAAATTTACATGCGCTTTATCAACCTCAACTCGACATAAAAACGGGCAAAATTTCGGCAGTAGAAGCACTTGTACGTTGGGAAGATGAGGAGATTGGCGTTGTTTCTCCAGACGAATTAATTCCAATCGCCGAGGAAACAGGATTAATTAATAACATTGGTTCGTTTATGCTTGAAAAAGCATGTGAGCAAGCAATTGCTTGGAAGCAAGCTGGTCACAATATGAAAGTAAGCATTAATGTCTCTGTACGTGAATTCCGCGATAAAAACATGGCCAACTCCATATTAGAAACGCTTGATCGTACAGGTTGTGCAGCGGAATTAATTCAAATTGAAATTACTGAAAAATTTGCCCTAGAAGCAGAATCAGAAACAAGTATTATTCATCAAATGCGTACCCTTGAGAACGCAGGTATTGACTTTGTTTTAGACGATTTCGGAACAGGATACGGGTCATTCCGTTACTTGCAGCTTCTACCAATTTCTTCTTTAAAAATTGATAAAACTTTCATTGATGCCCTACTCAAATCTGACAAGGCCCAACAGCTTGTTAACGGTATGGTTCAATTAGGAAAATCAATGAATTTAACAGTCATTGCAGAAGGTGTTGAAACCGAAGAACAACAACAACTTCTAACAGAGTATGGGTGCAATGCATTGCAAGGCTATCATATTAGTAAGCCGATTTCGAGTTCTGAAGTAACTCATCTTTTCTAGCATATAAAAAAGCTCGTAAAACTACTTTTAAGTGTAGTTTACGAGCTTCTTTTTTTGGCTTTCATAAATGATTGAATCGACGTTTTTCCTTTATTTTTTGATTTCAATAGTACTTGCATTATTACTTCTGCAAATACAAGTCCCATCGCAATTGCACCTGAAATCATAAACGCGCGCATACCGTTTTGTAAACCCATAATATAATCATATTCCATGACATTGCGCATCGTATTGTACGCAATTCCACCTGGTACTAACGGAATAATACCTGAAACACTAAAAATGATCATCGGCATTCGGAACCTACGAGCAAAAATATGTGCTACAAGTGACACGACAAAAGCTCCGATAAAGGAAGCTCGTACTTCGTCGAGTCCATACTCCACTAATAAATAATAAATAGCCCAGCCAACAGCCCCTACAAATCCGCAGGCAGGTATCGCTTTCGTCGGGGCATTAAAAACGACACCGAAGCAAGCGGTTGCTACAAAACTAATTAGTACTTGCAAGTAGACATTGTCGATTACCATTCTCATTGCCCTCCTTTAAAATGACAGCACAAGTGCAATACCTGAGCCAATAGCAAATGCTGTTAAAAAAGCTTCCGCTCCCTTTCCCATACCTGATGTAAAATGCCCAGCCATGAGGTCCCGCACAGCATTTGTAATGAGCAATCCCGGTACAAGCGGCATAACGGAGCCAATAATAATTTTGTCAACTTCCGTTCCAAATCCGAAATGTACAGCAATCGAAGCGACTACACCAACACCAACCGCTGCTAAAAATTCCGAGAAAAATTTTACCCGAGTAACATTATGAATAATCGTAACAATGTAAAGTCCAAGGCCTCCTGCAATAAATGCCGCCGGAATGTCACTTAACATCCCTTTAAACATTAAAAGGAAGCTACTACTCGCTATACTAGCTGCCAAAACTTGTAAAATAATTGGTAAAAAATAATTTGTCTTTTCTATCTTCTTTAGCTCGTCATACGCCTGCTCTAGTGTTATTATTTGAGATGTAAGCTTACGCGAAACATTATTAACGAGGACAATTCGATGTAAATCAGTAATTCTCGTCGAAATCGATGTAATTCTTGTAGGCTGAGTCCGACCGAGTGAAAAAATAATTCCCGTCGGTGTGACATAGCTTTGTGCGTCCATCATATTTTGTGAGCGGGCCATTCGTAACATTGTATCTTCTACACGATATGTCTCCGCACCACTTTCCATCATGATGCGACCCGCCAGTAAAAAGCAGTCAATCGCCAATTCATTATGCTCAGAATTCATTACACTTCGGACCTCCTTCCACTTATTAGCCCATATTACTTGATGTTCCATGAAAAAGACAGCCTTTTTTCAGACGTTTTGTGCTACGTGGATACGTTCATTTTCTTGATTTTCCTTACGTACTATATAAAAGTAAAAATCACATATTTTACCAAACACCTTTATGGTGTTATAATACTTTTTTCAAAGAAAGGGGCGCATACAGCATGAACAAAACACCTCGGAAAAGACGCGGACCTTGGATTGATTTACTACTCATTAGTACTATTTTTATTCTTGGGACTGCCATCGTTTACTTAACCGTGTTAAGTGAAGAACCTATCTTCTCAATGAAAGAAGATACTTTTACGGAGGCCACCTCAAATATTTCTGAAGAAGAATCAAGCTTTCCAGGAGTACGCATCGTAACAGATATTTCTAATGACGAAAAAATGCCATTTGCTATTCAATATCCACTTACTAAGTTTGAATCATTCAATGAAGTAATTTTAGCTTACATTGAAGCTTCTAAAGACTATTACATAAGTACGATGCGATTACAAGATGTGAAAGAGCACACCGGCGAGCTCAACATCAGTTTTGAAACATATGAGCATGATCACTACTATTCATTCGTATTAACAAATAAAACTGTTTTAAATAACGAGGAACACCAAACGACAGTTCAAACTTTTTTAATCGATCACGAAACGGGTGAGCTCTTTAATATGCAAACATTGTTAAATGATGACTTAAAAAGCTTAGAAACATTAGCAACGCATATTCAATCCGACATTGAGAAAAACCCGAAGTTTGAGGGGCAAATTTTAGAGCAACAATTAAAGAAAGCTACTGAGCCAAAGTGGGAGTTATTCCAACGTTTTTCATTACAAGAGGAGTCGCTTGTCATTTATTTCGATGAAGGTGAAATTACTAAGTCACAAGCTGGGCTACCAACGGTTGAAATATCGTTATCTTTTATCAATCCATTACTTTCTGCTGATTTCCAAATTGGCATGCAAGCTGGTGAAACAATTCAGCCACCAAAGGAATTGGATCCAACAAAAAAGCATATCGCGCTAACATTTGATGACGGTCCACATCCACAAGTTACGAAACAAATTTTATCATTGCTTGCAAAATACGACGCAAAAGCGACTTTCTTCATGCTTGGGAGCCGCGTCCAATACTACCCTCATTTAGTAGTTGAAATACGCCAATCAGGTCATGAAATTGGCAACCATTCTTGGACGCATCCCGTCTTAACAAAAATGTCGGCTGCGGACATTAAAAAGGAATTTGAATCAACAGAGCAAGCAATTGTAAATGCCATTGGCGAAAATTCAACTCTGTTCCGTCCACCGTATGGCGCCATCGATGACTCAGTACGCGCCATTATTCCGCGCCAATCCATTAACTGGACAATTGATACGCTCGATTGGAAGCACCGTGATCCATCTAGTTTATTACCGATGATACAAAAATCGCTACATAACAACGCAATTGTGTTAATGCATGACATTCATCAATCAACAGCAGACGGACTTGAACCGGTGCTAAAATATTTACAAAGCGAAGGTTATGAATTTGTGACCGTATCGGAGATTTTACAACTACATGAGAAGTAACTTAAAGAGGTGTTTTGTAATGATTTCATTACAAAACCCTTTTTTTATCCAGCCCCTTATTTTATAAATGCCATCACTTCAACCCCCTGCATTAGCAAGCTTTCTTTTGTACGCTTTGCAAAAGCTACGGCATGTTTGCTATCTCCATGTATGCAAATGCTGTCTGCCCTTAATGGGACAATGTTTTTTTGAACCGTTGTAACTTGTCCTTCCTTCACCATTTGAATGATTTGTGCAATGGCTTGCTGTTCATCTGTAATAAGCGCATTTGGTTGTTTACGGGATGTTAATTTCCCGTCTTGCTGATAGGTACGATCCGCAAATACTTCATGAACGGTTGATAAGCCAATTCGTTCACCAGCCTTTGTTAATTCACTCGATGCTAAGCCATATAATAGTAAGTGTGGGGAACAATCATATACTGCGCTTGCAATGGCCTGTGCAAGCTCACGATTTACCGACGCCATATTATAGAGCGCACCATGTGGCTTCACATGCTGCATTTTGATGCCCTTTGCCGTTAAAAACCCTTGCAATGCACCAATTTGGTAGACGACCATATCATATGCCTCTTGTGAAGTAATATTCATTTCACGACGACCAAAGCCATTTAAATCTGGAAGTCCTGGATGTGCACCGATTTGTACATTGTTCTTGATGGCAAGCTCTACGGTTTCACGCATAACTGTGGGATCTCCTGCATGAAACCCACACGCAATATTAGCCGATGTCACATATTTTAATATTTCCTCTTGCTCGCCTAAGTTATACCGACCAAAGCTTTCCCCTAAATCACAATTCAAATCCACACGCATGTTTCACACTCTCCTATTTTTGGAATTTTCCGATTCATTATGCTACTATTATGCCATATTTATGAAAGTTCACCTATCCAATTTTCGAGGTAAGCCAATGATAAAATTACAGTTTAAACAACTAAGTGAGGGTGCCGTATTCGTTGTGGTCAGTGATACGATAAACGAACAAGCACAGCAACTAATTCAACATTACATAGTGCAACTGAAGCAAAAGCCTTTTCCTGGTTTACTTGAAATTGTGCCGAGTTATACAAATTTCTGCGTCTACTATGATCCCATTTTAGTAACAAAGTCATTAAAAACCCCCTTTACAAAAACAAGTGCAGAAAAAGTGAAACAATATATTGAGGAGTTGCTAACAACGGTCGACATTACAACAGATCACAACACTCGTGTCATAGAAATTCCCGTTCATTATGGTGGAGTAGAAGGCCCTGATTTACAATATGTTGCCGAAGTAAATGGTCTAACACCGGAAGAAGTCATTGCTATACATACATCGAAAGAATATATCGTATACATGCTTGGCTTCGCACCAGGCTTCCCATTTTTAGGAGGACTCGACAAGCGCATCACTACCCCTAGACGTACATCGCCACGTCTTGAAATTGTAGCAGGTTCTGTCGGCATTGCAGGTGAACAAACCGGGATTTATCCCCTTGCCACACCAGGGGGCTGGCAAATTATTGGACGTACTACGTTGCCACTATTTTTACCAAATGAAACACCACCGACATTACTACGTGCTGGAGACCGCATCAAATTTATAGCAGTAAAGGAGGTATCCTCTTGATAAAAGTACTTAAACCCGGTTTTTCTTCTACTATTCAAGATGCTGGGCGCACCGGCTATCAGCAATATGGAATTATTGTTAGTGGAGTTATGGACCAAGTCGCCTTTCGAATTGGCAATGCCTTATTAAACCAAACAAATAAAGCTGCAATAGAAATGACACTAATTGGAGGAACTTTTCAGTTTACAAAGCAAACGACAATCGTTCTAACTGGGGGAACTATCTATGCAACACTTAATAACAAAAGCATTCCAATGTATAAACCGATTACCATTCATGCGGGTGATTTGTTAACTTGTGGTGCCATACGTAATGGGGCACGTAGCTATTTATGTATTGTAGGTGGATTTAATGTAGCTACTGTATTGGGAAGTAAGAGTACTTATTTAAAGGCAAAACTCGGGGGTTTAGAAGGCCGTGCATTAAAAGTAACAGATGAAGTTCCATACAATGATTCAACAACGCACTTTACCAAGCAATACTACACACCAAATGTACTTTATCAAAAACAGCCTATTCGTATATTAACAGGCACTGAATGGAACGAACTAAGTGTGACCGATCAAAGACTTTTTCTCGAGCAAACGTACACAATTTCTTTAGAAGCTGATCGTATGGGCTATCGTTTACATACACCCAGACCCACTTTTTTTGAAAAACCCATTGAGTTGTTATCAGAAGCAGTAACGTTTGGGACCATTCAACTACCGCCAAGCGGACAGCCCATCATTTTAATGGCAGACTGTCAAACAACAGGAGGGTATCCGAAAATTGGTCAAGTGATTACAGCTGATCTCCCCCGCCTTGCACAGCTTCCACCAACACAGACGATACAATTTCAAGTTGTCACACTCGAACAAGCAGAGGCAGCATATGCGCGATTGGAAAAACACTTACAGTTACTTGAACTAATACGCTGCTGACACCAAATAAAACCACAAGCATGCCCTCATAATGCGTGCTTGTGGTTCCTTTTAAGTCTAGTTAAAATCCAACCATTTGCTGTTTTTTAAATGTTTTGCCGTCATAGCTCGTAATCTTCGAGCGAGATACAGTGTACAGCTCGTTATCGATATATAAAAGTCGCTGAACTGTATTGTATGAATCCTCATATTGCTCACCTGGTCTTGCTAGCTCCATTAATTCTCCTGTAAGTGTAATACCTGAAGAAGTAACTTTATAAATATGTGCCCCTGTACCTTCATATTTCAGGCGACCTTCCTCATCCGTTTCTTTATATACTGTTATCGGGAATCCGAATAGGTCATTACGTGAATCTCTAAACAACGCTTTATGATCATAGTTGACACTTGAATACGTCCCCAATCCACCAATTATAACCGCCTGTTGCTCCACTGGTTTATTTAAGTTTGTTACATTAAACAAGCTCAGTTTCATGCCTTTTGTCACAACAAATGGCTCTTTTGAATTTTCATCCATCCGCAATTCCGTATCATATCCAATGCCTAAAAGATGATTTTCACCAATTGGATGTAAATAATTACTGAATCCTGGTATTTTTAATTCCCCTAATACTTTTGGTGCTTTTGGATTTTTCGTATCAATGACGAATAATGGATCTGTTTCTTTAAATGTTACTAAGTACGCTTTATCGCCCATAAAACGAGCCGAATAAATACGTTCACCCTTTGCTAAATCATTCACAGCACCGACCTGCTTAAGCTTGCTGTCTAAAATAATTAAGTGATTTTTCGAATTTGCCTCTGTTCCCCACGCACTCCCCTCTGTTGTTGCAATACGTAAGTAACCATTATGCTCATCCATTGAAAATTGATTTAATACCGAACCCTTTACTTTTCCTTGTGCATCCATTGAAATTGATGTTTTATCAATCGTAATTTTGTAAATCGTCGTTTCATTTTCCTGTTTTGGCAATACAATATTTGTCGTACTATCCACTAATGATCTTTCCTCAATAGCGCCAGATGTAAATGGCAACCAATTATAATTCATCGACGCAATATAAATTGCTTTTGGTGACATATAGAGTTGACCACGATTTCCTAAAAAGCTTTGTGTATTCCACTTTGCTGTTTTTGCCTTGCTCACATCAATAGCCGACACGATTAAATAATTTGGTGCAGGATTTTCTGGAAGTACTCGAATTTTATCAAATGGTAGTAGCTGCTCACCATCCCCATCATAAGTAGATGGACGAAGCTCTACATTCGGATTTTCAGGTAAAATCCAGTAGCTTGGTGTACGACTAGATACAACATATAAATAATTCCCTGATTTACGAATGTTTACAATATCTCCATCATGGCCTACCTCACGAATGAGTGCAGGATTTTTCGCATCACTTACATCATAAAAAGCGACCTTTGTAACAGACTTTCCGTCATAATAAGGCTCTTTTTGTGTTTGCACATATTCTGCGTATGCCACAATTAATGTTTGATCATGTAACATCAATTGCGTTGGATAAACGTCCTTTTTCACGACGAGTCGCTTCACAACTTTCAAATCTTTCGCATCTACAATAATAATTCGATTATCAACAAGAGTATAAATGTATTGACCATCTGTAACTGTAATATCACCTTCTTCAATTCCTTCTACTTGGTTATTCGTTGAAGAAAATTCCCCACCTCCAGAGCCCATTGCACTATTATCTGCCATAGATTCTGATTTAGAATCTTCTGTTGTTGCCATACCTTCTCGCTCAATGCTAGAAGCGGCTTGCTCTGTTGCTAAATAGTTTTCAAAATATGTCTTTAAATCCTTTTCCGATGAAATTTTATCTATCTTCCCTACAAGTTGCACTGTAAATTCCTCATTACCCAGTAGCTTTGAAGTCTTTTCGTAAGCATCTTTCTTCACTGTAATTGTATACGTACCTACTGGTAGCCCACTTACAGTCAACGTTTTTCTTGTTTCATCTAAAACAAGCGCTTGTTGTTTTAGCTCTTTTCCGCTAGCATCTTTCACAACAATCATGCCATTTGTCAGGCTGTCCTTTTTCAAAGCTTGCTTAAAGGAAATCACATAGGCATCCCCTTCTTTAATTACCGCCTTTGTTGCCGCTTCTACTTGACCTCCCAACATAAAATAACTACTTATTAATATCGCTATTAATGATGCAATAATGCCAATTCCATACCATTTGCTTTTAGACATAAAAATCCCTCCCATTTTGTTATATGTATCAAATTAGACTTGCAATTCAGAAAATAGTTACAATGTATTTTGTATTTTTTGTAAATATTTTTCAAGCGAAAAAACGAGAGGCAAATATTGCCCCTCGTACTTAAAGCTATACTTCGAACGGCCAGCTAGGTAGCATTCGACGTAGTTTCTTGTCCGCACGCTTTCCTAATACATAATCTGCCTGCATCATTGTATGAATTTCTCGTGTCCCTTCATAAATAACTGGCGCTTTCGAATTACGTAAATAACGTGCTACTGGATAGTCATCAGAATATCCATATGCCCCATGAATTTGTAGCGCATCATCCGCAGCCTTATTCGCAAAATCACACGCCTGCCACTTTGCTAAGGATGTCTCACGTGTATTGCGGACACCCTTATTTTTCAGCTCGCCGACTCGATACACAAGTAGGCGACTCATTTCATAGCCTGCCTCCATCTTCGCAAGCATTTGGCCGACTAGTTGATGCTCCCCAATAGGCTTTCCAAAGGTTTCGCGTTCCTGACAGTACTTTACGCTTGCTTCAATACAGGCTTGCATGAGACCGACTGCACCCGCTGCCACTGTAAAACGCCCATTATCAAGGGCAGACATCGCAATTTTAAAACCCTCACCTTCTTCACCAAGCAAGTTTTCAGCAGGAATTTTGACATCTTCAAAAAAGAGCTCGCCGGTATTACCTGCACGGATACCATACTTGCCCTTAATCGCCTTCGAGCTAAAGCCTTCCCATGTGCGCTCCACAATAAATGCTGAAATTCCATGATGGAGCTTTTCCTTATCCGTATAGGCGAAGACAATAAAGTGATCTGCCACATCACAGAGGGAAATCCATGTTTTTTGCCCGTTTAGAATATAATAGTCACCTTCACGTCTAGCAAACGAGCTCATAGCAGCTACATCAGATCCTGCACCAGGCTCTGTTAAGCCGAATGCACCAATTTTTTCACCCTTTGCTTGCGGAGTTAAATACTTTTCTTTTTGTCCTTCTGTTCCCCACTGCATAAGTGTCATGCTATTTAACCCAGTATGCACGGACACTGCCGTACGAAAGGCAGTATCTCCGCGCTCAAGCTCCTCACAAACAATCGCTAATGCATTGTAATCCATACCAGCTCCACCGTATTTTTCAGGTACACAGACGCCCATAAATCCGAGTTCTGCTAGACGTTTCCAAATACTTTGATCAAAGCCACCTTGAGCATCCCATTCCGCAATGTTAGGCATAATTTCTGTGTCAACAAACTGACGAACTGTTTTGCGTAAAAGCACTTGCTCCTCTGTAAAATCAAAATTCATTTAAATCACCCCTACCACTTAACAATCATCGCTGAGCGGTGAGAGGTTTCCCTAATAACTACACCGCGTTTGGCCATCTCCTGGATAAACTCACGACCTGGCACAACAGATTCTGGTGGATGAACGCCACGCGCTGTAATCATTCCTGTACCAATCATTTGAGCAACGACTGAAATTGTATTCGCTGTTGCTCGAGCCATTGCTGTTACATTTTTCTCGACATCTTTACGTACAACCATTTCATATTCATATGTTATTTGTTCTTCTGATTTTTCGCCCGAAATAATGGCACGTAATAAAACAGCATCGACCTTGTTCCCTAAATCTAGCTTTTTTTTCAGCACTTCACGTGTTACTTCTCGAACATTGACTTCGTGGCCACCTGCCTCAACCGTGTTTGCCTTATCTAAAAAGCCTAAGTCTGCTAATAGCTTGAACTTTTCTGCATGCCCTTTATAACGAATTGTTTTATATTCCAGCGTCTTTACATCTGGGAATGTTTTATGCAAAGTTGAAATTCCACCTGACGTATAAAACGCCTCTAATACACCAAATTCATCAAAATAAATTGGTTCAATGCCCGTTAAAGATTCCACTTCGGTTAAAGTACCCTTTGTAATCATTTTTGATGGCTCTGTATAGTGATCAAACATCCCATCTAATGAAAATACTTGTGTGTAATGTAGGGGTGGCTTCGGCTCTGTTGGAATTCCTCCAACAAATAATTTAACTGCTTCAACTGAATCAAGCTTGGATGCCCCATAGCCTGTTAAAATATTAATCATGCCAGGAGCTACGCCTAAATCTGGAACAACCGTTACCCCTTTTTTCTCTGCCTCTTCATTTAATTGAAAAACAGCTTCCGTAATGCCTCCAATATGTCCGCCTAAGTCAACAACATGTACGCCTACATCAATGGCAGCCTTTGCAACACGCTCATTAAATGTATAAAATAGTGCATTGATTACAACGTCCCCTCGCACGATTGCTTCACGTAAATCCACATCACACTGGGCATCATGACGGACCGCTTCGATCTTATCTGAATTTAACGTTGCTACAAACTCCTTCGCCTGCGCTTCTGCAACATCCACTAAAAACACCTTTTCGACTTGCTCACTTGCTACTAAATCGCGTGCAATTTCTTTCCCCATTAACCCTGCACCTAACACTACTACTTTCATGAAAACATCCCCTTTGTTTTATAGTGAAGTAAAGTAATTTATGATTCATCGTCTAAAGACGAAATCATGCATTGTTATCGATTTGAGCTCGTTGCAACTTGCCGCTGTAATCTACATAAATACTTTTCCATTCTGTATACACATCAAGTGCTGCCTGCCCAGAATCTCGGTGTCCATTGCCCGTACCCTTCGTTCCACCAAATGGTAAGTGGATTTCAGCTCCTGTCGTCCCAGCGTTAATGTACACAATGCCTGTATCAAGCATCTGCTGTGCTTTGAAAATAGTATTTACATCTTGCGAGAAAATAGAGCTTGATAGACCAAACTTCACCCCATTGTTCACATCTATCGCCTCTTCTAAGCTCTCCACTTCAATGATGCTAACGACAGGACCAAAAATTTCCTCCTGTGCTAAAATACTATCTGCCTTAACGTCCGTAAAAATAGTCGGTGCATAGTAAAAACCTTGTGCTAAGTCGCCCTCAACTAAAATTTCACCGCCAGTTAAAAGCTTCGCTCCTTCTTGCTTGCCAATTTGGACATAGTGATTAATCTTTTCTAATGCGGCTTTATTAATAACTGGTCCTACCTTCACTGTCGGATCAAGCCCATCACCAATCGTGAGCTGCTTTGTCCTTTCGACAAGGCTTTCTTCGAGTTGTTGTTTTACATTTTTATGCACAATGACACGACTACATGCAGTACAACGCTGACCGGCAGTACCAAATGCACTCCACAAAATCGCATCAATGGCTAACTCTAAATTCGCATCATCCATTACAATTACGGCATTTTTGCCACCCATTTCAAGGGACACCTTCTTTAAATGCTTCCCACCAAGCTCAGCAACTTTACTACCTGTCACAGTCGAGCCTGTAAATGAAATAACACGAATCGCAGGATGCTCAACCATTGCTGTTCCAACCGTTGGACCTGAACCAAATACGACGTTCACTACCCCATTAGGTAAGCCAACTTCTTCAAATATTTTTGCCAATTCATAGGCCATAAACGGTGTCTCGTTGGATGGCTTCCAAATCACTGTATTTCCCGCGACAAGGGCAGGGAATGCCTTCCAAGTTGCAATCGCAATTGGAAAATTCCACGGTGTAATAAGTCCAACTACTCCAATTGGCGCTCGCACACTCATCGCAAATTTATTTGGTAGCTCAGATGGGACCGTTTCCCCAAACAGTCTTCTTCCTTCTGCAGCCATATATAGGGCCATATCGATACCCTCTTGTACTTCACCACGAGCCTCTTCAATAACCTTGCCCATTTCACGAGTCAATGTTTGGGCTAAATGTTCCTTTTTTTCTTTTAATTTGAAAGCGATTTCATATAAATAATCTGCACGTTTTGGCGCAGGAACGAGCGCCCACGCTTTTTGTGCTGCTTTTGCCTTTTCTACCGCTAAATCGACTTGCTCCTTCTTCGATAGCGGAAGTGTTCCGATTTGCTCACCATTAGCAGGATTGATAACGGGCATTTCTTGCAGTGATGTATCCTTCGTCCATTCACCGCCGATAAAATTCAACAGTTCCATCCTAACACCTCACTAATGCTCAATTTATCTTTTAATATTCGACATTTTCTGTTTTATCCCCTTTTTTCCTTAAAATAAATATTATTATTTTTATAATAAATTCATTCTTTCGTAATAAATCAACTCAATCAATGATGTTCTCCCCTTCCCAAATTGTTAGACTTCACAAATCGAGCAATAACGTGAAGTTTTATAACTGTCCGTTACTATAGGATAAAAAAACTCCTAACTTCATATGCTAAATTCATATGAAATTAGGAGTTCCTTTTATGAATATTTAATTTTGCAATCAAAGTATAAATAATTTACATAAGTATGTTACCTTCAAAATGATTACGGTAACTGCATTAATCTTTATTTTCGATTAGAGATTACCCCAAACGTAGATGCCATAATGTATGGTTGTCCTTGTAATGACTTCAATTGATCCGGTGTGCCAGTTACTACGACCCCAATAATTTTCACATCACTTTGATCTAAGACTCCATCTTTCCCTACTAAAGCTTTATACACTTCGTCTGTTTCCCACTTAAAGTTCTTACTTTCTCTGAGACTTTCAATGTTATTAATAAAGGATGTAATCTCGTTGTGTTCGAGAAGTTCGGATTGTTGTGCTTTTGGTTTTGACTGCTCGGACTGAAATCCAAAAATTAACGGATAATTCGCTGGAATCGTATTCTGTCCTTGCTTTAGAAAATCCATTCGTTCTTCTGTATAGGCATCTACCCACCACCAGTCTACTTGTACATCCGAAGGTAGCTTACTTTTGATTTCTTCAAAATGATAGGCTTTGTCAAAAGATAGCCCTAATTCCACTAAAGTATTTTTTTCAAATTGATTGAGTTCATTCATATTATCTTTATAAACATCGTATGATATTTCTGGATGATAAAAAAACATTTCTCGATCACCAGTTTGTAAATTAAAGCGTTCGATTTGATTGTGCTTTGCTAATGAGTCTGAACCTTCTATTTGGATGGATCCTGAGCTATAATTAAAAAGCGTTCCAAATAAATTGTAATCATTCTCAACAGGTTCCCAAATATACGGTCTATGATTTTCTCCAAGTACTTTGTATGTTGTTGTATTTATTTTTCCACCGAACAAATTATAATCATACGTTTGATTGCTAATTTGAACATTTGGGGAGCTAATTTCTTTATATACTCGAATATCATCCATTACTTCCTGGGCACTGTTTAATGATAAAGTTCTAAGGCCGTACCAAAATCCTATTAGAACAATAGGCGTAACAATGATTGTAATCCCAATAATTTTTATCGTAGATCTTAATCTTGCCTTTCTCATCAATTTTTTCGTTTTTGTTTCATCAAACAAAAAATCATCTTGTTTTTCATTCATCATAAATGTCCTCCTTATAGCGTTTTATAAATTCTTCCTTTGCTCGTCGAACATGCGTTTTTAACGTATTTTCATTCATATTCATAAAAGCTGAAATTTCCTTGTACGACAATCCCAACTCATATTTCAGCACTAATAATTCCTCATGCAAATTGGATAACATGTTAAGTGTGTCTCGAATATCTTTAGATTTTTCCCTTTTTAAAACGAGAATTTCTGGAATATTAGCTAACGATACTAATTGAACTTCATCTGTATTGGATGTAGGATGGCGCTTTTCTTTTCTCTTAAGATCGTAAAATTGATTGGTGGCTACACGGTATAGCCAGCTCATGACTTTATCTGATTGAATTCCGTTTTTATGCAATAAAAATTTATAACATGTATCTTGCACAATATCTTCTGCATCTTCATGGGCTAGTCCACGTCTTCTCAAATAACGATATAATACGGTTCCCACTTGTTGAATAAATTCATTCATTGATTCCTTTGCCATGTCTACCTCCCTTCTGCCTATACAACGCAGAGCTCAACAAAAAGTTTACATATTATAAAATATTTTATAAATAACTTTATTTGTTTATCCATAGTTGCAAGGGGGAGCTCGAGGATAATAATGAACTTCCGAATTGCATATAATATTTCGTCAATCTTGCTTAATATTGCACTACATATATTTTCTTAACTTCCTATTAAACAGATATAAAATGGCGTAAATAAAATTAACTAAATGAAACTTCTTCGATTACGAATACGTAGATAGTACAAGACTAAATGGATTAAAGGAGAATAGAGTAATGAAAAACCACGAAATCGATTACGTGCTTCACGGTGACGATATGCAATTTGTAGAGGTGGAATTAGATCCACAAGAAACAGTTGTTGCGGAAGCTGGCAGCTTAATGATGATGGATGACCAAATTCGGATGGAAACAATTTTTGGTGATGGTGCAGCAGGTTCAGGCGGCTTGATGAGCAAATTAATGGGAGCTGGCAAACGTTTAATAACAGGCGAAAGCTTATTCATGACAACGTTTACAAACACTGGTGGAGGCAAGCGTAAAGTATATTTTGCAGCACCTTATCCTGGAAAGATTATCCCAATGGATTTAAGTCAATTAAACGGTAAAATTATCTGTCAGAAAGATGCCTTTTTAGCTGCTGCAAAAGGTGTATCGGTTGGGGTTGAATTCCAGCGTAAATTATCCGCGGGTTTCTTTGGTGGTGAAGGTTTCATCATGCAAAAATTAGAAGGCGATGGTATGGCTTTCGTGCACGCGGGCGGGACAATTTATGAGCGTAAATTACTGCCAGGTGAAACATTACGCATTGATACAGGTTGCTTAGTAGCGATGACACAAGACATACGCTACGATATTGAAATGGTAAAAGGTGTTAAAACTGCGTTATTCGGTGGAGAAGGTTTATTCTTTGCAACCCTTTCTGGGCCAGGTACAGTATGGGTACAATCCTTACCGTTCAGCCGTTTGGCAAGCCGTGTATTCGCAGCTGCACCAGTCTCTCAAGGTGGGGGCGGTAAAAGCTCCGATGAAGGCGGAATAGGCGGCTTATTTGACTTATTCAATAAATAATCTTTTCTATTGTTAAATTCTGCAGGTTCCTTTCACACAATGAAGTCAGCTAACAGGCCTGACTTTATTGTGTAAAAGGATTTTTTTATACATAGCTAAAATCTCCGAGGTTATCGGCTAAAGCAAGCTCTATTTCAAAACAAAAAAGTATGCAGCATATGCTGCATACTTATAAATGACCCGTACGGGATTCGAACCCGTGTTACCGCCGTGAAAGGGCGGTGTCTTAACCACTTGACCAACGGGCCATGGCTCCGAAGGCAGGACTCGAACCTGCGACCTGCCGGTTAACAGCCGGATGCTCTACCAACTGAGCTACTTCGGAATAATTGTATGGTGGGCCTAAATGGACTCGAACCATCGACCTCACGCTTATCAGGCGTGCGCTCTAACCAGCTGAGCTATAGGCCCTATAATGGAGCGGGTGATGAGAATCGAACTCACGACATCAGCTTGGAAGGCTGAGGTTTTACCATTAAACTACACCCGCATTTATGGTGGGTTTGGACGGAATCGAACCGCCGACACTTAGAGCTTCAATCTAATGCTCTACCAACTGAGCTACAAACCCACAAATGGCGGTCCCGACCGGGATCGAACCGGCGATCTCCTGCGTGACAGGCAGGCATGTTAACCGCTACACCACGGGACCATTTGGTTGCGGGGACAGGACTTGAACCTGCGACCTTCGGGTTATGAGCCCGACGAGCTACCACTGCTCCACCCCGCGATAATACTATAGTTTTATTAAATTGGTTGCGGGGACAGGACTTGAACCTGTGACCTTCGGGTTATGAGCCCGACGAGCTACCACTGCTCCACCCCGCGACAATACTATAAATTTTTAAATGGTGGCGGCAGAGGGAGTCGAACCCACGACCTTTCGGGTATGAACCGAGTGCTCTAGCCAACTGAGCTACACCGCCGTAATTTAGATTTCAATAATTTTATGATGGAATCTAACAGAATTAAACTGCTTTTCCATCTGTGCTACATACTAAAATGATATGGCGCGCCCGGCAGGAGTCGAACCCACAACCTTCTGATCCGTAGTCAGACGCTCTATCCAATTGAGCTACGGGCGCAAATATGTTTTAAAAAAATGGTGCCGAGGGCCGGAATCGAACCGGCACGGTGATCACTCACCGCAGGATTTTAAGTCCTGTGCGTCTGCCAGTTCCGCCACCCCGGCATTTTAGAATAGAAGACAAGGTGCTGTTCTTCACTAACCTACTTCTTCAAAATGCTTAAGATATTTTTATTCTGACAGTTTATACAATTTTATAAAACTGGTGAGCCATGAAGGACTCGAACCTTCGACCCTCTGATTAAAAGTCAGATGCTCTACCAACTGAGCTAATGGCTCTCTTTAAAGATGGTGGAGGGGGACGGATTCGAACCGCCGAACCCTAAGGAGCGGATTTACAGTCCGCCGCGTTTAGCCACTTCGCTACCCCTCCAACAAATAACTTATTGAAGTATAAAATTCCAATAAAAAAAGCGAAGCGACGTCCTACTCTCGCAGGGGGAAGCCCCCAACTACCATCGGCGCTAAAGAGCTTAACTTCCGTGTTCGGTATGGGAACGGGTGTGACCTCTTTGCCATTATCACTTCACTTGCACATGGATGTGCTGGCGTCTACGTTGTCACATGGATGTGACGTTCTTAGTAGACGTACCTTTAAGGTCTTCATACACTACACTATCCTTCGTCAACTTCCTGCGTTCATTCAGTTACGTACCTGAGTACGCGCCTTCATTCACTTAGTCGTTTCCTTGACTAGCTTGTGTCTTGAAACCCTTCTATTGAAAATTTGTTCTTTCAAAACTGGATAAACGTTTCATTGAATTTGCAATAAAATGTGGTTAAGTCCTCGACCGATTAGTATTCGTCAGCTCCATACGTCACCGCACTTCCACCTCGAACCTATCTACCTGATCGTCTTTCAGGGGTCTTACTTACTTGCGTAATGGGAAATCTCATCTTGAGGGGGGCTTCATGCTTAGATGCTTTCAGCACTTATCCCGTCCACACATAGCTACCCAGCGATGCCTTTGGCAAGACAACTGGTACACCAGCGGTGTGTCCATCCCGGTCCTCTCGTACTAAGGACAGCTCCTCTCAAATTTCCTACGCCCACGACGGATAGGGACCGAACTGTCTCACGACGTTCTGAACCCAGCTCGCGTACCGCTTTAATGGGCGAACAGCCCAACCCTTGGGACCGACTACAGCCCCAGGATGCGATGAGCCGACATCGAGGTGCCAAACCTCCCCGTCGATGTGGACTCTTGGGGGAGATAAGCCTGTTATCCCCGGGGTAGCTTTTATCCGTTGAGCGATGGCCCTTCCATGCGGAACCACCGGATCACTAAGCCCGTCTTTCGACCCTGCTCGACTTGTAGGTCTCGCAGTCAAGCTCCCTTATGCCTTTACACTCTTCGAATGATTTCCAACCATTCTGAGGGAACCTTTGGGCGCCTCCGTTACCTTTTAGGAGGCGACCGCCCCAGTCAAACTGTCCGCCTGACACTGTCTCCTACCCCGCTAAGGGGCATGGGTTAGAAGTTCAATACAACCAGGGTAGTATCCCACCGACGCCTCCTTCGAAGCTGGCGCTCCGAGATCTCTGGCTCCTACCTATCCTGTACAAGTTGTACCAAAATTCAATATCAGGCTACAGTAAAGCTCCACGGGGTCTTTCCGTCCTGTCGCGGGTAACCTGCATCTTCACAGGTACTATAATTTCACCGAGTCTCTCGTTGAGACAGTGCCCAGATCGTTACGCCTTTCGTGCGGGTCGGAACTTACCCGACAAGGAATTTCGCTACCTTAGGACCGTTATAGTTACGGCCGCCGTTTACTGGGGCTTCAATTCGCAGCTTCGCTTGCGCTAACCACTCCTCTTAACCTTCCAGCACCGGGCAGGCGTCAGCCCCTATACGTCACCTTACGGTTTTGCAGAGACCTGTGTTTTTGCTAAACAGTCGCCTGGGCCTATTCACTGCGGCTCTCATGCGCTTGCACGCTCAAGAGCACCCCTTCTCCCGAAGTTACGGGGTCATTTTGCCGAGTTCCTTAACGAGAGTTCTCTCGCACACCTTAGGATTCTCTCCTCGACTACCTGTGTCGGTTTGCGGTACGGGCACCTCTCACCTCGATAGAGGCTTTTCTTGGCAGTGTGAAATCAGGAACTTCGCTCATACGAGCTCGTCATCACAGCTCAACGTTATAGTGTGCGGATTTGCCTACACACACGCCTTACTGCTTGAACAGAGACAACCAACGCTCTGCTTACCCTATCCTACTGCGTCCCCCCATTTCTCAAACGGTGAGGAGGTGGTACAGGAATATCAACCTGTTGTCCATCGCCTACGCCTATCGGCCTCGGCTTAGGTCCCGACTAACCCTGAGCGGACGAGCCTTCCTCAGGAAACCTTAGTCATACGGTGGACGGGATTCTCACCCGTCTTTCGCTACTCATACCGGCATTCTCACTTCTAAGCGCTCCACCAGTCCTTCCGGTCTGACTTCAACGCACTTAGAACGCTCTCCTACCACGCATACCAACGGTATGCATCCACAGCTTCGGTGAATCGTTTAGCCCCGATACATTTTCGGCGCAGCGTCACTCGACCAGTGAGCTATTACGCACTCTTTAAATGATGGCTGCTTCTAAGCCAACATCCTGGTTGTCTAAGCAACGCCACATCCTTTTCCACTTAACGATTACTTTGGGACCTTAGCTGGTGGTCTGGGCTGTTTCCC